>JBLXDQ010000002.1:0-495473 GCA_048263945.1 Epibacterium sp. | reverse complement strand
CAGCGGGAGCGGTCTCGCTTGGGGCAGAGCCCAACGCCCCCAGCGCCGCGCACCCTGCGGGGGCGCGGCGCTGCCGGGCCTAACGAGACGTCGGGGCTCTTCAAAGAAGAGGCCTGTCGGATGGGCGGGAGTGCCCCGCCCGACCTAGAGCCTAACCCTTCGCAGGGGCGATCCGCTTGGACTGCCGATTACTGCGGGTGTTCGTCGTGGAGCGCTTCGGGGTCTTCTTTGCCGACGCCCTTAAAGACGAATTTGAACGGCAGAACCCAAGCGACCCCAAGGAAGATATAGATCGGAACCTCAACCCAGGCGGGGATTCGGCCGACCATCAGGCTCATGATCGTCACCGCCAGAACGATATACAGCGGCATTCCCACAAGCAGGATCATCAGCGACCAAAACCGGCGCGCGCGATAGCTGAGGCCGTCCTTGGCCATCAGTCAGCAAACGGGTCGGTCACGAGGATCGTGTCTTCCCGCTCCGGGCTGGTGGACAGAAGCGCGACCGGGCAGTCGATCAGCTCTTCCACGCGACGGACGTATTTGATCGCATTGGCGGGCAGATCCGCCCAAGAGCGCGCGCCCTCGGTCGATTCCGACCAGCCTTCCATTTCCTCATAGATCGGCTTGCAGCGGGCCTGCTGTTCTGCCGCGAAGGGCAGATAGTCCAGACGCTCGCCGTCGAGCTCGTAGCCGACGCAGATCCTCAGCGTTTCAAACCCGTCGAGCACGTCGAGCTTGGTCAGCGAAATCCCGGTGATGCCGGAGGTCGCGCAGGTCTGGCGGACGAGGCAGGCATCAAACCAGCCACAGCGGCGTTTGCGGCCGGTGGTGGTGCCAAACTCATGGCCCCGGGTGCCAAGACGATCGCCGTCCTCATCGGGTTCACCATCCGGACCCAACAGCTCGGTCGGGAACGGACCTTCGCCCACGCGGGTGGTATAGGCTTTGACGATACCAAGCACGTAATCGATAGCATTCGGGCCGATGCCGACGCCTGTTGCCGCCTGCCCTGCGATCACGTTGGAGGAGGTCACAAAGGGATAGGTGCCGAAGTCGATGTCCAACAGAGCGCCCTGCGCGCCTTCAAACAGGATGCGTTTGCCGGATTTGCGCTTCTCGTTCATCACTTTCCAGACCGGAGCGGAGAACGGCAGAATCTGACCTGCAATCTCTTTCAACTGGGCGATCAGCGCATCGCGGTCGATCGGCTCTACGCCGAGACCTTTGCGCAGCGGGTCATGGTGCTGAAGCGCACGATCCACGCGCTGTTCCAGAGTTGCCTCATCCGCGAGGTCGGCAACGCGGATGGCGCGGCGGCCCACTTTGTCCTCATAGGCCGGGCCGATGCCACGACCGGTGGTGCCGATCTTGGTGCCTTTAGAGGCCGCTTCTTCGCGCGCGCGGTCCAATTCCCCGTGGAACGGCAGGATCAGCGGCGTGTTTTCCGCGATCATCAGCGTTTCAGGAGTGATCTCGACGCCCTGAGCGCGGACGGTCTCGATCTCTTTCACCAGGTGCCACGGGTCCAGAACAACACCGTTGCCAATGACAGAGAGCTTGCCACCGCGCACCACGCCCGAAGGCAGCGCATGCAGCTTATAGACCTTACCGTCGACGACCAGAGTGTGGCCCGCATTGTGACCGCCCTGAAACCGCGCGATCACATCGGCGCGCTCGCTGAGCCAATCAACGATCTTGCCTTTACCCTCATCGCCCCACTGGGCGCCGACTACCACGACATTGGCCATCTCAGGTCCTTTGTATGCTGGTTGAATCCGACGCCCCGTATAGCGAGGCAGAGCGGGCGTGGAAACCGGAATCTCGTCGCAGGACTGTTACAGAGCTGTCCAGTACCCCCCGCAGGCCCCTCAGGGACAGAGCGCGCTTCAGGTCTCGCCAGCCGCGAGATGAACCGGAGCACCATGTGGCGTGGCCAGATAGGCCCGTGCCCAGGCGTCTTTCATGGCAGCGAGCTCCTCTGCCCCCGCATGCCCTTGATCCCGCATCAGCCCCTCTAAGGTGGCAAGCCAGACGGTGAAGTAGTCGTCTCCGCCGTTCAGCTCCCGCGACAACCCGGCCGCTTTCAGTCCTGCAGAGAACCGCGCCACCCAGTCTGGCCATGTGAAAAAACCCGCTTCGTTCAAATGGACGGCCAGGGCAAAGGCCTGCGCATGCCAGGGCGCTTCAAAGACAGGCTCGGGACGATCTGTAGCGGGCATAGAGATCACACAGGCTCCAGGTAGCTTTGCCAGAGATCAAGAACCACCTCGTCGCGCGGATGCTCCGCATGAGACCATAGCGCGCGCGCCTCAAAGGCCACTGCATAAAGCGGCTCTGGCGCCTCGCCCATCCCATGTGCATTGCTGTCAGGCAGGACATGGCTGCCGTGAAGGCGCAGGATACGCCCCTCCGCCAGCCCGGCATAAGTCGGCAATCGCGTATGGCCGCCTGCAACCATTTGATTGGCCGGGCGACGGGTGCGCACCTTGTCGCCGGGATGGAAAAAGGGCGCGACAGTACTGTCTCGATTGGCTGGGCCACCCGCTGCAAGAACGCCCGCAACCGCCTCTGGTTTCAGCCGCCGGTCCGCCAGATGATGCACCTCGGCTGCGGCGGTCTCGGTAGGCGGGAACTTCAGATCCTCGCGTGACAGCACCCCTTTGGCGACCAAGAGATCGGCAAGCGCGGCCATCCACTTTTCGTAATAGGAAAAGCTCGCGTAATCCGCCGGGCTCAGACATTCCCGCGCGTGGCGGGATGTATCGATGTTCCATTGGCCAAGCGCGCCGCAGGCCAAGGTCACCGCAAGCGCCCTCGCATGCCACTCTTGCGAAAAAATCGGCGCGTCTTCGGCCTCGGGCGCAATGGAGCCATACCCGTGACGCCCGCCCATGTCATGAACACGACTCACGTCGGTGCCTCGCTCTTCGTCAGGTCTTCGGGGCGGCGCGCCAAGGCGGTGCCGATCATCGAATCGCGGCTGACGAGCCGCTGAAGCTGCTCGACGCTCCAGCCATCGGTGCCTTCGGGCCGCATTGGCAGCACGAGATAGCGCACCTCGGCCGTCGAATCCCACACGCGCACGGCTGTTTCAGACGGCAGGGTGACGCCGAATTCCGCCAGAACCTTGCGCGGTTCACGCACCGCGCGGGCGCGGTAGGCATCGGATTTATACCACCCCGGCGGAATCCCGAGCAGCGGCCACGGGTAGCAACTGCACAGGGTGCACACGACCATATTGTGACGCTCTGGCGTGTTCTCCACCACCACCACATGCTCGCCCTGCCGCCCATTCAGATGCAATTGCGCCAAAACCGGGTCGGCATCTTCCAGCAAGGCGGCGCGAAAGCTTGGATCGCTCCAGGCGCGCGCGACGACAGATGCGCCATTCTGAGGACCGATTTTCGTTTCATATGTGTCGATGATGGCATCAAGCGCGGCCGGATCGATCAAACCCTTTTGCGTCAAAATGGTCTCGAGCGCCTTTACCCGCAGGGCCGGATCGGACGGCAGATGCGAGTGCGGATGATCGTGCGGGTCTGAACTGTCGTGCGAGCTATCGTGTGGCATGGGCGCATGATTGCCCGCCCTCTCGCGCTGTGTCCAGCACCCAGACCAAGGGACGGCGCGACATGTCCGCGCGACACAACGGAACTCGGCCCTTGCCCCGACCGGCAATCTTCCCTATGAACCGCCCGATACTCAGCCAACAGCCGCAGGGTCCCATGGAAAACGTCGTTCTCATCATCCATCTTCTTCTGGCGCTCGGCCTTATTGCCGTTGTTCTTCTGCAACGGTCCGAGGGCGGCGGCCTTGGCATGGGTGGCGGCGGCGGTGCCGGTGCAATGACCGGCCGTGGCGTTGCGACCGCCTTGAGCAAAATCACCTGGGTTCTGGCGATTGCTTTCATCGCGACCTCCATCACCCTGACGATCATCGCCGCTGAAAAAGCGGGTGGCTCCTCGATCACCGACCGTCTGGCCGCTCCGTCCGAAGAGGGCACGCCCGCCGCGCCGACCTCGCCTCTGGGTAGCGATCTGCTGCCGCCGAGCGCAGGTGACAACGCGCCGCTGGTGCCAAGCGCCGACTAAGCCACAAAACTTAGATAAACTAACGGGAACCGTAACAGCATCTTGCGGTTCCCTTGCGCATGCTATGCGAATCTGCTAGTTGTGAAGTCCCGTGGTGCTGCGGTTTTTGGAGTGATTCCAAATCATCCGCCGGGCAGCAAATCGATCCGGAATTCCGGGTCATACCGAACCGATTTGACCTGACACGATCTCACGGGGGCAGCCGAAAACATGGCGCGTTTCATCTTTATCACAGGCGGTGTCGTCTCTTCTCTGGGCAAGGGACTGGCCTCTGCCGCGCTGGGTGCGCTTCTTCAGGCACGGGGCTACTCGGTCCGTCTGCGCAAACTCGATCCCTATCTGAACGTCGATCCGGGCACGATGAGCCCGTTTGAACACGGCGAGGTCTTTGTGACCGACGATGGCGCCGAGACCGATCTCGACCTTGGCCACTACGAGCGCTTCACTGGCGTCCCCGCGCGCAAGACCGACTCGATCTCCTCGGGGCGCATCTACACCAACGTGCTGGAAAAGGAGCGCCGCGGCGACTACCTCGGCAAGACCATTCAGGTCATCCCGCACGTCACCAATGAAATCAAAGACTTCATCTCGATTGGCGAAGATGAGGTGGATTTCATGCTCTGCGAGATTGGCGGCACCGTCGGCGACATCGAAGGCCTGCCCTTCTTTGAAGCGATCCGCCAGTTTGCTCAGGACAAGCCGCGCGGTCAGTGTATCTTCATGCACCTGACTCTGTTGCCTTACATCAAGGCGAGCGGCGAGCTGAAGACCAAGCCGACCCAGCACTCGGTGAAGGAGCTGCGCTCTATCGGTCTGGCGCCGGATATTCTGGTCTGCCGCTCCGAGGGTCCGATCCCTGTGAAGGAACGCGAAAAGCTGGCGCTGTTCTGCAACGTGCGCGCCGATAGCGTGATCGCTGCACAGGATCTGAAATCCATCTACGAGGCGCCGCTGGCCTATCACCGCGAAGGTCTCGACCAAGCTGTGCTCGACGCCTTTGGAATCGCCCCTGCACCACGTCCGAACCTGGAAACCTGGGAAGACGTGGCCGACCGGATTTACAATCCCGAAGGCGAAGTCAAAGTGGCCATCGTCGGCAAATACACCCAGCTGGAAGACGCCTATAAGTCGATCGCCGAAGCGCTCACCCATGGTGGCATGGCCAACCGCGTGAAGGTGCGCATCGAATGGGTCGACGCGGAGCTCTTCGACAAAGAAGACGCTACCCCGCACCTGCAGGGCTTCCATGCGATCCTGGTGCCCGGCGGCTTTGGCGAGCGCGGCACCGAGGGCAAGATCAAAGCGGCGGAATATGCTCGCAAGCACAAGGTTCCCTACCTCGGCATCTGTCTCGGCATGCAAATGGCCGTCATTGAGGCCGCGCGCAACGTGGCCGGCATTGCCGAAGCGGGCTCGGAAGAGTTCGACCATGAGGCGGGCAAAAAACGGTTTGAACCGGTTGTGTACCACCTCAAGGAATGGGTGCAGGGCAACCACACCGTCAGCCGCAAGGCCGATGACGACAAGGGCGGCACCATGCGTTTGGGCGCCTATGACGCGACCCTGACCGAAGGGTCCAAAGTGGCTGACGTCTACGAAACCACCTCGATCGAAGAGCGCCACCGTCACCGCTATGAGGTGGACATCAAGTATCGTGAACAGCTCGAGAAATGCGGCCTGAAGTTCACTGGCATGAGCCCCGATGGCCGTCTGCCGGAAATCGTGGAATGGACCGATCACCCGTGGTTCATCGGTGTCCAGTTCCACCCGGAGCTGAAGTCGAAACCCTTTGAGCCGCATCCGCTGTTCAAAGACTTCGTGCGCGCCGCGAAAGAGACCTCTCGTCTGGTCTAAACCAGCCAGTGCATGACCAATTTTGAGGCGCGTCCCCTTGGGGCGCGCCTTTTGCGTTAGCAATTTAGAAGGCGGTTTACCCTATTGTCCTGAGTCGAAGACACGACCCAAGCGCGGCTTAGAATGGCTGCTGGAGACCTATATGCCAGAAACAGGCAAAGAGCCCCGGGAAGAGTTCCCGGTCATTGGAACCGACGAGGTTCCCGCCGTCTTTTTCGACGGGGACAAGCTGCTCTTGTGTTATGAGGTCGCGCCCATCGCTGGCGGTGGTCTCGCCATTCTCGAGTTCGACGATGTGCTGGATTTCCGGGTCGACCCGATGAATGTGGACGAGTTGTCAGACTCGCCCTACCCCGTCTCCGCCTGGAACATCACCGAGATCTGCGGCAGCGAAAAAGCGGCGCGCTGGGCCGCGATGGATGCGCGGTATTGGAGCCTCTCTTTCACCGATATGACCCTCACCGTGCTCTTTGACACGGTCCGTCTGGCCGGACGCACCCGCGAGAAACGCCTGCCGCATGAGGCGCTGAAGCATTTCATCGGCTCCTCTCTGGCCGCCTAGGCGCGCCCCTTCGCGCGTGCTAGGCTCCCTCCCATGATACGCGCCTTTCGAGACCTCATCGAACGTCAGATGCAAAAGGCTGTCCACTCCGGGCAGCTGTCGAACCTTGAAGGCGAAGGAAAACCGCTGCCGGATCGCCGAGGCGAGGAACTGGTCGATCCCGGCATGGCGGCCGGGGTGCGTTTGATGGCCGAAGCGGGGGCAGTGCCCGAAGAATTCACCCTCAAGAAACAGCTCGACGCCGCCCGTGCTTCCTATCCGACCCTCACCGACTTTGACGCGCGTAAAGCTGCGATGGCAGAACTCGCCGATCTAGAGATGCGCTACAATATGGCACGGGACGCGCGGCGCGCATTCTTTCGCTGAGTTGCCGCTACCGTTAGCGCAACCACTTGAAAGCATTTATTGTTTCCCTCACGGGCCTCTGTATAGAAAGAGCAGGAATTGCATCTGTTCTTTATCCATAGGAGGCCAAGCGTCATGGCATCAGAAACCGCAGCCCGTGCGCAACAGTTTGACCGCATCGCAAACGGAAAAGGCTTCATTGCCGCGCTGGATCAATCCGGTGGCTCCACCCCTAAGGCCCTTGCGCTCTACGGTGTGATGGAAGACGCCTATTCCAACGACGACGAGATGTTCGGCGAGATCCAAAAGATGCGGGCCCGCATCATCACCGCGCCTGACTTCAACAGCGACAAGATCCTCGGTGCGATCCTGTTCGAAAAGACCATGGATAACGCGATCGACGGCACGCCCGTCCCGACCTACCTGTGGGAAAAATGCGGCGTTGTGCCGTTCCTCAAAGTGGACAAGGGCCTCGCGGATGAGGTGGACGGCGCACAGATGATGAAGCCGATGCCCGAACTCGACGCTCTGCTGGCACGCGCGGTTGCCGCTGGTATCTTTGGCACCAAGATGCGCTCTGTGGTGAAAGAGGCCAATGAGGCCGGGATCAAAGCCGTCGTTGCACAGCAATTTGAGGTTGGTCAGCAGATCGCAAATGCAGGTCTGGTGCCGATCATCGAGCCGGAAGTGGACATCCACTCCGCCACCAAATCCGACGCCGAGGCGCTGCTGAAAGCGGAAATCGCCGCTCAACTGGACGCCCTGCCCGAGGGCACCAAAGTCGCGCTGAAACTGACCATTCCGAACGAAGCCGGCCTCTATGACAGCCTCGCAGATCACCCCGCCGTGGTTCGTGTTGTCGCGCTCTCCGGTGGCTATACGACCGACGATGCCTGTGCACGCCTGTCGCAGAACAGCAAGATGATCGCGTCCTTCAGCCGCGCCCTGACCGAAGGCCTGAATGTCGCGATGTCCGATGCGGAATACAATGCCGCGCTCGGCTCCAACATCGACAAAATCTACCAAGCCTCTCTCTGAGCTCGGTGCACCCCAAATGCAAAAGGCCGTGGGAAACCACGGCCTTTTGTGTTGTTTGCAAGGGGGCTTAGCTCGCCTGTCTGAAGTCCGGCGTGTGGTCCATCATATGAGCCTCTCCCTGCGGGAGACGGAACACGCTGACCAGACTTGCAAGCGTCGTCGCCTCGTTGCGCATATCAAACAGGGCTGCGGTGCATTGCTCCACCATGGCGGCATTTTGCTGGGTAACGCTGTCGAGCTGCGACACGCCGATGTTGATCTCGTTGAACCCGGTTGCCTGCTGTTCTGCAGAGCTCGCAACCTCTCGGGTCAGGTCAGCCGCATGATTGATATCGCTGACGATGCTGTCGAGCATGTCGCCTGCTTTGCCCACCAACTCAACACCGCTTTCCACATGTTTGGAGCTGACATCGATGAGCTGTTTGATCTCGCTGGCCGAATCCGCCGCGCGCTGCGCCAAGTTCCGCACCTCAGAGGCCACAACGGCAAACCCGCGGCCGCTCTCTCCGGCTCGTGCGGCCTCTACACCGGCGTTGAGGGCCAAGAGATTGGTTTGAAACGAGATATCATCGATCACCGAGATGATTTTGGAAATCTGCAGCGAGGAGTCTGCGATCTCGTTCATCTTGGACACCGCTTCACGCACGACCAGACTGCCGTCCTCGGCCTTTTGGCGCGTGCTGTCGACAGTGGTGCTGGTCGCCTGCGTGGCCTCTGCGGAGGTGCGCATACTGGCGGAGATTTCCTCGACGGCGGCGGCGGTTTCCTCCAGCGTCGCGGCCTGCGACTCCGTGCGTTGGGACAGGTCCTGCGCGGCTTGCGTGACCTCAACCGCACCGCTGTCGAGTTGCTGAGAGGAGGCCAGGATGCCAGCGACCACCGTGCGCAAGGCCTCCAGCGCGCCGTTGAAGCTGCCGCGCAATCCGTCGAACTCCCTCGGGAAATCGCTGTCATCCGGGGAAGGCAAATCTCGGGTCAGGTCCTTATTCGCCAAGGCCTCGATCGCGTCGGTCATATATTGGAAGCCGCGGGTTTGGTTTTCCAACAGCGCCTCACTATGGGCGTCAAAGATCAACTGGATATCGAGCGCCATCGCTCGGGTCAGCACGCCGATCACGTCACGCACGCTGTCGCGCTTTAACATGCCGCCCGCATGTCGCTTGAGCAGAAGATCCTGCATGTGAGACGTGGCGTGGCTGTAGCCTGCGTTAAAGAAGGAGAACGGCAGACCGATCCGGGTGTGCACGCGCCCAATGCGCGTAGCGGAGTCCAGATAGTCGTCATCGAACTCCCCGGAAAACAGCCGCGACCAATGGGTCAGCTGTTCCGCTTTGGCGCGTTCCAACATGGTGTCGCTTTTGAAGAAGGCGACCATCTCCGGCTCGCGGCTTACGCGGCCGTAAAAATAGTCCAAGACCTCGGGCAAGATTGGGACGACCAGCTTCCCGGCGCGCGCCAATTTGTGGCGGTTGGTGTCAGCAAGGTCATAGGTCGCCAACAGCGAATCAATATCAACAGACACGAGCGTACTCCTCTGCAATCAGATGGCAGCGGCACCCGTGAGTAAAAAATATTGTGCCGCGAACCCCTTTGGATTTACGGAGGTTTTACTTACGAAAGCTGAATGAGCGATGTGAGCGTCTTTACGCGCGCAAATTCAAAACCTTACGAAAGGGCTGAATTCCAAAGGCGGCTCGTCTGACAGCGTAATCAGAATATGCATCTGAGAGATGCCAATTTGTGATTCGCGCGAGCCACGCTGGGGAGCGGGCTCGCGCATTGGATTGCACATGGGATCGAAATAGCGCGCGGGTCAGCCCGCCATGCGAGACACATCCATGTCTTCGTCCGGCGCCCAGGGGCGTTGCTCCAGATCGCGGGCATCGCCCAGGTTGAAGGCGGCCACAAGGCTGGCCAAAGTGCCGGTGTTGTCCCGCACATCTGTCAGCGCGGCTGTGGTTTCCTCTACCATCGCGGCGTTCTGTTGGGTCACGCTATCCAGCTGGGAGATGCCGAGGTTGATCTCGTTAAAGGCAATCGCCTGCTGTTCGGTCGAGCTGGCCACCTCCTCGGTAAGGCGCGACGCATCCTGAATATTCTCGACGATCTCTTGCAGAGTTGTCCCGGCACGGCCCACCAGATCCACGCCGCTTTTGACGTGGCCCGTGCTGACGTCGATCAATGTCTTGATCTCATGTGCCGACTGCGCGGTTCGTTGCGCCAGCGCCCGCACCTCGGAGGCCACCACGGCAAAGCCGCGTCCGCTTTCGCCGGCACGCGCCGCCTCAACCCCTGCGTTCAGGGCGAGGAGGTTGGTTTGGAAGGAGATATCGTCAATCACCGCGATGATCTTGCCGATCTGGGTCGAGGAGGAGGAAATCTCCGTCATCTTGTCCACGGCTTCGCGCACGATCGAGCTGCCCTCCTCCGCCCGGTTGCGGGCACTGGTGACGCTGGCGCTGGTTTTCTGCGTGGCCTCTGCCACACCGCGCATGCTGGCGGTAATCTCTTCCACCGCGGCGGCGGTTTCTTCCAGAGTCGCCGCCTGGCTTTCGGTGCGGTGCGAAAGTTCATCCGCGGAATGGGTCACCTCTTGCGTGCCGTTCTCAACACTGTCGCAGGCTGTTCGGATGCCACGCAGCGCGTCGCCCAGCGCATCCAGCGCCGTGTTGTAGGATTCACGCAGATCGTTGAAACGCTCGGGGAAGTCGCTGGACTTCGGATCTGGCAGGGACCGGGTGAGATCGCGTTTGGACAGGCAATTCACCGCGTCGGTCATATAGTACATCGCGCGCTGCAGCTCTTCTTGCTCAGCCTCGAAATGCGCCTCGAGGATCAAGTGGCTGTCGAGCGCAAAAGCGCGCCCCATGACCGCCAGCCCATCGGCTAGCCCCTTATTGCGCCCAAAGAGCCCACCAGAGTGCTTCTTGATCAGCATCTGTTGCAAGGAGGTGGCCGCATACGCGTGGCTGGAGAGGAAGAAGGAAAACGGCAGACCGATACGCGGGTGGATCCGACCAATGCGATGCGCCGAGTTAAAGTAGGTGTCGTTGAACTCGCCCGAGAGACACTCTTCCCAATGCACTTGCTGTGCCGCTTTCGCACGGTCAATCATGCTTTGATCTTTGAAGAAAGCGATCATCCCGGGGTTCTTGCCCGCTCGCTCGTAAAATTTTTCAAGGACCGCTGGCAGCATGGGAATGGCCAGCTTGCCGATCTTTTTCAAATTGTCGCAGTCCCGTCCGGAGAGGTGGAACAGATCCAACAGTTCGTCGCGTTCTGGGTGCATGGCAAAAACTCTTTTCCAAGTATTCTCGTGCGAGTGCTTTACCCAGCGGTACCAGTCCAAATCGTAAGGAAACCTAAAGACGAACCCCCGCATTCAATACACGGAATGCGTTTTACGGTGTATTTCTCATACACCTCTAGGTATTGCTGAATTTTCACGCTTTCGCGGCGCGGGCGATCTCGTCTTGGGAGAGATTGTAGCGTGCCGCAAAGCGATTTCGAGCGCGAATGAGTCGCGGATCATCCGGGCGCAGACCCAAGGTGCGGATGAACTCCGCGCGTTGTTGCTGGCGCAGACTCTCTCGGTCGATGGCGGTCCCCATCGCGCGGTCGATGACTTCTCCGCCGGGGGAAACGTGGAACCATTTTGTGAAGTCGCGGAAGTGATGCTGGTTGTGCAAACGCGTGACGTAGGCCTCGACTTCGGTTTTCGGCACCGGGAGATGGGCGGTCATGTGAAACCACTCATACCCCAGAAACGTAGCGACACCGCCGACCAAGACGATGGCCGCCGTCAAAGACAGCGCATCCGCAGGCACAACCGCCGACAACAGCCCGTAGACCAGGGCGGCATTCACCGCCAACATCGGCAAGACCACCCAAATGGGCGCAAAGAACAGCTTTGGGTGGGTGGGAAAGTCGTGGTGGCCGTAGTGCGCCTGATAGAGCAGATCAAAGGCCCATTGCTGGCGCGGCGGGCGGAGGTGAAAGACATATCTGTGCAGGCTGTATTCGTTGAGCATCTGAACCCCGATGCCCAACAGCACAAAGGTCCATTGCCACGTGGCCCCTGTCGCGATCAACACAGACAGGCCAATGGCGACCGCGCCAAGCATCACCGGCACTGACGGATGCGCGAGCAAAAGCCGCCAACGCGCTGTTTGTGTCTCCATGCCCTCACCCTCCCTGCGTGGACTGACCGATTGGCCCCCTAGGCATCGCTGCGATTTGCAGACCGGCGATTTAGGGACGGGCCATTTAAAGCGCGGCTATTTAAAAACGGGCGCGCGTTTCTGCATATTGGCCATGACCACTTCCATCTGCTCGGGCTTGCCGATCAGCTCTGCCTGCTCAGCGCTTTCCCGCAGCAGCACATCAGCCTCCGCAGCGCCGCTCTCGGCATATTCGATCAGGCGTTTGGCGGCGCGGATGGCCTTGGGGCCCTTGCCGGCGATCTCAGCTGCTAAGGCCTGGGCGCGGGCCAATGGATCGTCGCAGACTTCGGTGACCAGCCCCCAGTTCGCCGACTGCGCGGCCTCGATCGGGGTGGCGGTATAGGTCATTAGCCGCAGCACGTCCGAGCGCACCAACTGCGGCAAGAGCGCCATGCCGCCCATATCGGGGATCAGCCCCCATTTCATCTCCATCACGGCAAGTTTAGCATCAGGGGCCGCGATGCGAATATCCGCGCCCAGTGCGATTTGCAGCCCAGCGCCAAAACAGGCCCCCGTCACCGCCGCAATCACCGGGATCGGCAGCGCGCGCCACAACATCGCCACCGCCTGAAAGTCGTTGGAGGCGCCTTCGGTCCGCTCCATGATCCAAGACGTGTCGCCCATCTGACCCATGGCGGCGAAGCTCATCACATCAAGGCCGGCGCAAAAGCTCTTGCCTTCGCCCGACAGAACCACCGCGCGCGCGTCGGAAGCCTCGACCTCTTTGACGGCCGCGATGATCGCCTTCAGCATCGCATTGTCGACCGCGTTCATCTTGTCGGCGCGGTTCAAGGTGACATGGGCCACGTGGTCGCGGATCTCGACCGAGACGCGGGTGTCCTGCTCTGCCATGGGGTTTCCTCCCGTAAACTTTCCCGAATGTCGCGATAGCTTGCCGCGCTTCGCGGCGCAGTTCCAGTGTGACGCCAAGGCAGCGGCGTCTCTGCGTGCCCTCTTGCCCGTCGGTGCACGCCAGCGTAGATCTTTGACCATGACAGATCCGCGCCAAACCCCGCTCGCCCAGTCCCTGCCCGCCTCCGTCCCCTTTGTGGGTCCGGAAACCCAAGAGCGTCAGCGCGGCGCGCCTTTTGAGGCACGGCTTGGCGCCAACGAGAACATCTTTGGCCCCTCGCCCAAGGCGATTGCCGCGATGCAGGCCTCGGCGGGCGAGATCTGGAAATACGGCGATGCGGAAAGCTTTGAACTGAAACAGGCGCTTTGTGCGCTACATGGCATCGCGCCCGAACACATTATGGTTGGTGAGGGCATCGATGGTCTTTTGGGCTATCTGGTGCGGCTCTATGTCGGGCCGGGCGATGCGGTGGTGACCTCGCTTGGAGCCTATCCGACCTTCAACTACCATGTGGCGGGCTTTGGCGGGGTGCTGCACACCGTCCCTTATAAGGACGACCACGAGGATATCGCCGCCCTGATGACCAAGGCGCGGGAGGTCGGCGCAAAGCTGGTCTATCTCGCCAATCCGGACAATCCGATGGGCAGCTGGCATCGCGGCGCGGATATCGTTGCCGCGCTCGACGACCTGCCCGAAGGCAGCCTCTTGGTGCTGGATGAAGCCTATGTGGAATGCGCCCCCGAAGGCACCGCCGCCCCGGTCGAGATCACCGATCCCCGGGTGATCCGGATGCGCACCCTCTCCAAGGCCTATGGCATGGCAGGTGCCCGCGTGGGCTATGCTTTGGGCGCGGTCGAGGTGATTTCGGCCTTTAACAAGGTGCGCAACCACTTTGGCATGAACCGCTGCGCGCAGATCGGCGCGGCGGAGGCGATCCGCGACACCGACTGGCTGGCGCATATTCAAGCGGAGATCGCCACAGCGCGGGAGGAGATTTCCCGCATTGCTGTGGTGAACGGGCTGACCCCGCTGCCTTCGGCGACCAATTTCGTCGCCATCGACTGTGGCCGCGATGGTGCCTTTGCTAAGGCGGTGCTGGAAGGGTTGGTCGCGCGCGGAGTCTTTGTGCGGATGCCCTTTGCTTCGCCGCAGAACCGCTGCATCCGCGTCAGCTGTGGCCCGATGGCGGAGCGCGCCGCCTTTGCCAAGGCCCTGCCGCTGGCCTTGAAGGACGCAAAGTCCGCAAGCTGATCGGTAAATCGACCGGCGCTTCGGCCCGCTTTACCCCGGGTTTACCTCTTTTGATCTAAAGTCTCCTCCAGTTGCCTTGCTGGAGGGGTCAGATGAAACGCTTTATCGCGCATCACGAGTTGCCGGAAATTTCCACCGAACTGCTGTCGACTTGCCTTAGCTTTCTGGCGGTGAACCTCCTTTGGATCTTCTTCGCGCTTTGGCTGCTCTATGGTCTGGCGCCGGTGCTGCTCTTGGCGGTTGGCATGAACCATATGATCAACCGTTTGGAACTGCGTTTTTTGGTGGCGCAGCGTGGCGAGATGGGCCAGCCGCACCCGGCCGGACGCCGCTAACCCCGCCCACTCTGACGCCGCAGACCCCAAAGACAGAAAAGGCCCCAGCGGATGCGGGGCCTTTGGTGTTTTAAGCTCGGCTCGTTCAGGCGCTCTGCGCCCCGGCCAAGACTTTGGAGGCCGCCTCCAGCGCGCCCGCCCCATGCGGAATATTGAGCGCCTTCAGACCGGTATCGATGCCCCCCAAGAGCCCCATGATCATATGGCCGTTCACATGGCCCATATGCCCCAAACGGAAGAACCCGTGCCATTCCCGACTGTCCGGCGGCGCCATGCCAAGGCCGATGCCCAGCGTGAGGCCGAGGTTTTCCTCCAGCCAGACCCGCAAATCGGTCGCCCGTGGCGAGGGCAGCCGCAGCGCGGTCACCGCATGGGAGCGCAGCGAGGGGTCGGCAACGTTCATCGCCAAGGCACCGCCTTCGCTCCACTGATCGCAGGCGGCCCAGATCGCGCGGGCCAAAGTGGCGTGGCGGCTCCAGACCTGCTCGATCCCCTCCGCGTGGATGATGTCGAGCGCGGCCCGCAGACCATAGAGGTGATGAGTCGGCGCGGTGCCGCCAAAATACTGGTAGAACCACTCCGGGTTGGCGCGCGGCACCCAGTCCCAATAGCGGCTCACCCGGGTCAGGGTCGCGCGCACCGCCGCTGCCTTGTCATTGAAGAACACAAAGGAGATCCCGGCCGGTACCATCAGGCCTTTTTGGCAGCCGGTGACCATGACATCGACGCCCCACTCGTCCATCTCAAAGCGGTCACAGCCAAGCGAAGCGATACAGTCCGCCATCAACAGCGCCGGGTGGTCCGCCGCATCCATCGCCGCCCGCAAGGCGTTGATATCATTGCGGATCGAGGTGGAGGTATCCACATGAACCCCCAAGACCGCCTTGATTTGATGCCCCGTGTCCGCCTTCAGCCGCTCGGAAATCCGCGCCATGTCAAAGGGGGACTGCATGCCGAAATCCATCACCTCGATGGTGACGCCAAGCGCCTCTGCCATTTCGCTCCAGCCAAAGGCAAAGCGACCGGAGGCCGGCACCAGCACGGTATCGCCTTCTTTGAGCGTATTGGACAGCGCCGCTTCCCAGGCGCCGTGGCCGTTGGAGATATAGATCGCCACGTGATGTTTGGTGCGCGCCACCCGGCGTAGGTCCTCGGGCAGCGTGTCTGTCATCTCTACCAACTCGCCCGCATAAATATTGGGCGAGGCCCGGTGCATTGCCTGCAACACCTGATCAGGCATAACCGAGGGACCGGGGATCGCCAAATAGGAACGGCCGGCGGAGAGTTTGACGGAATCGCGCATTGATATGTCCTGCTGAGGCTCTGTGCGACGGGCGCAAACCGCCCCATTGCACAGGTGTATTGTAACCTGCGCGCAGGTTAGCGTAGCGCCCGGCAAGGTCAATCAAGGAAGCGTTTCGATACACGTCCATACCGGCTGGTGGCTTGCGCCCTGCCCGTCACCTGCTTAAATGTCGGGACTTGTCGCAAATTTTGCGGCCCAAAGACCCGAGACGACGGTGGGGACAGACACAATGAGCACTCAACATATGTCCTCGCGCGAGCTGTTGCGCTGGCTCTGGCGCGGCTATCTGCGCCATCACGTCTGGCTTTTGTCTATCGCGATTTTCTTCATGCTGGTGGAGGGTGCCTCGGTCGGGGGGCTCAGCTACATGATGCAGCCGATGTTTGACCAGGTCTTCGTCAACGGGAGCGAAGGCGCGCTGATCTGGGTGAGCCTTGCGTTCTTTGGCATTTTTGCCCTGCGCGGGTTCAGCTCCGTCAGCCAAAAGGTGATCCTCGCCACCATCAACCAACGGTCCGAAGCGCATATGCGCACTGATATGCTGGACCGGTTGATCCATCAGGACGCCAGTTTTCACCAAAACCACCCACCGGGCTATCTGATCCAGCGGGTGCAATCCGACGTGGGCGCGATCAATCAGGTCTGGCAGGCGATCATCACTGGCTCGGGACGCGATGTGGCGCAGCTGGTGGCAGTGCTTGGCGTGGCGATCAGCGTCGACTGGCGCTGGACCGCGATCATGCTGATCGGCGTTCCGGCCCTCGTGCTGCCCCTGTCGATCGTGCAGCGCTATGTGCGTAAAAAAGCCAGTCAGGCCCGCGACTTGGGCGCGGTGCAGGCGACCCGGCTTGATGAGGTGTTTCACGGCATCGTGCCGATCAAGCTGAACCGGCTGGAGGATTATCAGACTGGCCGCTATCGCGCGGCGACTGCTTCCTTTGTGCGGGCGCAGATCCGGGCCGCCTTTGGCTCCTCCTCGACCTCCGGTCTGGTGGACCTGATGGCAGGGGTTGGGGTGATGTGCGTGATCCTGTTTGGCGGGCGCGAAATCATCAACGGTGACAAGACCGTAGGCGAATTTATGAGCTTTTTCACCGCAATCGGTCTGGCCTTTGACCCGATGCGCCGACTGGCTTCGATCATGGGGGTCTGGCAGGCTGCCGCCGCCGCGATGGAGCGCATCAAGGAGCTGATGGACACGCCGATCACCCTGCTGTCGCCCGCTGAGCCCAAGGCCGTGCCTGCGGGCCTGCCAGAAATCCGTCTCGATCAGGTGAACCTGCATTACGGCGATGCCCATATCCTGCGCGACCTAAGCCTGGTGGCCGAGGCGGGTAAGACCACCGCGCTGGTGGGGGCCTCTGGCGCTGGGAAGTCCACCATTTTCAATATCTTGACCCGGTTGGTTGATCCGCAAAGCGGCTCGGTTGCGCTGAACGGCACCGAGGTCTCTGACCTCGATCTGGGTGACCTGCGCAACCTGTTTTCGGTGGTGACGCAGGACGCGCTCTTGTTTGACGAGACCCTGCGCGAAAACATCCTCTTGGGGCGCACGGATGTCAGCCCTGAGCGCCTGAAAGAGGTGCTGGATGCGGCCCATGTGACGGATTTCCTGCACAAATTGCCCGATGGCTTGGACACCAAGGTCGGCCCGCGCGGTTCTGCTTTGTCCGGCGGGCAGCGGCAGCGCGTGGTGATCGCGCGTGCGCTCTTGCGCGACACGCCGATCCTGCTGCTAGATGAGGCGACCTCGGCGCTGGATGCTCAATCTGAGAAGGTCGTGCAAAAAGCGCTGGAAAAACTCGCAGGCGGGCGCACCACGCTGGTCATCGCACACCGCCTGTCGACGATCATCTCTGCCGACAAAATCGTGGTGATGGAACGCGGTCGCGTGATGGACGAAGGACGCCACGACGAGCTGCTGGCGCGCGGCGGCATCTATGCCGACCTCTATCGCCTGCAGTTCCAAGACGGCAAAACCGTGATCGACACCGATGGCGTTCATGCCCAGTATCGACGCGGCAGCAGCGATGGTGAAGAGGAACAGAGCGGCTTCTTGCGCCGCTTTGCCCGTCGCCTGTTTGGCTAAGATTGACGGTTGAACTCTGTCTCTTGCGGCGTCACATCTTGGGGCAGCGGAAAAGAGTCATCCCAAAAGGACCTTTGACATGGCAGAGCGACGCATCCTGCGCCTGAGTGGCCCAGACACCCGAGATTTCCTGCAAGGTCTCGTCACCAATGACGTGCGGAAGCTGGAGCAAGGGCTTGTCTACGCGGCGCTTTTGACACCGCAGGGCAAGTATCTGGCTGATTTCTTTCTGGTGCCGCAGGGCGAGGACGTCTTGCTTGATGTGGCCGAGGATCTGGCCGATGGGCTGATAAAACGTCTCAGCATGTATAAGCTGCGCGCCAAGCTTTCGATTGAATCTACGGATCTTCAAGTGCGTCGCGGCACGGGTGAGACCCCCGAAGGTGCCTTTGCCGATCCGCGCCATCCCGCGCTTGGCTGGCGGCTCTACGGGGCCGAGGGCGGCGACGATGGCAGCGATTGGGACGAAATCCGCGTGGCCCATTGTGTGCCCGAAACCGGAATCGAGCTGACCCCGGATAGCTACATCCTTGAGGTAGGGTTCGAGCGGCTGAACGGCGTTGATTTCCGCAAGGGTTGCTACGTCGGGCAAGAGGTCACCGCCCGGATGAAGCACAAGACAGAGTTGCGCAAAGGCCTGCAACGGGTTGATGTGTCAGGCCCTGCCCCCGTTGGAGCCGAAATCACCGCAGGCGAAAAACCTGTGGGGCAACTTCTGACCCGCGCTGGGGATCACGCCATTGCCTACCTGCGCTTTGATCGCGCCAAGGGAGACATGGCTGCGGGAGATGCGACAGTGCGCTGGCCGGATGCGCCGACGAGCTAAGCCACGATGCGTCTTTTCGGTCTATGCAAGCCCCGGGTCCGTCCCGGGGAAGCCATTCCTTAAGATGTCCAATGTACCCTCCCTCCGCTGCCCATTTTGAAGGGGCGTTCAGGGGACATTTTAATGACATACAGACGTCTGGCTTGGGCTGCGATTTGCGTCTTGCTCGCCACTTCTGCACAGGCCGATGAATATTGGGAATACGGCGATTGGCGTGTCAGTATTACCGATGAATACACCGGCGAGG
Organism: Epibacterium sp.; assembly: GCA_048263945.1. GTDB lineage: Bacteria > Pseudomonadota > Alphaproteobacteria > Rhodobacterales > Rhodobacteraceae > Epibacterium. The sequence continues at coordinate 476,451 of JBLXDQ010000002.1, read as the reverse complement.
ACTATCGCCGCTATTGCCGCGCCAGCACCGGCGGAGACGGAATGCCCGTTCTGTCGCTGGAGATCAGCGATGGCGACGCAGGTCCGCCGCATGGCTACCCCACCCCGGTCTACTCTGAATATGCCCCACGCGGCTATCGCACCTCCGTCGGCAATGCCCAGGGCGTGGTCTTTGTCTTTGACCAGCAAGGCACGTTTTACAGCATCGCAGAGGCAGGCGTAGACCGCGACGGCATCGCATGGGTCAACGCACAGCCACGCTGGCAAGACGTGAAGAACATGCTTCTATGGATGAAATACGCCAGCCACATGCAGGTACGCGGCCTCGACGCCTATCGCCAGAGCACGCAGGTCTATGTGGCTTCGCTCAGCGGGTTCACCGCCTCCTATGGCAAGATGATGGACAGCTGCGGCTTTACCATCGAGATCCCGCGCGACTAAGGTCTCGCCTTGCGTCAGGCCGTAGGCACAATAGAAAACCCCGCGTCCGGTTGACCGGTCGCGGGGTTCATTTTCACCACATAAACGCAGGCCGATTAGGCGCGTTCGGAGTATTCCATGGTCTCGGTGTTGACGATGATCATCTCGTCCTGCCCCACGAAGGGCGGCACCATGACCTTGACGCCATTGTCGAGGATCGCAGGCTTGAAGGAGTTCGCCGCGGTCTGACCTTTGACGACCGGCTCGGTCTCAACGATCTTGCAGGTCACTTTCTGCGGCAGCGAAGCGTTCAGCGCTTCGGACTCGTGGAATTCGACCACGATGGTCATGCCATCCTGCAGGAAGGGGCGACGCTCGCCCAGAAGATCTGCGGGCAGTTCGATCTGCTCGTAGGTCTCGGCGTCCATGAATACCAGCATGCCGTCGCTCTCATAGAGGAACTGCTGGTCCTTTTGCTCGAGACGCACGCGCTCGACTTTGTCGGCAGAGCGGAACCGCTCGTTCAGCTTGGAGCCGTTGCGCAGGTTCTTCATTTCGACCTGAGCAAAAGCGCCGCCTTTGCCGGGTTTCACATGGTCGACCTTCACGGCAGCCCAGAGCCCGCCATTGTGCTCAAGAACGTTGCCAGGTCGGATTTCGTTGCCGTTGATCTTGGGCATGGAAAACACTTTCGGGTGGTTGATGAAAGACTGGCTCCCCCTATATCGACCGATAGAGAGGCTGGCAAGAAGACGATATGTCGTGTTTCAAAGCATAGGTGACCGCGAAATAGGCATGCACAAAATGCATAAAAGATATGCAGCATAGGGCTACCCGAATCGTCATAGTTCCGTCATAAGGAGCGCCACGCCGAAAATGCAAGTGCAAGAACAACAAAGGAAACGAGATGCGAGATTTCGTTGACGGCACCGCTTACAATAATGAACAGGGCAACCGGGCCCGCAAACTATTTGCGGCGGTTGTGCTGGCTGCATTGGACGATGCCATCGCTGACGACAAGAAATACGGCAACGGGCCCGAGCAGATCGCCCGCTGGGCACGCTCGCGTGACGGTCGTGAAGTCCTGACCTGTGCAGGAATTGACCCGAACGAACGTGTGGTCTCTGGCCTGATGGATTTCGTGGGCCGCGGTGTGCGGACCTCGGTCGCGCTGTCGCGCGAAGAAAGCGAACGCCGGAATGCTGCGCAGGCAGAAGCTGCCTGATCGCAAACATAAGCTGCCAAGCTGACAGAAAAGCGCGTCCTGGGGGGCGCGTTTTTCGTTATTAGGGACCGGGATCTTGGCTGGGGAGAGAAGCGAGATGCGTAGAAGCGCAATGGACGACCTCGATCGCGCAGGCCTGCAGTGGATGCGTTCGGCCGTCTCACAAGACGAACTGCGTGAGATCCGTTTGCATCTGGAGTGTTTGGACCGTCCCGGAACCCGCCTCACACCGGAGCATCCTCTGCTCTCGACCCTGCGAAATTGCAATTTTCATCGCGCGCTTTTGCAAATGTGGCCTCAGGCTAGGCTGGTGCGGGCGCTGGGGTTTCAAAAATCGATCACTGGCAATTGGGCTCTTCCCTGGCATCAGGATCGCGTGATCGCGGTGAAAGCGCGCGCCGAGGTTGAAGGCTTCACCACTTGGAACCAGAAGAATGGCATTTGGCATTGCGAAGCTCCAGTTTCGGTATTGCAGAGCATGCTGTTCTTGCGCCTGCATCTAGATCCGAACAATGCCGACACGGGGGGAATGGAGATTGCACTGCATAGCCATCGCGAGGGCTTCATACCTGCGCCCGAGGCCGCGGACATTGCGCAAAACCATCCTTGTCTGGTGCCCGAAGCCGAGGCGGGCGATCTGCTGATCCTGCCGATGCTGACCCTGCATCGCTCGCGCCCCTCGCAAGGCCCGGGTTTGCGCCAAGTTCTGCGGCTGGATTTTGCGACCGCGCCCCTGCCCGCTCCTTTGGACTGGGCTTATTGAAGTCCCTTCAAGGCACCTATCCGTCGCTTGCGTGATTGACCTCTGCCCTTCGCTCAGTGCAACTGGCGCACAAGAACACTGGCACAGGGGGCCACGATGACCACAAAGGCGATCATGATCCAAGGCACCGGCAGCAATGTCGGGAAATCCATGATCGTGGCCGGTCTGGCCCGCGCGCTGAAACGGCGCGGATTGTCGGTGGCCCCTTTCAAGCCGCAGAACATGTCCAACAATGCTGCCGTGACCTCGGATGGGGGCGAGATTGGCCGCGCACAGGCCCTACAGGCGCGGGCGGCGGGCCTCTTGCCGCATACGGATATGAACCCGGTGCTGCTGAAGCCAGAAACCGATACCGGCGCGCAGGTTATCGTGCAGGGCAAGCGGCGCGGCACCCGTGCGGCGGGCTCCTTTATGCGCGACAAGGCGGGATTGCTCGAAGCCGCATTGGAGAGTTTTCACCGGCTCGCCGCCCAGCATGACATCGTTTTGATCGAAGGCGCGGGCTCTCCAGCAGAAACCAATCTGCGCCGGGGCGATATTGCCAACATGGGATTCGCCGAGGCCGCAGGCGTGCCCGTGGTACTGGTCGGAGACATTCACCGCGGCGGCGTAATCGCGCAGATCGTCGGAACCCACACGGTGCTGGATGATGCCGACCGGGCTCGGATCAAAGGCTTCGCGGTCAATCGGTTCCGCGGCGACCTCAGCCTATTTGATGGCGGGCGAGACGATATTGCGCGCTGGACCGGCTGGCCTTCGCTGGGGGTGGTGCCGTGGTTCTGGGACGCCTGGAAACTGCCCGCTGAGGATATGATGGACATCGCCTCGCACAAGGGCGGCGCCTGCAAAGTGGTGGTGCCACAACTGGAGCGGATGGCGAATTTTGACGATCTTGACCCGCTCGCTGCTGAGCCGGGTGTGACGGTAGAGATTGTGCCCCCCGGACGCGCCCTGCCCGGCGATGCGGATTTGGTGCTGATCCCGGGATCGAAATCCACCATTGGCGATCTGACCTATTTGCGGGCACAGGGCTGGGATATCGACATTCTGGCGCACCACCGCCGCGGCGGCCATGTGCTGGGGCTTTGCGGCGGTTATCAGATGCTGGGGCAGAGCATTGACGACCCCGAAGGTGTGGATGGCCGACCGGGCAAAGTGGCGGGGCTTGGCCTTCTCGACGTGCATACGGTGATGGCGGGCGACAAGCGCGTGACCCTCAGCGAGGCGGTGACCCGCGACGGCAACCTGCCGGTTTCAGGCTACGAGATCCACATGGGCCGCACCAGCGGGGCGGATTGCGACCGCGCATGGCTGACACTGGATGGTCGGCCAGAAGGAGCCATGTCACCAGACGGTCGCGTGCGCGGGTCCTACTTGCACGGGCTGTTCACCTCCGATGCGTTCCGCGCGCACTTCCTCGCCGGACTAGGGCATGAATCCACCGTAGACTATAACGCTGGCGTCGAAGACACCCTCGACACTTTGGCGGATCACCTAGAGCGTTACATGGATATTGACCGCCTACTGACGCTGGCTGAGCCGATCCCTGCCCTCGCCTAAGTGGTCGCCGCCCGTCGAAAGACAGCGGTCTCGATGCCTTACAGCAGGTCTTGCGCTGACAAGGCGCGTTGGATTTCGCGCCGCACCAGCTTGCGTACGTTGCGAGTGATGCGCTCGCCAAGCGCGCCTTGCAACTCTTCGCGTACGATATCGGCGACCAATTCGCGCAGGCTTTGCTCGTCGAGGAAATCTTCGGGCGCCTTCGACACGGCCTCCATTGCGGCCTCTTCCGTCGCCGCCTGCGCCACGTGCCGGGCTTCGGTCAGGTCAGACTCTGGATCAGCCAGTTTGGCCGCCTCAGGTGCTGCCTCAGACCCGGAAGACAGGTCGACATGGTCTTCCCATTGGATCGTCTCGACGGTCGGACCGCTAAAGGGCACCGCGTCGATATCATCCTCGTTCAGTTCCGGCACAGAGGAACCGTTCGCGTTACCTTCGGTCTCCAGCTCTGCGATGCGCCGGACCACTGCGGCGACACGGGCGCTTTGCTCGCGCGGCGCACGGGGGGCTTTGTCGTCTGATAGGGTCGGCTTAGACGCAGATGTCGCAGGGGTGGTCGGGGCCACGCCTGCCGCATCATAAAGCGTCGCGTTGGGATCGCGCCACGGCGCTTCGGGATCGAGTGCAGGCGCCTGCGCTGCATCTTCCTCCGCCAAGCTTGCGAGGTTTTCAGGCTCCTCGCCTGCATCAGGCGCAACATCCAGCGCATCTGTCGTGGGAGCCTCTTCAGCGTCCACAGTCGGCACGCTGCGCAACTTCATGCGGGAGGCAAGCTCCGCCGCCACATCCACAACCGTATTGGGCATCGTGTCCGCAGAAGGCTCCACCAGAACATGGGGTGCCTCAGGCGTTGAGAGTTCGGGGGCGTCGGCAGCTTGGCATTTTTTGGCCTCAGGCGCGGTCTCGCTGTGCGAGAGATCCTCAGCCTGCTTTGGCTCGGCGGGTGTGATTTCCGCATCCGGCACACGCAGGGCGGGTGTCAAAACCAAACGCGTGGTGGGCTGCGCCGAAACACGCGGCGCGGCCGCTCCTGCGTCCGACCGCCCGGTTTCACTCACCAGGCGGCGGATTGAGGATAAGACATCTTCGATTTCTGCGTGTGTAACGGGTTCAGACATTCTTTTTGGCCAAGCTCACCTCTTAAGGATGAGTGTAGCCAGCTTGCCCCCGTCACACAACAGGAACGTCCGTTTCTTAGTTCTTCTTCAGGGCCTTGAGCACACGATCCAAGTCTTGACCGCGCTTTGTCACAAAGGCAGGCGCCGCTTTGACCTGATTGTAATAGATCTCAGGGTCATAGCGTTCGACAGCGAGGTTCAGATTCTCTGCGGTCAGCAGACCCTGCGCTTGCAGAAGGTCATAGGCGGCCAGAGCCTGAGTCGCCCGCGCGGACAGACGGGCCGTTTGCGCATCGAGCAACTCCTGCTCGGCTTGCAGAACGTCTAGCGTGGTCCGGGAGCCAAGCGTCGCTTCCTCACGGATCCCGTCAAAGGCAACCTGCGCGGCGCGCACACGTTCATTCGAGGATACAAGGCTCGCAGCCGCAGTCTCAAACGCCGTATAGGCACTTGCAGCTGTGGAGCTGATGCTGCGCTGGGTGGACAAGAGCAGACCACGCTGTGCATCGACACGGGCCAGATCGGCGCGGCGGGCGGACGCCAGCGCACCACCTGCATAGATCGTCTGCGACAGTTCCAGCGCCAGATCGACGTTGTTGGCGTCCGTATCGCTGCTGTGCACTTCGGAATGGGTCGCGCGCGCGGTCAGATCGAGGCTCGGCCCCATGTTCCGCAGGGAGCCATCGGCCGTCAGCTGTGCCGCTTTGACCGCATGTTGCTGGGCGCGCAGCGCCGGGTGGCTGCGCAGTGCCAGCGCTTGTGCCGCATCCAAGCTGGCAGCGCGGCGGGGCAGCGGCGGATAGGCCGACACGGCCCCAGGCGCGCGTCCCACGACTTCTTCATAGGTAGCACGGGCGCTCAGTAGGTCGCCTTGCGCGTCAATCAGGTTTGCCCGCGCTTCAGCCACTTGGCTTTCGGCAAGCGCCACGTCTGTGCGGGTGACTTCGCCCACTTCGAAACGGTCGTTTGCCGCGCGCAGTTCTTCTTGCAAGAGGCGCAGGTTGTTGCGGCGCAGCGCCACGATGTCCTGCTGCGTCAGCACGTTCACATAGGCCTGCACCGCCGCATAGAGCACTTGCTGTTCGACGTTCAGCAGGGTCTCGCGGGTGGCCAGAACACTTTCCTGTGCCGCCTTCGTGGTCAGCTTGGACACGCCGTTGTCAAACAGGGTCCAGCTCATGTTCAGGCTGGCGGTCGCGCCGGTGCTGTGGCTGGAGGAAGCTGTCCCGTTGCCCAAACCGGTGCGGTTATAATCGCGCGCAATGGTCAGCGCGGAGGTGATGACCGGCCGCAGGCCCGCCATGGAGGAGGCAACCCCCTCGTCCGCCACCCGCAAAAGCGCGCGATTTTGTTCCAAGAGGCCGCTGCTGGTATAGGCGCCGATCATCGCATCGGTCACATTGTCGGCCTTCGCCAGTGGTGCGCTCACCACTGCCGTGGCCAGGACGCCCATAGCAGCAAATGCCCTGATCCGCTTTGATGTTGAAAGTCCTCGCATGCTGTCGCCTCGGTCTGATTGGGGTTTGTTAACCCGTTTACGGTCTGATTGCGGACCACATATGTGAACGTCACATCAAGTTGAAAAGGGCCTGTCTTGAATATCTTGAAGAAAAGACAGTTCGACGACAGGCCTGATCAATTTTACAGCGCAAACTCAGGCGCGCGCGCGAAGCCGGGCAGCACGGGCGCGGTGGCGTTGAAGTCGAAACGCCAGGAAATCCGGTCGCCAGACTTATAGCCGATTTTGACTTCGCCGAGGGCGCCCGTCATGAAGATCGCTGCGACACGGCCGCCATCTTTCAATTGCGCCAGAAGCGCCTCGGGCAGCACTTCGACGCCGCCTTCGATGATCATCACATCATAGGGGCCATGCTCTGCAGCCCCCGCAGACAGCGCGCCGGTGTGGACGATGGCGTTGTCCGCGTTGTTGGCCGACAGCAGCTCTTGTGCTTCGTTTGCCAGATCTTCGTCTTCTTCCACGCCGATCACCATCTGCGCCATGCGCGCGATGACAGCGGTGGAGTAGCCAAGGCCAGCGGCCACGTCGAGCACCAGCTCATCCGCGCGGACATCCAGCGCGTCGAGCATTTTGGCCAATGTACGGGCCTCGAGCACCACACGATCCGCAGAAAGCGGCACGTTCTGGTCGGCATAGGCGACCTCGCCCTGGGCATCCGGCACGAAGGTTTCGCGCGGAACAGCCAGCATGGCTTCGATGATGGGGTATTTGGTCACATCAGAGGGGCGGACTTGCGTGTCGACCATCATGCGGCGGCGAGCGGAGAAATCAGTCATCTGCTAAACTCATGTGTTCAGACATTTGCTCTCGGTTCTGACACATCCCACGCGGCGCGGCAACGGCCCCTTTGTCGCAAAGCCGCAGGATGTGCCGCCTCTGCATCTGTTTTCGCGGGTATTTTCCGCAGCATGGGTCGCAAAACCTTTCGAGGGAAATGAAAACCCCGCCTCTCACCGGCGGAGAGACGGGGTCATATGGGGCGGTGCTTCACATTGCCCACGGGAGATTGGGCCCACGGGAGATTAAATCGTGCGCCTCTCTGATTGAAGGCGTCGCTTGGGTGCCTAGGCGGAGCAGGATTCGCAGAAGGGATTTTCTGGACGCTCGCGCAGATGCTCCGGCGCGATGTCCGCACCGCAGATGCGACAGTAGCCGTATTCGCCTGCCTTCAGCCGATCCAGCGCAGTGAGGATTGCGCGGATCTGGGTGCCCTTCCCCATCACGACCGCCTGCTCCAAGGCGGTCTCACGGCTGTCTGACAAGGCCGACACCCCTTGCCCGGCCAACATGCCCGCAGACAGTGCGCTCAGCCGTGTTTCAAGACGTCTCTTCTGAGTTGCAAAATCCATGTGCTCAACCTCCCGAAACATTCTTTAGGGTCCCATGTGGGGTGTTCTTCGTGACGATCAAGTGTCAGACCAGCGACCTGACAGGTTGGGCGCGGATCTTTGCCACCCGCCCAAAAACTACTCCAAAGACGCAACCTGCGGGCGATAAAGCACCGCCAAAACGTCGCTGCATCTGCACGGGCACCCGCGCTTTTTCGCATATGACGTCACTTGCCATTTGCGCTCCGCGCGGAGATTTTTTACGCTGGCACACGGGCTTATCCCCGCCTTACCTTTCCGCAACGGAGCCTTTTACCCATGATGCGTCTTGTTGTTCTCGGCCTGATGGTCCTCGGCCTTTCTGCCTGCGAAACCACCAAAGGGGCCGGGCGTGACCTGCAAAAGGCCGGTCAGGCGATTTCGAACACCGCGCAGAACGTGCAAAACTCGCTCTGATCCACGGAGCGCGCGCGACTCAATTGCGCGGTGGAGCGCCATAGAGTTTGCGCGCCAAGACCAGACTGATCGGAAAGGCCAGCAGGAACCCTGCAATGGCCGCTGCCACGATCATCATCCCGCTGGTAAAGCCCATCACCAATACGGCAATCACCGCACTCCCCGAGAGTGTCGCGCCGATAAAGATGTGCAAAAGGAGCGCAAGTCGTGCCATTTCAATTCCCCTCCAAAAGATCGGACTGGAATTGGCCTATCGGAATTAAGGCTGGCCGTATTTGACCCAAATCAGATGGTCCGAAAATTCGGATATCTTTTCACTCGCCCCGATCAACCTCAAACTGACCTATAAAAACAAGGGTCCTGAAGGTCGAAGGCAGGAGAGACATAGCCGGAGAGATGCGGAATTAATTCGTCCGCGAAATTAACCATATTTCGCGCGACTCACCGGCCCGCTTTAGCGCAAAAAGAAACCCGCGAGACCGCGGGTTTCTGGATCAATCATCCATCTTGAGCGCCGAGATGAAGGCCTCTTGCGGGATTTCCACCTTCCCGAATTGGCGCATCTTCTTCTTACCGGCTTTCTGCTTATCCAGCAGCTTGCGCTTCCGTGTCGCGTCACCGCCGTAGCATTTCGCGGTCACGTCCTTGCGCAGAGCAGAGAGGGTTTCGCGCGCGATCACCTTGCCGCCGATGGCCGCCTGGATCGGGATCTTGAACATGTGACGCGGGATCAGGTCCTTGAGCTTTTCACACATGGCGCGGCCACGCTGCTCGGCACGATCGCGGTGCACCATGGTCGACAGCGCATCCACCGGCTCGTCGTTCACCAGAATCGACATTTTCACCAGCGTGTCTTCGCGGTAGCCGATCATCTGATAGTCGAAGGAGGCATAGCCCTTGGTCACGGACTTGAGGCGATCATAAAAATCGAAAACAACCTCGTTCAGCGGCAGATCATACACAACCATTGCGCGAGAGCCTGCATAGGACAGGTCCATCTGAATGCCCCGACGATCCTGGCAAAGCTTCAGCACATCCCCGAGATAATCGTCGGGCACAAGGATGGTCGCTTTGATGCGCGGCTCTTCAAGGTGATCCACTTTGGACATGTCTGGCATGTCGGCCGGGTTGTGCAATTCGCGCATCTCCCCGTCCTTCATATAGACATGATAGACCACAGAGGGCGCGGTGGTGATCAGCTCGATATCGTATTCGCGCTCGATACGATCCCGGATCACTTCAAGGTGCAAAAGCCCGAGGAAGCCGCAGCGGAAGCCAAAGCCAAGCGCCGCAGAGGTTTCCATTTCAAAGCTAAAGGACGCGTCATTCAGCGCCAGCTTTTCGATCGCATCGCGCAGGTCTTCGAACTCGGAGCTGTCCACCGGGAACAGACCACAAAAGACCACCGGCACAGAGGGCTTAAAGCCCGGCAGCGGAGTCTCGGCGCCTTTTTTGTCGTGGGTGATCGTATCGCCCACTTTTGTGTCACGCACCTGTTTGATCGATGCGGTGATAAAGCCGATTTCGCCCGGCCCAAGTTCGTCCACAACCTGCATCGCAGGGCGGAACACACCGATGCGTTCCACGCCGTAGCGCGCATTGGTCTGCATCATCTTGATCTGATCGCCCTTCTTTAGGACACCGTCCATGATCCGCACCAGAACAATCACGCCGAGGTAGGCGTCATACCAGCTGTCGACCAGCATCGCCTTGAGCGGCGCATTGCGCTCGCCCGTGGGGGCCGGCAGACGGGTGACGATCGCCTCAAGGGTTTCCTTGATCCCGATACCGGTTTTCGCCGACACGCGGATCGCTTCGGAGGCATCGATGCCGATCACATCCTCGATCTGCTCCGCCACCCGATCACATTCCGAGGCCGGAAGGTCGATCTTGTTGAGAACAGGCACGATTTCGTGGTCCGCGTCGATCGCTTGATAAACGTTGGCCAGCGTCTGCGCCTCGACGCCTTGGGTGGAGTCGACCACCAAAAGCGAGCCCTCAACCGCGCGCATGGAGCGGGAGACCTCATAGGCAAAGTCGACGTGACCGGGGGTGTCGATCAGGTTCAACACGTAGCGCTCGCCATCATCCGCGACATAATCGATGCGCACGGTGTTCGCCTTGATGGTGATACCCCGTTCCCGCTCGATGTCCATGGAGTCAAGCAGCTGCGCCTTCATATCGCGATCCTGCACCGTCCCCGTCGATTGGATGAGGCGGTCGGCCAGCGTGGACTTGCCGTGGTCGATGTGGGCGACAATAGAAAAATTGCGGATTTTAGAGAGCTCTGTCATGCAAGCGCATATGCTTGGGATTTCGCATTTGGTCAAGGTAGATCATGCGTCGAACACTGCGGAAAATCGCGCCTTCCGGGGCGTTCTGGCACCGCTCTGCCGCTGCTGAACTGCCCCATTGAAAATCCCCTTAAAAATATGAAATATTCGCTGCAGCCTGCGCCGGGGATGCGTCTCACTCTGGCCACCAAACCATCTACCTCTCAGGAGATTGATACACGTGCTTCGTCCGACCCTCGCCGCCCTTGCCCTGTCCATCGCAACGCTGAGCGCACCGACACTTCAGGCCGGCACGATCGAGTCCGCCTGCCGCAGCTCTGCTCGTGGCGCCGCGCAGGCCTCTCTGTGCCATTGCATCCAACAAGTCGCGGAGAGCAAATTGACCCGCTCCGAGCAACGCACCGTGTCAAAATGGTTTGCAGATCCGCACCGCGCACAAGAGGTACGCCAATCCGCCAAACGCAGCGACAGCCAGCTTTGGCAGAAATACATGAACTTTGGCAGCGAAGCAGAGCGCGTCTGCGGCTGAGAAAACGCACCCCGTTAACCAGTTTATAAATGGTTAATTTTTGAAGGGGTGCACTCATTTCTTTTGAGAAAACCAAAACTTCACTTATTTACCATAAATGGCTCGATTTTCCCTTTCCAAACAAATCAAATGAAAATAAAAGTAGGTATATTTAGTTGCCGCGCGGAAAAACCGCGCACCGTTGTGTTCGATGCTCCCCCGACAGAAGCTTCGCGTGATGGAGTGCGCAAGACATTGAAATTTTTGGAGCCACCACATGCTGATGAAAGGCGTCACACTTCGGGGATTGGAAGTTTTTGAGGCGTTGGCAAAGTCGGGATCTGTCGCCCAGGCGGCCGACATTACGGGCCTCAGCCAACCCGCTGTAAGCCAACAGCTTCGCAATCTTGAAAAGGCGCTCGGCTCCGATTTGGTCGATCACGGGCGCAGACCTATGGTTTTGACACCGGCAGGTCGCAGCTTCCTTTCGCGCACCCAAGCGGTTTTGAGCGAATTGCGTTTGGCGCAAAGCGAGCTCACCGTAATGGATTTGTCGCATTTGCCCGCATTGTCATTGGGGTTGATCGACGATTTCGACAATGACCTGACACCACGGCTGGCCACCATTCTCGCCGACAGCCTCACCCAATGCCGGTTCAAGATGGTCACCTCCTCGAGCCATGACATCTACCGCGCGATGGAGGCCAAAGAGCTGCATATCGGCGTCGCCGCCTCTACCGGCGAGTTGCGCAGTGGGATCACGGAATACCCTCTGGTCGAAGACCCGTTCATTCTGGTCGCACCGCGCGGATTGGTGACCGATGCCGAGGATGTCGGCAATCAGCTGAACCACCTGCCGCTGCTGCGCTACGCCCGCGATCAGCTGATCTCGCAACAGATCGAGTCGCATCTGTCGCGCACCAAGCTGGAATTTGACGACCGCTTCGAGATCGGCTCGCATTTGGCGCTGATGGCGATGGTGGCGCGCCGGATCGGCTGGGCGATCACCACGCCGCTCGGCTATATGCGTGCGGAGCGTTTCCACGATGAGGTCGACGCTTTCGCCCTGCCCTTCACCGGGTTCTCGCGCAAAATCTCGCTGTTCTCGCAGTCGGATTGGCCGGACACGGTGCCGCTTGAGGTGGCAGACACGGTGCGGCGTCTGGTGCAGAGCCAGATGATCGCCCCCGCCATCAACCGCCTGCCCTGGCTGGCGGGGCAATTGCGCGTGCTTGAGGGTTAATCCCCCTCAAGCTGCTGCTTCAGCCCAAGGGCCGCGGCCTCCAACAGGTCAAGACAGCCCGAGAAATCTCTTGAATAATACGGGTCTGGCACCTCTTCGGTGCCATGCCCGTCCGCCATCGGCGCAAAGAGCTGCACCGGGGTCTGATTGCCCTTTGGACGTAGAGCCTCGACCGTGCGTTGGTTGTTGTGATCCATCACCACAATCAGATCAAATGCCTGAAAATCCTGCACCCTGAACTGCCGCGCCCGAAGGTCCGACATATCAATACCGCGCGCCGAGGCCGCCTGCTGCATCGGTCCATAGGGGGGCTCGCCAATGTGATAGTCCGAGGTTCCCGCACTATCGGTTTCAACCTCGGGACAGATCTCGCGAAAGAGCGCTTCTGCCGCAGGCGACCGACAGATGTTGCCGAGGCACACGAAGAGGATCTTTTGCATCGGCGAGGGCTCCTTTTTTCAGCGGCAAAGATTGTTCTGACAGTGCCTCTATGCCAGCCTCGCGTCACAGAGACCAGAACGGGAGCACCAAGATGGGCGGCAAGATCGTGATCCTCACCGGAGCCGGGATTTCCGCGGAAAGCGGTCTCGGCACGTTTCGCGACGAAGGCGGCCTATGGTCTCAGCACCGAATCGAAGATATTGCCACGCCCGAAGGGTTTCAGCGCGACCCGGATCTCGTTCATCGCTTTTATACCGCCCGCCGTATTCAAGCCGCCGCTGCGACGCCCAATGCGGCCCATGTCGCCCTCGCTCGGCTAGAGGCGGACTGGCCCGGCGAGGTGGTGATTGTGACGCAGAATGTGGATAGCCTGCATGAGGCCGCGGGGTCCAAGGCTGTGCTGCACATGCACGGCACATTGGCCGGAGCGCTGTGCACAGGATGCGCGCATCGCTGGCCCGCCCCGCCCGAGATGACGCCCGCCACCTGCTGCCCAGCCTGCGGCGCGGCCACTGCGCGGCCGGATGTGGTCTGGTTTGGCGAGGTCCCCTATTTCATGGAGGAGATTATCGACCACCTCAGCGATGTCGACCTCTTTGCGTCGATCGGCACATCGGGGCAGGTTTATCCCGCCGCCTCCTTTGTCCAAGAGGCTGCCGCACAGGGGGCTGAAACCATCGAACTGAACCTTGAACGGTCGGAAATCAGCGGCGCCTTTGATCAGCGCCGCTTTGGCCCAGCGTCAGAGGTGGTTCCGGCTTGGGTCGAGACTCTCCTGCAGCAGGGCTGAAAAAGCGCCCCGGCACTAGGGCCGAGGCATTGGATGTCGCTGCGCTGAGAGAAACTCAGTTGGAATGGGCCGCGTGATCGCCATGACCGGCATGCGCGCCCTCGCCCGGCTTGCGCTCCTGATCCACGGGGATCTCCAGCGTCAGTTCCCCTGCCTTTTCAAAGACCAGAGTGACAGGGATGGCTTCCCCATCCTGTAGCTCATGGGTCAGCCCCATCAACATCACATGGCCACCGCCCCGCTGCAGTATATGGGTTTCCCCTGCAGAAATGGCAAAGCCCTCTTCCACATGCAGCATCTTCATCACGCCATTGGCGTCTTCGCTATGGGTGTGCAGCTCCACCCGCTTTGCCACCTCAGAGCGGACGCCGATCAGCCGGTCGTCTTGATCGGAGAGATTGGTAATCTCCATGAAGGCCGCGCCTGCCATTTTATTCGAGGCGCGCGCATAGGCGTCCAACACGCGCATCTCGGCAGAGGCCGCAGAGGCGAGGGACAGGCTGGCAATGAGTGACAGGGTTAGGGATTTAACAGACATCAGATGTTTCCTTGAAAGGGTATGCGCCGAGCGCGTTTGGATCGAGAGTGAGGAAATCTCATCCCAACGGGGGCGCGCGCGCCCGTGGCTTGCGCAGAACCGCCACCGCCCATTGCGCGCGCGGCGCAGACGGAAGCGCTTGCCGCACGGCTCCATTCGGCGCGTGTAGCTCCGGGGCCGAAATGGCCAGATCAAGGAGATGTGTGATGCAATCCGGACAGATATGCGGCGGCGCAGTGGGGGTGCCATCCTTGTCGACATAGACCGTGACCGGCCCCGTGCCGGTGCAGAGGATCACCTGCCCTGTCGCATCCCGCTGGAACCGACTGGCCGCAGCGCTATGCCCCGTGAGCAGCAAAGCCGCCACAAGCAGCAACCCAAGATATGTCCTGATCCGTCTCATCACAGGAGGGAGGTATTTCAGGTCTGAGCCAAACACTCAAGCCAGCCCGGCGCCCTTCTCCACACCCTGCCCCACGAGGCAATCTGCCGCCCTCGCTCCCCAACCTGCCCGCAGACGTAAAAAGACCGCCCTGCCTTGCAACAGAGCGGTCCGAAAGATCAGATCCAGAAGGACCTAAGCGGGCAATCAGGCCTGAGCGGCTTGTGCCTTCGCGATTTCTTTCTTCACTTTCAGAGCGTTGTCGGACAGCTCGGTGTCTTTCGCTTTCGCGAGGAACGCGTCCAGACCACCGCGGTGGTCAACGGAACGCAGAGCTGCTGCGGAGATGCGCAGCTTCACACCGCGGCCGAGGGTCTCGGACTGCAGGGTGACGTCGTTCAGGTTCGGCAGAAACCGGCGACGAGTTTTGTTGTTCGCATGGCTGACATTGTTGCCAGTCATCGGGCCTTTTCCGGTCAGTTCGCAACGGCGCGACATGGTTTTATCCTTCGTATCTGCGGCGTCCCGACCCGTATGTGGCCTGCGCGGCCCGGTATCAGTCGCCAAATTACAAGGGCGCTGCCATTGGCTGCGCCCGAAAACTGGTTGGATGCGTTTAGGAGGAATCGCGGAGATGGTCAAGCCATATGCGACGCTTTTGTGGCGGCAGATTTGACATTCTCGCGCCAAGCCCTCCCCATCCGGTCCAGCGCTGGCGGCCTTTTACAATTTCCATCGCAGGAGACAAGCCAGAACAGACTGTTTTCGCGGCTTTTCTCAGGAAACCGGCAGACACAGCCCTTTGTCGGCGTTCTCAAGATCAGACCCCAAGACCTGTCAAAAGATCACGCGCCGCGTCACGTGGTGTCTCGCGCCCTTCGGCGACCGCGGCGGACAATTCTGCCATGCGCGCCTTGGCCCAAGGGGTATCGAGTCGCGACAGGAGTGCCTGTCGCACCTCTTCCGCGAACCAGTACTGAGCCTGCGTCGCGCGGTTCTGGGTCCACGCACCGTGGTCGCGCCGCCATTGCGCCAAGCTCTGCATTTCGTCCCAGGCCTGTGCCAGCCCGGCTTCCTCAATCGCGGAGACCGTCAGCGCCTTCGGGAATCCTTCGGGATCCTGCGGCCGTTTGCGCAACAGGCGCAGGGCACCGGCATAGTCGGCGCAGGTCCGGGTGGCGGTGGCCTTGAGGTCGCCATCCGCCTTGTTCACAAGGATAATGTCCGCCATCTCCATGATGCCGCGTTTGACCCCCTGCAGCTCATCCCCCCCCGCCGGGGCCAACAGCAGCAAGAACAGGTCAGAGAGTTCGGAAACCACCGTCTCTGACTGCCCCACCCCGACCGTCTCGATCAGCACCACGTCAAAGCCTGCCGCCTCGCACAAGGCCACCGCATCGCGGGTCCGCCGGGCCACCCCGCCCAGATGGCTCTGGCTCGGGCTCGGCCGGATGAAGGCGCTCCGCTCGCGGCTGAGGCGCTCCATCCGCGTTTTGTCGCCAAGGATTGACCCGCCAGAGCGCGCCGAGCTGGGGTCAACCGCCAGCACCGCCACCCGCAGGCCTTGGGCGATCAGCATCATGCCGAAACTCTCGATAAAGGTGGATTTGCCCACCCCCGGCGTGCCGGACAGACCAATCCGCAGGCTCTGCCGCCCGCTTTGCGCCAGTTTGGACAGGAGCGCATCCGCCTGTTCGCGATGATCGGCCCGTGCGCTCTCGACCAGGGTGATCGCTCGGGCAAGCGCCCGACGGTCCGCCTTCAAGATGCTGTCACTCAGCTCTGCGATATCCATGGCGCGCCTCATCTTTCCTCGTCGCGTCTTGATGGCGCAGGAGGGGCGCGTTTGTCTAGTGGCGCGGCTTTTGCGGTGGCGCTATCACCAGCCCAGTACAGGCATTTTGCGAAAGGGATTCGCAGCCATGTCCGTTCGTCACTTTCTACTTCGTCACTTTCTACAAAGCCTCTTTCTCGCCCTGCCCATCGAGGCCTTTGCCCAAGACAGCGTGCAGACCTACGAGGTGCGTGGCCTCGGGGTAAAACTGGGGGTGTTCCAGCTTAGGTCCGCGCAGACAAAGGCGGGCTATTCTGTCGCCAGCCGGTTTGAAACCAGCGGCATGATGCAGGTCTTTGCCCGCATCCGTATGGATATGCAGGCGACCGGTGCCCTCGCCGGCGCACACCCGCGCCCCCTCCGCTATAGCGAAAACATCGACACCGGGCGCCGCCAATCCGATGTCACCCTGACGTGGCGCGGCGGGCGACCACAGGTTTCTGGCGGGCATCTGAACCCCGAAGGCACCCCCGCCGACCCAGCCGCGCAAACCGATGCGCTCGATCCTGCCAGCATGTTGCTGCTTGCCGCCGCCCCGCGGGCCAAAGAGGCGCTGTGCGGCCTCACCCAGCCGGTCTTTGACGGCGCCCGTCGGACCCGCGTCACCCTCGCCCCCGCACGAGGAGAGCAACAAGAGATCACCTGTACCGGAGAGTTCCTGCGCGAAGCCGGCTACAGCGCTGAACAACTGGCGCGCGCCAAATCCTTTGGCCTGAATCTGACCTATGCCCCCGGCCCCGATGGGCTCTACCTGCTGAACGAGGCAAAGGTGGACACCATCTTTGGCCCCCTCCGCCTGACCTTAAGCAAGTAGCGCGGAGACTGGACGTGCCCCGCGCGATTGGCGATAAGCGCCGCCATGACACGCCTGCCGATTGACGACGCCCTGCCCGACCTCATCGCCGCGCTTAAACGCGCTGGCCGTGCCGTTCTGCAGGCTCCGCCGGGCGCGGGCAAGACCACCAAAGTGCCTCTGGCGATGCTCGAGGCCGGCCTCACCCAAGGGCGCATCCTGATGCTGGAGCCGCGCCGCCTTGCCGCCCGCACCGCTGCCGAGCGCATGGCCTTCACCCTTGGCCAACCCGTGGGCCAGACGGTCGGCTACCGGGTGCGCGGTGAGGCCAAAACCTCCGGCAAGACCCGCATCGAAGTGGTGACCGAGGGCATCCTAACCCGGATGCTGCAATCGGACGCCGAGCTGCCCGGCATCGGCGCGGTGATCTTTGACGAATTTCACGAACGCTCCCTCAATGGCGATCTGGGCCTTGCCTTCTGCCTTGAGGTCGCCAGCGCCCTGCGCGACGATCTGATCCTGCTGGCGATGTCCGCCACGCTCGACGCCGCGCCGGTGGCGGCGCTGATGCAAGCGCCGATTATTACCTCGGAGGGGCGCAGCTACCCGGTGGAGACCCGCTGGCTAGAGACACCCCTGCCCGCACAGGCGCGCAAGGGCGATGCGCTGGCCGATCTCGTGGTCCGGGCCGAGGCTGAGACGCGCCGCACGGGCGGCGGTATCCTGGTCTTCCTGCCCGGCGAGGGCGAAATCCGCCGCGCCGCCGCCACGCTGGCACAGCGGCTGTCCGCAAACTGCCACATCCGCCCCCTCTACGGCGCCCTGCCCTTTGCCGAGCAACGCGCCGCTATCGCCCCCGCGCCAGAGGGCCGCAAAGTGGTGCTCGCCACCTCCATCGCGGAAACCTCGCTGACCATCGAGGATATCCGCGTGGTGGTGGACATGGGGCAAGCCCGGCGCGCCCGGTTTGATCCCGGCTCCGGCATGTCGCGGCTGGTAACCGAACGGGTGACCCGCGCCGAGGCGACCCAGCGCGCGGGCCGCGCTGGTCGGGTGGCCGAAGGGACCTGTTACCGCCTGTGGTCCAAGGGCGAAGAGGGCGCGCTTCTGGCCTTCCCCCCGGCCGAGATCGAGGCCGCCGACCTCACCGGTCTGGCGCTCGAGTTGGCGCTCTGGGGGGCAGAGCCGCAGGACCTGCCGCTCCTGACCCAGCCCCCAGTCGGCAGTCTGGCCGAGGCGCGCGCGCTGCTCCACATGCTCGGCGCCTTGGACACTCAGGGCCGGATCACCCCGCATGGCCGCACCCTCGCGAGCCTGCCGCTGCACCCGCGTCTGGCGCATATGCTGGCGCTTGCGGGTCCCGAGGCCGCGCTGCTCGCCGCCCTGATGGCCGACCGCGATCCCCTGCGCGGGGCGCCGGTCGATCTGGCGCTTCGGCTCGAAGCCCTCACCGATCTGCGCAAATTCCGCGACCGCCGCCCCTATCAGGTGGCAACGCCCGCGGTGCAGGCCATCACGGGTGAGGCGAAACGCCTGCGTCAGCGCAGCGGCGGGCGCGAGCAGCCTGCCTCTGGTGCCAAGGGTCAACCCGCCGCCCCCGAGGCCAAGACCGACCTCTCCCCCGCCGCCATGGCCGCGCTGGCCTATCCCGACCGCGTGGCCCAGCGCCGCAAGGGGGATGACGCACGCTATGTGCTCTCGGGCGGCAAGGGCGCGGTGCTTGACAATGCTGACCCGCTTGCCAGCCAGCCTTTCCTCGTGATCCTCGACAGCGATGGCAACCCGCGCGAGGCCAAGGTGCGCCTCGCCGCCCCCCTCGCCCTCACCGAGATCCGCAGCCTCTTTGCCGAGCAGATCCAATGGCAGGACCTCTGCCTCTGGTCCAAACGCGACCGCCGCGTGCTGGCCCGCAAGCAGGAACGCTTTGGCGCGCTGGTGCTCGACGACCGCATCTGGAAAGACGCCCCAAAGGAGGCCATCGCCACCGCCATGCTCGACGGCGTACGCGACCTCGGCCTGCGGCTCGACGGCGCCGCCAAGCGCCTCGCCACCAGGGTCGAACTGTTGCGCGCCGGCGGCCACGACATGCCGGACTTTTCCGAAAGCGGCCTCCTCGCCAGCCTCGAAGATTGGCTCTTGCCGATGCTCTCCGGTGTGCGCTCGGCGGAGGATTGGAAACGCTTTGACCCCCTCAACGCCCTTCGCGCCGCTTTGACCTGGGAGCAGACCCAACGTCTCGACCGCGAGGTACCGGGCAGCTTCACCACCCCGCTTGGCCGCCAAATCCCGATCTCTTATGAGGACGAGATCCCCGCCATCGAGGTCCGCCTGCAAGAGCTCTTTGGGGTCAGCCGCCACCCCACCGTGGCCGGTGTCGCACTCAAGATCACGCTCCTTTCTCCTGCCCGCCGTCCGATCCAGATCACCCGCGATCTGCCGGGCTTTTGGGCTGGCTCTTACGGCGATGTGCGCAAGGATATGCGCGCGCAATACCCCAAACACCCCTGGCCCGAAGACCCCACCCAGGCCGAGGCCACCCTGCGCGCCAAGCCACGCACCTGAAAACACACATTTTCCCACACCTGACGGTCAAATTCTGGGCATGCCCTTGGAAAAACCATCGAATTCGGTTGCAAATTCGAGGGTTTTTCCATATTTCCCGTCGATTAATCACGCCCGCACGCCATCTTCAGACCTTTCATACCCTTCCCGGAGTATCATTCCCCTCATGCAACAGACCCTCCGCAAACTCTGGTCCCAGACCTTGCAGCCGATGCTGTCGCGCCCCGTGCGATTGCAAGTGGCCGCATTGTGCTGGCGCCAGGGAGAGGCTGGGCGTGAGGTTCTGCTGATCACCAGCCGTGGAACGGGTCGCTGGGTCATTCCCAAAGGCTGGCCCATGGCCGGCAAGACCAGCGCGCAGAGTGCCGCGCAGGAAGCCTGGGAAGAAGCCGGGGTGCGCAAAGGCTATTTCACCGATGTACCTCTGGGCCGCTTTCACTACGACAAGCGTCTGGACAGCGGAGCGGTCGAACCCTTGGAAACCCTCGTCTACGCGGTCGAAGTCACCGATCTGCGCGACGACTTCCCCGAAGCAGACCAACGCAACCGCCAGTGGTTTCCCGCCGCCGAGGCCGCCACTTTGGTGGATGAGCCTGAGCTTCGCGCCCTTCTCAGCAGCTTCTGAGCCGCGCATTTTACGCTGCCGGCAAGAGACTTGACGCCTCTCGCCCTTGCCAGCCTGTCCCGATGCAGGTCACCCTGCCCCTATCCACAGCGGAGCCCCGCCCGGAATGACTGACGCACCTGATTGGAGAAGCCTCGACAAGGATCTCGCCCGCCTCACGCAGGTGGAACGGGTCGCAGGCTACGTGGTGCGCCCCCTGCTCGGCGTAGGGCTGGCGCTGGCCTTTATGGCGCTTGCGGGGCTGAGTGCGGCCCTCGTGCTCGGTACATCGCCCACCACCGTGATGGTCGCCATCGCCGCCATCTTTGGCGCCTATCTCGCCCTCAACATCGGTGCAAACGATGTGGCGAACAACATGGGGCCTGCGGTGGGGGCCAAAGCCTTGCCGATGGGCGCTGCGCTGGTGGCTGCGGCCCTCGCGGAGACCGCGGGCGCACTGTTTGGCGGCAGCGAAGTGGTGGCGACGGTCTCGCGCCGCCTGATCGATCCCTCCAGCGTGGCGGATGCCTCTGTCATGGTGCAGGCGATGATGGCCGCGATGATGGCCTCGGCCCTTTGGGTGAACATCGCGACATGGCTGGGCGCGCCTGTCTCCACCACGCAGACCATCATTGGCGCGCTTGTGGGCGCGACAACGGCGGCGGTGGGCTTTGGGGCTGTGGATTGGCTGACCTTTGGCGGCATTGCCACCAGTTGGACACTCGCTCCTGTGATCGGTGCAGGCCTCGCCATGGCCTTGCTCGCCTTGGTGCGTAAATTGATCAGCGATCAAGAGGACAAGATCAACGCCGCCCGCGTCTGGGTCCCGGTGTTCCTCGGCGTCATGGGCGGCGCCTTTGCCATGTTCTTCGCCCTAAAACTGCCAGACCGCTTTGCCACGCCAACCTCGATCGAGGCTTTGGGCATCGGGCTTGTTGCGGGACTGCTCTCCTACGGGATCGCGCGTCCGATCATCCATCGTCGCGCCAGCGCGCTGGAACACACCAAAGGCGCGATCAAAGCGCTGTTCCGCTTGCCCTTGGTGATTGCCGCCCTGCTGATGTCTTTTGCCCATGGGGCAAACGATGTGGCCAATGCCATCGGGCCACTGGCAACCATTCTGCGGGTGACAGCACAGGACGCGGTCGGCACACATCCTGCCGAGATCGGCGCTTTTGCTCCAATCCACGTACCGCTCTGGGCCTTGTTGATCGGTGCCTTGGGCATGTCGGTTGGCGTACTGTTGTTTGGCCCCCGCCTGATCAATATGGTGGGCAGTCAGATCACGAAGCTGAACCCCATCCGCGCCTATTGCATCTCCACCTCAGCCGCCCTGACCGTGATTGTGGCCAGCTGGCTTGGGGTGCCCGTGTCCTCCACTCATGTTGCTGTTGGCGCGGTGATGGGGGTTGGGTTCTATCGCGAACATATGGCCGCACTTGAGCGCAGCCGCGGCGACAGCGAAAGCCGCCCCGGCCTGCCGCGCGAGGACCGCAGCCGCCGCCGCCTCGTGCGCCGCAGCCATGTGCTGACGATCCTTGCCGCTTGGATCATCACCGTGCCCTTGGCCGCCTGTCTGGCCGCCATGGTCTATGGCCTCATCCATCTGATTGCCGGTTAATCCTCCGGCAAGATTGGGTGCGCCCGCTCGCGTCAAAACGCCAAGCGCCGGACCCAGACTTGGGTCCGGCGCCACGCCCAACAGGAGGGCGGTGCATCTGTGATGCATCCCCGACGGGCGGGAGCCCCCCGCCCTGCCATTAGATCACCGGCCTAGATCACACACCAAGGCACCAGCGCATCACTGCTTTTTGCGCGTGCAGGCGGTTCTCGGCCTCATCAAAGATCACCGATTGCGGGCCGTCCATCACGGCGGAGGTCACCTCTTCCTCACGGTGGGCCGGCAGGCAGTGCATGAACAGAGCATCCGGCTTGGCATGGGCCATCAGCGCATCATTCACCTGATAGGGCCGCAGCATATTGTGGCGCCGCTCTTTCGAGGATTGGCTATCGTGCATCGACACCCAAGTGTCTGCCACAACCAGATCCGCGCCCTGCACCGCCTTCACCGGATCGCGTTCAATGGTGATGGTGGAGCCTGCCCGGCGGGCCAGGCCGACAAATTCATCCTCGGGTTCAAGCTGCGCCGGACCAGTGAAGGTCAGATCAAAGCCGAACTGCCCAGCGGCATGAATGAAAGAAGCGCAGACGTTGTTGCCATCGCCGGTCCAGACCACCTTTTTGCCTTTGATCGGGCCACGGTGCTCTTCAAAGGTCTGGATATCCGCCATGATCTGGCAAGGGTGCGTCCGATCCGTCAGGCCGTTGATCACCGGCACCGAAGCATATTCCGACATCTCGGTCAGCACGGTCTCGTCAAAGGTCCGGATCATGATCAGATCCACATAGCGCGACAAAACCCGCGCCGTGTCGGCAATTGTTTCCCCATGACCGAGCTGCATGTCCTTCCCGGACAGCACCATGGTCTCGCCCCCCATCTGGCGCACGCCAACGTCAAAGGACACGCGGGTCCGGGTCGAGGGTTTTTCAAAGATCAGCGCCACCATGTGGCCTTTGAGGGGCTGTTCGTCATCCGGCGTGCCTTTCGGGCGGCCCGCGCGGGCTGCTTTCATAGCGGCGGCCTGATCGATGATGTGGCGCAGGTCTTCGGGTGAGGTTTTATGGATATCGAGGAAATGGTTCATTGGGTCAGTCGCTTTTCTGGGTGGGGAGCGGCGGGGGCCAGCCCCCGCACCCCCGGAGTATTTTTCGAAAGATGAAGGTCAGGCGGTCTCAACCGCAGTGGCGGCGGCGTCGATGCGGGCGCGGGCCTCTTCGATCTCTTCGTCGGAGATCGTCAGCGCGGGCAGGAGGCGGATCACATTGTCCGCGGCGGGCACCATGGTGACCATCGCGTCATAGCCCGCTTTAACAACATCCACGTTGGAGGCCTTGCATTTCAGACCTAGCATCAGGCCAGAGCCGCGCACCTCTTCAAAGACCTCCGGGTGAGAGGCCACCAGCCCTTCGAGCTTCTGGCGCAGAAGGCCCGCCTTGCGGTTCACTTCCGCCAAGAATTCCGGCGCAGCCACGATGTCCATCACTGCATTGCCCACGGCGCAGCCCAAGGGGTTGCCGCCATAGGTGGAGCCATGGGTGCCCGCGGTCATGCCCGACGCTGCGTTTTCGGTCGCAAGCACCGCGCCCAGAGGAAAGCCGCCGCCGATGCCCTTGGCCACCATCATGATATCGGGCGTGATGCCCGCCCATTGATGGGCAAAGAGCTTGCCGGTGCGGCCCACGCCACATTGCACCTCGTCAAGGATCAGCAAGATTCCGTGCTCGTCGCAGAGCGCGCGCAGATCCTTCAGGTCCTGATCGGGCATCGGGCGGATGCCGCCTTCGCCCTGTACCGGCTCTACCAGAACCGCCGCCGTGGTCTCGCCAATGGCTGCCTCTACCGCCTGTGCATCGCCCCAGGGCAGATGCACAAAACCGGGCAGGAGGGGACCAAAGCCCTTGGTCATCTTTTCCGAGCCCGCCGCTGCGATCCCGGCAGAGGAGCGACCGTGGAAGGAGCCTTCAAAGGTGATGATCTCCACTTTCTCTGGCTGGCCCTTATCGTAGAAATATTTGCGCGCCATTTTCACTGCCAGCTCGCAGGCCTCGGTGCCGGAGTTGGTGAAGAAAACAGTATCGGCAAAGGTCTCTGCCACCAGCTTGTCCGCCAGCGCCTGCTGCTGCGGGATCTGGTAGAGATTGGAGACATGCCAGAGGTTTTGCGCCTGCGTGGTCAGCGCATCGACCAGCGCCGGATGGGCGTGGCCCAGCGCGTTCACCGCGATGCCCGAGCCCAGATCAAGGAAGCGTCGGCCATCCGCCTCGATCAGCCAGGAGCCTTCGCCTTTGACGAAGTTCAGAGGCGCCCGATTATAGGTCGGAAGAACGGAAGCGATCATTGGGATCATCCTTGTCATGACAATGAGAGGGTCAGGACCAATTCAGTGCCCCAGTCGGGGGCCTCGGTCAAGAAATCGGTCCGGGTGTTTGGGAGGTTTCGCGCCGACTTGGGTCAAGCTTCGGGCGCGCAGGATCAAAAGTCGCTGTTTTGGACAGCGGGTCAGGCACTACGGCGTCGGCGTCGGACCGACAGGGTGTTGGCATGTTTGATCATGGGCTGTTCCATATCGGAGGATTCGCCGCTTGAAAACCCCTTTCGGAAGCCCCACACACACAAAACGTCACATCTGGCGCTCTGGACACTTCGATGCGCGCCGCACCCTTTACGCTTGCCTTTAACGCGGCCCTGCCGCACCGGTTGTGCCATGACACATACGACCCCACAGAATCCCCCGCTTGCGGCTGCGCTGATCCTTTTGGCGACCGTTTTCATTGCCGGCACCACGCTCTTGGCCAAGGCCCTCGGGACCGAGACCTTGGGGCCCGCTCTGCCCGCGCTGCAGATCAGCCAGGGGCGGTTTGTCTTTGCCTTTCTGGGGATTTCCACTGCCGTGGTGCTGATGCGGCAGAAGATCCGCGCGCCGCATTGGGGGCTGCATATCGGCCGGTCGAGTTTTGGCTGGGGCGGGGTAACATTGATGTTTGCCGCTGTCGCCTTCATCCCTTTGGCGGATGCGACGGCGATTTCCTTCCTCAACCCGGTGATCGGCATGGTGCTGGCGATCCCCTTCTTGGGGGAAAAAGTCGGCAAATGGCGGTGGGTTGCGGCTGGCATTGCCCTGATTGGGGCGATGATCCTGCTGCGCCCCACACCGGAGAGTTTTCAGCCCGCAGCCTTGCTGACGCTTGGGGCTGCGCTCGCCATGGGGGCAGAGCTGATTTTCATCAAGAAACTTGCGGGCCGAGAACCACCTCTTCAGGTGCTTTGGGTCAACAATCTGATCGGGATGCTGATTGCCAGCGCGGCGGCCTCTTTTGTGTGGCAAATGCCGACCCTGCCGCAATGGGGCGCCTTGGCAGCATTGGGCTTGATGATGGCCTGTGCGCAGGCCTGTTTCATCAACGGGATGGCGCGGGCGGATGCCTCCTATGTGGCGCCCTTTGCCTATGCCACGCTGGTCTTTGCAGCGATCTATGACGCAGTGATCTTTGGCGTCTTGCCGGATTGGGTCTCGCTTTTGGGCGCTGGGATCATCCTGTCCGGCGCGGGCCTGCTGGCCTGGCGCGAGAGTGTGAATGGCAAGCGGCCCAGCGTGACCCTGCGCCGCCCCGCGCCCTGAGGTCTTAGGCCTTCAGGCGGTACCCGGTGCGCAGCATCTGCCAGGCCATCGCGCAGATCACCGCCGTGGCTGACAGGCAAACCGCAGCCCCAAGCAGGGGATCGCTGTCAGAGACGCCGATCATCCCATAGCGCACCCCGTCGATCAGGTAGAAGACCGGGTTCACATGGGAAATCGCATAGAGCGCCGGCGGCAGTGCCTCGACCGAGTAAAACGTGCCGGACAGGAAGGCCAAAGGCGTCACGATGAAATTGGTGATCGCCGCCATCTGGTCGAACTTTTCTGCGAATACCCCGGCGACGATGCCAAGCCCGCCCAGAAAGGCCGCGCCCAGCACCACAAAGCCCAAGGCCACAAGGGGATGCGCGGGGACCAGCCCCAAGACCAGCATCAAGCCACAGCCGATACCGACCGCAACCAGCAGCCCTCGCGCAATCGCGCCCACCAAATAGCCCAGGAGGATTTCCAACCCGGACAGGGGCGGCATCAGCGTGTCGACGATATTGCCCTGCACCTTGGAGATCACGATCGAAGAGGACGTATTGGCAAAGGCGTTCTGGATCACCGTCATCATCATGATGCCCGGCGCGATGAAGGACATAAACGGCACCCCCATCACATCGCCCCGACGCGGGCCAATCGCGATGGAAAAGATCAGCAGGAACAGGGCGGCCGTCACCATCGGCGCCACCAGCGTCTGGGTATAGACCACCAAGAACCGCTTGATTTCGCGCTCAACAAGGGTCTTCAGCCCCAGCCAAGTGACGCGACCAAAGCGCCGCTCGCCCAATTCGATGCGAAAGCCGGTCTGCGTATTGTCCTCGCCCATGGCGCCCTCCTGCGGTGGTCTTGCTGCATCCATATAGGCTCGGGTCGCGGATGCAAGGGGCGCGGTTTTCGCAAGGTCGGGGTTGCACAAAGGCCCCATGCACCTATCTAACACGCCTCACTGGCGTTCATGGCTTGTATCTCGCCCGCCAGTGACTAGTATAGAACGACAACATGGAATTCGATGGCGGCCACAGCTTTCCTGAGGCCGCTATTAGCTTTGAAAGGCACCTTATGTCCTGGACAGACGAGCGCGTCGAACTGCTCAAGAAAATGTGGGGCGAAGGCCAGTCGGCCAGTCAGATTGCAAAGGAACTCGGTGGCGTGACCCGCAATGCGGTGATCGGTAAAGTCCATCGCCTCGGTCTGTCCAACCGCACCACCGGCAGCAGCAAACCCGCTGCAACTGCCGAGCCGAAGGAAAAGCCAGCCCCAAAGGCCGCCGCAAAGCCAAAGGCACAGCCCAAGACCGAGCCTGCGCGCCCCGTCACGCCGGAGCCTGCCGCCGCCGCTGCCCCCGCAGCCGAGGCACGCACCTCGACGCCCGCACGCAAGCAGATCATTCCCGCAGGTCAGCCGCTGCCGCCGCAGCCCTCTGCCAATGAGATCAGCCCTGAGGCTCTGGCCAAGGTCAATGAGATCGAAAAGAAGGCCAAGAAGCTCACTCTAATGGAGCTGACCGAGCGCACCTGCAAATGGCCGGTGGGCGACCCCGCAACCGAGGATTTCTGGTTCTGTGGTCTGCCAACCCAGCAGGGCAAACCCTATTGCGAGGCCCATGTGGGCGTCGCCTTCCAGCCGATGAGCTCGCGCCGCGACCGCAAACGCTGAGGTCTTAAGCTTAGTCCAGATACGGAGAACCCCGGCGACCTCACACAGGTGCCGGGGTTACTTTTTGCCAAACCTCGCCCGCGTCAGGGGTGCATCTTCGCCCCTTTGGTGATCTTATCGACCAGCTTTTTTTCCTCGCGCAGCGCCAGCCCGACGAGGTTCAGGTTCGCGGCAGCAAACTCCGCCACCACCGCGCGATTGGCGGCGTCATGGCCGGTGGCAAACATCTCCTCGGTATAGATCGACAGGGCCGCGCCGCGCCCCATCGCGCGCTCGTAAATCTTGCGCAGGCCCTCGCCGTCGCTAGCCAGAACGATCACCGGCTGCACCGCCAAGGCGTTGTAACCATTGCCATCGCCGTCACGATATCGCTCGCCAATGATCTCCGGCGCAGCGCCAATGATGCCCGACATCAGGAATGCCGTGACGTTCAGCTTTTGCCAAGTTGCCAGATCGGCGCTCAGGACAAGGGCGATCTTGGTGTCAAACTGCATGGCCTCAGCCCTCCGCCAGCAAGCGCTTCGGCGCCGCCACGGTGAGCGCACTGACCGCATCGCCGGTGTTGAGCGTGCCTGCAGGCTCTACCATCACCACCACCGGCTCGGCGCTCAGCGTGCGCGGGCGATGCTCCACCCCGCGCGGCACGCAGAGGAAATCGCCCTGCCCGAGCTCCACAACCCCGTCGCGAAACTCAATCGCGATGCGGCCGCGCAGCACCAGAAAGGCCTCGTCCTCCTCCGGGTGGCTGTGCCAATCGAATTCGGGACCGAATTTCGCCACCTTGACCTGCGCGTCATTCACATCCGCCACGATATGCGGATCAAAGGTCTTGCGGATCTGCGCGTCCACCGCAGCGAGGATATTGAGTTTTTCGGGCGGCACTTGGATACTCCTTCTTGTTCTCGCAGGCCGCCGCCCCAAATGGGAGGGACCCGCGCCCCGCATCCGCCCGCAACCCGATCTAGAGTTTCTGTGACAGACACGTCTTCGCCCTCTCTCCTGCCCGATCTGCCCCCCGTGGGTCTTGAACGATCCTGCGCGCTACCAAATGCGGGCGACTGGCTCCATATCGCACCAGAGCGCGACGGGCTGGAGCGGATCACCGCGCGCTTTGGCGGCCATGCCTATGCGCCGCACCGTCACGACACCTATGCCATCGGCTACACGCTTGAGGGCGTGCAACGGTTTCGCTATCGCGGCAGCCCCAGCAACAGCCTTGCGGGCAATGTGATCGTCATCCACCCGGACGAGGTGCATGACGGCGAGGCGGGCCATGACAGCGGCTTTTCCTATCACATGATCTATGTGGAACCCGCCCGCATCCGTGCTGCGCTTGGCGATCAGGCGCATACCCTGCCCTTTGCGCGTGAGCCGGTGTTTACCGACAGCCTCCTCCTTGAGGCGCTGCATCTGGCCTGCGCCGATATGGGCCGCGCGATGGAGCCTTTGCAGCAGGATCAGGTGGTCGCCCATCTGGCGCAGGGGCTTTTGGCGCTGGATCCCGGGGCCGCGCGGCACAAGGGGCGCAAGGCCGCCCCTGACTTGCGAGCCGTGGGCCTTGCCCGCGATTATCTGGAGGCCCATGCGGATGAGGTGGTCCGGTCCGAGGATCTGGAGGCGGTAACCCAGCAGGACCGCTATCAGCTATCCCGCCAATTTCGCGCCGCCCTTGGCACCAGCCCCTATCGTTATCTCACCCTGCGCCGGGTGGAACGGGCGCGTCGGGCGATTTCCGATGGGATGGCGCTGGCGGAGGCCGCGGCCTATGCGGGCTTCAGCGACCAGCCGCATATGACCCGCCAGTTCCGCGCCGCCGTGGGCATGTCGCCGGGGCGCTGGCAGAAACTGGCCCGCCCTCAGTCCACCACAGACACAAAAAAGCCCCGCTGACAGCACAGCGGGGCTTCTCTCTCACGTGGCCGAAGATCAGTTCTTCGCCGGGGCCGCTGAGGTGAAGTTCGGAATGGTATTCTTGGACGCAGGCGCCGGGTCGATGGACGGCCAATTGCCCTCGGCCAGGTCGATGTTTCCGGGAATGTCTTCCTCCCAGAAGCCCACCACGTTTTTGGTGATGTTCAGATAGAGCTTGTCATCCACGATCCGCCACAGGTTCGGGTTTCCCGGCACCTTGCCGCCCTTGGAGACGCCATAGGCGCAGTGGCCATCATATTGCGGCGCGTAATGGGCCGGATCGCTCAGGAAGGTGTCGCGGTTCGCTTCACTCGCAAAGGCAAAGGTCGCACCGTTGTATTCGGCGGTGATATCCGCCTTGCCGATCACCCCTTCGGGTTGCGATTGCCCCACCGGAGCCTGGGTCAGACTGCGATAGGCCACAACATCATAGCCAGACACCGCAAAACCGGTTTCATCCACGAATTGCTCGCCCGCAAATGCAGACCCGGCAAAGGAAAAGGCCAAAGCTGCGGCCAGAACAAAGGGTTTCATAGGGATCATCCTCTCTTGGCGCAGCAAGGCGCGCAGACCTGTCGGAACCCCACGCCAATCGCGGGGCTTGCGGAGGAAGATACCGATTGATGCGCCCTTGCGAAGCCGCTCTCACGCGCCTGTGTCCCTCGCGGAGATGGCGTGACCAGCCCGTGATCACTCTCGTGACGGGACCCGCGCATGCGCCCTGACCTACTGCGCGCGGCCCTTTCCGATCGGGCCAAGATGCGTGATTTCAAAGCCTTGCACGGATTTCAGACCATAGCCCAGCATCCGGTCGAACCCCGAATGCGCCAACCACAGCGCCCCGATCTCGAACCAAAGCGGCGCGCCCCAGAGGTGCCCGGCAACAAGTGTTACAACGCCCAACGCGTAAACATGGACGAGGTTGTAACAAACCGACCCCACCCTCTTGCCCAAGACGTAGCCTAGAAAACTGAGGTCCGGTGCAAAGAACACCAAAACCGCCGCCCAAAGCGGCAGCACGGTCTCTGCCCCCGCATAGAGCCACAGTGCGGCGATGCAGACCAGCGCGCCTTCGGCCTTTTGCCAGCGGATCAAACCCTGATCGCCCATCAATCGAGCCTCCGGACCAAGAGCTGATTTCCTTCGCCCAGCTTGGTCTCAAGGATCTTCATGGTGGCAATCAGATCCGACAGTTTGCGCTTACCATAGCTGCGGGTGTCAAAATCGGGATTGGCTGCGGTGATATACTGGCCGATCTGCCCGAGCGAGAACCACTCATCCTCTTGGCTGATCGAATCCATCGCCCGCAGCACCAGCTTTTGCGGATCAACCAGTTCCGCTGGCGCTTGATCATCCTGAGCCACCTGCGGCGCGGCCTGCGCGGCGGTTTGTGGCTTCTCGTCTTGTGGTCTCGGCTTGGGTTTGGGCGGCTTCGGCGCCTCATTCATCAGGTTCTCGACATAGATGAAGCGCTTGCAGGCTTTGACAAAGGCCGCCGGGGTCTTGCGCATCCCCATGCCGTAGACATCCAAGCCCTGCTCGCGAATGCGGCTCGCTAGGCGGGTGAAATCACTGTCCGAGGAGATCAGCACAAAGCCGTCAAAGCGCCCCGAATGCAGAATGTCCATCGCGTCGATCACCAGCGCGATATCGCTGGCGTTCTTGCCGGTGGTATTGGCGAATTGCTGATGGGGAACAATGGCATAGGCGGCAAGCTTATCCTTGCTCCAGCCCTGCGGGCCACCGCCGGAAAAATCGCCATAGATGCGCCGGATGCTCGCCTCTCCAAGCGAGGCAATCTCCTCGAACATCGCTTCGGCGAATTTGGCGGAGATATTATCCGCGTCGATCAACACCGCCAGAAGGGGCGGTTTTTCAGTCTTGGGCATCGGGCCTTCTTTCATGTTCGGGCTTTGCTCCTTGATAGCCTGCTTGGGCGAAATAGAAACCACCTGATCGCGGGGCTGGGCCTCATTCACGCCCCATGCCGGAAAATTTATCCGCTCAGACCTTCCAGTCATTGGAATTTCCTCTATCGTCCCTACCTGAGTGAAGGCGCCGCCAGATGGGCCGCGTCTCATCCAATTGACACGGGAAGAAAGAGGCCCTCCATGAGCGATACGACCTATAGCCCTCCGAAGGTCTGGACCTGGGACCAAGACAGCGGCGGCAAATTTGCCTCCATCAACCGACCCATTGCGGGTGCGACCCACGACAAAGAGCTGCCGGTGGGCGAGCATCCCTTCCAGCTTTATTCGCTGGCGACGCCCAACGGGGTGAAGGTCACCGTGATGCTGGAGGAGCTTCTGGCCGCGGGCGAGAGCGGCGCGGAATATGACGCCTGGCTGATCAACATTGGCGAGGGCGATCAATTCGGCTCAGGCTTTGTTGAAATCAACCCGAACTCCAAGATCCCGGCGCTGCATGATCGGTCCGGGGATGCGCCGGTGCGGGTATTCGAGAGTGCCTCGATCCTGATGCATCTGGCGGAGAAGTTTGGTCATTTCCTACCGAAAGAAGGCGCCGCGCGCACCGAGGTGCTGAACTGGCTGTTCTGGCAAATGGGCTCCGCGCCCTATCTCGGCGGTGGTTTTGGCCATTTCTACGCCTATGCGCCGGAGAAGTTCGAATATGCGATCAACCGCTTCTCGATGGAAGCGAAGCGCCAGCTGGATGTGCTGAACCGGGAGCTGGCGACCAAGACCTATATCGCGGGCGAGGACTATTCGATCGCCGATATCGCGATCTGGCCCTGGTATGGTCAGCTGGTGCTGGGACGCCTTTATGACGCGGCCGAGTTCCTTGATGTGGAAAGCTACGAGCATGTGATGCGTTGGGCCAAGGCCATCGACGCCCGCCCCGCAGTGCAGCGCGGCCGAATGGTGAACCGCGCCTTTGGCGAGTTGTCTTCTCAGCTGCGCGAACGCCATGCGGCGACGGATTTCGACACCAAGACGCAGGATAAGCTGGAAGCGGCGGAGTAAGTCTCTCTCTTCCAAGAAAACCACAAGACCGCGCAGCCCGCCTGCGCGGTCTTTTTCTTGCGCATCCCACAGGCGTATCACCCAGACGCAAGGGGGGCTCCCGCCCCCGCAAGTGCCTTGCCTTCGGCAAAGCCCCCTTGGCGGGGTTGGGCCCGGCCTCGCGTCCCCCTTGGGAGACGCGAGGCGCGCCGTCGACCCGATGGGTCGACGGCGCCACACCCAACTGGCCCCTGTGCGCGGGGCACCCGCGGATTGGGGACGGGCGGGAGCCCCCCGCCCTGCCTTAAAAGGCTGTGCTTATTTCAAACGCGGCGGTTTTGCGGGATCGGAGCCCGGGATTTGCGGCTGGTAGCTCTGCGCCTGCTCCGGTTCTGGTAGGTCGAACCGCAGGCCCATACGGGCCAGACGTCCGGACATCTCCTCGCTGGCGGCAAAAAACCCGACATCCAGCGCCCCGGCCTCAATGCCAGAGAAGGTAAGCGCCTCGCCCACCGCCTTGGCCAGCGCGCTCTCCGCACCGTCCCGCGCGCCAATAAACGCCAAGAGATGACCGCTGCCGCCGCCCTCATAAGTCACCGCCGCGAGGTAGGCCATCTTCGCGAGCCCCGCCGCCGTCGCCAGTTTCGCGTCGAGCGCCGTCAGCAGCACCTCCGGCAGGCCGCGCGGCGGATGCACCTCGGTGATCGCGGCCTCCACCTCACCCGGCGCATGCGCCAAGGTCTCGGCCAGCCAGGCCATCGCCGCATCCGGGATCAGGATCGACGAAGGCGCCACCTCCAAGTTCACCCCAAGCCCGATCCCCTGCCCGGCCAGCATCTGCGCGATCACCCGCCCCGAGAGGGCCGCATAGGGCACGATCCGATTGGCAAATTGCGCCAGCCGCTCCTCGCGGTCAAAGACCAGCACAAATTGCCCCTCGCCGGTGTCAAACACATCCGGGCTGATCCGGTCGCCCTCCGGCTCCTTTTCCAGTAGAACAAAGAGCTCGCTATCCGCCAGCCGCTCAAAGAACCGCAACCGCGCGGCGTCATCTTCGGGCGCGGCCTCCATGGCGGCATGGGCCAGATCCAGAGGGGTCATCTCAGTCATCGTCCATCAGCTCCTTCACCTTGGCGCGCAAGCGGGGCAGCAGCTCTGCCTCAAACCAAGGATTGCGTTTCATCCAACCCGTATTGCGCCACGACGGATGTGGCAAGGCAAAGACCCCCTCGGGCAAGGCGCGCCAGTCCTTCACCACCTCGGTCACCCCGGCCCGCGTGCCAAGGTGATAGCGATGGGCATGGCCGCCCACCAGCACACGCAATCGCACCCGTGGCAGGCGGGCCATCACCTGCGCATGCCAAGTCTCACCACAGACAGGCGGCGGCGGCAAATCCGCGCCCTTTGCATCATAGCCGGGAAAGCAAAAGGCCATGGGCACAATCGCCACCCGGCTCTGATCGTAAAACGCCTCATCGGTGAGCCCGAGCCATTCGCGCAGCCGGTCGCCGGATCTATCGGTAAATGGTTTACCACTTTCATGCACCCGCATCCCCGGGGCTTGGCCCGCGATCAAAAGACGGGCGGTAGAGGCAAACCAGACCACCGGACGCGGTTTATGGGCGCTTTGCGTTACGGCAAAGCGATCCCGACACAGGCGGCAACTTGCAATCTGTTGTTTTAACTCTGATATTTGAGTCATCTTTTTGCCCCTAGGTCCCACAGGCCCGCCAAGAGACACAAAATGCCTCCGCGCCACGGCTGATCTGCTCCCCCGCAGCATCACTCAAATTCGACATATTTGCGCCCAAATCAACGCGTAAACCGTTAACGATCTTGTGCTAGTGATCGCAGGACAGGCAAAGCCCGCCCCGGCGGGTTCATGCTCTGACGCTGTGACGTGCAGGCACAGGTGATGGCCATCGATCCCGATCGCCCCTCACCCCTATGTGATCCCGCGCGGCCTCGGCCACAGGGCAACAAACGAGATAGAAGCACATGAGACCGGCTGGCGGAACACCTCGCTACGCCACCAGACGACAAGAGGCAGAAGACAGCGTACTGATCGGGCAATGTTGGAATTCGTAAACGTCAGCAAATCCTTTTGGACCGGGACACAGCGCAAAGTGATCCTGGATCAGGTCTCCTTTCAGGTGAACCTGGGGACGTCGCTTGGCGTTTTAGCCCCCAATGGCACGGGCAAAACCACCCTGATCAATATGATGGCCGGCCTTGAGAAGCCCGACGAGGGCGAGATCTATCGCGGCTGCAAAATCTCTTTCCCCTTGGGGTTCATGGGCGGCGTTGTGGGACGGCTCTCCGCGATGGAGAATTGCAGATATATCGCGCGCCTCTATGGTCTTGACCCTGACTATGTGGAATCCTACTGCCGTTGGCTCTGTGGCCTTGGCGAGTATTTCGACCAGCCGCTCGGCACCTATTCCTCGGGGATGAAATCGCGCTTTTCATTCGCGTTGATGCTGGCGCTGGATTTTGACATTTATCTAATCGACGAGGGCATGCCCAGCTCCACCGATGTGGAGTTCAACCGCAAGGCGGGGATGATCCTGCAAGAACGGCTGGAGACGACCACGATCATCATCGTGTCGCACCAACCGCGCACGCTGGAGAAATTTGCCAACTCTGCCGCGGTGCTGATGAACGGCCAGCTCCATATGTTTGAAACCTTGGAAGAAGCGAAGCAGCTCTATGACTACGAAACCCAAGGCTAAGAAATTCCGCATCCGCCGCAGCCCGACGGAGGCGCCCGAGGCCGTGGCCCGCCCCGTGCAGCCGCCAGCGGAGGCTGTGGCGCGCTCGGTGACGGAGCTGCGTCGCCCTGTCGGGGATACCGGACAGGACGGCGCGTCGCGCGCCGCTTCCCCCCGTGCGATCGATCATGGGCAGGCAGCTGCGGAGGCCGCGCCCTCTCCGACTGCGCCCTCTCCAACAGCGCCCGAGGGTGGCCAGCGCCAAGCCCCGCCGCCGCCGCCCCCCGCCACAACGGGCGAGATGACGCCCGCAGCAGAGGCGGTTGGCCCTGTCGACATCGAAAGCATCAAGCGCGAAGGCCTAACGGGTCGCCAATTGCGTCTGGCCCGCCGGGTGGCGCAGAAACACGACCTGCCGGCCACGTCGGATTATGATGCGGTGCGGTTACTGCGCCAGCGTGGGATCGACCCGTTCAAACGCTCCAACATGCTCGAGCTGGTGGTGCCACAGGCGCAAAAAGCCTCTGTTCCTGCCACGACCGAAGGCCCCGGCCGCCCGGTGCCCCAGTCGCTGCCCCAGACCATGCCCAAACCCGGCGTGAGCAAGGCGCCCCCCAGCCTGCCCGGAGGAGAAGCGCTCAGCCCGGCAGAACGGCGCAATCGCGAGATCCGTTCGATCCAACGTGATATTGCGCGCCGCCGCCGCCGCAAGATGTCGCTCTTGGGCGCCCGTCTGGGGGCCTTTGTAATGGTGCCCACCGTGATCGCGGGCTTTTATTTCTATGATGTCGCCACGCCGATGTACTCCTCTCATTCGGAGTTCCTGGTGCTCAAGGCCGACAGCGCCGGCGCCTCTGGCTTTGGCGGCCTGCTGAGCGGGACGCAATTCGCCACCAGTCAGGATTCCATCGCTGTTCAGGCCTATCTGCAATCCAAGGAGGCCATGCGCCGCCTGGATGAGGAAGCAGGCTTTCGGGCCCATTTCACACAGGATTGGATCGATCCGATCCAGCGCCTTGATCCCGCCGCCTCGAACGATGACGCCTATAAGATTTACGAGCGCAACGTGAAGATTGGCTATGACCCGACCGAGGGCGTGGTGCGCATGGAAGTCTCGGCCGCAGAACCCGAGGTGGCCGCCGAATTTTCCCGTCGCCTGATCACCTATGCGCAGGAGAAGGTGAACCACCTCTCCGAACAAAAGCGCGCCGACCAGGTGGGCGACGCCGAGGATGCCTTGGCCATCGCCGAAGAGCAACGACGCGAGGCGCAGGCCGAATTGGTCCGCTTGCAGCAACAGGGCTCGGTGCTGGACCCGGAGGGGGTGATTGCCTCCCTGCGCGGCCAGATCAACACCTTCGAATTGCAGCTCCAGCAAAAGAAGCTGGAGCTTGCGGCCCTGCGCGACAACACCCGTCCGAACCAAGCCAAGGTTGAGGGGGCGGCCGCCGACGTCAAACGCCTCGAAGTGCTGATTGCCGATCTGAACGAGCGGATGACCGATGCCTCGCAGGGCGAGAACTCTCTGGCCTCGCTCTCGGTGCAGATCCAGATGGCGCAGGCGGACCTCGCAACGCGCGACATGATGCTGCAATCGGCGTTGCAGCAGGTCGAACAGACCCGCATGGAAGCAAACCGTCAGGTGCGCTACCTCACCACCGCTGTCGAGCCGGTTCCCGCCGACAGCCCCTCCTATCCGCGGCGCTTCGAAAATACGATTTTGGCTTTCCTGATCTTTTCCGGTATCTACCTTATGTGTGCCCTCACGGCATCCATTCTCCGGGAACAGGTCTCTACGTAAGCTTATGAAAAAAATCGACATCAACGGCCTCACCGTTGGCAATGACTGTCCGCTGACCGTCATTGCTGGCCCTTGTCAGCTGGAAAGCCTCGATCATGCTCAAATGATCGCGGGCAAGATGAAAGAGGCCTGCGACGCCTCAGGCGCGCAATTCGTTTTTAAGGCGTCTTACGACAAGGCCAACCGCACCTCTTTGTCGGGCAAACGGGGTCTTGGCATCGACAAGGGGCTCGAGGTTCTGGCCAGCGTGCGCGACACATTTGGCGTGCCGGTGCTGACTGATGTCCACACCGAAGAACAATGCCGCATCGCGGGTGACGTGGTCGATATCCTGCAGATCCCGGCCTTCCTGTGCCGCCAAACCGATATGCTCCTGGCCGCCGGCAATACCGGCAAGGCTGTGAACATCAAAAAGGGTCAGTTCCTCGCCCCTTGGGACATGGACAATGTGGTTTCCAAAGTGGAGAGCACCGGCAACGAGAAAATCCTGCTGACCGAACGCGGCACCTCCTTCGGGTATAACGCGCTTGTGGCCGATATGCGCGGCCTGCCCCGCATGGCCAAGACCGGATATCCGGTGGTGATGGATGCCACCCATTCCGTGCAGCAACCGGGCGGCCAAGGCGGCTCCACCGGTGGGCAGCGCGAGTTTGCTCCGGTGATGGCGCGGGCGGCCGTTTCTTTGGGCATTGCTGCGGTTTTCATCGAAACCCATGAGGATCCGGACAACGCGCCCTCTGATGGGCCGAATATGATTTACCTCAACGATATGCCACATTTGATTGATACATTGATGGGTTTTGATGCGCTTGCAAAAGCCGACCCAATTCGCATTTGAGCACTAAAGGACCTTTAGCGATGACCAAGCCGTTGCCCGATGTCACCCCCAACACCTGGGAATTTCTGCGCGATCCGATGATCAAGCCCACTGGCTTTCGCGAATATGACGCCCGTTGGAAATACCCCGAAGAGATCAACCTGCCGGGCATGACCGCCCTTGGCCTCGGCCTTGGCACCCAGATGATCAAGAACGGGGTCAAGCCGGTGATTGCCGTCGGCAATGACTATCGCGACTACTCGCTGACCATCAAAAACGCGCTGATCCTCGGCCTCATGCAGGCCGGCATCACCGTAAAGGATATCGGCCCCTGCATCACGCCGATGGCCTATTTCTCCTCCTTCCACCTAGGGGGCTGCGCCGTGGCCATGGTCACCGCCTCGCACAACCCGAACGGCTGGACCGGCGTCAAGATGGGCTTCAACATGCCTCTGACCCACGGCCCGGACGAGATGGCAGAGCTGAAAGACATCGTGCTGAACGGCAAGGGCGAGGCCCGTCCGGGTGGCGCTTACGAGTTTGTGGACGGCGTCTGGGAGGCCTATATGGACGACCTCGTCGACGACTTCAAAATGTCCCGCAAGCTCAAGGTCGTCTGCGCCACCGGCAATGGCACCGCCTGCGCCTTTGCGCCTGAGCTGTTCAAACGCATCGGTGTCGAGGTGGTGGAAAGCCACAACACCCTCGATTACACCTTCCCGAACTACAACCCGAACCCCGAAGCGATGGAAATGCTGCACGACATGGCCGACAGCGTCAAAGCGTCAGGCGCTGATTTCGCGCTTGGTTTTGACGGCGACGGCGACCGCTGCGGCGTGGTGGATGACGAGGGCGAGGAGATCTTTGCCGATAAGGTCGGCGTGATCATGGCGCGCGACCTCTCCAAGATCTACCCGAACGCCACCTTTGTCGCGGATGTGAAATCCACCGGCCTCTTTGCCTCCGACCCGGAGCTGAAGGCCAATGGGGTCACCGCCGACTATTGGAAAACCGGCCACAGCCACATGAAGCGCCGTGTACACGAGCTGGGCGCTCTGGCGGGGTTCGAGAAATCCGGCCACTATTTCATGGCCGAGCCGGTGGGTCGCGGTTACGACGACGGCATGCGGGTCGCGGTGGAGATCTGTAAACTGATGGACCGCAACCCGGACATGCAGATGTCCGACCTGCGCAAGGCCCTGCCGAAAACCTGGTCCACCCCGACCATGTCGCCCTATGCATCGGACACCGAGAAATACGACATTCTCGAGCGTCTGGTGCAGAAGCTCGTCGCCAAGGCCGAGGCCGGCGAGACCTTTGCAGGCCGCGCCATCAAGGAAGTGGTCACCGTCAACGGCGCCCGCGTGATCCTCGACAATGGCTCCTGGGGTCTGGTGCGCGCGTCCTCGAACACGCCGAACCTGGTGGTGGTCTGCGAAAGCTCTGAAAGCGAGGCAGAAATGCGCGCGATCTTTGCCGATATCGACGCGGTAATCCGCACCGAACCCGCCGTCGGCGACTACGATCAGACCATCTGATCCCGCCACACGCCAAAGAAAAAGCCGCGCCACCAGCCTCTGGTCGCGCGGCTTTTTCATATTAAGGGCACAGCCCCTTCATC
The DNA here is from genome assembly GCA_048263945.1 of Epibacterium sp. Lineage (GTDB taxonomy): Bacteria > Pseudomonadota > Alphaproteobacteria > Rhodobacterales > Rhodobacteraceae > Epibacterium. Next base: position 437,351 of record JBLXDQ010000002.1, on the reverse strand, counting down.
TTTCTAAAAATACTCCGGGGTCCGGGGCAGAGCCCAGGCACTCCACCTCTCAGCGCGCCTTCAGTTGCTCCCGAGAAACTTCAACAACTGCTTACGTGCCTCATCCTCGACCCGCTGCTTCAGCGCCTTGTTCAGGTCCTCTTCGGTCTCCACCGGAACGCCCAGCTCCTCGCTCAGCTTGTCCTTCACCGCCTGCTTGGCCTTCTCCTCGGCATTCTCCAGCTGCGGCTGCACCAGCTTGGTCAAATCCGGCTTGATCTCAGGGTCAAACCACGAGCCGGAAATCCGCACCGGCACCGAGATCCCATTGGTGCTCTCCCCGGAAAAGGCGGTGGGGGTAAAGGTATAGTCCAGATCCTGCGCCCCGATGCCGACCCGTCCGGCGCCCTCGGCCTTCAAGGCTTTCAGCGTCGCGAGGAAATCCTCATTGGTCAGCGTGCCCTCATTGATGCCAAAGCTGGCTTTCAGCCCGCCAAACACCGTGGTACCGCCATTGCCGCCCTGCGGGTTCATAATCGCCTGCAGGTCAAACCCGGTGAAAAACCCCTTGCCGATCTCCACCGATCCCTTGCCGTTCAAGGACCGCATGATCTGGCGCATGGAATTGCCGACGCCAAGAAACTCGATCGAGCCCTGCGCCGCTCCGGTCATCTTGTCGTAACCCGCCAGCTGCGCCAGCGCCTGCTCCAGCCGGATATCCCCAAAGCTCAGCTTACCTGCAACGGACAAGCCATTGCGGTTGTTTGCGATCAGCTCGCCCTTGATCGCGCCGCCAAAAGCCTCCACCGGCAACAGCGACACCACCGCACGTGCCGCATCGACCACCACATTGATCCGGCTGGGGCCAAGCGTCAGCGAAGAGGTCTTCACGCCCTTCACGTCCAGCCCAATCTCGCCATTGAACAGCCGCAGGGCGGAGGCATCAATCGGATCAGAGGACCAGCCCTGCGCCGCGCTTGCCTGCCCGCTGCCGGCTTTGCTGGGCGCATCCAGTGCACTCAGGTCCAACACATCCCCGCTGAGGGTCGCCGTCACATGCAGCGGGTCTTTGGACAGGTTGAGGTCCGCCGCTCCGCGCAGCGCGTTGTGATCCAGTGCGGCACTCAGATCGCGCAAGGACAGACGCCCATCCGAGGTATAGGTGGCATCAGCGGCAAACTCGATCCGACGGCCCAGCCCGCGCGGAATATCCACCGCGCCCTGCCCCAAGGCGACCATCACGGCCGAGGTATCCTCTGCCGCGCCCGTTACCCGCCCTTCAAAGGCGCCCGTCAGATCCGCCCGCCCATCAAGCCGCGCCTTCCCGCCCCCGGCTTCGACCGCAAGACCAACCGAGGTGACCTCGCCCGCGAGGAACCGACGGAAACTGCCCACCTCACCGCGCACCCGCAACGGCGCACCGGTGGGGCGCAGGGTCACATCCACAGTCGCGGTGCCATTAGGATCGGGCCACAACAGGCTCAGGTCCACTTGGTTCATCTCAACCGGTGTCTGACCATGCGCGGCATAGCGCAAAGACGCCCCGCTGAGCGAGACCGCCTCGATCGCAAAAGACGCGCTTTGGCCGCCCTCGCTCGCGCCAGTGTCCCCGGTCGCCGCCTCCGGCTGATCGAACACCCAGTTGCCCAGGCCATCCGCGCGGGTCTCGAGGTTCAGGGTCGGCACGATGGCGGTCAGCTCCGTCACCCGCACCTCGCCCCGGATCAGGTCCGCCGCATCGACGCCAATGGTCAGCCGCCCGGCGGTCAGCAAAGGCTCCGGCCCGGCCCAATCGGCATTGGCCAGCGCCACATTGTCCGCCTGAATGCCAAGGGTCGGCCAGAGCGAGAACCGCACATCGCCGCCAAAATAGATCTCTCGCCCGGTCTGTTTCTCGATCTGCTGGCCCGCCAGCTCCGCAATCTTGCGCCCCGGTAAAAAGGTCACAACAGCGATGGCCAGCGCCACGGTGAACAACAAGGCGGAAAGGATGCGGATCAACAGGCGCATAAGCGGTGCCCCTTCTGGGTGGTGCAATCTGGGTCGAAAGCCCAAACCTAGGCTTTTTCAGCAGATTACACCCCTTGAGCCCCGGATCAATGGCAACCGGCCCTTAACGCAGCCGAAACCGTTGCCGCAGCCCCAAACCGAGAAAGAACAGGAGCGGGAGAGACAGCACGGTCTGCGCGCCGGAGAGGACCTGCGCCCAGCGCGGCAGGTCCTTTAGCACATCGCTCAGGAACACCCGGCCAAAGCCAAAAAGCGGGAACAGGTTTGAAAAGCTCAAGCCCATGGCGGTCCAATCATCGTATTTCGCCAATTTGGGATAATCTTGCGGCACGCCAAAGAGGTAGGCAAAGGTGAGCAGCCCGGCGAACCAAACGCCTGCCAGCCACCACAATGGCCGCTGGATCGAGTAGCCATAATCGGAAAACCAGCCGAACAATCTATAAGGCAACCGCTCAGTCCAACTCCGCCCCTCGCTTGGCAATCCGGCAAAGTGCATCTCCCGGCGAAAGAAAAAATGCGCCTCCTCCGGCAGGCCTTGTTGGGTTAGGACATGGCGAATGATGGCACAGCTTTCACGGGCATTGACAGGGTTTTGTTTGGTGGTCTTGGGCCAATAGGTCTGCCCGATGAGAGTGTCATCTTTGGCAATTTCATCTGAACTCAGCTCTCTCCGCGCGGTAAAGCTGGTTTTGTCGTGCAGAACGGCACCCGAAAAACCTGGATAGCCATCACGAAATTGAGCCTGACGGAAGGAAGCTGATTTCTCAAACTGACAGTCGCTGAAATTTGGGATGCACGGTTTATCACGAGAACCACCAAAACGGGTCATGGTGAAATAGGCGAAACCGCTGAAGTTGGCGGAATCGAAAGAAACCATCTGCTCAAACGTAGTCATGTGAAATGAAGCGTCTTGCGAGAACTTAGCCCAACCTAACCATGCAGAATGCGAAAATACGGCTGCATCGAACCAAGCGCTCATCGCAAAAGTAGCTGAAATGAAGCCAGCGGAATGCCTGAAAGTTGCAGATACGAACCAGGCGTGATCCTTGAACGTGACCCTGTCAAACCAAGCGTGCCCCATGAATGTTACCGTGTCGAACCAAGCGTGCCGCATAAACGTGGATGACTGGAACCCAGCTGTTGACGCAAAAAGAACCTTCTCCAGTACAACTGGTTTGGAGAAAGTAGTTTTTGACATATCTATCAGGTCTTTCGGATCGGGTAGATCAGGTACGTTGTCAGCTTCTGGATTGCGGCGCTGATACTCCTCAGCAAACCGGGCTTCAATCTCCTCCGACAGTTCCTCCCATCCGTCTAGCTCCGCGACCTCAATCTCTGAACTTTCCGCCGCAGCTGCACGCTCTTTCGTGCCTAGCGCCTGACCAGTCCAAGCATTCCAAGCGCGACGGTTCTTCTTAAGCAATTCCCAATCAATCTCCTCCCCCTCCTGCTCTCCATAAAGGGTCATCAGGATGTACCAAGGGTTCTCATTGGCGGGGCGCAGGCCCTCAGCGGCCTTGGGCGTGTCAGTCATCAATCGGCTTTCGTCATCAAAATCGCAATGTCCACAGCCTAACCAGCGCGCGGCTCCCCAGCCAAGGCCGTTTTGCGCCAAGGCCCGTCCGAAAACCGCTCACGCCGCCGCCGGACAGCCACCGGTTCGCGAAAATCCCTCATTCCCAAGCGTCGCGCGCCAGTTTATAGGACGCGAATGACCAGCAATCCGCCAGATCTCCGCCCCGACCTTGCTCCGAAACCGCAGTTTGGTGACGCGCCGCGCCCCGATCAGCCGACCCTCGGCATGGTCTCGCTTGGCTGCCCCAAGGCGCTGGTGGACAGTGAACGCATCCTCACCCGTCTGCGGGCCGAGGGCTATGGTATCTCTGCCGACTATAAGGGTGCCGATGCGGTGATCGTGAACACCTGCGGCTTTCTCGACAGTGCCAAGGCTGAGAGCCTTGATGCCATCGGCGAGGCGCTGAAGGAGAACGGCAAGGTGATCGTTACCGGCTGTCTGGGGGCCGAGCCGGATTATATCCGCGAGCATCACCCGCGCATTCTGGCGGTCACGGGCCCGCATCAATACGAGCAGGTCCTGGACGCGGTGCATGCCGCCGTGCCGCCCTCGCCCAATCCTTTTGTGGATCTTTTGCCGGCGGCGGGCGTCAAGCTCACTCCGCGCCACTTCAGCTATTTGAAGATCTCTGAGGGCTGCAATCACAAGTGCAAATTCTGCATCATCCCGGATATGCGCGGCCTGTTGGCCTCGCGCCCCGCCCATGCGGTGCTGCGCGAGGCGGAGAAACTGGTCACCGCCGGCGTGCGCGAGTTGTTGGTGATCTCTCAGGACACCTCCGCCTATGGGCTGGATCGCAAATATGACGTGAACCCGTGGAAAGAGGGCGAGCTGCGCAGCCATATCACCGACCTCACACGCGCGTTGGGGGAGCTTGCCCCGGCTGAGGAGCTCTGGGTGCGGCTGCATTACGTCTACCCCTACCCCTCGGTGCGCGAGTTGATCCCGCTGATGGCGGATCCGTCGAATGCGGTGCTGCCTTACCTCGACATTCCCTTCCAGCACGCCCATCCGGATGTGCTGAAACGTATGGCCCGCCCTGCCGCCGCGGCCAAGACGCTGGATGAAATCCGCGCCTGGCGCGAGATTTGCCCGGAGATCACCCTGCGCTCCACCTTCATCGTCGGCTACCCCGGCGAGACCGAGGCGGAGTTCCAGCATCTCCTCGATTGGATGGACGAGGCGCAACTCGACCGCGTGGGCTGCTTCAAATACGAAAACGTCGCCGGCGCGCGCTCGAACGCGTTGCCAGATCACGTGCCCGAGGAGCTGAGGCAGGAGCGTTGGGAGCGGTTTATGGAAAAGGCGCAGGCCATTTCCGAGGCCAAACTCGCCGCCAAGGTCGGTCAGGTGATGCAGGTCATCGTGGACGAGATCGACGAAGACGGCGTCGCCACCTGCCGCACCAAGGCCGACGCGCCGGAGATCGATGGCAACCTGTTCATCGACGAAGGCACCGAGGGCCTGAGTGTCGGCGATCTGGTCACCGTCGAGGTGGATGAAGCGGGCGAATACGACCTCTGGGGCGCGCTGCGCTAATCTCACCGAACCTTACGTCCGGCCGATAGGCCGGACAGCCCCCGACCTCCCCCACGGGAGGGAGCTTCACCCCCACCCGAGGTCGGGGACCGTCCTATCCGCAAAACATCAACCCAACGCTCAAGCGAATTGCGTAAGGATAAAGCGCCGCCCCAGCGAAATTGAAGGAAAGCCCCGCCCTTCCAAGCCGGAAGAGCGGGGCTTTTGTTGTCCCTACTGTTGTTCTGTCCAGTCCCAGGGTACGGCTCTCTGGGCCGCCTTACCCCTGCGCAGGATATTATTCCGCAGCGATCCGCTCTTCCTTCAGATAGGCGAGCAGGTCGGCGTTGCGGCAATAATCCGGAGTGCGGTCGATTTCACCCTCAAGGCTGGCCAGTTTGCGATCACAGACCTTCGGGCAGGCGCAGCGGGTGCAGCGCAGGACCGCTTCGGCGATTTCCTCGAACCGCAGCGTGCCGTCGATGGCCTCCTGTTCGAGGTCGAGGCCCATGGCCTTGCCCATCCGGTCAAAGAGGTCGGCGTGGGTCTTCAGTGTCTCCGGATCGGTCATGGCGCGGCTCCTGATCTTGCTCACGAGGGTCAGCCTGCCAGACCCAGCCCCCTGCCGCCTTGATCGAAGTCAAATTCCGCGCTCGGCCCCAAACGCCTCTCAGCGGGCGTCGAGATAGGCGCGCACCGCGTCTTGCACCCGGCGGAACCGGTCCCCGCCCAGCTTCTTGCCACCGTACCAGCGGGTGACGATGATGACGTGGTCCTTGATCTCATCCCGCTCCATCATTCGCAGGATCACCATGCCGGCGCCGCTCTCGCCATCATCGGCCTTGAGACCGCCGGTGGGCAGCATCGCCGCCCAGGTGTTATGCGTCGCCTTGGCGTAGGAGCGGTCTTCCTTCAGGGCCGCCAGCACCGCATCGACCTCCTCGCGGCTGGTGACAGGAGCGCCGCTCACCGCGTATTTGGAGCCGCGATCCGTCAACACGATGCCCAATTTGGTCAGCGCCACGGCTGTGGCCCCCCGGTCCTGGCTCATCGGCCGCCTCCTTAGTTCAGATGGTTCCTGCGGATGGTGCGGTTCACCACGCGGATACGTTCCGGATTAGCAGGATGGGTGCCAAGGAACACATCGCCCGGATCGGGGATTTGCTCGAAATACTTCACCCCGATGCTGGGGCTATAGCCCGCGAGATGGGTGATCACCGTGCCGAGACTGTCGGCCTCCAGCTCAAAGGCCTTGGAATAGCTGCGCGCCCCGACCACCGCACCGACGTATTGAGCATTGGCGATTTCCTCTGCCGTGCCCCCTTCGAGGGAGACCAGTTCGCCGAGGTAGACCGCGCCTTTGAGGGAGTTCAGGCGCTGCTGATCCAGATGGCCAAGGATATGGTGCGAGACCTCATGGCTCATGACAAAGGCCATCTCATCAGGGTTGCGAAAGCTTTGCACCATGGATGCGGTGAAAATCACGATGGGGCGCCCGTTGCCATCCACGGTTTGAAAGGCATTGGGCGGCACATCCGACGAGACATCGATCTTCACCTGAAAATTGCAATTCAGCTCAGGATCGCGGCGCTTGCACTCCTCGACAGCCACCGGCTCCACCCGCTCTGCAACCGCGATGAAACTGCGGTAAGCCGGATCACTCGACGGCAAACCCGTACAGCCAGCAGCAAGAAAAGATAGAAGAATCACAAGGCGACGCATGACAGGGTCCAAAGGTTCAGCAGGCCCAACCTAGACCGGATGCCCGCTGAGGTGCAATCGAAGGACGCGGAGTGGCGTCAGCCTTGCGTGAAACGTGATCGGCGCTTGCCAGATCTCGGGCGCCGGTGGCAAGCTAAAGCTATGTTTACCATCGAGCATGAATTCGATTCCACGGTGATCACGCTGGTTGACGAGGGCGCGCCCTACCTCAACGAAGACGTCATCATCAATGCCTTCGCCGAATGTTTTACGGTCGAGCAATTCGACCCTCGGACCAATTCGACGCTGCGCATCACACTCTCTCCCTCGCAGCTGCAAGACCTCGCCGCTGCGCTGGATCTCCCCGAAGGCGTCTATCGTCTTATGATGGAGAAAACCTCCTCCTGAGCGCCTCGCCTTTCGCGGCGCCCCAGCCCAGTCCCGCCAGTCACAGCCGCAGGCCAAAGGTCTTGTCGCGGCTCGTGGCCCCTCTGATCAACGTCAAGGCGGAAGGAGTCACCCCGAGAGCCCGCGCCAAGAGGGAAAGAACATCTGCCGTGGCTTTGCCGCCTTCGGGGACGGTTGTGACCATCACCCGGATCTGATCCCCCTCGCGGATGACCGCGTTGAAGGCGGCTTTTGGCGCCACGCGCACGGTGATTTCGCGGCCATCCACGGCCAAATCGCTGAGGTCGGCCAGACTGCGGGCCTTTGGTCGTGCCATGGGGGCCTCCCTGCGGTGTCTCCAATGGGTTTTCCAGACCTCTTCGCCGTCCCTTGGTGGACAGGAGGCCTGCCGTTACCTACATCTCTGGCGAAGACATGCCCAGCCCAAGACCCCCGCGCCCGATTTTCGCGGCCTTTACGGGGAACAGCCAGACGCTTCCCCTTGAAATCAAAGCCCAACTGCCCGACATAGGGCAGGACTGATGTAAAAAGGTTTTACATATGCTGACGCGCAATGACGCTGCCCTCGATTTTCTCCAAACCCGCCGTTCGCGGCCCGCAAAGACGCTGGTGGCCCCGGCGCCTACGCGCGAAGAGCTGATCCCGATCCTGACCGCCGGGGCGCGCACGCCCGACCACGGCATGATGGAGCCCTTCCGGTTTATCGTGGTGGAGAAAGGCGCGATGGCGCGGCTGGCCACCTTGACCGAAGAGGCCGGCGCACGGCTTGGTAAATCGGCCGAGGATATCGCCAAGGCACGCAGCCAGTTCGACCTTGGCCATTTGGCCGTGGTGGTGGTCGAAGTGCAAAAAGACAGCCCCAAGATCCCGCCGATCGAGATGACCTATACCGCAGGCGCGGTCTGCCTGTCGCTGCTCAATGCCGCCCTCGCCTCTGGCTGGGGGGCCAATTGGTTGTCGGGCTGGATGAGCCACGATCCCGCATTCCGCGAAGCCGCCTTTGGTCTCGAAACGCATGAGCGGATCGCTGGCATCGTGCATATCGCCACCGAAGGTCCGGTGCCGCCAGAGCGCCCGCGCCCCGTCCTGGATCAGATCACCACTTGGGTCGAGGCATGATCTTTACCGCCTTTGGCAAGGCCCTTGGCCAGATGGGGGACCCGCGGTTTCGTCGGGTCCTCCTGCTTGGCGTGGGTCTCACCTTTGCTCTGCTGATCGCGGCCTATGCGGCGATCCTAATCCTGATCCAATGGCTGGTCGGCCCAGAGACCGCCTTGCCACTGATCGGTCCGGTCACTTGGCTGAACGACCTGCTGTCGGTGGGATCGTTCTTTTTGATGATGCTCTTGTCGGTGTTTTTGATGGTGCCGGTCGCCTCGGCCATCACCTCGATGTTTCTCGACGAGGTCGCCGATGCGGTGGAAGCGCGCCACTACCCCGCCCTGCCCCCAGTGCCCGGCCTGTCGATCTGGGAAGGGGTAAAGGATACCGTCAATTTTCTCGGCGTGTTGATCACGGCGAACGTGCTGGCGCTGATCCTATACGCGATGTTTGCGCCTATGGCGCTGTTCATCTTTTGGGGATTGAACGGCTTTCTCCTGGGGCGGGAGTATTTCACCCTCGCCGCCGCGCGCCGCGTAGGCCTGGTGGAGGCCAAACGCCTGCGCCGCCGTCATGGCGCAACGATCTGGGCGGCTGGGGTGCTGATGGCCATGCCGCTGTCGGTGCCGCTGGTGAACCTGTTGATCCCGATCTTGGGGGCTGCGACCTTCACGCATATTTTCCACGCCCTTTGGCACAAGGCGTAAGCAGCGCCGCATTCGGGGCGTGTCCCATCGGACGGGGGGGCTCCCGCGCCTGTGCGCCGCATCAAAGATGCGACACAAACAGCCTTGGGCCCGGCTGCCTGCTGACGCAGGCAGCACAGCGCCCCTCATCGATCTTTTGCACAATGGAGAGCGGAGCCACCCGCGCCGATCCGCTAGGATCGGCGCCCGGCCCAACGGGAGCCGGCGCATGTTTCATGCGCCTTATGCGACGGGCGGGAGCCCCCCGCCCTTTGCTCAGTCATTTGCGGATCAGGACGGGTCCGGCAAGCGGTTGAACCAGTCGAAATCATTCACGCTGATCACACCCGAGAGGATGATCGCTGCGAGAATGCCCCAAATCACCACAGAGACGCCCGTCGTGATCCAAGCCTTTTGCTTCAGATAGTGTTTCTCCGGCGCCCCTGCATGGGTGCCCGGCACCACTTCGCCGCGGTCCCCTTGGGTCTCCAACCGGATCGGGATCACCACCATGAAGGTCATGAACCAGATCACTGCAAACAACACCAGACCGGAGGTGATACCCATGGGACGTTCCTTTTCTGTCGCAGGCGCCACGCGCCTTTACGGCTGATCTAGCCTCAAACCTGCTCGAGTTCCACCAGACAGCCGTTGAAATCCTTTGGGTGCAGGAACAGCACCGGCTTGCCATGTGCGCCAATTTTCGGCTCGCCCGTGCCCAGCACCCGCGCGCCCTGCGCCAACAGATGATCGCGCGCCACAAGGATATCCTCCACCTCATAGCAAATATGGTGAATGCCGCCCGCGGGGTTCTTGTCGAGGAAGCCTTGGATCGGCGAGCCCTCACCCAGCGGGTAGAGTAACTCAATCTTGGTGTTGGGCAGTTCAATGAACACAACGGTCACGCCGTGGTCCGGCTCATCCCGCGGTGCGCCGACCTGAGCGCCCAGCGTGTCGCGATATTGCGCCGAGGCCGCCTCAAGGTCAGGAACTGCAATAGCCACGTGGTTCAAACGTCCGATCATCCCTCAGGGCTCCTCTTGAACAAGACAGGAAATTACCCCGTTAAGATCAAATGCGCAGGTTTCTTGCAAGCCCAAGCGCACACGCCAGAGCTGTATTCACCGCGTCCTGACGTCACAGCATGGCCTGTTAAGCAGTTGTTAGCCCCGATTCCCTAGCGTCGACGTAGTTAATCAGTGAGGGTCAGACAATGGATGATTCGGAATTCTTCGCCTCCGCCACCCGCCTCGGCAACGGGCGCCGCCCGCTCTTGGGCCTGACCATCCTGGTGGTCGAGGACAGCCGCTACGCCTGCGAGGCGATGCGTTTGCTGTGCCTGCGCAGCGGGGCGCGGATCCGTCGCGCCGATAGTCTGAAGGCCGCGCGCCGTCATCTGCAGGTCTATCGCCCCTCTGTGGTGATCATCGACCTTGGTCTGCCGGATGGCTCCGGCGCCGAATTGATCGAAGCCTTGGCAAGCGCCTCGCCGCGGGTCTCTGTGATCATCGGCATCTCCGGCGATGAGAATGCCGAAGCCGCCGCCATGGCCGCAGGCGCGGACGGGTTCCTGCCCAAACCCATCGTCTCGCTCGCTGCGTTCCAAAACGCGATCCTGTCGAAACTCCCCTCCGAACGCCAGCCCGTTGGCCCCCGCGCCCTGACGGATGAGGCGGTCGAACCCGACCTTTTGGCCTTCCGCGATGACATGGCCCATGCGGCAGAAGTCTTGGGCGAGGCCGAAGACGAGCGCGCCTTGGACTATTTGGCGCAATTCCTGGGCGGTGTGGCTCGCAGCGTCGGCGATGCCCCCCTTGCCAAAGCAGCCACACGTCTGGCCGAAACCCGGCGCGCCGGTGGGCCAATCGCCGTAGAAACCGCCCATATCTCTGATCTGGTCCGCGAACGTCTGGACCGCAAGATCGCGATCTAAAGGGAGGCCATCTGGTGCTTACCGTCTTTGTGTCCTGCACAACGCTGGCCATTGCCCTGATGATGCAGGCCATTCTCTATCGTTTGCAAAATAGCCGCGCCAAAGCCCCTAACAAAGCCTAAGCCGTGACAGAGCGCGGGTCCCTCGCCGGATAGGTGCCTGACACCCTCTGGTGGGCCTTAGAGCAGCAGCCCGGGGTTTGCGCCCATGTCCAGACCGGGGAAGACATGCGTCTCCAATGCGGTTTGCGAAATCGGCAGCATCCCTCGCATGATCCAAGCCGCCTGCGCTCGCACATCGCCCGTCGGCATCAGGTCACGGCGATCAAACAGATCCGCTTCGGCCAAACCCGGCCAGCGACCATAGACCCGACCGCCCTTGATCGCCCCCCCCGCCAAAAGCATCGCCCCGCCGGTGCCGTGATCGGTGCCACCAGTGCCATTGCCGCGCGCGGTGCGGCCAAATTCGGTCATCGCAACAACCGAAGTCTTGCTCCAAACCGCCTCGCCGCAGCCCGCCTTGAGCGTGAGAATAGACTCCGCCAGTTGCGACAATGCCCGCCCCAGGACCCTTTGCTGTTTGGCATGTGTGTCCCACCCATTGAGCGAGAACGCCGCGATGCGGGTGTCACCGCGCAATTGATCCGCGGTATAGGCGGCAATCTTTTGATGGGTCTGGAGCGCGCCGGATTGCTGCATCGTCGCCATCGACATGCCCATGTCCATTTCGCCGCCCATGCTGTCTTGATCGGAGGGCTCTCCCGCCGTTTGCCGCGTCAACTCGACCGCCTGGCTAAAGGAGGCATGAAACAGCGGATCCTCTTCCATCAAAAGCCCGGCCAGCCGTTCGGCCTGCGCGCTCAGGCGCAGCTTTGCATCCGGGCTCCATTCGGTCACAGGTGCCGGGCCAGACAGCAGCTTCATATCGCCCTGCCCCACGGCAAAGGCGGTACGGGCCTCAACCCCGGACACCTGCGTCAGCATCCGGTTCAGCCAGCCATCCCGGGCGTCGTTCAAGCCCGGCGTCCCCGCCTCCAACAAATCTTGCCCATCAAAATGGCTGCGCTTGTCGCGATAGGGGGTCGAGACCGCCTGGACAAAGGCCAGCTCTCCGGCAGCCCAAAGCGGCATCAGCGGCTCCAGCCCGGCGTTGAGCGCAAAGAACCCATCAAGATCCTTCGCCCCATTGCTTGGTCCACCCGGCAGAGATTTGCGCAGCTCTGCATAAAGCGGGTCGCCATAGGGCTGCACCACATCCAGCCCATCCATGCCGCCGCGCAGGATGATCACGACCAGGCGGTGATCCCAGGGCGCAGCCGCAAAGCTCACCGGGGTCACCAGCGGGCTTGCAGCCAAAGAACATCCAATCAACCCAGATTGGAGCAGGAATTTCCGGCGGGACAGGCTCATATCTGCGCTCCTGTTATCGACGTTGAAAGGCGGGAGAGAGCAAGATCAGACCGATGGCCTCGCTCTGCGTTTCAGCAGCACTGGCGGCGAATTTCACCGCCGGACTGGCATAGTGATCCAAGGTCTGCAGGGCGAATGCGGTCGGGTCCGGCAGATCTGGTCGCACCTCGGCAGGCACCCGGATCGCCCATTCCATCCGCTCCGCCAGCCCCTGCGGCGTGATCCAATCCACATCCGCCTCGCTCCAGCCATCTGGGCCGTTGGGACGCTCCCACTCTTGCCCCATGCGCAACAAGGGGCGCACAAACCAGCTGTTGGCCTGTTTGACAGAAAGGTCCGACATCTGCGCGAGTGGTACATCCAAGGCCCGCAGGGACGACACCAGATAGTCAAACGGCGGTTTGACGTTTGCAAGCTCGGGCTGCCAAGCGCCGGGATGTTCCAGCATCGCGTTATAGACCGCGAGCAAGTCCCCGCCGGTCGCCAGATACCGCGCGGTCATGTGATCCACGAGGGCCGCGTCCACAGTGTCCGAGACGAAATGCACCGCCAATTTCCGCGCGATATGCGCCGCCGTCGCCGGATGGCGCGCCAAATCGGTGAGGACATCGCGAATGGCCGCATCATCCTTGCTTGGGCCGTAATCTGTGCCCAAAACGGTCTCATTGCCCGGCTCCGCCATTCGGGCGTTAAAGGCATAGCGGCCTTCTTTGTTGATCGACAGGCCGGTGAACAGCTCTGCCAGCTGGCGCACATCCCCTTGCGAATAGGGACCGTCAACGCCCAGCGTGTGCAGCTCCATCACCTCCCGCGCGAGGTTTTCGTTCAGCCCGCGTGGCTTCTTTCCTTTGGTAGAGGCGACACTGTTCGGCCCATAGGATTCGTCTTGGTCGAGGTAATCCAGCATGGCCGGGTCGGTGACCGCCGCAAACAGCAGATCCTCGAACTTCCCCGTGATATGCGGCCGGATCGCATCCTGCGCATAAGCAGCGACAATCAAACGGGTTTCTTGCGATTTGGCGCGGACGGTAAAGTGATCCGCCCAGAACCCAACCAGACGCTCCCTAAACCCATCCGGAGCCTGAGCCCGGCGCAGGATCTCCAAGCCAATGTTCTTGACCCGCTGACGATTGGCCTTTTGGCGGAAGGCCTCGTAGGTCTCTTGCGCCGCGTCATAGCCCGGTTTGCCCTTTTGGAGGCGACGCTCCTTTAGCAAGGCTTTGAACTGAAACCGCGTTTCTATTTCGCGCTCTCTGGCGATCCCGACCGCCTCAAGGCGGCCGATATCCTCGCCAGACAAGAGCGCCAGCATATCCTCAACCGACTGCGGCCCCTGCAAACGGGGCGACAGCCCATCGCCGAACCGGATTTGCGACAATACAGACTCAAACGCCATGCAACTCTGCTCCCATCCTCAACCGGACTGCTTCAGCATATAGTTGAAACATGACAGATGAATAGGCGACGCCTGACCTCTGCCTGCGATACGCGCGGAAACTGGCCTGAGCCTGCGCAGAGGAGAGGCGCTTTTCAGCGCGTTCCATAAAAAAGGGCCGCCCAAGAGGCAGCCCTTTTTACAAGTCGTCGCAGTCTGAGCCGCTTATTGATCCTGCGGGATCACGCGCAGGCCCAGCTCCATCAACTGCTCTGCCATCGGTTCGGACGGTGCGGCCATCATCAGGTCTTCGGCGCGCTGGTTCATCGGGAACATGATGACCTCGCGGATGTTGGCTTCATCCGCCAGCAGCATCACCATCCGGTCGATACCGGCCGCGCAGCCACCGTGCGGCGGGGCGCCGTATTGGAACGCGTTGACCATACCGCCAAAGCGTTTTTCGACTTCTTCTTTGCCATAGCCCGCAATTTCAAAGGCCTTGAACATGATCTCCGGCTTGTGGTTCCGGATCGCGCCGGACACCAGCTCGTAGCCGTTACAAGCCAGGTCATACTGGTTGCCGCGCACGTCCAGCGGATCGCCGTTCAGCGCGTCCATCCCGCCCTGCGGCATGGAGAACGGGTTGTGTTCAAAGTCGATCTTGCCGGTCTCTTCGTCCTTTTCATAGATCGGGAAGTCCACGATCCAAGCAAAGGCAAAGCGATCCTTGTCGGTGAGGTTCAGCTCTTCACCGATCACGTTGCGGGCGCGGCCAGCAACGGATTCAAAGGACTTCGGCTTGCCGCCAAGGAAGAAGGCCGCGTCGCCAACACCCAGACCCAGCTGCTGGCGGATCGCCTCGGTGCGCTCCGGGCCGATGTTTTTCGCCAGGGGACCCGCCGCTTCCATGCCATCGGCACCTTCGCGCCAGAAGATGTAGCCCATGCCCGGCAGGCCCTCTTTTTGCGCAAAGGCGTTCATGCGGTCACAGAACTTGCGGCTGCCACCGGTGGGCGCGGGGATGGCGCGGATTTCGGTGCCTTCCTGCTCCAGCAGCTTGGCGAAGATCGCAAAGCCGGAGCCCGCGAAATGCTCGGACACCACCTGCATCTTGATCGGGTTGCGCAGGTCCGGCTTGTCAGAGCCATACCATAGAGCCGCGTCTTTATAAGAGATCTGCGGCCATTCGTTTGCCGCATCCACCTTGCGACCCTTGCCGAATTCCTCAAACACGCCCGCAATCACCGGCGCGATGGTGTCGAACACATCCTGCTGGGTGACAAAGGACATTTCCATGTCGAGCTGGTAGAAATCGGTCGGCGACCGGTCGGCGCGCGGGTCTTCGTCGCGGAAGCAGGGCGCGATCTGGAAGTATTTGTCAAAGCCCGAGACCATCATCAGCTGTTTGAACTGCTGAGGGGCCTGCGGCAGGGCGTAGAATTTGCCCGGATGCAGACGGGACGGTACGAGGAAGTCGCGCGCGCCCTCGGGGCTCGATGCGGTGATGATCGGCGTCTGATATTCGTTAAAGCCCTGATCCCACATCCGGTTGCGGATCGAGCGGATCATGTTGGAGCGCAGAAGCATGTTCTTCTGCATCTTGTCGCGACGCAGGTCGAGGTAGCGATAGCGCAGGCGGGTTTCTTCCGGGTATTCCTGATCGCCGAACACCATCAGCGGCAGCTCTTCGGATTTGCCCAGCACTTCGATGTCGCGGATGAAGACTTCGATCTCGCCGGTCGGAATCTTAGCGTTCACCAGGCTCTCGTCCCGCGCCTTCACCTCACCGTCGATGCGGATACACCATTCGGAGCGCACTTTTTCGATCTCGGCAAAAACCGGGCTGTCGGGGTCGGCCATCACCTGCGTCACACCATAGTGGTCGCGCAGGTCGATGAACAACAGACCGCCGTGGTCGCGGACCCGGTGGACCCAGCCGGAGAGGCGAACGGTTTCGCCCACGTGGGATTTGTTCAGTTCGGCGCAGGTATGGCTGCGAAATGCGTGCATGGATCTGGTCTCTTTTTCGGTCTGCGGCGGCGGTGCGAAACAGGGCACCGGGCCGGGCGGAATTGATCCGCTCCGGTACACAAGGTTCGGCTCGGCTTGTCAAGCGATGGCAGGGGTTTTGACACATCTGGAGCGGCCTGCCGCGCTCAAATCGCGGCTGCGGGCCGGTGACCTCGCTGCGAAATCAGCTCTGTGCGGCCTCAACGCAAGTTGCCGGGATTTCCCCACGCAGGGCGTTTGTCATGTGAATGGCCTTGGCCGCAGCCAGATCCGCAAGGGTCAGGACCGCCTCTTGCACCGCGCCCCGTTCCAGCAGGCTTTGCCGATAGACCCCCGGCAAACAGCCAGAGCTCAGCGGCGGTGTCAGACGACGGCCGTCGGCACAGGTCACGACAAGGTTGGTGATCGTACCCTCGCACAACTCCTCCCGCGCGTTGAGGAACAGCCATTCGTCGATGCCTGCAGGCAGCTCCGCCCGCGCTCGATCATAGAGCGCGCGGCGGGTGGTCTTGTGCTGCAAAAACGGATCAGTGGCGCTCAGCCGCTCCGGCGCGATCGCTATGCGCCAAAGCGTTGCGGGGGATGGCATTGCTGCCGTGGTCATCGCCACCTGCCCCTCTGCGTCCAGCGTCATTCGGCAGCGCAGCGCGGTCGCGCCACTCAGCCTGTCGATCAGGCTACGCGCCTCAGCAGGGTCAAAGGCGATGCCAAAGGCCGCAGCCGAGCGCGCCATACGCGCCAGATGCAGCGCCTGACGCGCCACCCCCTGCCCCGGCACAAAGCCAAAGGTCTCGATCAGGCGGAAATCGGGGTCGTCACTTGCGCGAAACGGGCTTTCCACAGCGCTTCCTCATATTCCGATGGGGCCGTGCTGTCCCAGACCAGCCCGCCGCCCACATTGAACGTCGCCGCCTCGCCTTCGAGCATCACGGTGCGGATCGCCACGTTGAACTCAGACCGCCCGTCCGGCGCGGCCCAGCCGATGGTGCCGCAATAGATCTCGCGCGCCCAAGGCTCCAACTCTGCAAGGATTTCCATCGCGCGGATTTTCGGCGCCCCGGTGATGGAGCCGCAGGGATATAGCGCCTCAAAGATCGCAGCGAGCCCCGCGCCCGCTTTCAACTGCGCCCGCACCAAGGACACCATCTGATGCACAGTGGCATAGGTCTCGACGGCAAAGAGCTCGGGCACATGCACCGAGCCGGTCTCAGCGACACGGCTGATGTCATTGCGCAAAAGGTCGACGATCATCAGGTTTTCAGCCCGGTTTTTCTCGTCCGATTTCAGGAAATCCCGGCGGCGGGCGTCCTCAATCGGGTCTTGGCTGCGCGGCTGGGTGCCCTTCATTGGGCGCGTCTCGATCACGCCTGAGGTCGAGGTGCGAAAGAACAGCTCCGGGCTGCGGGACAGGATCGTCGGCAGGCCCTCCTGCGTGATCAGCGCGCCGTGGCCCACCGGCTGACGCGCCGCCAGCGCCGCATAAAGCGCCTCTGCCCCGCCCCAGACCGCCGCATCAATGGGAAAGGTCAGGTTCGCCTGATAGATGTCGCCCGCCCCGATATAGGCCTTCACCCGATCAAAGGCCTCGGTATAGCGCGCCGCATCCCAGCGCGGTTTGATCTCGCCCACGCCTGCATCGCCGGCCCACAGCGGAACATCCGCCTGCGCCGGCGCGCGGTAGACCCCGAATTGCAGCAACGGCAGACGCCGGCGCCCCCGCTCCGCCTCGTGCAACAGATGAGCCAGGCGTGGCTCCAGCGCATAGCCCAGCTCATAGGACGCATAGCCCGCAACCCAGTGACCCGCCACCCGGGCCGCATCCAAGGCCGCCAGCGCCGGGCGCACCTCCTCGGGCCGCTCCGCACGGATCACCTCGAGCGGCGCCGCAAATTGCACCGCGCCCTGTTCCCCATCCGGGGACGGCCCATTGTCAAACCGGATTTGCACCGTCAGGGTCTCCGTCAGCAGTCAGTCTCTCCCTTGCCCCGCATATAGCGGTTTCCCTGCGACACGAAAGGGCCGAAAGCGGCAATTTGCACCGCTATGCCGATCCCCCTTGCACCTTTCGTCTCGCTGCCTATAACGCAGGACAATTTGGGCGCTGCCCGCGCCCGATTCAGACTGCCACGCCGAAATTTCTGTCAAAAGGACGCCCGCCATGCCGAAGAGAACCGATATCAAGTCGATCATGATCATTGGCGCAGGTCCGATTGTCATCGGTCAGGCCTGCGAATTTGACTACTCCGGTGCACAGGCCTGTAAGGCGCTGCGCGAAGAAGGCTACCGGGTCATCCTGGTGAACTCCAACCCGGCGACCATCATGACCGACCCGGGCCTTGCCGACGCCACCTATATCGAGCCGATCACGCCCGAAGTCGTCGCCAAGATCATCGAAAAAGAGCGTCCCGACGCGCTCTTGCCCACCATGGGCGGCCAGACCGGCCTCAACACCTCGCTCGCGCTTGAGGAAATGGGCGTTCTGGAAAAATACAATGTCGAGATGATCGGTGCGAAGCGCGAGGCCATTGAGATGGCCGAAGACCGCAAGCTCTTCCGCGAGGCGATGGACCGCCTCGGCCTTGAGAACCCCCGCGCCACCATCGTCACCGCGCCGAAAAAAGCCAATGGCAATGCTGACCTAGAGGCCGGCGTGCAGATCGCGCTTGAAGCCCTTGAGGATATCGGCCTGCCCGCCATCATCCGCCCCGCCTTTACCCTTGGCGGCACCGGCGGCGGCGTGGCTTACAACCGCGAAGATTACATCCACTACTGCCGCTCCGGTATGGATGCCTCTCCGGTGAACCAGATCCTCGTCGACGAAAGCCTTCTGGGCTGGAAAGAATACGAGATGGAAGTGGTCCGCGACAAAGCGGATAACGCCATCATCGTCTGCTCGATTGAAAACGTCGACCCGATGGGCGTGCACACCGGTGACTCGATCACCGTGGCGCCCGCGCTGACCCTGACCGACAAAGAATACCAGATCATGCGCACCGCCTCGATCGCGGTTCTGCGCGAGATCGGCGTGGAAACCGGCGGCTCCAACGTGCAATGGGCGGTGAACCCCGAAGACGGCCGTATGGTCGTGATCGAGATGAACCCGCGCGTATCCCGCTCCTCGGCGCTGGCCTCCAAGGCAACTGGCTTTCCGATCGCCAAGATCGCCGCGAAACTGGCTGTTGGCTACACGCTCGACGAGTTGGACAACGACATCACCAAAGTGACCCCTGCGTCCTTTGAGCCGACCATCGACTATGTCGTCACCAAGATCCCGAAATTCGCCTTCGAGAAATTCCCCGGCTCCGAGCCCTACCTCACCACCGCGATGAAATCCGTGGGCGAGGCCATGGCCATCGGCCGCACCATCCACGAATCGATGCAAAAAGCGCTCGCGTCGATGGAATCCGGCCTGACCGGCTTTGACGAAGTGGAAATCCCCGGCGTCAAAGCGGGCCTGTGGGAAAGCGTCGGCGCCGATGACAAGGCTGCCGTGGTCAAGGCGATCAGCCAACAGACCCCGGACCGTCTGCGCACCATCGCACAGGCGATGCGTCACGGCCTCTCCGATGCCGAAATCCAAGGCGTCACCAAATTCGACCCCTGGTTCCTCTCCCGCATCCGCGAGATCATCGACGCCGAGCGTGAAATCCGCAAAAACGGCCTGCCGATGCGCGAAGATCAGCTGCGCGCCCTCAAGATGCTCGGCTTCTCCGATGCCCGTCTTGGCCTGCTCACCGGCCGCGACGAGGACAACGTGCGCCGCGCCCGCCACAACCTCGGCGTCAAAGCCGTGTTCAAGCGCATCGACACCTGCGCCGCCGAATTTGAGGCGCAGACGCCCTATATGTACTCCACCTATGAGAGCCCGATGATGGGCGAAGTGGAATGCGAGGCGCGTCCCTCGGACAAGAAAAAAGTCGTCATCCTCGGCGGTGGCCCCAACCGGATCGGTCAGGGCATCGAGTTTGATTACTGCTGCTGTCACGCCTGTTTTGCGCTGACCGACGCAGGCTACGAGACCATCATGGTCAACTGTAACCCGGAAACCGTCTCCACCGACTATGACACCTCCGACCGCCTCTATTTCGAGCCCCTGACCATGGAGCACGTGATGGAGATCCTGCGCGTTGAACAGGAAAACGGCACCCTGCACGGTGTGATCGTCCAGTTCGGCGGTCAGACCCCGCTGAAGCTCGCCAACGCGCTCGAAGCCGAAGGTATCCCGATCCTCGGCACCACCCCGGACGCGATTGACCTCGCCGAAGACCGCGAGCGCTTTCAGGCGCTGGTCAACGAGCTTGGCCTGAAGCAGCCGAACAACGGCATCGCCTCTACCGACGCCGAAGCGCTTAAGATCGCCGAGAAAATCGGCTTCCCGCTGGTGATCCGCCCTTCCTACGTGCTGGGGGGGCGCGCGATGGAAATCGTGCGCGATATGGACCAGCTGAAGCGCTACATCAACGAGGCCGTGGTGGTCTCCGGCGATAGCCCGGTGCTCCTCGACAGCTACCTCTCCGGCGCAGTTGAGCTGGACGTGGATGCGATCTGTGACGGCACCGAGGTGCATGTGGCGGGCATCATGCAGCACATTGAGGAGGCCGGCGTGCACTCTGGCGACTCCGCCTGTTCGCTGCCGCCCTACTCCCTCGACAAAGAGGTGATCGAGCGCATCAAGGAACAGACCTTCGCGCTGGCCAAAGGCCTCAACGTGGTCGGTCTGATGAACGTGCAGTTCGCGATCAAGGACAACGAGATTTACCTCATCGAGGTGAACCCGCGCGCCTCGCGCACCGTGCCCTTCGTCGCCAAGGCCACCGACAGCGCCATCGCCTCCATCGCCGCCCGTGTGATGGCGGGTGAGCCCCTGTCGAACTTCCCCAAGCGCGCGCCTTACGAGCCCGACGCGGGCTACGACGTGAACACGCCGATGGCCGATCCGATGACCCTGGCGGACCCGGACATGCCGTGGTTCTCGGTGAAAGAGGCGGTGCTGCCCTTCGCCCGCTTCCCCGGCGTTGACACCATCCTCGGGCCAGAAATGCGCTCCACGGGTGAGGTCATGGGCTGGGACCGCAGCTTCGCCCGCGCCTTCCTCAAGGCGCAGATGGGTGCAGGCATGGTCCTGCCGCGCAACGGTCGTGCCTTCATTTCGATCAAGGATCAGGACAAGACCGAGGTCATGCTCGACACCGCCCGCATCCTGATCGGTCAGGGCTTTGATCTGGTCGCCACCCGCGGCACTCAAGGCTGGCTTGCCGGTCACGGGGTGGACTGCGCCGTGGTGAACAAGGTCTATGAGGGCCGCCCGCATGTAGTGGATATGCTGAAGGATGGTGAGATCCAGCTGGTGCTGAACACC
The DNA here is from genome assembly GCA_048263945.1 of Epibacterium sp. Taxonomy (GTDB): domain Bacteria; phylum Pseudomonadota; class Alphaproteobacteria; order Rhodobacterales; family Rhodobacteraceae; genus Epibacterium. The sequence continues at coordinate 416,286 of JBLXDQ010000002.1, read as the reverse complement.
ACCGAAGGCAACCAAGCGGTCGAGGATTCCAAGCCAATGCGCTCGGTCGCGCTTTACGACAAGATCCCCTATTTCACCACCGCCGCCGGCGCCCACGCCGCCGCCCGCGCCATCGAGGCGCAGGCCGAAGGCGAAGTAGAAGTGAAGAGCTTGCAGGGGTGAGGAGCGCCCGGAAAACGATCCAGTGGATCGTTTTCAGCGACGAACGGGCGGAGCCCTAGGTCCGTTAAGGAAACTGTCCGGGGGACAGTTTCTAGGGCCGAACGGGGCGTAAGCCCCAAGCGCCGCGTGACTTGATCGCTCAGCGCTCTCGACGCCACACCAAGAAACCAGCAAACGCCCCCTTCCGGGGCGTTTTCCTTTTTTAAGCCCTGAAAGGGCTTTCGGATCGCCTTTGGCGATCCGACCGGGGGGGGGGGTGGGACGGGCCTTTCGGCCCGCGCCCCCCCCGCCCCCCTCTCCCGAGAGGGACGTGTTTCAGAAGATTGTAACCTGCAAGGTTTACTCCCTTTCCGTATGATGCTGCAGGCTCACTTTAGGAAAGGTCGCTCTTATGCTTCGTCTTGTTGGACTACTCGCACTTCTCGCGCTGGCTGCTTGTGATGTGCCCTTCGTACCGCTGATCTGACGCGCCCCGTCAAGCTGCGCGCGTAAACCGCTAAAATTCTCCAACAATTGGACCGGATATTTGCGGGACGCTTACGGCAATTGGAATGTGTCAAGATTGCGGCGACTCGGGGCTTGCGGCACAGTGGAGGGACATAGAGCAGCCCAGAACGGGTAGCGGAAGATCATGTTCCCTCCGGCCATCATATGCTCTCTCACCCCTCGCGCGATGGCCACTCTTTGATCTCCCCCATACGAAAACCCCCGGGGAATGTCACGCCCCGGGGGTTTTCTATTGCTTTGCGGTCCGCTCAGCCAATCAGGCTGCGGCGGCCTTTTTCTCTGCCCGTTCAACCCCTTTGAAGAAGATCAGGTAGAAGACCGGCGCCGCCACCAGCGTCAGCACGGTGGCAAAGGCCAGACCGCCCATGATGGTCACTGCCATCGACACGAAGAAGGCATCCCCCATCAAAGGCGCCATGCCGAGGATGGTGGTGATCGCCGCCAGCATCACCGGGCGCAGACGCGAGACCGAGGCCTTCACGATGCTTTCGCGCAGCGGCAGACCCTCTTCCCGGCGGACGATGTCGATTTCCTCGACCAGCACGATGCCGTTCTTGATCAACATGCCCGAGAGGCTCAAGAGCCCCAACAGCGCGGTGAAGGTGAAGGGCAGACCGGTGCCCATCAGGCCAATCACCACCCCGTTCACGCTCATCGGCACCAGAAGCCAGATGATGATCGGCTGGCGGATCGCGTTGAACAACAGGACCGAGATCAGCACCATGATCAACAGCGACAGAGGCAGCTGCTTGCCAAGGCTCTCATTGGCGTCGGCAGAGTTTTCATGCTCGCCGCCCCATTCCATCTTGTAGCCCACGGGCACGTCGATGGATTCCACCGCCTGCTGCACTTGGGTAAAGACAGTGGCCGCGGTGACGTCGCTGTCCACATCGGCGCCGATGGTGATGGTATAGACCCGGTCGCGGCGGTGAACGAGGGTGTTTTGCACCTCATACCCCACCCCGTCGAGCATCTGCTCGAGCGGAATCCAGGCCCCAGCCGCCTCGGAAAAGACCACCTGATTCATAAGGTTATAGGGCTCTTCCGGCGCGCGCCGCATCACGATGGGAATGAGCCGCTCACGCTCGCGGAACACGCCGGTGGTCAGACCATTGGTCGAGAATTGCAGCGCGTTCGAGATATCATCCCGCGTCACACCCGCCGTTTGCGCCCGATCCGTGGCGTAGATCGGCTTCAGGACCAGCTCCTGTTCGCGCCAATTGTGGCGGATGTCGCGGGTCATGTCGCTGGCGGTTTCCAGCGCCACCTTGGCCTCTTCCGCCAGCTGTCGCAGCACCGCCGGATCGGGACCGGAGAAGCGCACCTCGATCGGCGCACCGCCACCGGGGCCAAAGACCAGCCGTTCGGTACGGAACTCGCCCTCGGGGAAATGATCCTTACCCCAGGCCTCCAGCTCGGCCCGCAGCGGTGGGATCTGCTCGAGGGTCTCGGTACGGATGATCAGGTGACCATAGCTCGGGTTCGCCTTCTCTCCCGCATAGGTCAGGATGAAGCGCGTCGCGCCCTGCCCCACAAAGGTCGCCACCGACACCACGTCGTCCCGCGCACCGAGCCAGTCTTCCATCTCGGCCATATGGTCCGAGGTGGTCTCGATCGCCGTGCCCTGCGGCAGCTTGTAGTGGACGTAGAACAAGGGCGTGTTGGAGTTCGGGAAGAACTGCTGCTTCAGCATGCCGAAGCCTGCGAAACAGACCACCGTCACCCCCACAAGGCCGATCACCACCAGCCAGCGCAGTTTCAGCGCCAGACGCAACAGCGCGCCATAGCTGCGGAACAGGATGCCGTTATAGCCATCCTCGTCGCCCCCGGTGCCGCGCTTAAAGAAGTAATGCGCCAACAGAGGGGTCGCCGTCAGGGCCAAGAGCCACGAGAGCAACAGCGAAATCCCGATCACCGCAAAGAGCGAGAACAGGAATTCCCCCGTCGCATCGGGGCTAAGGCCGATGCCGGCAAAGGCCATGATGCCGATGACGGTCGCACCCAAGAGCGGGATCTGCGTCTTCGCAGCAGCCTCATGTGCCGCCTCGCGCGAGGATCTGCCACGGTGCATATAGATCTGCATCCCCTCGGCCACCACGATGGCGTTGTCCACCAGCATCCCCATGGCGATGATCAAGGCGCCGAGCGAAATCCGCTCCATCTCGATCGAGAACAGCGCCATGAAGAACAGCGTGCCCACCACGGTCAGCAAAAGAGTGGTCCCCACCACAACAGCCGCGCGCCAGCCCATGAAGACCGCCAGAACGACGATCACAATGGCCACCGACATGGCGAGGTTGACGAGGAAGTCGTTGGAGGCCTGCTCCACCACGATATGCTGCTGATAGATCGGATGCAGCTTCACACCGAACGGGATCTCGTGGTCGAGCTCCGCCAGTTTCGCATCCACCCGGTGGCCCACATCGACGATGTTTTCATTGGCGATGCCAGAGACGCCCATGGTGAAGGCCTCAACACCGTTGAAGCGGATCAGCTCGCTCGGGTCGATCTCACGGCCGCGCCAGACGTTGGCGACGTCGATCACGTTGATCGTCTCACCGCCAACACCGACCGTGAGGCCCGCAATTTCCGACACGGAATCAGAGCCTTCGGGGGTTTGCAGCAGGGTGTTGACGCTGCCCGCCTTCACTTCACCCGCCGGAGTGACGGAGTTCGAGGTGGCAATCGCATTGGCCAGCGCATTGACCGAGACCCCAAGGTTGGTGGCAATCGGCATGTCCGGCTCGACATAGATCGTCTCATTGCGCAGGCCGGAAATGTCCACATCGGCCACCCCGTCCACCGTCAGCAGCTCACGCCGCAAGAAGGTCGAGAGCTCGTATTTCTCCTTGTCAGAGAAGCCCTCGGCGGTGACCGCGTAAAAGATTCCGAACACATCGCCAAAGCTGTCGTTGACCAAAGGCGCGCTGACCCCATCCGGCAGATGGCGGGCGGCGTCGCTGACGCGGGCGCGCAGCTTGGTCCAGATTTCCGGCAGCTCGGTGCCGTCATAGGTGTCCTGCATCTCCACCTCGATCACCGACACGCCGGGTCGGTTCATCGAGGTGATCATCTTCACCTCCTCCATCTTTTGGATGGCGGATTCCAGGGGTTCAGAGACCTCCAGCGCCACCTGTTCGGCACTGGCACCGGGATAGGTGGTCTGGATCACCGCCTGTTTGATGGTAAAGGCCGGGTCTTCGAGCCGCCCAAGGCTGGCAAAGCCCCAGATGCCACCAAACAGGGCAAAGAGCATGATCAGCCACGTATAAAGCGGCCGTTGAATTGATCCGCGTGCAATATCCATCGCTCAGCGCCTCAGTTGCTGAAGCCGACAAAGCGGCGCACCGCTTGGCCGTCTTCCAGCGCGGCACCGCCGGTCAGCACCACTTCGTCGCCGTCATTGATACCGGAAAGCACGTCGAACTGGCCGAACTGGTTGGGCTCGATCTCAACCTTGGTCCAACGCACTGCGCCCTCATCCGCGCCGGTGGGGGTAAAGACCATCACGCCGGTCTCGCCCGCCGGGCTGGTGACAATCGCGGTGGCCGGCAGGGAAATCGCATGATGGCCCGAGCTGACGCGGACCCGCACGGTGGTCGAGGCCCCCGGCAGGATCTGGCGATCCTTCGGCGGCTCCATTCGCAGGGTCACGCGATAGGTCTGCCCCACCGCCGAGGCCTCAGCGGCATATTCCAGGATCTGCGCCGGGTATTCGGTGGCAGAGCCGGGGAACTTCGCCACGATTTCAAAGGTATCGCTCTCGCTGGCACGCTGGAACAACAGCTCCGGCACGTCGATTTCCACATGCAGCTCGGACATATCATGCAGGCGCGCAATCGGGGTGCCCGCCGCCACGGTGGAGAACAGCGCCACTTCGCGCCGCGCCACCAGCGCATCAAAGGGCGCATAAAGCGTGGCGTGATCAAGGTTGGTCTGGGCGGTGCGCAGCGACACTTCGGCAAGGCTTGCGGCGGTTTCCGCATCCTCAATCGCCACCTGGCTCACGGTGCCCGCCAGACGCGCGTTGCGCTCCTTGGCGCGATCGGCCTGCTCTTTGTTCAGAACCGCCTGCTGCAATTGCAGCTCAAACGTCTCAAGGTCGAGTTGCGAAATCAGCTCGCCCTTGGGGATCACCTCGCCCTCGGCAATCGGCAGTTTCAACACCTGCCCGCCCACCTGAAAGGCCAGATCCACGGTCTCTTTCGCCGCCACTTGGCCAAAGAACTGCCGTTCCAGCGGAGCCGCGCCACCATCTGCCGTCATCAGCTTCACCGGTTTCAGCGGAGCCGCTTGCTCCTGCTCCTGCGCCATAGCCGCCAGTGGCAAGCCCAAGGCTGCCCCCAAAACCATGGCCCGAATGGATGTAAATCTCATATCTGATCTCCTTCACAGGGTCCCACAGCGCCCGACTGAAGTGCCTTATTGTGAATTTTTTGTGCGAGCCCGGCGAGGATTTTTGCTTCTTCCCGCGTCAGGCCCGATGTTTCGTAAAATATCCCGGAGGCCGCCTCGATCAGCTCGCACCGTCGCGCAGATCCCTCCTCCGTCAGTTCCAACAGCCAGGCCCGACCATCGCGGGGGTCTCGCACCCGCCTGATCAGCCCTTGCTTTTCCAGCATTGCCGCCGCTGCCGTCACCGCCGATGGCGTCTTCATCGCCAGCTCCGCCAACTCTCCCATACGGCGTGGCTCGGCCAGAATGATCAGCAAATGACATTCCGGCTTGCCCAATTCTCCCCGGGTGGGGGTCTCCGTCAAACGCTGCTCCAACTGCAAATGAAGCGCAAAGACCCCCATCATGGCCTGCACTTCTGTTGGATAGAGATCCCAGATATCTGGTGCGTCTGACATTGCGTCCCTCAACCGAACTCCTTGGCGCGAGATAGTTCAGGTCGTGAAGTATTTAAAGGGGGCAGAGGTATGTTTCCGCGAGGGCATCCGCGCCGTGGCCTTGACCTCACACCTTGAACCAGTCCCTATATGCGCCACTTTGAGAGCCGGGGCCGCGTAACAGGCCCTCTGTCTGGGACGTTACCATGTTTACACCCGCCATCACAGGCACCGGGGTTTTCACCCCGCCCGAGCGCATCACCAATGCCGAGCTGGTCAAGGCGTTCAACGCCTATGTCGACCTGCAAAACGCCGAACACGCCGCCGAGATCGAGGCCGGCAGTCGCGAGCCGCTGCAGTATTCATCCGAGGAGTTCATCGTCAAAGCCTCCGGCATCGAGAGCCGCTATGTGATGGATAAGACAGGCATTCTCGACCCCACAGTGATGCACCCCCTCCTGCGCCAACGCAGTGACGAGGAGCCGGGCATCATGGCCGAAATGGCGGTTGAGGCGGCCAAGCTGGCGCTGGCGCAGGCGGGCAAAACGGCGGCGGATGTCGATCTGGTGATCTGTGCCGCCTCCAATATGGAACGCGCCTATCCTGCCGTCGCCATCGAGATCCAGTCCCTGTTGGGAATCAAAGGCTTTGCCTTTGACATGAACGTCGCCTGCTCCTCGGCCACCTTTGGCATTCAGGCGGCAGCGGATATGGTGCGCGCAGGCTCGATCCGCGCCGCCCTTGTGGTGAACCCGGAGATCTGCTCCGGCCACCTCGAATGGCGCGACCGCGACTGCCATTTCATCTTTGGCGATGTGGCCACCGCCACGCTGATCGAACGCAAGGAAGACGCAAAGGGCGCCCATTTCGAGGTGCTCTCCACCCGCTGCGCCACCGAGTTTTCCAACAATATCCGCAACAACAATGGCTATCTGCGCCGCTCCCGCCCCGATGGGGTGAAGGACCGCCGCGACATGCAGTTCATGCAGAACGGCCGCAAAGTGTTCAAAGAGGTGCTGCCCATGGTCAGCCAGCACATCGCCGACCATATGGCCGCCGAAGGCGTGGCCCCAAGCGACCTCAAACGCCTCTGGCTGCATCAGGCCAACAAAACGATGAACGACTTCATCGGCAAAAAAGTCCTGGGCCGCGAGCCTGAGCCGGGCGAACAGCCCAATATCCTGCAGGACTACGCCAATACCTCTTCCGCTGGCTCGATCATTGCCTTCTCGAAATACTCCCGCGACCTTGCGACAGGCGACACCGGCCTCATCTGCTCCTTTGGCGCAGGTTATTCCGTCGGCTCGGTGATCTTGCGCCGTCAGGGCTAAGGCCCCCTCCGATCTCCAGCTGCTGCTTCGGAGCCATCCCCACCTTGCGCCCCAAGGACCGGACGCAAAGCGCCGGGGGCAAGGCAAATCGCCGAGGCTCCGCGCCCGAATAGGGCGGGGAAACGGCTATTTTCCTTGCGCCCAAGCGGCGTCTGGCACGCCGGGGTCAAGGTCGGGATGGCTCTGAGGCTGCTGCTTTGGTGGATCCTTGGCCTTTTTGAAGTCCAAAAAACAAAACAGCGCGCGTCCGATCAGAACGCGCACCGCTAAATAACCGCCGACCTCAAGGCAGGGTCACCCTACTTTGAAGTCTCAGGCGCTTTCTTCTTCCAGATGCAGCTTCATATCGATCAGGACCTGCTGCAGCAAAACCGTCTCCTTCAGCAGCCGCTTGGCCTCATTCACGGTGATGATCCCATCCGCAATCGCGTCCTGATACTCGCTCATCAACTGAGCAAACCGGCGGCTCAACGCGATGACATCGGTATTCACCCCACCGGGGCGCGACACTTCCTCACGCGAACCGTCATAAGACAGCGTGATATTCTTCAAATCCGCCAGCGCCGAGGTCACATGCGGAAAAGACGCAGCCCCCTCCAGACGGGCCACAGCATCGACCGGAATAAAGCGGTCCGCATGTTCGGCATTTTCCGAGTAATAGCGGCCAAGGGTCGCTTTGGACTTGCCGGTGATCTGACAGGCGGCCTCGATTCCCACATCCTTCACAAGCGCTTCGGTGTGTTTCTTCAGATAGGTCCCAATATCCGCCATATGTCCTTCACCCGCCCCCAACTGCCCCCGCATTTTTTATCGGGGGAACCTCGCGATTAATTTCCCATTAAGATTGCTTAGCCGAATTGTCATACCTTTTCCATACCTGCCGTGACGCCAGATATTTAAGAGTGGTGTGAGTGAGAGTTTTTGTCACGGCAGGGTCCAGATCCTATCGCGTGTGAGTGAGTGACAGGGTCTGTCCGTGGCAATTGATCTGCCCGTTTAGGTGTCCCCGGCGGGTGTGGCGCGGTCCGAACACAGGCACTAAGTGCCCGGATCATGTCTCTGCCGCTCGGGGACATCTTTCTTATGTCCCTTCGCCCGTCTTCTTCCGCCAAGCGCGCACTGTGCTCGCCCAGTCGCGCCCCAACGACAGACGTGCTCAGGGGTCTTTTGCACCTTCCCACCCGGATGGGTTTTGGGTTAGGTCAAGCGCCATGGCCAAGCTCTATTTCCACTACTCCACCATGAACGCAGGCAAGTCGACCGTCCTGCTGCAAGCGTCTTACAACTATCGTGAAAACGATATGCAGACCTACCTTTTGACTGCCGCGATCGACGATCGTGCGGGCGTCGGGCGCATTGCCTCACGGATCGGCATTGGGGCTGAGGCGGATATGTTCCGCCCCGAGGATGACCTGCGTGCCCGGATCACTGAGCGGCTCGCCCAAGGGCCGTTGGCAGCGATCTTTGTGGATGAGGCGCAGTTCCTGACGCCAGATCAGGTCTGGCAATTGGCCCGCGTTGTGGATGACCTGCGCGTGCCGGTTCTGGCCTATGGGCTTCGGGTGGATTTCCAGGGCAATCTGTTCCCGGGCTCTGCGACCCTGCTGGCTCTGGCGGATGAAATGCGCGAAGTCCGCACCATCTGCCACTGCGGCAAAAAGGCGACCATGGTCGTGCGACAAGACGCCGAGGGCCGCGTTCTGACCGAAGGCGACCAGGTGCAAATCGGCGGCAATGAAAGCTATGTTTCGCTCTGCCGCCGCCATTGGCGCGACGCAATGGGCGACCCCAGCATCGCCTGATCCCTTTGCCTTTTTGAAAACCAGCGCCGTCTCGTCGGCCTCCTGAAGTTCGGTGGCACGCCCGCCCGTCCCCGTCTGAGCCGTCGCGCTGGCGGTCCAGTTGGGCAGTTTGGTTTGGGCAGTTTAGACTCGTCGGGGGCAGGCTCAGGGCCTTCCGGCCCTGAGCCTGCGGCCTTCAGCCCCCAATGGGGGCTGAAGGCCATGCCCAAGACTGCACGGGGGTCTTGCCCAATCGGGCAAGGGCACCGAAGCAGGCGCGGGAGCCTCCCGCTCCTGCCGGGTGCAACAGATGTGGGTCAGACCGGATTGGGAAGCGCGCGGCCCTCAAGGCAGGCCAGCACGTTGTCGAGCGCCATATGCCCCATCAGGCTGCGCACCTCCTCAGTGGCGGTGCCCAGATGCGGCAGCAGGGTAACATTGTCCAAGGCGCGCAGGGCCTCGGGCACCTGAGGTTCAAACTCATAGACATCAAGCCCAGCGCCCGCGATCTGGCCCTGTTGCAGGGCCGCGATCAGCGCCGCTTCCTCAACCACTTCGCCGCGCGCGATATTGATGAGATGCGCGTGCGGCACCATCGCCGCCAGCACCTCGGCATTGACCAGATGGCGCGTTTCCGCCCCACCCGGCACGGCAACCACCAGCATGTCGACCTCTGCCGCCATCGCCGAGAGGCTTTCGGCCCGGCGCGCAGGGTAGTCGGTCGCCTTGTCGGAGCGCGCCACGTAGGCGATCTCCATGCCAAAGCCGAAATGCGCCCGTCGCGCGATCGCATCGCCGATCCGGCCGAGGCCAAGGATGCCCAAGCGCTTGCCGGTCATATGCAGCCCCAGCATCTGGGTCGGATGCCAACCCTGCCAGTCCCCCGACCGCACCAGCCGCTCGCCCTCGCCGGCCCGACGCGCGCTCATCAGCATCAGCGTCAGCGCGATATCCGCCGTGGCATCGGTCACCGCCCCCGGCGTATTGGTCACCGCAATGCCGACCTGAGCCGCCGCAGCCACGTCGAGGTGATTGTACCCCACGCCAAAATTCGCCAGCAGCTTGCACCGCGGCTCAGGAACCGCAGCAAAGACCGCCGCCCCATAGGCGTCGCCCAAGGTCGGTACCACCACGTCATAGGCGCTGAGGCTCGCGATCATCTCGGCCTCGGACATCACCGCCGTGCTTTGGCGGATCTCGACGTCAAAGATTTCTCGCGCCCACGCCTCAACGGCTGCGGTCATCGGGCGGGTGATCAGGACCTTGCCGCGCTCTGCCATTAGTGCATCCGCCCGCCGAGGGGCACCAGCGCCGGGACCGAGCCATCGGGGCCGATCAGTACGATCTCGCCGCGCTCATCCGGCAGGCCCAGCACGAGAACTTCGGACATGAATTTGCCGATCTGGCGCGGCGGGAAATTCACCACCGCCATGACCTGTTTGCCCACCAGCGCCTCGGGCGTGTAATGGGCGGTCACCTGGGCGGAGGTCTTTTTCTCGCCAATCTCGCCGCCAAAATCGATCCACATCTTGATCGCGGGCTTGCGCGCCTCGGGAAAGGCTTCAGCGCGCAGCACGGTGCCAACGCGCACGTCGACCTTGAGAAAGTCGTCAAAGGTAATCTCAGCCACGCGACAGTTCCTCAGAGCGTTTGGTGGCCGCCTCTACCGCGCGGGGCAGCAGCGCAGGAAAGCCGGATTTTTCGTCCATCAGCACCTCAAGCGCGGCTTGGGTGGTGCCATTGGGGCTGGTCACATTGACGCGCAGCTGCGCGGGATCTTCCTCGGCCGCCTCGGCCAGCGCGCCTGCGCCCGCCACCGTCGCCTTGGCCAGTTGCATCGCCAGCTCTTCCGGCAGGCCCTGCGCCACGCCGCCCGCTGCCAATGTCTCGATCAGGTGGAACACATAGGCCGGGCCAGAGCCGCTGACGCCCGTGACCGCATCCATCTGCGCCTCAGAAGACAAGCGCACGGTCTGCCCCACCGCCTGCATCAGCGCATCCGCGAGATCCAGATGCGCCGCAGTCGCATGTGCGTTGCCGATCAGCGCGGTGATCCCGCGCCCCACGGCCGCCGGGGTGTTCGGCATGGCGCGCACCACCGGGGTGTTTTCCCCGAGCATCGCCTCATAGGTCGACATCGGCGTGCCTGCCGCCACGGAGACAAACAACGTCGCCCCGCCGCCAAAACTCTTGGCCGAGGGCAGCGCCGCGCCCATCACTTGTGGTTTGACCGCCACCAGAACGATGGCCGGGGCCTCGGGCGCGGAGGCGTTGATATGCACGCCCGTGCTCTTCAACCAGTCAGAGGGGTTGGGGTCCATCACCCAGACCGCATCGGGCGCGAGCCCACGGTCCAGCCAGCCCGCCAACATCGCGGAGCCCATTTTGCCGCAGCCCAATAGCACCAGCCCTCGCGCTGCGATCTCAGTCATATTCATGATAGTGCCCCCTCTGGTTTCCTTCGTCTCCGTCTTCGGGGGCAAGACTTACGCGCGCCCGTAGGCCTCTGCAATGGCGACTTGCATCGCATCCTTGCAGGAGCGCTCGCCCCAGACCATCAGCTGAATGGCCGGATAGTAGCGTTCGCAATTGCTGACCGCTGCCTGCACGATAGCGTCCACCTGCTCTGGCGTCGCCATCTGGCCACCCGCCAGCACAAGACCGTAGCGGAACAGCATCAGCTTGTGCTCTGGCCAGTAGCTGAAGGCCCCGGCCCAGCACTGATCGTTCATGTTGTTGATCAACTCATAGAGCTGAGACACCTTGCCCTCGGGCGGGTCCATCTCGTAGCTGCACACCAATCGCAGGGTCTCGTCATAATCGGACCATGCCAATGTCAGCGAATAGGTCCGCCACTGCCCCTCGACCGCCATGGCGATCTGATCATCGGCAATCCGGTCGAATTCCCAGTCGTGAAACGACGCAAGGTTTTCAACGATGTCGATGGGGTGAATGTCGTCCTGCAGGTGATGCTCGGAAAGTGCCATGATGCCACCTCTCTGGTCTCTAGCTTTTCGGGCCGCAGATAGCCTCTATTGCTAGCTCTGTGATCTAAGGACCGGGGACGCACCGCCGATCCCTACAAGATATGGTGATCCTCATCGCCGGGGTGAAGCAACCCTTTATTTGGGGATATCTGCAATAAGTTGTGGATTACCTGATTTCTTGTGCAAAATATCGATGTTTATGGCAGACTGACACAAGAGCGTTACCCGGAGACCCCAAGCTGGAGGTCCCCCCAAAACCTTCGTTCAAAATCCTCCCGCAAATTCGCTGATTGTGGCCCGGATCGGGCGTTAACCAATTCGAATCTCTTGTGCAGGTGCAGCGCGCCCCACACGAGATGGTAAGGATTGACGGCGTAGCTTCAGCTCTTCTGAGCCCCGAACCGGACCGTTTCGCGCCATGGCCTTTCTGCGATTTGCCGCTTTTCTCATCACCCTTGCAGCACCGCTTTGCGCTGCGCCGCGCGATCATCTGATCGCCACCCTCGTACCAGAGGGGATGGAGGCGCGCTCGACCGCTCTGATCCTGACCGACCCCACCGATTGGCACGCCACGACCCAAGCGCGGGCCGCGCGGCTCGCGACCATGCACACGCTGGTTGTGGCGATTGATGCGCAGGCGCTTTGGCAGGATGACGCGATCAGTTGCGCCACGCTGGGGCCTCTGCTCGCCGACTTGGCCCGCACGGTGCAAAAGGAGACCGGCGCCTATGCCCGCACGCCGGTGCTGGTCGGTACCGGGGCGGGCCGCGCAGTGGCCATGGTGGCCGGAACCGAGGGGCCCGCGCGGTTCAAAGGGCTGGTAACGCAGGACGCTCCCGCGACGACCCCTTGCCCGGATCGCCCCCTCGGCCCTCATAAATCGCCCCTGCGCTGGATCGACGTCACCGCGCAGGGCGCCGCCTCCCCCGCCACGCCCCTCGCCGGGGCAAGCGTGATGGACCCGACCGAGGCCCCCGACAAGACCTTCACTCAGGCCTATCTGCGCCTTGCCGGCACCGACAGCGCCTTTGATCTTGGAGCCCTCGCCGAGGCCCCCACCCTCGCCGATCTGCCCCTCACGGTGCATTTCGACCCCGAGGCTGCGACCACAGATGTTTTCGCGATCTTCCTGTCTGGAGATGGGGGCTGGGCGCATTTTGACGAAGAAGTCTCGGACCGTTTGGCCGCCGCCGGTCTGCCCACCGTGGGCCTCTCTAGCCTACGCTACCTTTGGCAGGAGAAATCGCCGCAACAGATCGCCGCGGATTTCGCCCGCATCGACGCCCATTATCGCAACGCCTTTGGCGCGTCTCGCGTGCTGATCGTGGGCTTCTCGCTTGGGGCCAATGTGGTGCCCTTTGCCGCCACCGAACTGCCGACGGAGATGCAGGACAGTCTCGCCGGCCTCGCCCTGCTGGCGCCCGAGGTTGAGACGGGGTTTGAGATCGTGGTGGGCGGCTGGCTTGGTCGCCCCACCGGCGCCCATCTGGTGACACCGCAGATTGATGCCGCCGCCCAGCGCCTCGCGGCACCCGTGCTCTGTCTTTATGGATCAAAAGAAAGCGTCAGCGCCTGCCCGGAGGCATCCGGGGCAGGCCTTGCCAAACATATGTTTGAGGGCGGCCATCATCTGGCCAAAGACTACGATCGGATCGCCCAAATCTTGATTGAGGCAACCCAAACCCAAGCACCGCTCGACAATTGAACCCCAAAAGGCCCCGCCGATCCGGGCGAGGCCTTTGGTAAATCTTAGGTCAGAAAACCTTACTTCGACGCCGCTTCCAGCGCGTCCAGTCGCGCCTTCAGCGCCTCGTTTTCTTCGCGGGCCTTTTGCGCCATCGCACGCACCGCATCAAACTCCTCGCGGGTCACAAAGTCGCGATCCGCCAGCCAGCGATCGATCACGCCTTTCATCGCCGTCTCGGCCTCGTCCTTCGCACCCTGCGCCACGCCCATCGCGTTGGTCATCAGCTGCGAGATATCGTCCATAAACTTGTTGCGGGTCTGCATGGCCATCTCCCGATTGATGTCTTACCTCTGTGAGGCTCAAACCCTATATGGGCGCTGAAACATAAAACGGCAAGCCGTTGACAGGACTTGCTCCAACAAGGCACAGAGGCCCCCATGCTGGCAGAGATGATCCAATTCCCGAACCTCTCGCCCGAGATTTTCTCGGTCTCCCTCTTTGGTATGGACTTTGCCCTGCGCTGGTATGCGCTGGCCTATATCGTTGGTATCGTGATCGCCTGGAGCCTTGCGGTGCGCGCGGTCAAAACCCCCACGCTCTGGCCTGCGGGGCAAGCGCCGATGAGCCCGAAACAGGTGGAGGATCTGATCACTTGGATCATCCTCGGCGTGATCCTTGGCGGCCGTCTCGGCTATGCGCTGTTTTACCAACCCGGCATCTATCTGCAGAACCCGGCGCAGATCCTGCGCATCTGGGAGGGCGGCATGGCCTTTCACGGCGGGCTCTTGGGCGTGGTGATCGCCGCTTGGGCCTATGCACGGGCGCAAGGCATCGACCGGCTCGCGATGGCCGATCTAGTCGCCAGCACCGTCGCGCCGGGGTTGCTCCTCGGGCGGTTGGCGAATTTTGTGAATGCCGAGTTGTGGGGCCGCGCCACCGATCTGCCTTGGGGCATCGCCTTTCCGGGCCGCGCCGCGCAGGATTGCGGGCAGGCCCTGGGCGAGATCTGCGCCCGCCACCCCAGCCAGCTTTATGAAGCGGCGATGGAGGGGCTGATCCTCGGGGCACTGATCCTCTGGCTGGTCTACCGCCGCGCTGCCTTTCACGCGCCGGGCCGCGTCCTTGGCACCTTTCTGGCGGGCTATGGCATCGCGCGGTTTCTGGTCGAGTTCGTCCGCCAGCCCGACGCGCAATTTGTCACCGAAGGCAATCCCTTGGGGCTGGCGTGGCAGATCGGCGGCTATGGTCTGACCCAGGGCCAGGCCCTGTCCTTGCCGATGATCGCCCTTGGCCTCTGGTTCCTGCTGCGCGCCCGCCCCACAGACGCGAAAGTCCCCGCATGAGCCTTCTTGAGACCCTACGCCGCCGCATCCACCTTGATGGCCCGATGAGCGTGGCTGACTATATGTCTGAATGCCTGCTCAACCCGACGCATGGCTATTACACCACCCAGACCGCCATCGGCGCAGGCGGTGACTTCATCACCGCGCCCGAGATCAGCCAGATGTTTGGCGAACTTCTCGGTCTGGCGCTGGTGCAGGCGTGGCTCGATCAGGGGCGGCCCGGACCCTTTGCCCTGGCCGAGCTTGGCCCCGGGCGCGGCACGCTAATGGCCGATATGCTCCGGGCGACCCGGGGCGTCCCCGGCTTTCATGACGCGATGGACCTCGTGCTGATCGAGGCCTCGCCCAAAATGCGCGCCCTTCAGGCCGAGGCCCTTGCCGACTACGCCCCCCGTTGGCTCGACTCGGTGGAGGATCTGCCGCAAAAGCCCCTCTTCCTTGTGGCGAATGAGTTCTTCGACGCCCTGCCCCTGCGCCAGTTCATTCGCACCGGCGAGCTGTGGTCCGAGCGTCGGGTGGGCCTAGATGACGACCAGTCCCTCGCCTTTGGCCTTGGTGCCCCCATCACGCAGCCCGCGCTCGCGCATCGGATCGACGACACCCGCGAGGGCGATTTGGTGGAATATAACGAGATCGCCTCGGTGGTGACCGAGGCCCTCGCCCAGCGCATTGCGTCCCATGGTGGTGCCGCGCTGATCGTGGACTATGGCGACTGGCGCTCGCTCGGTGACACGTTGCAGGCCCTGCGCGCCCATGCGCCTGCCGATCCCTTGGACAATCCCGGTCAGGCCGACCTCACCACCCATGTGGATTTCGAGGTCATCGCCCAAGCCGCCCGCGCCCAAGGCTGCGCGCATACGCGCCTCACCCCGCAGGGGGTGTTTCTCGAACGCCTCGGCATCACCGCCCGCGCCCAGACCCTTGCTGCCCCCTTGGACGGAGATCCGCTCACCGCGCTCATTGCCGCACATCGGCGGTTGACGCACCCTGAGGAAATGGGAAACCTGTTCAAAGTGCTGGGCCTGATGCCCGAAACCGCCCCTCCCCCCGCAGGACTGGAAAAATGACCCTCGAAATCGTCACCTCCGACCTTCTCGCCCCGCTGCGTCACGGGTTCTTTACCCGCAAGGGCGGTGCGTCTTCGGGGATCTTTGAGGGGCTGAACTGCGGCGTGGGCTCGTCAGACCAGCGCGAGGCGGTGCTGTTGAACCGCGCCCGCGTGGCCGCCGCCATGGAGGCGGAGCCGAGCGATCTCCTTGGCATGTATCAGGTGCATTCCGCCGAGGTCGCGGTGATCGACAGCCTGCCCGACCCGGAGGCCGAGCGCCCCCGCGTTGACGCGCAAGTGACCGCCACCCCCGGCGTTGTGCTTGCGGTGCTGACCGCCGATTGCCAGCCTGTGCTCTTTGCCGACCCGGAGGCCGGGGTGATCGGCGCCGCCCATGCCGGCTGGCGTGGCACACTCGATGGGGTGTTAGAGGCCACCATCGAGGCCATGCTCTCGCTTGGTGCAACCCGCGAGGGGCTGCGCGCGGTGATCGGCCCGACCATCTCGCAACGCGCCTATGAGGTGGGACCGGAGTTCTTTGACAGCTTTATGGCGCAAGACGCCGGAAACGCCCGCTTCTTTGCCCAAGGCGACGGCGACCGGATGCTGTTTGACCTGCCCGCCCTTGGCCTTGCCCGCCTGCGGGCCGCCGGGATTGAGAATTGCCAGTGGACCCGCCATTGCACCTATTCCGATCCCGACCGCTTTTATTCCTACCGGCGCACGACCCACGCCAAAGAAGCCGACTACGGACGTTTGATCTCCTGCATCCGCCTCTGAGCGGCGCGGCGCGCCACAGCGGCAATCGCGCCTGACGTGGTACAATTCGTGCCACATTCGCGCCGCAGCCCCTGCAACGGCGCGCTGGACGCTCCGCTTTCATAAATTTTTACTGATTAATTTCAGCATGTTGCGCAAACATGCGGATTTTCCGCTGTTTTTCCGGCGCGGCCCGACCCTTTCCACCCCACGGCCACATTCAGACCGCAATGGTCACCGAAAACAGAAGGCATATGAAGAATTCATCCGCAGTTTTCGGCACCTTGGAGTTTGAAATGCCCGCTCAATCCCGCTTCGTCACGTCCATCCTTGCAGCCGCCGACCAGGAAGAGGTTCGCCTGCCATGGGCCCGAGGCGCTGAGCGCAAAGCCATGATCGCCCGCCGCAAGGCGCGCGAGGCGGAGGGACAAGTGACGCCCTCCTCCGACCTGGCCTACGCCCGCTCTGCCTGATGCGGGGGAACGCATGACATTCACGCTGTTTCACCAAGACAGCGGACCCCGAGGTCACCGCGCAGCCGCGCCTGCGATCCGAAGTGCTCCGACCGACGATCTGCCCGTCGCAAGAGACACCCGGGCCCGCACAGCGAAGATCGCCTGCGCATTGAGGATGAGACACACCACGCAAACCACCCGGTGGGGGCCGGGTCTTGCGTCAAAACCGATGAAGGGCCGAGGACAATGACCATACCTCAGTCGTTGCAGCGCGCTGCCGCGAATATCGCCAATACACAACCTCTGCTGCGCGAGCAGCCGGGCGCCCGACCGGACGCCGCGACGGACAGCAAACCACAGCTGCGCCGATACGAGGTGGCAAGCCTTCTCCCCAATGGCAATATCGCCGAAAACCGCCATATCGCCCCTGCCCTGCCGCTGTTTGAGCAGGCCTATACGGCCTTCACCCGCGGCTCTCTGGTAGAAACCGACTATGGCCCCGTGGCGATCGAAGACCTCTATCCCGGGGACAAGATCTGGACCCGTGGCGGCGAATTTCGCACTCTGGTTTGGAAAGGCATGACCACGCTGGTGCCGGGCCGCAAGGCCGCCACGGGCACCCGTCAGGCGATGACCAGCTTTATGGCCGACAGTCTGGGCATGGAAAAACCGATGTCCTGTGTGGTGGCTGGCCCCTCTGCACGACTGCTGCGCACCCCGCCGCATCTGCGTCATGCCGAAGGGGACGGCCCGATGCTGACCCCGGTGGCCGAATTCCTCGACGGGATGAATATCGTTGAAACCGCGCCCCCTGCGCCGGTCGACACCTACCACCTCTGCCTTGCCCGTCATGGGGTGATCCGCGTCGGTGGGCTGGAGTTTGAAACCTATCACCCCGGCCCAGAGGCCCTGCGGTTGGTCAGCTACCCGATCAAGACCTTGTTTTTGAACATGTTCCCCCATGTGGAGAGCATCGCGGACTTTGGCCCCCTCGCCTTTGACCGCGCGCGGGCGGTGCACGCCTAACCGCGACTTGGTCCCGGCCTTGATCTCCAGACACGAAAAAGGGCGCGTCGTCACCGACTGCGCCCTTCTTTGCCTCTGGAGCCTGTCGCCGTCCTGCGGCCGACCCCTTCAGTCTTTATTCTGCGCCGCCGCTTTCATGCGCTCCAACAGCTCCGCCTTGGAGGGCTGCTGGTTGTAGGGGTTCTTGGCGGACCCTTTGGCATTATGCTCGCTGTGGCGCGGCTTGTTCTTGCCCTGCTTGGGGGCGCCGGATTTCTTGTAGTCCATGGGTGAATCCACCTCTTACGTTGCTGCCGCGCTCATGCCCGAAAGCGGGGGCGCAGACAATCGCCGAATGCTAGGGCGCCGACCTTGCAGACGCGCCATGCCGCAGGCGCAGCCCGTCTGACCGAATTATGCTTCGCGCGCCAAACGCTCTTCGAGCACGTCAAACGGCACGCCCGGCTCATCCTTGGCACCGCGAATGACCAGAGAGGTCTTCACGCTGGCCACATTCGGCGTGGTCAAGAGTTGCGAGGTCAAAAAGCTCTGGAAGGTCGACAGATCCGGCGCCACGCATTTGAGGATAAAGTCCACTTCGCCATTCAACATGTGGCATTCGCGAACCAGGGGCCAGCTGCGGCATTTTTCCTCAAAGGAGGACAGTTCCGCCTCGGCCTGGCTCTCCAGACCGACCATGGCAAAGACCTGCACCTCAAATCCCAGCTCGCGGTCGTTCACTTCCGCGTGGTAGCCGCGGATCAGACCCGCCTCTTCCAGCGCGCGCACCCGACGCAGACAGGGCGGAGCGGAAATCCCCACCCGTTTAGCCAGTTCGACGTTCGTCATGCGTCCATCGGCCTGCAGCTCCGACAGAATCTTCCGGTCAATCGGGTCCAGACGTGTGGTGACCATGAGGGGTGCCTTCTCCTGACAATTTGCGTTTCTTATAGCAGGGACGCGCCATTGCGCAACATTATTTCCCAAACTCGCAACAATCTTTTGAACTTCACCAACAGCTTGCCCATCCCTGCCGCACATTTGTGCAACCGGCCATGCAGAGCGGTCATAAACGAAGGTCTTTAAGCATGCGCGCGACGCAGTTATATGCAGTCTCCGACGGCGGCAAGACCGCATGACATCAAAACAGACAGCAAGACGTGGGGAAACACCATGAGCGACACGCGCCACACCAAGGTTCTGATCATCGGCTCCGGCCCCGCGGGCTATACGGCCGGCGTTTACGCCAGCCGGGCGATGCTGCAACCGATCCTCGTGCAGGGGATCGAGCCGGGCGGCCAGCTAACCACCACCACCGAGGTGGAGAACTGGCCCGGACACACCGAGATTCAAGGCCCCGACCTGATGGTCAACATGGAAGCCCACGCCAAGGCGATGGGCACCGAAATCATCGGCGACATCATCACATCGCTCGACACCACCCAGCGCCCCTTCGTGGCCAAGGGCGACAGCGGCACCACCTATACGGCGGATGCGGTGATCCTCGCCACCGGCGCGCGCGCCAAATGGCTCGGCCTGCCCTCGGAAGAGAAGTTCAAGGGCTTTGGCGTCTCCGCCTGCGCCACCTGTGACGGCTTCTTCTATCGCGGTCAGGAGATCGTGGTGATTGGCGGCGGCAACACAGCAGTGGAAGAGGCGCTCTTCCTCACCAACTTTGCCTCCAAAGTGACCCTGATCCACCGCCGCGACGAGCTGCGCGCCGAGAAGATCCTGATCGACCGTTTGATGAAGAACGAAAAGATCGAGCCCCTGTGGTTCCACGAACTGGACGAAGTGGTCGGCACCGATGCGCCCTTGGGCGTTGAGGCCGTGCGCGTCAAACACACCAAAACTGGCGAGATCACCGAGATCCCGGCCAAAGGCGTCTTTGTCGCCATCGGCCACGCACCTGCGACCGAGCTGGTCAAGGACGTGCTGGAAACCCACAACGGCGGCTATGTGAAGGTCAAACCGGGCTCCACCGAGACCTCGATCCCCGGCATCTTTGCCGCGGGCGATCTGACCGACCACAAATACCGTCAGGCGGTCACCTCTGCGGGCATGGGCTGCATGGCCGCATTGGACGCCGAACGCTTCTTGGCCGAACAAGACTAAGCGCCACATCGCCTCTCACCCGAGAGGCAACCGATCAAAAGCCCCCGATGAGCCCCCTCATCGGGGGCTT
Organism: Epibacterium sp.; assembly: GCA_048263945.1. Classification (GTDB taxonomy): domain Bacteria; phylum Pseudomonadota; class Alphaproteobacteria; order Rhodobacterales; family Rhodobacteraceae; genus Epibacterium. Next base: position 396,204 of record JBLXDQ010000002.1, on the reverse strand, counting down.
TTTCGTATCCTGCGCAGCCCTTGCAAGGGCGCAAAAGTACAAAAGTTGCAAAATTTTGAATATTTGATATCCTAAAGTTACTCAAATCTGGGAGGATATTATGAGAAAAGTACTTCTGTCTTCGATTGCGCTCCTGATGATCTGTGGAACCGCCTCTGCCGGGATCGGCAATGGCAAAGGGGTCGACAAGGGCAACAAGAACGGCTGGGAATCTTCTGGCGGCGGCTATGACGGCAGCGTTCCCAAGGGCTTGAACGTCAGTGGCGACAATGGCCGCGTGGACAATGGCGGCGGCAATGGCGGTGAAAACCTTGAAGGCAACACCCCCAATAAGAACGGCGAGGATGGCGGCGGCGACGACGATCCGAATTAAGAATAATGGATAGTACCCTCGCGTGAGGGTCAAACCCTGATCCATTCTCGAAAGAAGGCTCCTGATATGCCCGCATGGAGCCTTCTTTTTACGCCCTTCCCCAGCGCAAAGCTCCGCAGACCGCATGGCCGCGGCCTATCGCTTGATTAATACCCTCCGCTCCCGCAGTCTTTCTGTGGCCGGTCTTTAGGCCCAGACTTCAGGCCAAACATCTGTGGGATCGCGCGACATGCAGGCTGCTTTGCACTCTTGGATCACCTGGGCCCTCCTTGCGGCCGTCTTTGCGGCGCTGACGGCTGTTCTAGCCAAAGTCGGCGTCTCGAACGTCAATTCAAATTTCGCCACCTTCTTGCGAACCTTGGTCGTTGTGGTCGCTCTGGGCCTCTTGGTCCTGACCACCGGGCAAACGCAGCCGCTCTCTTCCTTAAGCACAAAAACCGGCCTCTTTCTGGTGCTCTCTGGCCTCGCCACCGGCGCATCTTGGCTCTGCTATTTCCGCGCCCTTCAACTTGGCAAAGTGGCGCAGGTCGCGCCGGTTGATAAATTGAGCGTGGTCTTCGTCGCGCTGATCTCGACGGTCTTTCTAGGCGAAGGGCTTTCGGTGACGGGCTGGGTGGGTGTCGGCCTCATCGGCCTTGGCGCCGTGCTTGTTGCAGTGGCCTAGCGCCCCTAAGGCCAACCAAACCGCCGCTTTCCTCCTGCTGTGCAGGTGACAGCCCTCAGCGCTTGGCCTAAACCAGAAACGGGAAAAGACAACGGGGCAGATCACACGTGGCGCAAGCACTTTGGCAGGGCAACTGGATCCAACGCAGCCGTTTGGCCTCTGGGCTGGTGCTGTTCACCTTTGTGTTCTTTCACTTCCTGAACGTAGCCGCCGGGCTGGTCTCTGGCTCCTTTATGGCGGCGGTTCAGGACGCACGCCTTGTGGTCACGGATAATATCCTCGGCCAAGCGGTGCTCTATTCCGCGCTGTTCACCCATGGGATCCTGGCCCTTTGGCAAGTCGCAATGCGGCGCACCCTGCGGATGAACCTCACGCAGTTTATCCAGCTTCTCCTCGGCATTTTGATCCCGCTGCAGCTGATCGACCATGTGGTCCACGCCAGCTATGCGGAATGGGTCTATGATGTGGAGGACGACATGTCCTCTATCGTCTTGATGATGTGGTCCGGCCCGGAAGCCTTGCAGCAATATCTGCTCCTGTTGGCGGTCTGGATTCACGGCTGCATCGGCCTGCATATGTGGCTGCGCCTCACCCGCTGGTGGGGGCGTCTGGTGCCCTATATGATCGCGCTGGCCGCTCTGGTGCCCGCCCTTGCGCTCGCTGGGCTGGTCACCGAGGGGCGCCGCATGTGGGCGTTCTTTGCCGAGGATGGCTATGCCGCCGAGATCATGGCCGATTACAACTGGCCCGATGCGGCGGAACGGGTGCTGCTCAAAAACCTCTCCAACACCGGGATATTGATCTTTGCCGGCCTGCTTGGGGCCGCTCTGAGTTTCTATTACCTGCGTCGCCTGATCCAGCGCAGCCGGTCTGTCCGGGTCAAATACGAGGACGGCCCGGAAATCACCGCAGATCGCGGCCTGACCCTGTTGGAGATGTCGCAGTTGAAGGGCATCTCGCATCCTTCCCTGTGCGGCGGCAAAGGGCGCTGCACCACCTGCCGCGTCGCGGTGACCGAAGGCTTGGCGGATCTGCCACCGCCCAGCGCCGCCGAAGCCCGCTCTCTTGCTGCCGTCAATGCAGCCGAGAACGTGCGGCTGGCCTGCCAGATCCACCCGACCTCCGCCCTGACGGTGAAACGCATCTACACCCCCAAAGGCCGCCGCCAGGTCCATGCCGCGCAGGGCGAGGAGAAGACAATCGCGGTGCTGTTCCTCGACATTCGCGGCTTTACCGCCCGGTCGGCGGGGTTGCTTCCCTATGACGTGGTCTTCCTGCTGAACCGCTTTTTCGACGCGGTGGTGCCCGAGGTAACCCGCGCAGGCGGCACCGTAGACAAATATATGGGCGACGGGATGCTGGCGCTATTTGAAACGCCAGACGCCCAATCTTCGGCGCTGGCCGGATTGCAGGCCGCAGCTGACATCGGCGTCGCTTTGGCCCGGTTCAATCGCGTGCTGGCCTCCGAAGGCGAAGACCCGGTGCGTATTGGCATGGGGCTGCATGCTGGCACGGTTGTTCTGGGCGAAATTGGCGCCGCAGGCCACGCACCGCGCACCCTGATCGGCTCCACCGTGAATGCCGCCAGCCGACTGGAAGCCAAAACAAAGGATCTAGGCGTCGAACTTCTGGTCTCGCGCGAGGTGTTCGCGGCGGCAGATATCGGCGATCCGACCAACGGCTATCAGGACTTTGACCTGCGCGGTGTCGACGGCACCATCACCGCCCTGCCGCTGCCACGCGCCTCGAGCCTGGCGGATGTGGTGGCCGCGCTTTCGCCGGAAAACTCAGACTCAGTTTAAGCCATATCCGCGCCCCTCAGGCACCCGAAACCTCCTCCTCCTAGGCCAGCACTGTGCATGTGCAGAAACATCCGCTAGGCCAGACGTTCAGCAGACAAATCAAGTCTTGGAAACTGTTCCACAAATGGATCAGTTTTGACAAACAACACGTGGATGTGGCACTGAAGCGCCTACGCTGTCCTTTTTTGGTCAGCGCGGCTGGACAAAGCCTTCCAACAGTTATTATTCCCCGCCCAGAAATTTCCTTTGCTGCGAAGCCGAACGAAAGAGACTTCCGATGACCACTTTGAGTAACCTGGCTCCTATCCCGGAGCTGTATGTATCCTTTGACTCTGCCCAGAAGCTGAAGGTCGAAGCCGCTGATTTGACCAGCCACGACCTGACCCCGCGCCAGATCTGCGATCTGGAACTGCTGATGAACGGCGGTTTCAACCCGCTCAAAGGCTTCCTCTCCGAAGCAGACTACAACGGCGTCGTGGAAAACATGCGTCTGGCAGACGGTCAGCTTTGGCCGATGCCGATCACCCTTGATGTGTCCGAGGACTTCGCAGCCTCCCTTGAGATCGGTCAAGACATCGCCCTGCGCGACCAAGAAGGCGTGATCCTCGCCACCATGACCGTCACCGACCGCTGGGAGCCGAACAAATCCCGCGAAGCCGAGAAAGTCTTCGGCGCCGATGACGACGCACACCCGGCGGTGAACTACCTGCACAACCAAGCGGGTAAGATCTACCTAGGTGGCCCGGTGACCGGAATCCAACAGCCGATCCACTACGATTTCCGCGCCCGTCGCGACACTCCGAACGAACTGCGCGCCTTCTTCCGCAAGATGGGTTGGAACCGCGTTGTGGCCTTCCAGACCCGCAACCCGCTGCACCGCGCCCACCAGGAGCTGACCTTCCGCGCCGCGCGCGAAGCACAGGCCAACCTGCTGATCCACCCGGTTGTCGGCATGACCAAACCGGGCGACGTCGACCACTTCACCCGCGTGCGCTGCTACGAGGCGGTGCTGGACAAATATCCGGCGGCCACCACCTCCATGTCGCTGCTGAACCTCGCCATGCGGATGGCTGGCCCGCGTGAGGCGGTTTGGCACGGTCTGATCCGTAAAAACCACGGTGTGACCCACTTCATCGTTGGCCGTGACCACGCAGGCCCGGGCAAAAACTCCGCTGGCGAAGATTTCTACGGCCCCTATGACGCGCAGGACCTGTTCCGTGAGCATCAGGAAGAAATGGGCATCGAAATGGTCGACTTTAAGCACATGGTCTATGTGCAAGAGCGCGCCCAGTACGAGCCCGCCGATGAGATCGCCGACAAGGACGATGTCACCATCCTGAACATCTCCGGCACCGAATTGCGTCGCCGTCTGGCCGAAGGTCTGGAAATCCCCGAGTGGTTCTCCTTCCCCGAGGTGGTAACCGAGCTGCGCAAAACCAAGCCGCCGCGTTCCAAGCAGGGCTTCACCGTGTTCTTCACCGGCTTCTCCGGCTCCGGCAAATCCACCATTGCAAACGCTCTGATGGTCAAGCTGATGGAGATGGGCGGCCGTCCGGTGACGCTGCTTGATGGCGATATCGTGCGCAAGAACCTGTCCTCCGAGCTGGGTTTCTCGAAAGAGCACCGCGATCTCAACATCCGTCGCATCGGCTATGTGGCCTCCGAGATCACCAAAAACGGTGGTATCGCGATCTGTGCGCCCATCGCGCCCTATGCCACCACCCGTCGCGCGGTGCGTGAGGATATCGAACAGTTCGGTGCCTTTGTGGAAGTGCACGTCGCAACCTCCATCGAGGAATGCGAACGCCGCGACCGTAAAGGTCTCTACAAGCTGGCCCGCGAAGGCAAGATCAAGGAATTCACCGGCATCTCCGACCCTTACGATGTGCCGCAGAACCCTGAGCTGAGCATCGAGACCGAGAACACCGAGGTCGACAACTGCGCACATCAGGTGCTGCTGAAGCTGGAAAGCATGGGCCTGATCAGCGGTAACTAAGCCCTGATTGCTCGCCTCTTCGACAGAAGAGACCACAGACTGTGACCGCCTTCCCCGACCCACGGGGGAGGCGGTTTTTGCATCTCCCGCGTGCTTCTCCCGCCGATTTGGCGTCTTTTTGGGGCCGCGAATGCACCATTGCCGGACTGTCATAAAATCGTTACATGCGGGTCGCGTTTAGAAACGGAGAGACCCGATGTCCGATCATGACCTCGATCCGCGCCACCTGGAAACCCTGGACCGCGATCTCGGTCGCCTATCCTCGCTCGAACAGGCCACGGCCTTTGTTGGGCGATCGACCGTAGGTCTGGGCATTTCCTTTGTCTTTATCCTTGCCGTGGCCGCCGCCACCGCGCTGATTTTGGGCGATGCTCAGAACACCGTGATTGTGGTGATTGCCGCTGCTTTCGGGGCCTATATGGCGCTGAACATCGGGGCCAATGACGTGGCCAACAACATGGGGCCCGCGGTGGGCGCCAATGCGATGTCGATGGGGTTTGCCATCGTGGTCGCCGCCATCTGCGAAAGCGCCGGGGCGCTGCTTGCGGGCGGCGATGTGGTGTCGACCATCGCCAAGGGCATCATCTCGCCCGACACGATGGCCACCTCATCGGTGTTCATCGCAGCCATGCTCGCGGCCCTCTTGGCCTCTGCCCTTTGGGTCAACCTTGCGACCTGGATCGGCGCACCTGTGTCCACCACCCATGCGGTTGTGGGCGGCGTGATGGGCGCAGGTATTGCCGCTGCCGGCTTTGCTGCCGTCAATTGGAGCAAGATGAGCGCCATCGCGGCCAGCTGGGTGATCTCGCCGGCGCTGGGTGGTTTGATCGCGGCTGGTTTCCTGTGGTTCATCAAGTCCCGCATCATCTACCGCGATGACAAGATCGCCGCCGCGCGCACTTGGGTGCCGGTTCTCGTCGGCATCATGGGCGGCGCCTTTGCCTCCTATCTGGCGGTGAAAGGCCTGAAGAAGCTGATTAAGATCGGCCTGCCCGAAGCGCTGATGATCGGGGCTGCGGTGGGCATCGTGATCTGGCTCGTGATGATCCCGATCATCCGCAAGCAATCGCAGGGGCTGGAGAACCGCAACAAGTCTCTCAAAGTGCTGTTTGCGATCCCGTTGATCGTCTCTGCGGCGCTGCTGAGCTTTGCCCATGGCGCCAATGACGTGGCCAATGCGGTGGGCCCCCTTGCGGCAATCGTGCAGGCCTCCTCGTCCGGGGACTTTACCCATGCGATCTCGATCCCCTTCTGGGTGATGATGATCGGGGCCTTCGGGATCTCCTTTGGCCTGTTCCTTTTCGGCCCCAAGCTGATCCGCATGGTCGGCAGCCAGATCACCAAGCTGAACCCGATGCGCGCCTATTGTGTGGCGCTCTCTGCGGCGATCACCGTGATCGTGGCAAGCTGGCTGGGCCTGCCGGTGAGCTCGACCCATATCGCCATCGGTGCAGTCTTTGGCGTCGGTTTCTTCCGCGAGTGGGACACTGCGCGCCGGATGAAGGCCAGTGTTGGGGTAGCGACGGATGCGCCCCGCCTCGACGCGGGCGAGCGTCGCCGTCGCAAGCTGGTCCGTCGGTCGCATGTGACCACAATCGTGGCCGCCTGGATCATCACGGTGCCCGCAGCGGCGGCCCTGTCTGGTCTGCTGTTCGTGATCATCCGCAGCTTGATTGGCGGATAAGAGCGGTTTCGCTCCGGGCTTTGCCCGGAGCGACCGGCGTGGCGCCCGCCCTTCGGGCGCGCGCCCCGCCGCCGGGCCCAACTGTTTCGCATGACCCGTTAAGGGCGTGCAAAACAGGCGGGAGCGCCACCGGACAGGCGCCCCTCCTCCTTTGTCCTCAAAGGCTCTGCGGCAGGGTCAAACTGCCCCGCATCAGCACAAATCCTGTGCCTGCAACCTTGACCCCTTCGATCTCTTCGGCAGAGCCCACACGGCTGACCTGCGCCTGGCCCGGGCGGCCCATCAGATGGCCCTGCTCGGCCACAAACGCGTCTTTCTCCATCAGCCCGTGATGCCACAGATAGGCCGCCATCGCGCCCGTCGCTGAGCCGGTAAAAGGATCCTCGGGCGGGCTCGGGGGCAGCATCAATAGACGTGCGGCCGTATCGCCCACCGCAGTGAACCCTTCCAGCGTCACCAGAAACGGCTCCATCACATCGAAGCCATCCGCGCCGAGCGCCGCCCCGAGAGCCCCCATCGCCTCCGGTACCAGCCGCGCGGCTTTCAGCGCAGCAAGATCCTTGAGCACTGTGATACAGAACGGCAAGCCCGTCGACACCAGCTGCGGCTGGCCGACAATCGCCTCCTGAGGCAGAGAAATCGCCGCTGCAACCAAGGCGCGCGCCGGGGTGGGGCCAAAGCTCGGCCTCACCTGCTGCATGACAATCTGGTCGCCTTCGATCACCACGGGCACGATGCCCGCGCCGGTTTCCAGCGTCACCCGATCCCCTTGGATCAGCCCGCGATCCCGCATTGCCGCCACTGTGGCAATGGTCGGATGACCGGCAAAGGGGATCTCGCGACTGGCCAGAAAATAGCGCACCCGCACGTCCGCCACTTCGGAAGGGCCGGTAAAGGTGCATTCCACCAGCGAGGTTTCACGGACATAGGCACAGGCCACCGCCTCGGGCAGATGCGCGCCGCCATGCACCACTGCGCAGCCGTTGCCGCCAAAGGGGCGATCGGTAAAGGCATCGACCCAATCGAACTGAAACTCCTGCATCGCGGCTCTCCTTCTTCTTGACGCGGATCCTGCCGCGCCAAAGAACCACCCAGGCCTGAGCGTCTCAAGCCAAAGCCCCTGTGCCAATACAAAGAACATGTGTCGATACAGAGAGATCCGCCTCGCGGTCCTGCGCGCCCCTCCCCTGAAACGCAAAACCCCGCCCCTCGCAGCAGCAGCGAGGAGCGGGGTTCAAACGTTTTGATAAGGCGCCCAGCGGATCAGGCCCGCCGAGACGTTCATAGATCAGTGTACGGCCACCGGCGCATAGTCATGCTGGCGGGCCAGCACAAAGGCCATGTCGCGATCTGCGACCAGCGCCAGCTGTTCGCCAGCCTCATCATGCACCGCATAGAGCTGTTTGTGACCGGGGACGGAGGCCTGAACATTCTCGGGCAGATCCGCGACATCGACAGTCTTCACATAAACGGTGCGGCCGCCCACTGCGGCGATATTCACTGGTGTCTGCATGATTTACCCCTTTCTGATGTTGATAGTCTGCACCACGGTCTCGGGCCGCGATCGGGTCAGGTCCACGTGCAGCAGGCCGTTTTCCATAACAGCCTCGCCGACCTCCACGCCGTCCGCCAGCACAAACATGCGCTGGAACTGACGCGCGGCAATGCCACGGTGCAAAAAGATGCGCCCCTCAGAGTCTTCGCTCTGACGACCTCGAATCACCAATTGACGATCCTCAATGGTGATCTGCAGGTCTTTCTCCGCAAACCCTGCCACGGCGAGGGTGATACGGTAGGAAAAATCCGAGGTCTGTTCGATATTATAGGGGGGATAGCCTTCGTTGCCGGATTTCGCGGAACGCTCCAGCAGGCGTTCCAGCTGTTCGAAGCCCAGCATATGCGGATAGGCGCCCAAGGTAAGTTTCGACACGGTTTTGACGTCCTTAATTCGAAAGCGACGGTTTCTTCCGGTCCCAAACTGGCAACCGGTATGGTATAGGATATGGGATGTTCCTGCCGTTTCACAAGTCCCCCACTATCCGAATGTCCCCGCGAGCCGCCCCTAGCGCTCTGGTAACACACAGCCTAATATAGCTAGTGTTTCACTGTCCTTAACAAGAGTCGCAAATGAACGAGCGGTCCGATCTGTCGATGGCAAACGAAGACGTGTTGCGCGTCGAACTCGAAGTCTTCAAGCGCGAGCATCGTGATCTCGACGAGGCTATTCATGCGCTCGAGGAAAAAGGCACCGCCGACGCCCTCACCCTGCGCCGCCTGAAAAAGCAGAAATTGCTGCTCAAGGATAAGATCGCACTGATCGAAGACCGCCTGCTTCCAGACATCATCGCCTAAGCCAAGCCGCATCTGCTCTTGGCTGCAGATGCTTTGGCCGCGTGCGGGGGCAATGCGCCCCGGCGTGGGACATTTGCGTCCCTACTCCACGCCTGCGCCAAAGATCGCGATCAAGACACCCAGCCCTGCCAAGGCGCTGTAGAACATCCGCACCCGCCCCCGCGCGCGCCGAGCTGCGATCAGCGATTGCACCGCATAGTAAAAGGCAAAGGCGCGCGAGGCGTAGCCGATGATCTGAAACACGCTCATGCCCCAGGTCATCCACAGCCCGGCCGCCGTCAGAGCCGCATAGGTGATCCGGGCGGGAATCCTTTGCCGCGTCACCTCCGCGACCAAGCCCCCCGCCCCGCCAGTATCTGCCACCGCTGCGGAAAACTGCGCGGCCAGCGCTGCCGCGATCAGCAGCATCGGTAGGACGGGCGCCACCAGCGCGGTAAATCCGATGATCGAGGTCTCCGTCAGCGCGCCCTGCCCCGGCAGGTAGATGAAGGTCAGAAACAGAATGTAGATCATATAGATCCCGCTTGAGAGGGCCTGCGCCCAGCGCATCGCCCGCACCCGCGTCGGGGCATCATATTCCGCCCCCATATAGCGGCTGATCTCAAACCCCTGCACCGTCACCAACAGCCCAAAGACCAGCGTCACCGCCTGCCAGCCCACCGTGTCGGGCGCGTGGATCACCAAGGCGCCCAGCCGCGCCTGCCCCGCCACATGCCAGCCAAGCGCGAACAACAGCCCCGCGATGATCGCCAGCTTCACCCCGACCGAGACTTCCTCAAGCCGCTCCAGCGCGCCAAAACCTCGGCTCCAACCCACCACGAGGATCAGCGCAAAGACCCCGGAAGTGACCAGCCGAGCGTGCTCTGGCGCGGTCGCATCCGTTAGGCTCATCGCAAAAGAGCCAAGCAAATTCAGATAGTAAGCGACCGACACCACATAGGCAAAGGCCAGCGCGAGCGAGCCGAGCTGCTCCAGCCCGAGGTCGACCCGATCCTGTTGCGGCGCTTCGGCCAGCCAAGCGATATTGAACCGCACCGCACCGCCATAGGCCCAGGCCAGCGCACAAAGTGCGGCCATCACAAGGGGCGCATAGAGCCCAAAATGCGTGTCCAGGATCGGCCCCAGCACCAGAAACCCGCTGCCGATGATCGAGGCCAGCGGAGTCACCGTCGCCCGCCAAATCCGTGCCCCCGCGACCCGTGGCAGCATCAACACTAGCCCGGCGCAAAGGCTCACGATCAGGATCAAAGCGTTGAGGATCATGGCGTCTCTTTCGTGGTTGCACAGATCGTCCGCAGCGGGAAGCCTGCCGCCGCCCAATGCGGGCCGTTCCCCTCCGGCGTGGCCCGACCATCCGCCTCTTTCCGCCGCGATACAAGTCTCGCGCCCGCGCCGCACGAAACCCAATGCAGGCGCGGCATTTCTGCCCCTGTCCGCATTGCCATTTCGGCCATATTCGCTATGGTGCGCGCTCCTTCCACAGGAGAGGCGCAAGATGGCCGAGATCAAAGTAGGGATCATCATGGGGAGCCAGTCCGACTGGCCCACGATGAAAGAAGCAGCCAATATTCTGGACGAGCTGGGCGTGGCTTATGAGACGCGCATCGTCTCGGCCCACCGCACGCCGGATCGGCTGTGGGACTATGGCAAGACAGCCGCCGAGCGTGGCCTGCAGGTCATCATCGCAGGCGCTGGCGGCGCTGCGCATCTGCCGGGCATGATGGCGTCGAAGACCCGCGTGCCGGTGGTCGGTGTGCCGATCCAGACCCGCGCGCTCTCTGGTGTGGATAGTCTTTATTCCATCGTTCAGATGCCCAAGGGCTTTCCGGTTGCCACCATGGCGATTGGCGCTGCAGGTGCCGCCAATGCCGGGCTGATGGCGGCAGGTATTCTGGCGATCAATGATCCTGCTCTGGCCGAGCGTCTGGACCAATGGCGCAGCGATCTGGCCGCCTCGATCCCGGAGGTGCCGGTTGATGACTGAGGTTCTCGCTCCCGGCGCCACCATCGGCATTCTTGGCGGCGGCCAGCTGGGCCGGATGCTTTCGGTTGCGGCCTCCCGTCTGGGCTTCAAGACGCATATCTTTGAACCCTCCGCCAACCCGCCCGCCGGTCATGTGGCCGACCGGGTGACCACCGCCGGATACGAGGACGAGGAGGCCCTGCGTGCCTTTGCCGAGACGGTGGATGTGATCACCTATGAGTTCGAGAATATCCCGACCTCGGCGCTGGACGTGCTGGAGGCGCTGAAGCCGATCCGCCCCGGTCGCGAAGCGCTGCGGATCTCGCAGGACCGGCTGACCGAGAAGACGTTTTTGCAAGGTCTGGGCCTTACGACCGCACCCTTTGCCGATGTCACGGATGCCGCGAGCCTTGAGGCCGCGCTTGAGACTGTGGGCACGCCGTCGATCCTGAAAACCCGCCGCTTTGGCTATGATGGCAAGGGCCAGGCCCGCATCATGTCGCCGGAGGAGGCTCCCGAGGCGCTGGCCGCCATGCAGGGCGCGCCTGCGGTGCTCGAAGGGTTTGTGACCTTCAGCCACGAGGTCTCGGTGATTGCCGCGCGCAGTCTGGATGGCAAGGTCGCCTGCTATGACCCCGGCGAGAACGTGCATCTTGAGGGCATCCTGCACACCACCACGGTGCCCGCGCGTCTGACCACCGGCCAGAGCATGGATGCCGTGCTGATGGCGGGTAAGATCCTGAACGCGCTCGATTATGTCGGCGTTCTGGGGGTGGAGCTGTTTGTCACCGCGCAAGGCTTGATCGTGAACGAGATCGCGCCGCGGGTGCATAACTCCGGTCACTGGACCCAAGCGGGCTGCACGGTCGATCAGTTCGAACAGCACATCCGCGCGGTGGCTGGCTGGACCCTCGGCAATGGCGCGCGCTATGCGGATGTGGTGATGGAGAACCTGATCGGCGACGACGTCGACCGGGTGCCCGATCTCGCGCGCGAACCCGATTGCGCCATCCACCTCTATGGCAAGGCCGAAGCCAAGCCCGGCCGCAAGATGGGCCACGTCAACCGCATCACCCGCCCCGAAGGGCGCGACGGCTACTGAAGACCGCCCGAGGTCTTTTGCCCCCTCAGGGGCGGAAGACCCGCGCCGCAAGGAGGGCTCCAACGGAGCCTGACGCGCGGCGCTCTCCCGCCCGCCGCAGGCGCACTGTGGCGGGGTGGGACGTGGGAGCTCTGCCCCCATACCCCCGGAGTATTTTTGGAAAGATGAAGGACGGGGGTGGTGGCCCCTTTAGGCGAGGAAGCGGGCCGCGATGGCGCCGTTCATATAGCTGATGCGCCCGCCGGACAGGGTGGCTGCGACTTGATTTTGCGCGTCTAGGATCACCAGATCCGCCCGCTTGCCCGCTTCCAAACTGCCGCGATCCTGGAGGCCGAGCACCCGCGCCGGACCGGAAGAGACCAGCGCCCAGGCTTGTTCCACTGGCAGCAGGCCAGATTTTTCCAACAGCAGCGCGGCGCGTCTTGGGCTTGGGTAGTGGTAATCCGAGGCCAGCGCATCGCAAAGCCCCATGGCGATGAGGTCCAGCGCCGAGGCATTGCCCTTGTGGCTGCCGCCGCGCACCACATTGGGGGAGCCCAGGATCACGTGGTCGCCCGCACTCCGCGCAGCCTCCGCCGCCTCGGGTGTTTCCGGGAATTCCGCAATTCGCGCCCCGCGCGCGCGCCATGTGGCCCGATCCTCTGCCGTGTGGTCGTCGTGACTGCCCACAGTCACCCCGGCTTCGGCGAGATCGGCGCAGAGCTGATCGAGCCGCGCGGGCAGCTCGGATTTGCGCGCGTGCATGTCGAGCAGCATTTGGAAGTGGACCTCCGGGTTGCGCCCTGCTTTCAGCGCTTGCCCCGTCAGGCGCGGAGGTTTCTTGCCTTCCGCCAGACGGTCGTGCGGCAGGTGGTCGTTGAACACCACATAGGGAATGCCCCAGTCCTTCACCTGCCCCAGCAGCCCCTCATAGGCGTCGAGCATATGAATCTCAAACCGCAGCTGCGGGATCAGGTCGGTGACCAACTGGTCCTTTACCGCCTTGATCCCGGCAAAGACTTGCGCCGCGAACTCCGGCCCGCGCAAGCCTCCCTCCCAGGAGTAGAACTGCGCCAGAACCCCGGTGGTGATGCCATTGGCGGCAAGCTCGGCCTCGGTGGCGCGGATGCCCTCGGCCATCTGTTTCATCGCGCCGCGACGCGGGGCCACGTGGCGTTCAAACCCGTCGCCATGAAGGTCGATGATGCCCGGCAGGATGCGATAGCCCCTGAGGTCGACCTCGCGCGCGCCTGTCACGTCAGCAAGCATCCCGCCCGCAAGGCTCAAAGCACCGCCACGCTCCAGCCCCTCCGGGCGCAGCACATCGCCGCCGACCAGCCGCAGGTTCAGCTCACCCAGATCCACCATGGCTCTCTCCGCCTTTATGCCTATTGGTCCCAGTCCCGGCCCAATAGCCCATCAAGCCAGCCAAGCGAAGTGTCAAAGCGCCCCGTCTCCAGAAACTGCACCACCTGCGCAATCACCCTCGGGTTGTTCATCAGATAGGTATGGGTCACCGGCAGCACCAATTGCGCCTTCATGCCCTGCACAGCCGTGCTGGCGACCGAAACTTTGCTGTCGTCCGGCCCCGGGATCAGCGCCGAGAACACCGGGTTCAGCGATTGATTGCCCGCGATCACCCCCACCGGATAGTCCACCGGCGGCAGGCGGTTTGGCAGGCTATCCGGCTCGGTGCTCAGCTCCTGCCCCGCCGGGCCGTGCAACAGATCGAACACCGCCCAATCGCCCATCTCATCCACCAGCTCGCTGCCCTTGTTCGGCGGCGCCAGCATCACCACGCGGCCCAGCGTCACCGGGCGTTCGTGGCTCAGCCAATAGCGCACCAGAATACCGCCCATCGAATGGGTCACCAGATGCACTGGCGCGCTGGCGCAGGCGTCAAAGGCGCGGGGCAGCACCGCATCGGCCAGCCGCTCCACGGTGAATTCGGTCGAGGGATAGCCGGGGCGCACCACCTCATAGCCGCGCGCGGCCAGCGCCTCCTCCATCACGAGGAAAGAGGTCTCGGTGCGCGCCAACCCGTGCAACAGGATGACACAGCCCCTGCCGACTTCGGCCCGCAGAGGCAAAGCGACAAGGATCAGGGCAAGAGCAATCAGGGCGCGTTTCATGGCGCTGAAATAGGGCGCTGGCGCCGCCTTGGAAAGAGCGTTGACGTCAGGACAGCCGCCGTTTCGGCCCACATAGGATCACCACCGCGATGCCGCCCAGCACTGCCAGCGTACCGAGGAGCAGTCGCGCGCCCAAAGGCTCGCCCAGGATCACCGTTCCGGCCAGAATGGCGATCACCGGCACCGAGAGCTGCACCGTCGCCGCCACCGGCCCCGCGATCTGCGGCAGCACCCGATACCACAGCGCATAGCCAAGGCCCGAGGTCACCGCGCCGGATATCACGGCCAGCAGGCAGCCAAAGGGCGTCACCACACTGCCGCCGCCCAGGGCCCAGACCCCAGGCAGGATCATCAGCGTGGCCAGTGCGAAATTGGCCGCGCTCGCAGGCAGCGGCGCCTTCGCCCCGCGCCCCACCAGACTGTAGATGCCCCAGCCAAGACCGCCTGCCCCCATCGACAGCACCGCCCAGAGCGGGGCCGTGACCTCGCCCCCCGGCCAGACCACATAGGCCAGACCGGCCAAGGCCACGCCCGCGCCAAGGATCTGCAAAGGGGCTACCGGCTGGCGGCGGATCAGCCCCCAGCCAAACATCGACACCTGCACCACGCCAAACAGCACAAGCGCGCCAAGGCCTGCATCAAGTGCGGCGTAAGCCACGGAAAAGCCGACCATATAGAGGGTCAGTGACGCGCCCCCGGCCAGCGATCGCCCCCAACCCTCGGTCGGGCGCTGGCCTTGCAATAGGCACAATATCCACAGCATCGCGGCCCCTGAGGCCAGCCGCAAAAGGCCAAAGCCGGTGGCATCCATATGCCCCGGCCCAATGGCCCAACGGCCAAGAATGGAATTCGCCGCAAAGGCGATCATGACGATAGTGGTCAGGGCAATGAGCCGCATGGGAAGGTCTTTCGATTTGCGATGCCTTCACTCAGCAGCCCCGCCCCGGCAAGTCAAGCAGGACGGCCGGGGCAAGGTCGGGACAGGAGATCACATCCGCTCAAGATGTCGCCCCCCTGCCCCGCAGGCTTAGTGCATGGGCGGAGGGTACCAATGGGGTGGTTCCACACGCTCATACCGGGCGGGAAGCCCGAGGTCGGACCGCAGATGGTCGCTGAGGTGCGCGTCAAAGGTCGCTTCGCGCGGTGGGCGGCTCAGCAGAACCATACGCACCGCCAGCGCCAGCCGACGCAACAGGCTCAGGCCGCGAAAATGCTCTTCGACGACAAGGCGCGACAGAGCGGGGTTGGGGCTCAGGTCAGAGAGGACCGGATTAGATGTCATATCGATATATCCCCCATCATGGGGGCTCCTATGGTTTGATTGACAAGGATTGTGTGCAGATCAAAACCGCAGGCCCGCAGCCCAATGGCGTACAAAGGTCAGGCCAACCCCGGCCTGTACCAAGACACGGCACAAAGGGGCGGCATACCTTACACGCTATGAGTGCGTGCGGTTTGATTTGTCACAGGGTGGAAAATATGTTCAGCCCACTTCAGGGCCGGGTGACACGGGGCTCAGCAGGTCGCTGGTTGGCCCTGAAATGCAGCACGGACAATGCCCGCCGCAAAATCGCCAGCCCAAACAGCGCCAGAGCGCGTCTTCATCACAGTGATCGTCATAAAGTGCCTCCTTCTGCTGTTGGTTGAACACGGGTGTCTCGTAACATGGGGATACAAAAATCGCGTAGTGAAAAATTGTCCCGACACAATTTACGCGCGGAGGAGGTGGGGATGTGGGAGCAAGCTCTTATTAGCCTTGAAGCAGGACATCATCCACGCAACTATAGCGGCAATGGGAACATTTCAGGACCAAAGCTTATGGATCTAAATTGGAATGAAGCAATTCTAAAGGTGCTTGAGACGTCAGATGAGCCACTTCACTACAAGAATATCGCTGAGGAAATTGAAAAGAACGGCTACCGCGAAAATCTAGGAGCTACACCAGCAAATACCGTCAACTCTATAATTAACACTTCAATAAACCAAGGCGGGGACACACCCTATGTGAGAACAGTGAGAGGCTTTTACACATTAAAGACGCGATCAAATTTCACCTCAGAAAAGCAAGAAGCCCCATTAGCTCAAGTAGAAGAAAAACCGACCGGCCTCATTCAGTGCTCCGGAATGTTCTGGCAGAGAGTAAATGTTGTTTGGAAATCAAATCCGAAGATTTTGGGCCAACAGTTGATTGGCTCGGAAGCGGTAAACTTTTGCGACCAAATAGGCGTGTACTTACTACACGACAGAGATCGCGTGATTTATGTCGGGCGCTCAATTGATAGGCCAATGGGTCAGCGTTTGTTTGAACACACGAAAGACCGACTTAATGGGCGATGGGATCGATTTTCTTGGTTTGGACTGAAGGGAGTAGACGAGAGTGGTCAGTTACATGATGCTGATCTAGTTGCAAATGATGTTAATATGGTAATCGCAACACTAGAGGCATTATTAATTGAGGCCCTTGAACCCCCTCAAAACAGAAAGCGTGGGGACCAATTCTCCGTAACTGAGTATCTACAAGTCGCTGATCCAGACAAAGACAAGCAAAAGATACAGGCTATTACTGCATTAATTTCGGGAACTCTTGTGGAGGGGCGCTAGAGCCGAAAATTTTCAAAAATTGTAAATTTCATCGAATCGTCCAAAACTCATTGGATCTCCTAACCGATCAACAGATAGACCAACTCGTAATTCCAAGTCATATCGAGCGATCGCAGAGGAGCGCCATTCGCCTCCTCACCCAAATGACAAAAAAAGGGCCGCCCGAAGGCGACCCTTTCCATATCATCCGGGTGGATGGCGTGATTTACATCATGCCGCCCATGCCGCCCATGCCGCCCATGTCGGGCATGCCGCCGCCTGCCGCGCCGTCTTTGGCGGGCTTGTCAGCAACCATGGCTTCGGTGGTGATCAGCAGGCCAGCAACCGATGCCGCGTCTTCCAGAGCGGTACGGGTCACTTTTGCCGGGTCGATCACGCCGAAGGAGAACATGTCGCCATATTCGTCGGTCTGAGCGTTGTAGCCGAAGTTCTTGTCGGAGGATTCACGGATCTTGCCCGCAACAACCGCACCGTCAACACCGGCGTTCTCGGCGATCTGGCGCAGCGGCGCTTCGATCGCGCGGCGCACGATGGCGATACCGGCGTTCTGGTCTGCGTTCGCACCGGCCAGACCTTCGAGGCCTTTGCCTGCCTGAACCAGAGCAACACCACCGCCGACGATCACGCCTTCCTGCACAGCTGCGCGGGTTGCGTTCAGAGCATCGTCCACACGGTCTTTGCGCTCTTTCACTTCGACTTCGGTCATGCCGCCGACGCGGATCACAGCAACACCGCCTGCCAGTTTGGCAACGCGCTCTTGCAGCTTCTCACGGTCGTAATCGGAAGAGGTCTCTTCGATCTGGGTGCGGATCTGAGCCACGCGGGCTTCGATCTCGGCCTTGTCGCCAGCACCGTCGACGATGGTGGTTTCGTCTTTGGTGATCTGGATTTTCTTGGCGGTGCCCAGCATGTCCATGGTCACGGACTCGAGCTTCATGCCGAGGTCTTCGGAGATCACTTGACCGCCGGTCAGGATCGCGATGTCCTGCAGCATGGCTTTGCGGCGATCGCCGAAGCCCGGTGCTTTGACAGCTGCGATTTTCAGGCCGCCGCGCAGTTTGTTCACAACCAGAGTTGCCAGCGCTTCGCCTTCGACGTCCTCAGCAATGATGAGGAGCGGCTTTTGGGACTGGATCACCTGCTCGAGCAGCGGAACCAGCGGCTGCAGGGAGGAGAGTTTCTTCTCGTGCAGCAGGATCATGCAGTCTTCGAGTTCTGCAGTCATCTTGTCGGCGTTGGTCACGAAGTACGGGGACAGGTAACCACGGTCGAACTGCATGCCCTCAACCACGGTGGTCTCGGTTTCCATGCCTTTGTTTTCCTCGACGGTGATAACGCCTTCGTTGCCAACCTTTTGCATCGCGTCTGCGATCTGACGGCCGATTTCGGCTTCGCCGTTGGCGGAGATGGTGCCAACCTGCGCAACTTCAGCGGAGTCGTTGACCGGACGCGCCATGTCTTTGATCGCTTCGACGACTTTGGCGGTTGCCATGTCGATGCCGCGCTTCAGGTCCATCGGGTTCAGGCCAGCTGCAACCTGCTTCAGGCCTTCTTTGACGATGGCTTGAGCGAGAACGGTTGCGGTGGTGGTGCCGTCACCGGCTTCGTCGTTGGTGCGGGAAGCAACTTCCTTCACCATCTGAGCGCCCATGTTCTCGAACTTGTCTTCCAGTTCGATTTCCTTCGCCACGGACACGCCGTCCTTGGTGATGCGCGGTGCGCCGAAGGATTTTTCCAGAACCACGTTACGGCCTTTGGGGCCCAGGGTCACTTTAACCGCGTCGGCGAGAATGTTCACGCCTTTGAGCATACGGTTACGGGCATCGGTGTCGAATTTGACGTCCTTAGCAGCCATTTTTCAGTCTCCTTGAGAATACTGTATTTTGCGATGAAAGGTGTGTCGGAGCGTTAGGCTCAGACGAGCACACCCATGATGTCGCTTTCTTTCATCATCAGCAGCTCTTCGCCGTCGACGCTGACTTCAGTGCCGGACCATTTGCCGAACAGGACGCGGTCGCCCTCTTTTACGGCCATCGCGATCAGCTCGCCGCTGTCCTTGCGCGCGCCTTCGCCACACGCGACAACAACGCCCTCGGACGGTTTTTCCTTAGCGCTGTCGGGAATGATCAGACCACCGGCGGTTTTTTCTTCGCTTTCGGTACGGCGAACCAGCACGCGGTCATGAAGCGGTTTCAATGCCATCTTTGCAGCTCCTCAAAAGGCTCAAAGTGTTTTCCTTTCCCCACGCCCGTCATGGGCCGCAGGGTCGTTATCACTCACTGACGTCGAGTGCTAACTGCCGGGATAGTTAGGCAGAGGAATTTGGTGAGTCAACTCCGGGGGCGGAGAAATTTTGAGGAATTTTTGTAACGCCCCCGATGGGCGGCGGTCTCTGGCCGAGAGGGCGGGAGCGAGGGGCCAGCCCCTCGCGCTCCCCGAGATATTTATGAAAAGGTGAAGATCAAGGGGATGCGGGGTCCCCCTCGCTGGAGGGGGCGCATAGATCCGGGGTCGGCCAGGTCTGGCGCTCCTGCGCGCCGGTCTCGGTCAGGGTGTAGAGCCCCTTCTCGGCCCGCTCAAACCAGCCGTAGTGATTGGAATACATGACTTGGGTGGCGCGGGTGATGCCAGTGGCCTTGGCGATCTGGGCCCCGCGACTGGGGCCATGCTGCGCCAGATAGGCGGCACAGATCAGCGCGTCCTGCCGGTAGCCCGTCACAAGGCCGCCGCGCGTCGCACCACCTGTGTTGGGGTCGCCCTTGATGCGGCTGAATTCCCGCAACAGGCGCGCGGTCTTGGTTTTGGATTTGCGCGGCGCATAGGGGCCCGGGTCACAATGGACCTCGGCGCGGCCATCTTCGCGCACCGTGATCAGGCCGAGGCCGAGGCGGCGACACAGGG
Organism: Epibacterium sp.; assembly: GCA_048263945.1. GTDB lineage: Bacteria > Pseudomonadota > Alphaproteobacteria > Rhodobacterales > Rhodobacteraceae > Epibacterium. The sequence goes on along the minus strand of JBLXDQ010000002.1, from coordinate 376,655 downwards.
CGAGATTGTCCTTGAGCGCCCGGCGGGCGGTTTTGCCGGTGGGACGCGGCACCGCGAGGTAGACATGATCGCTGACCGCAAGCCGCGCCACCGCCTGATGGAACAGCGCCAGCGAGAACCGCAGCTTCAGCTCCACCACCACGGGCGGCTCTTCGCCCCGGATGGCCACCACATCCGCCGCGCCCACCTCGCCTTTGACCTCATAGCCCTGCCCTTCGAGCAGAGTTTTGACCGGCGCATAAAGATCCTGTTCACGCATCATCGCGGCCATGCTTGCCCCGCCCGTGCGGCAATGGCAATGTGGCGCAAGCGAAAAACAAAACGAGCGGGTCGCCATGTCAGGAGTTTTTTCTCGCCTTCAGCGGATGCGAGGCGGTGGCGGGGCGGCGCGTGTGACAGCTCTTGTCACGGCATTTGTTGCGGCCACATCGGCTGGCTCGGTTTGGGCAGATTGCAAAGGCGCGGACCTGCGCGACACCTTGCCCGCCGCACTGGTGGCCGAGGTCGAGGCAGAAGTTGCGCGCGCACCCTATGCCAAAGGGCTGAGCTGGCTTGCCCGTCGCGAGGGGCGCGAGTTGCGCATCATCGGCACCATGCATCTGAATGACCCGCGCCACGCACCGCTGGTTGCCCATATGGCCCCCGCGATTGAACGCGCGGACGTCATGTTGGTCGAGGTCACCACCGCCGAGAAAGCCGCCATGCAGCGCGACCTCGGCCATCGGCCTGAGATGATCTATATCACCGAAGGGCCGAGCCTGATCGAACGCATGTCCGAGGCCGAATGGCAGCAGATTGCCGCCCTAGCCAAAGAAGCCGGCATCCCGCCCTTTATGGCGGCCAAGATGCGCCCGTGGTTCCTGTCGCTCTCTCTGTCGATCCCGAACTGCGCCCGCACCATCAAGGATGTGGCCGAGGGGCTGGATGCGCAGCTGTTGGAGATCGCCGCCCAAAAGGGCATTGAGACCCGCTCGCTGGAGGATCCTTTGTCGGTGTTCCAGACCCTGAACGCAGACCCGCTGGACACACAGGTGGCGGAACTGCGCAGCTATCTGGCGATGATGCAGGTGGGCGAGGATGAGTTTTCGACCATGCTCGACAGCTATTTCGAGGGCGAGGCCTATGCCTTCTCGCTGCTGCAAAAGCGCATGTTCCTCGCGGCCGATTTCGACATTCCGGTGGCCGAGCGGGAGGCGCAGATCGACACCTTGATGGACACGCTGCTGATTGAGCGGAACAAGGCTTGGGTTCCGGTGATCGAAGCCACCGAAGGCGAACAGCTGGTGATCGCCGTTGGGGCAGCGCATCTGCCCGGCCCGGATGGGTTGTTGGAGCTTCTGGCCGCCGAGGGCTATGCCATCACCGAGGTGCCCTTGTGAGCCTTTTGGTGAGTTTCTTGCGCCCCTTCAAACACGGCCTGCGTGCCCTTGCGCCCGGCGTGGCCCTTACTCTGGCCCTTTCTCTGGCCCTCACTCTGGCCAGCGCGCCCTTGGCCCAGGCCCGCTGCACCGGCGTGGATCTGCGCGACCATCTGACCGAGAGCGCCCGCGCCCAACTGGCGCAGGAGCTGGCCAAAGTGCCCTACGGCACCGGCAATCATTGGATTGCCACCCGCGATGGCCAGCGGATCGACATCTTTGGCACCCAGCACAGTGGCGACTCCCGCATGTGGAGCCAGATGCGCGTCATTCGCCCGCTCGTGCGCGCAGCCGATGCGGTGTTTCTGGAGGTGACCGAGCCGCAGATGCAAAGCGCCGATCAGGATCCCGAAGGCTTTGCCCGGTATTTCTCGCTGCCCAAGGGCAAGCGGCTGGATCAGATGATGTCCGCCGCCGACTGGACCCGGCTCAGCGGGCAATTGGCCGAGGCTGGAATTGATCCGGCGACAGCCCTCTTTATGCAGCCCTGGTATCTGTCGGACTTCCTCACCGGCACGGATTGTCGGAAGCGTGGGTTTGGCAGCCGGCAGGGTCTGGATGACCGGATCGAATCCGCCGCCCGCCGTCAGGGGGTGCCTGCGCTGGGGCTGGAGGATCCCGAGGCCGGGCTCGCCGCTCTTGCCGCGATGCCGCTGGGCGATCAGCTGAAGATGCTGCTCTTGGACAGTAAATCAGCCACCCGGCACGAGGACCTCTATGTCACCCTCTCCGAAGCCTATTTCGATGGCCGCCTCACCGAAGGGCGGATCGTGATGGGCTGGATGATGTACCGCGATCTGGATGTTTCGCGCCGCGAAGTGCACCGCCTGTTGCAGAGCTTTGACGCCCGCGTGCTGGATCAGCGCAACCGCGCCTGGGCCAAGCGGCTGACCGCCCGACAGGAACCACGCCTAGTGGTCGCCGTCGGGGCCGCGCATCTGGCAGGGTCCGCAGGTCTGCTCGCCCTTTTGGCGCAACGCGGCTACACCCTGACCCAAGCCGAGGAATAGGCCCGCGCGGCGCCGATCCAGCCTTGCACTGCGCTCAATGCCGCAACCCGCCTGACGCGGGGTGACAAACTCAGCTTCGCTGGTATAAGGCGCGGCAACACACCCTCGTCAGACAGGATTGCACGTATGACCATTCAAGTTTTCGGCCACAAATCTCCCGACACCGATTCCACCGGCTCCCCGATTATCTGGTCCTGGTACCTGAACGAGGTTCAGGGCGAAGCGGCCACTCCGGTTCTGTTGGGCGAGCCGAACACCGAAGCCGCGTTCATGCTGACCCGCTGGGGCTTTGAAAAGCCCGCCATCATCGCCGATGTCGAGGCCGACGCGCCGGTGGTCATCGTCGACACCAACAACCCCGCCGAACTGCCCGCCTCGATCAACTCCGCTGATATCCGCGCCATCATCGACCACCACAAGCTGGTCGGCGGTCTGGAAACCAAAGGCCCGATCGACATCACCGTGCGCCCGCTGGCCTGCACCGCGACCATCATGATCGACCTGATGGGCGATGCTGCCGCCCAGATGCCCGAAGACATCAAAGGCGCCGCGCTGACCTGCATCCTCTCCGACACGCTGGAATTCCGCTCGCCCACCACCACGCCGCATGACCGCGCCGTGGCCGAGAAACTGGCCGGTGAGCTGGGCCTCGACATCTCCGCTTATGCCGCCGAGATGTTTGCCGCGAAATCCGACGTCTCCGCCTTCTCCGATGCGGAACTGATCCGCATGGACTCCAAAGAATACGAAGTCGACGGCACCTCTTTCCGCGTCTCCGTTCTGGAAACCACCGCACCGGAAATCCCGCTGGGCCGCAAAGACAGCCTGATGGAGACTTTCAAGACCGTTCAGGCCGAAGATGGCGTGGATCAGGTTCTGCTCTTCGTCGTGGACATCCTGAAAGAAGAAGCCACCCTCCTGGTGCCGAACGATCTGGTCAAATCCGTTGCTGAAAAGAGCTTCGGCGCCACCGTGGACGGCGATCTGGTCGTGCTGCCGGGCATCATGTCCCGCAAAAAGCAGATCATCCCGAACCTCAAAGTCTGAGCACCAGACCGCGCCTGACCTCCGGCCCCGCCGGAGATCAGGCGCTCAAGACGCAAAACGCCCGCATCTGCGGGCGTTTTTCATTTTAGCAACGGCGTGATGCGGGGTCGGTCGGCTATTGCGCCGCGCGCAGCCCCTGTTGCGCATCAATCTGCGCCTTGGTCGCCAGAACAGTCGCCACCCGTTTGCGGTCCGGCGGATGGGTGCCCCAGATCGAATAGCCCCCCTGCGCGCCGCGTTCCGCTTCGGCGCGGGAGAAGAACTTTGCCCCTTCCACCGGGTCATAGCCCGCCGCATAGGCGATCCGGGTGCCGATGGTGTCGCTCTCCAGCTCGTAGGACTGCGAATAGACGATCCCGCCGGCCGTGGTGCCCACGCCAACCCCCAGCGCCACCGCATCCGAGCTATCCCCCAGGAGCGCCCCAAGCGCGCCGCCAATCAGCGCCCCCGCAGCCACTTGGCTCTGCTGTTTTTCCACGTGACGACCGATCAGATGGCCGTATTCATGCGACAGCACAAAGGCCACTTCGTCATCGCTCGCCGTATCCTGGATCAGGGGCAAAGAGATTTTGATCGTCGGCTGGCCACCTTGATAGGTGAAATAGGCGTTGCGCTCCTTCATATCTCGGTCGATCGACATGGAGACATTGCAATTCACGCCGGTGTTGAGGTCCCAACACACTTTGCGCCCCGCACTCAGCACTCTGGGCTGCACCCGCGCATAGCGCGCCTCCGCCGCTGCCGTCGACAGCGGGGTCACCGGCCCGGAATTGCGCGCCTCGGCAAAAAGCCGCGCTGCCTCGTCGGAATAGGCGCCGCCGGTCTCGGGCAGCTCATAGGTGGTGCCACAGGCGGCCAGCGCCACAAGAGAGACACCCGCGCAGATCTGACGCAGGCGAGAAGAAGTCGTAAAAAAGACAGTCATGACCTAAACTTGCAATCCAGTATTAAGGTGCCGTTAACCAAGAATGGGGATTTAACTTCGGCGCACGGCGGTTGCCCCTGACACTAGCACCAAACCCCCGCCCAGCAAGGGGCCGCATCCCCGCATCCTGCCGAACCAGGCCTCCACTGGCAAAGCCCTGCCGATCCACGCAGATCAGCCATGCACAGACTGGCTGCGGGATGTGCTATACAAAGGCAAATTCCTGCGCTATACGCGCGACCTTGACCCATATGGGCGCGAGAACGCGCGCCCCACGCGATACGAACGGATCCCCCTCTTGATACCCACCCTGCAGTTGGCGCTCGAGCGCCGTGGTTACACGTCCCTCACCCCGGTGCAGGAGGCGGTCTCCGACCCGGAACTTGCGGGTGCGGACCTTTTGGTTTCGGCTCAGACCGGTTCCGGCAAGACGGTGGGCTTCGGCCTTGCCATCGGCCCGACCATCCTGGGCGAAGACGGCACCTTTGCTCCGGCCACCACGCCGCTGGCGCTGGTGATCGCGCCGACCCGTGAATTGGCCATGCAGGTCAAGCGCGAGCTGACTTGGCTTTATGCGGATGCAGGCGCGGTTCTCGCCTCCTGTGTGGGCGGTATGGACATGCGCGATGAACGCCGCAGCCTGGAGCGCGGCGCCCATATCGTCGTCGCCACCCCCGGTCGTCTGCGCGACCACATCACCCGTGGCTCCATCGACCTGAGCCAAGTGGCGGCTGTGGTGCTTGATGAGGCGGACGAGATGCTCGACCTCGGCTTCCGCGAGGATCTGGAGTTCATCCTCGAAGAAACCCCTGAGGATCGTCAGACCCTGTTGTTCTCCGCCACCGTGTCGAAACCGATCGCGGCCCTGGCAGAGACCTATCAGAACGAGGCGCAGCGGATCTCGACCATCAACCATGCCGAGCAGCACAGCGACATTTCCTACCTGTCGCACCTCGTTGCACCGCATGACATTGAGAACGCGATCATCAACGTGCTGCGGTTCCACGAGGCGCCCAATGCCATCGTCTTCGCCAATACGCGCGCGGCGGTAAACCGTCTGCTGACCCGCCTGTCGAACCGCGGCTTTCAGGTTGTGGCGCTGTCGGGCGAGCTGAGCCAGTCCGAACGGGCCGGCGCGCTGCAAGCGATGCGCGATGGCCGCGCCCGCGTCTGCGTTGCCACCGATGTGGCCGCGCGCGGCATCGACCTGCCGAACCTCGATCTGGTGGTCCACGCCGACCTGCCGTCGAGCCACGAAACCCTTCTGCACCGCTCGGGCCGCACCGGTCGCGCGGGCCGCAAAGGCGTCTCTGCGCTGATGGTCACCAACCGCGCCGTGCGCAAGGCCGAGCGCCTGCTGCGCGAAGCCAAACTCTCTGCCGATTGGGTCGATGCACCCTCCGCCGATGATGTGCGTGGTCGCGACCTCGACCGGATGATCTCTGACGCCTCCTGGACCGAAGAAACACCCGAGAGCCAGCAGGAAACATTGGCAAAACTGGTCGAGAGCTTCTCGCCCGAGCAACTGGCTGCCGGCTATCTGCGCCTGTGGTCCGCCGCCCGCTCCGCGCCCGAAGAGCTGACCGATGTGTCGCTCGACGATGGTCGCAAGAAGAAAGAACGCGAACCGCGCGCGCCCTTTGGCCCCTCGGTCTGGTTCTCTATCGACGCAGGTCGCGACAGCGGTGCCGACCCGCGCCGCCTCTTGCCGATGCTGTGCAAGGCTGGCGGCCTGGACAAGACCGCGATTGGCGCGATCCGCATTCTGGACGACGTCAGCTATGCCGAAATCGCCCAAGACAAGGCCGAGGGCTTCCTCGCCATGCTGGGCACCGATATGGCGCTGGATGACGGCTCCAAACTGTCGCAACTGGCCGAAGCACCGGTTCTGCCCGAACGCAAGAAACCGCCGTTCCGCAAGGGCGGTGGCCGCGGTGGCTTTGGCGGCGATCGGGGTGACCGTGGCAATCGGGGTGAGCGCAGCTACGGCGGCGACCGTGGGGATCGCGGCGACCGCGGCCCGCGCAAACCGCGCTACCAGTCCGATGAAGAGCGTCCTGTCAGCGCCCGCCCGGCAAAACCGCGCCCTTCCGGCGATAAGCCGCAATACGACAAGCCGAAGTTCGACAAGCCCCGCAAATACGAGGATCGCGGCGACGCTCCTCGCGGCAAAAAGTCCGATTTCGACAAGCCCAAACGCGGCAAAGATGGCGGTCCGGGCAAGGGTAAATTTGACAAACCGAAGTTCGACAAGCCCAAGTCTGACCGCCCGCGCAGCGAAAAGCCGAAAGGCCCGCCGCCCCCCGTTGGCAAGCCCACCAGCAAGAAGAACAAGGCTCGCGCTGCGTCGTCGGCCTCTGACACCTCCAAGCGGTTCACCCCGCCAAAAGGCGCCGGCAAACCCAAGGGTCGCGGCTGAACATCTGGTCAAACGGGGCTGACTCTGTCATGAGGGGAAGGACGCATTCTTCCCTGCATGAGGCAGCCCCATGACACAGATCATCTCCGCCCTTTCCGAGGTCTCCGCCAACTATAAGGCGCTTTTTGTCGACCTCTGGGGCTGCGTGCACAACGGCATCACCGCCTACCCGGCTGCCGTCGCCGCCCTGCAAGACTATCGCAAACAAGGCGGAATCGTGGTGCTGGTCACCAACTCGCCCAAACCCCGCGCCGGTGTCGCGGATCAACTGGCGCAATTCGGCGTGCCGGATGATGCCTATGACACGATCGCCACCTCTGGCGACAGTGCCCGGGCCGCCATGTTCACCGGCGCGGTCGGCCAGAAGGTCTACTTCATGGGCGAATGGCAGCGCGACGCAGGCTTTTTCGAGCCGATGAAAGTAATCCACGACCCCATCGAAATCACCCGTGTCCCCCTGCAAGAGGCCGAGGGCATCGTCTGCTGCGGCCCCTTTGATCCGATGGCCGATCCGGATGTAAACCGCGCCGACTTTCTCTACGCAAAACAAATGGGTATGAAGCTTCTTTGCGCCAACCCTGATGTTGTCGTGGACCGCGGCGAAGTCCGCGAATGGTGCGCCGGGGCGCTGGCGAAGCTCTATACCGAAATGGGCGGCGAGAGCCTCTATTTCGGCAAACCACATCCGCCGATCTATGATCTTGCCCGCCGCCGTCTGGCCGAGCTGGGTGTGGATGTCAGCGACCGCGACATCCTCGCGATTGGCGACGGGCCCCATACGGATATCTCCGGCGGCATGGGCGAAGGCGTCGACACGCTCTTCATCACCGGGGGCCTCGCGGCCAAGGACACCAAGACCACAGAGCAGCCCGAAGCCGCCGCGCTTGCGGCCTATATCGCCCGCGAACAAGTCGCCCCGACCTACAGCATCGGCTTTCTGCGCTAAGATCCGCGCGATTGTGCCAAACGGGCCCGTCTCTGCCACACGGCAGAGGCGGGCCTTTTGCTGTCGCCCGTCAGGGCGTCCATTGAAGTACGAGGCCGTCACAAAGGGCGCTTGACTTTCTGCGGTTGCGAAGTAATAAAATTACCCAACAAACTGAATCGCGGATCATTTATTGCCGCGCCAATTCCGGGAGGGCGGAGATGTTGGATAATTTCACCCGCGGCACCATCTGCATCGAAGACATCGAAATGGGCATGACCCGATATTTGCGCAAGCAGATCACTGATGCAGATATCGAAATGTTCGCCGAGGTCTCCACCGACCGCAATCCGGTGCATCTGGATGATGATTACGCGCAAGACACCATCTTTGAGGGGCGCATCGCCCATGGGATGCTGACCGCCGGGCTGATTTCGGCAGTGATCGGCGAACAGCTGCCCGGCCATGGCACCATCTACATGAGCCAGAGCCTCAAATTTCTTGCCCCCGTCCGCCCCGGCGATCTGGTGCTGGCTGAGGTCGAGGTGACAGATATACAGATCGACAAACGCCGCGTGAAACTGGAGTGCCGCTGCACTGTGGAGGGCAAAAAGGTTCTGGTGGGCGAGGCGATGGTGATGGCCCCGTCCCGCAAGTTTGACTGACGCAGCGCGAACCGCCGCATCAGGCCTTGTCCCGATGCGGTGCGTGTGTGGATTGCTGCGTTCTATCCCACCTAAGTCGATCCTATAGACGGGAAGCGGTACCGCTTTTCAGGCGACACGCGGACAGGCCCCCGCGGGACCTGCGCCTCTGACAGCTGCAAGAGATGCTCCGTTTTGGCGGAGCCATATGTCTGATGCGACGCCGGGCCACCCACAGCCGCCCAACGCCCCCATTGTCTGATCGATCAGAGTGACCATAGCGGGGGTACCGAAACATCTGCGAAATAGGGCGTGCGCCGCATCGGCAACACGCCCAAGGGGCCGCTGTCGTGGGGCAAGCGTCGGAGCCTCCGGCGGGAGTATTTGGGGAAAGATGAAAGCGAGGCCCCTCTCTTCATCTTCTTCCAAATATCCAAAAAATCAGCGCGCGGGATCGCGGATCCCTCTGCCGTGCAGAGCGCCCTTGCGCGTTCCCCGCCCTGCGGCTAGGCATGCGCCATGCGCATCATCCGTGATTATCAATATGTCGAAGCTGAGGACCGCGGGGCCACCGTGGCGATTGGCAATTTCGACGGTGTTCACCGCGGCCATCAGTCCGTGATTGCCCTCGCCCGCAAGGCTGCGCCCGAGGCGCCCCTGGGGGTCATGACCTTTGAGCCCCATCCGCGCGAGTATTTTGCGCCTGATGCGCCGCCCTTCCGGCTGATGTCGGCAGGGGCCAAGGCGCATCGGTTGAAAAAGCTCGGCGTGGACAAGCTTTATCAGCTGAACTTCAACTCGGCCCTCTCCTCTCTGACGCCGGAAGAGTTTGCCCGCAAGGTGATCGCCGAGGGCTTGGGGCTGGCCCATGTGGTGGTCGGTGCGGATTTCTGCTTCGGCAAGGGGCGTAAGGGCACGGCGGCGGATCTGCAGCGTTTTGGCGCTGAGATGGGTTTTGGCGTCACCATCGCGCCCTTGATGGAATATTCCGAGGATACCGTCTCCTCCACCGCCATTCGCACCGCGCTGAGCGAGGGACGGCCGCGTGATGCGGCGGCGATGCTTGGCCATTGGCACCGCATCGAGGGCGAGGTGATTGGCGGCGAGCAACGCGGCCGCGAGCTGGGTTTTCCCACCGCCAACCAGTCGATTGACGGGCTGCACCCGCCGGCCTTTGGCGTCTATGCGGTGCTGGTCGATGTGCTCGATGGCACTCATAAGGGCAGCTACCATGGCGCGGCCTCGGTTGGGGTGCGGCCGATGTTTGACGGCGAGCACCCGAATATCGAGACCTTCCTGTTTGATTTCAAAGGCAACCTCTACGGTGCCCGCCTCTCGGTTGGCTTGGTGGACTACCTGCGGCCTGAGCTGCGGTTCGATGGGCTCGAACCCTTCATCGCGCAGATGCAGGCCGATTGTGATCAGGCGCGCGAGATCCTTACCGCCCTTTCGGGGGGGCTGGCATGACCAATCACATCGACCGCCAGGGCCTTGGCAAGCGGTTTTGGGAGAAAAAGCCGCTGCAGAAACTCTCCCCGCGCGAGTGGGAGGCGCTCTGTGATGGTTGTGGCAAATGCTGCCTCAACAAGCTGGAGGATGAGGACACCGGTGAGGTGGCGCTGACGCGAGTGGCCTGTCGGCTGCTCGACGACAACTCCTGCCAATGCGCCCATTACGAGACGCGCCACACCTTTATCCCCGAATGTATCGTGCTGAAGCCCGAGAACCTCGACACCCATGCCTATTGGATGCCGCAGACCTGCGCCTATCGCCTGTTGTGGGAGGGCAAGAGCCTGCCCCAGTGGCATCCGCTGCTGACCGGCGATCCCGAGAGCGTGCATCAGGCGGGTGTTTCAGTGCGCGGTACCACGGTGTCAGAGTTTGATGTGCCCCTCGAAGAATGGGAAGATTACATCATCGACGAGCCAACCTGAAACGACACGGCGCCCCAAGAGGGCGCCGTTTTTCGTTCAGGACCAGAGGGTTTCGAGCGCTTCGGCCACCGCACGCGGGTGGGTCACTGGGACCATATGGCCCGCGCCGGCGACCAGCTCGACCTTTGCGGCGGGCATCCGCGCTGACAGGGCCTTGGTCACCGCGCTCATAATCGGTTGCGTCTCAGCTCCTTGCATCAAAAGGACGGGCATCGTCAGCGCCTCCAACGCGCCGGGGGCCAAAAGGCCTGCCTCGTCGTCATAGACCTGCGCGTCGCAGTCCATCACCGCCGGAAAAGACCGCATCATCGCGGCGCGGGCGTGGTCGGGGATATCCGGCCATTTCGGATGCCCGGTGCCCCAAGCGCGGTTAAAGAGGCGGGTGGCACGCTCGATATCGCCCGCCGCATAAGGCTCCCGCACGGTGACATGGTCGCGGCGCATCTGCGCCAGCGCCTCGGGGTCCACGGTGCCTGCGGCGGCAAAGAGTACCGGCTCGATCAGGGTGAGCGAGCGCACCCAATGGGGCCGCGCCTCTGCCATCGCCAGAGCCACCGTGGCGCCAAAGGAATGGCCAATCAGGTCGACCGGCCCACCAGCCTCGGCTACCTGCGCTTCCAGCAGCGCAAGACCAGCCTCGGCGTTCCTCAGCTGCAGGATGCCCTGCCCGTCCCAATCCGGGCTTTTGCCGTGCGACAGGAGGTCAAAGGCTTGCAATGTCACCTGATCCTCGCCCAAGGCCGCCGCCAGCCCGCGCCAGGCGCCGGAATGCGCCAGCGAGCAATGCACCGCAAAGACAGGCCGCGCGCCGGTGCCAAAGCTGCGATGATAGACCTGTTGCGGCAGGCTTGCGGAATCGAGGCTCACGCCCCCTGCCCTTCCACCTGGCCGCCGAGGTGCCAATCCAGATCCGCCAGACGGTCCTGCCCCCAGAACTTCGCCCCATCCGAGGTCACATAGAAGGGCGCGCCAAAGACGCCTGCGCTTACGGCCTCCTCGAGGTTTTGCGCATAGGTCTCCGCGCCGGTCAGAAGGCCGCTGTCGGCCAGCGCGGGGTTGAAACCGGCGCCCGCGAGCAGCTCTTTCACCACGCTATCCTCGGCGATATTGCGCTCCTCAGCCCAGACCGCACGCAGGGTGTTGTGTACCAGCGCGCCGAGGTCGCCGCCGCCTGCCTTTTGCGCCGCGATAATGGCATAGGACGAGGGCGCCGCATTGGTCGGCCAGAAGGCGGGTTTCAGCATCAAAGGCATGCCCAGACGCTTGGACTGCCGCTCCATCTCGATCAGACGATACTCTTGCCGCGAGGGGTGCCGGTCCTTGGGCGGGGTGCCCCCCGTGCGGCCAAACAGCGCCATGATGTCGAAGGGCTTGTAGGTGATCGCGGCCCCGTGGCGCGCTGCAACCTCCTCCAGCCGTAGCCCGGCAAGGTAGCTATAGGGGGACAATGTCGAGAAATAGTAGTCGATTGTAGGGGCGGAAGCGGACATGGCAGCATTTCCTCGTGCTTAGAACTAGGCCCGAGACTATGTGCGTGTTAAGCGGGGTTCAATATCACGAATCTGTCACATTGCTGCCTGGGGATAAACAGCCAATGCCGACCTTGAACGAACCCAAGCTGATCGCTGGGAACGCCAACCTCCCGCTTGCCAAAACCATCGCCCGCCGGATGAGCCTGCATCGCGGTGTCGACCAAGACCTCGTCAATGCACGGGTGGAACGGTTCAACGACGGCGAGATCTTCGTCGAAGTCTACGAGAACGTGCGCGGCGAGGATATGTTCATCATCCAGCCGACCTCCAACCCGGCCAACGACAACCTGATGGAGCTGTTGATCATCGCTGACGCGCTGCGCCGCTCCTCGGCCCAGCGGATCACCGCGGTGATCCCCTACTTCGGCTATGCCCGTCAGGACCGCCGTACCAAGGCGCGCACGCCGATTTCGGCCAAGCTGGTTGCCAATATGCTGACCGGCGCCGGGATCGAACGCATCCTGACCCTTGATCTGCATGCCGCGCAGATCCAGGGCTTCTTCGACATTCCGGTGGACAACCTCTATGCCAGCCCGATCTTTGCGCTGGACGTCAAAGAGCAGTTCAAAGACCAGATGGAAGACCTGATGGTGGTCTCGCCCGACGTGGGCGGTGTGGCCCGCGCCCGCGAGCTCGCCAAGCGGATCAACGCGCCGCTCTCCATCGTCGACAAGCGCCGCGAAAAGCCCGGTGAAGTGGCGGAGATGACCGTGATCGGCGATGTGACCGGCAAGATCTGCCTGATCGTCGACGATATGTGCGACACCGCCGGCACGCTCTGCAAGGCGGCGCAGGTGCTCTTGGACAACGGTGCCAAGGAAGTGCACGCCTATATCAGCCACGGCGTAATGTCCGGTCCGGCGGTGGAGCGCGTGACCAATTCGGTGATGAAATCTCTGGTGCTGACCGACTCGATCCAGCCGACCCAAGCGATCTTGGACGCGCCGAATATCCGCATCGTGCCGACCGCGCCTTTGTTCACCCAAGCGATCCTGAACATCTGGCACGGCACCTCGGTCTCCTCGCTGTTTGAGGACAAGACGCTGGTACCGATCTACGAGTCGCTATATCCGACCCAAGTCTGAGCCCTGCTCGCTCAAGACGGTCAGCCGCCCCGCAAGCTGCTTGCGGGGCGGTTTTTTGTTGTCTTTCCATCACATTTCAACACGCCAAGCCGAGGCGGTTGCAGCTATGGAAGAAGCGGGGCCGCCCGCTCCCCACGACGGTCAACGTCTTGCAAACAGAACTTGTGTGCGCAGTCATCCACCTGCACCCATGTTCCGACTTTGAAACGGGCGATTTCCGTCAAAAAACCTTCCGCAAGCTGTTCTGTCTCCTGAGGGGAGAGGTCAGCGGTGGAGGTGCATCGATCCAAGCGCTGAACGAGGGCCTCAAGGGTCACGGCGCGTCCGGTGTAGACGACAACTGCCGTTTCGACCACCTCGCCTGTGCGTTCAGAAACGAGGCTGAATTGGTCGAATTGAGACGGCAAAAGGAATTGCCCCGAAGGCTGTTGCGTCCTCTTATCCAGCGCAACCAAGGCTTTCTTGGTCATCCTGCCCTCCGCAACCGCAGCGCGTTGGTCAAGACCGAGACCGAGGACAGCGCCATCGCGCCAGCGGCAAAGATCGGCGACAAGAGGATGCCAAAGACGGGATAAAGCGCGCCAGCGGCGAGCGGGATCAGCGCGGCGTTGTAGATAAAGGCCCAACCGAGGTTCTGGCGGATGTTGCTCAGGGTGGCGCGAGAAATCTCGATCGCCTTCACAACGCCGCCGAGGTCGCCGGACATCAAGACCACATCGCCCGCCTCGATCGCCACATCGGTGCCGGTGCCAATCGCGATGCCCACATCGGCCTGCGCCAGCGCCGGCGCGTCGTTGATCCCATCGCCGACAAAGGCAAGCTTGCGGCCCCGTTCGGCGAGGTCCTTCAGCGCGGCGACCTTACCCTCGGGCGCCACACCAGCGACCACGTGAGAGATGCCGAGATCGCGGGCAATCGCCTCTGCGGTGGCAGGCGCATCGCCGGAGATCATCGCCACATCCTTGCCCATCGCGCGCAGGGCCTTGATCGCCGCCGCGCTGGTGGGCTTGATCGGATCGGCCACCGCAAGAAGCGCGGCCAGCTCGCCGTCGATAGCGGCATAGAGCACGCTTTCGCCGCGATTGGCCCGTTCCAGCGCCTCGGTGGCGAGGGGTTCGACGCCGATGCCTGCCTCGGACAGCAGCCGTGCGCTGCCGATGCGGATCTCGCGGCCTGCGACGGTGGCCGTGACACCACGTGCGGTGAGCGTTTTGAACGCCGTCGCCTCCGCCAGCGTCAGCCCCTCGTCGATGGCGGCAGTGACCAGCGCCTTGGCGATGGGATGCTCGGAACGCGCCTCGACCGAGGCCACCGCCGTCAGCACCTCGGCCCGGTCAAAGCCCGCGCGGGTTTTCAGCGCCACGAGGCTGGGGCGGCCTTCGGTCAGGGTGCCGGTCTTGTCAAAGGCGATGATATCGACCTCGTTCAAGGCCTGCAGCGCGTCGCCCTTGCGGAACAACACACCCAATTCTGCCGCGCGACCGGTGCCCACCATGATCGAGGTCGGCGTTGCCAGACCCATGGCACAGGGGCAGGCAATGATGAGGACAGAGACCCCGGCCACCAGCGCATGGGTCAGGGTCGGCTCCGGCCCGAGGATCAGCCAGATCGCAACGGTCAGCGCCGCCAGACCCATCACCACGGGCACAAAGCGCAGGGTGACCTTGTCAACAAGGCTCTGAATCGGCAGCTTGGCGCCCTGCGCCTCTTCCACCATGCGGATGATCTGCGCCAAAGTGGTCTCTGCCCCGGTGCGGCTGACGCGCACAGTGAGGCTGCCCTCGCCATTCACCGTACCGCCGGTGACCGCTTGGCCGATGGTTTTCTCGACGGGCAACGGCTCGCCGGAGATCATGCTCTCGTCCACATGGGCGCTGCCTTCGGTGATGGTGCCATCGGTCGGGATCCGCTCGCCCGGGCGGATCAGGATCAGATCGCCGGGGGCAAGGGCCTCGACCTCGACGTCCTCGGGCTGGCCGGATTTGGTCAGGCGGCGGGCGTGGCGGGCTTGCAGGCCGACCAGAGCCTGGATCGCGGCGCCGGTGCGGCCCTTGGCGCGGGCCTCCAGCCAGCGGCCAATCAGGATCAGGGTCACAATCATCGCCGCCGCCTCAAAATAGACCGCGCGCACGCCTTCGGGCAAAACACCGGGCAGGAAGGTGGCGATCAGCGAATAGGCCCAAGCGGCGCCGGAGCCCATAGCCACAAGGCTGTTCATATCCGGCGCGGCCTTCCTCAGCGCGGGCAGGCCGAGGGTGAAGAAGGCACGACCGGGGCCAAAGAGCACGGCAGTCGTCAGCAGGGCCTGCAGCACCCAAGAGGTCTGCATCCCGATGGTCTGCGCGATGAGGTGATGCAGCGCGGGCACCATATGGCCGCCCATTTCGAGCACAAAGACCGGCAGGGTCAGCAGCGCCGCAATGCCCACCTGACGGCGCAGATCGCGCGCCTCGCGGTCCTTACGGGCGGCGCGGTCCTCGGTATCACTGGCGGCGGCGAGCCGGGCGCGATAGCCGGCCTCGGTGCTGGCGGCGGCCACCTGCGAGGGGGTGAGCGTGCCTTGCAGGAACTCCACCTGCGCGCTCTCGGCGGCGAGGTTTACATGGGCCGAGACCACCCCCGGCAGCGCGTTCAGCGCGCGCTCCACCCGCCCCACACAACCGCCGCAGGTCATGCCTTCGATGGCGAGTTGCACGGTCTGGTGGCGGGCGGGCTTGCCCAGATCCCGCAGCGCCGCATCCGCAGCGCGCAGCCCTTCAGGGGTGGCGACGGTCAGCCGCGCGGTCTCCGCCGCGAGGTTGACGGAGACTTCCGAGACGCCGGGCAAGGCCGCAAGCGTGCGGTCGACACGGCCCACACAGCCCGCGCAGGACATGCCTTCAATCGAGAGAGTGGCCGGGATCGGATGGCTCATGATGTGATTCCTTATGCGGATCTTCGCGATTGAGCCTTATGTAGGGCTTCCTGTCACTGGAAGCTCAAGCGGGGATGTGAGATTTTTTGACTACGCTTGCTTACGCCGGTTCAGGCATTTTACGTTCCGGTGGATTTTCGAGAGGTCGCGATGTGGACGGAATTGACATTGGTTCAATGCACTCCGAGATCCGATCCGGTAGATTATTTATCGAAGGCTTTTGAGAGGAATTCTCGAACGAATAGTTGTAGAGGCTTTGTTTGTTACAAGCCGAGGACACACATCGTCGCTTCCCCCTTGGTGCCGTGCGGGACTTCCAAAGAAATCATACTTGAAGTCATTCTGAGGATCCGTGGCTGAAGATCGCCCCAAAATGTTACTTGCAGGCAGTCAGTATTAAATGCACAAGGATACGTTTGTGTGACGCGATTATTGCTACCGTCAAATACTAATTTGATTTGGGCGGCTCTTGTACCGCTGGGAGTTCCCCAATACTTACCATTAGCGTTCGTCCCATTCTCAAGTTCGACCTGTTTTTCAACAATCTTCTGGAACTCTGATCGCAGTGTCCCCGCCTCATCTGCGGAAAGAGTTTTTGTCTTCTGTACACTATCCATCAGCGCGTCAGTAACCTTGGATACTTCAAGACCGCTTTCCTTGTGCCACGCTTTTAGAGAGTTTACCCAACCTTCACGCAAAGCGTAGAAGGCAAGATACAGCATAGAGAACGCAGACACCAGCCACGAAATCACGCCGATAAAATTCAATACAATTTTGAAATACTCCAACGGAGTGTCCCCTCTCTGGCGAGCAGTATACTTCACCATAGTAACATTGGGACAGGAGGTTGGAAGAGGGATCGAAGATCCAAAATATTTGTTCTTGGCAAAAAGACACGACACACCGTCAAGCGCGGCCACAAACCCCGATAAAAACCAAGTGGTTGGTGAATATCTTTTCCTCCGGCGTGAAAGCAGGCATAAGCTGCCATAGAGAAGAGCGGAAAGACAGGCTCCAACAAGGCATCCGCTGTCGTTCGAATTTGGATCGACCTGACACGCCACACAAGACGCCAAGCCCCCCTACTCCACGTCCCAATCATCCTCAAACGGCAGATCGCCGATGGCCATCCAGGCGGCGCGGACGCGGGCGACGCGGCTGTCCGACCAAGTGCGGAAGACCACGTCAAAGCCGGTTTCGGAAATATTCTCGGCCACCAGTTCGGACCGATGCTCGGAAACCTTCATCTCCG
Source organism: Epibacterium sp. (assembly GCA_048263945.1). GTDB lineage: Bacteria > Pseudomonadota > Alphaproteobacteria > Rhodobacterales > Rhodobacteraceae > Epibacterium. The sequence goes on along the minus strand of JBLXDQ010000002.1, from coordinate 359,550 downwards.
TCATCCTGCTTGGTGCGATCGTCTTGCTTTGGGTGTGAAATTAAATGTGTCTGTCGCCTAACTGCATCAACAGGAGCGACCCCTATGCGACCAGAAGTTATCGCATTTTTGAACCTTGGACCGCTGCCGAGCGAAGAGGCGGACGAGGCAACAATTGAACGCGCAGAAACAGCGCTGCATTCGATCGCACCCCCCTTAGATGACGACGAAGCGGAAGCCTTGATGGGATGCTTTGGAAAGGACGCGTGTTTTGGGCTGGCGTGGACGCTTGTCCATCTCATCGAAACCTCACCTGCCGCCTGTCCGCTCCCCCTCCCGTCCCACGCAGACAATGCATGGCTTCACCTGCTCTACGCGCGGTCTCAAAGCACAAGTTGAGCGGGCCTCATCGCTCTCAAGCGAAACTGGGGTGATCCAACCCGCTTTGCCGACCACAGCCCAGTTGCCCCTCCGAAAGAGACCCTCACGATAGCAACCCAACACCAATACTCTTTTTGGTTGCGCGATGCGGAAACGCCTGCAACGGTAGCAGGGTAGTGGTGTGAGTTGGGAGCGCGGTCATGGCGAAAAAAACCAAGGCGGAACTGGTCGAGGAAGGCAAAGCGCTGAAAGCTGACGTGGCCACTGCCCGTAAGAAACCACTCAACTTCGCGCTCTATATGGGCAAGGAAGAGCTCGCTTTTCATTGTGACATAAAAAAACCGATCAACGTGCTGCGCAAAGCCGCCCAACAGGAAGCGGGTGGCAAACGTGGGACGATTGGCACTTTTACGGCAGATGGCCGCGAAGTGACCTTGACCTGCGCAGAGGGTGAGGATCCGCCTGCGAAACTGGCAAAACTGTTCAAAAAACACTGCGCCAACCGTGGGGTATCGGTAAAGGTCATCATGGTGACGCATGATGGATCCCGGTTCGATTCCGATGCCGAGGATGAGGAGGAGGCCTCTGCATCTTCAGAGACCGCCGATGCGGAAACGCCCGCCCAAAACGATGTCTTGAAGGACAAGCTCCTGAAAGCCTGGAAAAAGATCGAAGGCGCATGGAAAGCGGCCGTTGCCTCGGCTCCAGACGACCACGCAACGCTCTTAAAAACCGGCGCCAAAACCTTTCTGGCCCAGATGAAGGCGGAGGCCTACGAAAAGGCACTCGCCGCGCTGACGACCCTGCGCAAGGACATCGCGCGCACGCCCTCGACCGACCGGCTGACCACGGCATTGGCGGACAAGGATGATCCCAAGAAGCTGGCCGCGATGGCGCCCCTTCTGCTCTCCAGTCTGGAGCGGGGCGGCGATGATGAGGGTTTCAAAGCTGATGCAAAGCCCCTCTTGCGGGACATGCGTACCGCGCTGAAGGCCGCGCAAGCCGCAGGTGGGATGGATCCGGAGACCCTAAAAATGGTCACCGCGATGAAAAAGAAACTGGACAATGCCTTCCTTGACGACCTCGCCGAGGAAGGTCACGGCCCGCAGCGCCACGAGGGAAAGGTCACCAAGGCGCAACTGTCGGATCGCGCGGTCAGCGGCTTTGATCCGATGACCAATTCGACCACAGATGGCGTCCACGGTGGCAAGCATAAATACGGGCGACATGCCACGCGGTTCAAGGATCCGGGAGATTACGTGGATGCGGATGAAACGGTCCGCGCCCATGCGGAGTTCACCACGCAGGAGAGCGCCGCGGTGGCCGCCGGCGAAGGTCGCTTTGAGGTGCGCTTGACGCTGGAAGAGGTGCTGGGCAGCGGCTATGCAGCCATGCTCGAAGGTGTGTCGCGCAAAGGGTCGGCCAAGAACCCCACCGGTTCAGAAGATACGGACTTCACTGACGGCGATCTGGTCGCCCGCTATAAGATACACGGGGATGGCAGCGTGACCCTGATCACCCTCTTCCCAAATCCGCAATAACCCCAGATTGGCAGGTTCCCCATGACCAACGGAAAAGAGTTTGAACCCTTCGAGATCTTGAAACGGCGCCTGCGCACCTATGCGCATGTGGAGTCCTTTGATCTGGAAGACTTGCGTGACAACCTGAACCAACCCGGCAATGGCCGCTTTCTTGAGGCGTTTCGCAATGAGCTGGATCAGACGATCGCCGGAAGAGGCCTCACCCAGGCAGAGTATGAAGCGCTGACGGATGACGAGTTTGAGGATGAGGCGACCTATATCGCCTATATTACGGCCATGCGCGGGTATCTGTTTGACGGCGGCAAACATCCCTGAGGTCGGGTTGGATCTTCCCAGTCAGGGGCGGTGAGGTCGAGCGGCGCGTATCGGCGCTGCGTCCTTGCCTGCGCAACCTTGGCATAAGCGCCTCGATTTGAACCACGCGTCCAAGGCACTGCTGCTGACAAGAGCAAGGCTCTTGACTTGACGCGCGCAACATCTTCCCTGTCAGGCATGACTGATCTTTCGACACAGCCCCTGCATGACCTCCACCTGAACGAAGAGGCCCGCCCCAGTGCGCCTCCGGTGCCCTCTGCTACAGAGGGGCATCGCCGACAGGGACGCCAACTGGCCGCGATCCATCGCCATTACCTGATGGAGATGGGGCAAATCGGGGCGGTTCTGGCGCGGATTGAGGCCAAGGACTCGCTACCGGACCATCTGAAGCGAATTGTGCTGTCCTTGGACATGTCGGAGAACTTCCGCGCCTTTGGTTCGCTCTGTGGTCAGGAATGCCGGATGCTCAAAATGCATCACGACATTGAAAGCGCCGATATGTTCCCCCGGATCGAGGCCGCGGGGGGCGGGATATTTCGGGCCATCGTGGCCAAATTGAAGTCAGAGCATGAAGTGGTTCATGAGCTGATCCTACGTCTGGCCCATGCCGCCGACGCCCTTGCCCAAGATCCATCTGACGCGACTTTCGCGCAGGCCGCCGCAGTTTTCCGCAAGCTGGAAGAGATCGTGCGCTCTCATTTTCGGTATGAGGAAACCGAACTGGAAGAGGCGATCGGCTATTACCTCGGCGCGATCTAAGGTTAGATTTCGAGCTCGAGTTTGGGCCTGAGCCGCGCAATTGCCGCTTGGATATTTTGCGCCGCCCAGATGCGAATCCCCCGCAGGGATACGCCACTTTCGTAGCCGTCCCTGCGAGAGCCAGTTTGGTGTCGGAAAGAGGGCTCAGCCCATCCGCTCAGAGGCGTAGTCTCCGGGGCTGGCGGGGAAGACCACCGTTTTGTTGCCGTTCAGGAAAACCCGGTTCTGCACATGGGCATGAACCGCCCGCGCCAGAACCTGAGATTCCACGTCGCGCCCCAGCGCCACATAGTCCGACGCGCTTTGCGCATGGGTCACGCGGATGATGTCCTGCTCGATGATCGGACCCTCGTCGAGGTCAGCGGTCACGTAATGCGAGGTGGCCCCAATCAGTTTCACGCCGCCATTGAAGGCCTGTTTGTAGGGGTTCGCGCCCTTAAAACTCGGCAGGAAGGAATGGTGGATATTGATGATCCGCCCCGACATTTTGGCGCAGAGCTTGTCGGACAGAACCTGCATATAGCGTGCCAAAACAATCAGTTCCGCTCCGCTGCTGTCGACCACCTCCAACAGGCGCTCCTCGGCTGTGGCTTTGGTATTTGCCGTCACCGGGATGTGGTAGAAGGGCAGGTCATGGTTCACGACGACCTTTTGATAGGTCATGTGGTTAGAGACCACGCCCACGATCTCGATCGGCAGCGCCCCGATGCGCCAGCGGTACAAAAGATCGTTGAGGCAATGGCCGAAGTTCGACACCATCACCAGAACCTTCATCCGGCTGGCACTGTCATGCAGGTTCCAGTCGAGCTTCAACTCATCGGCCAAGGACGCGAAGCCGTCGCGGATTTCGTCAAATGTCTTTCCCGTTTCGGACAGAAAGCTGATGCGGGCAAAAAACGTGCCGGTCTCCACATCGTCAAATTGCGACGCATTGGTGATATTGCAGCCCTGTTCGGCAAGGTAGCTGGCAATAGGGCCAACAAGCCCACGGCGGCTGTCGCAGGTGACGGTGAGAACGTAAGTCATGGAGAATCTCCTGAAGAGAGGGGAGCAGAGGGTCGAGCCCAACGGCCTGCACTCTGCGCAGGCCCTCTCTGTTTTACAAGCACTAGCCGCGCTTGCCCGTCCGTTCAGGCCCCTCAGTGAATAAATCTTCGACACGTCCAAACGCTGCGCCCTGAAAGACCGTGGAATTTGGCCTCTGCTAGGGGTCTGGGGCACGCTGGCCTTCGCCCCTCCCGAGTGCGACAGCGGCAGCCGGGAGGGGGGCTCAGATCCTCAGAGGAGATCCTCAGGCAACAGCGCATCAGGCAGGTTCTGATAGCAAACCGGCCGCACGAACCGCCGAATGGCAAGCGTGCCAACAGAGGTCGCGCCAAAGTTGGTCGAGGCGGGGTAAGGGCCGCCATGCACCATAGCATCTGCCACTTCGACCCCGGTGGGGAACCCATTGACCAGCAGCCGCCCTGCCTTGCGCTCCAGCACGGGCACAAAGGGACGCGCGGTCTCGGTATCCTCAGGGTCCATCTGCAAGGTCGCAGTCAACTGGCCTTTCAGACCCCGCGCGAGGGTCAGCATCTCCACCGTGTCCTCTGCCTCGACGATCAGTCCAAGCGGACCAAACACCTCTTCAGAGAGCGCCTCATTGGCCAGCCAATCCGCCGCTGACACCCGATAGACCAAGGGCGCCGCGTTGCGCCGGTCGCAGGTGGAGGTCAGGACCTCCTGCACGCCTTTGCCTTGCGCGATCTCCGCCGCGCCAGAGCGATAGGCATTGGCGATCCCTTCGGTCAGCATCACGCTCTCGCCCGCATCGGCCAAAGCCTCGCGAGCGGCGGCAATGAACCGCTCCAACGCCGCACCCTTTGGGGCGATGACGATGCCGGGATTGGTGCAAAACTGCCCCACGCCCATGGTGAGCGAGGCCGCCCAACCTTGGCCCAATGCCTCAGCCCGGGCCTCTAGCGCGTTTGGCATCACAAAGACTGGGTTGATCGAGCCGAGTTCGCCGAAGAATGGGATCGGATCGGGTCGCCCCGCACAGAGATCGAACAAGGCCCGCCCTGCCCCAAGGGATCCGGTAAAGCCCACGGCGCGGATCAACGGATGGGTCACAAGCGCATGGCCGAGGTCGTGGCTCACGCCTTGGACCAGCGAAAACACCCCTGCGGGCATCCCGCAGCGCTGGATTGCAGCGCGGATCGCCTCGGCCACGATTTCGCCCGTGGCCGGATGGGCCGGATGGCCCTTGACCACCACCGGGCAGCCCGCCGCCAGAGCAGAAGCCGTATCGCCCCCCGCGGTTGAGAACGCGAGCGGAAAGTTTGAGGCACCAAAGACCGCAACCGGGCCAATCGGGCGCTGGACCATTTTCATATCCGGGCGCGGCATCGGCTGGCGGTCTGGCAGAGCGGCATCGTGGCGACGGTCCAGATAGGCGCCGGCGCGAATATGGCTGGCAAACAGGCGCAATTGGCCGGTGGTGCGCCCCCGCTCCCCCTCAAGCCGGGTTTCCGGCAGGCCGGTCTCTGCCATGCCGAGGCGGGTGATATCGGCACCACGGGCTTCGATCTCATCAGCGATAGCCTCAAGGAGGCTCGCGCGGGTCTCGCGGCTGCTCCAGCCATAGGTTTCAAAGGCGGCCTCGGCAGCCTGAACGGCCTGATCCACCTCAGCGGCGCCGCCCGCAGAGACCGACATCCCCTCGCCCGTGACCGGCTGCGAGGTGAACTGATCCGGGCTGGCGATCCATTCCCCTGCGATCAGATGCTTTCCATGTGGTTGATATGTCATGTCTTATCCTTTTCCCCAGCGCAGCGCGATCACGTCCAACTCTCCCGCCAGCTGCAACAGGCGCGCACGGGTGCGGTCTGACATCGGCTTGAGCGGATGGCGCACATGGTCAGATCGGATCACGCCCCCTTCTTTCATCACGACCTTGGCCGCGCGCAACCCGCATTGCCGGTTTTCGTGGTTGATCAGCGGCAAACAGCGCCGCCATTGCGATAACGCTGCGTCAATCCGCCCGGCGCGGTAGTCCACCACGATAGGCCGGATCAGCTCCGGCTGCAGGGCGGAGGTCATGGTGCCGGTGCAGCCCGCATCGAGATCGGCCAGAAGGGTCACGGCCTCCTCGCCGTCAAAGGGACCTACGATATCCGCGCCGCCCGCCTCGATCAGCGCCGCGAGCTTGTCGGCGGCAAAGGGCGTTTCCATCTTGAAATAGCTCACATTTTCGATCTCGCGCGCCATCCGGGCGAGGAAAGGCACCGTGAGCGTCACCCCCGACAGGGGCGCGTCCTGCACCATGATCGGGATCGAGATCGCCGCGCTCACCGCAGTAAAATGCTCAAAGATCGCGCTCTCGGGCGGCACAAGGCCTACCCCGTGATAGGGCGGCATCATCATCAGCATCGCGGCCCCCATCGCTTGCGCCTCTCGGGCGCGGGCAACCACGATTTCGGTGCTGAAATGGCTGACCGTAACGATCACCGGTACGCGCCCTGCGACATGCTCCAGCGACAGGCGAGTCAGCGTCGCGCGCTCCGCATCGGAGAGGACAAATTGCTCGGAGTAATTGGCAAGGATGCAGATCGCGTCCACGCCCTGGTCGATCATACAGTCGAGAACACGGGCCATCCCCTCCAGATCCAGACTGCCATCGTCCAGAAACGGGGTTGGGGCAACGGGCAAAATCCCGGTAAGGGCTTGGGTCATAAAACCTCCTTGCGCGGCGGGCGCGCGGGTCTGTGGTTTGGATGCGCCAGAGGGACCGTTCGGGCCGGGGCGCGATTATTCGATAAAGGCTTCGGTGGCGATCCGGCGGCCCAGCGTGAAGGCATCGGCCACCAGCGTCATCGGGCGCAGGTCCATGTCGACGCCGCCATGTTCCACCAGCCGGGCCATCTGCTCGTAAAGACGGGGATATTCGCCCGCGAGGGGGGCCGCCTGCCCGGAGGCAACCCCATCCACCAGCATCACCGCGCCACCGTCCCGCAGCGTCAGGGTGCCGTGATCGGTCACCGCCTCGATCTCCCAGGTCTGGTCGCCCTCTTGCCGCCAATCAAAGACAGCCGAGACCTCCGCACCGCCCGCATGGGCAAAGCGGATCTGGGCCGCGATGGGCGTCTGGCAGTTCTCGGGCACCTCTAGCGTGGCCTCCGCCACATGGATCGCCTCGGGCAAAATCTCGGTCACGATGGAGAGCGCATTGATACCGGGATCAAACACGCCAAGCCCCCCGGCCTCCCAGATCCACGCCTGACCGGGGTGCCAGCGGCGCACGTCTTCCTTCCAGGTCACGGTCAGGCTGCGGAGGCGTTTGTCCGCAAGCCAAGCCTTTGCCGAAGCGACCATATCCGCCTGCCGGGAATGCCAGGTGGCATAGAGCGCAGTGCCCGCCGCACGAGCGGCCTCGGTCAGGGCATGGCATTCCGCCAGCGTCGCGCCGGGCGGTTTTTCCAGCATCAGATGCCGTCCCGCCTTTATCGCCGCCATCGCATAGGCAAAGCGGGGCACCGGCGGCAGGCAGAGGGAAATGGTGCGAATATCCGGTCGCGCCTCAAGCAGGGTTTCAAGCTCGGTAAAAGCCTCGACCCCATCGAAGCGGCCAGAGCGGCTGACGGTGGCCGCCAGCTCCCAGTCGGGGCTGGCCGCAATCGCCGGAACATGCTGATCGAGCGCGATTTTTCCGATGCCAACAAGTGCGATCTTCATCAATGGCTGTCCTTTCCAACCGGCGCGCCGCGACAGCCTTTGAGGAAGTCGAGGTCCGCCCCGGTGTCCGCCCCTTCCACATGGGATTGGTGCAGCATCAAATAGCCGGAGGTCGCGCGCTCATGATTGGGAGTCCAGGCCTCCAGCCGGGCGGTCAGCTCAGCCTCCGGAATGTCGAGGTGCAGACGGCGACCGGCCACGTCCAGCTCGATCATATCGCCATCGCGCACCACGGCGAGGGGTCCACCGGCGGCGGCCTCGGGCGAGGTATGCAGCACCACGGTGCCATAGGCCGTCCCCGACATCCGCGCGTCAGAGATGCGCACCATATCGGTGATACCCTTCTTCAAGAGCTTGGGCGGCAGGCCCATGTTGCCCACCTCGGCCATGCCGGGATAGCCCTTGGGGCCGCAGTTCTTCAGAACCATCACGCAGGTCTCGTCGATGTCGAGATCGGGGTCGGCGATCTTGGCCTTGTAGTCGTCGATATCCTCAAAGACCACGGCGCGGCCTCGGTGTTGCATCAGCGCGGGCGTCGCCGCCGAGGGTTTCAACACCGCACCTTTGGGGGCGAGATTGCCGCGCAGCACCACGATGCCGCCCGATTGGGTCAGCGCCTCGGCGGCGGGCAGGATCACATCGGGGTTGTGGTTTTCCACATGGGCGATCTCGTCCCAGATCGCACCGCCCGAGACGGTGAGCGCGTCGCGATGCAGCATCCCAGCCTCGCCCAGACGTTTCAGCACTACGGGCAGGCCGCCGGCGTAAAAGAACTCTTCCATCAGATACTTGCCAGAAGGCATCAAGTTCACAATGGTCGGCACATCGCGCCCACAACGGTCCCAATCATCGAGCGTCACATCGACACCGACACGGCCCGCGATGGCCAGAAGATGCACCACCGCATTGGTCGACCCGCCGATCGCGGCATTGGTGCGGATGGCGTTCTCAAACGCCTGTTTGGTCATCACGTCAGAGGGTTTCAGGTCGTCCTTCACCATCTGTACGATGCGCCGCCCGGACATGTGCGCCATCACACGGCGGCGGCTGTCCACCGCCGGGATCGCCGCATTGCCCGAGAGCGCCATGCCCAAAGCCTCTGCCATCGAGGCCATGGTGGAGGCGGTGCCCATGGTGTTGCAGGTGCCCGTCGAGCGGCTCATAGAGGCCTCGGCTTCCAGAAACTCCTCCTGGGTCATCTCGCCCGCCTTTACGGCCTCGGAGAATTTCCACAGATGGGTGCCAGAGCCGATCCGCTCGCCCTTGAAGTAGCCGTTCAGCATCGGTCCGCCCGATACCACGATGGTCGGCAGATCGCAGGAGGCGGCGCCCATCATCAGCGAGGGCGTGGTCTTGTCGCAGCCCACCAGCAGCACGCAGCCATCAAGGGGCTGGCCGCGAATGGCTTCCTCGGTCGACATGGCCGCGAGGTTGCGGAACATCATCGCGGTCGGGCGATAGGTGTTTTCCGAAGCCGAGAAGACCGGCACCTCGACGGGAAAGCCACCCGCCTCGTAGATGCCCGCCTTCACCTTCTCCGCCAGTTCGCGCAGATGGCCGTTACAGGGGGTCAGATCGGACCAGGTGTTGAGGATGCCAATCACCGGTCGGCCGTCGAACATATCATGCGGCCAGCCTTGGTTCTTGAGCCAGCCCCGGTGATAGATCACATCGCGGCTGGAGCCTCCGTACCATTCCTGACTGCGCAGGGGGCGGGGCCATTTTGCGGGCACAAAGCTCATCGCGATCAGCCTTTCTGTTTGTTGTAGACGTCAAAGATGACAGCGGCGAGCAGCACGAGGCCCTTGATCATCTGCTGGTAGTCGATACCGACCCCAAGGATGCCCATGCCGTTGTTCAACACGCCCATAAGGAAGGCGCCGACCACTGCGCCGACGATCTTGCCGACCCCGCCGGACATGGACGCCCCACCGATGAAGACCGCTGCGATCACATCCAGCTCTAGTGCGAAGCCCGCTTTCGGCGTGGCGGAGTTCAAGCGGGCTGCAAAGACCAGACCGGCGATGGCGGCCAGCACCCCCATGTTCACAAAGGCTAGGAAGGTCAGCTTTTCGGTCTTGATCCCCGACAGTTTGGCCGCTTTGCGATTGCCGCCCAGCGCATAGACGCGACGGCCCAGCACGGTTTGTTCGGTCAAGAAGGCGTAGATCACCGTCAGGATGCCCATGGTGATCATCACATTGGGCAGCCCGCGAAAGGTCGAGAGCTTGAAGAACACAAAGACCAGCGCGAGGGCGACAATGCCAATCCGGGCGACAAAGAAGCCCTGCGGTTCATCCTCGATGCCGTATTTGCGGTTCTGCGCCCGTTTGTTGAGGCCGGTCCAGATCACCAGCCCGGCCGCGATCAGACCAACCACAAAGGACAGCATGTTGAAATTACGCAGGCCAAACAGCTCGGCCATGGCCGCGCCGCCGGGAAACAGATCGGGGACAAAGCCGCTGGCGATGGATTGGAATTCGCGCGGGAAGGGACCAACAGACTCGCCGCCAAGCAGCCAGAGCGACAAACCGCGGAACACCAACATGCCCGCCAGCGTCACGATGAAGGAGGGAATGCTCCAATAAGCAATCCAATAGCCCTGCGCCGCGCCGATCAGGGCCCCGACCGCAACACAGACCACAGCCGTGACCAGCAGGGATTGGTCCCAGTTCACGATCATCACCGCCGCCAGCGCGCCGACAAACCCCATGACCGAGCCGACCGACAGGTCGATATTGCCCGATACGATGACGATCAACATGCCCAGGGCCATGATGATGATATAGCTGTTTTGCAGCAGAAGGTTCGTCAGGTTGATCGGCCGCAGCAAGGTGCCGCCGGTGACAATCTGGAAAAACGCCATGATGGCGATCAGCGCGAACAGCAGGCCATATTCCCGCAAATGCGCCGAGAGATAGGCGCCCAGACCGCTCTTGGTCTCCTCGCCGGTGTGTGTGTCTGTTTGTCCTGCAAACGTCATCGCCTACATCCTTATTCCGTCACGATGAGCGACATGATGCGCTCTTGGCTGGCCTCTGCGGCGCTGAGTTCGCCGACAAAGGCGCCCTCGTTCATCACGTAGATCCGGTCGCACATGCCCAGAAGCTCGGGCATCTCGGAGGAGATCATCACCACCCCTTTGCCTGCGGCGGCGAGATCGTTGATCAGCCCGTAGATTTCAAATTTCGCGCCCACGTCGATGCCGCGCGTGGGCTCGTCGAGGATCAGCACCTCGGGTTCGGCAAAGAGCCATTTGGCCAGAACCACCTTTTGCTGATTGCCGCCGGAGAGGTTGACCACCTTCTGAAACACCGAGGGCGTGCGGATGTTGAGCGAGCCGCGATAGCCCTCCGCCACCCGGGTTTCCTCGTTGTGATTGAGCACCGGCCCGTTCGCGACCTTTGGCAGGTTGGTCAGGGTCACGTTGCGGCGGATTTCCTCGTCCAGCACGAGGCCGAGGCTCTTGCGGTCCTCGGTCACATAGGCGAGCCCTGCGTCAATCGCGCGCCCCACGGTGGCGGTATTGACCTCCGTCCCGCGCATCCGCACCCGGCCCGAGATCCCCTGCCCCCAGGACTGGCCAAAGATCGACATGGCAAGTTCGGTGCGCCCAGCGCCCATCAGGCCCGCAATGCCAACGACCTCGCCCGCGCGCACATTGAGGTCGACGCCGTGGATCACCCGACGGTCGGCGTGTTCGGGGTGGTGCACGGTCCAGCCTTCCACCTCCATAAGCATATCGCCGATCTTGGGCGTGCGCGGCGGATAGCGGTTCTCCATCGACCGGCCCACCATGTCGCGCACGATGCGGTCCTCGGTGATGCCGTCCTTGGTGCCGAAACTGCTGACCGTGTGGCCATCGCGGATCACCGTCACGGTATCAGCCACCCGGCGCACCTCGTTGAGTTTATGGCTAATAATGATCTGAGTGACGCCCTGTGCCTTCAGCTCCAGCATCAGATCGAGCAGCGCCTGACTGTCCGCCTCAGACAGGGCCGCTGTCGGCTCATCCAGGATCAACAGGCGCACGTCTTTCGCCAATGCCTTCGCGATCTCCACCAACTGCTGCTTGCCCACGCCCAGCTTGTCGACCAGTGTCGTGGGCGCGTCCTTCAGGCCCACTTTCTGCAACAGGCCCTCCGTCCGCCGATAGGTTTCCGGCCAGTTGATGATGCCGTTCTTCTGCGTTTCATTGCCTAGAAAAAGGTTCTCGGCGATCGACAGAAGCGGCACCAAAGCCAATTCCTGATGGATGATGATGACGCCCTTTGCCTCGCTTTCCGCAATGTCGTGGAATTCGGCAAGGCCGCCTGCGTAGTGGATTTCACCCTCGTATTGGCCCACCGGATAGACCCCGGACAGGACCTTCATCAGGGTGGATTTGCCGGCGCCATTCTCCCCGCAGATCGCGTGGATCTCGCCTTCGCGGACGGTGAGGTTCACATCGTCCAGCGCTTTGACGCCTGGGAACGTCTTGGTGATCGACCGCATTTCGAGCAGGTTTGTCTGCACGGGATCATCCTCTGGTCTTTAATTGAAAATCTGTCCCGTCCACCCTTGCTGACAAGTGGACGGGACGTCTCTGCCGGATGTTTCGGACAGCCGGACAGGGAGGAGCGTTACCGCGCGATCAGTTGATTTGATCTTCGGTGTAATAGCCGGAGCCGACCAGAACCTCTTTCCAGTTCTCGCCCGTCACCTTGAGCGGCTCAAGAAGGTAGGACGGCACCACTTTGACGCCATTGTCATAGGTTTCGGTATCGTTGATTTCCGGCTCGCCACCGTCCAGCAGCGCATCGACCATGCCTACGGTCACACGCGCCAATTCGCGAGTGTCCTTGAAAATGGTGGAATATTGCTCGCCTGCGAGGATGGATTTGACCGAGGGCACCTCAGCATCCTGACCGGAGACAATCGGCATCGGCAGATCGCCAGAGCCATAGCCCACCCCTTTGAGCGAGGAGAGAATGCCGATGGACAGGCCGTCATAGGGCGACAGTACGCCATTGACCTGCGCATCGGTGTAATGGGCCGACAGAAGGTTATCCATCCGCGCCTGCGCCACCGCGCCGTCCCAGCGCAGGGTGCCGACCGTGTCCATGCCCATCTGGCCGGACACGACATTGACCTTGCCGCTGTCGATCAGCGGCTGCAGCACCGACATGGCGCCGTTGTAGAAGAAGTAAGCATTGTTGTCGTCCGGGCTGCCGCCGAACAGTTCGACATTCCAGCTCTCGGCATCGGGGAAGCGCTCTTCCAGCCCTGCGACCAGCGTTTCCGCCTGCTGCACACCGACCTTGAAGTTATCAAAGGTGGCATAATAGTCGACATAGGCACTGTCGCGGATCAGACGGTCATAGGCGATGGTGCGAATGCCGGCGAAATGCGCGTTCTCCAACGCGTTCGACAGGGTGGTGCCGTCGATAGCGGCCACAACCAGCACGTCAACGCCGTTGGTGATCATGTTTTCGATTTGCGCCAACTGGTTCGGGATGTCATCCTCGGCATATTGCAGGATGGTCTTATAGCCCGCCTCTTCGAACTGTTTCACCATGGACTCGCCGTCCGAGATCCAGCGCGCCGAAGACTTGGTCGGCATCGCGATCCCAATGGTGCCCTCTGCAAAGGCGGCCGTCGCAAGGCCACTCACCAATGCGGTGGTGACCAGAATAGATTTCAGGGTCATGTCATTTCCTCCTCAAGGTCGCGATTTGCTTTCGCGATCTCCCGACTCGGACGATAGGACGGCTTCACATATCATACTAATGCGAATACCGTTCATCGATATAGCAATATTGGTATGTCGCAAATGGTCCTGCCCCTCGCCACACGGTTGAAACCCATCCAGCTGCGTTTGGTGCGCGGCATCCATGACAGCGGCAAGCTGCAACTGGCCGCCGAGGCGGTGAATATGACCCAACCTGCCGCCTCTCGCCTGCTCGCGGATATCGAGGCAGAGGTGGGGGCGCCTCTGTTTGAGCGCCAGCCGCGCGGCATGACGCCGACCGCGCTGGGCGAGGCCTTTGTGCGCCATGCGCAGGTGATCCTTGCCGAACTCGACTCGCTCGCCGCTGAGGTCGACAGCCTGCAGTCGGGCAAAGCGGGGGGCGTGCGGGTGGGCTCTGTCACCGGTCCTGCGGTCTCTGCCCTGCTGCCCGCCTTGATGAAGGTTCAGCAGGTGGCGCCGGACATTCAGCCCACCATCGAGGTCGCCCCCTCGACCGAGTTGATGCGCGGACTGGAGGAAGGGCGCCTCGATTTCATCATCGCCCGCATAAGCCCCGACAGCGATGCGCGCGCCTATCAGGCCTATCCCGGCCGCACCGAGGACGTGGCGCTGCTGGTGCGGGAAGGCCATCCTCTGGCCGGGCGGACTGTGTCCCTCAAGGAGGCCCTCACATATGAATTTGTGATCCAAGAGCCCGGCTCCCCCATTCGCCTCGCGTTTGAGCAGGCGTTTTTGGAGAACCGGGTCAGTATGCCAGAGCGGATCACCAATTCCTCGTCTTTGCTCATCGCCCTCTGCCTCGTGGGGCAATCCGACGCCATCGCTACCCAGACCCGCGAGGTGGCGCAGGTTCTGTCGGGCATGGGCACCGGTTTGACGACGATCCGGCTCGACACCGATATCACCGTTCCACCGTTCCTTGTCATCCACTCCCGCAAGCGCAAGCTTACCTCGGTGGCACAACGACTGTTGGACGAGGTGCTGCGTCACCTTTGAATGCCGCCCTTTTTGCGTGCTGCCCTTTGGCAGCCTGACCAAACCGCGGAAATCAGGTTGATATCGAATAACACCGGGGCTTTGCCTATATTGGCGCCATGTTTTGACCAGACTCTCAAAGGCTTTCTATTCATGTTTCCCGCACGTCTCTTCTTTGTTCCGCTTTTCCTTTTGACCGCCTGCGCCACCCCACAGGAGCGCTGCATCCGTGAAGGGGCCGCCGAGGAAACCCGGCTTCGGGCGCAAATCACCGAAGCCGAAGGCAATATCGAGCGCGGCTACGCCATTCACCGCCAGATCGTGCCGGAAACTGTCTTCCACACCTGTCAGCGCGTCCGGGATGGCAAAATCATCGGCTATTACCCCTGCCCGGAAACCTACTATCGCGCCGTCGAAACGCCGGTCGCCATTCAGGTCTCTGAAGAGCGCAAGAAGCTGGCGACCCTCAAAAGCGCCCTCCCCGGTGCGGTGCGGCGCTCGGAGGATAAAGCCGCCCAATGCAGGGCAGTTTATCCCTCCTAAGGCTAGGGCAATGCCCCGGTTTCGTGGTAGCCTTGAGATCAGCGGTTTAAGGAGTGTTTTGCGATGCGGAAGTTTTTGAAATCATGTGCTTTGGTCGGTCTTCTGGCCAGTCTCTCCCTGCAACCTGCCATGGCCGGATACGGCGAGGGACGCAGCGGAGACGACGACAACAGCGGCGGGTCGAACTATACCGTCAACACCCGGACAACGGATGCAGTGGTGCGCAATCTCAAGAATGATTTTCGCGAATGCTTGCAGCTGTTCCCAGCCTATCGCTACGACTGCTATCGCAAAGCATACCGCAGCGGCGCGAAGCGTCTGAAAGGCAGCATCGATTATGAACCCGCCTATGAGGCCCTGCGGCTGGTTGAGACCCGCATTGCGGCCGTGGTGGATGCCAATATCGATCCCACTCAGAAAAAGATCCGCAAAGGATTTCAGCGGTTCACCCCGGTCAACGAAGCCGCCCTGCCGCAGCTCAAACGCGAGACCATTCGCGCCATGGAAGAGGCGCAAACGCTGCTTCTGCGGTCCCCCGCCGCGCATCAAAAACCGCATTTCCAGAAGATCGCGGCCGTCATCGACTCCAACAAAGTGCTGCTGCGCTCTGCCCTCTTGCAGCTCAATCGATATGTCCAGCGTGTCGCTAACCTGCGCCACATATTCCATTTAGGGTAAGTAAAACCCGCCCTATCCTCAGACGTCTTGCCCTAGGGAAACGCACAAACATCGTGTTAGCCTCAAGCTACCAAACCTATGGAGTTACTCAGTAATGCGATTTTTTTTGCGCCCCCTTTCCTTGACACTTGTATTGAGCCTATCCGCCGCCTCCATGGCGAGCGCCGGCAATAGTGGCAACGGCGGAACGCGATCCACCAACGTCACGGTGAATGACAAATTTACAGACCAGCTGATCAGAGACGTCTCGCGGGATTTCAACGAATGTTTGCAACTGTTCGAAGCCTACCGCTTTGATTGCTACAGCAAGACCTACAGAGATGCGGCACGCAAACTGAAAGGCAGCACAGACTATCAACCCGCATATGAGGCTTTCCAAACGCTTGAGGCGCGGATTGCACAGGCGGTCGCCGCGAATATTGATCCGTCTCAAAAGAAGCTGCGCAAAGGGTTCCGGCGGTATGATCCGGTCAAACCCGCCGCGCTTCCCGCGCTCAAGCGCGAAACCATTCGCGCCATGGAAGAGGCGAAAACCACGCTGTTGCGCTCTCCCGCGCCGCATCAAAAGCCGCATTTCCAAAAAATCGCCGCGGTCATCGACTCCAATAAGGTTCTGCTGCGCTCCGCCTTGTTGAAGTTGAAATCGCAGCTGCGCGATTTTGCCACCCTCTTGTCCGGAACGGCGGCTGGCTAATGAAACAGAGACGCATCCTGCAACTCGGTCTCTTGGGTGTTGTGGCTGGCTTGGCCACAACCGCCTTTGCACAGGACCATGACGGCGCGAGCCGCGATGGCCCCCGAGGCTTGTCCGATCGCACAACGGATGCTCTGGTTCGGCAGCTCGATCGGGATCTCTATGCCTGCTACAAGCTGGGGGATCTCTACTACTACGACTGCTACAGCAAAACCTTTCGACGGGCGGCCAATAGTCTGAGCGGCAATCGTCAATACCGCCCGGCCTATGAGGCGATGAAGCTTTGTGAAACGCGGGTGGGCGAGGTCGTCAAAGCCAATCTGGATGCTTCAGCCCCGGCAAAACGGGCTGGCTACACCAAATATGCAGCCATCCGCCCAGAGGCCGCGGCCTTGTTGCGGCGCACCACCATTGCCGTTGTGAAGGAGGCGCAAACCGTGTTGTTGCGGTCGCCTTCAGCGGAACAAAAACCACATTTCCAGAAAATCGCCCAAGCGCTGGATTCCACCAAAGTGCTGCTGCGCGCCGCGTTGGAGCGGGTCCAGACCTGGATCGCGACGATCTAACATCACCTCGGTCCCTGCTTCACGCAGGGGCCGGGGCATTTTTAATCCTTGGGCTTCCTATCCAAAGGTCGCCGCCACATCATACATCACAGGTTCGAAACTGCGGCACAGCGTGTTCAGCACCCGATTGCGCTTGCGCATTTCCTCCGTGCGCAACATCGCCATAAAGTCCTCGCGCCGCCGCCATTGGGAATAATTCGCCACCCGCGTTTGCGCATCGTTCACATGCAGCCCGGCCGCCACAAACCCCGGTTGTTTGGAGATAAACTCCGCATAGGCCTCCTGAAGAGCATCCAGCAGGTCCTGACAGGTGCCCGGGGTCACCTCGAATGTGGTGATCACGGTTTGAACATCATTTGTCTGTTCGATTTTCGGCATGAGCGCCTCCTTCCCATCCTCTCTTTCAACCTATCCCGTCCGGCTTGAAAGTCGACGGGATTCCGCCCTAGGTTGAGTTGTGCAAGGATGACTGAAAGGGAGATCCGTTGCGTCTGTTCCGAGTCCTCTTCCTGTCACTTGGCCTCTGCTCAAGCCTCAGCCCTTCTGCCACGCAGGCGGGCGCATGGCTGGAGCAAACCCAACACGGGTTTCTGTCGACGAGCACGCGGCTGAGGCCCGGAGCACAGGAAATCAGCGGATATGCCGCCTATGGGGTGGGGTCGAAACTCACCTTTGGGCTGGATCTCAACAGCGCAAAGACCTCTGGCCACACTTCCGCCCATGCTCTTGTTTTTGCGCGCCTTCCCCTCCGCCAAGAGGCCGAGGGCTGGCAGTTCGCCACAGAGCTGAGCCTCGGCATGATGCGGTCGGGGCAGGACTGGGCGCCGATGCAGCGGCTCACGCTGTCCGCGGGGCGCGGGCTGACACTCCGCCAGCGCTCAGGCTGGGTTGCCATCGACCTCGCGCGCGAATTCAGCGGCCTTACCAATCGCAATGCGTGGAAATTGGACACGACCCTTGGCTTGAATGCACAGCGGGGGCGTAGGGCGCCGATTTTGCAACTTGAAGCGTATAAAGCCGATGGGGCGGATCTGTTGTGGAAGGTCCTGCCCGGTCTGCGCCTCCCGCTATCAAAGGACCGCACGCTTGTCGCGGGCCTTGAATGGCGCTCGTTTGGCGACAACCGCCTTGGCCTGCACCTCGCGCTGTGGCACAGGTTTTGAACCCCGCCCTGCCCGCTATTGTCGCTCGCCCGGCCTGCCCCTGCCCCAAGACGGAGAGCCTTTGAGATGGCCAACGACCCGATCCGCCCCACTGACGACGAAGCCCGCGACCTTGCCCGCGCACTGATGGCACAGGCCCGCTTTGCCGCGCTGGCCACCTTGACCGAGGAAGGAGCGCCGAGCGTCAGCCGCATTGCCTTTGCGCTGGATGATAGGGGCACCCCTCTCTCGCTTGTCTCGACCCTTTCGGCCCATACGCAAGCCATCCTGCGACAGCCGCAGATTTCGCTTTTGGTTGGGGAGCCCGGCGAAAAGGGCGACCCGCTGACCCATCCGCGCCTGACCCTCAATGGCAGGGGCGAGGTTCTCGACAACACGACAGCCGCCCATTCCGACCTGGCCGCGCAGTATCTGCGCAGCCATCCCAAAGCCAAACTCTACATCGGGTTCGGCGATTTTCACTTCCTGCGGTTTCGCATCACCGCCGGGTTTCTGAATGGCGGGTTTGGCAAGGCCTTTCGACTGACACCCGAAGACCTTGGCCTTGCCCCCTAGTCGGCCTTAGCGATCCATACGGATCAGCACCCGCACATCGCCGCGCACCGCTTCGGGCCACACGAGGTCGATCTTGTCCTTGTTGGCCCCTTCGGTCAGCCGCACATAGGGCGCAGGATAGACCACGCTGCCGCCTGAGTTGCGCATCGAGCCTTCGGTGATCACCGCATCCACCGCGCGACTTTGCCCGCCAAAGGGCAAGGTCCCATCCGTGTCCAGCGTCCAGGTGCTGGCTGCCGAGCCCTGCGCATGTTCCACCCGCTGCGGATTGCGGCTGCGGGTGGAGACGTTGTGGAAGGTATTGCCGTCAAAGAACACATCCTTGGCGCGGCTCATGTCGAGGTCGGCAAAGCTGGTATCCACCCGCTCCGCCCGGTCGATGGTGCCATTGATGGAGCGGAACTTGTTGCCGGTGACCGAAATCCCGTTCAGGAAATGGCCGCTGCCATAAGGCTTTACCACGATGTAGCTGAACCAGCTCGCCACCTCTCCGCTAAGGAACACATTGTCGGTGATCGACATGGCGGAGAAGGAAAAGCCGGTGGTGAAATCCGGCGCGGCATCATATTCGTTGGTCCATTCGATCGAGCAATTGTCGATGTAATTCTCCGAAATCGTATGCGAGGCATAGGTATCGGTGACCACAATCCCCGCCAAGCGCACGCCGCCATTGACGCTGTCACCCTGAAAGAAGTGGTTGCCCGTGATCACATGGTTCGACCCCGCCATCACAGCCCAATGGCGAAAGCGCGTGGCGCGGTTGTGGCGCAGCTTCACATCGTTGGAATTGACGTTGATCGCGATGCTGAATCGGTCGGGCACATCGACCGAGTCCTCATTGGACAGGAACTGGCAATTGTCCACCAACATCCCCTGACAGCCGCCCCCGATCGAGGTGATCGCGCGGGCCACCGGGCTGGTGAAATGACAGGTCTCGACCGAGAACACGGTGCCTGCAGGCGCCAAACGAATGGCACTGGCGCGGCCATTGCACTGGAAATCCACATTGGCGATGCCGAACTTCTTGAGCGAGGAAAAGCCCGAGAAATCCAGCATGTATTTGAAGCTGGTGAAGGTGAAATTCTGCGTGCCCTCCGCATCATAAAGCGGCTGGCTCAGCTCTAGTGTGGCTGCGCCGGTGTTTTTGGAGGTCACATAGATCTCGCGCCCCACCCCGGCCCCTGTGACCAGCGCCCCCACAGGGATTGCGGAGATATTGGCCACATTGCTCAGGGTCCTTTTGTTGGAGCTTGTGTAGCTTGCCTGCGAGGTCACCACATCATGATCCCAAGCCGAGGCCGATTGGGCGGCGAATTGACCGTTCCGGATATACCGCCGTGTGGCGTAGCTGGTACGATTGGGCACGGCCGCCTGCATGTCGATCGGCCCGGAGAGGGCGATGCTGCGCCCGCCGAGATCGAGGCTTTCGTGATCGACGCTGTTCAACAGGGCCTGAAACGCCTTTTTGAACGCCTCTTCCTCATCGCCAAAGGCCGCCGCATAGGTCGGGTAGTCAAAACTTTTGGTCAGCAAGAGCATGGCACTGGTGGGCATGGTCAACGTGCCCTCAAAAATCACCTCATGGTTGAGAGAGAGGGTGGAGCTGATCAGGAAATTGCCCTCCGGCACCAGAATGCGCCGCCCATCGGCGTCGTCATCCGCCGCCTCAAAGGCCGCCTGGCAATCTGTGAGCCCGTCGCCCACCGCGCCATAGTCGGTCACGTCCACAAGGCTCAGCATATCGCGCAAAAAGGCGCTGGTGATATCCTCGATCACGATGTCATCAACCCGAATGACGCCGCCGCTCGGCCCTGTCATGTTGAGGCCCAGATGGCCGTAGACCGCCGCCAGCCCCCAAGGCATATCGACGCCGTTGCGATTGCCGGTGCCGACAATCGCCTGCACCTCGACCACCTCGCCATAGGCCGAAAGGGTGACACCCGGACCGCTTTCGATCACGCCCCCGACGTGGCTGTCATTGCTAGCCCCGGCCCAGCCTGCGATGCGCACCGTGGGCAGCGCGCCGCTCATCGCCTTGACGCGGGCGGTGACGCGCAGGTAGCAGCCGGGCAGGATCGGGGTTTCCCCCATATAGCGCAGCTTTTGCGTGGTCTCGGTCTTTTGCAGTTCCAGACAGCCGCCGAAATCCGCATCCGCCGCCACCAGCGCCGCATTTGCCGCGCTGTCATAGGTGTCAGACCCCGGCGTGCCGTCGCCGCTGGACCAGACATCAAGCCCGGCGACAAAGGCGGTTGGCATCAGTTGCAGACCGTCGGTGATGACCTTGTTCATGGAGAAAACCCTTTCCTGTTCCGGCACGCGGGATCGGAAAAGGTTTTACCCCAGCCGCCTTAAACCCGACTGAGAGGGGCGTTCGCTGCGGGCGCAACAGCCCGTGCGGTATGGGGCGAAATTGCTGCGGTTCAGACGCTGATTTCGGGCAGGCGCAAAAGGTCTACCGCGTTGATTTTCCAGCCCTCTGGCGTTTCAATCATCTGGTAGTCAAGCAAATGAAACGCCCCTGCCCCGTCCCGGACACGCACCCGTTGCCACAGGCGCCCGTCCTGTTGACGCAGGTCGAGATATTCCACTGCCTCCGGCTGCCACACCATCGGATAGCCTTGCTCCACCATCATCGCGAAACGTTCTGGCGAGCCAAAGAGCGACTGGATGCCAGGGGAGGCATAGGTGAAGGCGCGCGAGGCATCTTTGTCCAAGAACGCCTCGATCTGCGCGCCGATGACGCCGGTGATCGCGCCGCGATCGCTGCTGGTGGTCTGCGCCATCAGGGGCGCAGCCAGAGTGGCTATTAGAAATCCGAAAACCAGACGCATGTGACACCTCCCGCCTATGGGTTATGGGAGATGAGCTAGGTCGCAGACGCCCTGCGGCAAACAACGACCCGAGGGTCAGAGGCTGAAATCGCAGGCCGCGCAGGCGCCAAAGGGCTTTTGCTTCATGAACTTGGTCATCACGGAAGCAAGCGCCGAAAGGATCTCAAGCACCGGGGTGATTGGTGGCGGCGGCGCGAGTGTTGTCATTGAGGTCATCAGAGCGGGGCCGGCCTGCTTGGTCACGCGCCCGCCTTCCAGCACGTTCTCGATCTCGGGCAACTGTTCAAATTGGCTCAGCAATTCTTCTGCGGGCAGAGGGATCGCGATGCGCTTCTTGCTCCAATGGGTGAACATCGCATTGATCCGCGATTGCCCGGAGGGGGTCAGCGCATCCTCGCCAAAGGCTTCGTGGATGGTGTCAAGGTCGGCCAGCTCCGCCGCCATCGCCATCAAGAGCGGCAGCGGGGTCTTCATGCGCGGCACGGGAAAGTTTTGCAGCGCTGCGAATTGGCGTTTCAGCTGGTCGATGAATTCTGGCGTCAGGGGCGGTTTGCCCAGCGCCTCGGTGGTTTTGGCAAGGCCATCAAGTTGCAGCGCCAGTTTTAGCTGCGGCGCAGGCAGACCAAAGGCCGGCAGGCGCATCTTGGGCAGGCGGGCGGCAAATTGCAGCGTCGCGCTTTGTTTGGCGATGCTGGTGCCGCTGTCGCCAAGGCTGGCGCTCTCGTTGAGCTCCATCTCCATGACCTCAAACGGGCAGAGCCCCTGCGCCCGCAAGGCCAGCGTCATCTGCGCGCCCAGCGCCATGTTCTGAAAATTGGGCGAGGGCATCACCGGGATCGACGGCGCATTGGCCATCACGTTTTCCTCAAGGCTGAGGATCGCCTGTTTCAGCTCTTCTTTCAGTTTCTCAAGGTCATCGAGGGGAAAGATCGAGGCCGGCACCGCCAGCCGCATCGCCAGCATCAGCATCGGGCCGCCCCCAGCGGGCAGATCGAGGGGCAAGGTGCCGTTGGGCGCCTGTGCCACGATATTGGCCGTCAGCCAGTTTTGATCCGTGGGCAGCATCTCGGCCAGGTTCAAGTCGCTGCGAGCGGAGAGATTGGCGTTGAGCTTCATCAGCTTCAGCATATTGGCGAGCTGAGGTGGCGGCGCATCCACGCGCAGGCTGTCCCGCGTTGCCGAGGGCAAGGCGGTCGGCAAGTCCAGATCCTTGCAGAAACAGACCATGGGGCGGGCTCAGCCGCCGATCAGCACGGTGGGGGCGCCGACGCTGACCATGCCGCCATGGGCGCAAGTGTCCATCAGGATGCGCACCGCAGGCTTGCCGCCAACCATCACGGTAGAGGAGCCTTTGGCCAGCGTATCCGGCGGACCCACACAGATCGCCATATCGCCCATCACCGCCTGCGGCAGGCCGCAGGTCAGAACCGTGGGCACACAAGGGCCAGAGACCGGACCGCCCACATGCGGGATCGGCGGCACGCCGGGGGTCACCATGGGACAAACATGCATGTCCGTAAGACGGGCTGCGGGCATCATAATGCGGTCCTCCAAATATCCTTGGGACTCAAGATAACAGTTCAACGGGCAAAAAGAAGTGATCCGTCGCAGCGATCTATCGAAAATCCGTGAAAGAATAGAAAAACGGGCGCCCCCAAGGGACGCCCGCTTGTCTCGTGTCGCAAGGCGCGCAGGCTTAAACCAGCTCGCCTTTGAGCGCGGTTTCGATCAGGGCGATGGTCTCTTCCACGCCGTAAAGCGCGATAAAGCCGCCGAAACGCGGACCCTGGGTGGCACCCAAAAGCACCTCGTAGATTGCAGAGAACCAAGCGCGCAGCGGGTCAAAGCCGTGGATGGTGCCCACCGCAAAGACCACCGATTGCAGGAAGTCGTCGCTGGAGAAATCCGCCTCAGGCAGTGCCTCGTCCTTGCCAAGCTGTTCGTTTTTCTTGGCAATCGCGGCCAGAGCGGCCTCGGAGCTGCGCAGGGCTTCTGCCAGATCGGTGAGCGCGGCACGCTCCTGATCGGTGGGCAGGCGGAAGACCTTCGCGGGTTTCACGAAGTCCTGATAGTAGCGCACGGCAAAACCGGCCGCCTGATCCATGCCGGGATGGGTCTCGGCGGTGGCATCGGGGGCGTATTTGTTGATGAAGCCCCACATGGTTTCCTTGTCCTCGGCACTGGAGGCGGAGGCAAGGTTCAACAGCATCGAGAAAGGCACCACCATATCGGATTGCGGCACCTTGCCACCGTGGATGTGCCACACCGGGTTGTTGAGCTGCGCTTTAAGGTCCTGACCGTGGTAGGCGCGCAGCTGCTGGTGATACTCGTCCACCGCTTTGGGGATCACGTCAAAGTGCATCCGCTTGGCGGTTTTGGGCTTTTGGTACATGAAGTACGACAGGCTCTCGGTCGAGGCATAGGTCAGCCATTCGTCGATGGAGACACCGTTGCCCGAAGATTTGGAGATCTTCTGGCCGTGCTCATCAAGGAACAGCTCGTAAGTGAAATGCTCCGGCGCGCGCTGGCCCAGCACGCGGCAGATGCCGTCATAGATCGGCGTGTTAGTGGAGTGGTCCTTGCCGTACATCTCGAAATCGACGCCCAGCGCGGCCCAGCGGGCACCGAAGTCCGGCTTCCACTGCAGTTTCACATTGCCGCCAGTCACCGGCAGGGTCCATTCCTTGCCGTCCTCGTCGTCAAAGGTGACGGTATAGGTCTCGGCACAGACTTTTTTCATCGGCACGTAGAGGACGCGGCCGGTCTCCGGGTGGATCGGCAGGAAGATCGAATAGGTCTGGCGACGCTCTTCGCGCAGGGACTTCAGCATGATTTCCATGATGTCGTCGTATTTCTCGACCGCGCGCTTCAGCACCTCGTCGAACTGGCCAGTGCCATAGAATTCGGTCGCAGAGTAGAATTCATACTCGAAGCCAAAGGTGTCGAGGAAGCGGCGCAGCATGGCGTTGTTGTGATCGCCAAAACTGTCATGGGTGCCAAAGGGATCCGGCACCGAGGTCAGCGGCTTTTGCAGGTGTTCTTGCAGCGCTTCCGGGTTCGGCACGTTGCCGGGCACTTTGCGCATCCCGTCGAGGTCATCGGAGAAGCAGATCAGACGGGTCGGAATGTCCGAGATCGCCTCGAAAGCGGTTTTGATCATGGTGGTGCGGGCCACCTCGCCAAAGGTGCCGATATGCGGCAGACCCGAGGGGCCATAGCCGGTTTCAAACAGCACATAGCCCTTCTCCGGCGCGCCCTTGGCATAACGTTTGAGAACACGACGTGCTTCTTCAAACGGCCAGGCTTTGCTCTTCAGAGCTTCTTCGCGCAGATCAGACATGATGTACTCCAGTCAGCGTCTTTGTTGGGATGAACGGGCTGCACCACGCAGACCGACGCGCTTCTCTATTGTGCCTGTGCAGCATGAGTCAACCTGAGCCGATGGCAGAGAGGTGGCGGAAAACCACTTTTGTCACGGCTTCCACGTTGAACGCGCCTGCCGCGGGGCTTATCCTTGGGAGCAGACCCCTTAGGCACAAAGGACGCCCCGAGAGATGACAGAAGAGACCATCCAGTTGCTGACCCCGCAGGACTGCCTTGTGGCGGTGATGGTGGCCGTCTCGGCCTCGGACGAAGACATTCGCACCGCCGAGCTGGTGAAGATCCAGAACGCGGTCAATATGCTGCCGGTCTTTGCCGAATATGACGCAGACCGCATCGCGGCTGTATCGCGCACGGTGTTCGACCTGTTTGAGCAGGAAGACGGGCTGGATGCGCTGTTTGGTCTGGTGCGGGATATCCTGCCGGAGCGACTGAACGAGACCTGCTATGCGCTGGCCTGCGATGTGGCGGCGGCAGATGGCACGCTGAACGACAACGAACTGCGCCTGTTGGAAGAGATCCGCTATGAGCTGAAGGTGGAGCGGCTGCACGCGGCCGCCATCGAACGCGGCTCGCGCGCGCGTCACATGGTCTGACGGTTTTTGCCGATATGAGGGATGGGAGGCTCTGCCTCGCGCTCCGGAGTATTTTGGGAAAGATGAAGGGCGGCACCGGATGGGCCGCCCTTTTGTCTGACTTGCGCTGTCTGACAGGGTGGGTTTCGGGGACCGGTCCTGTCAGCTTCGCCCTTTCCAAGGCACCAGATAGGTCTCTGCCTTGCGCATCAGAATGTCGATGCCATAGCCGATGACGCCGATCAGGATGATGCCCATGATGACGATATCGGTGAGTTGGAATTTGGACGCGGCGATGATCATCATGCCCGCGCCTTTTTGAGCGGCGACGAGTTCAGCCGCCACCACGGTTCCCCAGCAGACGCCCATGGCCACCCGGGCGCCGGTGAAGATTTCCGGCAGCGAGTTAGGCACGATCACATGGCGCAGGATCTGTGGCTTGGAGGCGCCGAGCGAATAGGCCGCGTGGACCTTGGTGATATTGACGCCCGACACACCGGCCCGGGCCGCGATGGTCATGATCCACAGCGCTGCGAGGAACAGAAGCACGATCTTGCCCGACTCCCAGATGCCGAACCAGATGATCACCAATGGGATCAGCGCCAAGGGCGGCACCGGGCGCATAAACTCCACGATGGGATCAAACCAGCCTCGTACCCAAGAGCTGAGGCCCATGGCATAGCCCAAGGGGATGCCCACAAGGGAGCCCAGCGCAAAGCCAGCCAGCACCCGCAGAAGCGAGGAGCCGAGGTGTTCCCATAGGGTGAAGTTCTGATAGCCTTCGGAGGCGATCTCGATAAAGCGAGTGACTACGGCTTCGGGGCTGGGCATCCAGATCGGCTCCATCTGGTAGCCTTTGTCCGGTTCAAAGCTGAGCGCTCCCCGGCGTGACATGGTGACGGTGCCATCGGCAACGGGGATGCTGTCACCCGGCGCAATGGCCTGACCGTTCACCCCTGTGACCGTGGCCCCTTCGCCATCGTTATTGGCGGCCTTCACCAAGACAGAGCGCCAGACCGCGACCACATCGGCGTCGTCCTGCGCAAAACTGTCGTTGGCTGTGACCTCGGGGGCGGCAACCTCCTCGCCAAAGTCATGCACGCGGATATGGACCGTGGCCTCTGCCACCTCGCCATCCGGGGCGGTCGCTGTATAGGTGAAGCTGGTGTCGCCGCGAAACGGTCCCGGCACATGCAAAGGCACCAGTTTGGAGCCGGTAAACGCGCCCCAGATCAGGAAGATCACCAGAATGGAGATCACCGAGGCGGCCCGGTTCGGGGTGATCGCGCTTTCGTCACCAAAGGTCACAGTCTTCAGGCTGGTGAAATTTACCCCCGTCCGCATCCGCTGCTGCAAGCGGTCGACAATAAAATAAGACGCTGTGAACAGAGCCACATAGGCGATGAGAATAAGAAGACCGGTCATGCTGCGCCCTCCGTCCGGCCCATGATTTCCTCTTCCATTTCCCAGATCATCGACAGGATCTCGTCCCGCGTCTCTGCAAAGCCGGGCAGCTTCTTCACCTCGCGCAGGTCCATGTTGACGCCGTGGTCCGCAAAGGGCAGCCGGTACTCTTTGTGAATGCGTCCCGGTCGCGGGGCCATGACCAAGAGGCGTTCGCCCAGCAACAGCGCTTCTTCCACAGAGTGGGTGATGAGGATCACGGTCTTGCCACTCTCTTTCCAGAGCTTCAGCACCAAGGCCTGCATCTTTTCTCGCGTCAGCGCGTCGAGCGCGCCAAGCGGCTCGTCCATCAAGATCACATCCGGATCATTAGCCAGACAGCGCGCAAGGGCCACCCGCTGCTGCATGCCGCCGGACAGCTCGTAGACCGCTTTCTCGCCGAAATCCTGCAGGCCAACGGTATCGAGAAGCTGGTCGCTGATCTTGCGCCGCTCGGCTATGGGCATTCCCTTCATACGGGGGCCGAATTCGACGTTGTCCCGCACGCTCATCCATTCAAACAGCGCGCCCTTTTGGAACACCATACCGCGCTCCGGGGCCGGGCCGGTCACATTGTGACCGTTCATCCGCACCGCGCCGGATGTGGGCGCTAGAAAGCCTGCGACGATGTTCAACAGCGTGGTCTTGCCACAGCCGGAGGGGCCGAGGACGGACATGATCTCGCCCTTGCCGATTTCGATGGAAACATCTTTCAAAGCCTGGATATGCGAGCCATTGGGCAAGTCAAATCGCATCGACAGGCTGTCGATATGGAGGCCATCCATGGGCTGCTCCTGCTGCTAAAGTATTGCAATATCGGCGCAGAGGAGCGGCACAGACTGGCCCCGGCGGGCTCAGGCGCACGTGCCGCTCCTCGTTTACTCCGCGCTTATTCAGCCACGGCCGAAAGATAGGTCGCGTCTACCGATGCGTCATAATTGTCGAGCGCGGTCGGGATCGATCCCGCCTCGGCAAAGACGCCAGCCACACCGACCATAAAGTCCTGCACGCCGCCGCCGAGCCATTTGTCGCTAAGCGCCTCGGAGGTGGAGGGGAAGGAGAAGGTCGCCATGGTGGCCTCGGTATCGGCAACATCCATGCCGGCGTCCTTGGCAATGACTTCGATCATCTTGGCCTTGTCGGTGCCCGCGTTCCACATGGCATTGGCCTCTGCCGTCACTTTGAGGAATTTCGACAGCAACTCCCCCTCGGAGGAGGCAAACGAAGCGGGTGCAGAGATCACATCAAACACCAGGATGCCTGCCGCCTCTTTCTCCGCCCCAGTCATCAGCACATTGCCGTGCTCTTTCATCCGGCGCAGGGCCCCGCCCCAGCCGCAGACCATATCGAGCGAGCCTTGGGCAAAGGCTGCTGCCCCTTCTGGCGGCGCCATATCGACAACTTCCATGGTGGAGATATCAACGCCGAAATGATCCATCTGCTTGAGGAACCCGTAGTGGGCCGCGGTGCCGATCGGCACGCCGACGCGTTTGCCTTCCAACTCCTTGGCCGTGGAGGCGTCGATTTCAAGCGCCTCGGCCACCACACAGTTGTCATTGTCGGAATAGCTGACGGCGATATCCGCGATCACCAGATCCTGACCTGCGGAGGCAGCAACCACAAAGGGGGGCAAACCCTGGCTTACAGCGATTTGCACATCGCCCGATGCCATAGCCGCTGACATGGCGGTGCCAGTGTCAAAAGACACCCAGTTGATATCGACGCCCATTTCCGCCTCATAGGTCTCCATGACCTTGGCGTATTCAAATGGCATCGGCCATTCGAGGAAGTAGGCAACAGTAATCTCTTCTGCCATCGCACTGGTGCCCAGCAAAAGGCTGAGGGCTGCGGTCGTGCTGCAAAGCGTGGTCTTGAAAGACATAAGGGTTCCTCCGTGTTGAACCATGTCGCGATGGATCGCGCTCTTTGTGTGGAGGCCGCGGTTTTTGGAAATTGTTATGCGAACCTACAAGAAAGGTTACGATCCACACCCCGTCTGACAACTGTCACGGGTATACTGGCCCCACGGAAACCAGAATCTGGGCTTATCGGAGCGAGGATTTTGCCTTCTGACGGGCAAACTGGTCTTATCTGCTGGCCAAAACGCGCGTCTAGCTGCCGTAGACTTGGCCCCAACGCTCCAGCAGGTTCTCTTGCAAGGTCTTGGCCCGGCGGTTCCAAGTGCGCCCGCCACGGGGTCGTTCCCGCTCGGCCCGGCTGATTTTGGACCGCGCCTTCATGTCAGCCGAAAAGATCGCGAAGGCCAGTTCGGTGCCATCCGGCGCGGTGACAAAGCCGCCCAGACCGGAGACGAAGTTCAGAGTGCCCGTTTTGGCAGCAACCTTGACTGGATGCGTCTTGACCGGGCGGCCCTTGGCATCGTGGAAATACACCGGTTTCAACAGCGGCTTCAGCGCACCGGTCTTTTCCGATGCGATCAGGGCGCGCACAAGATCATTGGCCGATACCCGGGATTCCTCGCCCAGACCGGAGTGATCCACCATCCGGCAGTCTTGCAAGCCATAGGCCGCTGCCAGCCAAGCACTCATCCGGCGTCCAGAGTCCTTGAGCGAGGTCGGACGCGGCCCCCGTGCAAGGCTGGCCGTCATGCCGATCATCTCCGCCATCAGGTTGTTGGAGTATTTCAGCATCGCTTTCAGCAGGCTCGGCAATGGAGCGCTGTGGACCTGCGCAATCACCGTCCCCGCAGGCAGCGCGGCGATCACCTTTGGGTTCGGCAAGGCGATTCCATGGGCGCGGGATAGGGTCTGGAACACATCCCCCACATAAAGCGCCGGATTGCGCACCGGCAGCCAGCGCGATCCACCCTTGCCCAGCGCGCCACTGGCCACGGTCCAGTGATCCACCCCGCCTTTGTCCTGATAGCTGTAAACCGGCACGTCCCGCGACGCGATTGCCATCTTGGAGGTAAAGACCTCGGGACGGTATTTTTCGGTCCGCGCATCCATGGAGACCGCCCAAGCGCCCCCTGCCCGCTTCCACTCGAAATGCACGCGGTTGAAGTTCAACGCCAGACCGCTCACCGCCGGGCTATAGCCCACTTGATCCGGCTGATCCGGATCGATGGAGCGCACATAGGGCAGCATCGCCTCCCAGATCAGCAACTTGCCAGAGACACCGCGAATGCCTGCTGCCTTCATCTGTGCGGCCAACTCCGCAAGATTGTCGGTGGTCAGGGTCGGATCCCCGCCGCCCACCAAAACCAGATCGCCCTTCAGCACCCCGCCCTGCACGGGTCCGGTCGCCAAAAGCTGCGTTTTAAAGCGATAGGCCGAGCCCAGCGTCTCCAGCGCATAAAGCGTTGTCAGCACCTTGCCGACGCTGGCGGGCGGCAGACCTTTGTCCGCCGCGACACTCTCTAGCGGCTCTCCTGTATTGGCGTTGGCCACCGCGCAAACCACCTCGCCCGACAGGCCCGCCTTGGCGAGGATCGTCTCCAACCCTTCGGCCCCGGCCGCATAGGGGCTCGCGCCGCGCGCCTTGGGTCGTGGCGTATAGCTTGGGGCATTGGCCAGCGCAGGACCGGAGGCAAGCGTGGCGAGGGCGGTGCTGAGAAAGAAGCGGCGTGAAATCATGATGTGTATTTTTCAATCAAATTCCCTGCCATTCGGCAAATGCTTTGCGTGAAAAACATGGCAAGTTTTTGTGACAGCCGCCGGAAACCGCGTGTCTTACCGCGCCCAATCGCCCCTCTTGCGGATCTCGGTCGAGGAGGCATCACTCATGGGGACGTTGAGGAAACACCATTTCGGGGCCTCTGACTGAGCCAGCAGATGGCTGTCTCCCGCACCAAGCCGGGCATGGCGATAGATGCGGGCAGCCGGCGACAGCCGCGCCGAAATCCGCTCTCCCGGCCGGGCCAGGACGCCGACGGGCACGGTGTTGAGGATGTCTTGCCAGTCCTTCCAGCGATGGAAATGCGCAAGGTTGTCGGCCCCCATGAGCCAGACAAACCGCACATGCGGATAGGCTTTGCGCAGGGCCCGCAGGGTTTCGGCGGTATAGCGCGTGCCCAGCCGCGCCTCGATATCCGAAATCCGCACCCGTGGATGATCCATCATCGCCCGCGCCGCCCCCATCCGCCGCGCCATCGAGGCAGGCGGGTTCTCTTTCAGCGGATTGCCCGGCGTGACCAGCCACCACAGCTGATCAAGGTCGAACCGCTTGAGCGCCGCGAGGGAGATTTGCACATGGCCTTGGTGGGGCGGATCAAAGGATCCACCCAACAGGCCCACGGTCTGACCTGGGCGCAGGAAGGGATAAGCGTTTCTCATCAACGCAGTGGTGTACAGGATTGCGGAGGGAAGGCAACGGGGGATGCGGGTAGGATGAGGACGCCCCACGAGCCTGGGTGGGGGTGAAGCGTTGATCGCCTCATGCAACCAAGCGGATTGCTTTGGAAGACTGCCTGCCCCTTCAATAATAAAGAAGGGAGGCCCATGGCCTCCCTCCATTGATGTTTACCGCACAAACTTCTTGTGCTTCAGGCGCTTGGGCTCCAATGCGTCGGGGCCTAGACGGCGTTTCTTGTCTTCTTCGTAGTCTTCGAAGTTGCCCTCGAACCATTCCACATGCGCGTCGCCTTCAAAGGCGAGGATGTGGGTACAGATCCGGTCGAGGAAGAAACGGTCGTGCGAGATGACCACGGCGCAGCCCGCAAAATCCACCAGCGCGTCTTCAAGCGCCCGCAGGGTTTCCACGTCCAAGTCGTTGGTCGGTTCGTCGAGCAGCAGGACGTTGCCGCCCTCTTTGAGCAGGCGCGCCATGTGGACACGGTTGCGCTCACCACCGGAGAGGAGGTTCAGCTTCTTCTGCTGGTCGCCGCCTTTGAAGTTGAAGGAGGAACAGTAAGCGCGGGAGTTGACCTGCGCATCACCCAATTCGATGATCTCGGCCCCGCCGGAGATCGCTTCCCAAACGGTGTCGCCGTCATTGAGGTCATCGCGGCTCTGATCCACATAGGACAGCTTTACCGTGTCGCCATAGGTGACGGAGCCTTCATCAGGCTGCTCTTGCCCGGTTAGCATCTTGAAAAGCGTCGACTTACCGGCGCCGTTGGGGCCGATCACGCCCACGATACCACCCGGCGGCAGCGAGAAGGTGAGACCTTCGACCAGCTGTTTATCACCGTAGTGTTTCGACAGGTTTTCGACCTCGATGACCTTACCGCCAAGACGCGGACCGTTCGGGATCACGATCTGGGCGCGGCCGACCTTTTCACGTTCAGAGGTGCTGGCCATCTCGTTATAGGCAGCAATACGCGCCTTGGATTTGGCCTGACGGGCTTTTTGGCCCTGACGCATCCACTCAAGTTCGCGCTCGAGGGTCTTTTGTTTGGCTTTGTCTTCGCGGGCTTCCTGCTCCAGACGTTTGGCCTTTTGCTCCAGCCAGCTGGAGTAGTTGCCCTCGTAAGGAATGCCGCGACCGCGGTCGAGTTCGAGGATCCAGCCGGTAATGTCATCCAGGAAGTAACGGTCGTGGGTAACGCAGAGGATGGTGCCTTTGTAGTCGATCAGGTGCTGTTGCAGCCAGGCGATGGTCTCGGCGTCAAGGTGGTTGGTCGGTTCGTCGAGCAGCAGCATGTCAGGCGCTTCAAGGAGCAGTTTGCACAGCGCCACGCGGCGCTTTTCACCGCCCGAAAGATCCTTGATATCCGCATCATCCGGCGGGCAGCGCAGGGCCTCCATGGAGACGTCCACCTGGCTGTCGAGATCCCAGAGGTTCTCGGAATCGATGGCGTCCTGCAGGGCGGTCATCTCTTCCATCAGCTCGTCGGTGTAGTTCTCGGCCATTTCAACCGCGATCTGGTTGAAGCGGTCGACCTTGTCTTTCTTTTCCTTCACGCCGAGCATGACGTTTTCACGCACGGTCAGGCTCTCGTCGAGTTGCGGCTCCTGCGGCAGGTAGCCGACCTTGGCGCCTTCGGCCGCCCAGGCCTCACCGGTGAAATCGGTGTCCATGCCGGCCATGATCTTCATCAGAGTCGATTTACCGGCGCCGTTGACGCCGACGACACCGATCTTCACGCCGGGCAGAAAGGACAGGTGGATGTTTTCAAAGCATTTCTTGCCACCGGGGTAGCTCTTGGAGACACCCTGCATGTGGTAGACGTACTGGTAAGAGGCCATTGGCTCCGCTCCGTCGTGTAAGGAAACTGGTTGGCAGGTGTGATAGCGCGTGCGCAAGGCAGGAGCAATCGCCTGTGGGGCCTGCACCGCCCAAGGAGGCAAGAAAGACGAGGAAAGATCGCGGCCTCAGCCGTATTCGCCCTAGAGGCTCCATAATCTGACCACAATTCCCGGCAAGGCTGACCATAAGCCCGTCGCAAAAAGACAGGTGGAGCTCTCCCGGACGACAAAAGTCGCTCTCGTGGATGCAATGTGAGGATAAAGGTATGATCGCGCTCCTGTTCACCGCTATGCTGTCCGGCGGCCTGTCCGCCCTGATCGCAGGATTTGGATTTGGCGTGCCGCTATGGGCTTGTTTTGCGATCTATATTTTGATCGGCAGCCTCAGCGTTGTGGTTCTGGCCTGCATCCTCGCCTTTGGCCCATCAGCAAACTCCCGCCAATCTGAGGCTTGGGATCAGGGCGTTAACCTTTCCTAAACTCACCCAATGCACCATTATTCGATCCGTGTGGCCCTCTGTGTTTAGTCGGGCTGCGCGCTAGTGTTGCGTGTTACGAGTACTATCCAGTTTGGGAGGATCGCAGAGGAATGGCGATTGCAGGGATACTGTTTGGGATTATTGCCGGACTGGTGACGGCTGCTATCGGGTATTTCACTTTTGGCCTGTCCCTTTGGGTGTGTCTGGCGATCTATTCGCTGGTTGGCGCGCTGAGTGCGCTGAGCACCACTGTCATTGCCTATCTCATCCGCTCCACCCTCGCAGAGTGGGCAGAAGAGCGCGAAACCGCGACAGGCTAAGCCACAGCCGGGTTAGTTCGAACGCGCTTCCCCCGAAATCTGCGCCACCAATTCCAACACTTTTGGCCCCATCGCGGCGACATTCAGCGCGACGCCATTTGCATTGGGGTGAATGCCATCGGCTTGCATGTAGGGACCGGCCGCCGCCGGATCGCTGCCCACTTCAGCCGTAATTCCGGCAAAGGCCGAGGGGTGGAGAATTGCGCTATGGGCTTCGGCCAAATCCGAATATATCCGGTCGAACTTCTCTTTGAAATCAGCGCCATAATTCAGCGGCGCCTGCATCCCGATCAGCATCACCTCTGCCCCCGCAGCTTGCGCCTTGTTCACGATGGTGTCGAGATTGGCGCGAGATTGCTCTGGCGGCAGTCCGCGCAGCAGGTCATTGCCGCCCAAGAGCACAATCAGCCCCTGCGGCTGGTCCGCCAAGGTCCAATCGATGCGCGACACGCCGCCTGCCGTGGTATCGCCCGAGACCCCCGCATTGGTCAGCGCCACATCCGCGCCCTCAGCCCGCAGCCAAGCCTCAAGCTGGGGCACCAAGCCTTCGCCCTGCGGCAAACCATAGCCCTGCACCAAACTGTCGCCCAAGACCGTGATCCGCAAAACCTCTGCCCGCGCGGCGGGCACAACCGCCAGAAACAGGCCAAAAGTTACAAAAATTCGTTTCAGTAACTTGCGCATGCGACCGGCAACTCCATATCCAATTCAGATCAAACGACAGGTGCCGCCCGGATGACCCTTCACAAGCCCCAAGACGCCCAAGCCCTTCTCTCGCTTCAAGATGTGCATTTGACGCTGAATGGCAATACCGGCCCGGTCACGATCCTTGCGGGCATCGATCTGGAGGTCAAAAGGGGCGAGACGCTGGCGCTGATTGGGCCTTCGGGCTCGGGCAAGTCCTCGCTGTTGATGGTGATGGGCGGGCTGGAACAGGCCAGGGGTGGCTCGGTGCGTGCCATGGGCGCCGATCTGACAGCACTGGACGAGGACGCGCTGGCGCGGTTCCGACGTGCCCATATGGGGGTGGTGTTTCAGAGCTTTCACCTGATCCCCACCATGACCGCGCTGGAAAATGTCGCGACGCCGCTTGAACTTGCAGGCGTGCGCGATGCGTTTGAGCGGGCACGGGCCGAGCTGGAGGCCGTGGGTCTTGGCCATCGCGCCGACCATATGCCCGCGCAGATGTCGGGAGGCGAGCAGCAGCGGGTGGCGCTGGCCCGTGCGGTGGTGACACGGCCCGATATTCTTCTGGCGGATGAGCCGACTGGCAACCTCGACCAAGCCAATGGCGCGCAGGTGATGGACCTGTTGTTCTCGCTGCGCGACCGGCACGACTCGACATTGGTGATGGTCACCCATGCGCCGGAACTGGCGGCACGCTGCGACCGCGTGGTGCGGCTGCGCGACGGGCGGATCGACACGGACGGCGCGCGCGAGGCCGCTGAATGAGCGCGCCCGAGCTGGCCGCCCTGCCCCTCGCCACGCAACTGCGCCTCGCGTGGCGCTTCACTTTGCGCGAATTGCGCGGCGGTTTGCGCGGCTTTCGCCTGTTCCTCGCCTGTCTGGCGCTGGGCGTCGGCGTGATCGCCGCCATCGGCTCCATCCGCGCCTCGATCGAGGCGGGACTGGCGCGGGAGGGCGCGAGCCTCTTGGGCGGCGATGCGGAGATGACCTTCACCTATCGCTTTGCTAATGCTGAGGAAATCGCCTGGATGGAGCAGATCTCCAGCCAACGATCCGAGGTGGTGGAGTTCCGCTCCATGGCCGTGGTGGGCGAGGAGCGCGCGCTGACGCAGGTGAAGGCCGTCGACGATGGCTACCCGCTGCGCGGCAGTGTCACGCTGACTAATGGCTTGGCGCTGAGTGACGTGCTGGCGGTGCAGCGTGGCCTCCCCGGCGCGGTGATGGAGCGGGTTCTGGCCGAACGGCTCGGTCTTGCCGAAGGCGAGATCTTCCGCCTTGGCACGCAGGACTTTCGCCTCGCCGGGATCATCGCATGGGAGCCGGATGCAGCGGGTTCTGGCTTTTCCATCGGGCCGCGCACTCTGGTGAAGACCGAGGCGCTGGCCACCTCCGGTCTTTTGGCGCCCGGCACGCTGTTTGATACCAAATACCGCCTGACCCTGCCGCCCGAGGCCGACCTGACCGCGCTGGAACGCGAGGCGAAATCACAGTTTGAAAACAGTGGGATGCGCTGGCGGGATGCCCGCAACGGCGCGCCGGGGATCGCGCGGTTTGTGGAGCGGCTGGGCGCGTTTTTGGTGCTGGTCGGCCTCTCCGGCCTTGCGGTGGGCGGCGTTGGGGTGTCGACCGCCGTGCGCGCCTATCTCGCCACCAAGACCGAGACCATCGCCACCCTGCGCACCCTTGGTGCCGAGCGGCGGGTGATCTTTCTGACCTATTTCCTCCAGATCGGCCTCTTGGCGCTGGCCGGGATTGTGCTGGGGTTGGTGCTCGGCGGGCTTGGGCCTCTGCTGCTCGGGCCGCTAATTGCGGCGCAGCTGCCCTTTCCGGCGGTGTTTTCGATCTATCCCACTGCGCTTTTGGAATCCGCGCTTTACGGTGTGTTGACCGCGCTTTTGTTCACCCTCTGGCCGCTGGCCCGAGCCGAGCGTATTCGCGCCGCCGCCCTTTATCGCGATGCTTTGGGCGGTGGCATCCAATGGCCCGCGCTGCGCTATATCGTGGCGACGGCCCTGACGCTTGGCCTTCTGGTTGGTGCGGCGGCGCTGCTCTCCGGCTCGCCCATGCTGGCGCTGTGGACCGCAGGCGGGTTGATTGGCGCGCTCTTGGTGCTGCTTCTGGCGGGGGCCGGCATCGCCCTCTTGGCCCGCCTTGGCAAAGGCGTCGCGCGAGGTCGGCCGGCACTGCGCTGGGCCTTGGCCTCCATCGCCTCGGCCCGCGATGGCGCGATGCCGGCGGTCTTGGCGCTGGGCCTCGGCCTCACCGTCCTTGCGGCCATTGGCCAGATCGACGGCAATATGCGCCGCGCGATTGCTGGCAACCTGCCCGAGGTGGCGCCCTCCTATTTCTTTGTCGATATCCAGCGGGATCAGATGCCTGCCTTTCTGGAACGCACCGAGGGCGACCCCGCCGTCAGCCGCGTGGACCAAGCCCCGATGCTGCGCGGGGTGATCACCCGTATCAACGACCGCCCGGCCAAGGAGGTTGCAGGCGATCATTGGGTGATCAGGGGCGACCGGGGCGTGACCTATGCGGGCGCCAAACCCGCCTCGACAACTGTGACCGCAGGCACCTGGTGGCCCGAGGATTACTCCGGCGCGCCCCAGATTTCCTTTGCCGCGGAAGAGGCGGAGGAAATGGGGCTCAACCTCGGCGCTACGCTGACCGTCAACGTGCTGGGCCGCGATATCACCGGCACCATCACCAGCTTTCGGGATGTGGACTTTTCCAATGCCGGCATGGGCTTTGTGTTGACCTTTAACGAGGCCGCGCTGAAGGGCGCGCCGCATAGCTATATCGCCAGCGTCTATGCCAGCCCCGAGGCCGAAGCGCCGATCCTGCGCGATCTGGCCCGCGAGATGCCGAATATCACCGCGATCCGGGTGCGCGATGCGATTGACCGGGTGTCAGAGATTCTTGGGCAACTGGCCACCGCCACAGCCTATGGCGCGGCGGCGACATTGTTCACCGGCTTCCTCGTGCTGCTGGGCACTGCCGCCGCAGCGGAGCCTGCGCGCCGC
Source organism: Epibacterium sp. (assembly GCA_048263945.1). GTDB lineage: Bacteria > Pseudomonadota > Alphaproteobacteria > Rhodobacterales > Rhodobacteraceae > Epibacterium. Next base: position 322,066 of record JBLXDQ010000002.1, on the reverse strand, counting down.
TATGAAGCGGCTTTGCTCAAAACCCTCGGCGCGCCACGCCGGCAGATCCTGCTGAGCTTTGCCCTGCGCTCGGCCCTATTGGGCGCGGCGGCGGGTAGCGTGGCGCTCTTGGCGGGCATCCTCGGCGCCTGGTCGGTGAGCCATTTTGTCTTTGAAACCGACTATGCGGTGATCTGGCCCAATGCGCTTGGGGTGATCACGGGCGGCATTCTGGTGACGCTCTTTGCCGGGCTGGCCTATGCACTGCGCCCGCTCGCCGCGCGGCCCGCGCGGGTGCTGCGGGCGCGCGATTGACCCTTGCTTCAGGCCCGCGCCAATTCCGGCGCGGGACAGGAGACCGGCGCCAAAATGCGTTGCAGATCAAAATTATCGCAGGTGAGGCTCTCAAGCGTAATGCCGTCGAGCGCGCCGTAAAAAGCCTCCGCCGCCGCCGTCAGCGCATCACGCAGGCGGCAGGCCTCGACCAGCGGGCAGGTATTGTCCACATCGGCAAAGCATTCGACCATCGGCAGGCCGCCCTCGACCTGACGGAACACATCGCCAATGCAGATATCCGCCGCCGCGCGCCCCAGGCTGAGGCCGCCATTTCGCCCACGCTGGGTTGTCAAAAACCCAAGTTGCCCCAGTTGGTTCACCACCTGAGCCAAGTGGTTCTCCGAGATATTGCAGCGCTCTGCGATCTCCGACTTGGTGACAAGGCGGCCGTCGTTCAGCGCGCAATACATCAAGAGTCGGACGGCGATATTGGTTCGTTTGGTGATACGCATGAGGCAAACTCGCGATGACGATGAACAGGGCACGGCTGAGGCACCATTGCAAATCCGGGGAAAAAGCGGTTTGACATACATCAAAGCCCGCAAAGATTTTTGAGAACGGCAGCAGAGCGCAAATGACCCAAATTCCCCCGCATTTCTTCGGTTTTGGCAGCCTTGTGAACCTCGGCACCCATATCTACACAGATGCCCGCCCCGCCCGCCTGAGCGGCTGGCGCCGCACCTGGGTGCGCAGCAACGCGCGCCCCTTGGCGTTCCTCAGCGTGACGCGGGCGCCGGGTCACGCGATTGACGGGCTGATGGCCGCCGTGCCCGGCGCGGATTGGGCGGCGCTCGATGAACGCGAATATTGCTATGTGCGCGTCGATGTCTCGGGTGAGATCAGCCATGATCTGCGCCCTGCGCCGCAAGTCGCGCTCTATCAGGTACCCGACGAGAATATCGCGCCCGAGAGCTGCCAGAACCTGATCCCCTTGAGCTATCTCGACGTGGTTTTGCGCGGCTATGCGCAGGTCTTTGGCGAGGCCGGGGTGCATGATTTTATGGCCAGCACCGATGGCTGGGAAGTTGGCATGCTGGATGACCGCGCCGCGCCCGGCTATCCACGCCATCAGGTGATGACAGCGGCGGAATTGGCCCTGCACGACCGCTTGATCGCCGAGATCGGCGCGCCGGTGGTGACGGAGAGCCTATGATATCGCGCAGCCTCCTTCTGTTGCGGCGCATTACGCGCCAGCTGTGGTTCCGGGTGGCGCTGATTTCACTGTTTTCCTTGCTCTCGCTGGCAGTTGCGCCCTTGCTGACGCCGATCCTGCCGCAGGAATGGGCCGATCGCTTTGGCCGCGACGCGGTGCTGCCGGTGCTGAATATCCTTGCCTCCGGCATGTTGGCGGTGACCACCTTTTCGCTCAACGTGATGGTGAGCGCCTATCGCACCGCCTCTGGCATGGCGACGCCGCGGGTCTATCGGTTGCTGTTGGAAGACACCGTAACCCAGAGCGTGCTGGCGACCTTTACCGGCGGGTTTATCTATTCGCTGAGTGCGATCATCCTGTTTCGCGCGCAGATTTATCCGGTGGGCGCGGCCTTTATCGTCTTTGTGATGACCGTGTTTGTGGTGGCGTTGATCGTCATTTCGATGCTGCGCTGGATCGACCACCTGTCGGATCTGGGCAGCATGGACCACACGCTGCGACTGATCGAAACCCAGACCCGCAAGAGCCTTGAGGCGCGTCGCGACACGCCAAACCTAGGCGGACGGTGCCGGAGCGAGGACGCGCCTGAGGGACGCACGATTCCGGCCAAGGCCAGCGGCTTTGTGCGGTTTGTCGACATGATGCGCCTGCAAGATGCGGCGGCTGAGGCCGGGGCAGAGGTGCATTTGACCCGCCTGCCGGGCGAATTTGTACTGCGTGGCCGCCCCTTGGCGGTGGCAACCGGCGCGGATCAGGAGTTTTGCGAACAGGCCGCCGCCTTGATCGACATTGGTGATGTGCGCAGCTTTGAGCAGGACCCGAGTTTTGGCCTCACCCTGCTGGCGGAAACAGCGCAGCGGGCCTTGTCGCCGGGCGTCAACGATCCCGGCACCGCGATTGAGGTGATGGGACGCATCGAACGCCTGTTGTGGGAGACCCTGCCCGAAGACACCGATGCGCCAGAGGAAGACGTGCAATTTGACCGCATCACCCTCCCCCCTGTCACGGCAGAGGCGCTGTTGAAGGCGAGCTTCCCGCCGATTGCGCGGTGCGCACAGGACGCGCCAGAAGTGATGGAGTGGATGGATAAAGGGCTGACCGCGCTGGCCGATCACCCCAATCCGGCCATGCCCGAGGCCGCGCGGGCCATGCGCAAGGCACTGATCGACACCGCGTCCTAAGCAAAGTCCTCAGCAAAAACGGGCGGAGCCTGCGCCCCGCCCGTTCAATTTCCAAAACCACCCAGCGGGTTAGCCGCGCGCGCGGACCACCTGCATCAGAGCGAGCAGCGCGGACATATCCGGGCCACGCTCCATGCCGGTGACGGCTTTGCGCAGCGGCATGAACAGACCCTTGCCCTTGCGGCCGGTCTTTTCCTTCACCTCTGCCGTCCATTTGCCCCAGCTTTCGCTGTCATAGGGGCCTTCGGGCAGAAGGGTCATCGCCTCTGCGATGAAGTCCTTGTCCTCGTCGTCCACCAAAGGCTCGGCGCCATCGCGGCAGAGGATCCACCAGCCCTCGAGATCCTTGAGCGTGGTGATGTTTTCCTTGGCAACAGCCCAGAAGGCCTCTTGCTTGTCTGCCGGAACCCCTGCGGCATCCAGCTCGGCCTTAACCGCATCCACCGGCAGGCCCTGCAGATAGCGGGCGGTCAGCGGGTAGAGATCCTCGGCATCAAATTTGGTCGGCGCGGAACCAAAGCGGGTGATGTCAAACCCATCGACCAGCTCAGAGAGATCGCTGCGCAGCTCCACCGGATCGGAGGAGCCAAGACGCGCCATCAAGGACAGAAGCGCCATCGGCTTCACCCCTGCTTCGCGCAGGTCGCGCAGCGCCAGCGTGCCGAGACGTTTCGACAGCGCCTCGCCCTGCGGGCCAGTGAGCAGCGAGTGGTGGGCAAATTCCGGATGGCCGTGGCCCAGAGCAGCCATGATCTGGATTTGCGTCGCCGTATTGGTCACGTGGTCAGAGCCGCGCACAACATGGGTCACCCCCATGTCCGTGTCATCGACGACGGACGCAATGGTATAAAGCACCTGACCGTCGCCGCGGATCAGAACCGGGTCGGAAACAGAGGCTGCGTCGATCGAAATCGGCCCAAGGATGCCATCGGTCCATTCAATCCGCTCTTGGTCGAGCTTGAAGCGCCAAACGCCATTGCCACGCTCGGCGCGCAGGGCATCCTTGTCGGCGTCGGACAGGGCGAGTGCGGCGCGGTCATAGACCGGAGGCTTGCCCATGTTGAGCTGCTTTTTGCGTTTGAGGTCGAGTTCGGTCGGCGTCTCAAAAGCCTCGTAGAAGCGGTTGATCTCGCGCAGTTTATCTGCGGCCTCGGCGTAGCGATCAAGACGCTCGGACTGGCGTTCCACCTTGTCCCAAGTCAGGCCGAGCCATTCGAGGTCCTGTTTGATCGCGTCGACATATTCTTCCTTGGAACGCTCGGGATCGGTGTCGTCGATGCGCAGGATGAAGGTGCCGCCAGCCTTGCGGGCGATCAGATAGTTCATCAGTGCGGTGCGCAGGTTGCCCACGTGGATATAGCCGGTGGGCGACGGCGCAAAACGGGTGGTGGTCATCGCATATCTCCTGTTGCGCCTGCTCTGTCACAGGCGCGCGGAATTGTCCAGTTTTCGCGGAGCCGGACCGCTTTGAAGCGCCCCTATGCGGGGCGCGGCCTCCGGCGGGAGTATTTCACGAAAGATGAAAGCCGCGGCGCGCCCCACGATTTCGTGATCCCCCGTCAGCGGACTTTGGCGCAAGGGGCGCTAGCTTGCCGTAAAATCACTGACGTCAGGGAGACTATGAGGATGACACTGAAGCTTTCTCGCCGGGCCGCATTGGCCGGTGTTGCTGCCGCCCCCATCGCCGCCACAGTGGCCGCGCCCGTACGGGCGGCGGGGCATGGGCATGCGCCCAAACCCTTGCACGCGCGGGCCTTCAAGGTGGGGGATTACACCGTCCACAGCCTGCTGGCAGGCAGCACCGGGCGGGATGGGGTGAAGGATATCTTTGGCGGAGGCGCTTCGGACGCCGCCTTTGCGGAGGTTGCCGAGGAGAACTTCATCTCCGACACCAGCGCGCAGTTCTATTTTACGCCGACCTTGGTTGATACCGGGGCGGAGAAGATCCTGTTTGATACCGGGCTGAATGCGGGTGGGATCACCTCTGCCCTTGCCGATGCCGGTGTGACACCCGAAGATATCGACGTGGTGGTGCTGACCCATATGCATGGCGACCACATTGGTGGTATGACGGATGAGAGCGGCGCGGCCACCTTTGCCAATGCGCGCTATGTGACGGCGGCGGCTGAATATGACCATTGGACCGGCTTGCCGGAGGGCAATGGGGGGGCTGACAATGTGCGTGCCAAAGTGACGCCTCAGGCTGAAAAGATGAGCTTTATCGAGGATGGCGGCACCGTGGCCTCTGGCATCACCGGCATGGCAGCCTTTGGTCATACCCCCGGCCACATGGTCTATATGATCGAAAGCGGGGATCAGCAGCTGTTGCTGACCGCGGATTTGGCGAACCACTATGTGTTCCCCTTTGCCCATCCCGAATGGCAGACCAGCTTTGACACCGACAAGGATATGGCCTCGGCCACCCGGCGGCGCATTTTGGATATGCTGGCGACCAGCAAAGTGCCGATGATCGGCTATCACATGCCCTTCCCGGCTGCCGGATATGTGGAGACGCGCGGCGAGGGGTTCCGGTTCGTGCCTGTCAGCTATCAGATGATGGGCTAACCCCCTGCCCTAAGGCTCTGATACTAAAAAGCCCCGGCATCCTACCGGGGCTTTTGCTATTTGAAGCGGCTGAGGCGGAAGGGCCTTGGGTCCACGATGGGCGCATCGCCTGTGACCAGATCGGCTGTCAGACGCCCCGCACCGGGACCGATCCCGAAGCCATGACCGCTATAGCCCGTCGAGATAAACAGGCCCGGGCGCGATTGCACTTCAGAGATCACCGGGATTTCGTCCGGGGTCACGTCGATCAAGCCGCCCCAACTTTGTGTCACGTCTGATTTTTCCAGCGCCGGGAAGGCTTCGCGCGCAGCAGCGAGGCCACGGCGCAGCGCCTTTTGTGAGGGTTCCGGATCGAGAATGCGGGTGCGTTCAAAGGGCGAGCGGTCTTGCGGGCCCCAGGGGCGCTCCTCAGCCGCCTCGATCGACCAACGGTTGGTCAAGCGGAAGCCCACGGCGGTCACATCGTTGAGGAAAGCCGGCAGGAAGCGATAGCCGATGCGGAAGGTATCCGGCACGATGTCGAAACTATTTTCATTCCCCGCCGCCACGGTAAACCCACCGTCCGCCCGTTTGCGGATGGCAAAACCATTGGCCCAAAGCGCGGTCTCGGGCACGCCCTCAACAGGCGACAGGCGCATCACCGAATTCAGCACCTTGAGCTGCGGCAGGAACACGCCTTCGTTGCGCAGGAATAGGCGCGACCAGGCCCCGCCTGCGAGCACCACGGCCGTTGCCGCGACCCGGCCCTTTTCGGTGATCACACCGCGAATGCGCCCTGCCTCGACATCCAGTGCGCGCACCGCGCAGCCCGTGATAATCGCCGCCCCCTTGTCGCGGGCGGCAGAGGCGATGGCATGGGTGGCCATTTGCGGCTCAGCCCGACCATCGGTCGGCATGTGGAACCCCGCGCGCAGACGTTTGCCATAGCCGGGCACCAAAGCCTCCAGCGCCTTGCCACTCAGCATTTGCGACGGGATGTCGTAACCTTTGAGGTTGTCCGCCCAGCGCGCCAGCTCGGCCTCGCGGCGGCGGTTCTTGGCGGTGAACATGATCCCGCAGCGGGTAAATCCGGTGGGGTAGCCGGTGCGTTCCTCAAGGCCTTCCCAGATGCGGAAGGCATGGGTCATCAGATCCATTTCACGCGGATCACGCTGGGACATCCGCACCCAGCCCCAGTTGCGCGAGCTTTGTTCGCCCGCAATCTGGCCCTTCTCGCACAGCAGCACGGAATGGCCGCGTTCGGCCAGTTCGAGTGCGGTGGATGCGCCAACGATTCCCCCGCCGATGACGACGACGTCGACCTCTTGGGGCAGCGTTCTATCTGCGTTGAACTGGGGCAGCTGTGGTCCAGGCATGAGCCTCTTCTAGTCCCTGCGGATTTGGCGGGTCCAGCCGTGTCTACTGAAACGTTAACCGGATCCCACACCCTGTGCTTTTCCGGCCTCATTCCGGGCCGGAGCGGTGGTATTTTCCTGACTTGCGCTCTCGCGGTTAGCTTGGGTCGCGCCAGCGATTCACAATCGGATACCGCCGGTCGAGCCAGAAGGCACGTTTGGTCAGACGGGCGCCGGGCGCAGACTGGAAGCGTTTGTATTCACTGATATAAATCAGATGCTCGACCCGCTTTGCCACGTCGCGATCAAAGCCCGCAGCCACACAATCAGAGATTGATCCGTCCTGATCCACAAGAATATCAAGGATTGCATCCAATTCCGGATAATCCGGCAAAGAATCGCTGTCCTTCTGATCCTCGCGCAATTCGGCTGAGGGGGGCTTGTCGATCACATTCGGGCGGATCACCTCGCCCTCTGGACCCTTCATCCAATCGCGGTGATTGGCGTTGCGCCAGCGGCAGGTTTCAAAGACGCGGGTCTTATAAAGGTCCTTGATCGGGTTATAGCCGCCGTTCATATCGCCATAGATCGTGGCATAGCCCACCGCGACCTCGGATTTATTGCCGGTGGTCAGCAGCATCTCACCAAATTTGTTGGACATCGCCATCAAGAGGAGACCACGCAAGCGGGACTGAATGTTTTCCTCGGTCAGATCCGCATCACGGCCCGCAAACAAAGGGGCCAGCGTGTTGGTGATCGCCGCGCGCCCTTCGGAAATCGGCACATAGTCGTAGTGAACGCCCAGAGCCTGTGCCACGGCCTCGGCGTCCTCTAGGCTTTCTTTGGAGGTGTATTCCGACGGAAGCATCACGCAGCGGACATTTTCAGCGCCGATCGCATCCACCGCAATCGCGGCGACAATCGCGGAATCAACACCGCCAGAGAGACCAAGAAGCGCCTTCTTAAAGCCAGTCTTGCCCATGTAATCGCGCAGGGATTGCACCATCACGTGATAGTCCTGCTCCCAAGCATCTGGCAGATGGGCTTTTTCGCCCTCAACGATGCGCCAGCCCTCGTCGGCGCGTTCCAGATCGAGCTGGGTGATCGCCTCGGCAAAGACTGGCATCTGCAGCGCCAAGGCCCCATGCGGGTTCAGGGCAAAGGTGCCGCCGTCAAAGACCTGATCGTCTTGCCCGCCCACCATATTGAGGTAGATCACCGGCAGGCCCGTCTCGACCGCGCGGGCAACCATATGGTTGTAGCGGGTCTCCATCTTGCCGCGATAATAGGGCGAACCGTTGGGGATCAGCAGGAATTCCGCCCCGGTTTCCTCTAGCGTTTCCGCTACATCCTCGTGCCAGCCGTCCTCGCAGATCGGGCTGCCGATGCGGGTATTGCCCACCGAATAAGGCCCCCCCAAGGGGCCCGCGTCAAAGATCCGCACCTCGTCAAATACCGTCTCATTCGGCAGGTGATGTTTCAGCACCTTGGAGGCAATCTTGCCCTCTTTCAGGATGAGATAGGCATTATAAAGTTTGTCCCCTTCGGCCCAGGGGCTGCCAATCGCCAAGGCGGGACCATCCACGCAAGCCTCGGCCAAGGCCTGCACTTCGGCCATGGCGGCGCGATGAAAGGCGGGCTTCATCACCAGATCCTGCGCGTTATAGCCGGTGATGAACATCTCCGGCAGCGCCACCAGATCGGCCCCGGCGGCGCGGCCCTCTTCCCACGCGGCGCGCGCCTTGGCGGCATTGCCTGCCAGATCGCCCACGGTCGGGTTCAATTGCGCCAGCGTCACGCGAAATTTATCGGCCATCGGTCCGGGGTCCCCAAATCAAAAGTCGTCCCTGCCCATGTATCAGATCCCCGCCGAAGGGAAAGACCACGCAGGCAAAAGCGTTGCGACAAACGCCCTCGTCGCATAAGTTCCTCACAAAGCCCCCCAATTCTAGGCAGCTTTCACAAACGATAGAGGCAACGAGGCGTCCATGACCCGTATCGGCTCCACCTTCCTGCTGACCTCCTTTCTGAGCTTGGGTGCCCTTGGCATCTCTGCTCCTGCATTTGCCCAATCCGAACAGGTGCTTACCACCCAAGACGAGATTGGCGGCGTCTATGAGGGAGAGTTCAAAGGCGGGTTGCAACATGGTCAGGGCACCTATCGCCTGCCGAACGGCTATGAGTATTCCGGCCAATGGGTCGAAGGCGAAATTCGCGGCCAGGGCATTGCACGCTTCCCCAATGGGTCGATCTACGAAGGCGAGTTCTCCAAGGGCAAACCTGAGGGGATCGGCAAGATCACCTTTGCGGATGGCGGCACCTATGAGGGCGAGTGGCAGGATGGCGTGATTAACGGTCAGGGCGTCGCGATTTACGCAAACGGCGTGCGCTACGAAGGCAGCTTTGTCGGCGCCAAGCACCACGGCACCGGCGTCATGCAGAACCCCGGCGGGTATGAATATGATGGCGATTGGGTCGAGGGCCGCAAAGAGGGTCTAGGCAAAATCACCTACCCGAATGGCGCGACCTATCAAGGCGGCATCAAGGACGGCAAACTGGATGGGTTCGGCACGCTGGTGATGCCCGATGGGTTGAAATACGAGGGCGAATGGGCCGCCGATCAGATGAACGGCATGGGCAAGCTCACGCAGCCGAATGGCGACGTCTACGAAGGCCCGCTGGTCAATGGTCGCCGCGAAGGCGAAGGCAAGCTGACCTATGCCAATGGCGACACCTATGAGGGCCATTTCGAAGACGATCTGCGCCAAGGTCAGGGCACGTTTACCGGCACCGACGGCTATGTTTACTCCGGCCAATGGCAGGCGGGCCAGATTGAGGGGCGCGGCAAAGTCACCTACCCTGATGGCTCGGTATATGAGGGGGAATTCCGCGACGATCTCGCCCATGGCAAGGGCAAGATCACCTATCCCGATGGCTCGACCTATGATGGGGCTTGGATTGCAGGTGTGATCGAGGGCGAAGGCATCGCCACCTACCCCAATGGCAGCACCTATGAGGGCAGCTTTAAGAACGCCAAGAACGATGGCTTCGGTATTATGACCTACCCCGATGGCTATCGCTATGAAGGTGGCTGGAAAGAGTCCTTGCGTCATGGCGAGGCCAAAGTGACCTATGCCGATGGTGTCACCTACGAGGGCGAATTTGCCAATGGCCAGCGCCACGGCAAAGGGAAAATCGTTATGCCCGATGGGTTTACCTATGAAGGCGACTGGGCCGAGGGCAAAATCACCGGCCAAGGCGTGGCCACCTACGCCAATGGGGACGTCTACGAGGGCAGCTTCGTCAATTCCAAACGTCAGGGCCCCGGCACTATGCGCTATGCCACCGGGCAGGAAACCACCGGCGATTGGAACAACGGCCTGCTGACCAGCAACGATGGCGCGCCCGCAGAAGAGACCTCCGGTAACTAAGTCTCCATGAACCGATTGATCTACATGCTGCACGGGGATGCACCCCGTGCGCAGCAGGAATTGTCCTATAGCGTCCTCTCCGCCCTGAAGCAGGGTATTGACGGCGTGCAGATGGAGCTGTGGGCGGATAGCGCCAATCAGCGCCCCGACCTGCCCCTCCTCCCCCATGCCCTGCCCGCAGTTGGACCGAACCTAGCGGCGACGCTGTCGGAGGCTCTGGCTGAGGAAACCGGACCGGTTTGCGTGATCGCGACCGACACCTATTTTCGCGCGCCGCCTGCGGATCTCTTCACACGCATCGCGCCCGGGCGCCCCTTGGTGCTGGCCCGCGATGGCTGGCTCGCGGGACGAGACGACTGGGCCGCAGCCCTTGACGCCGCGCGCGGAACAGAGGCGGAAACGCATCTGAACCCGGGTGTGGAGCTGTTTAATCTGGGTGTTTTGGGTGTGGATCCCGCCGATATTCACATCACTTCATCAACATCCAATACCTGTGACCTGATTGATTTTGGATTAAACTTTACACAAATCGAACAATTCAGCCTTTCCAGCGCGATCGACGCCGCTGGCCCTCAAATCGCCCTCGCGGAGGACATCGTGACCCGCTACGACGGGCATATGCGGCATGTTTTTCACGGCCGATTTGACGCGATGTTTCCCCCCGGCGCGCCAATCAACACCGCCTTGGCGGATCGACTGCCTGCGATAACAGAGCCGCCCAAACCCTTTGGATTAAAGCTGAAAGCAAAGGCCCACGCCCTGCGGCGCGGCATGGGACGCGGGTCAGAGTTTGCCTATCTCGCCTATCTCTGCGCCTTTGCCGCACCGCGCGCCGAAGGACGCAATGTCTGGGCCAATATTGCACTTGATAAGGTTGAGAATGCTTCAAGGCCCCGTAAAGACTGGAGAAAAGACCTGCCCCGGCTCGCTCCGGACGCCTTGGACACAGCCGAGCTTTCCACTGAGACAGCGGCACGATGGCGCGCCTATTGGGCAGGTGGCGAAACGTGAGCTTTTGCGGCTAAACCCTTTCGCCTGCATCTAGTTTCTTAAGAAACTCTTTACCTTCTCGCAAAATCACCGCGCGCTTGTCCTCGTCCATCCGATCCCAGGTGCGGTACATATTGCCCATCCGGGGATTGCCTTCGAACCGGTCGCGATGACGGTCGAGAAAATGCCAGTAAAGCAGATTGAACGGGCAGGCTTTTTCGCCCGTTTTATGCTTCACCTTATAGGCGCAACTGCCGCAATAATTGGACATTCTGTCGATATAGGCCCCGCTCGAAACATAGGGCTTTGACCCGACCACACCGCCATCGGCAAATTGCGACATGCCCACGGTATTGGGGGCTTCAACCCATTCGAACGCATCGGCATAGACCGCGAGATACCACTCATGCACCTCTGCGGGGTCGATCCCGGCCAAAAGGGCGAAATTCCCCGTCACCATGAGACGCTGAATGTGATGCGCATAGGCCTCTTCTTGGGTTTGCGCCACAACCTGCGAAAGACAGTGCATATCCGTCGGCGCGCCCCAATAGAGAGGCGGCAAGGCGCGATCATGCCCCAAGGCATTGCGGGCGGCATAATCCTCCCCCTCGAGAAAATAGATCCCCCGCACAAACTCGCGCCAGCCAAGGATCTGGCGAATGAACCCCTCGACCGCGTTCAGGGGCGCGCGTCCCGCTTTCCATTCCGCCTCTGCAGCCTCGCAAACCTCCAAGGGCGATAGCAATCCGATGTTGAGATAGGGCGACAGGATCGAATGATAAAGCCAGCGCTCATCCGTCATCATCGCGTCTTGATAGTCGCCGAACTGCGGCAGCGCTTGGGTGATGAAATGCTCCAGCGCCTCCAGCGCCTGCGCGCGCGTCGTGGCTAACCAAAAAGGGCGCAAATCCCCGAAATGCTTGCCAAACCGCGCCTCAACCAGGTCCAGAACCGCCTGCACCTCCGCATCCGGCTCAAAGCGCGGCGGGCCTGAGACTTCCACCGATTTTGGCGGCGCCTTCCGGTTCTCGGAATCAAAGTTCCATTTGCCCCCGACCGGCGCACCCTCCTCCATCAAAAGGCCCGTTTTCTTGCGCATCAAGCGATAGAAATACTCCATCCGGAGCTGTTTGCGCCCCTCCGCCCAATCAGAGAAATCGGCCCGTGTCGCCAAAAACCGATCATCCGCGTGGAATTGCACCTTGAGCGGCGCGTATTTCAGCGCCCGGATCAGCCGCCATTCCCCCGGTGTGGTCGCCAGAACCTCAGAGGCGCCGAACTCCTCGGCACGCCGCAACAATTCGCCAACAATACTGTCCGCCCCATCGTCATCCAGTTGACGATAGGCCACACGCCAGCCCTGCTCGCGCAAATAGGCTGCAAATTTGCGCATCGCGGCCAGCACCAGCGCAATCTTTTTCGGGTGATGCGGGACGTAGGTCCCCTCCTCCATCACCTCGGCCATCACCACCACATCAGAGGTGCGATCAGCCGCCTTCAGCGCGGATAAACTGTCGGAAAGCTGGTCACCCAGCACAAGAACAAGCCGTGTCATGCTTCGGCTATCTGGAACGCAGGTAACGAAAATCCAGCCCGCCGCTTCATCTTTCCCAAAATACTCAATACGCCACCTAAGCGGCACAAAGCCACCAATGCTGCAGCGCGGAGAATTTTGCCCCTTTCCATTCGTTCCATGGCCTGTATAACTCGGCGCATGACCATGTACGCCGATATCCAGATTGCAGACGCTGCCCTTCGCAGCGCGCTATCGCGTGGTCTACTGCTCCTAGTCCGCCTCTGAGCGTGCCATCCGGCGCGCCCGCTCAGAGGATGTGCACGCGCGCCATGGATTGGACCCTTTTTATCCCCGACCGCAAATTTCGACGTCCCCGGGGACCCGAGCAAGAAAGACATCTGATATGACGACTGTTACCGAACAGGACCGAGTCCTGATTTTCGACACCACCCTCCGTGACGGCGAGCAAAGCCCCGGCGCGACCATGACCCATGACGAAAAGCTCGAGATTGCCGAGCTGCTCGATGACATGGGCGTCGATATTATCGAAGCAGGCTTCCCCATCGCCTCCGAAGGCGACTTCAAAGCCGTCAGCGAGATTGCGCAACGTTCCAAAAATTCGATGATCTGCGGCTTGGCCCGCGCTAATTTCAAGGACATCGACCGCTGCGCTGAGGCCGTGCGCAATGCTGCAAAGCCGCGCATTCATACCTTTATCGGCACCTCGCCGCTGCACCGCGCCATTCCGAACCTCACCATGGACGAAATGGCCGAGCGCATCCACGAGACGGTGACCCATGCACGTAACCTCGTGGACAATGTGCAGTGGTCGCCGATGGATGCGACGCGCACCGAATGGGACTACCTCTGCCGGGTGATCGAGATTGCGATCAAGGCGGGTGCCACCACCATCAACATCCCCGATACCGTTGGCTATACCGCCCCGCGGGAAAGCGCCGACCTTATTCGTCGCCTGATTGAGACGGTTCCGGGCGCGGATGAGGTTGTCTTTGCAACCCATTGCCACAACGACCTTGGCATGGCGACGGCGAACTCGCTGGCCGCTGTTGAGGCGGGCGCGCGTCAGATTGAATGCACCATCAACGGCCTTGGCGAGCGTGCAGGCAACACCGCGCTTGAGGAAGTTGTGATGGCGATGAAGGTCCGCAACGACATCATGCCGTTCCAGACCGGGATCGACACCCGCAAGATCATGCATATCTCGCGTCGCGTCGCCACGGTCTCTGGCTTCAACGTGCAGTTCAACAAGGCGATCGTCGGCAAAAACGCCTTTGCTCATGAGAGCGGCATCCACCAGGACGGCATGCTCAAGAACAAGGAAACCTTCGAAATCATGCGCCCCGAGGACGTGGGTCTTGCCGGCACCTCCTTGCCGCTTGGCAAACACTCTGGCCGGGCGGCGTTGCGCGACAAGCTCAAAAACCTCGGCTATGACATTGGCGACAACCAGCTCAAAGACCTGTTTGTCCGCTTCAAAGAGCTGGCCGACCGCAAGAAAGAGGTGTTCGACGACGATATCGTCGCGCTGATGCGGACCGGTGGGGATGAGGCAGATCACCTGAAACTCGTGTCGATGAAGGTTGTCTGCGGCACTGGCGGGCCGGCGGAAGCCACTGTCGAGATGGAAGTGGACGGCGAGGACGTGACCCGCGTGGCGCAGGGCGATGGTCCGGTCGATGCAACCTTCAAGGCGATCCGCGAGATCCATCCGAACTCGGCGCATCTGGTGCTCTATCAAGTGCAGGCTGTCACCGAAGGCACCGACGCGCAGGCCACCGTTTCCGTGCGTCTGGAAGAGGAAGGCATCATCGCCACCGGCGAAAGCGCCAATACCGACACTGTTGTCGCCTCGGCGCTGGCCTATATTGACGCGTTGAACCGGCTGATCGTGCGGCGCAGCAAGATGGGAGATGGCGCGGATGCGCGTGAGATCTCCTATAAAGACGTCTGACACCACACTCGGATAGAAACAAAAAGGCGCCTCTCGGGGCGCCTTTTCTTATTCCAGCGCTACTTCAGCGCCTTGAATTTCTTGGTCAAAAAACCCGCTTCAGCCTCCATCCCATAGGGGGCATTCACCACAAACATGCCGGAGCCGACCATCCGGTGCCCCTCGCGCGCAGGCGGAAAGCGCACCTCATGACGCAGGGCGCCGGGCAGATTTTGGGCCTCCAGCGCGCGCAACATCGGCACATGCGGGCCATCCGTCAAAATCGGATACCACAGGGCAATCACACCCACGTTCCACTTGCGGTGCAATTGACCGATGATGTTGGGAATGCGTTTGTAATCCGATTTGATCTCATAGCTCGGATCAATCAGCAGCAGCCCCCGACGCGGATCAGGCGGCGCGATGGATTGCGCCATCTCAAACCCATCCTGCACCATCACGCGCGCTCCGGTGCCCGCCATGGCGTCGCGCAGCCCCTCGGCCTCTTGCGGGTGCAACTCGGCGAGATGGATCTGGTCCTGCACCCGCAGGATCTCTGACGCGATGCGGGGTGAACCCGGATAGGCCTTGGGCCCGTGGGCCTTTCGCACCGCATTCAAGACGCGGGTATAGGGGTGGTCCGCCGCAAACCAGCTGCGCGCAACGTCGATCCCCTTGGCGGCTTCGCCCGTCTTCACGGCCTCGGCAGAGGTCAGATCATAAAGCGCGCGCCCCGAATGCGTCTCGAGATAACTGACGGGTTTTTCCTTCTGCGTCATATAGTTCAGCATCCACGCCAAGAGCGCGTGTTTCTGAACGTCGGCAAGGTTTCCCGCGTGATAGATATGTTGATAGGACAGCATCCCTTTCCCATAGCCGCAAAGCTGCGGCGGCGGAAGAGCGTCTCTTAAACGAAATCTCAACCCTGAAGGACCATGGTAGAGGCCAATACAGCCCGCAGAAGCAGGTCCATATGCCCCTCAGAACGAGCCTTCCGTCCGGCGCGCTTGTCGCGTTTTTGTTGATCACCCCGCTTTGGTCCGGTGCTGCCGGGGCCAATTCCGGTTTTTCGCTGGTTGGAGATGGCAGTTTCTTCATGCGGGCCTCCGCCCCTGCGGCGGCGGATATCGGCCTCAATGATGACGAAAGCGGGCGCGGCGCGGTGTCGATGAACCCCGGTGCGGCGAGCCTGTTTCGCGGGCGCGCCAGTGGCAGCCTCTTTGCTGTCCCGCCGGTGGCCTCGATGGATGTGGCGCGGATCATGACCGTGATTGCCAGCGCCGAAGCTGGGCGCGCCAATTATGACGCGGTGCAGCACGGCGCCAAGATCAAGCCGCCCCTGCCCCCGACCAATATGACGCTGGCAGAAATCTATGACTGGATTGCCGACACCCCCGGCCAGCCGCACGCGATTGGCCGCTACCAGTTCATCCCCGCCACGCTGAAGCGGTTGGTGAAAAACCAAGAGGTGCCTTTGCACCGCAGCTTCTCGCCGGACCTGCAAGACCAGCTTGCGCATCAGCTGATCGAGGAAGCGGGCCTGTCCGACTTCAAGGCCGGTCGCATGGCGCAAGAGGATTTCATGAACAATCTGGCGAAGATTTGGGCCGGTCTGCCGACCTCGAGCGGCAAGTCCTATTACCACAACTATGCGGGCAACAAGGCGACCATGAGTTGGGATCAATACAAGGCCCGGATGGACCAGATTTTCGCGGGCTGACCTTTGGTTTTTGTCCACAACCTGCGTCGCACTGCTCGAATCCCGGGCTGACCACCCAAATATCGCATTTGGACAAGCGAAAAGACGCTAGGTGAACGGATTCCTCCCTTTCACGGCGGCCCTGCGCTGCTTATAACAACGAAGTCTGCGGCCCCGACTGAGAGTCGCGGTCAGATAACGGCAGTACTCACAGGATCCCTCTTACATGGCGCTCTTCGGAAATCTCGGCGGTCTGTTCACCTCGGACATGGCCATTGACCTCGGTACCGCGAACACGCTGGTCTATGTAAAAGGCCGGGGCGTGATCCTGTCGGAACCCTCTGTGGTCGCCTATCACGTCAAAGATGGCGTGAAAAAAGTGCTGGCCGTGGGCGAAGACGCCAAGCTGATGCTGGGCCGGACGCCCGGCTCGATCGAAGCGATCCGCCCGATGCGCGAAGGCGTGATCGCCGACTTTGACGTGGCCGAAGAGATGATCAAGCACTTCATCCGCAAGGTGCACAAGCGCTCGACCTTCTCCAAGCCGAAGATCATCGTCTGCGTGCCGCATGGTGCGACCCCGGTGGAAAAACGCGCGATCCGTCAATCGGTTCTCTCGGCAGGCGCCCGTCGCGCTGGCCTGATCGCAGAGCCGATTGCAGCCGCCATTGGCGCGGGCATGCCGATCACCGACCCCACCGGCAACATGGTTGTGGACATCGGCGGCGGCACCACCGAGGTGGCCGTTCTGTCGCTCGGGGACATCGTTTATGCGCGCTCCGTGCGCGTCGGCGGCGACCGGATGGATGAGGCAATCATCTCCTACCTGCGTCGCCAGCAGAACCTGTTGATCGGTGAAGCCACCGCAGAACGGATCAAAACCTCCATCGGCACCGCCCGGATGCCCGACGATGGCCGTGGCCAGTCGATGCAAATCCGTGGCCGCGACCTGTTGAATGGCGTACCGAAGGAAATCGAGATTTCTCAGGCACAAGTGGCCGAAGCTCTGGCCGAACCCGTGCAGCAAATCTGCGAAGCGGTGATGACCGCGCTGGAGACCACCCCGCCCGATCTGGCGGCCGATATTGTGGACCGCGGCGTCATGCTGACCGGCGGTGGCGCGTTGTTGGGCGACCTCGACCTCGCCCTGCGCGAACAGACGGGTCTTGCGGTCTCTATCGCGGATGAGAGCCTGAACTGCGTGGCCCTCGGCACCGGCAAGGCGCTGGAGTACGAAAAGCAGCTGCGCCACGCCATCGACTACGACAGCTGACACGGCCCTTTTCGGGAGGCGCAGCTCTTGCCGTGCCTCCGCGATATGTCAGCCGATAACCTGTAGTTGGAAGGAAAGCCTTGGCCAGAGATCGGTCACAGCGCGAAGACTATTCCGGCCCGCTCAAGCGTTTGCTTGTCGGCATTTTGGTCCTGTGCCTTGCAGTCATTTTCCTCGTTTGGCGCATCGACAGCCCGCGCGTCGAGCGGTTTCGCGCGCAGGTGGTGGATGCGGTCGTGCCCAACATGCAATGGGCGATGGTGCCGGTGACGGGCATGATCAACCTGCTGCGGGATTTCCAAAGCTATCAGCGGCTCTCCGAGCAGAACCAAGAGCTGAGATCCGAACTGCGCCAGATGCGCGCGTGGAAAGAAGCCGCGTTGCAGTTGGAGCAGGAAAACGCGCGGCTCCTCGATTTGAACAATGTGCGGCTAGATCCTCAGCTGACCTATGTGACTGGTGTGGTGCTCGCCGACAGCGGCTCTCCGTTCCGGCAGTCCGTATTGCTGAATGTGGGCGCTCGCGATGGCATCCAGGACGGCTGGGCCGCAATGGATGGCATCGGGCTTGTGGGCCGCATCTCGGGCACCGGGCGCGAAACCGCGCGGGTGATCTTGCTGACGGACGCCGCAAGTGCGGTGCCTGCGACCCTGCAACCCTCCGGGCAAACCGCATTGGTGAGCGGCGACAATACCGCCGCTCCCCTGCTCAACTTTGTCGAAGACCCGGAGCTGGTGCGTCCAGGGGATCGCGTCGTGACCTCTGGCGACGGGCATGTCTTCCCGCCGGGGCTTTTGATCGGTCAGGTGGCGCAGGATCGCGCGGGCCGCTTGCGCGTGCGCTTGTCCGCGGATTACGAGCGGCTCGAATTCCTGCGGGTGCTGCGCCATCAAGGCAGCATTCCCATCGCAGACCCAGGCGCACTCGTGGTGCCCTTGCCGGATGGAATGCTCCCGCCGCAGCGCCCGGACAGCCTGCTTGAGACACAGCCAGAGGCGGCAAGTGAGGCCGACAATGGCTAGCACAACGCCGGCTGGGATCTGGATGATGCGCGGCCTATTTGTGCTCTTGGCCCTTGTGATCATGTTCTTTCACCTGCTGCCGCTGGACACAATGCCCCGCAAGTGGAGCCCACCAGACCTGATCCTTGCCTTTGCAATGGCCTGGTCGATTAGGCGGCCCGATTTTGTGCCTGCGGTGCTGCTGACTCTCGTGCTGCTGCTCGCAGATCTTCTGTTCCAGCGCCCCCCCGGGCTCTGGGCGCTGCTCGTGCTGGTGGGCTGCGAGTTCCTGAAATCGCGCCTCGCCAGCCACCGAGACACGCCGTTCATGGGGGAATGGTTCGCGATTGCCGTAGTTGTGATCGTGATCACTTTGCTCAATCGAGTCATTCTTGGCATTCTGGCCGTGGAACAGGCGCAT
The DNA here is from genome assembly GCA_048263945.1 of Epibacterium sp. Classification (GTDB taxonomy): domain Bacteria; phylum Pseudomonadota; class Alphaproteobacteria; order Rhodobacterales; family Rhodobacteraceae; genus Epibacterium. The sequence continues at coordinate 303,236 of JBLXDQ010000002.1, read as the reverse complement.
ATTGCGCTGGTCATGGTGCAGGGGCTGATGACCATCGCCGCCTATCCGCTGGTGGTTCTGATCAGCCAGAGCCTCTTTCAGGTCCGCCGCCTCACTGCCGCCGAAGCCGAAGCCATGGGAAGCCGCAATTGAAACGCAACGCCAAGGATCAGGACAACAGTCACCGCAAGCTGACGCGCCGCACGTTGATCATGGGCGGTTTGCAGATGGCCTTTGCCGGCGGTTTGGCCATGCGGATGCGCTATTTGCAGGTGGATCAGGCCGATCAGTTCCGCCTCTTGGCCGAAGAAAACCGGATCAACCTACGCCTCATCGCGCCGAGCCGTGGGGAAATCTACGACCGTCATGGCATGATCATCGCGCAGAACTCTCCGTCCTATCGGATCGTGATGGTGCCCGAAGATGCAGGCGACGTCGAAGAGGTGATTGCCAATCTCACCCGTCTGCTGCCTCTCGACCCCGAGGATCTGGACCGCGCGCGCACCGAGATCGAGCGTTCCCGCCCCTTCTTGCCGATCACCCTCGCGGATCAGATCAGTTGGGATGACATTGCAAAGGTCGCGGTGAATGCGCCCGCCTTGCCCGGCATCACGCCCGAGGTAGGTCTGTCCCGCGTCTATCCGCAGGGATCTGATTTCGCCCATGTGGTCGGCTATGTCGGCCCGGTCTCCAGCTATGATCTGTCCAAGATGGAAGACCCAGACCCGGTTTTGCTGACCCCTCGGTTCCAATTCGGCAAGGTCGGCTTTGAATCCAAACAGGAAACCCTGCTGCGCGGCAAGGCGGGCACCAAACAGGTCGAAGTCAACGCCGCCGGCCGCGTCATGCGCGAGCTTGACCGCCGCGAAGGCGAAGCCGGCGCAGATATGCAGCTGACGATCGACGCCGAATTGCAGAGCTATATCCAAGCGCGGCTGGGCAACGAAAGCGCCGCTGCCGTGGTGGTCGATGTGCAAAATGGCGATATCCGGGCCATCTGCTCTAGCCCCAGTTTTGATCCGAACCTCTTTGTGCGGGGCATCTCCGTCGCGGACTATCGCGCCCTCACTGAGGACCCCTATCGACCGCTGTCGAATAAATCGGTGCAGGGCACCTATCCGCCGGGCTCCACCTTCAAGATGGTCACCGCGCTTGCCGGGCTCGAAGCCGGGGTGATCGGCCCCGAGGAAACGGCCTACTGCCCCGGCCATCTGGAGGTGGCGGGTCGCCGGTTCCACTGTTGGAAACGGGGCGGTCATGGGCATGTGAACCTGCAGGACTCGCTCAAACATTCCTGCGACGTCTACTACTATGATCTCGCCATCAAAGTGGGCATCGACAAGATCTCCGAGATGGCGAACAAGCTGGGCCTTGGCATCCGCCATGATCTGCCCATGTCTGCGGTGGCTGCCGGGCTGACGCCCAACCGCGACTGGAAATCACGCGTGCATGGGCAAGACTGGCTGGTGGGGGACACGGTCAACGCCTCTATCGGGCAAGGCTTCATGCTGGCCTCGCCGCTGCAATTGGCCGTGATGAGCGCCCGGATCGCCTCTGGCAACTCCGTCACGCCGCGTCTGGTTAAATCCATCGACGGCATTGAGGAACCCTCTGGCGCGGGTGAGCCGCTGGACATCAACCCCAACTATCTGCGCGCCGTGCGCAAAGCGATGAATGCGGTCAGCAACGACCGTCGCGGCACCGCTTATCGCTCGCGTATCATCGCCGACGAGATGCGGATGGCGGGCAAGACCGGCACAAGTCAGGTCCGCAACATCACCGCGGCAGAACGGGCGGCCGGTGTGATCCGCAACGAGGACCTGCCGTGGGAACGGCGCGACCATGCGCTGTTCGTCTGCTTTGCCCCTTATGATAACCCGCGCTACGCGGTCTCTGTCGTGGTCGAACACGGCGGCGGCGGCTCTACCGCGGCTGCGCCGATTGCGCGCGATGTCATGCTGCAAGCGCTCTATGAGGGCACCCCGCCGTTGGAGGCCTATCCAACGGGCGACCGCAGCAAGATCCAAGCCCAGCAAGAACGGCTGGAGCGGGAACGCCTGAAACGCCGCGAAAGCGCCGGGAGCGATCAGGCATGAGCTATCTTGAGTATCACGCCAAATCCACGCCAACCGGGTTTCGCAAGATCCTGTTTCTGAACTGGCCCTTGGTCCTGCTCCTCTCGGCGGCTGTCGGCGTTGGTCTCTTGATGCTCTATTCGGTGGCAGGCGGCAGTTTTTCTCCCTGGGTTGAACCGCAAGCCAAACGCTTTCTTCTGGGTCTCGGCGCGATGCTGATCATCGCCATGGTGCCGATCTGGTTCTGGCGCAATATGTCGGTGCTGGCCTATCTGGCCGCCTTGGTTCTGCTGATCGGGGTGGAGTTGTTCGGAACCATCGGGATGGGCGCACAGCGCTGGATCGACATTGGACCGTTACGCCTGCAACCCTCAGAGTTGATGAAAATCACGCTGGTGATGATGCTGGCGGCCTATTACGACTGGCTGCCCACCAGCAAAACTTCGCGGCCCTTCTTTGTGCTGTTGCCGGTGATCCTGATCTTGCTGCCAACGTTTCTGGTTCTGAAACAGCCTGACCTTGGCACGGCAATCCTGTTGTTGGCGGCGGGTGGTGGCGTGATGTTTCTGGCCGGGGTGCATTGGGCCTATTTTGCGGTGGTGATCAGCGCCGGGGTCGGGCTGGTCGCAGCCGTGTTTGAAAGCCGCGGCACGGATTGGCAGCTGATCAAGGACTACCAGTTCCGCCGCATCGACACGTTCCTAGACCCTTCGCAAGACCCGCTGGGCGCAGGCTATCACATTACCCAGTCCAAGATTGCCTTGGGCTCGGGCGGCTGGTCCGGACGTGGCTTTATGCAGGGCACCCAATCGCGTTTGAACTTCCTGCCTGAAAAGCACACCGATTTCATTTTCACCACGCTCGCCGAAGAGTTTGGCTTTGTCGGCGGCGTGACGCTCTTGGCGATCTACATGCTGATCATCGTGTTCTGTATCGCCACGGCTGTGTCGGCCAAGGATCGGTTCTCCTCGCTGGTGACCCTCGGGATCGCGCTCAACTTCTTTTTGTTCTTTGCGGTCAACATGTCGATGGTGATGGGGCTAGCCCCGGTCGTCGGCGTGCCACTGCCGCTGGTCTCCTACGGTGGCTCAGCCATGCTGGTCTTGCTCGCCGCCTTTGGCGTGGTCCAAAGCGCCAACGTGCACCGTCCGCGCTAAGCCACGGATAGGGCTAGCCCTTTGCCCCTTGGCAGCGCTATGCATGGGGGCAAAGACCCTTGCCCTCGGAGGAACCCGCATGAGTATTTTTCACCTCGCCTACCACGTTGACGATCTGGAGGCCGCGCGGGAGTTTTATGCCACCGTCCTCGGCTGTACACCGGGGCGCAGCACCGAAACTTGGATCGATTTCGACTTCTTCGGGCATCAGATCTCTCTGCATCTGGGCGAGCCCTTCGCCACCGCCAAGACCGGCCGCGTAGGCGAACATCTGGTGCCGATGCCGCATCTCGGGGTGATCCTCGAACAGGACGCCTGGGAGCGCCTCGCCGAACGGCTACACGAGGCGGGCGTCGAGTTTGTCATCCCACCCTCCACCCGGTTCAAGGGCGAGCCGGGCGAGCAGAGCACGATGTTCTTTTATGACCCCGCAGGCAATCCGATTGAGGTCAAAGGCTTTGCCGATCTCTCCGGAGTCTTTGCCACATGATCAACGCGTTGTTTGCGGCCCGCCCCGAACGCTGGCCCGCCTATGAACCCGCGCTGAAAGCCGCCTTTGCCGAGGCGGGGCTAGCGGTCGATCTGCGCACGGAATTTGCACCCGAGGAGGTCGACTACATCATCTATGCGCCGAACTCCGACCTGCAGGACTTCACGCCCTATCGGCGCTGCAAGGCGGTGCTGAACATCTGGGCCGGGGTCGAACGGATCACCGGCAACCAGACCCTGACCCAACCGCTCTGCCGCATGGTCGATCCCGGCTTGACGCAGGCGATGGTGGAATGGGTCACCGGCCACGTGCTGCGCTATCATCTGGAGATCGACCGCACGCTCGCCACCCAAGACCGTTGGGAGCCCTTCACACCTCCCTTGGCCGAAGAGCGCCCGGTCACGATCCTCGGTCTAGGCGCGTTAGGGCAGGCCTGCGCCAAAAGCCTGCGTCAGATCGGCTTTCCCGTCAGCGGCTGGTCGCGGACCGAAAAACAGATCGACGGGCTCAGCTGCTATCACGGCGACGCGGGTTTAAAGGCCTCCCTCAGTACCGCCGAAATCGTCATCCTCTTGCTGCCCGACACGCCGGACACGCAGAACATTCTCAATGCCGAAACCCTCGCGCATCTGCCCAAAGGCGCGCGGATCATCAACCCCGGTCGCGGACCTCTCATTGAGGATGCGGCCCTGATCGCGGCTCTGGACAAGGGCGCCCTCGCCCATGCCACTTTGGATGTGTTCCGCACCGAGCCTCTGCCGACAGATCACCCCTTCTGGGTCCACCCCAAGATCACGGTCACACCGCATATCGCTGCCGAGACCCGCCCGCTGACCGCCGCCCGGGTGATCGCCGAAAACATCCGCCGGGGCGAGGCACAGGTGCCCTTCCTGCACCTCGTCGACCGCCAGCGCGGCTACTGACACCAAAAAGGGGCACCTTAGCCGGCGCCCCTTCATCTTTCTTCAAATACTCCCGCCGGAGGCCGCGCCCCGCCAGGGGCGCCCCCCCCAGCGCTTACTCCGCCGCCAGCCCGCGCCCTTTCAGCAACGCTTCAACCCCGGGCAACCGCCCCCGGAAAGAGGTATAAAGCTCCGCTGCATCGCGCGAGCCACCAGTGGAAAGAATATTCTCCTCCAACGCCTTGGCCCGCTCGGGATCAAAGGCGCTCCCCGCCTCCTCAAAGGCGGCAAAGGCATCCGCGTCCATCACCTCGGACCACATGTAGCTGTAATACCCCGAGGAATAGCCGTCGCCCGAGAAGACATGCGCGAAATGCGGCGTGGCGTGGCGCATCACAATGGCGCGCGGCATGCCCAGATCGGCCAGAACCTCCGCCTGTTTCGCCATCGGATCACCCGGTGCCGCGCCGTCGTGGAACTCCAGATCAACCAGCGCCGAAGCGACATATTCCACCGTCTGGAACCCCATGTTGAAGGTCGCCGCCCCCAGCACCTTCTCGAGCATCGCCGCAGGCATCGCCGCCCCGGTCTCCGCATGGGTGGCAAATTCCGCCAGCACCTCGGGCACCTCCAACCAATGCTCGTAAAGCTGGCTCGGCAGCTCGACAAAGTCGCGCGCCACCGAGGTGCCAGAGACACTCTCATAGGTCACATCCGACAGCATCTGATGCAGCGCATGGCCAAACTCGTGGAACAGGGTGCGCGCGTCGTCATAGGACAGCAGCGCCGGCTCGCCCTTGGCAAAGTTGCAGACGTTGATCACCACCGGGGTCTGCACCTCGGGGAATTTCGCCTGTGCCCGCATTGCCGAACACCAGGCACCCGAGCGTTTGGAGCCGCGCGCGAAGTAATCGCCGATAAAGACCGCCACATGTTTGCCACCCCGGGTCACCTCCCAGGCGCGGCAATCCTTGTGGTAGAGCGGCACATCGAGGGGCGAAAACTCCAGCCCAAACAGACGGTTGGCGCAGGCGAATGAGGCCTCAATCATCCGATCAAGCTGCAGATAGGGCTTCAGCTCGGCCTCATCGAGGTCATGCTCCGCCTTGCGGCGTTTCTCGGCGTAGTAATGCCAGTCCCAAGGCTCCAGATCGCCATTGATGCCGTCCTTGTGCATCATCGCGGTCAGCACCTCGGCGTCCTTGTCGGCCTGCGCCTTGGCAGGGCCCCAGACGTCCATCAACAGCGCGCGCACTGCCTCCGGGGTCTTGGCCATTTCGGTTTCTAGCTTATAGGCCGCGAAATTCTCATAGCCGAGGAGCTTGGCGCGTTCTTCCCGCAGGGACAGGATTTCAGCTGCAATCGCCCGGTTGTCATGCGCGCCACCATTGGCGCCACGTGCGGCCCAAGCGCGATGCGCTGCCTCGCGCAGATCGCGGCGGGGCGAGAATTGCAGGAAAGGCGTCACGATGGAGCGCGCCAGCGTCACCACCGGACCCTCCACGCCCTTTTCCTTGCCTGCAGTACGCGCCGCCTTGACCACAAACTCCGGCAGGCCTTCAAGGTCGGCCTCGGACAACTCCATGAACCATTCGCGTTCATCCGCCAAAAGGTTCTGGGTGAAATCGGTGCCGAGTGTCGCCAGCCGCGATTTGATCTCCTGCATGCGGGCGTCCTCGGCCCCCTCAAGCGCCGCCCCACCGCGCACAAAGCCGCGATGGTTCAACATCAAGACCCGCGCCTGCTCCTCGGTCAGCGCCAGTGTGTCGCGCTGATCCCAAACAGCCTTCACCCGCGCATAAAGCGCCTTGTTGGCGGTAATCGTCGAGAAATGCGCCGCCAGTTTCGGCGAGAAGGCGCGCTGCAGCTCTTCGCGCTTGGGGTTACTGTCGGCGCCAGCCACCGTATAGAACACGCCCAAGACCTGTTCGAGCGCCTGGCACGGGGTCTCCAGCGCCTCGATCACATTGGCAAATGTCGGCGCTTCGGGATTGCTGGCAATGGCGTCGATCTGCGCGGAATGCGCCGCGAGCGCCTCGTCCAAGGCGGGGGCGAAATCTTCGTCGGAAATCTGATCGAAGGGCGCGATGTTGAAAGGCGTGTCCCAGTTGGACAAAAGCGGATTGGTCATGAACGGTCTCCTTTGCGCTGACGCTACCCCCTCTTGTCGGGGGCTGCAATCGACGCCGCAGCGCAGGGTTACACCGCTGGCAAGGATTGGCCCGCCCTTAGCGCTGCTCGACCTTTTGGCGCAGGTGTTTTTCCACCCCGCGCAGGGCAAGCGATAGGCTGATCGTCATCGCGAGATAGACCAGCGCGACCATATTATAGGTCTCAAAATAGCGGAAATTACCCGCCGCCGTGACCTTGCCCAATTGGGTGATGTCCAGAACCCCCAAGACCGACACAAGCGAGGAATCCTTGACCAGCGCGACAAAATCATTGCCCAAGGGGGGCAGAATGGTGCGGATCGCCTGCGGAAAGACGATAAACCGAAAGCGGTGCCACGCGCCTAAACCCAGCGCCTTGGCCGCTTCGATCTGCCCCTCTGGCACCGATTGCAGGCCGGCGCGGAACACCTCGGCGATAAAAGCGGAATAGGCGATCATCAGCGCCATTACAGCGCGCCACAGGAGAGGAAAGTTGCGCGTGCGGATCTCTTCCAAGCCGATAAAACTGCCAATCCAGTTGCGCAGGTCCACCAGCGCGGGCGCCAGAACAAAGGCCACGTACAGCAAGAGCACGATGATCGGCACGCCCCGCACCACCTCGATATAGAACCGGCAGGACTGGCGCAGCACGATCCACCGGGACCGCTCGCCCAAGGCCAACACCAGCCCGAGGGCGGCGGCGGTGAAAAAGCTCACGACGGTCACAAAGAGGGTGATCCCAATGCCGCGCCAGAGGGTGCTCATGATCTGCGAGTAAATCTCGCTGCGTAAGACTTCGATCCCGAGCCAGAGGCCGATCAGCCCCACGGCCACCAGCCAATAGGGAAAGTCTGCCTTGTCATCGCGGCGGCGCGAGGTGCTCATGTCTTTGTCCTGTCACGACAAACCCCGGCTGGCGGAACCAACCGGGGTGGGTATTCTGGTGAGGCCGGGTTTATTGGCCCAGTTTGTAGTCGAGGAACCATTTCTTGTTCAGCGCCTCAAGCGTGCCATCGGCGTGCATCTCGGAGAGGGCGGCGTTGATCGGCGCGACCAGATCAGAGCCTTTGGGGAAGATGAAGCCGAAGTCTTCGGTGCCGAGCGGCTCGCCCACAATCTTGAGCGCACCGTCAGAGGCCTCGACCACGCCAGTTGCGGCGGTGCTGTCGGACAGAGCCAGATCAACGTCGCCGGTGCGCAAGGCTTGCAGCGAGGCGCCGAAGGTTTCGAACAGTTTGATCCGCGGGTTGGCCTCGTCCCCGTCAAGGATATCGTAGACGGTCACATAAAACGGCGTGGTGCCCGGCTGTGCGGCCGCCAAGAGATCCGGATCAGCGGCAAAGCTTGCGGCATCGGAAAAGCGGCTCTCATCACCCGCCACGATCATGCGCATCTGCGAGGTGAGGTAGCTCTCGGAGAAATCAACGCTCTCCTTGCGGTCGTCGCGAATGGTGATGCCATTCATGGCCATATCGTACTGACCGGCGCTTATCGCGGGGATCATCGCGTCCCAGCTGGCGTTCTCGTAAACTACGGTCATGTTGAGGCGGCTGGCCAGTTCCGCTACCGCATCATATTCCCAACCCACAGCTTGCCCTGCACCATCAATGAACTGCAGCGGCGGATAGGTGTTCTCGGTCACCACCACGATCTCGCGCCCTTCAAGGTTCGGCAGATCGGCCGCGAAAGTGGCGCTGGCAAACAGCGCGGCAGCGGCGGCAAGAGCAAAGGTGCGGGTCATTTGGAAATCTCTCCTGTCGAGGTCCCCTGCGCGGTGCCACACACGGGGCAAGTGGCGCGGGATTTCAATGTTATACGGCGTGTTTCACCATAGAGACCATCGTAGATCAACATCTGAGAGCGCAAGACCTCTCCGGCGCCAGTGATCTGTTTCACGGCCTCCATGGCCATCATTGCGCCAATCACCCCCGGCAAGGGGCCGATGACGCCTGCCTCTGCACAGCTCGGGGCCAGTCCCGGCGCGGGGGCCTCGGGGAAAATGCACTGATAGCAGGGACCGCCCTTGGCCGGATGAAAGAGCGAAATTTGGCCTTCCCATTGGGTCAGCGCACCGGAAATCAGCGGCTTGCCCTGTGCGACAGCCGTGCGGTTGGCCAAATAGCGGGTGCTGAAATTATCGGTGCCATCCAAGATCACATCATAGTCTGCAAAGAGGTCTGCCACGATTTCTTCGGTCAGGCGACGATGGTAAGGGCGCACCGCCACATAGGGGTTGAGCGCGATCATGGCCGCCTCGGCGGAAAAGACTTTGGGCGTGCCGATATCCTGATCGCGGTGGATGACCTGCCGCTGCAGGTTGGTGTTCTCCACCGTGTCGTCGTCGATCACCCCGATGGTGCCGACACCCGCCGCAGCCAGATACTGCAAAGCCGGCGCCCCAAGCCCCCCTGCCCCGATGACCAAGACCCGCGCATCCTTCAGACGTTTTTGTCCCAAACCACCGATCTCGCGCAGGACGATGTGGCGGGCGTATCGGTTCAGCTCCGTATCGGTGAAGGGCGCGGCGGGTGTCTCGGCCTCGGCGGCATCGGCGCCTTGATCCGCGCGCGCCTTCAGACGCTTCAGCACGAAGGCATAAAGCGCGACGAGCACCCCCACGCCCAACAGGATCAGCCACAGGGCGGCCGTTCCACCGGTGGCCTCCCGCAGGGGCGCGCCATCCGGCAGGGTCAGTTGGATCAACAGCACCATGGCCATCAACAGCCCCAACAGGCTGAGACGCAGAGGCCGTGTCAGCCCCATGAGCCGCCCGCCCCACCAGATCAGCCCAGCCAGCCCAAGAACAAGGATCATGCAGCCCCTCCGGTGCCAGTCGAGCCAAACCCGCCTGCGCCGCGCTCGGTTGCGCTGGAAAACTCTTCCACGACAGACATTTGCGCGTGCAGCACGGGCACGAACATCATCTGGGCGATCCGCTCTCCCGGCGTGATTACAATCGGGTCGGAGCCAACGGGGTTGCGGTTCCAAGTGCTGATGAAAATCTCGCCGGTGTAATCCGCGTCGATCAAGCCGACGCTATTTCCCATCACCAGCCCCTTTTTATGCCCGAGACCCGAGCGCGGCAGAACGAGGGCCGCACAGGCCATCTCTCCCATATTGAGCGCCAATCCCGAAGGCACCAGAACCGCCGGAGCCTGAGCCTCAACCGCAAGGGGTGCGTCGATGCAGGCAAAGAGATCCACCGCCGCAGATCCCGCAGTCAGATAGCTGGGCAGGCCCCAGTCCTTCAGCCGTGGGTCGATGATTTTCACCTCAACCGGAAAGGGCGATTGGCTCATGCGGAGGCTCCTTCTGTTCGTCACCGGGCCTGCCGTCTTTGGATCCGTGGAGACAGCATAAAAGGCCCTGCCCCGGTTATGCCCCGGAAATCACGCGAAAGGCCACACGGCAAATTGTGCCACGCCAGCCGGGCGGTGCGATCTCACACGATGGTGACAGCAACCCCGAGCAGCTCTCGCCCGTCTTTTTGCTGGAAGGGGGTAAAGGTCATCTCGTGACTGCTCCCCGCAAAATTAGCCATTTCGGTCAGCGGCTGGCGCGAGCGAAAGACCTGACTGATGCGCGTGGTCAAATCGGGCATCCCTTCCACCGGGGCGCATTGGCTGATGTGCACACCGGACTTTGGCAGGCCTTCCAGTTCAAACATCGACAAGGCCCGGCGCGAGGCATGGCGCACTTGCAGCGCCTGATCGACGACAATCATCACAAAGGGATTGGAGCGCAGCACCGCTGTCAGCTCCGCCGTAACCTGTTGGATCTCAGTGGAATTGACCTGAATCTCTTCGTTTACGGTGATGAGTTCTTCGTTGGTGGATTGGAGTTCCTCATTCGAGGTCTCCAGCTCTTCATTGGTCGATTGCAACTCTTCGTTCGCGGCCTGCATCTCTTCGTTGACGGATTGCAACTCCTCGTTCGCGGTTTGCAATTCCTCGATGGTTTGTTGCAGCGCCTCACGGGTAGAGATCACCTCATCCTCGATCTGGCGGATGTATTGTTCCTGCTCTTCGGGTTCCAAATGTCGTGGGGAATCCGTGGCTTGTTCTTTGATGCGCGTCTCGATCGAAAAGAGCACCACGCTGGAACCGTCACTCTCGGAGTTGCCCGTGGCAATCGGATAGCACGTCAGGCGGACCTGTTCGTGATCGGAATGGGCCAAAGCATGCCACTGCCCGCTGCGCACCCCGCGCGAGCGGAGCGCCACGTTGATCAGGCTGGAGGCCTCGCTGCGCAATTCGGGGATCAGGATTTTGAGATCGACCTGCAGGCCACTGCGCTCTGTCAGCGAGGTGACAAAGGAGATATCACCGATAATCCGAAGGATCGCGCCGCTGTTGCTGGCCAGAAAACCGTTCGGTGCCAGAACCCGGATCAAACTGTCGAATTGCCGTCCCGACACCCGGCCATGGTCCTTGTCGACCATAAACCGGAGCGGCGCCGAAGATGTCTCCTTCTCCGAGGAGGCGTCGTTCAGGAATTCCTGCACCGCAGGTTTGCGGACCATCACCCGCTTGCGATAGATGCGGTCGGTATGGCTGGAGGGGTCGAACAGATTGTCCATGCCCCCCACCGTCTCTGCCGCGCCAAGGAACAATAGCCCCTTTGGGATCAAAGAATAGCCGACCCGCGCCAGCACCTTATCCTGCAGGGTACCATTGAAATAAATCAACAGGTTACGCAGGCTGACACAGTCGAGATTGGTGAAAGGCGGATCCTGAATGATGTTGTGGCGCGAAAACAGCACAAAGGCGCGCAGGGCCTTGCGCACCTCAATGCTTTCGCTGCGGACGATGAAGTAGCGGTCCAACAGCTCGTCCGGAATGTCGCTGGTGGCCGAGATCGGATATTCACCCCGCCGCGCCTGATCCAAGGCTTGTTGGTCGATATCGGTGGCGAACACCTGCAGGCGTCGCTGCGCCACCTTTTCGATCCCGCCCATGGCTTCGAGGAACAGAATGGCGACGGAATAGGCTTCCTCGCCCGTGGCACAGCCCGCCACCCAGACGCGGATCGTGCGCTGGTCCGTCACATCCATCCGGTCAACGAGGTCTCGCACCTGCTCTCGCAGCGCCTCAAACTGTTTTGCATCCCGGAAAAACCGCGTGACCGAGATCATCAGATCCTTATAAAGCGCATCCACCTCTGCGAGGTCGCGGCGGCAGAAATCGACATAGGCATTATATTCGCTGAACCCTAAGGCCAGCATGCGCCGTGCGATGCGGCGGTTGATCGTGGTCGCCTTATATTCGCGGAAATCCACTCCAGTTCGGGCCGACAAGATCTGAAACAGATCCGAGAGTTTATGCGGCTTGCGGTGCAATTCTTGTAAAGCGGTAAAGTCCCGCGGCTGGCTGAGGATATTGCCCAGATGAGTGCCGATCTCGCTGGCCGACAGCGTCAGATCAACACAGCCTGTTTGCAGGGCTGAAGCCGGCATCCCGGAATATTTTGAGCTTTCAGGGTCTTGTGCGATAGTGATCCCGCCGACCTCGCGAATGGCCCGAACACCGTAGCTGCCATCGCTGCCCGTGCCGGACAAAATAATCGCCGCACAGTCTTCGCCATATTCCTCGGCCATGGTTTGAAACAACCGGTCGGCCAAGGGCTTGGGCTGGCCGCGCTGACCTTCCGGCTGACGCAGGCCCAATCGGCCGCCTTCGCTAACCACCACATCATAGCCCGGCATGACAACATAGATCGTATTGCGCTCTGGTAGGATGTCCGCTTCGGGACCGAGTTCTTCGACCGGAAGAGTTGTTTCGCGCGACAGCAGCGCGCTCAGCATGCTCTTGTGGGTCGGCGACATATGCTGCGCGACCACATAGCAGGCCCCGTCCTGTTGGCCGAGGTTTTGCACCAGTTCGGACAGAGCCTCCAGCCCGCCTGCCGAGGCGGCGATCCCGACCAAAAATGGTTTGTCGTCTGTGCTCATGCCACTGTCCCCATGGACGCAATCTCGGGCCTGGCTCTCCGGTTCCAGACCGCCAGCCCCCGTCCTACCTCGGACCTAACAACGTTCCGACGGCATTACAACTTTAGAGACACGAATGCCCCTCACCCACAACCAGACTAGCACGCCACGCTCGGATGAAAAGAGCCTTCCTTGGGAAGTCCCGCGCTAAATCAGCATGATAGCGCAGGACGGTGATTAAATCTGACGCGCGGGTTCCCGCTGCAGAAAATGGGCAACCGCCTGGCGGATATCCTCTTCTGTCGCGGGCTTCTGAACCACCAAGCCTTGAGCCGGCTGCGTCGAGAGGCGCGTGAAATCCTCGCCATCCGATAAAAGCACGACCGGCACGGACTTCGCATTGGCTGCCGCTACCGCGCGATCACACACATGGCCGCGCAGGCTGACGTCAAAAAGGCAGAGATCAAAGCTCTGGCTGTCAAGCATTTGACAGCTGTCCACCTCGCTCAACGACAGTTGAGGCATGCCGATGCGATAGAGACGGATCATGTCGCAAATAAGCTGCCCAGCCACCCTATCCTCGTCCAGAACGAGGATATCGTGATCACCAAGGCTCATCGCATCCCCCCAGAAGATCGGGTACGGGATAGGGTTTGACGCTTTGGAGAGCGTCGATGTGTAAACAAGCGTGTCATGACCGGAAAGGTCTCCACTTACTGATAATGACGCCCCCAAAGAGCGCTGAAATACAAGCCCCACGACAACACCATGCGAGGCTGAGGTATTTGTACGCCCGAACTGGTTAACGTGCCAATTACTTTTCGTAAAAAAGGAAAACAGAATATTTTGCGAAAGCCCTTAAAAATAGGGCTCCACACGATCTAGCCGTCCAAAATTTCAGGACAATTTGCCCGTCAACTCGCCGCATCGGTGGAGGTTAAGGCTTGGGAAATTTTCTCCGCCAAACGCTCTGCCACAGCCTCTTTTCGCATCCGAGGCCAGCTCTCTGCCCCCGCATCCGATATCAAAATTACGGCGTTTTCACTGCCGCCCATAATCCCGGTGCTGGGGGACACATCATTGGCCACGATCCAGTCGCAGCCTTTGCGTAGACGTTTTGCGGTCGCATTGTCGATGACATCATTGGTTTCAGCGGCAAATCCAACCACCAATCCGGGGCGGCCCTCTTCAAGATGCGAGACCGCTTTCAGAATGTCGGGGTTTTCCGCAAAGGACAGATCCGGCAGGCCGTCCTTCGACTTTTTCAACTTGCGATCCGAGGCGGAGGTCACCCGCCAATCGGCGACCGCAGCGGCGAAAACCGCTGCATCGGCTGGCAGAGCGGCGCGGACGGCCTCCTCCATCTGCAAAGCGGTTTCGACTTTCACCAGATGCACGCCTTCGGGCGGGGCAACACTTGCGGGGCCGGTGACAAAGACCACCTCAGCCCCCTGCGCGACCAAGGCGCGCGCCACCGCCGTGCCCTGCGCCCCCGAAGAGCGGTTGGCGATATAGCGCACAGGATCAATGGGTTCGTGGGTCGGCCCAGAGGTCACGATGATCCGCTTGCCCGCCAGAGGACCGGCACGGAAATGCGCGGCGACGGCGTCGACGATCTCATGCGGCTCGCTCAGGCGGCCGGGGCCAAATTCACCGCAGGCCATGCCGCCTTCGTTCGGGCCGACGAAATGGATGCCGTCCGCACGCAGCTGCGCGATGTTGCGCTGGGTCGCCGGATGGGTCCACATGCGCACGTTCATCGCGGGGGCCAGCATCACTGGCGTGTCCGTCGCCAAAAGCAGCGTCGACGCGAGGTCATTGGCGTGCCCCTGCGCCATCTTCGCCATCAAATCGGCTGTCGCAGGCGCGACCAGCAGCAGATCAGCACTGCGTGACAGCTGGATATGGCCCATCTCAGCCTCGGAGGTCAGGTCAAACAGGTCGCGATGCACCGCAACACCTGCGAGGGCCGAGACGGACAGCGGCGTCACAAATTCCTCGCCCGCGCGGGTCAAAACGGGGGTGACCCTTGCGCCATGATCCTGCAGGCGGCGGATCAGCTCCAGCGATTTATACGCCGCGATGCCGCCCCCGATGATCAGGAGAATATGTTTGCCAGACAGCATGATACGCCCTCGGGATATATGTGTGTTGCGCTCACCCTACTGCGGTGGCCGAACGGAGGGAACCGGTTTTCCGGTATGCTACCGTCAACGAAATGCGGCGCAAGGGTCGGGGCGGTCCACGGCAGCGGCGTCGAGAACCATGTCAAACTGGCCCTGCACCACGCCCTCCTCCGCCTGCCCGAGGGAGAATATCCGCAGGGTAGGATCCGCCGTGAGGAGATAGACCGGAACACCGCGATCCCGACGCGCATGGCCGTTGCCGGTGATGATAGCGACAAGACCACCCGCTTCCTCTTTGGCCTGCAAGGCAACCTGCGCCAAACGCGCGTCGCGCAGCCTTTGGATATCGACCATCGCGGGCAACATCTCGACCGGCAGGGCATCACAATGGGCCGCCAATTGATCCGCCTCACGCGCGGTTTGTTCAGCCTCTGGCAAAGGTGCATCCAATCCGAAACGGGCCGCATCGCCGCCAAAGGCCTGAGAAAGCCCCGCCTCCATCGCAGCCCGTGCCACCTCGCGCGGCACGGCCGCGCCAAAGTGCTGCGCCTGCGCAGCGGCCTCAAATATAGGGAGGTACAGGAAAAAATCCGGCCACCCAGAGGCGTCCCAATCCAGAAGATCCGCCAATGCCCGCGGCTCTGCAAGGGTTGTCGGCGTCAAAAGGGCCGCTTGATCCGGGGTGAGCATTTCCCACACAACGGCATTTGGCCGCAATGCGGCAACCGCTGCGGCCTGGGCCATGTGATGGTGGGGATTATCATGCACTTCGCCCAAGATAACGATCTGAGCGTCCTGTGCAGCCTCCACCACATCCTTTTGGTCTTTCCCCACACTCGACTGCGCGGAAAGGATAATCACTGCTGCGACTTGCGCGGTTCGGGTCCAAATCCTCATAGGAGGAAGTTCTGGACCTCCCGCGACTGACCTTCAAGGCTCTTGCGCATTTTCTGGAAGGCTGCGGCCTCCAACTGGCGCACCCGCTCTTTGGACAGGCCCAACTCGGTCCCGAGGCTTTCCAGCGTGCGCGGATCTTCCCGCAGCTTGCGTTCACGCACGATGAACCGCTCCCGCTCATTGAGGCCGTTCAGCGCACAGACCAACCATTCGCGCAGCTGCTTGGTGTCGTGATCAGCCTCGACCAGCTCAGCGGCCTGTTCACTGTCGTCTTCCAGCGCGTCGATCCACTCGCGACCATCTTCATCCGCCGATTGCACCGCATTCAGAGAGAAATCCGCACCAGAGAGGCGGCCGTCCATCATTTCCACGTCCCGCAGCGGCACGCCGATTTCTTCGGCAATCATCTGGTGGAGTTTGTGGCGATCCAGTTCCACCCCCTCGCTGGAGGCTTGACGCTCCAACTGGGCCTGCACCCGACGCATGTTGAAAAACAGGGACTTCTGCGCCGAAGTGGAGCCCGTTCGCACCATGGACCAGTTGCGCATCACATAGTCTTGGATCGAGGCTTTGATCCACCACACAGCATAGGTCGAAAAGCGCACGCCGCGATCGGGGTCGAATTTCTCTGCCGCTTTCATCAAGCCAAGCCCCGCCTCTTGGATGAGGTCATTCATCGGCGCGCCGTAGCGGCGGAACTTTGACGCCATGGAAATCGCTAGACGCATATAGGCGGTGATCAGGCGATGCAGCGCCTGAACGTCCTGATGATCGCGCCACGCGTAGGCGAGCGCCAATTCGGTCTCGGCATCCAGCAGCTCGGCCTTCATCGCCTGCCGTGGAAGGGGGTTCGGGGTGGTATCGTCCAGTGCCATTCGCAACTCCCTGTTCTAAGAACTATGATGGGAACGTCTGAGGGGCGGCTTTGGTTCAAAATTTTTTTCTTGTAGCCGGTCGAAAGTTCAGTTCGGATCAGCTAGGACGGCAATCTGACGGAGGAGACTGCCGTACTGGGTCTCGGCTGCAACGCGCAGCACACTTACAACTTCGAGGGTAGCCATCTTGTCCGGCAGAGTCACAGTTATTCTCGGCGGTGCAGCATCAGGAAAATCCGCCTTAGCGGAGCAAACCTGCGTAAACACAGGGAAAAATCGCAAGTACTGGGCGACTTCACAAATACTTGACCACGAGATGCGCACCAAAGTGGACCGCCACATTTTGCAGCGCGGCGCCGGTTGGGAGACGGTCGAGGAACCCTTTGACGCTAGCCTTGTGCTGCCTCACGTCGGCCAAGACGATGTCTTATTGATGGACTGCGCCACCATGTGGCTGACCAATCATCTGCTCGCCGATCACGACCTTTTGCAAGAGACCGAGGCGCTGCTTGCCGCGCTGGCTACCTGCGCGGGCGAGGTGGTGGTGGTGACCAATGAAACCGGTCTTGGCATCGTACCGGAGAACGCCTTGGCCCGACGGTTTCGCGAGGCTCAGGGGCGGCTCAATATCGCGCTTGCAGCGCAGGCGGATCGCGTGATCCTGGTCGCCGCTGGCCTGCCGCTGGTGCTGAAGGGTGCGCTGTGATCACGCGGTTTCACCTCATCCGCCACGGGCCGACCCATGCAAAATGCATGGTCGGCTGGTCTGATCTGCCCGCTGATCTCTCCGACACAGCCGGCCTCGCCCGGCTGTCGGCGCATTTGCCGCCAGAGGCCGTGGTGATTTCCTCCGACTTGATCCGCGCCCGCGCCACGGCGGATGCGATCCAGGGCAACCGGCTACGCCTCGCCCCCTGCCCTTCTTTACGAGAAATCCACTTCGGTACCTGGGAGTTGCGAACTTGGCGCGAGATCGACGCCGAGGCCCCGGACCATATCCGCGCCTTTTGGGAGACCCCGGGCGAGGTCGCCCCGCCCGAAGGGGAAAGCTGGAACGCGCTGATGGCGCGGGTCTCGGCCCGGTTTGACCAACTCGCACAAGACTATGCCGGGCAGGACGTGGTGGTGGTGGGCCACTTCGGCCAGATCCTCTGCCAGATCCAACGCGCCGGGGGTCTTTCGACGACCAAGGCCTTTGCCCAGAAGATCGACAACCTCTCCCTCAGCCGGATCAACTATGGTCCGGAGGGCTGGCGACTGGGGATAATCAATCAAATTTTGTGATATATCACCGAACAAACATTATCTTTACTGATGGATGATTTCCGCGCAAAGCTGACCTGACAGGTTTTAACGTCAGGGTTTTACGATGACATATACTCTTTATATCGGGGATCGCCTCTATTCCAGCTGGTCTTTGCGCGGCTGGCTGATGCTGGAGAAGTTTTCGCTGCCCTATGAGGCAAAATTGGTCGGTCTCTACTCTGGCACCATGGCCGAGGACCTCTCCCACCTCGCCCCGGCCCGTCTGGTGCCGACGCTCCAGCTCTCGGATGACACCGTGGTCGGCGAATCGCTGGCGATGGCGGAGACCCTGGCCGAGCAGAACCCCGAGGCGCAGATGTGGCCCGCAGAGGCCGCCGCCCGCGCCACCGCGCGCTGGCTCTGTGCGGAGATGGTCGGCGGCTTTGGTGCCTTGCGCAGCCAATGCCCGATGCAACTTAGCCATATCTGGCAGGGGTTTACTGTCACCGAGGCGGTGCAAAAGGACCTCGACCGGATTGAGGCGCTGTTTGCCCATGCCCGCAAAATCTCCGGCGCGGAAAGCGGCCCGCTGTTTGGCGCCTATAGCCTCGCGGATGTCTTCTACACCCCGGTTGCGGTGCGGATCGTCGGCTATGACCTGTCGGTCTCCGAGGCGACGCGCGCCTATTGCCGCTTCTTGCTCAGCGATCCGGCGGTAGAGGCGTGGCAGGCCGAGGCCCGCAAGGTGACCTATGATCCCGAGCCCTATGTGCTCGATCTGGAACGCCGGGAGTGGGCGATTTAAGCGCCACAGCTTAACCTATCGCAAAGTCGAATTCGCGGCGGGTTAACGGCGGCGTTAACCACTCAGTAACCACGATTTCCAAATGCTGCTCCGGTGGGGTTTCACCGGGGCAGCCATGATTTCACGCGCACAGACAGTGGCCTTTCAAGGCGTCGAGGCCTGCCCGGTCGAGGTGCAATGCGCCGTGGCCCCGGGATTGCCCGCCTTCTCCATCGTCGGCCTGCCCGACAAGGCGGTGAGCGAGGCGCGGGACCGTGTGCGCTCGGCCCTTGCGGTGATGTCGATTGCCCTGCCCTCCAAACGGATCACCATCAACCTCTCCCCTGCCGATCTGCCGAAAGAGGGCAGCCATTTCGACCTGCCCATCGCGGTCGCGCTTCTGGCGGCCTTGCAGATCCTGCCCCCCGAGGCTGCGGAGGAGACCCTCTCGCTTGGCGAACTCTCGCTCGATGGCAAGCTGGTCCCAATCAGCGGCGCGCTGCCTGCGGCCTTGGCGGCGGCGGAACAGGGGCGGCAGCTCTTGTGCCCCAAAGCCTCCAGCGCCGAAGCCGCTTGGGTCGAGGCTACCCCCGTCATCGGCGCGGGCAGCCTGGCCGAGGTGATCCGCCACTTCACCGGCCAAGGCATCCTGCAACCGGCGCAACCGGGCGAGGTTCTAGACGCCCCTCCGGACAAAGACCTCGTCGATGTGAAAGGCCAGGCCATCGCCCGGCGCGCGCTAGAGATCGCGGCAGCCGGGCGGCATCATCTCTTGATGAGCGGCCCGCCCGGAGCCGGGAAATCCATGCTGGCGGCGCGGCTACCATCGATCCTGCCACCCCTTACCGCGCATGAGGCGCTGGAGACCTCGATGATCCACTCGATCTGCGGCTTGATCGAGGCGGGCGGCGTCAGTCGCACCCGCCCCTATCGCGCGCCGCATCACACCGCTTCGATGGCGGCGATTGTGGGCGGCGGACGGCGGGCGCAGCCGGGCGAGATCAGCCTTGCCCACAATGGGGTGCTGTTTCTGGACGAATTACCCGAGTTCGCCCGCCCGGTGCTGGAGACCCTGCGGCAACCCTTGGAGACCGGCGATGTGATGGTGGCCCGCGCCAATGCCCATGTGCGCTACCCGAGCCGCTTTATGCTGGTGGCCGCCGCCAACCCCTGCCGCTGTGGGTTTATGACCGACCCGAACCGCGCCTGTGCCCGCGCGCCGCAATGTGGGGCCGACTATATGGGGCGAATCTCTGGCCCGCTGATGGACCGTTTCGATTTGCGGATCGAGGTGGAACCGGTGAGTTTTTACGATCTGGAGCGCGCCGAGCCGGGCGAAAGCTCTGCCACCGTGGCCGCCCGGGTGGCGGCGGCGCGGTCGGTGCAGACCCAACGCTATGCCCACTGCGACGGGGTGCGGGTCAATGCCGATGCGGAGGGGCGTCTTTTGGAGGAGGTCGCGCAGCTCGACAACGACAGCCGCGATTTGATGCTGCGCGCCTCGGAGACATTTCACCTCAGCGCGCGAGGCTATCACCGGGTTCTGCGGGTGGCGCGCACCATTGCCGATCTCGACGGCGAGGTCGCGATCCGGCGCGATCATGTGGCGGAGGCCCTGTCCTATCGCATGGGCCGTTGATCACAGATGCGCGCGGATAAACCCCGCGATATCCTGCAGAGAGGCGCGCGCCTCGGGGATCCAGCCGTCAAACAGGTGCCAGACATGCGGCGCGCTGGGGTGGATCTCCTCGCGCAGCTCCGCGCCGCACTCGCGCAGATGCGCCCCCATGCGGCGGCTGTCATCGCGCAGGATTTCCGTCTCGCCATAGTGCAGCAGGATCGGCGGGCAGTCTGGAAACGCTCCGAACAAGGGCGACAGACGCGGGTCTGCAGCCTCGGCGCCCTCGGGCAGGATATAGGCGATGAGCTCGCGGATACGCTCCACCGGCAAAAACGGATCGCGGTCCGCATTGGTCTGCAGGCTCTCTGAAGCGAGCGTAAGGTCGGTCCAGGGCGACATGGCAAACAGCGCCGCCGGCGGCGTGCCGATCCCGCAGAGATGCGACAGCAAGGCCAGCGCCAGCCCGCCCCCGGCGCTGTCGCCACCGATCACGATGTCCTTTGGGCGATACCCCTGCGCCATCAAGGCCTGCCACGCGGCCAAGGCACCCTCAAAGGCCTTTGGAAACGGGGCCTCTGGCGCCAGCGGATAATCGGGGGCGCAGACCTCCACGCCGCTGAGACGCGACAGCCGGCCGAGCATTGCCGCATGGCTCTTGGCACTGCCGGCGATATAGGCGCCGCCATGCAGGTAGAGCACGATCCGCCGCGCTTTTGTCGCCCCGCAAGAGATCCGCGCCATGCCCCCTGCGTCGTTGATATGCGTCAGGAACGGCGGGCGGTAAAACGCAACCCGGGCGAAGCGTTCAAACTCCGCCCGGGCCCCTGCAGGCTCCCCCACCCGCCGCAGACGCGGGCGGGCGAGGTGTTTCAGGATGAGGTTCAGATAGCGAAGCTGCCAGCTCACGCCAGCTTGGCCTCGATCGCTTGCCAGACCTTTTCAGCGATGTTCACGCCGTCAAACCGCTCCAGCTCTTGGATGCCGGTGGGCGAGGTCACGTTGATCTCGGTCAGATAGTCGCCGATCACGTCGATGCCGACAAAGACCTGCCCTTTTTCCTTCAAAAGCGGGCCGATGGTGGCGCAAATCTCCAGATCGCGCTCGGTGAGGCCGATCTTTTCCGGGCGCCCGCCCACATGCATGTTGGAGCGGGTCTCGCCCGCCGCAGGCACCCTGTTGATCGCGCCCACCGCCTCGCCATCGACAAGGATCACCCGCTTGTCGCCATTCGACACATCGGGCAGGAACTTCTGCACAATGAGCGGCTCGCGGCTGAAGCCGGTGAAGAGCTCGTGCAGGGACGACAGGTTGCGGTCATTGGCATCCAGACGGAACACCCCGGCCCCGCCATTGCCATAGAGCGGCTTCAGGATCACATCGCCATGCTTGGCCTTGAACGCCTTGATGGTCTCAAGATCGCGCGCGATGGTGGTCGGAGGCGTCAGCTCGGGGAAGTTCAAAACCAGCAGTTTTTCCGGGTAGTTGCGTACCCAGAAGGGATCGTTCACCACCAAGGTCTGGCCCTTGAGACGGTCCAGAAGATGGGTCGAGGTGATGTAATGCATGTCAAACGGCGGGTCTTGGCGCAGCCAGACCACGTCGAAATCCGCCAGATCGACCTCGCGCAGCTCGCCCAGGATCGCCGGCGTGCCTGCCACCCGCTGCACGGTCATGTCATGGCCGCGCGCGGTGATGCGCCCTTCCTGATAGGCCAGCTGATCGGGGCTGTAGTAAAACAGCGAATGACCGCGTTTCTGCGCCTCTTCCGCAAGACGGAAGGAGCTGTCGGCGTTGATGTTGACGCCCATGATCGGGTCCATCTGAAAGGCGATTTTCATGGCGGTCTGTCCCTTGTTCAATCGACTGAATACATGGCGCAGGTGACGCGCCGGTTCAATGGCTCTGGCCTGCGGCGGTACAATTTTCGCACTTAAGGCGCGCGGCTTAGCCGTGGCCCCAGGCGTTCTCCATGATCTCTACTTCACCCGCGCCCCAGACCAGAACCACATCCAATCGCGTCTCCGTGAGCTGCCCCATGGGTTCTTGGTCGAGAAAGGCCGCCGCACTCGCCATCACCCGCGCCATTTGCTGCGGCGTGATCCGGGCGGCCGCCTGATCGCGGGTCTTGCTGGTTTTGACCTCGGCAAAGATCACTTCGGCCCCGCGGCGCAGGATCAGGTCGATCTCGCCGTGAGGGCCGCGCCAGCGGGTCTCTGCCAGCGTATAGCCTTGATCGAGATAGGCGCGCAGCGCGGCCTCTTCGGCGGCAAGGCCCGACAGATGGGCGCGCTGGCCCATGTCCCGCTGGCCTGTATCGCGCGCCGCCATCGCTTTAGCTTTCCCGTGCGATTTGCAGGGCTTGCTGATAGATCTTGCGGCGCGGCTCGCCATGCGCCTCGGCCACAATGGCGGCGGCATCCTTGACCGAGTGATCCTTGAGCGCGGCGCGCAGGTCGGCTTCGAGATCGGCCTCGCTCACCGCGACCTCTCGCTGGCGGTCCACCAGCATGACGATCTCGCCTTTGACGGGACGCTCTGCCAGACTGTCGGCCAGTTCCGCCAGAGGGGCGCGGCGGACCTCTTCGAATTTCTTGGTCAGCTCCCGACACAGGGCCGCCTCGCGATTGCCGAGCACCTCGGCCATATCGCGCAGCGAGGCCTCGATCCGTTTGGGCGATTCGTAAATGACCAATGTGCCGGGGATATTTGCCAGCCCCTCCAGCCGCTTGCGGCGCGCAACGGTGGCGTTTGGCAGAAAACCGGCAAAGAAAAACGCATCCGTCGGCAGCCCGGCGAGGGTCAATGCGCAAAGAGCCGCCGATGCGCCGGGGGCGGCGGTGACCAGATGGCCCGCCTCGGCTGCGGCGCGCGACAAATCGTACCCGGGGTCGGCGATCATCGGCATCCCGGCTTCCGAGGCATAGGCCACCGATTTGCCCGCCGCCAAATCCTCCATCAGCCTTGCCCGCGCGCCTGCGCCAGAGTGGTCGTGGTAAGCAATCAAGGGCCGGTCGCCCAAGGGCACCCCGTGGATTTCCAGGAGTTTGCGCATCGAGCGCGTATCCTCGGCCGCGATCACATCGGCAGAGGCCAGCACGTCGAGCGCCCGGAGCGTGATGTCACGAGCGGTGCCAATGGGGGTCGCAACGAAGTATAACCCCGGCGACAAACGGACGATTTTATGATTCACGCTGGACCCGCTTTTCTGGTCGTCTATGATCGCCCCGAACCAAAACGGACGCACGAGAACCATCGTCGCGATCCGGAACAGGGAGTTTATGCGCTTTATGTTTGCTGTTTTCAATCGGGCCCGCAAAATTGTCCTCGCGGCCACGGCAGTTGCCGCCACCGCCATCGTCTCTGCCTGTGTGCCCGGCACCGTGGGCGGCGGTGGGCCGACCATCAATACAAACAAACCTGTTCCGGTCGCACTTCTGGTGCCCAAAGGCTCGGCTCAGCGGGGCGATGATGTTCTCGCTCAAAGCCTTGAGAATGCAGCGCGTTTGGCCATTGCGGATCTGAACGGCGTGCAAGTGGACCTGCGGGTCTATGACACGGCGGGCAACCCGGCGACGGCAGCAGCAGTTGCCACCCAAGCCGTCAACGAAGGCGCGCGCATCATCCTGGGCCCGGTTTATGCGGAGGCGGCAAATGCCGCCGGTATCGCAGCGGCCAAGCGCAACGTGAACGTGCTGGCCTTCTCCAACAACACCTCGATCGCGGGCGGCAACGTCTTTGTGCTCGGCTCGACCTTTGAAAACACCGCCAACCGTCTGGCCAGCTACGCCGTGCGCCAAGGCAAGCGCAACATGGTGCTGGTCTCTGGCAACAACGCGGCTGGCATTGCAGGCCGTGACGCAATCAACAAAGCGGCCTTGAGCACCGGCATGAACGTCTCGGGCAGCGTCAGCTTTGATCTGTCGCAGCAGGGCGTGATCAACGCGATCCCCACCATCGCCAGCAATGTGCGCCAAACCGGGGCGGATGTCCTGTTCATGACCGCCACCACAGCCGGCGCCCTGCCCTTGTTGTCCCAATTGCTGCCAGAAGCGGGCGTCAAGACGACCGATGTTCAGTATGTCGGCCTGACCCGTTGGGATATTCCGTCGCAAACCCTGTCGCTGCCGGGTGTGCAGAACGGTTGGTTCGCCCTGCCCGATCCGGTCAAGGACGAGGCCTTCCGCGCCCGCTATCAATCCACCTATGGCGCCGCGCCGCATCCCATTGGCGGTCTCGCCTATGACGGGATCGCAGCCATTGGCGCCCTTGTGCGGGCGGGCCAGTCCGACGCGCTGACCGGCGCGGCCCTGACCCAACCCGCAGGCTTCCAAGGCACCGGCGGCATTTTCCGCCTGCGCCCGGATGGCACCAACGAACGCGGCCTCGCCGTGGCAACCATTCAGGACCAGAAAGTCGTCATCATTGACCCAGCGCCCTATAGCTTCGCAGGAGCCGGTTCCTGAACCGGCAGAGACTCAAGCCAAATCTCATCCTGAACCACTGGGGTCGCTGATTTGCGACCCCAACCTGATTTTCGACACCGAAGCGATCCGATTTCGGGTGGCAGAGCTTGCCCAAGACCTGCAAGCGGCAGACTTTCGCGCCGCCGTGGTCGCGCTGTTGCGAGAGGCCAATACCGCCGGTCGCGCTGCCATTGCCGAGGCTTTTGCGCTGCAACCCTTTGCGGCGCGTGAACTGACCCGATCCTATACGTTCCTCACCGATGGGCTTGTGACCACGGCGCTTATGGCGGCGTCCGAAGTGCTCCACCCGATTGCCACCCCAACCACCTCTGAGCGGATCTCGGTCTTTGCGGTCGGTGGCTATGGCCGGGGCGAAATGGCGCCGTTTTCCGACGTCGATCTCTTGTTCCTGACGCCCTACAAAATCACCGCTTGGGCGGAGAGCGTGATTGAATCCATGCTCTATATCCTGTGGGATTTGCGCCTGAAGGTTGGCCATTCCAGCCGGACGATCAAGGATTGCATCCGCCTTGGCGGCGAAGATTTCACCATCCGCACCGCCATGCTGGAACATCGCTTCCTTGCCGGCCATGTGCCTTTGGCTGCGGAGCTGGAAAAACGGCTGGCGCAGGATCTGTTCTCCAAAGACGCCAAGGAATTCATCGACGCCAAACTCTCGGAACGCGAGGCGCGCCACCTGAAGCAGGGCGAGCGCTATATGGTCGAGCCCAACGTCAAAGAGGGCAAGGGCGGCCTGCGCGACCTGCAATCGCTGTTCTGGATCGCCAAGTATCTCTATCAGGTGCAGGACGTGGCCGAATTGGTGCCCCTCGGCCTGTTCCGCCCGGAAGAGTTTGATTTCTTCGCGAAAGCCGAGAATTTCCTCTGGGCCGTGCGGGCGCATCTGCATCTGAGTGCGGGCCGCGCGACCGAGCAGCTGACCTTTGACCTTCAGGTTCTGGTCGCCGAGCGGATGGGCTATGAGGATACCTCTGGCCGTCGCGGGGTTGAGGTCTTTATGCAGGATTACTTCCGCCACGCCACCCAGGTGGGCGATGTGACCCGGATCCTGTTGTCCAAGCTGGAAGACGGCCATCTAAAGGGCGAGCCGCTGCTGGAGCGTATTTTCCGCCGCAAGCCGCGCGTGAAGGCAGGGTATCAGATCACCCACAACCGGTTGGAAATTGCGGATCCCAAGACCTTTTTGAAGGACAAGCTGAACCTGCTGCGCCTGTTTGAGGAAGCCCTGCGCACCGGCCTGTTGCTGCACCCCGACAGTATGCGTCTGGTGCGGGCGAACCTGTCGCTGATCGACGAGGACATGCGCAACGACGCCGATGCCCAGCGGATCTTCCTTGATCTGCTGTTGAAACACGGCAACCCCGAACGGGTCTTGCGTCGGATGAACGAACTCGGCGTGCTCTCGGCCTTTATTCCGGAGTTTGAGCCCATCGTGGCGATGATGCAGTTCAACATGTATCACTCCTACACGGTGGATGAGCATACCATTCAGGTGGTCTCCAATTTCTCCGCGATTGAGCGAGGTGAGTTGGAAGAGGAACTGCCGCTGTCCTCCGGCTTGATCAAGGAAGGTGTGAACCGCAAGGTCCTGATCATCGCCATGCTGCTGCATGACATCGGCAAGGGGCGACCGCAGGATCACTCGATCCTTGGCGCGCAGATCGCCCGCAAGGTGGCGCCGCGGCTGGGCCTCAACAAATCCGAGGTCGAAACGGTCGAATGGCTGGTGCGCTATCACCTGTTGATGTCGGATATGGCGCAGAAACGCGACATTGCTGACCCGCGCACCGTGCGCGATTTTGCCAAGGCGGTGCAAACGGTAAAACGTCTCGATCTGTTGCTGCTGCTCACCGTCTGCGACATTCGCGGCGTGGGACCGAACACGTGGAACAACTGGAAGGCCGTGCTGTTGCGCGCGCTTTACAACCAAACCCGCGAGGCGCTCGAAGGGGGGCTGGAAGCCTTCAACCGCGAGCATCGCGGCAACTCCGCGAAGAAACGCCTGCGCGAGGCGCTGCCCGATTGGGACAATGCCGACATCAAACGCGAAGCCGCCCGTCACTACCCGCCCTATTGGCAGGGTCTGCATGTGACAGCGCATATCGATTTTGCCGAGATGCTGCGCGATCTGGATGCGTTGGATGATCCATCCGCCATGGTGGTCCGCCTGCATCCGGACGAAGACCGGGATGCCACGCGCGCCTGTTTTGTGATGGCCGACCACCCGGGTATTTTCTCTCGCATCGCGGGGGCTTTGGCCTTGGTTGGAGCGAATGTGGTCGATGCCCGCAGCTACACCACCAAAGACGGTTTCGTCACCGATGCCTTCTGGATTCAAGACGCCGACGGCCACCCGTTCGAGGCCTCTCGTCTGAACCGTCTGCGCGCCATGATCGAGAAAACCCTGCACGGCGAGGTGATCGCCCGCGAGGCGCTGAAGTCCCGCGACAAGATCAAAAAGCGCGAACGCGCCTTCCGGGTTCCCACCCATATCACCTTCGACAACGAAGGCTCTGATATCTATACCATCATCGAAGTCGACACTCGCGACCGCCCCGGTCTTCTTTATGACCTCGCGCGGGCCCTTGCGGGCGCCAATGTCTATATCGCCAATGCGGTGATTGCGACCTATGGCGAGCAGGTGGTCGACAGCTTCTATGTCAAGGACATGTTCGGGTTGAAGTATCATTCCCAATCGAAACAGGCCTCGTTGGAGAAGAAACTCCGCGAAGCCATCGAAGACGGCGCTAAACGGGCCGACACATGAAACCCATCCGCTTGATGTCCGGCTTTATGACAGTCGGGTTCTGGACGTTGGCCAGCCGCGTCCTCGGGTTCCTGCGCGAGATCCTGATCGCGGCCTATATCGGCCCCGGCCCGCTTCTCGATGCGTTTGTGGCCGCCTTCCGGCTGCCCAATATGTTCCGTCGGTTCTTTGCCGAAGGGGCGTTTAACGCGGCCTTTGTGCCGATGTTCTCCAAACGGGTGGAGGGGGACGACAACCCGCAAGGCTTTGCGCAGGACGCTTTCAATCTGCTCGCAACGGCGGTGTTGGGGCTGACAGCCCTTGGCATGATCTTTATGCCCGCGCTGGTCTGGGCCACGGCGGGCGGCTTTGTAGGGGATGCGCGGTTTGACCTCGCGACCGGCTTTGGCCGCATCATGTTCCCCTACATCCTGTGCATGTCGCTGGCGGCGTTGTTCTCAGGCGTGCTGAACGCCACGGGCCGATTTGCCGCTGCTGCCGCAGCCCCTGTCCTGCTTAATATCTTCACCTGTGCCGCCCTCATCGCGGCTGCCGTGATGGGACAGAATGTGGTCGAATGGTTGGTCTGGACCATTCCGGTCGCCGGTATCGCGCAATTGGCGCTGGTCTGGACGGCCGCGAGCCGGACCGGGATCAGCCTGCGTCCCGGCCTGCCACGCATCACGCCCGAGATGAAACAACTGGTGAAAGTCGCCCTGCCCGCCGCCCTCGCTATGGGGGTCACGCAGGTGAACCTTGTTGTGGGGCAGCTTGCCGCATCGAACTATGAAAATGCAGTCAGCTGGCTGTTCATCGCCGACCGTCTCTATCAATTGCCGCTGGGTGTTGTTGGGATCGCAGTCGGCGTGGTGCTTCTGCCCGATCTATCCCGACGCCTGCGCGCAGGCGACGACAGCGGCGCACAGGATGCTTTGAGCCGCGCGGGCGAGTTCTCGCTTCTGCTCACCGTGCCCTCTGCCATCGCCTTTCTCGCGATCCCGATGCCGCTTGTCTCCGTGCTCTATCAGCGCGGCGCTACCGGCGCCGATGATGTCGCCGCCATTGCGCTGGCCGTAGCGATCTATGGCGCGGGCCTGCCTGCCTTTGTGCTGCAAAAGGTGCTACAGCCGCTCTATTTCGCGCGCGAAGACACCACGAGCCCGTTTCGCTATGCCCTTGCGGCCATGGTGATCAATGCGGTGCTGGCGCTTGGGTTGCAGCCCGTTGTGGGCTGGATCTCGCCCGCCATCGGCGCAACGGTCGCGGGCTGGGGCATGGTTGTGCTGTTATGGCGCGGAACGGCTCCGATGGGGGAAAGCGCGCGGTTCGATGCCCGCTTCCGCCGTCGCATGGGTCGCATTCTCGTGGCCGCCCTCGTGATGGGGGCCGTCCTCTATGGGACGGCGATCCTGATGGCGCCGCTGCTCACTGCGGCCTACTGGCGCTATCTCGCGCTTTTGGTGCTGATCCTGATCGGGGCCGTGGTCTATTTCACGGTGGGGCAGATGATCGGCGCTTTGCGCCTGTCAGAGTTCAAATCCGCCCTCAAACGCGGCAAGCGCTGATCGCAGCGCGCCGCGAGGCGCGCTGCTGTCCTCCTACTCCCGGTCCTGCCGCAGCTTTTGCAGAATGCGCGCCCAGCCCCCGGGTGCGAGGAAAAAGGACATGGTAAAGCCCGTCACAAAGCCGGCCAGATCCGCCACCCAATCCGGGTTGCCCCCAAAGATCAGACCGAACAGCAGCTGCACCCCCATCAGGAAGGCAATCAGCGAAAACGCACGATATTGCTGTGCACCAACGCGGCTCAGCGACAGCCACAGCAGATGGGTGAAGCCGCCGATCAAGCCGTAAACCGCCGGAAAGCCGCCAAACAGGCCGGTATTGCCCGGCACCAGCAGCCCATAGGCCAGCGCGCCACCGATTGCGGAGGTGACAAAGATGATCAGCACCGCGATTTCACCCATCGCCTCGCCCACCATCTTGCCCATCGCCAAGAGGAACACGCAGACGAACACCGCCTGCGTCATCGAGCCATGCACAAAAGCATAGGTCAAAAAGCGTTTCACCACGTCAAAGGGCCAGGTTCCCGTGTCCCAGAGATACCACAGGTATTGCGGCCCAAAGCCGTATTCCTGCAAGGCACCCAGCCGCCAGCCCACGGCACCCGGGCCACCCACCAGCCCCTGCCCGCCCAGCGTAAAGATCATCTCGATCCCAAAGATCACAAGACACAGCGCCACCACCACCGGCGGCACCGTATTAAAGGGAGAAGCGTTGTGCTGTTGCATGGCGGTCCTGCTCTTTCAGCGCCTTAGCCCCTTGCAGAGCCTGGCACCTGTTGACGATACGTGCCGCCATGGGTAAGCGACGATGGTGCATAATTCCAGACGGGAGTTTTCGACGATGAGCGAAACCAGCTTCACCCCGCGCGTCTTTTCGGGGATCCAGCCTTCGGGCAACCTGCACCTGGGGAACTACCTCGGGGCTCTGAAGCGCTTCGTCGACTGGCAAGCCAAGGATATGGAAACCATATATTGCATGGTCGATCTGCATGCGATGACCGTCTGGCAGGACCCCGCGGATCTGAAAAAATCCACCCGCGAGCTTTGTGCGGGCTTTATCGCGGCTGGCCTTGATCCGGAGAAATCCATCCTGATCAACCAAAGCCAAGTGCCCGAGCACGCGCAGCTTGCGTGGATCTTCAACTGCGTCGCCCGCATGGGCTGGATGCAACGAATGACCCAGTGGAAGGACAAGGCGGGTAAAAACGCGCAGAACGCCTCGCTCGGTCTCTTTGCCTATCCCTCCCTGATGGCGGCGGACATTCTGGTCTATCACGCCACCCATGTGCCGGTGGGCGAGGACCAGAAACAGCACCTTGAGCTGACCCGCGACATCGCGACAAAGTTCAACCACGACTATGGCGTTGATTTTTTCCCGCTGACCGAACCGGTGATTGAGGGTGCGGCGACGCGCGTGATGTCCCTGCGCGATGGCTCCAAGAAGATGTCGAAATCGGACCCCTCTGATGCGAGCCGCATCAACCTGACCGATGATGCCGACACCATCGCCAAAAAGATCCGCAAGGCCAAAACCGACCCGGAGGCCCTGCCCTCCGAGGCCAAAGGTCTGGAAGAGCGCCCCGAGGCCCGCAACCTCGTCAATATTTATGCCGCCATGGCAGAGATGACGGTGGATCAGGTGCTGGCCGATGTGGGCGGACGTCAGTTCTCGGAGTTCAAGCCGATGCTGGCGGACCTCGCGGTGGCCAAAATGTCGCCGATCACCACCGAGATGGCCCGTTTGATGGAAAACCAAGACGAGATCGACAAGATCCTCGCCAAAGGCTCTTTGCGCGCGCGCGAAATCACCGCGCCGATCCTGCGCAAAACCTACGACATCGTTGGGATGGTCGCGCCGGTCGAGGTCTGATCCTTCGCGCGCATCGCCGGATGTAAAGACAGGGCCGCTCCCATTGGGGGCGGTCTTTTCGTTAACGTGATGCAACTTTTTTGCGCAATCTGCGTTTCCCTCCCAACTGTCATGCCTAGACTTAGGGAAAGGACGCGCAATGAAACCGGGATTTTTCAAATCGGCCACCGCGCTGGTGATGATCGCTTCTCTGGCGGCTCCGCTGCCGGGGATGGCACAGAACAACGCCAATGCCGAAGCCAGCGGCAAGGCCGCCATCGACATCAGTCAGATGAGCGAGGCGGAGATTGCCGATCTCGTTGAACGCTGCCGCAAGCAGGCCAAGCAAGACGCCCGCCGCGAGGCCAATGGTAAAGAGGTGAAAGACCGCGATGGCCGCGTGGGTCAGTTCTGCGAAGACTATGCCGAGGGCACCTATGACGATCGCCTGCCGCTAGAGCTGCAAGCGACCAGCGTGCTCGCCAATATCGGCGATGCGGCTGGCGATGCGGCCGAGGCCGTGACCGATCAGGTGAGCGATCTGGCGCAGGCCTTGGAAAACGGGGCAAGCGGCCTCTTGGGTTCGACCGTGGCGCCAGAAGCCGAAGCCAATGTACAGGCTGAGGCCACCGCCGAGGCTGAGACACAGGCGCAAACCAATGATCTGGCTGCCGCACTTGCTGCGGAAGAGAACGCACAGGCAGAGGTGCAGGCCGAGACGGATCCCGCGGTGGTGGATGAGACCTCTGCGGAGGCCGCAGGCGTGCAAGAGGGCGATCCCGCCGCCGTGGACAATCCTGAGGTCACCGAGCTGAACAGCCAAGAGCAAGCCGACGCTCTGGCCGCGACCGAGACCGAAGGCGCCGCTGCAGCTGCCGCTGCAAATGACGCCGAAATGGCCGAAGCAGAGGCCGAGGTCATCGAGGAAACCGTGACCGAAGACACGGCGCGCAGCTCGGACGAGGAATTCGACACCAAAGTCAACGAAACCGCCGAAGCCGCCCCGGCCGCAGAGGCGGACAAGGACGATGGTCTGTCGAAACTGGAAAAAGCTGCCCTGCTGGGCTTGGGCGCGCTGGCCGTGGGTCAGTTGCTGAACTCTGGCGAGAAGGTTGTTGCCAACAGCGGCGACCGTGCTGTGGTGGAACAGAACGGCACCTACCGCGTGATCAAGAACGACGACGCGCTGCTGCGCCAGCCGGGCTCGAACGTTAAAACCTATCAGTTCAAGGATGGCTCCACCCGCACCGTTGTGACACGCGAAGATGGCGTTGAAGTGGAAACGATTCGCGCCGCCGATGGCCGAGTGTTGCGTCGCAGCAAGACGCTTGCCGATGGTCGCACCGTCATCCTGTTTGACGACACGCAAGCCGCGGAAAAAGTGGTGGTGACGGAACTGCCGGAAAACACGCAGCCGCGGGCTGCCTTCCGCTCGGACAGTGCCATCAGTTCTGATGAGCTGGCCGCCGCTTTGGCCGCGCAGGAACCGCAGGGGGTGGATCGTCGCTTCTCGCTTGCACAGGTGCGCAACATTGACGCCGTGCGCCGCTTGGTGCCGGTCATCAATGTGGACAAGGTGACCTTTGAAACCGGGTCGTCGGTGATCCGCGCTGCCCAGGCCGAAGAGCTGACCCAGCTTGGCAATGCGATGCGCAACATGATCGACAAGAACCCCTCCGAGGTGTTCCTGATCGAAGGCCACACCGATGCGACGGGCGCTGCGACCTACAACCTTGCCCTGTCGGACCGTCGTGCGGAAACCGTTGCTCTGGCGCTGACCGAGTATTTTGACGTGCCGCCGGAAAACATGGTGATCCAAGGCTATGGCGAGAGCGATCTGGCCATCCCGGTCCTCGAGTCTGAACGTGCCAACCGTCGCGTGGCCGTGCGTCGTATCACGCCGCTGCTGACAGAACGCCAGTAACGACAGGCTATTGCATCATCAGGCCAGCATGTGCCCCGGCGTCCGCGCCGGGGCATTTCTTTTGCCCGCTTATGTGTGTGCCCCTTATGACGGCCTCGCAGTTCCGTCCGTCTGGGGAGGCCTTCAGCCCAGTCCCGGACCCTTAGCAACGCCCCGCTTTTGTGTCTTGTCGATCTCTTCCGCTCAGCCCCCCCTTACGAAGGACGCTCTTCCTCCGGTCTGCACACCGCCCAATCCCTCGCCCGCAAACACAAAAAAGCCGCCCCTTTCGGAGCGGCTTTTTGTTCTCATCGTTGCATCCGTCTTACGGGCAAGCGGCCTTGTAAGTCTGACCGGTCGAGTTGTTGCGGTAGGTACATTGACGCGGGGCGTTTGCGCCAACCTGTGCGCCAACCGCGCCACCGATCAGGGTTGCAGCGACCTTGCCGCTGCCGGACCCAACTTGGTTACCTGCGGCGGCCCCGACCAAGGCGCCGGTAACAGCGTTGACGTCCTGATTATCGGTGCAACCCGCTACAAAAGCGCTGACTGCGAAAAGCGCTGCGATGACGCCGGATGTCTTTGACATAGTTCCATCTCCTCTTTTGATTGCCGGATCTGGAACTTGGACGGCGGCACTGTTCCCTAGGGGTTCAGGCACCTCCCGGTCAGATGTCCGGTGATGGTTAATCGTCTATGTCTCAACGTAGGACCCGGAGAAAAGTTCCCAAGGTCTTTTGCCGCCTGTCGCGAAAGTTTCACGCTCTCGCCCCGCCCAGCGGCGGACTTGCGCCGAAGCGACGGGATCAGAGCCCCGACACCCCCTCCAGCGTCAAGCGCGCCACCAGATCGGCATAGCCTTTGCGATCCTCGGTGTCCGCGTCGGCATTCCACATGTAATGCCAATTGAGCATCCCAAAGACCGACATGGTGACAGCTCTCAGCTTGCCCTTGTCGGCGGCAAAACTCTCGGGCGCGGCATCCCGCAGGGCAGCGCTGAGGAATTTGACCATCTCGCGCTGATAGGCGCGCAGATGCTCCTGCTCTGCCTCCGGCAGGGCGGACATGGCGTTGAGCTGCACCTTGTGCTCGTGATCCGCACCCTCATAGGCCAGCAGCACCTCGGTCAGGATCGCGCGCAGCCGCGCAACGGGGGCAAGCCCGCCCAGATCCAGCCCGCAGACCCGATCGCGCAGCCGCATCAGGTAGCTGTCCAACAGGTCAAACAGCAGCGCGTCCTTGCCCTCGTAATAGTGGTAGATATTCGCCTTTGAGATGCCACAGGCCCGCGCGATGCTGCTCATCGAGGCGCGGTCATAACCTTCCTCCGCAAAGAGCCGCGCCGAGGCCTCTAGGATCTGGGCGCGTTTCAAGTCGTGGTCTTTGGCGATGGTGCGGGCCAAGGGCGCTTATCCTTTCTCGCGATTGTCGACGACGCGGCGGGCCTTGCCCTGCGAGCGTTCGACGCTGCCGGGATCGCCTACCGAGATTTCCGCCGAGATGCCAACGATATCCTTGATCCGCTTGGCCAATTTCGCCGCCGCCGTGCTGCGCGCCTCGGGCGCGGTGGCGGCAGGCAGCACCTCCACATGCACCCGCATCGCATCCATCCGGCCCTTGCTGAACAGCTCGATCTGGTAATAGGGCGCCAGCGCCTCCACCGTCAGCATCTGCTCTTCGATCTGGCTGGGGAAGACATTGACCCCGCGCAGGATGATCATATCGTCCGAGCGCCCGGTGATCTTGGCCATCCGCCGCATGGAGCGCGCAGTGCCCGGCAAAAGCCGCGTCAGGTCGCGGGTGCGGTAGCGCACCATCGGCAGGCCTTCTTTGGTGAGGGTGGTAAAGACCAGCTCGCCCAGCTCACCATCCGGCAGCACCGCGCCGGTCTCAGGGTCGATGATTTCCGGCAGGAAGTGGTCCTCCCAGATCACCGGACCGTCCTTGGTCTCCACACATTCGTTGGCCACCCCCGGCCCCATGATCTCGGAGAGGCCGTAGATATCGACCGCATGCATGTCAAAGGCCGCCTCAACTTCGCGGCGCATCGCGTCGGTCCAGGGCTCGGCGCCAAAGACGCCAACCTTCAGCGAGGAGGCGCGCGGGTCGAGGCCCATGCGATGATATTGCTCAAGGATGTTGAGCATATAGGAGGGCGTCACCATGATGCCATCGGGGCGGAAATCCTCGATCAGGCTCACCTGTTTCTCGGTCTGCCCGCCCGACATCGGCACCACGGTCGCGCCCAGCCGCTCGATCCCGTAATGGGCGCCGAGGCCGCCGGTGAACAGCCCATAGCCATAGGCGTTATGCACCATGTCGCCGCGTTTGAGGCCCGAGGCGCGCAAAGACCGCGCCATCAGATCGGCCCAGTTGTCGATGTCCTTTTGCGTATATCCCACCACGGTCGGCTTGCCTGTCGTGCCGGAGGAGGCATGCACCCGGATGATCTGTTCGCGCGGCACGGCGAACATGCCAAAGGGGTAAGCGTCGCGCAGATCGCCCTTGGTGGTGAAGGGGAACTTCGCCAGATCCGACAGCTCCTCTAGGTGGTCGGGATGCACCCCCGCCGCATCAAACCGCGCGCGGTACATGGCCACATTGTCATAGGCATGGCGCAGCGACCATTTGAGCCGCGCCAGCTGCAGGCTGCGGATCTCGTCGATGGACGCGATCTCGATCGGGTCCAGCTCAGCCCGGTTGGGTGTCAAATCAAGCATTGGCGTCCTCCATCGCCTTGGTGTCGGTATGCGCTGCGCAAGCAGCGCGCGGGCCAGTCTGGTTCACTCCGAAAAGAGCTGGCCTTTGATGGCCCGGGAACAGCCGCGCATCTCCGCGATCAGCTGCCCCTCCTGATTTCTGACGCTCACGTCATAAAGCCCGCTGCGCCCGGTCAAGGAGACCTCGCGCGCCTCAGCCCGCAGCTGATCGCCGAGCCGCCCGGGCGCGACAAAGCTGATCATATTGTGCTGCGCCACCGTGGCCTGATTGCGGCTGTTGCAGGCAAAGGCAAAGGCGCTGTCGGCAAGGAGAAAGATCACCCCGCCGTGGCAAATCCCGTGCCCATTGCAGTGATGCGGCTCCACCGTCAGGGCGAGGGTCGCGTGACCTTCATCGACCGTCTCGATGGACATCCCCGCCCATTTCGAGGCCTGATCGCTGTCCCACATGGCGGCGGCAGATTTCTCGGCGCGGTCTTTTGGCGATAGGGTCATCGGATCACTCTCCCCGGAATGTCGGTTGGCGTTTTTGCAAAAAGGCGCGCACGCCCTCAGCGTAGTCCGCGCTTTCGCCGCAGGTCTTCATCGCCTCGGCCTCCAGCTCCAGTTGCGAGGTCAGCGTATGGGTGGCGGAGGCCTGTATCAGCGTCTTGGTCAGCCCCAGCCCCAGCGTCGGCCCAGCGGCGAGCTTGGCAGTGAGCGCGCGGGCCTCGGCCATCAGATCGGCATCGGGCAGGCATTTCCAAATGAGGCCCCAGTCAGCTGCCTGCTGAGCGCTCAGAGGTTCGCCTGTCAGGGCCAGCCCCTTGGCCCGCGCCTCGCCCAGAAGGCGCGGCAGGTGATAGGTGCCGCCGGTATCCGGGATCAGGCCGACTTTGGAAAACGACTGGATGAACTTGGCACTTTCCGCCGCTAGCACGATATCCGCCGCCAGCGACAGGTTCGCCCCCGCCCCTGCCGCCACGCCATTGACCGCGCAGACCACCGGAAAGTTCAGCGACCGGATGAGCCGCACCAAGGGCGCATAAAAGGTCCGCACCGTGCGCCCCAGATCAGGCGGCCCGTCCATCGCATCCGGGTTGCGGTCGCCTAGATCCTGCCCGGCGCAAAACCCGCGCCCCGCGCCTGTCAGCAGCAAGGCCCGCTTGCCCTGATCCCGCGCGCCTTCCAATGCGGCGCGCAGCGCCAAATGCATCTCGTCAGTAAAGGCGTTGAGCCGGTCGGGGCGGTTCAGCACCACCTCCAGCCAGTCGCCATAATCCTCTGTCAGAATGGTCTCGCTCATCACATCCTCCCGATGCTTGATCTCGGCCGTGTCTCCCGCTCTGGGAAAAGCCTTGCATAAACCGACCGGACGGTCAATATTTCTCTGCAGGGAGGCGAGCCGCTCTGGATCAGGCTCAGACATAGGGTTTCAAAGGGGAGGCATTGACGATGAGTGTAAGGGATGTGGCGAGTTTTGTCGCCGGGGAATGGGTGGCACCGGATGCGGGCGCGCGCCCCATCGAGTCGGCCATCACCGGCGCGGTGATCGCCCGGGCGGGTCAAGCGGACTTGGACGCAGAGGCCATGTTGACCCATGCCCGCGACCTCGGCGGCCCTGCCTTACGCGCGATGAGCTTTCACGACCGCGCAAGGATGCTCAAGGCGCTGGCCCAGCACCTCGACACCCACAAACAGGCGCTTTACGATCTGTCTTTTGACACCGGCGCCACGCAAAAGGACCACCTGATCGACGCCGACGGCGGCATCGGCACCATGTTTGTCTTTGCCTCCAAAGGGCGGCGCGAACTGCCGGATGGCACCGTCTATGCCGATGGCGCGGTCGAGCAGCTCTCGCGGCACGGCACCTTTATGGGCCAGCACATCTGCACCTCGCTGCCCGGGGTTGCGGTGCATATCAACGCCTTCAACTTCCCGGTCTGGGGGATGCTCGAAAAGCTCGCCCCGACCCTGCTGGCCGGCGTTCCCGCGATCGTGAAACCCGCCACCGCGACATGCTATGTGACCGAGGCCGCGGTGCGCCTGATGCTGGACAGCGGCCTGCTGCCCCCCGGCGCGTTGCAACTGGTCTGCGGCGGCTTGGGCGATATGCTCGACCATCTGACCTGTCTGGATGTGGTCAGCTTCACCGGCTCTGCTGCCACGGCGCTGAAGCTGCGGCAAACCCCGGCCATCGTGCAAAATTCAGTGCGATTTGTGGCGGAACAGGACAGTCTGAACGCCTCCATCCTTGGCCCCGACGTGCAGCCGGGGTCCGAGGAATTTGCCCTATTCCTCAAGGAAGTCACCCGCGAGATGACCACCAAAGCGGGGCAGAAATGCACCGCCATCCGCCGCATCCTCGTGCCAGAGGGTCAGGTGCAGGCGGTGATCACCGGCCTCTCTGACGCCTTGGCGAAGATCACCATCGGCGATCCCCGCGCCGAGAGCACCCGCATGGGCGCGCTGGTCTCCGCTGCGCAGAAACGCGATGTGCTGGAGCGCGCGGCCCTGATTGCGACCGAGGCGACGCGGGTCTTTGGCGACCCCGATCACTTCACCGTCGAGGGCGCCGAGGCCGACAAGGGCGCCTTTGTGCCGCCGATGCTGTTTCACTGCGCCGATCCCGATGCCGCCACCCATGTGCATGACACCGAGGCCTTTGGTCCCGTCTCCACCGTGATGGGCTACCGCGACGCCGCCCATGCGGCTGCCTTGGCAAACCGGGGGCAAGGCTCGCTGGTGGCCTCGCTGATCACCGCTGATGCGCAGATCGCGCGCGAGATCACCCTCGCCATCGCCGCCTATCACGGGCGGGTCTATATCAACAACGCCACCTCGATGAAGGAATCCACCGGCCACGGCTCCCCCCTGCCCCATATGGTGCACGGCGGCCCCGGTCGGGCGGGCGGCGGCGAAGAGCTGGGCGGTATTCGCGCGGTGAAACACTATATGCAGCGCACCGCCATTCAGGGCTCGCCCGAGATCCTCAGCGCCATCACCGGCACTTGGATCCCCGGCGGGCGTGAGATCACTGGCCCCGCCCATCCCTTCACCCGCCGCTTTGGCGAGCTGGCGATTGGCGAGACCCTGCGTACTGCGCCGCGCGTGGTCACCTCCCAGGACGTCGAGACATTCGCCCATTTCACCGGTGACACGTTTTACGCCCACATGGACGACGAAGCCGCCGCGCGGAACCCGTTCTTTCCGGGCCGTGTCGCGCATGGCTACCTGCTGTTGTCCTTTGCCGCCGGCCTCTTTGTGCAGCCAGACGAGGGTCCGGTGCTCGCCAATACCGGCCTCGACAATCTGCGGTTCATGAAGCCGGTGGTGCCCGGCGACAGCATCAAGGTGCGCCTCACCGTCAAGGCCAAGACCCCGCGCAACGACGACTATGGCGAGGTGCGCTGGCATGTGACCCTGACCAATCAGGACGGTGATCTGGTGGCCGAGTATGAACTGCTCACCATGAACGCCTTCTGAAACGAAGGGCGCACGACACGATCGGATAGGGCTGGCGCGATCTCGGGCCAGCCCTTATCGTATTTTTATGACAACGGACTCACACGATTGGTTCAACTCCGCCGTTCAGGCGCTTGCCGACCCGCAAGGCCAGCGCGTCTGGTCCATTATCGTGTCCTTTCTTGGCGATATGGCGCAGGGCGAAGGGGCCGGGATCTCCAGCGCTGCCCTCACCCGCGTGATCACGCCCTTGGGTATCAAACCCGAAGCGATCCGCGTCGCCCTCCACCGCCTGCGCAAGGACGGCTGGACGGATAGCGAGCGGCGTGGGCGTGGCTCGGTGCATTTCCTCACCCCGCATGGGCGCGCGCAATCCGCCGATGTGACGCCCCGCATCTACATGCGCCGCCCGTCCACCCCGCGAGACTGGCACATGATGGTCGCCGGAACCCCAAGTGGGCTGGAGCTGCTAGATGCCCTTTGCGACCATCGCCAGAACGGGGTCATCCGGGTGAACCGCCAAACCGCCCTTGCCTCGGGCGAGGCGGAGGTCGCCATGCCCGATCTCTTGGTCCTGAATGCAGAGATTGCAGGTGTGCCCAGCTGGTTAAAGGATGAGTTGTTTCCGGCCCCGCTGCGCAAAAGCTGCGCCGCGCTTGATGCCGCCCTCTTGCCCCTTGGCACCGCCCCTGCGCTTGATCCGTTGCGCCGCGCGTGTCTGCGCACCTTGATCGTGCACCGTTGGCGGCGGATCGTCCTGCGCCACGCAAACCTGCCGACAGCCTTTCAACCCGCCGATTGGCGTGGCGAGGCCTGCCGCAACAAAGTCTTTGCCCTTCTGGATACGCTCCCCCTGCCCTCGCTCAGCGAATTGGAGAATGCCGAGGCGCTCCCCATGCCGGAGGACGAAGAGGTCGTTGGCAGCTAAGGCCCTGAAAATAAGGGCGGCTCCAAGCTGCGTGGAAAAAAATCGACCAAAATTGATTTTCCTGCAGATTTCGCCCTTGACCCTTCCGGCGGCATTCCGTAAATCGCCTCCACACAGCGAGCGGCGGAGTAGCTCAGTTGGTTAGAGCAGCGGAATCATAATCCGCGTGTCGGGGGTTCAAGTCCCTCCTCCGCTACCACCCTTCCCCGGAAGGAATGTACGATGACCTCCCTCGCGGGAGGTTTTTTCGTTTTAACGCTGACTTACCGGCGACACGCCTCGACTTCCCCCATTTCACTATACCTATGCGCCCGAAACCACGGCCTTCGGGCATGGGACATTGCACCGAAACTTAAGGAAGCTGGTGCTATGTCTTGCTATATGAGCATTCGGCCCGATCCCTTTCCGCAGGACAAGCTGCAGGATCGTCTGGCTGCGCTGGAGCGCGCCAGGCGGAAGGATCGTCTTGAGCTGAAGATTTCTCGCGCCATGCTGACGGGCGTCGATGCGATGAACGCCGCCAAAAGCCGCGAAGGCGTGCTTGCCGCGATGGAAGCCGCCCTGATCAAGACGGTCGGCGCTCGCGAGGTCTGCGTGATTGGCGATATCTCCGAAGGGATATTTGGCGTGCCGCAATCTCGCGCGGTGGTACTGCACCCCTTGCGGATCAAGAGCGCCCTTCAGGCAGAAACACTGACCTGGTTTGCCCGAAAACGCCTGCTGCCGAACCTTGCCCGCTGCCGTTCTGCCGCCCCCGCTGAGGCCTGCGCCCATGACAGTGGCAGCCTGATCGCCGCGCCGTTCCGACGGGCCGATGGGCAATTGGTGGCCGTGCTGTGCTGGCATCCGACGCCTGGCTTTTTCGACAAGGACAAGCTGGCCATTCTGTGCCGCCTCACCACTTTGATGAGCCACGCCCTGCGCGGCCTGCGGATGGATGACCGGCAGGCGCTGCTTGCCTCGGTTCTGGAAAACGCCGACGTGCCGGTAATGCTGACCGATCCCGCAGATCGTGGCGGCAAGATTGTCTATGTAAACCGGGCGTTTGAAACCGTATCGGGCCGTGATCTGTCGCATATGATGGGGCAGGATTTCATCAACGAGCGGATGCACTCCGGCCCGGCGCTAGAGGCGCTGGTGGAGGCCTTCCAAGCCGGGCAACGCGGCCGCTATCAAGTCTGGATCAATGGCCGCGAGGAGACGCCCTTTCTTGACGAAATAAACCTCACGCCCATCCGCAGCCCCAATGGCGCCCTGCGCTACATGCTCGCGACCCATATGGATGTCACCGAACATGTCGAGGCGCGCGAGACGGTGCATCTGCTGGAACAGCGCATTGAGGCCGCGATGGAGGCGGTCACCAGCGCTATTCTCGTCACCGGCGCTGAGGGAGAGGTGCTCTATGTCAACTCGGCCATGCACAGCCTGCTGCACGAGCTCTACGGCCGGGAAATGCGCCCTCATCAGGCAATCAGCACCCTGTGCCGATCGGTCGAGGATGGCACGCAAAACACCGAGGTCACCTGCAAGGACGGCACCGTCTTCCTGATCCGCAGCTTCCGCAGTGCCGAGGGGGGCCGGGTGATCACCGGCACCGATGTGACCGAAATCAACCGGGTGGAGCGTGAGCTGAAGCAGCGCGCCGCCGCGATGGACAGCACCACCGAAGGCATCGCCATCGTCGACAAGAACACCAAGATTTCCTACGCCAACCCCGCCTTTGCCAAGATCCACGGGGCGGCCTCGCCCAAGGACCTGCTAAACCGGCCGTGGTGCGCGGCCTTCCTGCGCGAGGATGTGCAGCGCCTTGGCACAGAGGTGCGCCCCAAGGTCGAAACCATCGGCAGCGCCGAAATCGAAATGCGCGCCGAAATCGGCAATGAGCTGCGCACTTTTGAGGTCTGCGTCACCCGCATCGACGCCCAGATGCGGATCGTGGTGGCGCGCGACATCACCAAACGGGTGGAATATGAAGACGCCCGTGCGAGCTTTGAAAAGAAGCTGCATGACTTTGAAAAGAATGAAAGCATCGGGCGATTGGCAGCCGGGGTCGCGCATGATTTCAACAACCTTTTGGCGGTGATCAACGGCCATTCCGCGCTGCTGAATGCCCGCACCCCGCCAGACAAGGTCCAGCTTTATTCCGAACGTATTGGCGAGGCCTCTTCGCGGGCGGCGAAGATGATCAACCGCTTCCTCGACCTTGGCATGTCCGCCGACACACAGAGCATGATTGATCTGCGCAACCTGATGACCGAGATCTCAGGATCTTTTGCGCAGCGCGCTGTCTGCCGATACCGAGTTCACACTGGCCATGGGCGAGGAGGAGATGGAGATGCTATGCTTCCCCTCTGACCTGCTGCGCGTCGCGCTGAACCTCGTTCAGAACGCGCAGGACGGTATGATGGGGCGGCCGGGCGCCATTCACCAATCGCTGAAACGCTACGCCGGTGTCGATCTGATGGACACGCGGATGAACGTGGGCAAAATCGACCCGGAACACAGCTACGCCTGCTATGCCGTCCGCGACAGCGGCTCTGGCATCCCGTTAGAGGTGCAGCGGCGCCTGTTCCGCGAGCATTGCTCGACCAAAGGGCAGCGTGGCAGCGGCATTGGCATGATGGCGATTGCCGAGATTATCCGCAGTCACGAAGGCTGCATTCGACTCCTGAGCACCCCGGGCGAGGGCACAACCGTCGAAATCTACCTGCCCCTGTCCGACTATGCGATCACCCGCGTCCGCAATGACGAAATCG
Organism: Epibacterium sp.; assembly: GCA_048263945.1. Classification (GTDB taxonomy): domain Bacteria; phylum Pseudomonadota; class Alphaproteobacteria; order Rhodobacterales; family Rhodobacteraceae; genus Epibacterium. The sequence continues at coordinate 260,614 of JBLXDQ010000002.1, read as the reverse complement.
GCTCGGTCCGTTTGGATGGGCATCTGGTGCTCTTGGTCGATGACGACGCGCAGGTGGCCGAGTCCATCGCCGCTTTCCTCGAGCGTCTCGGTGCCGAAGTCAGTATCTGCCTCCACCCGGACGAGGCGCTGGCCGCGATCGAAGAGGACCCCGGCATGTGGTCCTTCCTCGTGTCCGATTACAATATGCCCGGCCAAAACGGCGGCCAGTTGGCACGCGCGGCCAAGACCGCCGACGAAGGCCTGCCCATCGTGATCGTCACCGCCCTCGCCCGCAAACTGTCCGACCCGAATCTCACCGAGGATGTGATCAACGCCTTGCTCGGAAAACCGGTTGATCTGAACACGCTCGCGCATCTGATCGCCCAACACGGGCGGATGCCACCACTGGATGACGCCGAAGACGATCCGGAAGACGCCCAGTGAATCAGCAAATGTACCGTAAAATGCCCGCAAATGACGCAAAAGTCGCCAGAATGGCCGCAAAAGCACGCAGACACCGAAAATTAGGAAATCTGTGCCAAGACAATTGGATGACGTGCGCTGCCCTGCCTCAAGGAGACCTTCCGTGTTGTTGAAACCATCAACCATGCCGCTCAAGCTAAAGCTGCCATTGCTTATGGTGGTCCTGACGGTTGCCTTCGTGGTGACGGTCTCCTTCCTGATCTACACCCTCGCAGAGCGCGGCATCCGGGAGAATGTGGAGACGGCGCAGGCGTCCAAGGCGCAGGCCGGCGCACAGGCCCTGACCTTCCGGATTGAGGCCGCGCTAAGTGACGTGGCCAATCTCGCGGCACAGCCGACCGTGTTTCGCGCGATGAACAACTTCGAACGTGTGATCAGCATGATCGAAGATGACGATCCCATCGGCTACATGAAACACCATTACATGGAGGCCAACCCGAATGAGATCGGCGAGCGCTCCAATCTCGTCGATCCCGGTGATGGCTCCTACTACACCCAATCGCATGTGACCTATCACCCGACCTTCCAGCAGACGATGGATGTGAACGGCTATGACGATATCTATCTGGTCACCACCGCGGGTCTGGTTGTCTACTCCGTGACCAAACAGGGCGATTTCGCCGAAGAGATCACGGGCAGCACCCTTGCAGGGACGCCGCTGGCCAAAGTGACCGAAGCCGCCCTCGCGGCGGAACCCGGCGCTGTGGTGGTGCAGGATTTCTCGCATTACGCCCTGAGCGACAGCAATGATGCCTTCATCGCCTCGCCCGTGCTGAACAAGGCGGGTGCATCCGTCGGGGTGATCGTGGTGCGTCTTGGCACCGATATCGTGATGTCCGCGCTGACCGCGAACCTCAGCGATACCGGCCATGAGAATATCTTTATCGTCAGCCCGGACGGGCTCGCCCGCAGCCCCAGTGTCGTGCCGGATGCCTTTGGAATCTTTGACGAACTGCCGAATTCTCCGCAGATTGCGGCCGCCCGCGCTGGCGAGGCTGCGCAGTTCCACCAAGTTCCGACCGCAAGCGGCCAATCCGCGACGGCCGTTGTCGTCCCCATGGCGGTTGATGGGTTCAACTGGGCTGTGGTGATGGAAACCGACTCTGCCACGGCCTTTGCCATGGTCGACCAAATCCGTTGGATGGTGCTGGGCCTGATCGGCGCCGCAGTTGTCGTATCCATCGGGGTGTCCTGGGCCGCCGCAAACCGAGTGACCCGCCCGATCCACCAGCTGCGAGACGTCACCAATGCCCTCGCCGCAGAAGACTACGATGTCGAAGTAACCGGCCTGCGCCGTGGCGACGAATTCGGCGACCTTGCGCGCAGCCTCGACTCCTTCCGCGACAAGCTGAAGCTTGCGGATGAGGCCAGCCTGCAAGCCGTTGAAGCGAAAAAGCAGACAGACTTTGTTGTGGAAGAGATGAGCCAGGCGCTCTCCGATCTGCAAGACGGCAACCTGCTCAGCGAAATCGACCACGCGTTTGCCCCGCACTACGAAACTCTGCGTGAAAACTACAACCGCAGCCTCCAGAACCTGCGCAACTCGCTGCGCGAAGTGGTTGAGGCCGCCCAGCATGTGGACCGTTTCTCGCAAGAACAGCGCTCGGCCGCGAATGAGATGGCGGAGCGGACCGAAAGCCAGGGCGCAACCCTGGAGAAGACGGCTTCCGCGATGCAGGATCTTACTCAGCGCCTGCGTGACACCGCAGACAAGGCCAGCGAAGTGGACAACACCATGCGCGGCACCCGTCGCGAGGCCGAACAAAGCAACGAGGTGGTGCGCTCTGCCGTCGCGGCCATGGATCAGATCCAACAGGCCTCTGCCGAGATTTCCAAGATCATCAATATGATCGACGACATCGCCTTCCAAACCAACCTTCTTGCGCTGAACGCCGGTGTTGAGGCCGCACGTGCCGGATCCGCCGGTGCAGGCTTCGCCGTTGTGGCCTCTGAGGTGCGCAACCTGGCCCGCCGCGCCTCTGAAGCGGCAGGCGAGATCAAGGCTCTGACCTCGGCCAGCGAAGAACATGTGGCCAATGGCGTGTCGATGGTGGACCGTGCGGGCAACGCGCTCTCCAGCATCATCCAGCAGGTGACGGCCGTCAGTGACCTCGTGTCCGAAATCGCGGGTGGTGTGCAGCACCAGTCGCAGGGTCTGGAAGACATCAACGCCGCCATGCGCGAGCTGGACTCGGTGACGCAGCAAAACACTGCCATGGCAGAAGAAGCCTCCGCCTCTAGCCAATTGCTGCAAAGCGAAGCGCAAACGCTGGCGACTGTTGTGGCCCGCTTCACGATCGAAGCCCCGATGAGCGCAAGCGCGCCTTCCAGCTGGGGCGATGATCAGGACGATGACTGGGCCTCTGCCACAGGTTAATCGCGGCCCCTCTTGGCGCCAAAGCCACAGACGGAGCCGCAATTGCAACGTGAAAACATGAAAAGCGAAAGCGGCGGAAACGTAAAAACAAAGGGCAGCACTAGACAGTGCTGTCCTTATTCCACTGCTTGACACAGGCCGCGGACCGTAAAAAGACATTCCCTTACCATTGCGCAACCAACAAAAGTTTGCGCCCGTAAACGTTTGCGCTCACAATGCGCGTGAGGAGGAACCGGTATTCGCTCTGAGGATCACCGGTCAAAAGGAGGGGGAGAGCATGTCGGACTCAAAGATCCGCAATATGGAAGAACTTGCCAGCGTGAGTGGCATCTCCCGGCCAACCCTATCGAAATACTTCAACGATCCCGAAAGCGTGCGGGCCACGACTCGAAAGAAAATCGAAAGCGCGCTGGAGACCTACGACTATCGGCCGAACATCTACGCGATGAACCAAAACCGCCGGTCGACCAAAAACATCGGCATTGTGGTGCCCTATCTGGCTGACCCGTTCTTTGCGGAAATCGCCCGCGTGATCGAGAACCTCGTGGTGGCCAGCGGGTTCCGCCCGATCCTGCTCAGCTCCCATGGCGGGCCGCAGCAAGAGATCGACAACCTCGATTCCTTACTCTCTATCCGCCCGGCAGGTGTATTGATGGCCCCCATCGGACGGCGCAGCGATGTCTCCGCTCTAGAGAGTTTCTGCGCTGAGGTTCCAACGGTGCTGTTTGACAACTCCATCGGTGATCTCGGCGAAGCGTTCTTTGGCCTCGATAACCCGCAAAGTATTGCTATGATGGTGAAATATCTCTGCGATACGGGCGAGCCGCCTGTGTTTTTCGAGATGAAGACACCGACCAACCCGAACGCCTACAAGCGGCGCAGTGGCTACATCAGTGCGATGGAGAGCTTGGGTCAAACTCCGCAACTCATTCAGATCGAAGGCGAGAATTGGGACTTTGAGGAGATTGGCTACAACGGCGGGCTGAAAGCCATCACCGAACGTCAGCTCAGCACCAACACGGTGCTCTGCTCCAACGACCGTCTCGCCATCGGCTTCCTTGCGGCCGCCTATGAATGTGGTCTGCGCGTTGGGCGGGGCATGGGGGCTGCAATGCGGGTCGCCGGCTTTGACGACCACCCCTATGCCCGCTTCACCTGCCCGCCGCTGACCACCGTTGCGCAGGATTACAAGTCCATCGCCACCCGCAGTGTGGAGGCGATTCTCGGGCTGATCGAATCAGGTGAGCGTCGTGAGTCGCGCGACAATGTGCTGTTCCCCGGCACCCTCATTCAGCGCGAGTCCGCCTAAGGTCTTGAGAAATCAAGATCCAACAAACAATTTTACGCGCGTAAAATTCTTATTGACGAAACCTTAGGCGCCGACCTACCGTATCTGCACAACATCCAGACACTAGGGAGGAAACGGATGTACCTGAGAAACGCACTTTGTGCGGCATCTACACTTGCAGTTATGGCAGCTGGCGCTGTTCAGGCGGAAACCACTGTAACGATCGCGACCGTGAACAACGGCGACATGATCCGCATGCAGGGCCTGGCAGGTGAGTTCACCGCGCAGCACCCCGACATCAAACTGGAATGGGTTACCCTGGAAGAGAACGTGCTGCGTCAGCGCGTCACCCAGGACATCGCATCCAAAGGCGGTCAGTTCGACGTCATGACCATCGGCACCTATGAGGTTCCGATCTGGGCGAAGAATGACTGGCTGGTGTCCCTGAACGACATGCCGGAATCCTGGGACGCGGACGACATCCTGCCCGCGATCCGTGGCGGCCTGACCGTTGACGGCGAGCTTTATGCAGCGCCCTTCTACGGCGAAAGCTCCATGGTGATGTACCGTAAGGACCTGATGGAAAAAGCGGGCCTCGAAATGCCCGACGCCCCGACCTGGGACTTCATCAAAGAAGCCGCAGCCGGCATGACAGACAAAGACGGCGAAGTTTATGGCATCTGTCTGCGCGGTAAAGCAGGCTGGGGCGAGAACATGGCCTTCCTGACCGCCATGTCCAACTCCTTCGGCGCCAAGTGGTTCGACGAAGAGTGGAACGCACAGTTCGACTCCGAAGCGTGGAAGAACACCATCAACTTCTACATGGACCTGATGACCAACTACGGTCCTCCGGGTGCTTCCACCAACGGCTTCAACGAAAACCTGTCGCTGTTCCAGCAGGGCAAGTGCGGCATGTGGATCGACGCAACTGTTGCGGCTTCCTTCGTGACCAACCCCAACGACTCCGCGGTTGCGGATCAGGTTGGCTTCGCGCTGGCACCCGACAACGGCCTCGGCAAGCGCGGCAACTGGCTCTGGGCATGGACCCTCGCAGTTCCGGCAGGCTCTGACGCGACCGACGAAGCCAAGACCTTCATCGAATGGGCAACCTCCAAAGGCTACACCGAGCTGGTTGCGTCCAAAGAAGGTTGGGCAAACGTTCCTCCGGGCACCCGTACCTCGCTGTATGAGAACCAGGCGTACCTCGACGCGGCTCCGTTCGCTGAGATGACCCTGAACTCCATCAACGCAGCTGACCCGACCAACCCCTCTGTGGATCCGGTTCCCTACACCGGCGTCCAGTTCGTGGCGATCCCGGAATTCGCGGGCCTCGGCACCCAGGTTGGTCAAGAGTTCTCGGCGGCCCTCGCTGGTCAACAAACTGTGGATGAAGCCCTGGCAAAAGCACAGGCCATCACCACCGACGAAATGGAAGCCGCAGGCTACTAAACGTCACTCCTCCTCGGCCAGGGCTTTCGCATCAGGCGAACCCTGGCCCTTTTTTTCTCTATCGTATTCATGGACGGGCTCCGCCTGTCTGATGAGGAGTACCCCATGGCAACCCAGCACTCCCGCTCCGCTGCGCGCATCATGATGGCCCCTGCCGTCATTCTGCTGCTCGGCTGGATGCTCGTACCGCTGACAATGACCCTGCTCTTCTCTTTCAAGAAGTACCTGCCCCTGCGGGGCGGCGATCTGGGTTGGGTCGGCTTCGACAACTACATTCGTTTTGTGAGTTCCTCTGCCTTCTGGCCTAGCGTTCAGGCAACGCTGATGATCGTTGGCGGCGTTTTGGCGATCACCGTGATCTTCGGTGTTCTGTTTGCACTGCTTTTGGACCAACCCATGTGGGGCCAGGGCGTTGTGCGTATTCTTGTGATTGCACCCTTCTTCGTGATGCCTACGGTGTCGGCGCTGGTGTGGAAGAACATGTTCATGGATCCCGTGAACGGGCTCTTTGCGCATCTTTGGAAGTTCTTCGGTGCCGAGCCGGTCTCTTGGCTGTCTGAGGCCTCGATGCAGTCGATCATTCTGATCGTCAGCTGGCAGTGGCTGCCCTTTGCGACCTTGATCCTGCTGACCGCGATCCAGTCTTTGGACAGCGAGCAGCTGGAAGCGGCCGAAATGGATGGCGCCAGCCCCATCGCGCGCTTTGGCTACATCATCCTGCCGCACCTTGGCCGCGCCATCACCGTTGTGGTTCTGATCCAGACGATCTTCTTGCTGTCGATCTTCGCAGAGATCTTTGTGACCACGGGCGGTTCCTTCGGCACCCGCACCCTGACCTTCCTGATCTTCCAGCGCGTGCTGGAAAGCCAGAACGTCGGCCTCGGCTCTGCCGGCGGTGTCTATGCCATCATCCTTGCCAATATCGTTGCTGCATTCCTGATGCGCATCGTCGGCAAGAACCTCGACGCGTAAGGGAGGACCAGCACTATGGCACGCTCCGTGACCCAACAACGCAAGGCGATCAATACCGCCGCCGCATGGGCCGTTGGTCTTTTGATCTTCTTCCCGATCCTGTGGACCATCCTGACCTCGTTCAAAACCGAGGCGCAGGCCATCAATGACCCGCCGCTGTTCTTCTTCTTCGACTGGACGCTGGAGAACTACGCGGTGGTGCAGGAACGCTCTAACTATATGCTGTTCCTGTGGAACTCCATCGCGATCGCCGGGGGCTCTACCCTCCTTGGCATTATCGTGGCGATCCCGGCGGCTTGGTCGATGGCCTTCGTTCCGTCGAACCGGACCAAAGACATCCTGTTGTGGATGCTCTCCACCAAGATGCTGCCGGCGGTTGGCGTTCTCTACCCGATCTACCTGATCTTCATCCGTCTGGGCGTTCTGGACACCCGCACCGGCCTGATTGTGGTGCTGATGCTCTGCAACCTGCCGATCATCGTCTGGATGCTCTACACCTACTTCAAGGAAATCCCCGGCGAGATCCTTGAGGCGGCTCGGATGGATGGCGCGACGCTCAAAGAGGAAATCCTCTATGTGCTGACGCCGATGGCGATCCCCGGCATTGCATCCACGCTTCTGCTGAACGTGATCCTCGCCTGGAACGAAGCCTTCTGGACCTTGAACCTGACCGCGGCCAAGGCGGCCCCGCTCACGGCCTTCATCGCCAGCTATTCCAGCCCCGAGGGCCTGTTCTACGCAAAACTCAGCGCAGCTTCCACCATGGCTATTGCGCCGATCCTGATCCTTGGCTGGTTCAGCCAGAAACAACTTGTGCGCGGCCTGACCTTTGGCGCTGTGAAATAAGGACGAAGACTAATGGGACGTATTACACTCGACAAAGTCACCAAAAGCTTTGGTGCAACTGAAGTCATCCCGCCGCTGGACCTGACCATCGAAGACGGCGAATTCACAGTCTTCGTCGGCCCCTCGGGCTGCGGTAAATCCACCCTGTTGCGGCTGATCGCCGGTCTGGAGGACGTGTCCTCCGGCCAGATCCGCATCGACGGTCAGGATGCCACCATGACGCCCCCCGCCAAGCGCGGTCTGGCTATGGTGTTCCAATCCTACGCTCTTTATCCGCATATGTCGGTGCGCAAGAACATCGCGTTCCCGATGAAAATGGCGGGCATTGACGAGGCGGAGCAAAACCGTCGCATCGAAGCGGCTGCAAAGGCTCTGAACCTCTCCGACTATCTGGAGCGCAAGCCCGGTCAGCTCTCCGGCGGTCAGCGTCAGCGGGTTGCCATTGGCCGTGCCATTGTGCGCGAGCCTGCGGCCTTCCTCTTTGACGAACCGCTCTCCAACCTTGACGCCGCCCTGCGCGTCGGCATGCGTCTGGAAATTTCCGAGCTGCACGAGCGTCTGAAGACCACCATGATCTACGTGACCCACGATCAGGTCGAAGCCATGACCATGGCCGACAAGATCGTGGTGCTGCGCGCCGGTCATATCGAACAGGTCGGCAGCCCGCTGGAGCTTTATCACACCCCGCGCAACAAATTCGTCGCCGGTTTCATCGGCTCGCCCAAGATGAACTTCATCGAAGGTGCCGAGGCTGCGAAATATAACGCGCATACCATCGGTATCCGTCCTGAGCATATCACCATCAGCGATGGTGAAGGCCCGTGGTCCGGTGTGGTCTCCGTCTCCGAACACCTGGGCTCTGACACCTTCTTCCACATCCACGACACCGGTCTGGCAGACACCATCACCGTGCGTGCGGATGGCGAAGTGGGCTTCCGTCATGGCGACCGTGTCACCCTCACCCCGCGCTCCGATGTGATCCATCGCTTCGACGCGCAAGGTCTGAGGATCGCTTGATGCGGCTCGAGGGCAAAAAAGCTCTGATAACAGGCGCAGCGCGCGGCATTGGCCGCGCGTTCGCAGAAGCCTATATCCGCGAGGGGGCCGAGGTCGCCATCGCGGATATCGACACCGAACGCGCCCGCCAAACCGCCGCCGAACTGGGCGACAAAGCGGTCGCGGTTGCGCTGGATGTCACCCGGCAGGACAGCATCGACGCCTGCATCGAACAGACGGTAGAGGCGCTTGGCCGGATCGACATTCTGGTCAATAACGCCGCGATCTTCTCTGCCGCGCCCATCGTCGAAATCACCCGCGAGGACTATGCCCGGGTGTTCGACATCAATGTGTCGGGCGCGCTCTTTATGATGAAGGCGGTCTCCAAGCACATGATCGCCCGCGGTGGCGGAGGCAAGATCATCAATATGGCGAGCCAGGCCGGCCGCCGAGGCGAAGCGCTGGTGGCGGTCTATTGCGCCTCCAAAGCGGCGATCATCAGCCTGACCCAATCGGCTGGGCTGAACCTGATCCAACACGGCATCAATGTGAACGCCATCGCGCCCGGCGTGGTGGACGGCGAGCATTGGGACGGCGTGGATGCCTTCTTTGCGAAATACGAGAACAAAGCCCCCGGTCAGAAGAAAAAAGAAGTCGGCGAAGCCGTGCCCTTTGGGCGCATGGGGACTGCTGACGACCTGACCGGCATGGCGATCTTTCTGGCCAGTCACGACGCCGATTACGTGGTGGCCCAGACCTATAATGTTGACGGCGGAAACTGGATGAGCTGATGAACGCGCTGCCTTTGTCGAGTACAAATCTTTCGAATGAGACCCTGGCCTCCCTCCCCGAGGCCATCGCCCGCCCCACCTATGACCGCGCGTCCCTGACGCCCGGCATTGTGCATATCGGGCTTGGCAACTTTCACCGTGCGCACCAGTCTTGGTACCTGCATCGTCTGATGCAGCAGGGCGAGGCGCAGGATTGGGCAATTCTTGGCGCCGGTGTGCGCCCCTATGATGCCGCCATGCGCGAGCGTCTGAAGGCACAGGATTGCCTCACCACCCTGATCGAACTCTCGCCCACCACCACCTCTGCCGAGGTGGTCGGCTCGATGATCGACTACCTGCCAATCGAAGAGGGCAATGGCGCGTTGATCGCCGCCATGGCGCGCCCCGAGATCCGCATCGTGGCGATGACCGTCACCGAGGGTGGGTATTATCAAGATCCGATTGCGGGTGGGTTCGACCTCGCGCACGCCGACGTGCAATACGACCTCGCGAATCCGACCGCTCCGCGCACCGCCTTTGGCGCGATTGTTGAGGCGCTGTCTCAGCGCCGCGCAGCCGGTCTTGGCCCCTTCACCGTGCAAAGCTGTGACAACCTGCAAGGCAATGGCGACATCACCCGCCAGACCGTGCTCGGCCTCGCCCGTGCCATTGATGCAGACCTCGCAGCTTGGATCGAAGCCAACGTCACCTTCCCGAACTCCATGGTGGATTGCATCGTGCCCGCCACCGGCCCGGCGGAAATCGCCCGCGCGGCAGAGCTGGGCGTAGCAGATCAAGCCCCGGTGACCCACGAGCCCTATCGCCAATGGGTGATCGAAGACAGCTTCTGCGCAGGCCGTCCAGATTGGGACAAAGTTGGCGCCACCTTCACCGATGCGGTGCATTCCTACGAGACGATGAAGATCCGCATCCTGAATGCAGGTCACCAAGTCATCGCCAACGCGGGTGAACTGCTGTCCTGTGTCACTATCTCCGACTGTATGGAAGACGCGGATATCGGTGCCCTCTTCTCCAAGGTCGAGAATGAGGAAATCGCGCCCTACGTCCACGCCGTGCCGGAATTCACGCCGACAGCCTATGTGGAACTGATCGCCTCGCGCTTCTCCAACCCCGCGATCCGCGATACCACCCGCCGCGTGGCCTTTGACGGCTCCTCGCGTCACACCGGTTTCCTCCTGCCGATCCTGCGCGACGCGCTGGCAGCAGGCGGCTCCGTTGACGGGATCGCATTGGTCGAGGCCCTGTGGTGCCGGATGTGTGCAGGCACCCGTGAAGACGGCAGCGTGATCGAGCCGAACGACCCCAAATGGGACGAGCTGTGCGTCGCCGCTCTGGCCGCCAAAGAGGCCCCGCAAAGCTGGCTAGCGCAGGAAAGCTTCTACGGCTCCCTCGGCCAGGACACCCGTTTCGCCGAGGCCTTTGGCCGCTGGCTCACACAGATTTGGACGGAGGGCACGCGCGCAACGCTGAAAGCTTACGCAAACGCCTAAAGTTTCCCCGTCTACCTAAAAGAAGAAGGTCCCCGAACCCTTCGCGCCGGTTGCCTCACCTTCAGGCAGCCGGCGTTTCTTTGCCGTGCCCTTTGTTAGCCTGTTGTTTCGGGCTACACTTCCTAAGGATTGCCACATTACCGATACAGGGTGGCGTTAAATCACAAGGCATATTTGCCGCCGTAAGGACAGTGGAGAGTAAGAATGCGTAGAAAAGTCACCAAAGCGATTTTCCCAGTTGCAGGTCTCGGGACCCGGTTCCTGCCGGCCACCAAATCGGTGCCCAAGGAAATCATGACCCTCGTGGATCGCCCCTTGGTGCAATACGCGATTGATGAGGCCCGCGCGGCCGGCATCAAGGAATTCATCTTTGTGACCTCCCGCGGTAAAGGCGCCCTGGAAGATTACTTCGACCATTCTCCCGTGCTGGAACAGGAACTCCGCAAGAAGGGCAAGGACGACCTGCTGGCGGTGTTGAAAGACACCTATATGGACTCCGGCGCCATTGCCTATATCCGCCAGCATCAGGCGCTTGGCCTTGGCCATGCGGTCTGGTGTGCGCGCCGCCTTATCGCCAACGAGCCCTTTGCGGTCATCCTGCCGGATGACGTCATCGCTGCGGATAAGCCCTGCCTGCAGCAGATGGTCGAAGCCTATGAGGAAACCGGCGGCAACATGGTTGCGGCGATGGAAGTCGCCCCGGAAAAAGCCTCTGCCTACGGTGTGTTGGACGTCAAAGAAGACATGGGTCGCCTGACACAAGTCAGAGGCATGGTGGAAAAACCCGCCCCCGGTGAAGCGCCCTCCAACCTCGCCGTGATCGGGCGCTATATCCTCGCCCCCACCGTGATGAAAAACCTCAACAAGATGAAAAAGGGCGCAGGTGGCGAGATCCAACTGACCGATGCCATCGCCCAGGATATCGAGAACGACCAGCCCGTTTACGGCTATCGCTTTGATGGCAAACGGTTTGATTGCGGCTCCAAGGCCGGGTTCTTGCAGGCGACCGTGGCCTTTGCCCTGTCCCGCCCCGACCTGCGCGACGATATGCTGGCCTATGTGAACAGCGTTGCGATGAACGCCAGCGCGGCAGAGTAACTCTTAGCGCGTCGCTCTCAGTGGCCCGGCCTTTAACAGGTCGGGCCTTGGCTTTGGGGGTCGAGCCCCAGATCGTCCAAGGTCTTGGTCAAGGTCGCGGATTTTGACAGATGATCAAGCGCTTGACCCAATCCGCTCAGACGCGGATCTTCCAACATCAAACACCGCTGCCGCACATGCCCGCTCGCGTCGCATGTCGCCTCACAGCGCCAGCCCGTGGTGCGAAACCGATCTGCCGCGCTTTGGGGGCGTATGGCGATTTGGCTGCGCAACACAGGCGCCAGCCCCAGATCCCGCGCGCCATGGCCCGGTAAATGTGCCGCCACAGGCGACAGGGCCAGCACCATCCAAGCCATGGCCATAGCCAAACTGCGCCGCAAGCGTCGCGCCTGCGTGGTTTTCAATTGGAAACCCGTCACATTCCACCTCTCGCCCTGCCCCAATTGGACAGGATCGCTCACCCGAAAACGCCACCCCGGCGCGACCTTGACCTTGGCAGATGGGCTTTAACGTTCTGTTTCCGGTCACGCCCGTTCGAAGGGAAAAATTCAGACAAGTTTCACAAAGGTGAAGAGGTCACACCGCGCTGTCGAGCAACATTGGCGGCGTGGGACCGCTGTCCTCCAGATGCCAGATCGTGCGCCACACACCGTCTTTGCGCTCCAATTCCAGATAGTTGCGCTCGGCGGTGTAGCGGTGTTTCTGCCCGGGCAGCGGGTGGATACGGATCGGATGCCCTTTGACCGGCGCATCCCCCAGCCCGGCCAAGGTGCCCAGACTGCGCGCATAGCTTTTCGGCGGCGCGCGATGCGCAATGCCAGAGGCGACGAGCTGCTGGATGCGGCTTTTACCTTGTCCCATCGTGGCGCGGGTGGCGAGGTGGATTTCCCCAGACAGGACGGTCACGGGCGAGGTTTCGCGCCATTTCAGCACCTGTTTGAGCATCCGGGTCCATTCCTTGCGATGAGCGCGGCTCTGCCATTGGTCGCGCAGGTCGTCCTCGTATTTCTGCATCGTCGGGATCATCAGCAGCAAGCCTTCGACCAGCGACAGGCGCGGCCCCAGCAAGGGCACGCTGGACACGAGGAAAGTATGGGTCTCCCCCGGCTCCATCGCCTCGGTCGCGGACCAGCCATGGGCGCCCATCACCTGCCGCCGTCCGCGTTCGGCCCGCAGGTCCGGCGCGACAATCGACAGGCCCGGTAGTTTGCGCTGCCACGACAACGAAGTGCCTGTAGGGTCGAGGAAAAGGTCGGGAATATCCGCTTCCACCGCCGCGTGCTGGAACAGCAGATACATCTCGCGCGCCACGTCAAACAGGCATTGGCCCACCTCGGAGAGGGTGCGGTCGCGATAGAGCGAACCCCAGCCGTCGCAGATGTCATGATCGTCCCAGATCGCCAGCGTCGGCACCCGCGCCATGATCCAGCTCGGTGCCTCACCAAACAGCGCCTGCACGTAACGCTCGGCAAAGCGGCTGCCGAGGTGTTCGGCGAGCTCAGCGAGCTCCTCCGCATCCCGCGGCTTTTCAAAGTCCTTGGGCCAATCTTCCGTCAGCCGATGGCCTTTGGTCGCCTCATCCGCATAGATCTGATCGCCGCCCTGCAAAAGCAGCGCAAAGGGGCGCTTCTTGTGCTCTTCGCACATATCCGCCCACATGGCGTTGCGCTCTTGATGGTCGCGGTCCAGATCGCCCTCTTCCTCGCCATTGCAGGACAGGAAGGCAAAGCGCAGATCGCCGGTCACATCTGATTGCACCGGATAGCTCTCGCCCTCCAGCGCATAGCCGGGTGCGCCCTGCGGCAGGGTGAAATCGTAGCGCCAGACCGTATTGGCGCCGATCTCGCGCAGGGGCTGCGGGGCATGTGTCTGCCGGTCGGCGCTAAGGTCCCCCGGCACCTCGCCCGTCGGGCGCAGCACCATGACGGCAAGGCGTAAAGCCTCCCCGGCCATACCGCGAAAATAGAGGATAGGGCCCAGCCGCGTGGCGCCAAAATCGGATGTCATCTGCTGTCTCGTCCCGTCGCTTGCCCGCCTGTCTCGGCGCGTTCTAGGGTCAACGCCGCGCGGCGCGGTTCTGTTCCCGGTCGGGCTCAGGTCACCTCAACCCGCAACGGCGTGAGGTTCAGGCAAGTCAGCTCCAGCACATCGCCGGGCGCGACCGGGCCGACGCCCGACGGCGTGCCGGTCAGGATCACATCGCCAGCCGCCAGCGTATAATATTGCGACAGATGGGCGATCATCTCGGGGATTTTCCAGATCATCTGGTTAAGGTCGCCGCTCTGGCGCAGCTCTCCATTCACGGTCAGGGTCAGCGCGCCCTCGCTCGGGTGGCCAATCTCGCTCGCAGGGGTCAAAGGGGCCACCGGGGCGGCATGTTCAAAGGATTTGCCGATCTCCCAGGGGCGGCCCGCCTTTTTCGCAATCCCCTGCAAATCCCGCCGCGTCATGTCGAGCGCAAGCCCGTAGCCCCAGACGTGATCCAGCGCGTCCGCCTCGGCGATATCCCGTCCGCCCTTGCCCAGCGCCACCAGAAGTTCGGCCTCGTGATGCACATCCTCGCTCTGCACCGGATAGGGGAACTGCCCCGAGGCATCCAAACTGTCCGGTGTTTTCTGAAAGAAAAACGGCGGCTCTCGGTCTGGGTCATGGCCCATTTCCACCGCATGGGCGGCATAGTTGCGGCCAATGCAATAAACCCGGCGCACGGGAAACAGCGCCTCGCTGCCCACGATGGGCAGAGCGGCTTGCGGCGGCGGGGCGATGACATAGTCGGACATCGAGGGGCTTCCTTTTCCTAGGGTTATGGACAGAGATAGACACTCGCAGCCGATCCGCCAAGCGCAGCTGTCATCCGCGCCCCTGCGCCCGACGGTCGCGTGGCGCCAGACCATAGGCAGTGCGAAAGGATTTGGCGAAATGGGCCTGGCTGACAAAGCCGGTCGCCAGCGCCACCTCGGCCACCGGCAGGCGGGTCTGGCGCAAGAGCTCATCCGCCTTGTCGAGCCGCCGGGTGAGGTAATGCCGCATCAGGCTCTCGCCCAGATCGGCGCTGAATTGGCGGGCAAGGCTGCGAGGGCCGAGGCCAACCAGCTGCGCCAGCTGCTCCATCGTCAAAGGGTCCGCCAGATGGGTCTCCATCAAGGCGAGCGCCGCCGCCACCGCCCGGTGCAGCCCCTCATGGCCCTCTGGCCCGTCCGAGCGCTGCGGCGCATCCGCCGCGCGAATGCCGGTGTGGATGTACCAATCGCTAACCCGGCGCGCCAGATCGGCCCCATGGTCAGAGCGGATCAGCGCATGCATCAGGTCCAAGGGCGCCACCCCGCCCGCACAGGTGTAGCGGTCGCGATCGATCACAAACAGCCGCCGCTCCATCAGATAGTTTTCTGACAAGGCCCGCAACGCCTCGAAATGTTCCCAATGCACGGTGAAGCGGCGGTTCTCCATCACCCCCGCCCGCGCCAGAAGCACCGCGCCGCCGGAAATGCCGCCCAAAGGCACCCCCGCCGCCTGCAACCGCCTGAGCCAGCCGAGCACGCTCGGCTCAAGCGCGGCAAAGGGATCGCCGCCCGCGATCACAAAGACCAGATCGGGCATGGGGCCTGCGCCCATCTCCACCGTGTCAAACCCCGCCCCGCAAGAGGCCGCAACCCGCCCGCCCCGCCGCGACAGAAAGCTGAGATCATAGAGCGTCTCGCCGCTCAGAAGGTTTGCCGCGCGCAAAGGCTCCACCGCCGAAGCCGCCGACATCAGCGCAAAATCCTCGACCAGAAAAAAACCATAGCGGCGGGGGCTGGGGGCATTGTCCATAAGGGGACAAAATTCGACCATATCAGAAAAGTCAAGCAGGCGCCGTGCGTCTAATGTCGCCCAAACGCATTGCCGCATTTGCCAAGGACCGAAAGACACCCATGCGATATTCCGCGCTCCGCATCGCCTACGAGGCTCTGACCGGCCACAAGGGTTGGACGCCCGCCTGGCGCGACCCCGACCCGCAGCCGAGCTATGACTACATCATCATCGGCGGCGGCGGCCATGGGCTCGCCACGGCGCATTACCTCTCCAAGGTCTATGGCAAGGCCCGCATCGCAGTCCTCGAAAAGGGTTGGATCGGCGGCGGCAACGTGGGGCGCAATACCACCATCATCCGCTCGAACTACCTCCTGCCCGGAAACGAGCCTTTCTATGAGTTCTCGATGAAGCTCTGGGAGGGGTTGGAGCAGGACCTCAATTACAACGCCATGGTCAGCCAGCGCGGCATCATGAACCTGTTCCACACCGACGGGCAGCGCGACGCCTATCGCCGTCGGGGCAATGCGATGATCCTACAGGGCTCGGACGCGGAATTGCTGACGGCAGAGCAAGTCCGCAAGGAGGCCCCCTTCCTCAACTTCGACAATGCCCGCTTCCCGATCAAAGGCGCGCTGATGCACCGGCGCGGCGGCACCGTGCGCCATGATGCGGTGGCCTGGGGCTATGCCCGCTCGGCGGACAGCCATGGCGTCGATATCCTTCAGAACTGCGAAGTCACCGGCTTTCGTATCGAACAGGGCCGCATTCAGGGGGTTGAGACCTCGCGCGGCTATATAGGCGCAGGCAAGGTCGGCGTCGCGGTGGCGGGCAGCTCCTCGCGCGTGATGGCGATGGCGGGCATGCGCCTGCCGATCGAAAGCCACGTGCTGCAAGCCTTTGTCTCCGAAGGGTTAAAGCCGCTGATCCCCGGGGTCATCACCTTTGGCGCCGGGCATTTCTACGTCAGCCAGTCCGACAAGGGCGGTCTGGTCTTTGGCGGCGATATCGACGGCTACAACTCCTACGCCCAGCGCGGCAACCTGCCGGTGGTCGAGGACGTGGCCGAAGGCGGCATGGCGCTGATGCCGATGATCGGCCGCGCCCGCCTGTTGCGCATGTGGGGCGGCATCATGGACATGTCGATGGACGGCTCGCCCTATATCGACCGCACCCCCGTCGAGGGGCTCTATTTCAACGGCGGCTGGTGCTACGGCGGCTTCAAGGCGACCCCGGCCTCTGGCTATGCCTTTGCCCATCTCCTCGCCACCGACCGCCCGCATGAGACCGCCACCGCCTATCGCCTCGACCGCTCCCTTACGGGGCGGATGATCGACGAAAAAGGCGTCGGCGCGCAGCCGAACCTGCACTGACCCCTTCAAAACGCCTTCAGACCCGGACAAGAGACGATGATTATTCCCCACCCGCTCCTCGGCCCCCGCGACGCGCAGGAATTCACCTATTTGGGCGATGCTGGCCTGATCAACCGGCCCTATTGGCTGTCCGAGGACGCCGCCCGCGCCTTTCACGACTACCTCTATTTGCGCGACAACCCCGCCGGCCAGCACCGCGAGCTGTGGTTTCACGAACAGGGCGACCGCTCTTGGCTGGTGGTGACCCGCGACACCACAACGCATGAGATCCTGAACGTCGAACTGGCGCGCGATGTCGCCCTCGCCCGGCGGAGCGTGGCATGAGCCAGATCAATCGTCTCTCCGGCGGTCAGATCGACCGCGACCGGGTGCTGAGCTTTAGCTTCGACGGTCAGAGCTACAAAGGCCACGCGGGCGATACGCTGGCCTCCGCGCTTCTCGCGAATGGCGTGCGCCTGATGGGGCGCAGCTTCAAATACCACCGGCCGCGCGGGGTGATCTCTGCAGGCTCCGAGGAGCCCAACGCGCTGGTTGAACTGCGCGCAGGCGCGCGGCAGGAACCCAACACCCGCGCCACCGTGGCCGAGCTTTACGACGGGCTCACCGCGCAAAGCCAGAACCGCTGGCCCTCGCTTGCCTTTGATGCGCTGGGGGTCAACGACCTCTTCTCGAATTTCCTCACCGCCGGGTTTTACTACAAGACCTTCATGTGGCCCCGCGCCTTTTGGGAAAAGCTCTACGAGCCGATCATCCGCCGCGCTGCGGGCCTTGGATCGCTCTCGATGGAGGCTGACCCCGATGCCTATGACAAAGGGTTCCTGCACTGTGACCTCCTGATCATCGGCGCCGGCCCCGCAGGCCTTGCCGCCGCCCTGACCGCTGGTCGCAATGGCGCGCGGGTGGTGCTCGCGGATGAGGATTTCACCTTCGGCGGCCGTCTCAATGCCGAGGTGGAGGAGATCGACGACAAGCCCGCGCAGCTCTGGGCCGCCGAGACGATCGCTGAGCTCAACGCCCTGCCCAATGTGCGCCTGATGCGCCGCACCACTGTGCTGGGCGCCTTTGACCACGGCATCTATGCCGCGCTCGAACGCAACGCCGACCACCTCGCGCTGCCCAAGGCCCATATGCCACGCCAGACCCTCTGGCGGATCTACGCAGGCCAGAGCCTTCTTTGTGCCGGCGCGACCGAGCGGATGATCGCCTTTCAAAACAACGACCGCCCCGGGGTGATGATGGCGGGCGCGATGCGCGCCTATGCCAACCGTTGGGCGGTTACGGCGGGGCAACAGGTGGCGGTTTTCACCAACACCGACTCCGGTCACCGCACAGCACGCGATCTCGCCGCGCTGGGGGTGGAGGTTGTCGGCGTGATCGACAGTCGACCCAGCGCCATCGCAACCGCTGCGGCTCTGGGCAACTACCCCCTCTTCGCTGGCGCGCAAGTCATTGACGCCAAGGGCAAACTTGGCCTCAGCGGCATCACCCTGCGCCGCAGCGATGGCAGCACGCAGAGCTTGGCCTGTCAGGCGCTTGGCGTCTCGGGCGGCTGGAACCCCAATGTCTCGCTCACCTGCCACCAACGCGGCCGGCCGGTCTGGAACGACCGGATCGCCAGCTTCGTGCCCGGCGGCAGCCTGCCGCAGGGCATGCGCGTCGCGGGTGCGGCGGCGGGGTTGTTCTCCACCAATGAAGCACTGCAATCGGGCATCACAACCGCCCTTGCCGCGCTCGAGAGCCTCGGGCTCAAGACCACGCCCCTGCCCGCCCCCCGCGCCGAAGACGGCGCTTATCAGATCACCCCGCTCTGGTATGTCGCAGAGGGCAAGGGCCGCAAATGGCTCGATTTTCAGAATGACGTCACCGTCAAGGACGTGAAGCTCGCCCATCAGGAAGGCTTCCGCTCGGTCGAGCACCTGAAACGCTATACCACCCTCGGCATGGCCACCGATCAGGGCAAGACCTCCAACCTCGGCGGGCTTGCGGTGATGGCCGAGGCCACCGGCCGCACGATTGCCGAGACCGGCACCACCATCTTCCGCCCGCCCTATACGCCCGTCGCCCTTGGCGCGCTGGCCGGGCGCGCGGCGGGCAAAGACTTCAAGCCGACCCGCCTCACCCCCTCGCACCACTGGGCGACAGAACAGGGCGCGGTCTTTGTCGAGGCCGGGCTTTGGCTGCGCGCACAATATTTCCCCCGCAAGGGCGAAACCCATTGGCGCCAGACCGTCGACCGCGAGGCGCTGGCAGTGCGCAAATCCGTCGGCGTCTGTGACGTGACCACGCTGGGCAAGGTGGATGTGCAGGGCGCGGATGCCGCCGCCTTCCTCAACCTTGTCTACGCCAATGGCTTTGCCAAACTGCCGGTGGGCAAATGCCGCTATGGTCTGATGCTGCGCGAGGATGGCATCGTGATGGATGATGGCACCGCCGCGCGTCTGGCGGAGGATCACTTCGTCGTCACCACCACCACCGCCAATGTCGGCCCGGTCTACCGCCATATGGAGTTTGTCCGCCAGTGCCTTGCGCCAGAGATGGACGTGCAGCTGATCTCCACCACCGACGCCTGGGCGCAATTCGCCGTCGCGGGTCCCAATGCCCGCTCGGTGCTGGCAAAGATCGTCGACCCCGAACACGACATCTCCAACGCCGCCTTCCCCTTTATGGCCTGTGGCGAGATCACCGTCTGTGGCGGCCTGCGCGCGCGGCTGTTCCGGATCTCCTTTTCCGGCGAGCTGGCCTATGAGATCGCGGTGCCCACCCGTTATGGCGAGGCGCTGATCCGCGAGATCATGGCGGTGGGCGAGGCGTTTGACATCACCCCCTATGGCACCGAAGCGCTTGGCGTTTTGCGGGTCGAAAAGGGCCATGCCACCGCCAATGAACTCAATGGCCAGACCTCTGCCGATCATCTCGGCATGGGCCGCATGGTCTCTGATAAGAAAGACGCCATCGGCGCGGTTCTGTCGCGGCGCGAAGGGTTGAACGCTCCAGACGGCCTGCGGTTGATGGGGTTTGAGGCCATGGACGGCTCCACCACCCTGCCCGCCGGCGGCCACCTCTTTGCGACCGCCGCGCCGCAACAGGGCGTCAGCGAGGGCTGGCTCACCTCGGTCGCCTATTCGCCCCATTTGGGCAAATCCATCGCGCTGGGTTACCTTGAACGCGGTCAGGCCCGCTTGGGCGAGGTGGTGAGCATCGCCAACCCGCTGCAAGGGCAAAGCCTGACCGCCCGCGTGGTCAGCCCGCATTTCATTGATCCCGAAGGAGACCGTCTGCGTGGCTGATCCTGTGACCCAACCCCGCCTCTATGCCGCCACCGCCTTGGGCGGGCTCACCCCCGCTGTCGACAAGGTCGGCGCCTGGACCCTGACCGAGACCTGCGACCGCGCCATCGCCTCGGTCACCGCGCGCAATGGTCAAGACGCCGTTGTGACCCAAGCGATGGAGACCCTTGCCCAAGGCCCGGTACCCATCGGCACCCTGCGCAGCGGCGCGCGCCATCAGGTGTTTTCCACCGCGCAGGGCCAATGGTTTGTGATGGGCGATCACGCGCAGGACGCGCTTCTGGCGCAGAGCCTCAAATCCGACCTTGGGGATGCAGCCTCGGTCACCGAACAAAGCGATGGCTGGGCGGTGTTCCACCTCTCCGGCGCGCCGCTCGCGCCGGTGCTTGAACGGCTGGTGATGGCGGACCTCGCGCGTTTGACCTCTGGCACGGCGCTGCGGCTTTTGATGGAGCATATGAACGTCTTTGTTCTGTGCTCCGCGACGGATGCATCGGTCGAGATCTTGGTGGCGCGGTCCTATGCGCAGAGCCTGCATCATGCGCTGTTGACCGCCATGCAAAGCGCCGAGGCCCTGTTGCAAGGGGCGCGCACGCCTGCGTAAGTCCTTGATAATCATGCGGAACGCCTGCTGACCTATTGTTTCGCGCGCGAAACATTGGGTCAGCTCCTCTGACCTAAACTCTGACTTAAATCCCCAAACTAAAACCGCCCGCCGTGAAACACACGACGGGCGGCTTTTTTCATTTCAAAGCGGCGGCTTACTCGCCCGCGATCTCGCGTGCGGTCACCGGCAGACCCTTGCGGGCGCGGATGCCGTCGCGAATGATCGCCTTCACAAGCGAGACCCCCATCAGCGCCATCACCGCCGAGAAGGGCAGCGCGCCGATCACCATCGCGGTCTGGATCGCCCCAAGCCCGCCGATGATCAAAAGCGCTCCCACCACAAAGGCCAGAGCCGCGCCCCAGAAGATGATATGCGGACGCGCTTTCGGCCCCTCATCGCCAGCGGCATTGATGGTGTTGATGATCAGCACAGCCGAGTCCGCCGAGGTCACGAGGTAGGTCAGCAACAGCACCGCAACCACCACGGAGAAGACCCAAGCCATGCCATCGCTCAGCAATACGGCCAGCGTGGCATAAAGCTGATCCGACAGGCCGGTGCCGAGGATGGTGTTATTGGCGAGACCCGAGAGCTCCAGATCAATCGCGGTGCCGCCGACCAGCGCGAACCAGACGAAACACATCACCGAGGGCACCAGCATCGCACCAAGCACATATTCGCGGATCGTCCGGCCGCGCGAAATCCGCGCAAGGAACAGACCGACGAAGGGCGCAAACGCGATCCACCAGGCCCAGTAGAAGATGGTCCAACCGCCCTGCCAGCCTTCCAGCGCCTTGCCGACCTCGGTGCCATCATCGCTCCAGACGGTGAACATCATCCAGGGGAAGGCGACGAGATAGTCATAAAGGCCAATGAACAGCGATTTCAGCCCGAACATGGTGGAGCCGAAGATCAGGAAGAAGGCGAGGAGGAAGAAGCTCAGCCCCATGTTGATGTTGGAGAGCCACTTGATGCCCTTGCCCACGCCCGACAGCGCCGAGAGGGTCGAGGCGCCCATGATGATGATCAGCGACAGGATCACCGCCGCGACGGAGGCTTTCTGGCCGCCGTCCTCGGTGGTGACAATCAGCCAGTCGCCCACGCCGATGCGCGCCAGACCGGCGACGAATTGCTCGACGCCAAAGCCGAGGGTCTGCGCGACACCCAGAACCGTGGCGATCACCGCCACCACGTCGACCGCATGGCCGATCACCCCAGACATCCGGTTGCCAAAGAGCGGCACCAGCGAAGAGCGGATGGTCAGCGGCAGGCCCCGACGATAGGCGAAAAAGGCCAGCGCCAGACCGGTCAGCGCATAGGCGCCCCAGGGCGACAGGCCCCAATGCAGGAAGGACCACTTATAGGCCGAGCGCACCGTCTCTGCGGTGCCGCCTGCGACCAGACCCTGAATGACATCCGGGTTGGTCTGAAAGTGATAGATCGGCTCGCCGGTGGAATAGGTGAGCATCCCGATCCCCATGCCGGCCCCGAACATCATCGAGAACCAGGAGAAGTTGGAAAACTCCGGCCGCTCATGATCATCGCCCAGCCGCATCCGCCCGGTCGAGGGCCAGAGCGCGAGGCCAAGGCAGACCACCACAAAGAACGCCACCACATAGATGTACCAGTAGTTGAAGCTGGCGAGGATCAAGGTGTTGAATTTGGACAGGACACCCGCCGCCTGGGTCGGAAAGGCGACCGCCCAGAGGATGAGGGCCGCGACCAGCACCTTGGCGGTGATGGTAACGTCCTTGGTGAACCCTTTGTAAAAACCGCTGTCGGCGGTCTTGATCTCAAGTTCCGTCAAAGGAGGTTTAAGAGACATAAAACTGACATTCCTCTCTGTTATTTTTGCCGGAGCGTCAGGGAAGAATGCGTGACGCGCCGCTTGTTGTGCCCGCCATTTGAACCCCGGCGGATAGCGCACCCTCCTGTTTGGAGGGGATTTCCGCTCATGGTGAATCGACGTGAAATTGCGACAATGCGTCACCCCAAACACCTTTGTTTCAGGGCTCTGTCGCAAAGCTCCGCGACCTTGCCGCATTGCTGTGATCCGCTAAATCGAGGCACAGATTCCGCAATCGCGGCGGCGTGATCTTGAAGTTTCCTTTACCTCGGGCTGAAATCACCAAAGGCAAAGATCCAAAGGAGGCCCCTGCCCCATGTTCGACCTCATCATCGAAGGCGGCCGCCTGCCAGACGGGCGCATCCAAGATATCGGCATCACCGGCGAGCGGATCACCGCCATCGCGCCCCGGATCGAGGCCGAGGCCTTTGAGGTGATCGACGCGCGCGGTGATCTGGTCTCACCGCCCTTTGTCGACCCGCATTTCCACATGGATGCGACGCTGAGCTATGGCCAACCCCGGGTGAATGCCTCGGGCACGCTGTTGGAAGGCATCGACCTCTGGGGCGAGCTGCGCGACCTCGCCACGGTCGAGGAGATGGTGGAGCGCGCCCTGACCTATTGCGACTGGGCGGCCTCTCTGGGGCTTTTGGCGATCCGCAGCCATGTGGACACCACACCCGACCATTTGCGCGGGGTGGAGGCGATGATCGCGGTGCGCGAGGCGGTGAAGGGATATATCGACCTGCAACTGGTCGCCTTCCCGCAAGACGGGCTCTACCGCGCGCCAAACGGGCGGGAAAACCTGATCCGGGCGCTCGACATGGGGCTCGATGTGGTGGGCGGCATCCCGCATTTTGAACGCACCATGGCGGAGGGTGCCGCCTCGGTGCGCGACCTCTGCGAGATTGCCGCCGCGCGGGGCCTGCCGGTCGATATGCACTGTGACGAGACCGATGATCCCATGAGCCGCCATATCGAAACTTTGGCGGCGGAAACCCTGCGCCTTGGCCTGCAAGGGCGGGTGGCGGGCAGTCACCTCACCTCGATGCATTCCATGGACAATTACTATGTCTCAAAACTCCTGCCGCTGATGGCGGAGGCGGAGATTTCCGCGATCCCCAATCCCCTCATCAACATCGTGCTGCAGGGGCGGCATGACACCTACCCGAAACGCCGGGGCCTGACCCGCGTGAAGGAGATGCAGGCTATAGGCATCCGGGTCGGTTGGGGACAGGATTGCACACTTGATCCCTGGTATTCGCTGGGCACTGCCGACATGCTCGACGTGGCCTTTATGGGGCTGCACGTGGCGCAAATGACCCATCCCGACGAGATGGCGCGCTGTTTCACCATGGTCACCGAAACCAATGCTGAGATCATGGGCCTCAGCGACTATGGCCTACGCGAAGGCGCTTTGGCCTCGCTGGTGGTGCTGGATGCGGCTGACCCGGTAGACGCCCTGCGCCAGCGCGCCGCGCGGCGCCTGGTGGTGGCCAAAGGGCGCATCATCGCCCGCTCCGCCCGCCGCGACGCGCAGCTCACCTTGCCGGGGCGTCCGACGACCGTGGCGCGCCGCGCGCCCCATAGCCTTGGGTGACCTTCACGTAAGGGGCAGAAAAATTTGCACAAAAAGCGGGCGGGCGCGCCAAAACTTGAGCAAATCTAGATAAAAATCGCCGGGCTTGCGTTTGCCTTACCCTAAGGGCGACCTAAGCTAGAGCTATGTCTTGTCTGCAAAAAACATGAGGCCCCGATGCGACGGCTTCTGATTTTCAGTGATCTGGACGGCACGCTGTTGGATCACGCGACCTATGACTTCACGCCCGCTCTGCCCGCTTTGGCGGAGATTAAGGCACGCGATGGCCTGCTGATCCTCGCCAGCTCCAAAACCGCCTCGGAGATGCTGGCACTGCACCAACGCCTCGGACTTGGCGATACGCCGATGATTGTTGAAAACGGCGCCGCCTGCGTGCGCCCGGCCTCGGTCGGCAGCAAGGACGCCGATTACCGCGCCATCAGACAGGTGTTGCGCACGCTGGACGCGCCGTTTCGTGGCTTTGGCGACATGAGCGTGGCCGAAGTCTGCGCCGAGACGGGCCTACCAGAGATCGAAGCCAAGCGCGCAAAGACGCGACAGTTTTCCGAACCTGGGCTTTGGCATGGCGATGCCCATCAACGCGCGGGGTTTCTCGCCGCCTTGGCCCGGCACGGGATTTCGGCCCGCGCCGGCGGGCGGTTCCTGACCCTGTCCTTTGGCGCCACCAAAGCCGATCAAATGGCGCGCCTGTCGGCGCAATACGCCCCCTGCTTCACGATCGCATTGGGGGACGCGCCCAATGATGTCGAGATGATCGCCCAAGCCGACCGTGGCGTCGTGATCCGCAACGACCACGGCCCCGATCTTCCTGAATTTGACCACGAAGACCGCATCCTGCGTACCACGCGCCCCGCCCCGCAAGGCTGGCACGACGCGGTAATGACACTCCTGCCCGAATGGGATGCCCTCCAGAAAGGAACCGTACCGCATGGCTGACTTCCACCAGAACGGCAATATCGCCCAATTTCACAATCTGCGTAGCCGCCCTGTGGACGAACTGGAATACGAGCTGACCACCTTTGCTCAGACCCGTAAGATCTCGTTGATCCTGCCCTGCCTTTATTCCGAACTCGAAGGCCCTGCGCTGGCCAATATCCTGAGCGAGCTGGCCAAGGTCCCCTATCTGCATCACATCGTCATCGGCCTTGATCGCGCCACCGAGGCCGAATACCGCCACGCGCGCGAGTTCTTCTCTGTCCTGCCGCAAAGCCACCGGGTGGTCTGGAACGACAGCCCCCGGATGCAGGCCTTGGGCGCACAGTTGACCGAACAGGGCCTCGCGCCCATGGAGCCCGGCAAGGGCAAGAATGTCTGGTCCTGCATCGGCTATCTCTTGGCGCAGGCCGAAAGCTCGGTCGTGGCGATCCATGATTGCGATATCACCACCTATTCCAAGGACATGCTGGCGCGGCTGGTCTATCCGGTGGCTCACCCGGCCTTTTCCTATCAGCTGTCCAAAGGGTTCTATGCGCGGATTGGTGGTGGCAAATTGAATGGGCGGGTGTCGCGGCTCTTGGTTTCGCCACTGCTCATCGCGCTGAAACGCACCATCGGGGACCGCGACTACATCGATTATCTGCGCAGCTTCCGCTATCCGCTCTCAGGCGAAATGGCCCTGCGCGCGCCCCTGCTGCCCGACCTGCGCATTCCTTCGGATTGGGGGCTCGAGATTGGCGTCCTGTCAGAGGCTTGGCGCAATTTGGGCCGCAAGGCGGTCTGTCAGGTCGAGATTGCCGACAATTACGACCACAAGCACCAGACCCTCAGCCCCGAGGATGCCACTGCGGGCCTCAACCGGATGTCGACGGACATCTGCAAGGCAATCTTCCGCAAACTGGCTGCCGATGGCACGGTCTTCACACCGAATGTGTTCCGCACGCTCAAGGCCACCTATTACCGCTCGGCCCTCGATCTGTTGGAGGCCTATTCCCATGACGCGATCATGAACGGGCTCGAGATGGACCGCCACGGCGAGGAGAAGATGGTCGAACTATTCGCCAATAACATCATGACCGCCGGACAAGTGTTCCTCGAGAACCCGCATGAGACGCCCTTCATCCCGAACTGGAACCGCATCCATTCGGCAAACCCCAGCTTCTTGGGCGACCTCAAGGCGGCAGCCCTCGCGGATGAAGCGGAATATGCCCCGGTTTGATTTGGTGTGATCCGGGGCATCTCCTTAGCCAAAGGCGGGGTGATAGGCCACCTCGCCCGACGGCACGCGGCCCGCAAAGGCGCGCGCCATAAAATAGGCGGGCGGCACCCCCGGCAGCACCAATCCCGCATGTGCGGCAAAACCGAAGCGGGCATAATAGTCAGGCTCGCCCAAAAGCACGACACCGGGACAGCCCGCAGCCTCGAGCTGCGCAAGCCCCGCACGGATCAAGGCGGAGCCGATGCCCATGCCCTGCCGATCTGGCAGGACGGACACCGGGCCCAACCCCATCCAACCGAGATCCTCGCCGTTAAGGCTCACCGGCGAAAACGCCACATGACCGAGGATCACGCCCGCCTCCTCAACGACCAAGGACAAATGCAAGGCGCCTGCCGCCCTCAACCCCGCCACGATGGCAGGCTCGCGTCCGTCACTATGCGGATGGCCCGCAAAGGCGGCTGCGGTCACAGCCTCAATAGCGGCTTCATCCCCTTGTCTTTCTTCGCGAATTTCCATTTTCATCTTTCCCTTCAATACTCCGGGGAGCGCGAGGGGCAGAGCCCCTCGCACCCGCCCTTCCATGTCATCGATTGTCCAATTGTGCCCGCACCGATCGCCGACCCCGTTCAGAAATCTGATAGGGGCTGGAAAATCGGCTTTCGACCAAGCGTTTGCGCCTGAGCCGCTGGAAAATCTCCAGCGTGCAATTGGTCAGGATCATCCCGTCGCGGGTAAAGCAGGTGACCTCTGTCACCCGACCGTTCGAGGCGCGCTCGTAGAGAATACTGCCGCCCTGCGCCAGCGCGTGCAGCACGCGCTGTTCGTTCTTTGAAATGTTCATTGAGTGTTGCCTGTGATTGAACCACGTCAAACCGGCTCACGCACGCAAAAGCGCCGCGCTAGCGCGGGTGTGACAGGCTTCGGCACATCCGAAGCTGTCAGCGGGTGGTTGCAATCTCCAACATCAACAATTCCCTTGTCTGGAGGGGTCTGGCCCTCGCCTTAGCATCCAAATCGCGCACGGCTCAAGCCTGATTGGTAATCCAGCGACACTGGTATGGCGCAAGTGCAATAGCTTCCTCGCCCTCATAGGTCTCGCCGGTCAGCAGATCATGCCAAGGCTCGCCCTCGATCAGGTTCAAGGCCCCGGGCGGCAGGATGACCCCGTCGCTGCTGACGTTATGCAGCGCAAAGATCGACTGGGCTCGATCCAGCGATTGCCGCCAGATGGCAAAGATCCGGTCATCCAGATGCAGGGTGAACTGCGTCGCATTGGGATGAAAGGCCGCTTGTTTCGCGCGCACCTTCAAACGCGCAGAGAGCGCCGACAGCACCCGCGCCTGATCGCTCTCTGGGTCTGTAAGCCGGGCCTTTAGCTCGGGATAGTCCCAGCGGTGACGATTGATCGCCCGGTTCATACCGCGCCGCTCGACCGCCTCGTGATCATTGGCGGTGGCCAGCATGGCGTGGATGTAGAAGGCAGGAATGCCCTCAAGGCTCATGGGGACGGTCTGCGAACACAGGAACCGGTCGATTTTCAGCTCTTCGCCACCCTCAAACGTGCGGCTGAGCGCGTCGAAATAGGTGCAGTTGACCTCATAGGGTGCCTCTCCTCCATCCGGCAGGGACCGCATCGAGACCAATCCACCGCCCGCACGCACGCAGTCGATCATCTGGTCGATCTCGCCCTGCGGCAGAACCCCTTCGGCCGGGCGCATCCCGATGCCATCGTGGCTGGCGGTAAAGTTGAGGTAAGCACAGCCCAAGGGGGCCGGCGGCATCGCGCGCGCCCATTTCAGCAAGAACCGGGCCGAGCCCGCCATCATCGCATGTAGGATCAGGGGCGGCAGCGGAAAGTTATAGACCACATGCGCCTCGTTGCGATTGCCGAAATAGCTGAGGTTCTCCGCCCGCGGCACATTGGTTTCGGTCAACAGCACCACCGTCTCGGTCGCGTAATCCGCCAGCAAGCGCAGCAACTGAACGATGGCATGGGTCTCTGGCAGGTGGATCGAGGTGGTGCCGACCTTCTTCCAGATAAAGGCCACCGCATCGAGCCGGATGATCCGCACCCCCTGATTGATATGCAATCGGATGATCCGCAGGATCTCCAGCAACACTTCGGGGTTTTCGAAATTCAGATCGACCTGATCATGGCTGAAGGTGCACCAGACGTGTTTTGCCCCCTGCGAGGTCTCCACCTCTTGCAACAGAGGCGTGGTGCGCGGGCGTACCACATCCGAGAGATCATCCGTCGGCTCCGCCTCGTAAAAGAATTTGTCATAAGGCGCTTGGCCTTGCCGATAGGCGTTGAACCAGGGGCTTTGGCTGGAGACATGGTTCAAAACCATATCCGACATCAGGTGAAAGGCACCGCCAATGCGCCGGATATCCGCCCAATCGCCTAATTCCTGATTCACCTTGCGATAATCGGTGACGGCAAACCCATCGTCCGAGGTGAAGGGAAAGAACGGCAGAATATGCACCCCGTTCACCACGCCCTTCATCTGGCTCAGCAAAAAGTCATGTAGCAGGTCGAGCGGCTTGTGACTGCCATCCAGAATCGAATTGCCATAAGTGATCAGCAAGGCGTCCCGCTCAGACCAAAGCGTATTGCCCGGGGTGCGCGGCCGCTTCCTGCGATGATTGCCTTCGGGCCAAAAGGCCTCCACCACATTGGAGGCCAAAATCTCGCTATCGAGGTCCGGATAGATCACCTTCAACAGCCGAGACAGTCGGCCAGCGAAAGATGCGGTGCCTTGCGCCATTATCGTCCACTCCCTTTTGGCGATGCGGATCGGATTCCGCTTTGCCATCAATCGGTTCGCTCTGAGGCGGATTGGGATCAGCTTAGGCGAGGGCCGAGGCCGCGGTAAACCGAAACCCCTCACAAAATGCCCGATTGCGCGCCACCTTGCGCAATTTGCGCGCAGATTGCGCGGCGCGCATCGGAAAGATGTTACGCTTCACGGGGTGAAAAAACCCTGTGATCGGGCAAGCACGGACGCAATGCGGGGCTTGATCGGCAGCTTCGTTAGCGTTAACGATGTGCGCGAGTGATAGCGGTACCACCCCGGTATCGTGCCCGGAAACCGAACCGGAGTTATTGTAAAATGACCCTTAAGATCGCGATCAATGGATTTGGCCGGATTGGCCGTAACGTGCTGCGTGCCCTGCTGGAGAATGACACCACCGACGTCGAAGTCGTGGCGATCAATGACCTCGCGCCGCCCGCAACCCAAGTGCACCTGCTGAAATACGACAGCGTCCACGGCCGTCTCGGCGCCGATGTGGTGGTCGAAGGCGACACCATGAAAGTGGGCCGCCACGAGATCCGCCTGACCGCGATCCGCAACCCCGAAGAGCTGCCCTGGTCCGACGTAGATGTCGCTTATGAGTGCACCGGCCTCTTCACCACCCGCGAAAAAGCGGCGATGCACCTGAAAAACGGCTCCAAGCGCGTGCTGATCTCCGCTCCGGGCACCGAAGTGGACCGCACCGTGGTCTTCGGCGTGAACGACAAGGATCTGACCGCCGAGGATATCGTGGTCTCCAACGCCTCCTGCACCACCAACTGCCTCGCGCCAGTGGCCAAGGTGCTGGACGATGCCTTCGGCATCAAGACCGGCTATATGACCACCATCCACGCCTATACCGGCGACCAGCCGACCCATGACACCGCGCATAAAGACCTCTACCGCGCGCGCGCTGCTGCCCTGTCGATGATCCCGACCTCCACCGGCGCGGCTCGCGCCATCTCGCTGGTGCTGCCGCACCTCAAAGGTCGCCTCGAAGGCTCCGCGATCCGCGTCCCCACCCCGAACGTCTCGGTCGTTGACCTGACCTTCATGCCGGAACGCGCCGCCACCATCGAAGGCATCAATGCCGCGATCAAAGAAGCTTCCGAAGGCGCGCTCAAAGGCATCCTCGGCTACGAGGAAGGCCCGCTGGTCTCCATCGACTTCAACCACGACAGCCGCTCGTCGATCTTCGCCGCACCGCAAACCGCCGTCACCTCCGAAGGTCTGGTGCGCGTGGTCAGCTGGTACGACAACGAATGGGGCTTCTCCAACCGCATGGTCGACACCGGCCGCGCGATGGGCAAATTCCTCTGATCCGAGCCTTCCTCGCGATCACCGAGACATTGAAAAAGGGCCGCAGCATCCGCCGCGGCCCTTCATCTTTCTAAAAATACTCCGGAGCGCGAGGCAGCGCCTCGCATCCCTGCCCTCAGATCCGGAAAATCGGCTGCAGCAAGCGCGGGATAAACGACCGGAACCTGAGCGAGGCATCCGTCGCCGCAAGGCAGATACAGGCCGGGCCGTCCTCGGCCACCGGCTCATGCTCCAGATCCCCCGTCGCCACTTCCAGATCGCCAACGCCATAGCGGCCGGTCTCGTCGCGAAAGGCGCCCTGCAGCACCAAGGTCAGCTCCAGCCCATTGTGGCCGTGATCCGGCACCCCCATGCCGCCGGGGATATACAAGAGCCGCGCACTGCCCGAGGGGCCATGGCTCAGGATCATCTGCCGCACCCCAAGGCCCAGCGATTTCCACTTCGGCGGCAGGCCACCTAAGGCTTCCATCACGGGTGCAGGAAAAATCCCGGACCCTGCGTAGGTTTTCTCCGGTGCCACAGGCGCGTCCAGCGCATCAAAGACCCGCGCCTTCATATCGCCAGAGACCTCGGCCTCCTCTTCGTCTTCGATGAGGGCACCGCCCAATTCCTCATGGGCGCCCAGCCGCGCCCGGCACTCGTCGCACATCGACACATGGGTCGCCACCGCCAAGGCAAAGGCCGGGGCGAGATTGCCGCTCGCATAGGCGATCAGCAGATCCTCCGGGATGTGATGCGTAATGGAGGTCATTGTCCGTCCGTTCCCTTTAACTCGTGCCGCAGGCGCTCCAGACCCAGGCGAATACGGGACTTGATCGTCCCCAGTGGCAATCCCGTTTCTGCCCGGATTTCGGCATGGGTCAATTCGCCCAAATAAGCCCGCTCCACCATCTCGCGCTGTGCGGGTTTGAGCCGTTTCAAAGCCGCGCGCAGGGCTGAGGTTTCCTGTTCCAGCGCCACGATCTGCGACGCGTCTTCGTCTGTTGCCTCCACCGGTTTCAGCTCTTCCGGCATCGGTCGCTTTTCTTTGCGCAGCACATCAATCTGACGGTTGCGCGCGATCTGATAGATCCAGGCCGAGACCTGCGCGCGACCGGGATCAAACATATGGGCCTTGCGCCAGACCGTCAGCATCACGTCCTGCACGATGTCTTCGGCTTGGGCTTGTCCCATGCCATTGCGGCACAGAACCCCTTTGAGGCGCGGGGCAAAGTGGTCAAACAGCCGCCCAAAGGCCGCCTTGTCCCGACTGTTGCGCACGGCCAACATCCAAAGCGTGGTTTCGGCATATTCCGCCGTCTTTGCCGCACTCTCGACCCTGTCGCCCCTGTCTTTACCCGTCACCTTGCCTGCCACCTTATTCCTGTTTTGGCCGGGAACATGGCCTTGCCCCACCCTAACGGGCGGCGGCGGCGCTTCAAGCCCGTCCTCAAAGGTCAGATCAGATGCGGGGTCCAACATGCAAGCGATACGCGGCGGGTCTTTGGCTGGATCAAAAATTTTCTGCCCCCAACGCAAACGACCCGCAGCAAATTATTTTCTTTCAGTTTTTTTGATCCGCCGTGGCCGCATCCCGCGTAGGCTTTGATGAAACGATTGGAGATGACATGTCCTTTGATGCCCTGACCTCTGCGCGCCGGCGCATCGCCATTGTGGGTGGCGGGATTTCCGGATTGGCCGCCGCCTGGCTGCTGTCCCCCCGCCATGATGTCACCCTTTACGAGGCTGCGCCGCACCTTGGCGGCCATGCGCGCACCGTTCATGCGGGGCTGCGTGGCGATCAGCCGGTGGATACGGGCTTTATCGTGTTCAACTATGTGAACTACCCGCATCTGACCGCGATGTTTCGCGATCTCGACGTGCCGGTGGTGCGCAGCGATATGTCCTTTGGCGCGACCATTCACGACGGCCATGTGGAATACGGGCTCAAGGACCTCGGCGCGCTCTTTGGTCAGCGGCGCAATCTGGCGCGGCCGCAGTTCTTTGCCATGGTGCGCGATATCCTGCGGTTCAATGCCCGTGCCGAGAGCGTGGCGCGCGATGACAGCACCACCATAGGCGAACTGGTGCATGAGCTCGCCTTGGGCGAGTGGTTCCAGCGCTATTATCTGATGCCGATCTGTGGCGCGATCTGGTCCACCTCGCCGGAGGAGATCCGCGACTTTCCCGCCCGCGCGCTGGTGCGGTTCTTTCGAAATCACGCGCTTCTGTCGGCCTCCGGCCAGCATCAATGGTGGACGGTCGAAGGGGGCAGCCGCGAATATGTCAGTCGCCTGTCTGCGCATCTGACCCGTCTGGGCGCGGATCTGCGAACCTCAACACCGGTGCGCAGCGTGGCGCGGTCCGAGACGGGCGTGACGGTGCATTTGCCGGGTGGCGAGGCGCAGGGTTTTGACGATGTGATCTTTGCCTGCCATTCCGACGATGCGCTGCGATTGCTTGAGCGGCCAACCAAGGGCGAGCGCGCCACCCTCGGGGTGATGCGCTATCAGGACAACCAAGTCATCCTGCACCGCGATGCCGCCCAGATGCCCAAGCGCCGCGCCTGCTGGTCCTCTTGGGTCTATAAGGCTGATGAGGTCGACCAGCGCCCCGCCATCGGCGTCACATATTGGATGAACCGGCTGCAAAACATCCCCGAGAGCGACCCTCTGTTTGTCTCGCTCAACCCGGTACGCCCGGTCAATCCGGCTCTGATCTATGACGAGGTGACATTCCGCCACCCGGTCTTTGACCGTGCAGCCCTGCAGGCGCAACACGATGTGCAGGCGATCCAAGGGCAGAATAACACTTGGTTTGCAGGCGCATATATGCGGCACGGCTTCCACGAGGACGGCTTTGCCAGTGCGGTACGGGTGGCCCGCCTGATGGAGGCGAAACACGCCGCCGCCCTCGACCTGGCCGATCCCGCCGGAGCCTTGGCGTGAGCCCCGAGGCCGCCACTTCGCCGCGCCATCTGGCGGGCTATACTACCCACGCGCGGCGGGGCGGCATCCGCAATGCCTTTCGCTACGGGGTGGATTATGTGCTGATCGACCCTGCCTCTGCCCAAGGGCCGAGGCTGTTTTCCCGCAACCGTTGGAATCTCGCCTCGGTCTGGGACCGCGACCATGGCGGCTGTCCCCGTCGCGGTCAGGGGGTGGATTGGGCGGCGAAGGTTTTTCGCACTGCAGGCCTGCGGACCGAGGGGCTCAGGATCCTGTTGCTGACCCAGCCGGCCTTTCTGGGTTATATCTTCAACCCGGTCAGCTTTTGGCTGGCCTATGAGGGCGACGCCTTACGGGCGGTGATTGCCGAGGTCTCCAATACCTTTGGCGACCGGCATAGCTATCTTTGTGCGCGAGAGGGGTTTCAGCCGATCTCCGCCCAGACCCCGCTTGAGGCGCAGAAAATCTTTCACGTCTCGCCCTTTCAGGAGGTCGCGGGCGGCTATCGCTTTACCTTTGATGTGACAGAGCACCGCATCGCCATCCGTATCGCCCATGAGAACGGCTCCGAAGGCGTGATTGCCACGCTGATCGGCGACCTTGCGCCCCTCAGCAATCGCGGCCTGATCCGCGCCGCCCTGCGTCGCCCCATGGGGGCCTTGCGCACCATCGCGCTGATCTACTGGCAGGCGCTCAAACTGAAACTGAAGGGCGCGCGCTACAGAACCCGCCCCACCCCGCCCGAACAGGAGGTCAGCTGATGCTGTTCATCACCCACCGCGTGAAACGCGATTTCCTCGATAGCTGCGCCAAGATCCGCCGCGGCAGCCTGCGCCTGATCACACCGGAGGGCGAGGTCTATGACTTTGGCCAGGGCGCGCCCGAGGCCGAAATGCAGATCAACGATTGGGCCGTGGTCACCGCCCTTGCCGCGCGCGGCGATATCGGTCTCGGCGAAGCCTATGTGGCAGGCCTCTGGGAGACCCCCTCGATCGAGGCGGTGACGCAGGTGGCGCTGCTCAACCTCGACTACCTTGAGGCCTTTGCCTACCCGAGCCTGCTTGCGACGCTGAAATTCCGCATTGTCGACCGGCTGATGCGCGCCAATTCACGTCGCGGCGCCAGCCGCAACATCAAGGCGCATTACGATGTGGGCAATGAGTTCTACCAGCTTTGGCTCGATCGCAGCATGACCTATTCCTCCGCCCTGTTTGCCCCCGG
This sequence comes from Epibacterium sp., assembly GCA_048263945.1. GTDB lineage: Bacteria > Pseudomonadota > Alphaproteobacteria > Rhodobacterales > Rhodobacteraceae > Epibacterium. The sequence goes on along the minus strand of JBLXDQ010000002.1, from coordinate 225,926 downwards.
CGACCAGAGCCTTGAGGACGCGCAATACCGCAAATACGACCGCATCCTGCGCCATGCTGGTGAGGCAGAGCGCATTCTGGAGGTCGGCTGCGGCTGGGGTGGCTTTGCCGAGCGGGCGGCGGGGCAAGGGCGGCATGTCACCGGCATCACCATCTCGCCCAGCCAGCACGGCTTTGCCGATGCGCGGCTTGATGGGCGGGCGGAGATCCAGCTTTGTGACTACCGCGACACCAAGGGCAAATTCGACGCCATTGTCTCTATCGAGATGATCGAGGCGGTGGGCGAGCGCTATTGGCCGCAGTATTTCGCCATGTTGAAGGACCGTCTGGCCGAGGGCGGTCGCGCCGTGGTGCAGGCGATCACCGTGCCGGACGCCTATTTCGATATCTACCGCAAGGGGTCGGACTATATCCGGCAATATACTTTTCCGGGTGGCATGCTGCTGTCGGACGCGGTGATCGCCCATCATGCGCAGCGGGCGGGTCTGAAGGTGGTCGATAGCTTCGGCTTTGGGCAGGACTATGCCCGCACCTGCCGGATGTGGTCCGAGCGTCTGACCTCGGTCTCGGACAAGGTGCTGGGGCTCGGCTATGATCAGGCCTTTCTGCGCAACTGGCAGTTCTATCTGCAAATCTGCGCTGCCTCGTTTGAGACCAAGCAGACCGATGTGGTGCAGGTGGAGCTGCAGCATGTGGGCTGAGATCCGCATCCTCGCCTGTCTCTTGGCGCTCTCCACCCCGGCAGGGGCAGAGACCGGGCTGTCGCAGCCCGTGCAACTGGGACAGGCGACTCTGCGGATCTTGGGCTTTGACATCTATACCGCCACGCTCAACACCCAAGGCGCGGGCCCCTTCAGCTGGGAGCGCCCGCTGTCGTTGCGGCTGGACTACGCGCGCGGCTTTACCGCAGCGGAGCTCTTGGAGGGCACCGAGAGCGAGCTGATCCGCGTCGAAGGCAAGCGCCCCGATCAGCCCGAGCTGCTGGCGAAACTCTCCCCCTGTTTTCACGATGTGGCGGCGGGGGATCACTACGTGGCCTATGCGCCCCGCGCCGATCAGGTGGAGATGCGGTTGAACGGCAGGGTGACCTGCACTGTGAGCCATCCCGACCTGCGTCGACGGTTCCTTGGCATTTGGTTATCGCCCGAAAGCCGATCCGCCCGCCTATCAGCGCAACTTCGGGGCGAGTAAGATGCCTTGGCGCGTCAGCCTTTACGCGATGATGCTGGCAGCGGCGGGATTGCCGCTCTACATCCATCTGCCGCGCTATGCGACGGGAGAGCTGGGCCTCAGCCTCGGCACGTTGGGGCTGATCCTTGCGCTGATCCGGGTGCTGGATTTTGCGCAGGACCCGGCCCTTGGCTGGCTGGTCGACCGCTATCCGGCGCAAAAACCGCTGATGGCGGCGCTGGCGTCTTTGGGCATGGCGCTCGGGTTCGTGATGCTCTTTACCCTGCCGCCCATGGGGGGCGTGGAGGTCTGGCTGGTCGCGGCACTGGTTCTCGTCTTCACCGCCTATAGCCTCGGCAGCGTGTTGTTTTACGGCCAGAGCGCGGCTTTGGCAGGCGGCACCGGCGGCCTGGTCTCGCTGGCGGGCTGGCGCGAGGGTGGCAGCCTCATGGGCATCCTCCTTGCCGCCAGCGCCCCCGCCGCTTTGATCGCCTTGGGCGCGACAGGCGGCGGCTACGGCGCCTTTGGCCTCCTGCTGGCGGCCCTCTGCGCCCTCAGCCTTTGGGCCAGTCGCCCGCTCTGGCGCATCCCGTCGCGCGCGGAGGCGCCGCTCACTTGGGTCGAGCTGCGCCGTTCTGGCGCGCTGTCCCTTCTCGCGCTGGCCTTTGTCAATGCGCTGCCGGTGGCGATGACCTCGACGCTGTTTTTGTTCTTTGTCGAGGATCGGTTGCAGCTGCCAAGCCTCGCCGGGCCGTTCCTGATCCTGTTCTTTGCCGCAGCGGGTCTTTCGGTGCCCCTTTGGACCCGGGCGGCAGAGCGGTTCAGCCCGGTGCAGGTCCTCCCCCTCGCCATGGCACTCGCGATTGCGTCCTTCGTCAGCGCGGGCCTGTTACCTGCCGGGGCGGCCCTTGGCTTTGCGCTGATCTGCGCGGGCTCTGGCGTGGCCTTGGGCGCCGATATGGTGATCCTGCCGGTGCTCTTCGCCACCGCACTGAGCCGCGCGGGCCTCAAGGCCGGGCGCGCCTTTGGCCTTTGGTCTGCGGCGGCAAAGCTGGCACTAGCGGCGGCGGCCGTGGTCTTGCTGCCGGCTCTGACTCTCGTGGGCTACAGCCCCGGCGGCACCAATTCCGCAACGGCGCTTTTGGCCCTGACCCTCGCCTATGCCGGGCTTCCTTGCCTCCTCAAAGGGGTGGCGCTGGTGATGGCGCTCTCCCTCAGCCAGAAAAAGGCTTTTGCATGAAACTCTTCCTCGGTCTCAGCCTCGGGCTTGTCCTTCTCCTCCTCTTGGTGCTGCTGCTGCGCCCCGGGTTTCGCAGCCAAAAGCCGAGCGATTATGCCGCCACCGGGCCGGAGTTTGACATAAGGCGGCATCTATCGGGCGCGATGATCTCCGAAGGGGTGATCTACGGGCCGATGGGGCGGGTGGTGTCGCGGTTCATCGCCGATATGACCGGCACATGGGAGGGCGACCACGGCACCCTTGCCGAGGATTTCCGCTATGCGGGCGGCGGCACCCAAGCGCGACTATGGACGCTGACGATGGGCGCAAACGGTTCCTTTACCGCCACCGCGCCCGATATCATCGGCACCGCCACGGGCCAGCAAAGCGGCGCGACGGTGCGGCTCAGCTATCGGATCCGCCTGCCCGAGGATGCGGGGGGCCATGTGCTCGACGTGACCGATTGGATGTATCTGATGGAGAATGGCACCATCCTGAACCGCTCTGAAATGCGCAAATTTGGCCTGCGGGTGGGAGAATTGGTCGCCACCATCCGCCCCCTTGAGGCCGCGCTATGAGCTTTCGCGACCAACATTGGTGGATCATTGGCGCCAGCGAGGGGCTCGGCCGTGCCTTGGCCGAGGCGCTGGCGGCAGAGGGCGCGCGGCTGACCCTCTCCGCGCGCAGCCTGCCCCGGCTCGAGGCGCTCTGTGCCGATCTGCCCTGCGCCACTCCGCTGGCGCTGGACGTGACAGATGTCGCTCAGGTGGCCGAGGCCACCCGCGTGGTGGGCGACGTGGATGGGCTGATCTATTGCGCCGGGTTTTACGAGCCGATGACGGCGCAGGACTGGGAGCCGGAGGCGGCTGAGGCGATGTGCGACGTGAATTTCATGGGGGCGATGCGGGTGCTGGGCCGAATGGTGCCCGCCATGGCGCAGCGCGGGCGCGGGCGGATCGCCCTCATCGGCTCGCTCGCGGGCTATACCGGCCTGCCCGGCGCGATTGGCTATGGCGCGTCCAAGGCCGCGCTGATGCACCTTGGCCAATGCCTGCACCGCGATCTTCGCGGCAGCGGCGTCACCGTGCAGGTGATCAACCCGGGCTTTATCCGCACGCGGCTGACGGCGAAGAACGAGTTTAAGATGCCGATGATCCAGACCCCCGAAGAGGCTGCGACGGCCTGTTTAAAGGCGTTGCGCTCTGGCCGGTTCCAAACCGCCTTTCCCGCGCCCTTCTCTTGGGTCTTTCGCCTCGCCGCGCATTTGCCGCGCGCTTGGGTCTCGCGGCTGATATGAGCGGGTTTCAGACAGCCGTGGTCTTTGGCGCTGCGGGCGGCATTGGCCGCGCCTTGACCGAGGCCCTAACGACGCGGGCCGAGGTGGTCCATGCGGTGGGGCGCAGGCTGGACGCCTTGCCAACGGGTGCGAATATCCAGCGCCATCAGGCAGATATCACCGAGGAGGCGCAGATCGAGGCCTTACTGCCGACGCTTGACACCCCCGATCTGGTCATAGTCGCGACGGGGATCTTGAGTGATGCAAAAACCGGCCTCGCCCCGGAAAAGACCTATCGGCAGCAAGACCTGCAAGCCTTTGAGCAGGTGTTTCGCAGCAATACCTTTGGCCCGGCTTTGGTCGCTAAGCATCTCCTTGACCTTATGCCGCGCGACCGGCGCACGGTCTTTGCCGCCCTAGGCGCGCGGGTTGGGTCGATTTCGGACAATCGACTTGGCGGCTGGCACGCCTATCGCGCCTCCAAGGCAGCCTTGGTCATGCTGATGCGCAATTACGCTATCGAGCGCGCCCGCAAGGCGCCCCAAGCGATCTGTGTCTGCCTGCACCCCGGCACCGTGCGCACTGACCTCTCGGCGCCATTCCAAAGCAATGTACCGGAGGGCAAACTGTTTGAGCCCGCCTTTGCCGCCGCCGCCCTTTTGGACGTGATTGACAGCCTCAGCCCCGCAGACAGTGGCAAGCAGTTCGACTATGCGGCACGGGAAATCCCCTTTTAAGTCAGCCCCCTGCCCTATTGCCGCGCACCCTTGCACCACAGGCCTGATCCGGGGAGACTAGGCGCGCCGAATGCAATAGGAGATCCCCCGCGTGCTCAGCTCCGTTCGTCTGCGCCTTCTGGTGCTTGCCTTGCTGCCGCTGGTGGTGCTGATGCCGCTGTTGATGGTGCTCGCCATGGCGCGCTGGAATGCGGACTACGACCGGGTTTTGATCGCCAATGTGGAAAGCGACCTCAGGATCGCGGAACAGTACCTCGGCCAGCTGCAAAGCAACTCCGCCCGCACCATTCAAGGCCTTGCCGATTCTGCCGCGCTGCAAGAGGTGCTAAACGACCCGAGCCTTGATCTGGAACCCTTTTTACAAAGCGCAAAGGCCCGCCTTCAGCTTGATTTTCTCACGTTCGTTTCAGGGAACGCGCTGACCGAAGCCTCTGAGCGCTGGCCGGTGATCCGTGCAGCGGCGGCCGGGCGCATGGGGTCGGAAATAGACATTTTCGCCGCAGAGGACCTTGCCGCCGCGGCACCGCTCTTGCCGGTGCAGGCGCGCATCCCGCTGATCGACACCGAGGCGGCGGCCCCGACGATGCGCGAAGTAGAAGATCGCGGCATGGTGGTTCATACCGCCGCCCCAGTGCGCATCGCTGGGCAGAGAGGCGTTCTGGTGGGCGGATTGCTGTTGAACCGCAACCTCGATTTCATCGACACGATCAACGCGCTGGTCTACCTGCACGGCCAGTCCGATGTCAGCCGCCAAGGCACGGCCACGCTGTTTCTGGACGACACCCGCGTATCGACAAATGTGCGTCTGTTTGAGGATGTGCGCGCCCTTGGCACGCGGGTCTCGGCGGCCGTGCGCCAGAATGTGCTGGGCGACGGCAAGACCTGGCTCGACCGGGCATTTGTCGTCAATGACTGGTATATCTCGGGCTATCTGCCGCTGACCGACAGTTTCGGAAAGCGGGTTGGCATGCTCTATGTGGGCTTCCTCGAGGCGCCCTATCAGATCGCCAAACGTGCTGCCTATTGGACCATCGTGGGGGCCTTTGCGCTGGTCGTCGCCCTGTCGGTGCCGCTGTTTTTGTGGCTCGCCAAGGGGATTTTTGCGCCACTTGAGCAGATGACTCGGACCATGGCGCGGGTGGAGCGCGGCGACCTGACCGCGCGCAATGGCGCGACCGGCCGGCAGGATGAGATCGGTCAGGTGGCCAGCCACCTCGACACGCTTTTGGATCAGGTCCAGGAACGCGACCGCCGCCTGCGCAACTGGGCGGACGAGCTGAATGCCCGGGTCGAAGAGCGCACCAGCGAATTGAAGATCGCCAATGAAAAGCTGGAGGAGACCTTCCGCCAATTGGTGATGAGCGAGAAACTGGCCTCCATCGGCGAGATCACCGCAGGCGTCGCCCATGAGATCAACAACCCGGTGGCGGTGATCCAGGGCAATGTGGATGTGATGCGGATGACGCTTGGTGCGGCCGCTGATCCGGTCCAGACCGAGCTGGATTTGATCGACAACCAAGTGATGAGAATTGGGGCCATCGTTGGCAAGCTCTTGCAATTCGCGCGCCCCTCGGAGTTCGGCACCTTTGCCGAAAGCGTCGATGTGGCTCATGTGGTGCGCGATTGTCTGGTGCTGGTCGACCACGTGATCTCGCGCCAAGAAATCCGGGTCCTGACGCAGTTTGAGCCCGCCCCCATGGTGCAGATCGACCCCGGCGAGTTGCAGCAGGTGGTAATCAACCTCATCATCAACGCGAGCCAAGCCATGGAGGGGCAAGGCACCTTGGCGCTCTCCCTGACCACCGAGAGCCGCGACGGACAAAGCGGTGCGGCCCTGCGGGTCGCAGATACTGGCCCCGGCATCCCGAAAGATCGGCTGGATCAGATCTTTGATCCGTTTTTCACCACAAAACGCGGCGAAGGCACCGGTCTGGGCCTGTCGATCAGCCAAACCCTCATTCAGCGGGCGGGCGGGCGGATCACTGTGCGCAACCGCCGCGCCCGTGGGGCGGAATTCCTGATTTGGCTGCCGGAGCCCATGCCGGAGGCGCGGGATATACTAGCCCAAACTGCTCCGGCATAAGGCGTCCGGTCCGGCCTCGCGCGAGGGGTTAGAACTGGAAGTCGCCCCGCGACAGATCCTCCAAGGAGAGGCCGAGGAGCGTGATGCTGTTGCCGCCGGCCGCCTCGATCACGATGCCAGTGTCGGTTTCGCTCATATGCTGATGCGTCAGATCCCAATAGCCGCGAATGCCGCGTGCAGAGGACAGATCCAAGACATCATTGCCCCCGAAATCGCGCACGACATCATGGCCACTGGAGAAGACAAACACATCCGCTCCGCCACCGCCCACGAGCACGTCATTGCCGCGCCCGCCATCCAGACGATCATTGCCCCCTTGGCCAAAGATCATATCATGGCCGTTCTCCCCATATAGTCGATCCGCCTGACTACCACCGACGAGACGGTCATTGCCGTCTCCGCCGAACACGCGGTCCCGCCCGGTGCCGCCATCTAGCCGATCATGCCCGTCGGCTCCGCGCAGGGTGTCGTTGCCGCCCGCCCCGTTGAGCGTGTCCTGCCCCTCACCGCCGTTGAGCCTGTCGCGTCGACCTGTTCCGGTCGTAAACAGTCGCGGCGTGAGGGTGGGCAGATCATCGGTCAGAGCCACTTCGTTAAAGTTGATTTCACCCTGCCCGTTTGATCCAAAGGACAGCATCCGAAACCCATTGTCGTCCAATACAGGCATGTAGCTGGTGCCGAACAGAAAACTGAGATCCGGGGCAATGTCACTCACGTCAAAGGTCTCAATCACGCCCTCCCCGCCATTCAAGAAGAGCAGCGGCACCTCATCCAGAGAGCCACCGCCGCCATTCATATAGGGGAGAATATCGACCAGCCCGTCGCCGTTCACATCCTCAAATTCCAAAAAGTAAGGAATGGCGCCGCCTTCGAAGAAGCCACCCTCTTCGCCGAACCACCGTTGGCTGACATCTGAGATGCGCCCGGCATTCGAGACGGCAAAGATTTGCAGGGCCCATTCGTCGGTATAGCCGTTCTCACTGCGCCCTTGGCTGAGGTAAATGACCTCCTCGCGGCCGTCATTGTCGAGATCCACCACATTGATATCAATGACTTCTTGGCGCCCACTCAGCGCGGAATGATCCGGGACGCGAACCGCATGGGCATCCTCAAATTGCCCCGCGCCCTGATTGAAGTAGATCTGGGAATATCGGGGTGTTTCGGCCCCGACATTTTCCTGTTTTCCCACCAATAGGTCCAACAGCCCGTCGCCATTGACGTCGGCCAATTCGACCCATTGCTGGCGATAAGGGCTGCTGTCATCGTTCTGAGTGGCGACCGCTTCGGGCAAGCGCGTTCTGTCCGTGGTGAAGTTGCCGTCCCCATCGTTGAGCAGGAAATAGGGCTGGGCATTGGTTTGATTGCCATTCGTCATCACGACAATGTCGATGTCTCCGTCCCCATCCACATCCCCAGAGGCGGTGGAGTGGCTGAAACCATTCGCCGGGCTCGGGACGGAGGACGAGACCCAAGACCCACCATGGCTCAGCATCAGGACATCACGCTCGCCCGGCGCAGGCCAGACGTCGGGGCCGGTATAGGCCACGAAGAAATCCGTGACATCATCGCCGTTAAAGTCGCCGAATGTGAAATCGCGCGGCACGTAGCGCCCCGGCAGCTCTGCCGCCAGATCGAACCCCCCATCGCTTCGCCCTGTCAGCAGATAGGCATTACTGCGCTGATCCGTGTTGCCGTAGTTGTCCGTCAGCAGCAGGATGTCTGTGTAGCCGTCCCCATTGGCCTCGAAGGGGCGTACCAAGGTGACATTGGGGAATGTGCCAGAATAGGGAATGGTACCGGCGTCAAAGGTTACGGAGAATCGGTTCTGAATGTCCATGGTCGCACCCGTTAACAATGCAACGACGCTAGTGGACCTCTCAGCACTCCGCTAGATGGATTAAACGCCCCAACTCGCACATTTGCGATCAATCGTTTTGCGGGAAACGCCCAAGCGGCGAGCGGCTTCGGCGCGGTTGCCGTCACAGGCATCCAGAACCCGCATCATATGGCGCTGCATCACCATATCGAGGTTCTCAACCGCCGCTGCTCCGGTCACGACACCGGTGCCTGCGAACTCCTCTGGGAAGGTGCCCAAGATCACCGACCGTTCAATCAGGTTGCGCAATTCGCGCACGTTGCCGGGCCAGTCGTAGCGGGCGAATTTCAGCAGGGTTTCTTCGTCCAAGGTCAGCGCGGGCATCCCAAGGCTGAGAGAGAATTGCTCCATAAAGAGCATGGCCAGCTCGACAATATCCTCCACCCTTTCGCGCAAGGGGGGCATCTCGATATTGACCACGTTGATGCGGTGATAGAGGTCGGCGCGGAATTTTCCTGCCGCCACCGCCTGTTTCAGATCGGCATTGGTGGCGAACAAAAAGCGTAGGTTGAGGGGGATGTCTCGCTCGGCGCCAACCGGGCGCACCTTTTGATCCTCCAACACCCGCAGCAGCGCCGCCTGCACCTGCTCGGGCATCTGCGCCACTTCATCCAGAAAGAGCGTGCCGCCCTCGGCGTGCAGAAACAGCCCATCGCGGCGGCGGTCTTGTGCATCGATCACGCCGAAGAGCTCCTCGGCGAGGCGATCGGGCGAGAGGCTGGCGCAGTTCACCGCGACAAAGGGTTTTTCCGCCCGGTCCGACAGCGAATGCAGGGTGCGCGCGGCGATTTCCTTGCCTGTCCCAGAGGCGCCGGTGAACAACACCGGCGTCGGCAGCGGCGCCAAGCGGTTCAGCATCTCGCGGGCCTTCACAATTGCCTCGGACTTGCCCAAAAGTCGGCCGCCGCCGCCTGATTGGCCAGAGGAGAGCGCGTGTTTCAGCAGGTAGTTCTCGCGCCGCAGATATTTGCGATCCAGCGCGCGGGCCACCGCATTGAGGATCTGATTGGCGCGAAAGGGTTTCAGAACAAAATCCGCAATGCCGATCCGCAGCGCCTGAATGGCGGTGTCGAGATCGGCATAAGCGGTCACAAGGATGGTATCGGCAAACAGCCCCACCCGCCGTTGTTCCGCCACCCAATCAAGCCCCGTTTTGCCCGGCATGATATTGTCGAGCACAATGAGGTCGAAATGGGCCTTGTCGAGGATATCCGAAGCCTCTTGTGCCGAGGCCGCCTGCGCCACGCGTTTGCAGCGCGGCTCCAGCACCTTGGTCATAAAATGGCGCATGCCCGGCTCGTCATCGATCACCAGGATCGAGGCAGAGGAGAGCGTCTCGGAATATTCGTCGCGGATGGCGGTGACGTTCATCAGGGGGCTTTCGGGTCGTCAGGTCAGGTCTTCGGGATCAGTTCAGGCGCACGGCGGCGCCAGAGTTGCGATCCTGCGAAGAAAACCCGGCGCTTTCCAGCGCTAAATCCGCCCCTACGGCAATCACGGCGATCAGGGCAAAACCGGCCAGCATGGCTTTCATCTCTGGTGTCCTTTGTCAGGGCTCTTGGGGGTAAGATAGTTTCATTTGTCCCTCTGGCCACGGAAAGGCACGCCTGCCCGTGGCCAATTGGGATCGTTTGGTCGCGGCTACTCCGCCGGGGTCGCTCCAGAGCTCTCCGCCTTGGCGCGGTCCTTAGCCTGCACCTCTTCGAGCCAGATCGAGTGGTGCTGATGCGCCCAGGCCTCGTCCACCTCGCCAGAGCCCATGGCATCATAGGCGCCTTCCATGCCGAGGGTGCCGATATAGATATGCGCAATGATGATCGCCATCAGCACAAAGGCCACAATCGCGTGCCAGAGTTGCGCCAGCTGCATCTCCTCCTGCGGGGCCAGATCGGTCGGCAGGGTGCCATAGCCCAGCCACTGAGGCAGGCCGAGGTCGTTGAGATGGGCAAAAGTGGCCGAGAACAGCGGCAGTTCAAACGGGAACAACAGCGACAGGCCGGAGACAGAGATGGAGGCACCGAACAGGATCACCGACCAGAAAATCACCTTTTGACCGGCGTTGAACTTCTTTGCCGGCGGGTGCTTTTTGCCGATGATGCCGCCGAACTGCTTGATCCAGACAAGGTCCAGTTTGTTCGGGATGTTGTGGGCGACCCACATCACAAACACGACGATCAGTGCCAGCATAAAGGCCCAAGAGACCGAGTTGTGGATCCATTTGGAGCCGATCAGCAGCACGGAATTCACGTCCTTGCCCATGTAGGGCAGGATCGCGACGCGGCCAAAGAGGGTCAGCAAGCCGGTCAGACCAAGCAGAATGAAAGAGCCTGCGAGGGTCCAATGGGCCATCCGCTCGACAAATTCAAAGCGGGTCACGGTATGGCCGGTTTTCTCCCCGTCGATGCGAATGCGACCGCGCAGCAGGAAGAACACCGCCAAGGCGCCGATCGTGCCCAAGAGGAGCCAGCCGCCGTAGTGGCGCAGAGGGCCAGCGCGGAAGGACAGCCAGCTCATGCCGCCGTCTTGCACCAGAACGGTGGCCACATCGCCGCCCGCCGAGACGCGAATATCGGCAGAACTGTAGCGCAAGGCCCGCCACAGTTCGGGGTCGGATTGGCCGCCGAGTGTGCCCAACTGCTGGGTGATATCCGCTGCCGCATCCGGGTTGCCGGTCGCAGAGCTGCGGAAGGTGTCGTCCACCTGCTGGCCGCGCTGACGGGCGAGGATATCCTCGAGGGTCTGCGCGCCACCCGTGGCGGAGCGATCGGGAAAAGGTGTGCTCGTATCCTGTGCATGCGCCGCAAGGCCAAACAGGAGAGCCAGATTGAGAACAAACGCGAAGATCAGGCGCGACATGGGTCAGTCTCCCCAATGAGAGGCAGGATATGGAAATCCAGAAATAATATGCCAACCATGAGGGGCCCGCCTGATATGGCGGGCCACCCCTAGATGCAGGTTGGCCGAGGGATCAAAAGGGGGCGTTAGCCGCCCTTTTGGTCGTAGGCAGTGCCCCAACCCCAAGCGCCGGAGCCAAAGCCACGGGCCACCACACGCTCGCGGTAGATCGCCGACACCGCGTCGCCGTCGCCCGCAAGAAGCGCTTTGGTGGAGCACATCTCGGCGCAGATCGGCAATTTGCCCTCTGCGATCCGGTTGCGCCCGTATTTTTGGAACTCTGCTTGAGAGTTGTTTTCTTCAGGACCACCCGAGCAGAAGGTACATTTGTCCATCTTGCCACGGGAGCCGAAGTTGCCTGCCTGCGGATATTGCGGCGCGCCAAAGGGGCACGCGTAAAAGCAATAGCCGCAGCCGATGCACAGATCCTTGGAGTGCAGGACCACGCCGTCTTCTGTCTGGTAGAAACAGTCGACCGGGCAGACCGCCATACAAGGCGCATCCGAACAGTGCATACAGGCGACCGAGATCGACCGCTCACCGGGTTTGCCATCATTGATGGTCACAACGCGGCGACGGTTGATCCCCCAGGGCACCTCATGCTCGTTCTTACAAGCGGTGACACAGGCGTTGCACTCGATGCAGCGTTCGGCGTCACAGAGGAACTTTGCTCTTGCCATGTTTCTCTACTCCTTAGGCTGCTGAGATTTTGCAGAGGGTGGCTTTGGTCTCTTGCATCTGCGTGACAGAGTCATAGCCATAGGTCTGCGCTGTGTTGGTGCTTTCGCCCAGAACGTAAGGATCAGAGCCATCGGGGTATTTGGACCTGAGGTCCTCGCCCTGATAGTGGCCGCCGAAGTGGAAGGGCATGAAGGCAACGCCTGCCCCGACCCGTTCGGTGACCATCGCCATGACCTTGACCTTACCGCCTTCTGGACCTTCGACCCAGCACATCGCCCCGTCCCGAACACCAAGGTTGTTGGCGTCGCGCGGATTGATTTCAACGAACATGTCCTGCTGCAGTTCGGCGAGCCACGGGTTGGACCGGGTCTCGTCGCCGCCGCCCTCATATTCGACCAGACGGCCGGAGGTGAGGATGATCGGATACTCTTTGGACACATCGTTCTTTTGGATCGAGGCATACATGGTCGGCAGGCGATAGAATTTCCGGTCCTCATAGGTCGGATAATCCGCCACCAGATCACGCCGGTTGGTATAGAGTGGCTCGCGGTGGACCGGGATCGGATCCGGGAAGGTCCACACCACTGCACGTGCCTTGGCGTTGCCATAGGGCGCACAACCATGCTTGATCGCGACCCGCTGGATGCCGCCCGAAAGGTCGGTTTTCCAGTTGGTCTTCGGACCTGCCACAGCGTCAATCGCCGCGCGTTCCTCTGCGGTCAGATCGCCATCCCAGCCAAGGTCCATCAGCATCTGCATGGTGAACTCAGGATAGCCATCCTGCAGCTCGGCACCGGGGTTAGAAACCCCTTCGGCCAGCAGGTTGTCACCGTTGTATTCGACACCATAGCGGGCCCGGAACGGCAGACCGCCCTCCGCAACCGGCTTGTTGATGTCATAGAGGTTCGGCGAGCCGGGATGGTTCAGCTCTGGCGTGCCCCAGCAGGGCCACGGCAGACCGTAGTAATCCCCATCAGCAGGTCCCCCAACAGCCTTGAGCGTGGTGCGATCAAAGGTGTGCTGGTTGGCCATATGAAGCTTGATCCGCTCCGGGCTTTGACCCGTGTAGCCCACCGTCCACATGCCCGCATTGAATTCGCGGGTGATGCTTTCGATGTTCGGGGTTTCCGCGTCTTCCATCTCGATGTTGCGGAACAGGCGGTCGGCCCAGCCAAATTTATTCGCGAACTTTGCCATGATCACGTGATCCGGCAGGCTCTCGAACAGCGGTTCCACCACCTGATCGCGCCATTGGATGGAGCGGTTGGAGGCGGTCACGGAGCCCCGGGTCTCGAACTGAGTGGCCGCAGGCAACAGGTAGACCCCGTCGGTGCGGTCATGCAGCACGGCAGAGACGGTCGGATAGGGATCGATCACGACAAGCATGTCGAGCTTTTCCATCGCCGTCTTCATTTCCGGCATCCGGGTCTGCGAGTTGGGCGCGTGGCCCCACAGAACCATGGCGCGGACGTTGTTGGGCTGGTCCATGTTCTCGGGCTTTTCGAGAACACCATCGATCCAGCGGCTGACCGGGATACCGGTCTCCAACATCAGGTTCTTGTCCTTGCCATCGGCGCCTTTGACGGTGGCGAACTGTGCTTTGAGCCAGTCCATATCCTCGCCCCAGACACGACCCCAATGAGCCCAGGAGCCTGCGGCCAGACCGTAGTAGCCGGGCAGCGTGTGGCTCAGAACGCCAAGGTCGGTTGCGCCCTGCACGTTGTCGTGGCCCCGGAAGATATTGGTGCCGCCGCCGGACACACCCATGTTGCCCAGCGCCAGCTGGAGCACGCAATAGGCGCGGGTGTTGTTGTTGCCGTTGGTGTGCTGGGTGCCGCCCATACACCAGATCACGGTGCCGGGACGGTTGTTGGCCAGCGTCCGCGCCACGCGCTTCAGCTGCTCACCAGGGGTGCCGGTGACCCGCTCGACTTCCTCAGGCGTCCATTTGTTCACCTCGTCACGGATCTGATCCATGCCCCAGACACGGGTGCGGATGAACTCTTTATCCTCCCAGCCGTTCTCGAAGATGTGCCACAGAATGCCCCAGACGAGCGCCACATCGGTGCCCGGACGGAAGCGCACATATTCGTCGGCATGGGCCGCCGTGCGGGTGAAGCGCGGATCGCAAACAATCAGCGGCGCATTGTTTTGCTCCTTGGCCTTCAGCACGTGCAACAGCGAGACGGGGTGCGCCTCGGCCGGGTTGCCGCCGATGATAAAGATCGCCTTGGAGTTATGGATATCGTTGTAGCTGTTGGTCATGGCGCCGTAGCCCCATGTGTTCGCAACACCCGCAACGGTGGTGGAGTGACAGATCCGGGCCTGGTGATCCACGTTGTTCGTGCCCCAATAGGCGGCGAACTTGCGGAACAGATAGGCCTGTTCGTTGTTGTGCTTGGCCGAGCCGAGCCAATAAACGCTGTCGGGACCGCTTTCCTCGCGGATCTGCATCATGCCATCGCCGATCTCGTTGATCGCCTGTTCCCAGCTGATGCGCTTCCACTCGCCGCCTTCTTTCTTCATCGGGTACTTCAGACGGCGTTCACCGTGCGCATGTTCCCGCACCGAGGCGCCCTTGGCGCAGTGCGACCCGAGGTTGAAGGGGCTATCCCAACCGGGTTCCTGACCGGTCCAGACACCGTCCTGCACTTCTGCGATCACGGTACAGCCGACCGAGCAGTGGGTGCAGACGGATTTGATGGTTTCGACCGAGCCCGTCGCCGAGGCGGCGGCATTGGCCTGCGTCACGGTTCCACCCGTGGCGCTGATGGCAGCAAGCCCGCCAATGGCGAGACCCGAGCCGCGCAGGAACGCGCGGCGGTCGACGGCTGCGTCGCCGACCTTGGACAGGATACTGGTCCGCTGGGGGCGTCGCGCAACCCCGTTGGTCTTTTTCCTAAGCATGTTGAACCTCCCTTGCTTGTCCCCCGGATCGAGAAACGCGCTGGGTTTGACGAAAACCTCTGCTCAGTCGGGCGTCACGCAACCAGTCGGCAAAGGCATGAAAGGCATCCGATTAGAACCGGGTGCTGTCGTAGTAGGCCCGCGTATGCGCGGTATCCTGCATCTTGTTCGATGACAGGTCCGGTGCGGCGGCCTCGGCCTCGCCTCCGGTGGTTGCAAGAGCCACCGCCGCTACGGGCGTGGTGGTTGCAGCCATTTTCAGAAAGTCGCGGCGGCTGGCGCCTTCTTCCTTCTGTGACATGTGGATCCTCCTCCTCTTGGGTCTTTGTGGGTCCGTCCGTCCGAGCGCTCAGGGCCGCTCTGCCCCTGCGCGTGACCACCACGCGCGATCGTCTCAATGGCGGGCTCCCTCAGGCGCCCATCCGAAATCCTTCGGCCTCAATCTCCATAAACGCGCGCCCAACAGAGCCGATCGACGCATAGAGCACCGAGTTCTTCGCCCCTTCGAGATCGGCAAAGAAATGGCCCGCCCAGGGGCCGATGTGCTTGTTGAAGAAGGTCTTTTGCTCGTCGATCGTCGCCGGTGCACCAAAGCGGCCCACGATCATCGCCCCCATCATCTCCATCAGGGAGGCAACATTGTCTTCAGGCTCGAACACATTCTCCGCCCGGCTCAGACCGCGCGCCCGCATGTCTGCACGCAGCGCCGCCAGCGGTTTTTCGTTCAGAAAACCGGTCAGATAGTAACTCGCGTAGGGCAAGAGCTCGCCGCGCCCCAGACCGATGAAAAGCGCATTGAACTCGCGCTCTGCGGCGGCCGGCTTGGTGCGTTTGGCGACCCGCGCCAACTGAGAGATCCCCTGCCCCAGCGCGGTGTCATCGCCCGCCAGGGCTGCGGTCTGCTCCAAAAGCATCTCATCCGGCGCACGCGCCAGCATCAGGCCGAGATAGTTATAGAGGTCCGCGCGCAGGCGGTCCTCTTCACTGACGCTCGGGGTGGGCTGCTTTAGGGCTGCCTCGCTCATGCGGGTCTCCTCCGTCATGTGGTCTGTTCCGTGCCGGGAAAGGAAAAGCGCATCCGACGCGACACGATGGGCGCGCAGTCTTCCTCGGGCGATTGTTCGATAGCGGCCATGGGCACAGGGGCCGCTGGATCAGCGTCCTGCAGGCTGGGCGCCTCTGCCTCGGGGTCGTTCTGCGGGCTGAGGTCAGGCTCTGTGGCCGGGGTGTCGTCGGCGTCTTCCTCCGAAGCCTCTGGCACCTCTGTCCCGCGGGATTTTTGCTCCGCCTCTTCGACCTGCCGCGCCAGTTCTTCGACATGGGCGGTCATGCCCTTGCCCACCTGATAGGCGGTCTGGATGTTTTCCACCGCCAGCGCCGCATCCGTGAAATCGCCACCGTAATCCACCAGCCCGTCCACATTGGCCAGAACCGGATTGCTCATCCACAACCGCCGCAAGGCGCGCGCCTTGAGCCGAGCGGGCACGGCTTCGGTCAGAAACGCTTTGAAATCATCGCCCGGCCCTAAGGTATCCGGGTCTGGCAGATCCAACTCGGCCAGGATCTCCGCATCGTCGCGCTCGGCCAGCTCCGCTTCTGTCGCGGCGCGTTCAGCGGCCAGAGCAGCCTGTGCCTCTGCTTCTGCTTCGGCAGCCACGGCGGCGCGGCGTTTGGCCCAGAAGGTGCTCATTGCAGCCGCTCCTTGCGCGCTTTTGCCGGGGCGCGGTAGACATCGGTCAGCTGCGGGATACGGGCATCGCCCACACCATCCTCTTCCTGATCGACCCGCGTGCGATCACGACGGCGCTTTTTGAATTCCTCTTCGCGGAAATGCAGCAGGGTGAAATCCCGCACCCAGGCGATCAGACCTTGCGGCATGTCGACCTTGACCACCTCGTCCTCGCTGGTGTCGGCATAGTCCTGCGCCTCAAACGGCGAGGCCGTCACCAAGAGCGGCTCTGGACGATCCCCACCCTCGCGGCGCGTCACCACGTAGACGCTCGGCGGCTCCGAGGTCAGCCCCTGCATGTAGGCCTCGGCATCGGTGCGGTAGAGGATCAGCGACAGGGTGGCCGCGTGATATTCCGACACGCCGTTCTCTTCGCGCAGCAGCTGCCAGTCGGCCTCGCTCGCTCCGGGCAGAACGGCGACGACGGACCACGACCATTTCGCCCAGCGGGTGACGCCGGGGGTCTTCCTCATCACGATGCCCAGAGGCATCACGGCCGTCTTTGCCTTGGTTTGGTCCACGTACATTCCCTGCTTTTGACCGTCATGCTGCCGCAAACTTCGCCGCATGCGAAAGCACACAGTTCGCAAACCGCCCGTCTTCTCAGCGGCTCTGGACATTTTGGACGCCCGCTCCCGCCGTTCGCGCGTGGGGCGGACGAATTGTCTATTTCTAGTTTTTTTATCAGGCATTCAGTTTTGCTGATCGTGGCGCGAATCACTTGCGCCTTTCGCCCTCTGCGCGGGGCGGTCTGCCGCATCACGGGAGGTTTACGGCACGGCGGAATCATGCCTAGGGTATGGTCCCAAACCGTAAAAACGGCGCCAAATGCCAGCCTGACCGCCAGCGAGGAAACCATGACCAAACGCTTGATTTTGTGTGATTGTTCTGGATCTCAGAGCCTCGACCCAGCGGGTATCGAAGCCGCCACCGGGCTGGCCTGCTCCAAGGTGCATTCGGCGCTCTGCACCACCCAAGTTGAGGCCGCGGCCACGGCCCTTGCCGAGTCGGACGCAATTTTTTGCTGTGGTCAGGAAGGGCGGTTTTTCACCGAGCTGGCAGCCGAGATTGGGGTAGATGCCCCCCTGTTTCTCGACCTGCGCGACCGGGCCGGATGGTCCCGTGAGGGTCAGAATGCCAGCCAAACACTACCCAAAATGTCCGCCCTCGTGGCGGAGGCGCAGCTGACCACCCCGCCCGCGAAGTCGCTGGACATCACCAGCGAAGGGCTCTGCCTGATCCTCGGGCCCGAGGATGTGGCGCTGGCGGCGGCGGAAAAGCTGCAGGAGATTCTGGGCGTCACGGTGCTGCTGAGCGGAACGGAGGCGCCGCCCCTCAGCCGCGGGTTCGACGCAATCCAAGGTCGGCTCCGCAGCGCGCGCGGCGCGCTTGGCCATTTCGCAGTGACGGTGGACGCGCTGCAACAGGCAGATACAGCCGGGCGCGCCCTGCGTTGGACCACGCCACAGGACGGTGGCCGATCCGCCTGCGACATCCTCCTCGACCTCTCTGGCAACCCGCCACTGTTTCCCGCCCCGGAAAAGCGCGAAGGCTACCTGAGGGCTGACCCCAAATCGCCGAGCGCTGTGGCCGACGCCATCCTCGCGGCAAGCCAGCTGGTCGGCACGTTTGAAAAACCGCTTTATGTCAAAGCCGAACCGCTGCTTTGCGCCCACTCACGCGCGCGGCAAACCGGCTGCACCCGCTGCCTTGATGCCTGCCCCACTGGCGCGATCACTGCCAATGGCGATGCGGTGGCGATTGATCCGATGATCTGCGCGGGCTGCGGCGCCTGCGCCTCGCTCTGCCCCTCTTCGGCGATCACCTACGATGCCCCCCCGGCCGAAAGCCTGTTCCGTCGCATCCAGACCCTCGCCACTTCCTACCTCAAGGCGGGCGGGCTGGCACCGCGCCTCTTGGTGGTCGATGCCCATGGCGGCGAGATGATCCGCCTTGCCGCCCGGTTCTTTGACGGGCTGCCCGCCGCGGTGATCCCGCTGGAGGTTGAGGCGTTCAACACCTTTGGTCATGCCGAAATCCTCGCCGCCCGCGCCGCAGGCTTTGTCGAGGTTGCCATGCTGCCCGGCCCGCGCAGCGATCTGGAGGTCACCGCGCATGAGCTGGCTCTGGCCAATGCCATCGCCCAAGGCTCTGCCCGCTTGATCGAAGTCAGCGATCCAGAGGCGCTCTGTGCGGACCTCTATGCAGATCGCCCGCTTGCTCCTGCGCCGGAAACCCCACAACGCCCGATGGGCACGCGGCGGCAGATCACCCGACAGGCCGCGCTTGCGCTCAACGCACCCGATACGCAGATCCCCCTGCCCGAACAGGCACCCTATGGCGCGGTGCTGGTCAATCAAGACGCCTGCACGCTCTGCCTCTCTTGCGTCTCGCTCTGCCCCTCCGGTGCGCTTGGCGACAACCCGGACTTACCCCAGCTGAGGTTCCAGGAAGACGCCTGCCTGCAATGCGGCCTCTGTGCCAATGTTTGCCCCGAGAAGGCGATCACCTACGAACCCCGCCTCAACCTCGCGCCGCACGCGCTGGATCAGGTGGTGCTGCATGAGGAAGAGCCTTTCGCCTGTATCGAATGCGGCAGCCTGTTTGGCGTGAAATCCACCGTGGAGAAGATCACCGAAAAGCTCGCCGGAAAACATGCGATGTTTGCCAATCCTGCCGCCGCCAAGATGATCCAGATGTGCGATGATTGTCGCGTCAACGCGCAGTTCCATCAGGAAAATTCACCCTTTGCCGGGGCCGACCGCCCGCGCCCCCGCACCACCGAAGATTACCTCAGCAAGCGGCGCGACCATTAGGGACGCGACGGCAAGCGCATATGCCTGTCCTCGCCGCCCTGCCCCGTGTTAGGTAGTCAGCAAAACGATCCGTCCCGCCCGCCCTTTCGCGCGCGCGACCCACACAGACCCAAGGAGTAGCCCCGCGTGTCCATTACCCGCGACGCCGTTCTCGACGCCCTCAAGACCCTGAAAGACCCCGTCAGCGGCAGCGATATCGTCGCCGCCGGGATCGTGCGCGCCCTCACGCTGGAGGGGGCCAATGTGCGCTTTGTGCTGGAGATTGATCCGGCAAAATCCGACCTCTACACCCCGATCCGGGCCGAGGCCGAGGCCGTGGTCGCAGGCCTTACCGGGGTCGAGAAGGTCTCTGCCCTGATGACCGCTCATAGCACCAAGGCCCCGCCCCCGGATCTGAAACCGAACAAGGCCGCGAAACCGCAAGGCCCGCAAAAGATTCCCGGCATCGCCAAGATCATCGCGGTCGCCTCCGGCAAGGGGGGCGTCGGCAAATCCACCGTCTCAGCCAACCTCGCCTGCGCGCTGGCACAGGCCGGCAAACGGGTGGGCCTCTTGGACGCGGATGTTTATGGCCCCAGCCAGCCCCGGATGCTGGGTGTGTCCGGCCGCCCGGCCAGCCCAGATGGCAAGACGATCCTGCCGCTCCGCAACCACGGCGTCACCATGATGTCGATCGGCCTGATGACCAATGACGATCAGGCGGTGGTCTGGCGTGGCCCGATGCTGATGGGCGCGTTGCAGCAGATGATGATGCAGGTACAATGGGGCGCGCTTGATGTGCTGATCGTCGACCTGCCGCCCGGCACCGGTGACGTGCAGATGACCCTGGCGCAAAAGGCAGAAGTGGACGGCGCTGTCGTCGTTTCCACCCCGCAGGATGTAGCCTTGATCGACGCGCGCAAGGGCATCGACATGTTCCACAAGCTCAATGTGCCGATCCTCGGCCTGATTGAGAATATGTCGACCCATATCTGCTCCAACTGCGGGCATGAGGAACATATCTTCGGCCATGGCGGTGTCGCCGCTGAGGCGGAAAAGCTGAACGTGCCGCTTTTGGCCGAGGTGCCCTTGCATCTGGACGTTCGCCTTGCAGCGGATGGCGGCGCGCCCATCGTGGTCTCCAAACCCGACAGCGCGCAGGCTAAGGCGTTTCAGGATATCGCCGCCCAGCTGATCGCCCGCGGCGCGGTGTGAGGGCAGCATGAGCGAGCCCCTAACGTTCCCTCCTTTGATGTCGGGAGAGGCCGCAGGCCCCGGCCTCGCGCCCTTTGATCTGGCCTGTCAAAAGGCGGAGCTGGGCGTGGATGCGGGGCTTGTGGTCTATGACCTTGGCCCCTCGACCCTGCGCGCGGCCTTGGTGCTCGCACCCGAGGTGCCCTTGGCGCAGGCTATGGCCATGCTGCCCCTCTGCGGGGTTGGTTTTCAAAATGCCCTTGGCGCCCTCGCCCCGCCCGAGGTCGCGGTGCATTTGGAATGGTCTGGGGCCCTGCGCATCAACGGCGCGCGTTGCGGAGCGCTCCGGATCGCCGCCGGCACCCCCGCGCCTGCGGAGGTGCCAGACTGGCTGGTCATTGGCCTTGATCTGCCGCTCTGGCCCGAGGGGGACGGTGGCGAGACGCCCGACGAGACCGCGCTTTATGCCGAAGGCTGTGCCGATGTCGCCGCCCCGCGCCTGCTCGAGGCTTGGGCACGCCACTGCCTGCATTGGATCAACCGCTGGGACGAGGGCGACCGTGCTGCTCTCCATGCGGAATGGCGCGGCCTTGCTCACGGCATGGGCGAAGAGATCACCCAAGGCGACCTCAGCGGCACCTTCCTCGGCGTGGACGAGGATTTCGGCATGTTGATCCGCGACACAGAGACCACCCATCTGATCCCCCTGACCACCGTCTTGGTGCAGGACTGACAGGAGAGAGCGCATGAAACTGGCCCGCGCCATCCATTTTGACGAAAGCGATATGAACGTCTTCGCCAGCCCCGCCCGCACCGGCGAGTGGTGCATTTCCGGCGGGTTCGAGTTCTCCAACTGGGGCGAAGGCGATCTGGTCGGCAAGCAACGTCAGGCCTTTGCCAACGGCTGGATGGGTCTGGAAACGGGCGGCCGTGTGACCTTTGTCGCAGTGACGCAGGTCGAGGCGGAGGAAGTCTCCGCGCTGATCGAACAGCTCGCGGCGCATTTCGTTGCGGTCTATGGCGCGCCTTCGCTGGACGCGGCCCGCCCGGTCGCCGAAGCAGAACTCGACCATATGGCCGAGCTCTGCGAAGACCATGCGCCGAATACTTTGCTGACCGTTGCGCGCGACCTGACCGAGGCCGGGGTGCGCGAAAGCTTCCGGGTGATTGAGGCGCAATCGGCGGGACTAGAGCAATTCGCGATCCATGTGACCGAGGATTGAGCGCCAAAAGAAAAGGCCAGCGAGAGGCTGGCCTTTCTTGTTTTCAAACATGGGCTTCTTGGGTCAGAGGCACCCACGCGGCACCGTCTCGCTCCATTCCCGCGTCAGCACCACCTCGTCGCCCTCATAGGCCTTGATGCCGCGCCAGAGGGTAAAGGTCTCGCGGTCGCCCGTCATCCAACTGTCGGTCTCGATCCGCACCTCCCAATCGTCTTCCTCGCCCTCACCGTCGCGGCCGAAATTGAACACCCAGTTACAGTCAAACCGCGCCGTGGCGGGATCGTCCGGGTGGATCGCATAGCGCATCCGCACGTTGCTGCTGACCCGCTGCCCGTGGGTCAGATCCTGCGCCGCGCCATAGCTGTCAAAACTCTCCAGCACATGGGTGCCATCCGCCTCAACCCGCGTCTCGGCCTCGCCCCAGGGCGCTTCCAGGATCTCGGCTTTGTACCGCGGGTAGTCCCGCGCCGCGCTCGGTGCCATGGCGTCTATTTCCACCTCGACGCGGCGCTCCGGCAGGATCAGGGCGCAGCCCTCCAGATGCAGGGTGATCTCCGCCGCCTCCGGTGCTGGCCAAACGATCGGCCAGTAGGAGGTCGACAGGGCCAGCCGCAGCTGATGCCCCGCCAGCAGGCGATGGGCGCATTCGTTGAGCTCGAACTCCACCTCGTAGCGCTTACCGGGCACCAGCTTGGTCGCCACCTCGTGGCTGTCGTCATGACACAGATTGCGCGGCCGATAGGTGATCCGCTGCGACTGCCCCGAGGGCGCCACATCGCAGAGCCGCGCGACCACCTGCGCCACCGGTCGGTCGACACTAAAGGCCAGCCGCACACGGGGGCGGCCCAGGATCTCCATCGGCGCCAGCAAGGGCGTGCTGTCAAAGCAAGTCGAGGCGCGGTCATCCACCGTCTGATCGCCGGGGCGTTCGTTGTCGATGCGGATGCCGGGGCAGAAATAGCCCCCCGCCTGCCCCACCGTCGCCGGGCTCTTCACCGTCGCAGTCCCGCCCTCCGGCGCGGGCGCAAAGCCTCCCTCGGCCAGTGGCCAGACCACGTCTGACACATGCGGCGAGGGCCATTTGGCCTCTGCCACCCAGCGGCCGTGTTGCGGCAGGTTCTTCGGGCTTGGCTCGGTGAACTCCTGCATGAATACACGGTAGTCGGGCAGCGCCTCGGCCCCGGCCTCTTCGCCTTTCAGGTATTGGTCAAACCAACGCAGCACCTCGCCATGGAAATCCGCCGCCTCAATCTGCGAGATATGGGCATAGCGATGCTCCCATGGCCCCATCAGGGCCTTGGCGGGGGCGCCTGTCATCTTTGCCGCCAGCGCTGGCGGCGCGTTGACATAGGCATCGGCCCAGCCGGTGATCGCCAGCACCGGCGCTTGGATTGCCGCCCAATCCTCGCAGACCGAGCCGTGTTTCCAAAACGCATCCCGCGTCGGGTGGCGCAGCCAATCCGCCGCCATAAAGGGCAGGTCGTTGATCCGCCCCAGCCACTCCCCGCGCCAATCGGGGCGCAGTTTCGGGTCCAAGGGCCGGGTCATATAGGCGAACATCTGGCTCGCCCAGTTTTTGTTGTCACTCAAGAGACAGCCGCCCATGAAGTGGATGTCATCGGCGTAGCGATCCACGGTCGAGGCGACGGAGACCACCGCCTTCAGTGCCTCGGGGCGGCGATAAGCCATCTGCAAGCCGTTGAATCCGCCCCAGGAAATCCCGATCATCCCGACCTTGCCGGTGGACCAGCGCTGCGCCGCGATCCAGTCGAGCACCGCCTCGCCATCCGAGAGTTCCTGTTCGGAATACTCATCATCAAACCGCCCCTCGCTGTCGCCCGAGCCGGTGATATCGACCCGCACGCAGGCATAGCCATGGGCGGCAAAGACCGGATGGGTGGTGGCATCGCGCGGCGCAGTGCCATCGCGTTTGCGATAGGGCAGATATTCGAGGATCGCGGGAAACGGCCCCTCGCCCGCGGGCATCCACATCCGCGCGGAGAGCCTGCGCCCGTCGGGCAGCGGAATCCACAGATGCTCGGTGACGGTGATCGGGGTCTGCGCGGTCATATCGGCCTCTTTATGCTGCGATTTGAGGGCGATCCTGCGCGAAATCCCCGCCGCGCGAAACTGCGCACTTGTACGCATCCTGACGTGAGATTAGGCAAGACAGCGTCACATCGCGAAGGATCGTCCCAGATGAGCACCGCCTTCAGCCAAAACCTGCGCTTTCTCTGCGCCGAGGCCCCTTCGATCGCGCAAATCTGCCGCGAGATTGGCCTCAACCGGCAGCAGTTCAACCGCTATCTCTCTGGCGCAGGCCTGCCCTCGGCACATAATCTGCGGCGGATCGCCAGGCATTTCGACGTGGCAGAGGCGGAGCTTTTTGCCGAACCGGAGCGTTTTGCCGCCGCCCGCCGCCCGGCGGTTGCGGCCAAACTGCCCGCCCCCCTGCTGCACCTCGGACAGGGCTTTGCCGACCAGGCCCGCCCGCTGCGGCGTTTTTTGGGCAGCTATCACGGCTATTTCCTGACGCCGACCTGGCCCGGACAGGTGTTGCGCTCGCTGATCCGCCTCAAGGAGGTTGATGGCTACGTGATGAGCCACACGTTTGAGCGCGCCCGCGCGGGCGATGGCAGCATCCGCCAGCGCAGCGCGTACCAAGGGTTGGTCGCCCATCGCGGCGGGCGGCTCTGTCTGATCGAGCGGCCACGCAATGATCTTGGCGCGGTGTCGGAAACCATCCTGATGCCGGAGCATCCGCATCAGATTTCCTACCTGCAGGGGCTGGTGATTGGGGTCTCTGCCGGGGCCAGCCGCCGACCTTTTGCGGCGCGCACCGTTTGGGTGCGGCTCGAAGAGCGGGTCACGGCGCGCGAGGCTTTGGCGGCTACGGGTGCGGTGCCGCAGGACAGCGCGCGGCTCGACCCCAAGGTGCGGCGGCTGTTGGGCGAAGAGGCGCCGCTCAGCCTCACTCCCGACCTTTATCCGCCGAGTTAATCCGTCTCTCGCGGCAGCACCGGCGCGGAGCGGTCGAGTGCCAGCTCGGCATCGGAAAACACCCAAGGCCCCCGCACCCCCGGCACGCCTTCGGGGGCGATCTGCATGCCCCGGTGCTGGATTTGCGGATCGTCAAAGGCTTGGCCGATGGTGTTGATCGGCCCAGCAGGCACCGTCGCGGCCTCCAAGGCGGCAAGGAGATCGGACTGGGTCCACTGCGCCAGCGCCGCCGCCAGCATCGGCGTAAGATCCCCGCGATGGGCCACCCGCGACTGGTTGGTCAAAAAGCGCGGATCACTCTTGAGCCCGCCCAAGTTCAGCACATCGCAGAGCCGGCCAAACTGGCCATCATTGCCCACCGCCAAGATCACATGGCCGTCGCGCACCGCCATCACCTGATAGGGCGCGATATTGGGGTGTTCGTTGCCCATGCGGGTCGGGCTGTCGCCGGTCGCCAGATAGTTCATGTTCTGGTTCGCCAGCATGGCCGTCGCGCAGTCGAGCAAGGACATATCGATGTGCTGCCCCCGCCCGGTGCGGTGACGTTGTTCGACCGCCGCGAGGATGCCAATCGTGCCGTAAAGCCCTGTGACCACATCAGTAATCGCCACGCCGACCTTTTGCGGCTCGCCCCCGGCGGCGCCGGTGACGGACATCAGCCCCGACATGCCCTGCAACAGGAAATCATAGCCCGCGCGACTGGCATAGGGGCCGTCCTGCCCAAACCCGGTGACCGAGCAATAGATCAGCCGAGGATTGAGCGCCGCGAGGCTGGCATAGTCCAGACCGTATTTCGCAAGGCCGCCAACCTTGAAATTCTCGATCAGGATATCGGCGTCACGCACGAGATCGCGCACCTGCGCCTGGCCTTCGGGCGTGCGGAAATCGGCGGTCACGCAGGTCTTGCCGCGATTGGCGGCGTAGTAATAGGCCGCGGTCTTGTCGCCCTCGCGCTCAATAAAGGGCGGGCCCCAGCGGCGGGTGTCATCGCCCTCGGGGCTTTCGACCTTGATCACCTCGGCGCCCAGATCCGCCAGCGCCTGCCCGATCCAGGGACCGGCGAGAATGCGGGCGAGTTCCACCACCTTGAGGCCTTGAAGCGGGGTCATGAGCGGGCATCCTTCCTGCGACTGTCGTTGCCCCTCAATAGCCGAGGCGCGCGCCAAAGGCCAAGCCCACTGCCAAAGACCGGTGCCGTGTCAGACCGACACACCCTCCAAGAGGACCTCGCGGGCGACCTCGCCCTTTTTGCCGGCCAGAACCACCTCGCCCCGACGCAGCACGACAAAGCGGTCGGCGAGCCCATAAGCGAAGTCAAAGTATTGTTCCACCAGCACAATCGCCATTTCGCCCTGATCGCGCAGCAGTTTGATGACCTCGCCGATCTGGGTGATGATATTGGGCTGGATGCCCTCGGTCGGCTCGTCCAGCACCAGAAGTTTCGGCCGGGTGATCAGCGCGCGAGCGATGGCGAGTTGCTGCTGCTGCCCGCCCGACAGATCCCCCCCCCGGCGCGAGATCATCGATTTCAGCACCGGGAAAAGCTCGAAAATATGTTCAGGGATGTGGTGTTCGGACTTGGGCAGGCAGGCAAAGCCGGTCTCGAGGTTTTCCTTCACCGTCAGCAGCGGAAAGATATCGCGGCCCTGCGGCACATAGGCGATGCCCTTTTGCGCCAGCGCATGGGCGGGCAAGAGGCCGAGGTCTTCGCCATCGAGTCGCACCGTGCCACCCGAGCGCGCATGGGTGCCGGTGATCGCCTTCATCAGCGAGGTTTTCCCGACCCCATTGCAGCCCATTACACAAGTCACCTCGCCCACTTGGGCAGAGAGAGAAATCCCCTTCAGGATCTGGCTATGGCCGTAATGCAGAGTGATATCAGAGAGATCGAGCATGTCTTAGCGTCCCAGATAAACGTCGATGACCTGCGGATCGGCGGTCACGTGGTCAAGGCCCCCCTCGGCCAGAACCGAGCCTTCGTGCAGGACCGTGACCTTGCAGTTGAGGCGGCGGACAAACTCCATATCGTGCTCCACTACCACCACGGCGCGGGTCTTGGCGGCCTCGACGAGGAGGTCGGTCGTATGTTCGCGCTCCTCCGGGGTCATGCCGGCGGCAGGCTCATCCACCAGCAACAAACGCGGCTCCTGTGCCAACAACATGCCGATCTCCAGCCATTGTTTTTGCCCGTGGGAGAGTTCGCCCGCGATGCGGTCGAGCTGATCCAACAGGCCAACCTCCTCGGCCAGTTCGGCGACGCGGGCGGTGTGGCGATCCTCGGCGCGGAAGGTCAGGACCGACCACCAGCGGCGCGGCGCCTTCAGGGCCATCATCAGGTTTTCCCGGACGCTTTGGTCCTCAAACACCGTGGGTTTCTGGAATTTGCGCCCGACGCCCGCCTGCGCGATCTGCGCCTCGGACATGGACAGAAGCGAAATGGATTTCTCGCCAAACAACACGCGGCCTTCGTCCGGGCGGGTCTTGCCCGTGACGATGTCCATGAATGTGGTCTTGCCCGCGCCATTGGGTCCGATCACCGCGCGCAGCTCCGCCGGGCCGATCTGGAACGAGAGGTTGTTGATCGCCTTAAACCCATCAAAGGAGACGGAGACGCCCGAGACCTCCAGCAGCGTGTTCATCTGGCTCATGCCTTGTCTCCGCGTTTGAGGAGGTCAAAGAGGCCGCCGATGCCCTTGGGCGCGAAGAGCGTGACGAGTACAAAGGAGAGGCCGAGGATCACCTGCCACCAGTCGACCCATTGCACGGTGTAAAACCCAAGGTTGATGTCGGGCGCCTGCCCGCCGGTGAACCAGGTGGAAACGAGGCTGACAAAGGCCGCGCCCAGGACCGCGCCATAAAGCCGCCCGCGCCCGCCGATGGCGACCCAAACCGCGAGGTAGATCGAGGCGATGGGGGCAATCTCTGCCGGGTTGATGATGCCCGCCTGCGGGTAATAAAGCGCGCCTGCGATGGCGGCGATCATTGCGGTGAGGGTGAAGAGCATCAGCTTGAAGCTCTCGACCGGGTAGCCGAGGAAGCGCACGCGGGCCTCATTGTCGCGGATGCCGCGGATGACCGAGCCAAATTTGCCGGAGATGACCCAAGCGCTGAGCAGATAGCCCAGCGCGAGGGCCAGGGCCGAGGCCCAGAAGAACCAGAGCGAGATCGCCGATTGCGGCGCGCTGACGCCGGGCAGGTTTTGCAGGCCGGAAAGCCCGTTGTTGCCGCGCAGCCCGCTGTCGTTTTGGAAGAGGTAGAGCGCCAATGCCAGCGTCATCGCTTGGGTCAGGATCGAGAGATAGACCCCGGTCACGCGGCTGCGGAAGGCCAGCCAGCCAAAGACCAGCGCCAGCAGGCCGGGCACCAGCAGGACCAGCAGAAGTTGCAGGGTGAGGCTGCTGGAGGCCATCCAGATCACCGGAAACTCGGAGGAACCGACCACGCCAAAGATCTGGCTGCCGATGCCGTCGACCACTTCTTGCGGGGTGGGCGGGATCACGCCTTTGGCCAGCGAACGCTCCACGATGATCTCGGTGCGGGCATACATCAGCCACATGCCGACCATATAGCCGCCGAGGCCGAAGAAGGCGAAATGGCCCAAGGAAAGGATGCCACAATAGCCCCAAATCAGGTCCATCGCGATGGCCACGAGGCAAAGGCAGAGGGTCTTGCCGAGGGTTTTTACAAAAGAGGTGGAGATGAGGCCGACGCCGAAGCCTTCGGCGAGAAGGGAGACGCCGAGGGTGAAGGCGGCAAGGCAGAGGAGGAAGGTGAGGACGGAAGGGTTCTGCGCGATGAAAGACTTACGCATGACGACCTCCTGTGGCGGCGGGGGGCCAGCCCCCCGCACCCCCCGGAGTATTTTTGGAAATATGAAGGATCATGGCGGTCAATCTCCTGCGGCGCGGCCTTTGAGGGCGATGATGCCGCGGGGCCGGAACTGGATGAAGATGATGATGAAGATGATCATATAGGTCTGGGCGGCGAGGGTATTGGAGGGGTTCAGCCACTCGATGCCCTTTTGCAGGGTGCCGATCATGGTGGCGCCAAGGAGCGCGCCCCAGATATTGCCAACACCGCCGACCACCACGGTCATAAAACTTTGCACGATGTAATCGGCGCCCAGCTCCGAGGTGACCTTGGCGTAAAGGCCGATGGCGACGCCGGCGATGCCCGCGATGCCGGAGCCGAGGCCGAAGGTCAGCATATTGACCCGACCGGGGTTGATGCCCATGGCCGCCGCCATGCGTGGGTTTTGGGTGACGGCGCGGGTTTCGAGACCGAGACGGGTGCGCTTCATCAGAAAGAGGAAGAAGCCGAGGAAGATCAGTGCCAGCACAAAAATCGCGATCCGGATATAGCTGATCGCCACCACATCGTTCATCACCAGAGCACCGTCGAGCCAGGCCGGGGCGGTGAGCGGGCGGGCCTGAGTGCCGAAGATATTCTTGGCCAGCTGTTGCAGGGCAATCGAGATGCCGAAGGTGGCCAGCAAGGTTTCCAGCGGGCGGTTATAGAGGTGACGGATCACCAGACGCTCCATCGCGACACCAGCGGCGAAGGTCACCGCAAAGGCCAGCGGGATCGCGACGAGGATAGAGACCGTGTGGTTCGGGATCACCTGTTGTACCACATAGCCGGTATAGGCGCCCATCATGATGAACTCGCCATGGGCCATATTGATGACCCCCATCAGGCCGAAGGTGATGGCAAGGCCAATGGCGGCAAGGAAGTAGATCGACGCGAGTGAGATGGCGTCCAGACTGAGGTCCAGCGTCTGATTGAGGCCGACGCGGGTGGCGATATGCTGCAGGGCGTCGTTCGCGGCTGTGGTGATCTCCGCATTCGGCTCAGCATAGGTTTCAAAGAACACATGCGAGGCGAGTGCCGTGTCGATCTCATCTTCGCTCACCAGCAGCGGCACTTTGCCCTCGTGGGCCAATTGCGCATAGGCAAGGATGCGGGCTTCGGGATCGGATAGGCGCGCTACGGCCACGCCGCCAACGGTGCCGCCTTCAACATGATCGGCCAGCAGGGTTTTCATATCCGACGAGGAGTGACGTTCAGGCGCAAGGCCTGCCGCGACCAGCATGTCATAGGCGGTGAGCCGGTCGATATCGGTGCCGGGCACAAGGCGCCGGGCGACATTGGCGCCCTCGGGGACCTCGGGCGCGACCTTGAGCGTGGTGGCGACCAGCGGGTTCAGCGCGGCGCGCACATCCACGCCGAGATCGCTGGACATATCTGTAATGGCCGCAATCCGTGTTGTCGGGTCCTCGTCATAGGCGATGGTCAACAGCCGCTCGATCCGCAGTTTGCGCGCCATGAGGCGTTCGTCTGGCTCGCCCGCGATGGAGGCGCGCAGGGGGGCAAGCAGTGCGGCCTCCGGGCGACGTTCAATGGCGATCAGCGCCTCCTCGCGGGTGGCGCGGTTTGGGTCGGAGAGCTGGAACTGCACCAAAGCGGTGGCGATCAGACCGCGCACGCCGCTGTTGGGTTTGAGCTGTTTCAGCGCGTCTTTGGAATAGGTGCCGACCTCCGCGCCGCTATCGAGATCCGTGAGGAGATAACTGCGCCCTTCGCCTTCGCTGCCGACAAAGAACAGCCCGTCCACTTCGCGCTGCCAAATGTTCTTGTCCTGCCAAGCCGACAGGAACGCGGGCACAGTGGGCAGACCCGAGGCAAGAATACGGTCGATCACCGGGCCAATCGTGGTGCGTGAGGATTTGGCGATAAGAGCCGCGTCTTGCTGCAAAACCTGCTGCAATGGACCGGCCTCTTGTGCCGACACCCGCAGGCCGCTGCCGATCAAGGCCAGGATCACAAGCCCGCAGGCCATCAGCGCACGCGAGGACCGCAGGGCTGTGCGAAGGGAATACGTCATAATGGGAAGTCCGACCCTGTTGCTGCCCCCGGTTGGTCCCAAGGGTCGCTGTCAGTGGTCCCCGGGCGCGAAGCTGCGCCCGGAGGAGAAGTCTCTGCCGATCAGTAGTTGGATTTCAACTGAACGCAGGTTTCGGTCTGGATATTGTACATGCCACAGCCGAGGTCTTTCCAATCGGATTTCAGAACCGCGGATTCCGGCAGGAAGTCGGTCCACGCATCACCCGGCACCGGATCGGTGGCGGAGATGATGTCGAACTGGCCATCCTCTTGGATTTCACCGATCAGCACCGGCTTCGCCAGGTGGTGGTTCGGCAGCATGACGGCGGTGCCGCCAGTCAGGTTCGGGAACTCTTGACCGTACATCGCGGTGCGCACCGCATCAACGTCGGTGGTGCCCGCGGCAGTGACCGCGTTGGCCCACATGTTGAAGCCGATGTAATGTGCTTCCATCGGGTCGTTGGTGACGCGCTCTTCGCCCATCAGGGTCTTCCACTTTTCGACAAAAGCCGTGT
Organism: Epibacterium sp.; assembly: GCA_048263945.1. Taxonomy (GTDB): domain Bacteria; phylum Pseudomonadota; class Alphaproteobacteria; order Rhodobacterales; family Rhodobacteraceae; genus Epibacterium. Next base: position 194,744 of record JBLXDQ010000002.1, on the reverse strand, counting down.
TGGCTTCGGTGTCGGCAGACTGGAAGTAGTTCCACGCCGCCAGATGGCCGACGAGGTTGGAGGTATCAAGACCGGAAAGCTCTTCTTCACCGACCGAGAAGGCCACAACCGGGATGTCATCGGCAGAGATGCCCGCTGCCGCCAGTTCCTTGTAGAAGCCGATGTTGGCATCGCCGTTGATGGTGGAGATCACGCCGACCTTTTTGCCGTCCGCGCCCAGCGCCACAACGTCGGCAACGATCTTGGACCAGTCAGAGTGACCAAACGGCGTGTAGTTGACGAAGATATCTTCGGCCGCGATGCCCTTGTCCTTGAGATAGGCCTCAAGAATGTTGTTCGTGGTGCGCGGGTAGACATAGTCGGTGCCAAGGAGGGCGAACTTCTCAACGCCCAGTTCCTCAAGGAAATAATCGGTGGCCGGGATCGCCTGCTGGTTCGGAGCAGCGCCGGTGTAGAAGACGTTTTTCGAGGATTCTTCGCCCTCATATTGGACCGGGTAGAACAGAAGGCCGTTCAGCTCTTCGATGACCGGCAGCACGGATTTACGGCTGACAGAGGTCCAGTTGCCGAACATCACGTCCACGTCATGCACGGTCAGCAGCTCGCGCGCTTTTTCCGCAAACAGCGGCCAGTCGGAGGCCGGGTCAACCACAACTGCCTCAAGTTCGCAGCCCAACAGGCCGCCTTTTTCGTTCTGATCCGCCACCAGCATCAGCATGGTGTCTTTCAGCGTGGTTTCAGAAATCGCCATGGTGCCGGACAGCGAGTGCAGAACACCCACTTTGATCGGGCAATCGGCCGCTGCGGCAGCGCCTGCGCCAATGGTCAGGGCCAGCGCGCTGGCTGCGGTTTTTTTGAGAAAAGTCATTAATCCCTCCACGCAGGGCGCAAGCGGTCATGCGCTTGCCCTTGGGCAAGCGGGCCTATACCGTGCATCCCTGCAACTGTTGTTGCGCTTTGGTGTGGCGGCCCGATCGAGGTGCAAGTCGTAGGGTCGTCACACGCTTAAGGTTCTCCAACCGATCCGCGAGTGAGAGCTCTGTTGGCTCTCTTGCCGCGCTCGGCCTCAATCAGGTTTCTGCAGCGCCGCATTCTTGGCAATCACCACCGCAGCACCCCCTGTCCGAAATCGGTCATTGCTCAATTCTTGAGCAGTTTTTGCGCAAGTCGCCGCAAAATTCACCATTCTCGCCACGTGCCGTCGCAAAATTGCGGTGCAAAATGGCACATTGGCGACCAGAGTGGGAAAAGACAGTCAAAGAGGATGCCCGCAGGTTAACACCTTGAAGCGGGACAGACGGGAGTGAGGACGATCAATAGTATCGCCCAAATAGAGGTTCCAGCGCGCGCGGAGACCGCCGCGCAACCCCGTGCGGTCGGCCGGGCAAAAGTCTCTGCCAAGCGGCGCAGCGATGGCTGCGTGGCCTTGGATCAGCTGCACCAGTCCGGCGCGCTCAAACTCTTGTTCCCGCAGGGTCGCCCGCCGGTCGAGGCGGTGATGGTCAATACCGCTGGCGGCATAACGGGGGGTGATTCCTTTGCCGTGACGGCCACAGCGGGCGCCGAGAGCCAGCTTACCCTCACCACCCAAGCCGCCGAACGCGCCTATCGCGCGCAGCCCGGTCAGACGGGTCGGATGGAGACCCACCTAGAGGTCGCCGCCGGGGCGCGTCTCAACTGGCTGCCGCAGGAGACCATCCTGTTTCAGGACAGTGACTATGCCCGCACCCTGCGTGCCGACCTTGCGACCGACGCTCGCCTCTTGCTGGTGGAGCCTTTGGTGCTGGGCCGCGCCGCCATGGGCGAGGAGCTGACCTCGGCGCGGTTTTCCGACCGGATCGAGGTGTTCCGCGCGGGCCAACGGATCTATCACGACGCCATTCGCCTCACCGGCGATGTGGCCGCACAAATGGCGCGCCCCGGCATCGCGGGCGTGCTGGATGCGCCATGCGGTGCCCTCGCCACCGTGATCTTCGCCGCGCCGGAGGCCGAAGGCGCGCGCGACTGGATCCGCGCCGCCCTGCCCGACGGGGGAGCTGCGCTGGGTGGCGTGTCCCTCCTCGCCCCCGACCTCCTTCATATGCGCCTGCTGGCAACCGACAGTTTTATCCTGCGCCAGAGCCTTTTGCCCCTTCTCGACCGCCTGACCGAAGGCGGTCTGCCCCGTTGCTGGAGACTATGACCTCATGAACCTGACCCCGAGAGAGAAAGACAAGCTGCTGGTCGCCATGGCCGCCGAGATCGCCCGCAAGCGCCTCGCCCGGGGGGTCAAGCTGAACCACCCCGAGGCGATTGCCCTCATCACCGATGCGGTGGTGGAAGGCGCACGCGATGGCCGCTCGGTGGCGGAGATGATGCAGGCCGGCGCCGAGGTGATCACCCGCGACCAATGTATGGCCGGAGTGCCGGAGATGATCCACGAGGTTCAGGTCGAGGCTACCTTTCCCGATGGCACCAAGCTGGTGACCGTCCATAACCCCATTCGCTGACCGCTAATTTCAGGAGTTTTCCCAATGACAACCCGCTTTGCCGCCCTAGCTGCCCTCGCCCTGTCTGCCAGCCCTGCGCTGGCGCATAATGGAGCGCATATTCACCCGCATGGTGCCGAAACTTGGATCGCCCTCGCCGTTGTGGCTGTGATCGCGGCTGGCTGCCTCTCGCTGCTACGGGGCCGCAAATGATCCCGGGCGAGGTCTTTCCCGCCGCCGGAGAGCTGGTCCTGAACGAAGGGGCCGAGGCGCTGACCTTGATGGTGGCCAATACCGGTGACCGTCCGGTGCAAGTGGGCAGCCACTATCATTTTGCCGAAACCAACCCCGCGCTCAACTTCGACCGCGCGGCGGCGCGTGGCATGCGGCTCGACATTGCCGCTGGCACCGCGGTGCGGTTTGAACCCGGCCAGCGCCGCGAAGTGTCGCTGATCCCAATCTCCGGCGGACGCAAAGTCTATGGGTTCAATGCACAGGTGATGGGCGAGCTATGATCAAACATATCGTGCTGCTTGCGCCCCTTTTGCTGCCGACCGCCGTGCTTTCGCAGGCGATGGATTGCAGCAACCCGATGACGCAAAGCGCGATGAATGCCTGTGCCTACCAAGATTGGTCCGAGGCCGATGACGAGCTCAACGCCACCTATAAATGGGCCATGACAGTTGCGCGTGGATGGTCCGAAGGCGCGGCCACTGCCCTGCGCGACGCACAGCGCACTTGGATTCCCTATCGCGATGCCGCCTGCGAGGCAGAAGGCTATCTGTTTGAGGGAGGCTCCATGGCGCCCCTCATCGTATCCACCTGCAAAGCAGAACTGACCCGTCGGCGCACTGAGGACCTGCGCGCCGTATATGACACGAATTAAAGGTTTCAGACATGCCCGCACGAATTTCCCGCTCTGACTATGCCGCCATGTATGGCCCCACCACCGGCGACAAGCTCCGCCTTGCCGACACAGACCTCATCATCGAGGTGGAGCGCGACCTGACCGCGCTGGCCGCCGGGCAGAACGCGCCGATGTATGGCGAGGAAGTGAAGTTCGGCGGCGGCAAGGTGATCCGCGACGGCATGGGTCAGGCGCAAACCACCCGCGCAGCGGGCGCGGTGGATACGGTGATCACCAATGCGCTGATCCTCGACTGGACCGGCATCTACAAGGCTGATGTGGGCCTGAAGGACGGGCGCATCGCCGCGCTTGGCAAGGCGGGCAACCCGGACACCCAGCCCGGCGTCAATATCATCGTCGGCCCTGGCACCGAAGTGATCGCGGGCGAAGGGCGCATCCTGACCGCAGGCGGCTTTGACAGCCATATCCATTATATCTGTCCGCAGCAGATCGAGGATGCACTGCACTCGGGCCTCACTACCATGCTCGGCGGTGGCACCGGCCCGGCCCATGGCACGCTGGCGACCACCTGCACCCCCGGCCCCTGGCATCTGGGGCGGATGATGCAGGCGGCGGATGCCTTCCCGATGAACCTCGCCTTTGCGGGCAAGGGCAATGCGTCCCTCCCCGCCGCCATCGAAGAGCAGGTGCTCGCCGGGGCCTGCGCCCTCAAACTGCACGAGGATTGGGGCACCACCCCCGCCGCCATCGACTGCTGCCTCAGCGTGGCCGATGCGATGGACGTGCAGGTGATGATCCACACCGATACGCTGAATGAATCGGGCTTTGTCGAACATACCGTCGCCGCCATGAAGGGCCGCACCATCCACGCCTTCCATACCGAAGGCGCGGGCGGCGGCCATGCCCCCGATATCATCAAGATCTGTGGCGAGGAGTTCGTGCTGCCCTCCTCGACCAACCCGACGCGGCCCTTCACCGTCAACACCATCGAAGAGCACCTCGATATGCTGATGGTCTGCCACCACCTCGACAAATCCATCCCCGAGGACGTCGCCTTTGCCGAAAGCCGCATCCGCCGCGAGACGATTGCCGCCGAGGATATCCTGCACGACATGGGGGCGTTCTCGATCATCGCCTCCGACAGTCAGGCGATGGGCCGGGTGGGCGAGGTGATCATCCGCACCTGGCAGACCGCCGACAAGATGAAGAAACAGCGCGGCCGACTGGCGGATGAAACCGGCGATAACGACAACTTCCGCGTCCGCCGCTATGTGGCGAAATACACCATCAACCCGGCGATTGCCCATGGCATCGCCCATGAGATCGGCTCGATTGAGGTGGGCAAGCGCGCCGATCTGGTGCTGTGGAACCCGGCCTTCTTTGGCGTGAAGCCGGAGATGGTCCTGATGGGCGGCACGATCGTTTGCGCCCAGATGGGCGACCCCAATGCCTCGATCCCGACGCCGCAGCCGGTCTATTCCCGCCCGATGTGGGGCGCCTATGGCCGCTCGGTCGAGCATTCGGCGGTGATCTTTGTCTCCGAGGCCGCGCAGGCGGCGGGCATCGGCAAGACGCTGGGGCTGGCGAAACAGACGCTGGCGGTGAAAGGCACCCGCGGCATTGGCAAATCAGCGCTGAAGCTCAATACCGCCACGCCGCAGATCGAGGTTCACCCCGAGACCTATGAGGTGCGCGCCGATGGCGAGTTGTTGACCTGCCAGCCCGCCACCGAACTGCCGATGGCTCAGCGGTATTTCCTGTTCTAAGGTCGGATAAAACCGCCCCTTTGACCGGAGTTGAGTATGTCGCGCCTGCCCATTGTCCTTGCCCTTCTGACCCTGCCGCTGCCCCTTTGGGCGGCGGAGTGCCCGGTTGCGGCGGATCTTGCCAGCAAAGGCATCGCCTTTGGCGCTGAGACCGGCGAGGTGGAGGAGTTCCGCCAACGCCGCCCCGGTCTGATCGAGAGCCGCTATTACCTCAGCGAGGATCGCAGCAGCTATTCGCAGGTGGTCCTTGGCCAGGGGCTCTATGTGCTTGAATTGCTCGAGGTGGACGGCGGCAACCCCGCCCCCGACACCCGCAGCACCTATGGCTTTCCGGTCGCCCCCGCGACCCTGCCGGTGCCCGATGCCACGACGCCCGCAGGCAGCGGCTGGACTTGGACCGTGGCCTATAACCACAGCGGCGACCTTGGCCATGAGACCCATGTCTATACGGTGCAGCCCAGCCAGCAGATCGCCTATGGCGCCTGCCGGTATCAAGTGATTCCGGTCGAGGTCCGCTATCTGCCTTCCGATGGCCCAGCCGAAGATATCGACACGCTGCACTATCTGCCTGCGCTTGGCCTCTCTTACCTCTATCGCACCACCTACAGTGGAGGCGGTGACACTTATGAATACAAATCCATCAGGACCCTCGAATAAATGCCAAAATATGCAGCAAAATCTGAAGCTTTGCCGCCAGCCTTGACGCAGGCGCATGACGGAAATGCGTCAGTACTACCTACCTATTTTCTGCAGTGCAGCTATCTTGAAGCCACGGGAGACACATTCTTGAACACAGGAGCACATCCCTATGGCATACGCATCGAACGCAACTGCAACCGCAACTCTGAACCCGCTGGGCCTGATCGCAGGCTTCTTTCGTGCGATTGGCAATGGTCTGGTGAAAATGGCCGAAGCCAACCACCGCGTGAACCGCGCCCGCACGCTGATGGCGCTGTCCGACGAACAGCTCGCCGCCCGCGGCATGAAGCGCGAGGATGTGGTGAAGCACGTCTTTGGCGACATCATGTATATCTGAGCCAAGCGGCTCTCCGCGCTGACACCGTTGGCGCATCCTACAGCATGGGGGCCTCCGCATGAGCGCCCCCAAGCTGATCGCCCGCCACTATCACGGCCACGCCCACCAGCCGATCCCGCGCGAACGGGTGGTGCTGGACTATGACGCCCGCTTTTTGCGCCGCAAGGTGCTGACCTGCGAAAGCGGCGCGCGGCTCTTGGTCGATCTGCCGCAGACCACCTCGCTCGATCATGGCGGCGTCTTGCTGCTGGAAGACGGCGGCGAGGTTCTGGTGCAGGCCGCGCCGGAACCCCTGCTGGAGGTCTCGGACAGCCACCTGCCCCGCATCGCCTGGCATATCGGCAACCGCCATACCCCCTGTCAGATCGAAGCGCATCGGCTGCTTATACAGCGCGATCACGTCATCCGCGCCATGCTCCTCCATCTCGGCGCCGCCGTGCGGGAGGTTGAGGAGCCCTTTACGCCCGAAGGCGGCGCATATGGACATGGTCGCACCCACGCGCATGAGCATGGGCACACCCATCACGACGGCAGTCACGATCACTCCCATGATCACGGGCATTCCCATGGGCATTCGCATGACCAAGGCCACGATCACGGGCATGGCCACAGCCACCCGCATACCCACGATCACAGCCACGATCATGAGCACTGAGGCCGCGATTCTTCTGATGCAATGGCTCTCGCCGGCCTATCCGGTGGGGGCCTTCGCTTATTCCCACGGGCTGGAGAGCGCGGTGGGCGATGGGCAGGTGCAAACTGGCGCGGAGCTCTCCGATTGGCTCACCGATCTTCTGACCCATGGCGGCGCGCGCTCGGATGCGCAGCTCCTCGCCTGCGCCTATCGCGCCGCAACACCGGAAGAGCTGGCCGAGGTGGACCAGTTCGCCCGCGCTTTCTGCCCTTCGGCAGAGCGCCTGCGCGAGACCGACCTGCAAGGCGCGGCCTTTTGCCAGACCACGGCCAGCGTTTGGGGCGGCACACTCACCGGTCTGACCTATCCGGTCGCCCTTGGGGCCGCAGCCCGCAGCCATGACCTGCCGCTCGACCTCACGTTGCAGATGTATCTGCACGCCTTCCTCTCGAACCTGATCGCTGCGGGCCAACGGCTCCTGTCGCTGGGGCAGCTCGAGGCGCAACAGCGCCTCACCGCCCTCAAACCCGAGATGGCCCGCGCGGCACAGGCCGCATTGGCGGGCGATCTCGACGCGCTCTTTGGCGCGACCTTTGCGGCCGATATCGCTTCGATGCGCCACGAAACCCAATATTCAAGGATTTTCCGCTCATGACCTCTCAGAACGGCCCCCTGCGGGTGGGAATCGGCGGCCCGGTGGGCGCTGGCAAGACCACCCTCACCGCGCAACTCGCCCGCGCGCTCAAGGATCACCACTCCATCGGGGTGATCACCAATGACATCTACACGCAGGAAGACGCCGAGGCGCTGATGCGCCAACAGATCCTGCCCGACGACCGGGTGATCGGGGTGGAGACCGGCGGCTGCCCGCATACCGCCATCCGCGAGGATGCCTCGATCAACCTCGCCGCCGTGGCCGAGATGCAAAAGCGCCACCCGGAGGTGGAGATCGTGCTGATCGAGAGCGGCGGCGACAACCTCTCCGCCACTTTCTCGCCCGAGCTCGCGGATGTGACGCTCTATGTGATCGACGTGGCGGCGGGCGAGGAAATCCCGCGAAAAGGCGGCCCCGCGATCACCCGCTCCGACCTGTTGATCATCAACAAAACCGATCTGGCGCCCTATGTGGGCGCCTCGCTTGAGGTGATGGACCGCGACGCCACCCGGATGCGCAAGGGCCTGCCCTTTATCTTTACCGCCATGCGCCATGGCGAGGGGGTTCGGGAGGTGATCCACCATCTTTGCGAGATCGGCGGCATCGACTCGCCCCTCTTGGCGCCTGAGGCCGCCGAATAAGCAGCCCCAAAACAAGCGCCCTCCCCAATCGCTCGGGGAGGGCGTTTTACCTCAGAGAGGTTTAGATTACTGGCTGATCGGCGACAGCAGCGCCGGGTCCTCGACCAGATTGCGCACGCCATGCGCGTGATCTTCCTCAAACACGTTGCCCTGCAGCCATGTGTCGACACTGTTGATGTCGATCTTCACCACCTGCGGGCGCACGCTCCAGGTCACTTGGAAGGGCGAGCCCTTCTCATTGTAGCCCGGACCAGTGGTGGAGCCGGCATAGGTGACCGGGGTGCCCAGATCATTGGGCAGGTTCACCGCTTGCCACAGTCCATCCACCTGTTCGAGCGCCGCCATCTTGGTGAAATCGGCTGCCGCCGGATCATTGACCAGCACGCCCACCACGGCCTCTACTCGCAGCTGCGGGTTGGAGATTGCTTCGCTAAGGCAAGAGCCCAGCGTCGGTGCCGGGGCGGCCTGCGCGGTGGAATGGACAAAGTGGATCTCGATGGTGTCGCCGGGCTCCAGATCGCCATGCTCGCTATCGCCGACCTTATGGTCCAGCGGCGCGAGTTCTGCATCGGTCAGGGTGCCGTTGTATTTGAAGCCAGTGCCAAAGCCATGACCATCGCCATTGCCGGCATAGGTGGTGAAGTCACCGCCCTTATGTTCCGCATTCTCGTGGAAGTGGATGTCGCAGAGGGTCATCGCGGTATAGGCCGGTGCTGTGCCAAAGGCGCGGGTGTTGCTGCCCTCGGTCTGACCCAGATCGCGCGGCGCCTGCGGGCCAAAGCCCTGCCCCTCGGTCGCGGCATGCAGCGCCGCCTGTTGCTCGGCGATCACCGCGTCAGAGACCGCCTCTCCTCCCCCGCCGCCGCCAGAGGCCCATGCCGCACCAGAAACGCCCAACAGGGCAAGGGACAAAACAGACAGACTCTTAATCGCTACCGGGGTTTTGAGATTGGTCATCTCGTGCTTCCTTTCAGTCGCTATGTTGGCGCAAACACTGTTTGCGTGGCGCGACCCTACGCCTCTGCCCCCCCTGTGCAACGACGATAAAGGTCAGTTTCCGCCCCGCGCGCTTGCGAAATCCCGCCTGTCGGAAACAAAGGAGCATATAGGAAACACATTATTTGAACAGAAAAACGCCCGGGCACAGGGCACCGGGGCGCATCAGGGAGGTGTGTCTAGGGAGGGTTTGGACAGGTGTATCAATCCGACCGCACGGCCTGTCCGGCCCGCGCGATCAAAGGCGGGTCAGCCCAGCTCGACAACAGTCGCCTTAGCGACGTCGGTGGTGGGGCACGCGGTGTTCTCTGCATAAACCTTGGTCAGGGAAACGCCTGCAATCAAAGCGGCCAAGGCGATGGTTTTAATGTGCTGGATCATATCTGTATCCTCCGGAAATCGGGGTTTATCTCTGTCCCCGCTATGCCTTCACATTACGCCTTCGGTCGGCGGCCAAATATGAACCGCTTCACACAAGCGCAGATTTTTTCGCACCCCTGTTGGTAAGACAGCGCTGTCATGGCATAGAGAGGGCAACAAAACCTGCATTTCAGCCCGTGAAACGAGGCGGTGCTGCAATAGCTTTAATGGAACTCAAATTTAGAACTGGCGACGTTAGCGCTAACTTGGCATATAGGCACTCGAGAGTCGGCGCGATGGGCGAAAGCCAATGTGCCTCGACACAGACATACTGGCCTACCGCCCCTGCAGACCGATGAGGAGCAGATCTGATGAGCGATATTTGGGACAAACTCTCCGCCCACCGTGCCGCCACGGCTTCCATTCCGATGACCGCGCTGTTTCAGGACGGCGGCGACCGGTTCGCGAATTACTCGGTCGAGGCAGACGGGATGCTGCTCGATTATTCCAAAACCGCGCTGGATGCGACCGCGCGCACGCTTCTGCTGGATCTGGCGCAGGCTGCCGGCCTCAAGGCCAAGATCGACGCGCTGATGTCGGGTGAAAAGATCAATTCGACCGAAGGCCGCGCGGTGCTGCACACCGCCCTGCGCGCCCCGGCCGATGCGGTGATTGAGGTGGACGGTGAAAACGTGGTGCCCGGGATCCAAGCGGTGCTGGCGCGGATGGCGGAGTTTGCAAATGCCGTGCGCGATGGGTCTTATCAGACCGCGACAGGCAAGGCCTTTACCGATGTGGTGAACATCGGCATCGGCGGCTCTGACCTTGGCCCCGTCATGGCGACCCTGGCGCTGGCGCCTTACCACGACGGGCCGACCTGTCATTTTGTGTCGAACGTGGACGGCGCACATATTCACGACGTGCTGGCGGGTCTGAACCCGGAGACCACGCTGATCGTGATTGCGTCGAAGACCTTCACCACCATCGAGACGATGACCAATGCCGAGACCGCGATCAACTGGCTGAAAGCCAGCCTGGGCGAAGATGTTTCTACCCATCTCGCCGCCGTGTCGACCGCGATGGACAAGACCGCCGCCATGGGCATCCCGGAAAGCCGCGTGTTCGGCTTTGCTGATTGGGTCGGCGGGCGCTACTCCATGTGGGGGCCAATTGGCCTGCCGATCATGCTGGCGGTCGGGCCGGAAGACTTCCGCGCCTTCCTTGACGGCGCCGCCGCGATGGACGAGCATTTCCGCACCGCGCCCCTGTCCGAGAACCTGCCGGCGCTGCTCGGTCTGATCGGCATCTGGCACACCAATATCTGCGGCTATACCAGCCGCGCCGTGCTGCCCTATGACCAGCGCCTCTCCCGCCTGCCCGCCTATCTGCAGCAGCTCGATATGGAGAGTAACGGCAAATCCGTCGCGCTGGATGGCACGCCCCTGCCCCGCGCCTCTGGTCCCGTGGTCTGGGGCGAGCCCGGTACCAATGGCCAGCACGCCTTTTATCAGCTCCTGCATCAGGGCACCCAAGTCATCCCGACCGAGTTCCTGATCGCCGCCACCGGCCACGAGCCTGACCTTGCCCATCAGCACAACCTTCTGAAGGCCAACTGCCTTGCCCAATCCGAGGCGCTGATGCTGGGTCGCTCCTGGGACGAGGCGCATGTGATCGCCGAGAAACGCGGCTTTACCGGCGCCGATGCCGACCGCATGGCCGGGCATCTCAGCTTCCCGGGCAACCGCCCCTCGGTCACCATCGCTTATGAGAAACTGACGCCCTTCGTGTTTGGTCAGATCGTCGCCCTATATGAACACCGTGTGTTCACCGAAGGCGCGATCTGGGGGATCAACTCCTTTGACCAATGGGGCGTCGAACTGGGCAAGGAGCTTGCGACCCGCCTCCTGCCCTTGGTCGAAGGCGGCGATGCGTCGGAAAAAGACGCCTCCACCCGCGGCCTGCTTGCAAAACTTTCGGCCTAACGCCACGCCAGATTAGAGGACGACATTCATGGTATCCCGCGTCATCCCCGTAGACAGCTTCGACTTCGTTCTGTTCGGCGCCACCGGCGACCTTGCCCGCCGCAAGATCCTGCCGAGCCTGTTCCACCGCTTCCAGATCGGCCAATTCGACGAGAATAGCCGCATCATCGGCGCCTCGCGCTCCAAGATGGATCAGGCGGAGTTTCAGGCCAAGGTGGGCGAGGCTCTGGCCGAATTCGGCGATATCCCCGCAGGGTCTGAGGCGGATGTAGACCGCTTCCTGGCGCTCTTGGACTACGCCTCCGTCGACGCCAAGGGCGACGGCGGCTGGGCCGACCTCGGCAGCAAGCTGCGCGATGGTGTGGTGCGGGCGTTTTACCTCTCGGTTGCCCCCTCGCTGTTTGGCGATATCGCGGGCCGGCTGAAATCCACCGGCATCGCCGATGACGACAGCCGCATCGTGGTGGAAAAGCCCTTTGGCCATGATCTGGCCTCGGCGCAGGCGCTGAACGCCGCGCTGCGGGCGCATTTCCGCGAAAACCAGATCTACCGCATCGACCACTACTTGGGCAAAGAGACCGTGCAGAACCTGATGGCGCTGCGCTTTGCCAACTCGCTGTTTGAGCCACTGTGGAACTCGCACCACATCGACCACGTGCAGATCACCGTCGCCGAGAAAATCGGCGTGGCGGGCCGCGGCGAGTATTACGACAAATCCGGCGCCATGCGGGACATGGTGCAAAACCACCTGATGCAGCTCCTCTGCCTCACCGCGATGGAGCCGCCCTCGACCTTTGAACCCAATGCGGTGCGCAACGAAAAGCTGAAGGTGATCGAAAGCCTCGAAGCCGTGCCCGCCGACGACATCGTACGCGGCCAATACCGCGCCAAGGCTGGCGGCGACAGCTATCTCGACCACGCGGGCGATAGCCAATCGCGCACCGAAAGCTTTGTCGCGATGAAGGTCAATGTGGCCAACTGGCGTTGGGCCGGCACGCCCTTTTACCTGCGCACCGGCAAATGCCTGCGCGAGCGGGTGTCGGAAATCGCGGTCTATTTCCGCAAGCCGCCGCATAACATCTTTGGCGAGGACAATGCGATTGACGGCAATATGCTGGTGATCCGCCTGCAGCCGGACGAGGGCATCACGCTGAAAACCACCATCAAGGACCCGGGTCCGGGTGGTATGCGCCTGACCTCGGCGGATCTTGATATGACCTTTGCCGACAGCCTGCCCGAAGCCGGCCGGCCGCAGGACGCCTATGAGCGCCTGATCATGGATGTGATCCGGGGCAATCAGACGCTGTTCATGCGCGGCGACGAGGTTGAGGCCGCCTGGGCCTGGGCCGATCCGATCATCGCGGCGTGGGACAATGCGACCCGCGCGGCACAATCTTACGATCAAGGCGGCTCTGGCCCCGAGGATGCGCTGTTGTTGATGCATCGCGATGGCCGCCGCTGGCGCCCCATCGGGGCTTGATCGCCGTTTTGACACTCTGTCTGTTCTGACATTCTGAAGGAGGCTCGCCAATGTCGCTCCACGCCACACTCGCCGCCGTCACCGACCGTATCATCGAACGCAGCGCCCCCACCCGCGAGGCCTATCTGGCCCGGATGCGCGCCGCTGCCAGCAAGGGCCCGGCCCGCGCCCACCTCAGCTGCTCCGGTCAGGCCCATGCCTATGCCGCCGCGGGCGAGGATCAGGCGACGCTCGCCACCAGCACCGGCGGTCACCTCGGCATTGTAACCGCTTACAACGACATGCTCTCGGCGCATCAGCCGTTTGAGACCTATCCGGCCAAGATCCGCGAAGCGGTGCGCGAGGTCGGGGGCACCGCGCAGGTGGCCGGCGGCGTGCCCGCCATGTGCGATGGCGTCACCCAGGGCGAGGCCGGCATGGAGCTCTCGCTGTTTTCGCGCGACAGCATCGCCATGTCGGTGGGCATCGCGCTCAGCCACAACGTGTTTGACGCCAGCGTCTACCTTGGGGTCTGCGACAAGATCGTCCCCGGTCTGGTGATCGGCGCGCAGGCCTTCGGCCATCTGCCGGCGGTCTTCCTGCCTGCGGGTCCGATGACCTCGGGCCTGTCGAACGACGAAAAAGCCAAGATCCGCCAGAAGTTTGCCGCCGGTGAAGTGGGCCGGGACGAGCTGTTGAAAGCCGAAATGGCCGCCTATCACGGTCCGGGCACCTGCACCTTTTATGGCACTGCCAATACCAACCAGATGTTGATGGAGTTCATGGGGCTGCACCTGCCCGGCTCCTCCTTCGTCAATCCCGGCACCGAGCTGCGCGAGGCCCTGACCCGCGAGGGCGCCAAACGCGCGCTGTCCCTGTCGGCGCTTGGCAATGACTACACGCCGGTCTGCGATATCCTTGACGAGAAGGCCTTTGTGAACGGTATCGCTGGTCTGATGGCGACGGGCGGTTCTACCAACCTCTTGATCCACCTGATCGCCATGGCGCGCGCGGGCGGCATCATCCTTGATTGGCAGGATTTCTCGGAGATTTCCGACGTGGTGCCGCTTCTGGCGCGGGTCTATCCGAACGGTCTGGCGGATGTGAACCACTTCCACGCGGCCGGCGGCCTTGGCTATATGATCGGCCAGCTCTTGGACGCGGGCTTCCTGCATCCCGACACCAAAACCGTCGCGGGCGAAGGTCTCGGCGCCTATCTGATGAAGCCTTTCCTTGAAGCGGGCACGCTCACGTGGCGCAAGGGCTCCTCGGAGACGCTGAACGACAAGATCGTCCGCCCCGCCTCTGATCCGTTTCAGAAAACCGGCGGTCTGGCGCGTCTTACCGGCAACCTCGGCACCGGCGTGATGAAGATCTCCGCCGTCGCCGAAGAGCACCGCGTGGTCGAAGCCCCGGTGCGCGTGTTCCACGATCAGGACGAGGCCAAGGCGGCGTTTAAGGCAGGCGAGCTGAACGAGGGCGACGTGGTGATCGTGGTCCGTTTCCAAGGCCCCAAGGCCAATGGGATGCCCGAGCTGCACTCGCTGACGCCCTTCCTGTCGATCATGCAGGGGCGCGGCCAAAAGGTGGCGCTGGTCACCGATGGCCGCATGTCGGGTGCCTCGGGCAAGGTGCCCTCGGCGATCCATGTGGTGCCAGAGGCGCTGGATGGCGGCCCGATCGCAAAACTGCAGGACGGTGACGTGGTGCGCGTCGATGCCACCACCGGCACCCTTGCGGTGCTGACCGAGGGCGTGATGGACCGCCCCGTCGTCACCGCCGACCTCACCGCCTATCAGCATGGCACGGGCCGCGAATTGTTCGCCCTGTTCCGCCAGAATGTGACCTCCGCCGACACCGGCGCAACCGTATTTGGAGTTTGACCCCATGGCCCTTACCCCCCAAGAGGCAAGCGCACAGGCCCGCGAGATCTGCGGCCTTGCGCCCATCGTTCCCGTTCTGGTGGTGCATGACGTCGCCCACGCCCGCCCGCTGGCCGAGGCGCTGGTCGCCGGTGGCCTGCCCGCACTGGAGGTGACCCTACGCACGCCTGCCGCCCTCGACGTGATCCGCGAGATGGCACAGGTCGAAGGCGGTGTCGTCGGTGCCGGCACGCTGGTGACCCCCGCCGATGTGGCCGCCGCCGTTGCGGCGGGTGCGAAGTTCGGCGTCTCGCCGGGCTCCACCCCGAAGCTGCTCGACGCCGCACTCGAGGCTGGCCTGCCAATGCTGCCGGGTGCCGCCACCGCGTCTGAGGCGATGGCGCTGCTAGAGCTTGGCTATTCCATGCTGAAATTCTTCCCCGCCGAAGCCTCCGGCGGTGCTCCCGCGCTGAAGGCGATTGGCGCGCCGCTGCCGCAGATTTCTTTCTGCCCAACCGGCGGCGTCAGCCCCTCGAATGCGCAGAGCTACCTGAGCCTGTCGAACGTGGTCTGCGCCGGCGGCAGCTGGGTTGCGCCTTCCAATCTGGTGGAAGCCGGCGATTGGAAAGCGATTGAGGAACTGGCGCGCGAAGCCAGCCAACTGCCGCGCTAATCCATTAGGTTTACAGCAAAAAGGCCAGCCTGTCCGACGTGACAGGCTGGCCTTTCTCTATTCTGGTCCGGTGCTTAGGCCGGCAGACACAGGCGGGTGACGTAGATTTCCCCCTGCGGGCCCGCCTCGACCGTGGCGTCGTAATCGCTGGCCAATTGCTCCACCAACATCGACCCCAGCCGCGACGAGGAAATCGCATCAATCGGCGCCTCCGTCTCGATCCGGTTGGTCACGGTGATCTCCGCACGATCCGCCAAGATATCCGCGGTGACGTTAATCTCCGCCCGACCGTCCTTGCTCATCCCGTATTTCAGCGCATTGGTCATCAACTCGTTGAGGATCATCCCCAAGGTCGCAGCCATGTCACTGTCCAAGAGGCGATCCGGGCCCGTAATTTCGAGGCGCACATCGCCATGGGCCACCCCGCTCGACACCTGTATCTGACGCACCAATTCCTCGACCAAGGAGCGCAGGGAGACATCCGTGCGATTGCCATCCAGTTGCATCAGCCCGTGCACACTGGAAATCGCCCCGATGCGCCCTTCCAAAGCGGTCAGCGCAGCAATTGTGCTCGAGGAGTGGTCAAGCTTGTCTTTCAACAGCACCTGTTTTTCCATCCGCAAGACGGCCAGCGCGATAGCGAGAGAGTTCTTGATCCGGTGGTTTGCCTCCGACACCAAGGCCTCGCGCAGATGCAGCTCGCGTTCCAACTGGCGCCGGTGCATCTCCATATCCGTCAGATCGACAAAGGTGCCCACCAGTTTGGTGCGGCGGTCGCTCGGATCGACCGCCATTTCCGCGCGAATGCGGACAAAGCGTTCGGCGCCATCCGGATGTGGCACCCGGTAGTCAAAGGCCGCAACCTCTCCCAAAGGTGCCTGCACCACGCGCTTCACCTCGGCATGCACGCCCGCCAGATCGTCAGGGTGGATCCGCTCAAAAAACGGCGCGGCCAGTTCCCCTGCCTCGCCCGGCGCAAAGCCAAAGATCTCGTCCACCGTCGACGTGCGGGCAAAAAAGTCGGTTTCGGGATCGTAGTTGAAATAGCTCACCGCCGTGGTCTTGGCCGCCGCCCGTTGCAGCGTTTCCGACAGTTTGGTGGCCAGAACCTCCTGCGTCACATCCTGCGCGACCTGCAAGATTGCCGCCACACGCCCGTTTGACAGGACCGGCGACATGCGGATGCGCCAATGATGCTCGACAAACCCGCCATCGCTGGACGCCAGATCATAGCGATAGGGGCCGATATCGACATGTTTGAGCGTCGACACCATCTCCATCACGGAGGCGCGGATCGCGTCCATGGCGGCGGTGCCCTCATAGTCCTCGCTTGGGGGGAAGGCCTCAAACATGTCCATGCCGATGACGTCTTTTCCGACGGAGTCGGTCATCACCGCATGGGCCTCGTTGCGCCAGGTCAGGGTAAGTTCCGCGTTGGGCAGGAACAAAAGCGCGGCAAAGGGAGCCTGCTCCATCCCGGCGATGAGAAGGTTTACATCCGTTTCAGGAAAATCACTCAGAGCAGCTGTGTTATGGTCTTCCACTTCGCGCGTCTCACACCCAAAGCGCTACAGCCTAGTAGCATAGTGTTCTGTATCACCTTTGCGGGTCGCAGCGACAAAAAAACGTCAATTTCGGCAGGTGCATATGTACGAATTCCGATATAGGAATAGGTCAGGCTTTGCTCTGTTCGGCCCGGTGCATTGCCGGCAAAAGGCGCCCTGACCGCGCCTCCGCTGCGGCTTCAAATGGTGCCAAGCGGCTTGCAATTTGTGCCAGCGGTCTCTTTTCAGCCCCCCGCCCCCTTGCACCACGCGAAAATCTACCGATCTACTGGGAACCCCAAGCCAGCCCAGATGCCCGTCCCAACACCAGAGGTCCCCATGGCGCAAGCAGAGCGTTTCCCCTTCGTCAAACTTTTGAAAGGGTGCTGCACGCTGCTCCAGATCGACCCGGCGGTGGTGATGACCCGCGCAGGCCTGCCACCCGAGATGCTGGAGAACGAACAGCGCGGCATTTCCGGCCGTCAGGTCTTTGCCCTCTGGGAAGCGATCTTTACCGAGGTCAATGACTTTGCCCGGGTGATCGAGATGGCCAAGACCTCGGCCCGCACGCCCTTCAAACCCTCGCTCTTGGCGTTTTCCTGCAGCCCGGATGTGGTGACGGGGCTGGAGCGGCTCAATGTGTTCAAACCGCTGGTGGCGCCGGTGCAGATCACCTGCGCCCGTATGGAGGCACGGACGCGGGTGATCATCACCTCCACCATGCCGGATTGCCCGGTGCCCGCGGCGATGGCCGTGTTTGAGCTGGTGTTTTTCCTCGAGATGATCCGCGCCTGCACCGCCTATCGCGTGGTGCCCCTGGCGGTGACCCTCCCGCGCTCGGTCAATGCGCTGTCCTTTGACCGCCGCGCTTTGGAGGCAGAGGTGGGCTGTCAGATCGACAGCGGCGATATGCTGAGCTTTATCCTCGCCGCGCCAGACGCCAGCCGCCCGCTGATCTCCGAGGCGACCGAGGTCTGGCCAGCCTTTGAAAAAGAGCTGCGGCGTCAGATGCTGGATTGGCAGGCAAGCCAGCCGACCTCAGCGCGGGTCAAGGCCTCGCTCTTGGAGCTGCTGCCCTCGGGCCATGCCACCGCCGATGCGGTCTGCCGCCAGATGGTGATGTCGAAACGCTCGCTCTACCGCCATTTGGCGCGCGAAGAGGTGACGTTTCAGTCGATCCTCGATGAGACCCGCACCGAGCTGGCGCTGCATTACCTGCGGCAGGATGATGTGAGCGTGGAGGAAATCTCCTACCTTCTGGCCTATAGCGACCCGAACTCCTTTTACCGCGCCTTCCGCAACTGGACCGGCATGACGCCGCTGCAGGCGCGCGCCCGGCTTGCGGCCGGCGATCTGGTCGCCTCGCTCTGATCCCCTGCGGCTGACGCGCGTTTCCAGCAAGGTCGGATCAAGCCCCTCCCAAAGCACCGCCAAGGGCGGGGGGCTCCCGCCAAAAGCGCCTGCATCAGAGATGCCGTCCCTTTCGTTGGGCCGGGCGGCGGGGGCGCGGGCTCCCTTGGGAGCCCGCCCCCCCGCCGGTCGCTTCAGGCAAAGCCTGAAGCGAAACCGCTCCTCCCCAACCTCTCGGCCCTATTGCAGGCCACCCGCAGATGGTCCCCTAGCTGAAACTTTGCCTCTGGCCGCATCTGCATGAAGATTGGCACCAATTGTTTTTGAAGCCGCGCGGCTCCTGCCTACTTAGTAGGATGTCACAGGACGGCGGAGGGGTGTCCCAGCCCAAGCTCGCCGCCCCACAAGACCTGCAGGCACGGGCCCGCGCCATTTCGGGCCGCCACCCCAACAGGAGATCTCATGCCATGAGCATTACCCTCAAAATCAACGGCGAGACCAAGACGGTCGATGCCGAACCGGGAACGCCCCTTCTCTGGGTGATTCGCGATGACCTCAAGATGACCGGCACCAAGTTCGGCTGTGGCGTCGCCTCCTGCGGCGCCTGCACCGTGCATCTGGATGGCCAGCCGGTGCGCTCCTGCCAGACCTTTGTCGAAGACGTCGAAGGCAGCGAGATCACCACCATCGAAGCGATGGAAGAAGACAAGATCGGCGCCGCCGTGCAGCAAGCCTGGCTGGAGCTCGACGTGGTGCAATGTGGCTATTGCCAGTCCGGTCAGATCATGTCCGCCGTCGGCCTTCTGCGCGAAAACGCCAAGCCCTCGGCGGAGGAAATCGACGACTATATGTACGGCAACGCCTGCCGCTGTGCCACCTACCAGCGCATCCGCGCCGGGGTGCAGCGCGCGGCTGAAATTCTGGAGGCCTGATCCATGACCCTTGCAACCTCCCGTCGCGGCTTTCTGAAATCCGCAGCCGCCGGCGCCGCTGTCCTCGTGATCGGCGCCACTGCCAAGGGCGCCATGGCCGCCGCCTCCTCCGAAGACGCGATGCTGACGCCCTTCGTCAAGATCACTTCGGACGGGCAAGTCATCGCCATCGTCAAACACTTTGAAAAGGGTCAGGGCCCGGCCACCGGCCTCACCTCGCTCATCGCCGAGGAACTCGGTGTCACCATGGAGCAGATCGACTACGATTTTGCCCCCTCCAACCCGCAGGTCTATAACAACCTGTTTTTTGGCCCCTTCCAGGGCACAGGCGGGTCGACCGCGATGGCGAACTCCTTCCAGCAGTATCGCACCGCGGGGGCTGCCGCGCGCGAGATGCTGATCGCCGCCGCCGCGACGGAATGGGGTGTCGATGCAGCAAGCCTCGATATCGTCGAAGGCCAAGTGACCGGCGGTGGCAAATCCGCGCCGCTTGGAGACTTCGTCGCCGCAGCCGCCAGTCAGATCCCGCCCGAAAGCCCACGCCTGCGCGATCCTTCGGAGTGGAAGATCATCGGCAATGAAAAGACCCGCCGCAAGGACAGCCCGATCAAGGTCAACGGTCAGGCGCAATTCGCCATGGACGTGCATCTGCCGAACCAGATGGTCGCGATGATCGCCCGCCCGCCGCAACGCGGTGGCACCGTTGCCAGCTTTGACGACAGCGCCGCCAAGGCGGTCAAAGGCTTCATCATGGCGCAGGCCCTGCCGCAGAACAACGGCGTCGTGGTCTATGCCGAAAGCACGTGGGCCGCGATCCAATCGCGCGAGGCGCTCTCGGTCGACTGGGACCTCTCCGCCGCCGAGACCCGCTCCAGCGCCGAGATCCGCGAGGAGATCATCGCCGCTCTGAATGCCGAGCCGACCTATAACGTCAACGCTGCCGACCGCGCCGCGATCAAGGCGGCAGTGGACGGTGCAGCGCAGGTGGTGGAGGAGACCTTCTACTTCCCCCTCCTCGCCCATGCGCCGATGGAGCCGCTGAACTGCACCATCGAGCAGATGGCGGAGGGCGATATCGTGCTGCACGACGGCTGCCAGATGCCGACCGGCCCGCATATTGCCTATCAGCAGATCTTTGGCCTGCCGGCCGAGAAGATCCACATCAAGACCATGCTCGCCGGGGGCTCCTTTGGCCGTCGCGCCACGCCGGATGCGGATTATCAGGTGGAGGCAGCGCTGGCCTTTGTGATGACTGATCGTTCGCGCCCGGTGAAACTGGTCTGGACCCGCGAGGATGACATTCGCGGCGGCTACTACCGCCCTGCCACCGGTCACAAGGTGCGCGTCGGCCTCAACGCCGATGGCACCATTGCGGCTTGGGATCACCAGATCGCCGGTCAATCCATCGCCAAGGGCACCTTCTTTGAGCAGATGACGGTGCGCGATGGCGTCGATGCCACCACGGTGGAAGGCGTGACCGAGAACCCCTATGCCATCCCCGGCATGGCCATCGGTCTCACCGACACCGAAAAGGCCACTTCGGTTCTGTGGTGGCGCTCGGTCGGGCATACCCACACCGCCTATGTGATGGAGACCATGATGGACCGTGTCGCCCGTGCGGCGGGGCGCGATCCGGTGGAGTTCCGCCTGTCGCTGCTGGAAGGCGGCAATGAGGAGCAGGAGCGTGAGGCCGGCGTGCTGAAACTGGTCGCCGAGAAGGCCGGCTGGGGCAAGGTGGCTGAAGGGCGCGCGCAGGGCATCGCCGTGCATAAGTCCTTTGGCTCCTACGTGGCCGAGGTGGTCGAGGTCTCCGGCAGTGTCGAGGATGGCGTGGTGATCGAGAAGGTCACAGCGGCGGTGGACTGCGGCATCGCGGTGAACCCCGATGTGATCCGCGCGCAGATCGAGGGCGGGGTCGGCTATGGCATCGGCCATGCGATGCGCGACCAGATCACCCTCTCGGGCGGCGAGGTGGAACAATACAACTTCCCCGACTACGAGCCGCTGCGGATCTCGGACATCAAGGCGATCGAGGTGCATATCATGCCCTCCGCCCTGCCGCCCTCGGGCGTGGGTGAACCCGGCACCCCGCCTGCGGCCCCGGCCCTCGCCAATGCGATTGCCGCGCTGGGGGAAGGCGCGGTTCACGTGGCGGAACTGCCGATGGAAGAGGCCGGCGTCAGCTTCGCCTGATCCCTCGGGGTGTTAAGAGACTGAAAGAGGCACCTTCGGGTGCCTCTTTTGCTTTGGCCGTATCGGGTGTTGCAGGTGTTGCGTAGCGGGCGGGCGCGGGCTTCACTCCACCTTAAAATTACATAACAAAATCAGAATGATAGGTCGCACATTCTGACCCAATGTTTCGCACGCGAAACAATAGGTCAGTCCCGCTGACATATTCTTCACTTGCCGCGTCACAACCCAAGGGCGTATGACGCCCATCCTGTCCTCCCCTAAAAGGTGCCTCATGCAGCGCGTTATGATCCTTGGCCAGCCCGGCTCCGGAAAGTCGACCCTCGCGCGCCAGCTTGGCGCCCGCACCGGCCTGCCGGTGATTCACATCGACCACATCCATTGGATGCCCGGCTGGGTGGAGCGTCCTCACGCGGAAAAAACCCGCCTCTGCGCCGAGGTCCATGCGCGGCCGCAGTGGATTTTCGAGGGCGGTCATTCTGAGACTTGGCCCGAGCGGCTGGCGCGGGCGGATCGGGTGATCTGGCTCGACCTGCGGCTGGGCCTGCGACTTTGGCGGGTGTTGAAACGCACGATCAAGGGCTATGGCCGCACCCGCCCCGACCTGCCGGAGAACTGTCCGGAGCAATTCAGTCTGGACTTCTACCGCTTCATCTGGCGCACCCGCCACAGCGCGAGGGCGGATATTCAACACCTCTTGGACAGCGCGCCTGCCGACAAGGAGGTGCATGTCTTCACCTCAGCAAAAGAGCTGCGCCTCTGGCTGGACAGCCTGCCCCCGCAAGGGCCAGATGGCAGCACTGAACCCAGCTGAAAGACGCACCCCGTGACCATCTCCCTGTTGCACACCGCCGACCTGCACCGTCCCACCTTTGACCGCCTTCTGGCGGACCGCTCTTACGCGGGCGTGGTGCGCCATGTGGTGCGTGAGGACCTGTTGGCGCGCGCCCGGGCCGAAGGTGTGGAAAGTGTCGCGGCGGAGACCATCGCCCTCTTGCAAGAGCTGGCGGCGGCGGCGGATGTGGTGGTCTGCACCTGCTCCACCCTCGGGCCGTTGGCGGATCAGGTGGCGGCGGAGACACCCCATGTGCTGCGGATTGATCGCCCGGTGATGGTGGCCGCGCTGGCGCTTGGTCCTGCGCCTTTGGTGGCCTTTTGTCTGGAGAGCACCCGGGCGCCGACCTTGGATGTGCTGACTTCCTGCGCCGCAAAGGGGCAAGAGATCGCTCCCCGTGCCCTGTTCTGTGCAGGGGCTTGGGCGCGGTTTGAGGCGGGGGACATGGCGGGCTATGCGGAGAGGATTGCCGAGGCGATCCGGGCGGAGATCACCGCGCGGGGCCGACCCGATTGCATCCTGCTGGCGCAGGCCTCGATGCAGGGGGCGGCGGCGCATCTTGCGGACCTCGGGCTGGAGGTGCTCACCTCGCCCCCGCTGGCTGCGGACCGGGCGGTGGAAATGGCGCGCCTTAGGGCCAGTTGATATCCGCTGGCAGTTTCGCCCCCGCGATCCGCGCCGCATTGGCCAGATCATTGCCGCGCGCGCGGGTCTCTGCCGCCGCCAAATCAAGCCCGTGGTCGAGCCAGCGGCGCACCAGCCGCGCCTCCAGCTCTGCCAGCGGCACCTCGAGGCGGATCGAGACATCCCAGAGGGGCGCAAGGTCGCGCCAGCCGGGCTCGTCAAACAAGAGGTAATTGCCCTCGACAATGGCGATACGCACCTCGGGGCCGACCTCGGCTGCACCGGCAATAGCTATGTCGCGGGCGCGGTCGAACAGCGGGTAGATCACATGATCCTCGCCCTTCAACGCCTTGCACATGCGGGTAAACCCACCCAGATCAAAGGTCTCGGGCGCGCCTTTGCGCGGAAAGAGCCCCCGCGCCTCCAACAGGCGATTATCAAGGTGAAACCCATCCATCGGCACCACCTCTGCCCGCACCCCTCGCGCGGTCAGCGCGGCGGCGAGAGGCTCCGACAGGGTGGATTTCCCAGCTCCCGGCGCACCGGAAAGGGCCACCAATTGGCGGCCCTCTGCCTCGGGAGAGAGGCGGCTCAGGACGGCATCACATAGCGCGTCGATGGGCAGTGAAGTCATGCGGCAGAAAGCTCCGGGTCTGGTTCCTTGGCCCCTGTCATATAGGCCACCGCATCGGACATTTCATGCTGTTTCGGGTCGATCACACACAAACGTTTGCCCAAACGATGCACATGGATGCGGTCGGCGACCTCAAACACATGCGGCATGTTGTGGCTGATCAGGATGATTGGGATCCCGCGCGATTTGACGTCTTGGATCAGCTCCAGCACCCGGCGGCTTTCCTTGACGCCGAGGGCTGCGGTGGGCTCGTCGAGGATGATCACCTTGGAGCCGAAGGCCGCCGCGCGCGCCACCGCCACGCCTTGCCGTTGACCGCCCGAGAGGGTCTCGACCGCCTGATTGATGTTCTGGATCGTCATCAGCCCAAGATCGTTGAGCTTTTGGCGGGCGATCTCCTCCATCCGGCTGCGGTCGAGTTGGCGCAGGAATTGCCCGCGCCAGCCGGGTTTGCGCAGCTCGCGGCCCATGAACATATTGTCGGCAATCGACAGGGCGGGCGACATGGCGAGGGTCTGGTAAACCGTCTCGATGCCAGCTTCGCGCGCGTCGATGGGCGAGTGGAAGTTGACCGGCTTGCCGTCGAGCTCCACCGTGCCCTCGTCCGGGATCACCGCGCCAGAGAGCGCCTTGATCAGAGTGGATTTGCCCGCGCCATTGTCGCCGATCACCGCGAGGATCTCCCCCGGCATCAGGTCGAAGTCACAGTGATCGAGCGCGGTCACCTTGCCGTAGCGTTTGACCAGATTGCGGCCTTTGAGAATGGGTTGCATCACACCGATACCTTTCTGATCCACTGGTCCACAGCCACCGCCGCGATGATGAGCACGCCGATAAGGAGGTAGGTCCATTGCGCATCCGCGCCAAGGAGGCGCAGGCCGAGGGTAAAGACCCCAACGATCAGCGCGCCAAAGAAGGTGCCAAGCACCGAGCCACGCCCGCCAAAGAGCGAGATGCCCCCGATCACCACGGCGGTGATGCTTTCGATATTGGCAAGCTGGCCGGAGGTCGGCGACACTGACCCGATCCGCCCGATCAGGGCCCAGCCGGCAAAGGCGCAGATCAAACCAGAGAGCATATAGACGGAGATCAGGATCTTATCGGTATCCACACCAGACAGCTCTGCCGCGTCTTTGTCATCGCCCACCGCATAGACGTGCCGCCCCCAGGCCGTGTGCCGCAGCACATAGGCCAGGAACAGCACAAGCGCGATCATGAAGATCACACCGTAGGTGAAGACAGCACCCCCCACTTTGAACTTCTCGCCAAAGAACTGCAGGAAAGCGGCCTTCTCGGCGATCTCTTGGCTGCGGATGGTTTCATTCGCGGAATAGAGGAAGTTTGAGGCCAACACGATCTGCCACATGCCAAGGGTCACGATGAACGGCGGCAGCTTCATCTTTGCCACGAGCCAACCGTTGAGATAGCCGCAGAGCGTGCCACAGATCAGGCCACAGACCACGCCCATGGCGGGGGGCAGACCGTAGCGAAAGGTGAACTGCCCCATCACCACCGAGGACAGCACCATGATCGCCCCTACCGACAGGTCGATACCTGCGGTCAGGATCACCAAGGACTGCGCACAGGCGACGATCCCGACAATGCCCACTTGTTGCAGGATCAGGGTCAGCGCGAAGGGCGAGAAGAACTTCGACCCAAGAAGGACGCCGAAGATCAACACGGAGAGGAGCAGCACGATCAGCGGCACCAAGGCAGGTGTCACATGCAGAGCGTGCTGGAATTTCTGGATAAAGCTTTGTGGGCCATGGTCGAACTCGGCCACCGTTTCCGGGCTGCCGGCAACCGCAGCCTCGTAGCTCTGCGGGGTAGACATGAGACTCCTCCAATCCCCCGGGTCAGCGGGGTTGGTCTTTGTAATTATTGTGGTCTTTGAGGGCGAAAGGGCGGCGAATGCGCGCCGCCCTTTCCTGAGGTCAGGTCATCCATCGGCAGAGGCGGCGCCGCGCAAACCGGCTCCGCCCTGCATCAGATCACCCCCAGCAGAGGTTGGTGCCTTCGGCGGTGTCGATGCTTTCGACACCATCCACCGGCTTGTCGGTCACAAGAGCCACGCCGGTGTCAAAGAAGTCTTTGCCCGGTGTCGGCTCCGGCTTCACGCCTTCGTCGGCCCATTTCTTGATCGCCTCAACGCCAAGGGAGGCCATCAGCAGCGGGTACTGCTGCGAGGTTGCACCGATCACGCCGTCCTTGACGTTGGCCACGCCGGGGCAGCCGCCATCGACAGAGACGATCAGCACGTCGTTTTCGCGACCAATCGCCTTCAGCGCCTCATAAGCGCCAGCAGCGGCAGGTTCGTTGATGGTGTAGACCACATTGATCATCGGGTCCTTGGCCAGAAGGTTCTCCATCGCCTTGCGGCCGCCTTCTTCGTTGCCGGCAGTCACATCGTTTCCGATGATACGCGGATCGCTCTCGTCGCCCCATTTGTTCGGATCGCCAAGGTCAATGCCAAAGCCCTTAAGGAAGCCCTGGTCGCGCAGAACGCCCACGGTCGGCTGGCTGACCGCGAGGTCGAGCATACCGATCTTGGCATTTGCGGCGTCATCGCCCAATGCGGCCGCGGCCCACTGGCCAATCAGCTCGCCTGCAAGAAAGTTGTCGGTGGCAAAGGTCGCATCGGCGGCATCAATCGGGCTGAGCGGAGTGTCGAGCGCGATGACAACGAGCCCCGCGTCGCGCGCTTGCTGAACGGCGGGCACGATGGACGAGGTGTCAGAGGCGGTGAGCAGGATGCCCTTGGCTCCATCCGCGATGCAGGTCTCGATCGCGGCCACTTGGGTTTCGTGATCGCCGTCGATCTTACCAGCAAAGGACTTGAGCTCCATACCCAGTTCCTCGGCCTTGGCCGTCGCGCCTTCTTTCATTTTCACGAAAAACGGGTTGGTGTCCGTCTTGGTGATCAGACAGGCGGTGACTGTGTCACTTGCCTGCGCAGCACCGGCCATCAGTCCCACACCCGCAATGGTGGTCAGCAAAAGTTTCTTCATGGTCTCCTCCCAGAAACACAATTTCACTCGGTATTATCGCTTCACATCGCCCTCTTCTCCCTAGGGTCGATGTGTCGCTTGACCAGAAGAAGGCGCGATTCCACCCGTGCTGTCAATAAATAATTCAAGTTGATTTATTAATCGAAGATCGGCAGGCTCTTGTCTCATGCGATGGAGGAGCGCATAGACCGGCCATGTCCAATGTCCGCCCCTACACAAGTGGCGCGAACCAAAGTGAGGTGCGCGCCCACAATGAGCGCCTGATGCTGTCTGTGCTGCATCAGGACGGTGCCCTGCCGGGCAGCGAAATGGCGCGCCGCACGGGTCTGTCGTCGCAGACCGTCTCGGTTATTCTGCGTAAACTGGAGCAGGACGGGCTGATCTCAAGAGGCGAGACGCAAAAAGGCCGGGTAGGCAAGCCCTCTGTGCCGATGAGCATCAACCCCGATGGGCTCTATTCTTACGGGATTAAGATCGGCCGCCGCAGCACCGATCTGCTCTTGGTGGATTTCAGCGGCACCATCCGCGCCACGCGGCATCTACGCTATCGCTACCCACAACCGCGCGAGGTCTTTGGGTTTATCGAGGCCAGTCTCGCCGAGATCGGTGCCGAGCTGACCCAGGATCAGCGCGATCGGATCTGCGGCATCGGCGTTGCCACCCCCTTCGATCTGTGGCGCTGGCACGCGCAGGTGGGCGCGCCCAAGGCAAGTCTGGAAGCCTGGAAAGAGCTTGATCCCATTGAAAAAATCAATCGCTTTTGCGATCTGCGCGTCTTTATCATCAATGATGGCTCCGCCGCCTGTCGGGCAGAGCATATGTTCGGAGCCAGCCGGGTCTGGCGGGACAGTGTCTATTTCTTTGTCGCCTCCTTTATCGGGGGCGGTGTGGTGCTGAACAACTCGGTCTATGAAGGGTTCAGTGGCAATGCCGGCGCCCTTGCCCCCCTGCCCACCCGAAACGCCGATGGCACCGAAGGGCGCCTCTTGGACACCGCCTCCATTCGCGAGCTGGAACGGCGGCTGGTCGAGGCCGAGATTGACCCCGCCGTCCTCACGCAACAGCCGCAGGATTGGAGCCGCATCGCAGACCACGTGGAGCAGTGGTTGCAGGATACAGCGCGCGCCTTGGCGCGGGCGGCCATGACCACCTGCTCGGTCATCGACTTTCAGGCGGTGGTGATCGACGGGGCCATGCCCCCCGCCCTGCGCAGCCGATTGGTGGAGTTGGTCCAGCAAGAGATCCCGAACCTCGATCTGCGTGGGTTGATCTTGCCGACTGTGCAAGAGGGCCAGATCGGGGCACACGCCTCGGCCCTTGGGGCGGCGGCAAAACCGCTGATCGCGCTCTACCTGCTGGATTCGCACGCCGGGTTTTCCTCAGCCGCTTAGCGACCCAGCCCGGAGGGTCGCACGGACGCGCCTCTTGACCATTTTGCGTCGGATCAATAAACCAATTCAAAATTGGTCATCCGATCCGACGAAAGGCCCCACGAGATGCTCGACTGGACTACTCTTTTGCCCCTGCTTGGGGTCGCAGCCGCGGCTGGCGTCGCCGGTGGCATTCTTGCGGGCCTTCTGGGCGTGGGCGGTGGCATTGTCATCGTACCCGCCCTCTATTTTGCCTTGTCCCTCACCGGCATGGACCCTGCGCTGACCATGCAGGTGGCCGTCGGCACATCCCTCGCGACCATCGTCTTTACCGCGATGTCGTCGGGCTACGGCCACTATAAGAAAGGCGCCATCGACATGGCCCTGCTCAAGCTTTG
The DNA here is from genome assembly GCA_048263945.1 of Epibacterium sp. Lineage (GTDB taxonomy): Bacteria > Pseudomonadota > Alphaproteobacteria > Rhodobacterales > Rhodobacteraceae > Epibacterium. The sequence continues at coordinate 166,459 of JBLXDQ010000002.1, read as the reverse complement.
GGCCCCGTCGATCCTGTTCGGCGTCTTTATTGGCGGCCTGCTGGGCGGCATCGTGTCGGGCAATGTGCTGCTGTTCGTCTTTGCCACTGTGGCGCTTGCGGTGGCGCTGGACATGATCCTGCGCAAACCAAACGAAAGCCCTGAGCCGCGCTCCTTCTCTAAGCCCGTTTGGGCGGGGTTGGGCGTTTTTGCCGGGGCTGTTTCTGCCATGATGGGGATTGGCGGCGGCACCGTCTGCGTGCCGACGCTCAGTTTCCTTGGCTATGACATTCGCAAGGCGGTCGGCACCTCGGCGGCGATTGGGTTTATCATCGGCCTGCCCGGTGCGGCGATCTACATGACCACAGGCTTTGGTGCCGAGGGCCTGCCGCCCTTTTCGCTCGGCTATGTGAACCTACTGCTGGCGGCGGTGATTATTCCCCTGTCCACCACCTTTGCCCGCGTCGGCGTGAAGCTGGCACATTCGATCCCGCGTCGCGCCCTGAAGCTGTCTTTTGGCGTGTTCTTGATGATCACCTCCCTGCGCATGTTTGCCGATCTGGCGGAGCAAGCAGGATGGTTGTGAAAACGGACCAGCAAGACGTCCAGGCCCTGCGCGACACCATCCTCAGCGGCGATCTGGCGATCGACGGGCGACTTTTGCCGGAACGCGCCTTGGCCGAGAAACTGTCGATCTCGCGCAATCGGCTGCGGCATGTGCTCGAAGATCTGGTGCGCGAAGGACTGGTGTTCCGCCGCCATGGTCAGGGCACGTTTTTGCAGCCCCCACCGGCCCAAGCGCAAGAGCGCCTTGGCGCCTTGGCACGGCGTGTGTCTGCACATGACCTGATGGAAGTGCGCCTAGAACTGGAGCCTGCGCTGGCCGCCCGCGCAGCCCAGCGCGGCAGCGCTGCGGATAAGGCCCTCCTGCTGCGCCTGATGGAAGACACCCTGCGCGCCGCCGATCTGGCCGCCTATGAACGCGCAGATGATATCTTTCACTACAAGATCGCCGAGATGGCCGACAATCCGGTGTTCCTCAGCCTGTTTGAAGAGATCCGCAGCCTCAGACAGGCCTCGGAATGGACCGATGCCCGCGAAAACGCGCTTGGCGAGGAGGAGATTTCCGAGGTCTCGCTTCAGCATAGCGCCATTGCCAATGCGATCTGTGCAGGCAGTGCAAACGCAGCCCGTGAAGCCATGCGCCGCCATATGCTGCGGGTTGGCAAAGTCCTAGCCGAAAACGGCTGAGGCCCCCCCGCCCCAACAGCATCCTGCTCGCACGCGGTTCGCGCCCCACGCCGACCGGCGCGTCAGCGCCATGACCTGTGCGCCGCAGGCGCTCCGCTGGGATGAGGCAACCTCAGCCGCCGAGGTCTTTCAGAACGGACAGTAGGCTCTCTACATCGCCTTGGTCCAAATAGCGCTGCACCTCGATCACGATGCGCAGCTGCTTGGCCAGATAGGCCAATTGGCGATGGTTGTTCTCAATATGCCGCGCGGTGATATCAGCGTCGATGGCCTCGGCTTCTTTCAGAAGCTTCTGCACCTCTGCCAAGGTCTTTTCATTGGCGATGTCCTGTTTGCGCAGATGCGCCTTGATCGCGGAGAGCCCTTCGAGCGCAATGGCGCGCGCCTCGTCCCGCACGGTGGTTTCCTGCACTGGGTCGGCAATGGCATCCAACACACGGCCCAGCGCGCCATCCAGTTTCGCGACCAACCCGCTGCGCTCCTGCCCGGCCAGCGGCAGCATATCGGTGACCGGCAGGCTCAAAGGCAGGTTCTGCCCCTTTGCTTGGCTCAAAAGACCACGCCGCGCGGCAACAAAGGTCTTGATGACAAAGCGCGACGCCTCTGCCGCGCGGGGCGAGCGGATCAGGGTTGCCGCCATCACCGCGCCGTGTTCGGTATACATCATCGGCGGGCGGCGCAGGCCGCCATGCCCGCTTGATGTTCCAAGTTGGAAGGTCAACTCAGCGAACTCTTCCTCCGTCAGGCGAAAGGCAAAATCCTCGCCAAAGCGGTCGGCGTTGTTGTTCACCAGCTTGTTGAGGTTGCCCGTCGTGTAGTCGAACAGGGCCGCAAGGTCGCCGTCCCGGATCACGGGCTGGCCGCGAAAGGTGTAGATCTGCGGGCGGGTAGGCGTCGCGGTCTCGGTCATAAGGGCGCTTAAGCTCCTGTAATAGGCGCAGGTTTTATCGCCCAAAAGTTGATCTTCCGCGCTGGAATATCAAGTGAAGATTGCTATGCCTTGGTCCAATTAGCCCAGCTCAAGATCATAGACCACGATCCCGTCACCGCCCCCCTCGCAGAGCGCCACCAAGGCAGCGCCGAGGCGTTGGTGCTCGGGGTGAACCGCGTAGGCGTCCAGCGCCGCCTTTGACGCAAAGCGGATGACAAACCCCGCCGCGAACCCTTGGGATTTCTGCTCAAAGTCGCGGTTGGGACCCGCGTCAAAGCGCTCTACCCCCGGCAGGGTCAGACTGAAGGCGCGCAAGGCGTCCAGCACCTCTTGGCGCGCCGCCTCGGGCGCATCGTCGCGGAACTGGCAAAACACACAATGCAGGATCATCGCTTGGCTCCCTATGGCCGCTGGCAGGTTCCGCAACCATAGCCACAGTCCCCCTTGATTAAAAAGGGCGCACCGATGGCGCGCCCTCTTCTTTTTTCGGGGACCTCTAAAGCGAGGTTATTTCAGGTCTTTGTCGCGGGCGGCGTTGATGTCAGCCTCGGCAGCGGCAACCGCCTCTGTCAACGCGGCAAAGGCCGCATCGCCCTTGGTCACATTGGCCTTGAACCAGTCATAGACAGGCGCGGCGGCCTCCTTGAAGGCGGCTTTTTGCTCCGGGGTCGGCACATAGAGATCGCCACCGCCCTTTACAAACTCCTCATAAGCGGAGATCGACTTACGCTTCGGCGAGGCGAAGGTGGCCTGTTGCAGCGCATAGAAGCCATCCACGACCACGCGGCGCATGTCCTCGGGCATCGCCATGAACTTCTCGTTCGACATCCACCACAGGGCACCCATATAGGCGTGACCGTCGAGGGTGACATATTGCAGGCCGGCATCGGGGAACTTCATGCCCATGATGTCGGTGATGCCGTTTTTAGTGCCTTCCACCACGCCGGTCTGCAGCGAGGTGAAGAGTTCGGGCCACGGGATCGGGGTCGGCGCGGCGCCAAGCGCTTTGACCAACTCTTGCGGCAGATCGGCGACCACGGTGCGCATTTTCAGGCCTTTAAGGTCGCCCGGCTCTGCCACGCGGTGCTTGGTATTGGCAAAGTTGCGCCAGCCGCCGGTGTTGCCGATGGTCATCAGGCGGATGGTGTCGCCGGAATCTTCGAGCGCCATGTCGCGGATGGTGCGGGTGAAATCACCCGACAGCACGTGCTCGGCCACGCGGTCATCGCTCATCAGATAGGGCAGATCCAGCACCTGCACGTAGGGAAACAGGCCAGCCGCCCCACCGGAGGTGGAGATATAGACGTCGATCGACCCATCGGCGACGCCCTGAAGGCACTCGGCCCCGTTGGAGCAGAGCTGGGTGCCGATAAACAGCTCCACCTCGATTGCACCATTGGAGGCGGCTTCGACATAGTTCTTGAACACCACGAGACCGTCATAGTCCTCGTCGTTTTCGTTGGAGTTCGCAGTGGCGCGGATCGTGTAATCCGCCGCCGAGGCCGCAAGCGCAGTCCCGGCCATGAGTGCCGCAAGTGCGACGGTCTTCAGCGTTTTCTTGAGCATTTAGTTTCCTCCCTGATGCTCTTGATTATGCAGTTAATTCACGAACCCGGTCAGGCGCGGGATCGTCATCGAAATGGCCGGGACATAGGTGATCAGGAAGATCACCGCGATTTCCACGGCAAGAAACGGCAGGATGGCGCGGGCAATGGTGGTGACCCGCTCGCCCGAGACGGCAGAGGCCACAAAGAGCACCAGCCCCATCGGCGGTGTCGCCAGCCCCACGGTGAGGTTCACGCACATGATGATGGCGAAATGGACGCTGTCGACACCAAGCCCGGTAAAGACCGGCCCAAGGATCGGACCCAGAATGATGATCGCCGGACCCGCATCCAGAAACATGCCGACCACGAACAACAACAGGTTGATGAGGAACAGCAGCAGAAGCGGGTTTTCGGTCAGCGTCAGGATGAAGTTCGCCAGCTGCTCTGGCGCGTGGCTCAGCGACACAACCGTTTTGAACGACATCGCCGCCCCCACCAGCAACAGGACCACGGCTGAGGTGATGCCCGCGCGGGTCAGGATGTCGGGGATCTCTGCGACTTTCAGGGTCTTCAGCACGAAGAGGCCGATCAGGAGCGCATAGGCCACGGCCACCGCAGCGGCCTCGGTCGGGGTGAAGACCCCGGCGAGGATGCCGCCCAGAATGATGACCGGGGTCAGGAGCGGGAAAAACGCCTTGAGGCTGGCCTGCCCGCGCTCGCCCCAAGTGTAGCGGCGCGAGGCGACGGGGAAATCGTATTTATCCGCCATGACCTTGACCATGATCATCAGGCCAACGCCCACGAGGATGCCCGGCACGAGGCCCGCAAGGAACAATGCGGCGACGCTTTCGCCCATCACATAGGCGTAGATGATCATGATGCCCGAGGGCGGGATGATCGGCCCGATGACCGAGCTGGCCGCGGTGATGGCGGCGGCGAATTTGCGGGTGTAGCCCTGTTTCTCCATCGCGGGGATCAGCATGGAGCCGAGCGCCGAAGTATCAGCCACGGCGGACCCGGAAAGGCCTGCAAACAGCATCGACGACAGCACATTCACATGGGCCAGCCCGCCGCGCAGATGGCCCATCAAGGCTTGGGAAAACTCCACCAGCCGCAGGGTGATGCCACCCTTGTTCATCAGCTCACCCGCGAGCATGAAGAAGGGGATCGCCATCAGCGGGAAACTGTCCATCCCGTTGTAAAGGTTACGATAAAGGAGCGTGATGTCGCGCTCTTGCCCGTTGAGCCACAACAGGATGCCCGGCGCGGCCAGAAGGCCAAAGAACACCGGCAGGCCGATCATCAGGAACACAAGGAACAGCGGCAGGAACCAGATCAGCATTACTCCGCGCCTCCTGCGGTAGCATATTCGATCTCCGGCAGGCGGTCCGCGCCACCCATCAGGGCGACGATCCGGTGCAGGATCAATTCAACATTGACGAGGATCAAAAGCGCGATGCCCACCAGAAGGGAGAGCATCATCCAAGAGCGCGGCAACCGGTACCAACTGTCAAAGCCGAGCGAGGTCGGCAGGTAGAGCGAGGCGGTGGCGAAGCGGCCGCCAAGGCCGGTGACCTCTTTATAGCCGATTTGCACGGCGACGATCAGCACCGCGAGGCTGAGGCCGAGAAGGATCAGCGACAGGACAGATCCTAGGCGCGCGGGCAGCATGGCCGAGACGGTGTCGATGGCGACAAAGCCGCCCTGACGAAAGGCGGTGGGGGCCATCAGCCCGGTCATCCACAACATGCAAAAGCGCGCCGCCTCATCCGGCCAGGGCAGCGCGTTGTTCAGGACATAGCGAAAGAAGACCTGGACCAAGATCGCGACCACCATAGCGGCCACGGCCACGCAGCCCACCCAGCGCCCAAGGCGCAGCAGGGTTGCGTTGATCCAATACAGCGGTGTCACCACCGCCATCAGTGCGTTCATGTTTTCCTCCCCAAAGACAGGCCGGAAGCGTCCCCCCGGCGCTGCCAAAACCCGCAGCTTAATGCGCGGTGATGCGGCCCATCTGTCCTTTGAAGAAGGCAAGCGCCTCGCCTTCTTCGCGCATCTCAGCCCGGTTCACGACGCCCAGCACGATGGCATGGTCTCCTCCGTCGTAGACCGCGTGGCGGGTGCATTCGAAACGGGCCAGACAGCCCTCCAGCACCGGAACGCCCTCCGCGTTCAGCGCCAGATCGAGGCCGCGCAGGCCAGCGGCGTCCTTGGCCACGCTGTAGCAAAGCTCCTGCTGGTCAGCGGCCAGAACGTGGATCGCGTAATGCTCGGCCCCCTCGAAATAGGGGAAGCGGCGCGAATTGCGGTCCGGCGACCAGAGCACCATCGGCGGTGTCAGCGAGACCGAAGAGAAGCTGGAAGCGGTGATCGCCACCACCCCTTCGGGCGTATTGGCGGTGACGATGGTGACGCCGGTGGCAAAACGGCCAAAGGCGTCGCGCAGCAGGCGGGTGTTGCTCTCGTCCGGCACAAAGGCTTTTTGCGTCTTATCGCTCATCTGCAGGCCCATGTTATGCGACCTCCCGGCCCAAGGCGGCCTCGTAGAGGCGGAACCAGGTCTGGCGGTCCAGCTCGACCTTTTGCGCATCCGAAATCGTCTGGATACGGGCGAGGTTATTGGTGCCCATCACCGGCAGGATCTTGGCCGGGTGACGCAAGAGGAAGGCGACGGCCACGGCCGCCCGGTCCACGCCCTGAGCGGCGGCGACCTCATCCAGACGCGTGGCCAGCTCGCCCGAGCCAGTCATCAGGCTGCCGCCGCCAAGCGGCGACCAAGCCATGACCGCGTGATCCTCCATCTGGTGGAAGGCGAGATCGCCATTGGTGAAGGGCGAAACCTCCGACAGGGAAATCTCGATCTGGTTGGTGACCAGCGGGGTCGACATCGCCGATTGCAGGAGTTTCCAGTCCCAGGGGCGAAAGTTCGACACGCCCACGGCCTTGACCTTGCCGGAGTGGACCAGATCGTCCAGCGTGGCGCCGGTCTCGTGGTGGTCCATCAAGGGGTCGGGGCGGTGGATCAGCAGAAGGTCGATCTGCTCAATCCCCATTTCGGTCAGGGAGCGATCCACCGCGCCCTCGATATAGGCGCGCGAGGTGTCGTAGTATTTAACCGGCTTATCCGCATGCATGCCGATGGGGGCGACGATATCGCATTTCGTCACGATCTCCATCTGACCGCGCAAGGCGGGGTTCGCCTTCAACGCCGCGCCAAGGATGCCCTCGGCGGTATAGGCGCCATAGATATCGGCCTGATCAAAGGTGGTGATCCCTTGCTCGAGACAGGCGTGGATCTTGGCCTCTACATGTTTGACGGAGGTATCGGCATCATCGCCAATCCGCCACATGCCGTATATCAGCCGGGAAAATTCGAGGTCGTCAGACAGTTTTACGCGGTCCATCAGCGGCGCACTCCTACACCAAGGGGTGTTTCCGGGGGGCTCGCCGGGACGCGGCCATAGGCCTCGGGCAGCGAGCAGGTTTTCATGTTCGGCAGAATGCGGGCACCAAAGTGCTTGGCTTCCTCCAGATGCGGGTAACCCGACAGGATGAAGGCGCGGATGCCCATTTTCTGATAGGCTTCCAGCTTGCTCATCACCTGATCGGTGGAGCCCACCAGCGCCGCGCCACAGCCCGAGCGCGCCCGCCCGACCCCGGTCCAGAGGTTGGGTTCGATAAAGCCCGCATCATCGGCAATCTCGCGGTTCTTCGCCTGATGGCTGACACCGAGGGATTTTGCATCAAGCGCGCGTTCACGGATCGCGCGGCCCTGTTCGTCGTCGAGTTTCGACACGATATAGTCGGCGTATTCGCGCGCCTCGGCCTCGGTATCGCGGACGATGACATGGACGCGCAGGCCGTAATCCAGCGTGCGGTCGTATTTCTCGGCCACCGCATGCACCGCCTGCATCCGGCCCTGCAGCTCTTCCATCTTTTCCGGCCACATCAGGTAGACGTCGCAATGCTGACCGCAGAGTTCGAGCGCATCGGGGGAATAGCCGCCGAAGTACAGGAGCGGGCCGCCGGATTGATAGGGGCGCACGGGATCGGTGGTCAGGCCTTTGAAGTTATAGACCTGCCCCTCGTAGTTGATCTCGTCGCGGGTCCAGGCCTGCTTCAGGATCTCCACCACCTCGCGCGAGCGCTGATAACGATAGGCGCTGTCCGCTTTCTCGCCCGGGAAATCCGAGGAGATGATGTTCACCGTCAGGCGGCCTTCGAGCATGTGATCAAGGGTCGCGATGGTGCGCGCCAGCATGATCGGTTGCATCTCGCCACAGCGCACCGCGGCCAAGAGGTTGATCTTGTCGGTGATCGGCGCGCAGCCCGCCACAAAGGACAGGGTGTCCTGCCCGACCTGATAGGAGGAGGGGCAAAGGATGTTGCGAAAGCCCTGCGCCTCGGCGGTTTTGACGATCTCGGAACAATGCGCCCAAGAGGAGCGCAGGTTGCCCTCTGGCACGCCCAGAAACTGGTAATCATCCGAGCAAAGCGCCGCAAACCAAGAGACTTCGGCAGCGTCCAGATCGGGGGACGTGATGGGGACAACGGTCATGTCTTCCTCCTCGAAGAGCGATCGAATTTCCTCTTGCGTAGCAGCAGATTTAAAGTACATCAATGGTGCATCAATTTTTTCTGGCCGTCCAGAGCGGCGCGCAAAGACCAAGGCCCCTGCCCCATGACGCCCCCCCATGACCTCGACCGCGACACCCCCACGGCGCTGCCGATCTACATGCAGATCAGCGAATTCCTGATCCGCGAGATCGCCGCCGGGCGGCTGGTGGACGGGCAAAGGCTGGCGCCCGAGCGCGAGCTGGCCAAGAGCCATGGGACAACCGTGCGCACCCTGCGCAAGTCCTTGGCCGAGTTGGAAAAGAAGGGGCTCTTGGAGCGCATCCAAGGCTCTGGCAACTACATCCGCGCCAACCACAAGGCGCAGAGCGTCTATTCGATGTTCCGGCTGGAGCTGACCACCGGAGGCGGCTTGCCGACGGCGGATATCCTTGATCTGGCGGCGGTGGCGAAACCCGCCGACCTGCCCGCCTTTGGCACCGCCAACCACGGCACCCGCATCCGCCGCCTGCGATTCCTGAACCGCATCCCGATCGCGGTCGAGGAAATCTGGCTCGACGGGGATGCCGGGGTGATCCGGCCCGAACAGATGTCGGATTCGCTTTACCGCACTTACCAGATGCAATTCGGCCTGATCATCGCGCGGGCCGAGGATCGCGTCTCTATCAGACATGTGCCGGACTGGGCACCGGCTGGCTTTGCGCTCAGGCCCGGCACCCTCACCGGCTATATCGAACGCTTCTCTTGGGCGGAATCCCCCGCCCCGGTGGAGTTCTCCAGAACCTGGTTCGACACAGACAAAGCGCTCTATGTGCAGCGCCTGATTTAAGGGAGATTACCCCGTGTCACATATCACCAACTATGGCGTCATCGGCTGCGGCATGATGGGGCAGGAACACCTGCGCAATATCGCCTTGCTGCCGGATACCCGCGTCGCCGCGATTTTCGAGCCGGACGCGCAAATGGCCGCCGAGAGCCTGAAATTCGCCCCCGAGGCCAAGCTGGTTGACAGCGTTGAGGCGCTGCTCGCGGTGGAAGAGCTGGACTGCATCCTGATCGCCAGCCCCAATTTCCGCCATGTGGAGCAGCTGGAGGCGCTGGCCGCCCAGCGCCCCTTGCCAGTCTTGGTGGAAAAGCCGCTGTTCACCGACCCCGCCCATGTGGCCCGGCTGGAGGCCTTCCGCGCCGCCTACCCTGCGCCGGTCTGGGTGGCGATGGAATATCGCTACATGCCCCCCGTCGCGACCCTGCTGAGCGAGGCCGCAGCGGCCACAGGGGGCATCAAGATGCTGACGATTCGCGAGCACCGCTTTCCGTTTCTGGAAAAGGTCGGCGATTGGAACCGCTTCAACCGCTACACCGGTGGGACCTTTGTCGAGAAATGCTGCCATTTCTTTGACCTGATGCGGCTCACCCTAGGGTCCGAGCCGGTGCGGGTGCTGGCCTCGGGCGGCATGGATGTGAACCACCTTGACGAGACTTACGCGGGCGAGACGCCGGATATCCTCGACAACGGCTATGTAATTGTCGATTTCGCCAATGGCGCGCGGGCGATGCTGGAACTTTGCATGTTCGCCGAGGGGGCGCGCTATCAGGAGGAAATCTCTGCCGTGGGCCCCAAGGGCAAGATCGAGGCGTTGGTGCCCGGCCCCGGTCGCTTCTGGCCTGAACATCTAGGCGCGCCGCCGGTGCCGCAGGTCATCGTCTCGCCGCGCGACCCCAAGGGGCCGGAAATGCGCGAGATCCCGGTGGACCCGACCCTGTTGGAGGCGGGCGACCACAATGGTTCGACCTTCTATCAGCACAAGGGGTTCCTTGAACTGGTGCGGGGGGAGCGCGAGGTCGCCGAGGTGAGCCTCGAGGATGGCAAGATGGCCGTGCTGATGGGCATGGCCGCGCAACGCTCGATGACAGAGCACCGCGCAGTGGAGATTGCCGAGCTGCTATAAGGGTTTAGCGAAGGCGCAACAAGAATGGCCGCTCCGATTGGTGCGGCTTTTTTCGTTCGGCATATCAAACAAAGGACGGCCCCGGACCGCCGGGTGGGGGTGAAGCCGCCGCGCGTTTTGCCGGAGGCAAACCTTCGGTTTGACGGGGCCGGTCGGGGGCTATCCGGCCTATCGGCCGAACTGGACCCAATTGAAGTCTCTTAACGCGCGGCCAAATAGTTCCGCGCGCCGATCAGGCCGAAGTTCGGCTGATGATAGACATGCAGCGGCAGCTCCTGCCGCCACGCGGTGTGGCGCCCGCCTGCGTTAAAGGCCTCAACAAAGGCCGCGTCGAAAATCCATGGGTTCGCAGCAGCGACACCGCCCGAGATGAACACGCCCCCTTTGGCCGCGAAGACCAACCCCAGATCACCTGCGACCGACGCAAGATATTGCGCGAACAGCGACACAGCGCGCATGGCAGCGGTATCCAGCTTTGCTTTGGCGGATTCAAAGATTTCAGCACCGGTTTCCAACGGCGCGGTCAGGTCCATGCTCTTGGCGACGGCGCGATAAAAGAACGGCAGCCCGGTGCCCGACAGGATCGCTTCAGCCTCAACCACCAGACCGGGGCCCATGCCGACCTCGGGCCATTCCTCGCGCAGGGCCTCAAAGATCGGAACCTCGTCAGGCGTGCGGGGCCCAAGCGCCACATGACCGCCCTCGCCCGGCACCACGCAAGGATCGCCATTGGCCCAGACCAGCGCGCCGACACCGAGACCGGTGCCGGGGCCGATGATCAGGCAGGGTTCCTTGGGGAATTTCGCTTCACCTTGCAGGGTGGTCACATCACCCGCGCTGACTGTTGCAAGCGACCAGGCTGCGGCCTCAAAATCATTCAGCACTTTAGCGCGTTCGATCTTGAGCGCAGCGGCGATGCCCCGCTCGGAAAAGCTTTGGTTCGCGTTGGTCAACTGCACGGAGCCGCCCCGCACCACGCCCGCCGCAGCGATCACCGCCCGGCCAGGGGCAGACCCGCGATGGGTGGCAAAATCCGCACAGGCCTGTTCGAGGTTCAACTCGCCCTTGGTGTTGTAGCGCGCCTGCTCGAGGATCTCGCCCTCGGCATTGACGGCCGCGAGCCGCATATTGGTGCCGCCAACGTCAGCGATGAGATTCCACATCATTGCCCCTCCAGCCTCTGCCGCCGATGCGGTGTGGCCCGATAGTCCGGTTGTCATATCTTGGAGGTCAAACAGACAAGCGCGCCAGAGGTCAAGCCCTGCGCGCGCTTTCACGCCCGGTTTGCGTCCAATCCTACGAAGTTGACGCCACTCTTGCGACAGCCTGCGCAAAAGCGCAAGCGTTAGCGCAAACAAAGGGGGCTTTATCGCTTTGCGCGTGTCAGCCGCGCTATAGGCTCAAAGTGGTGCATATCCTCGAAATTACAAAGCTCAAGCGGGCCGAGGTCGATGCGCGCCAGCCGCGCGGCATAGGGCGCAAAGACCTCCTCCGAGAAGGCGACCAGCTCCGCCGCCAAATCTGCATCAACCCAGCGCAAAGGGTACGCGAGGGTGGAGTGGAAGGTATAGGTGTCGAAGTGATCGTGCCGCAGGCCGGTGAGCTCGCGCAGCGCCAGACGGGTGGCGCGCAGGCGGGTTTCTTCAGTGGGATCAACCCCTTCCAGCGTGACGGAATGGCCGGCGTAAAGCCCCTTGGCGGTGACGCTGCGGCGCTCCGGCAGGTCTTGGCCCATCAGGCGTTCTTTGAAAAAGGCGGTCACCGCGTCGCGGCTGGCGCCTTTGGGCAGGTCGGCGGGCCAATTCCCCTCGTCCGGGCTGATGCCCTGAAACACCGTCATATGCAGGCTGGAGGGCGGCAGGAAGGTAAAGAGCGGGGCGAACTCGCTCTGGCGGATCTCGTCCTGCATCTCGCTGAGAGCGGCATGGGCGTCGCTATTGGGGTCGATGTGGCAGATCACCGTATTGCCGGGAAAGGGCAGCACCGCGCCATCGGGAGCAAATTTACCGCCCTGCCCCGGTTCGGTGATCGAAGGCGGACGCGAGGTGGTAGCATCGGCACCTGTCAGCAGGCGGATCGGGTCGGGGCGAAAGGTGGCCATGCGCAAAGGCTCCGGTCAAAGGGGTCTTAGACGCGGTCTAACCGGGCTTCATGTCAGAGGTTTGACAGGTGTTAACCCGGCGAGACGGTCGAAACCGCATGGCCGGTCAGCGCCTTCAGACTGTTGACCGCGCGCACCAGCTCGGGGCCGACCTGATCATGGATGCGCTGGTCGCTGAGGTCATCCACATTGGCGCCACAGAAAAACGAGACAGGCTCGCCGATCTCGGTGGGGCGAAAGGGGGTGGCGACGGCGTTGATCGACTTGGAATAGCGTGCCTCGCCTTGCACAAAGGCATAGCCCTCGCGGCGCAGGAGGACGCGTTCCCGGTCCCAGACGGCTTCGCATTCGGTGGCGGCCTCTTCGGGCAGATGCGCCTCCAGCTTCTCGCGTTCGTCCCGCGACAGGGCCCCGAGGTAGGCGATGCCGGACGAGGAGGTCAGCACCGGCATCCGGTAGCCCACATCGAGCCAGATGGTGCGCGAGCCTTCGGGACGCCAGGTCTTGACGATCAGCATATTGCCGTCGTCCTGAATGGAGACCCCCACCATGGCGCCCATCTCATTGGCGAGCTTCTGCATCAGGGGCGTGGCGACCGACACAAACCCAAAGGCCGCCGAGGCGATATTGCCCAAGGCGAGCGCGGCCGGCCCGAGGCGGTATTTGTCGAAATGCCGCCCATGGGTCAGATAGCCCAGCGCGCAGAGCGTGAAGGTCAGCCGCGACACGGTGGAGCGAGGAATGCCGGTACGCTCGGAAATCTCGAGGTTGCCGAGGCCGTTATCCGAGGGGCGAAAGGCGCGCAGGATGCGCAAGCCTCGCGCCAAAGTATTGGCGTATCGGCGGTCCTGCTCAAGATCGCGCATTGTCTTTCGTCCCTTTGCCTCGGTTTGGGGCGCCATCATACAAGGGTTTCCGTTACCAAGAAAAGCACCTTCACCTCACCCCCTCCGACAGGATTAGCGAAATCGCCGGAAAGGCGAGGATCAGCCCCAGCACCACAACATCGGCGCAAAGGAAGCGCCAGATGCCAGCAAAGATCGCGCCAATGGGCGCCGCCTTGCCCACCACATTCGACAGGACAAAGACGTTGAGGCCGACGGGCGGGGTGATGAGGCCGATCTCGAGAAGTTTGACCACCACAACGCCGAACCAAATCAGGTTCATCCCGTAGGCTTCGACCATCGGCACGGCCAGCGGCAGGGTCAGCACCATGATGCCGATGGGATCAAGGAACATGCCAAGCGCCAGATAGACCAGACAGATGCACAGGAGAAGCATCGGAAAGGACATATTCGCCTCAGACACGGTCTCGACCAAGGCGGGGGCCAGACCGGTGAGGGCGATGGCGGCGACAAAGATTTTGGCCGCAGCCGCCACGATAAAGATCGAGGTGGACTGAATGCAGGTCTCACGTACTGCCTGCCACAGGTCGGGCAGGGTCAGGCGTCGTTGGGCAAAACCGATCACCGTGGTCGCCACCACAGAAACCGCCGCCGCCGCAGTTGCGGTAAAGAACCCGCCATAGATGCCGACCACCACGATGACAAAGATCAGAACCGCGGGCCAAGCTTCCATCGCGGCCTTTAACCGTTCTGCCCCGCTGGCACGGGATTGGGCGACCGGCGCGACCTTTGGGTCAAGCGCGGACCAAACCAGCACCACGGTGACAAAGCCCACAAGCGTCAAGAGCCCCGGCAGGATGCCCGCGAGGAACAGTTTGGAGACCGAGGTTTCGGTGAAAATCGCATAGACGATGAACAAGACGCTGGGCGGGATCAGCGAGCCCATGGTGCCCCCCGCCGCCACCGAAGCGGTGGCGAGGCGGTTGTCATAGCCCATCTTCAGCATCTCAGGCGTACAGATCCGCCCCATGGTCGAGGCGCAGGCAATCGAGGAGCCGGTGATCGCGGAAAACCCCGCGCAGCCCACGATCGAAGCCATCGCCACCCCGCCGCGCAGCTGTTGCAACCAGACGCGGGCAGAGTTGTAGACCGCCGTGGTGATCCCGGCGCGATAGGCGATATTGCCGAGCACCACAAAGAGCGGGATCATCGACAGATCAAAGCTGTGGATGAGGTCAAAGGAGTTGGAAAACACCAACGAAGCTGTGGCGCGGATTGCCCGCTCTGGCATAAACGTGCCGGTGCGAAAGGCAAAGATCGCAAAGGCCGCCATGGTCGCCACGCCCATCAGGGCGAAGGCAATCGGCACCCGCATCGCGAGCAACAGCAGCATGACGCCAAAAGCGATCAATCCAATGGTGGCCGGATCCATGAGGTCTTCCTGTTCGTTTTGAGGTCAGAGCTGGGGCTAGATACGAAGGGTGTCAGTGGCCGAGCACGTCGATCTCTTGCCCGCGCAGGGCCGTGGCCGCGTCCACCACCACCATCACCAAGAGCCGCAGCCAGGCGAGGCTCATGCCGATGACAAAGGCGAGCCGCCCGGGCCATTGCGGCAGGTTGAGATCACCGTAAAATACGCTGGCGTTGTCCCATTGGTGCAATAGTTCTTTGCCACCCGCCCAGATCAGCGGGCTCAGTGCCAGAAGCGCAAAGGCGCTGCCAAAGACCACAAACCAGTTCACCACCCGCGCGGGCAGAAAGTTGGTCACAAACTCTACCGCGATATGGGCGCGCGCCGTGGTTGCTGCGGCCAAGGGCATCACAATGGCCACCACCATCAGCTCGCGCACGATGATGATCGTATCGGGCAGGGGCGAAGCAAAGAGGTTCAACGCCACCACATCTGCAAAGATCAAAAGCCCAAGGAGAATGATGGCCAAGGCCGCCACATCCACAAAGATCCGTTCGATCCGTTTCAGCATCTCTCCGCTCCTCCCCCATGGTCATGGGGCCTGCGTTATTGGGCCCTGCGATGTTTGGGGCACTGCGCGTTGGCATGTGGGTCCGACGTGCTCCGCCGGACCCACCGCTTCGGGGACCAGTTAGTTACGGGTCCAGGGGTAGCCTTTTGCCTCCAGCTCGGCGGTGTAGTCGACCACGGCCTGCTCGTAGACCTGCATCAGCGCGTCGGGGTCGAGGCCTACGCTTTTGGTGGTCTCCACCCATTCCGCGATGAAGGGCTGCGCAGCGGCGTTAAGCTTTTCACGCTCTTCGGCGCTCACCTCGATCAGTTTCACCGGACGTTCGTAGCCATCGGTGCGCATCGCCTCGACCGCTTTGTTGTTGGCGCCCATCACGATTTGCGCGAATTTCTCCGGCAGCTCCTCGCCCACTTGGCGCAGGGCGGTCTGAACCTCTTCGGGGTAGCTGTCGAAGATCTGCTTGTTGAAGAACATGCCGTAGCCGCCGATCTGGCCCCAGTTCAGCAGCGTGTAGCTGTCGATCTGCTCGTGCCATTTCAGCGCCGGAACGATGTAGGAATAGCCCTGGGTGCAGTCGATCAACCCGGTGTCGAGCCCTTGGTAAGCCTCGTAGACAGAGAGGTTGACCATGGTCGCGCCCAGCTCGCCAAAGACCTTGCCGTAGACGCCAGCGCCGCGCACTTTCTTGCCCGCAATGTCGGCGATCGAGGCGATCTCGCCGCCCTTACAGGCCACGTTCACATCAGAGGCCGTGAAGGTGCCGATATAGACAAGGTTCTGCGCCGCCAAGTTTGCCGTAATCTCAGGCATCCGCATCATTTTGTCGGTCGCGCGCATACCCACCCAAGGGTCCGGACCGCCCAGCGGCAAGTCAGCGAGCGCGTAGCCCGCCATCTCTTTGGGGAAATAGGCCGAGATGATGGAGCCCGCATCCGCCACGCCATCGCCGATGGACTGCACGGCAGAGGGCGCTTTGAACAGGGCACCCCCCCATTGAATATCCATGGAGATCTCGCCGCCCGAGACCTCGCCAAGGCGGTCGTTGAACCAGTTGAGCGCCGCCGGAACCGTGCCACGCGGCGGGCCTGCGTGACCGTAGAAGATCACTGTTTCAGCCAGCGCCATCGACCCCATTCCAAGGGTCAGAGCCGCTGTGGCCACGAGAGTTTTGAACGTATTCATCCGAATGCCTCCTCCAGTCATCGGGATTTGATTTATTCCACTATGCAGAATTAAATTCCGCAAGTGAAAATTGTTAGCGCCTATCGATTTCTCTGCCTCGGCTCGGCGTCTTTTCGGCAGCGCAGCATTATCCGGGGGGGGCTGCCGATCCAGATTTCAGGTATTTACGCGCCGCGCCCTTCGCGGTCGCAGCATGATTAGGCCAGTTGGTCTGCGAAATGGTCGATCAGTTTGGCCTTTAGGATTTTCCCCGTGGGCGCCGCAGGCAGCTCCTGCGCCAATACGATTCGCGATGGTCGCTTGTAGGGGGCGAGCCGTTCTGCAACGAAGTCTTTCAACTCCGCCTCTGTCAGCGGGCTGCCCGCCGCGACCTTCACGAAGGCGAGTACCTCCTCGTTGCCCTCCACCGCGCGCCCCACAACGCCCGCAACGATCACCTCCGGATGGTCGGTCAGGATCGCCTCCACCTCCACCGGATAGACGTTAAAGCCAGAGCGAATGATGAGCTCCTTGGAGCGCCCCACGATATAAAGCCGCCCTTCGTCGTCATAGCGACCAAGGTCGCCGGTCCGGAAAAATCCATCTGGGGTAAAAGCTTTGGCGCTTTGTTCCGGGTCACGGAAGTAGCCCTTCATCACTTGTGGGCCAGCGACCAGAATTTCGCCAATGCCCTCGTCCGGGCTGGCGCCGGTGGCCTCCAGATCGAGGCGAAAGCGGCACTCTCCCATGGGTCTGCCGACTGAGATATCGGGATCGCCGAGCGCATTTTTGGTCGCACAGACCCCGGCGGCGGCCTCGGTCATGCCATAGCCGTTCTGCAGGGCGACGCCGTAAAAGGCCTCCGCCTCGCGCTTCCAGGCCGGGTCCAGGGGCGCGCCCCCGGAAGAAACGTAGCGCAACAGCCCCCGCGTGTAGCGCGGCTTGCCCTGGCTGCGGGCGAAGTGAAAGAGATGCGCGTGCATCTGCGGCACCGCAGGCAGAAAGGTCACATCCTCCTGCAAGGCCTCATAAAGCCGCTCGGCCGAAAACCGCGCCTCAAGCCGCATCGCGCCTTGTGACAGGGTCACCGCCAAGAGGGTTACAATGCCAAAGATATGCGACAGGGGCAGCGCGAGGAAACAGACGTCCTCCGCCCGCAAATCCCGCATATCCGCCGCAGCAGCGGCGGCAGAGGCGAGGTTTTCATGGGTCAGCATCGCCGCCTTCGGCGCCCCCGTGGTGCCAGAGGTATAAAGGAGCAGCGCAACCTGGTCCCGGCCCGCGGCGCAGATCGCCTCCCTCACAGCGCCTTCGCGCGCTTGAACCGCGACGGTTCCGAAGGCGCCTGCGATGGGCTTGGCGCCACAGCGCGCGGCATGGGCGGCAGCCGCCTCTGACACATCGGTCGAAAAGATCACCGCCGCAGGGTCGCTATGGGCGATCACCCGCGCCAGCTCGCTTTCGGTGCCGCGCGCGTTGATCATCACAGCTGTGGCGTCCAAGCGGCTGCAGGCAAAGAAAAACACCGGCACCGAGGCGCAGTTTTCAAAGACCAGTACCACCCGGTCCCCGGCCCGAACGCCTGCCTCGGTCAGCACCGCTGCCGCCTCAAGGCTGGCCGCTGCTACATCCGGCCAACTGCGCGGCTGGCCGGTGAAATCCACCATGGCCTGCGCCGCGCCGCGCGCGCGGGCAGCATCGTCGAGCAGGTCGTGAAGGCGTCGACCGCCTTTGATCTCTGGCTGTTCTGTCATGGCGCCTCCTCCCCGAGTGCCTGTTTTCCCGAGCTATTGCGCCCGGATGGCCTAGCGAAAGACCGGTTTTTCCTTGTTCAAAAAGGCGGTGATGCCGGTGCGGGCCTCCTCGCCCCCCAGTGCCGCCGCCATAGCGTCGCGCTCGCGCGCCAATTGATCCTCAAAGCTGCCACCATTTTCGGCGGCGTTCATCAGCGTCTTGATCTCGGCAATCGCGCCTTCGGGGCCGCGTTTAATCTCTGCCGCGAGGGTCAGGGCTGTCTCGACCGCGCGCCCCTCGGAGACCAGATCGTTGACCACGCCGAGGGCATGGAGCCGCTCCGCCGCAAGGGGACGCCCCATCATTGCCATCTGCGCCAATGTCGCGCGCGGCATCGCGCGGGACAGGGCCCAGGTCGCGCCGCCGTCCGGCACCAAGCCCGCCTTGACATAGGCAAGGGTAAAGCGCGCAAGTCTTGACGCGACGATCATATCGCAGGCCATGGCAATCGAGACCCCTGCCCCGGCCGCACCGCCTTCAACCGCGGCAATCACCGGTTTGGGACAGGCGCGGATCGCGCGAATTACGTCGTGCAGCCGCTCGATATTGGCCTTGCGCTCTTCCAGCGTCATCTCGCGCCGCGCCTTCAACAGGGTGAGGTCGCCGCCTGCGCAGAAGAAGGCCCCCTCACCCGCCAGCACCACGGCGGACACGTCCAGAGCCTCCGCCGCCCTGCGCAAACCGTGGATCACGCCGTCATAATACTCCGGGCTCAGCGCGTTGCGACGGGCGGCGTTACAGTTCCACAGAACCAGCGCGTCGCCGCGATGTTCGCTGCGGAACAGGTCGGCCATCAGGCGGCCTCCAGCCCGAGCTGGATAAAACGCTCCAGATGGTGGTCCACGTCGCCAAACAGATGGTCGATCATCACGATGCGGCGCACGAAATGCGACAGGGCGTATTCGTCGGTCATGCCGATGCCCCCATGCAGCTGCACCGCTTCCTCGGCCACCAAGGCGCCCACCCGACCAATCAGGTTCTTGGTGGCGCTGACGTTGCGCTCGCGCAGGGCGCGCGGGGCGTCGAGGTGTCCGGCGAGGTTCACCACCGCAGAACGCGCCTGCTCCACCTCGATCAGCACATCGGCCATACGGTGTTGCAGGGCCTGAAACTTGCCAATCGCACGGCCAAATTGCTGGCGCTCTTTGAGGTAGGTGATGGTCATCTCCTTGGCGCTTTCCATTGCGCCGAGGGCCTCGGCACTCACCGCGAGGGTGGCGCGGGCGATCACTTCCTCAATGGCGTCATAAGCGGTGCCTTTGGTGCCAAGCCGGGCGCTGTCTTCCAGAGCGACATTGTCAAAAGTCACAGTGGCGGCGGAGAACCCGTCGACAGTGACATGGCGCGTCACACTCACGCCGGGCGCATCACTGGGCACGAGGACCAGCGACAGGCCGCCCGTGTCGCCCGCAGCACCGCTTTCGCGGACGGAGACCACCAGCATCTGCGCCTCAGCCCCGCCCAGCACATGGGTCTTGGTGCCGCTGAGGGTCATGTCCGCGCCGAGCACCATCGACACATCCGCCAGATCGTAGCGGGTGCCCGGTTCCGCATGGGCAAAGGCCAGCCGCGTCTCGCCCGCGATCACCTCGGCGACCAGCGCCTGTTGATCGGCGTTCCCCAGCTGTGCCACCAATCCGCCGCCCAAAATACCGGACGACAACAGAGGCTCGATCACCCCGGCGCGGCCCAGTTCCTCAAACACCAAGGCGATGTCGAACCCAGCGCCGCCAAAGCCGCCCTGATCCTCGGTGAACAGCGCGCCAAGGATGCCGAGCTCCGCCAATTGCGCCCAAAGTGCTGCGTCAAAGGGCGCGCCCGAGGCCAGCAAAGCGCGGCGTTTTTCATGGTCGAAACTCTCGGAGAGGACACGCCGCAGCATATCCTTGAGCATCGCGCGGTCTTCGGTCGGTGTGAAATCCATATGCTTGCCCTGCCCTTAGAGTTCCAGAATGGCTTTGGTGATGATGCCGCGCTGAATCTCGTTCGAGCCGCCAAAGATCGACAGTTTGCGCATGTTGAAATAGCTCGGCGCGGCGGCGGGCGCGTGTTCCGGCAGATCGAGGGTCTGGTTGTCGCCGCCCTCAAGGTAGTCCGGCAGGAAGGGCATCGCGTCCGGCCCGGTGGCACGGCGCAACAGCGAGGTGAGCTCCTGTCGGATCTGGGTGCCCTTGATCTTGAGCATTGAGCTTTCGGCACCGGGGGCCTGCCCCTTGGCGGCGGCCGAAACCACGCGCAGGTTGGTGGTGCGCATCGCCATCAGGTCAATCTCCACCTGCGCCATGCGGGCGGCGAAATGCGGGTTCTGCGCCAAGGGCTTACCGTTCGAAAGGGTCTGTGCGGCGACCTGTTTCAGTGTCGCAAGCGCCGCGTTGGAAAAGCCGACCCCGGCGATATTGGTCCGCTCGTGGGTCAGAAGGTATTTGGCGTAGGTCCAGCCCTTGTTTTCCTCGCCCACCAGATTGGCGACGGGGACGCGGACGTTGTCGAAAAAGACCTCGTTCACCTCCGCCTCGCCATCGATCAGCGTAATCGGGCGCACGGTGACTCCGGGGGTCGCCATGTCGATCAGGAGGAAGGAAATCCCCGCCTGCGGCTTGCCCTCGGTGCCAGTGCGCACGAGACAGAAAATCCAGTTGGCGTGTTGGCCAAGGGTGGTCCAGGTCTTTTGCCCGTTGACCACATAGTGATCGCCGTCCCGCTGCGCGCGGGTCTTGAGGCTGGCAAGGTCGGAGCCCGCACCGGGTTCGGAATAGCCCTGACACCACCAATCCTCGCCGCTGAGGATTCGCGGCAGGTAGTGGCGTTTCTGCTCTTCTGAGCCAAAGGCCAGCAGCACCGGCGCCAGCATCATCAGACCAAAGGGCACCACGCGGGGCGCATAAGCGAGGCAGGCTTCTTCCTCAAAAATCTGCCGCTGCACCGCGTCCCATTCCGCACCGCCATAGGCGGCCGGCCAATTGGGCGCCAGCCAACCTTCCGCATTGAGGAGGGCGTGCCATTCCTCCATCTCGGATTTGGTCAGGCGTTTGCCCAGACGCACCTTCTCGCTCAGCCGTTTGGGCAATTTGTCGGCGAGAAACGCGCGGACTTCGGCGCGAAAGGCGTCCTGTTCGGCGGTGTAGCTCAGATCCATTGCGGCCTCCGCTCAGAAAATCTCAAAGAGGCCGGCCGCGCCCTGACCGCCGCCGATGCACATGGTTACCACGCCAAGCTTGGCCCCGCGCCGCTTGCCCTCAAGCAGCAGGTGCCCAGTCATCCGCGCGCCGGTCATGCCAAAGGGGTGCCCGATGGAGATCGAGCCGCCGTTCACGTTGCAGATCGCCGGATCAATCTCCAGCCGGTCGCGGCAATAGAGCGCTTGCGAGGCGAAGGCTTCGTTGAGTTCCCAAAGGTCGATGTCAGAGACCTTGAGCCCATGGCGTTGCAGCAGACGCGGCACCGCAAAGACCGGGCCGATGCCCATTTCATCGGGCTCGCAGCCTGCGGTGACAAAGCCTTTGAACGCGCCGAGCGGCTCCAGCCCCTGTTGTGCCGCCAGATCCGCATCCATCACCACCAGCGCCGCCGCACCGTCCGACAGCTGCGAGGCATTGCCGGCGGTGACAAAATTACCCTCACCGCGCACCGGGTTCAGACCCGACAGCCCCTCCAGCGTAGTGTTCGGACGGTTGCAATCGTCCATCGCGAAGGTGACCTCCTGATAGGAGACCTCCTTGGTTTCCTTGTCGGTGATCTTCTGCGTCACAGTGATCGGCACGATCTCATCGGCGAACTTGCCGGAGGCCTGCGCGGCGGCGGTGCGCAGCTGGCTCTCGAGCGACAGCTGATCCTGTGCTTCGCGGCTGATGCCATAGCGCTGTGCCACGATATCGGCGGTCTCGATCATGGTCATATAGACCTCGGGCTTGTTCGCCTCGATCCAAGCATCCCGCCGCTGCGCCGGGCGCGAGGGGGGCATCTGGCTTATGCTTTCCACCCCGCCCGCGATGGCGGCAGAGGCCCCCTCCATCACCACCGCATGAGAGGCCATCGCCACCGCCTGCAGACCGGAGGAACAGAACCGATTGACCGTCGCCGCCGCCACAGTGACCGGTAGCCCTGCCCGGATCACCGCCTGCCGCGCGATATTGCCGCCGGTCCAGCCCTCCGGGTAGCCGCAGCCGATAAAGGCATCCTCGATCAGCGCCGGGTCCACCTTGGAGCGTTCGACAGCGTGCTGGATCGCATGGCCCGCCATCTCGGCCCCATGGGTGTCGTTAAAGGCGCCGCGATAGGATTTAGCCAGACCAGTGCGGGCGGTGGAGACGATAACAGCTTGTTTCATTGTAAGTTTCCTCTCAGAGGCGATCTTTGGGGCAATCAGGTCAGGTCGTTTAGGCGTCGTTGAGGTCGGCGAAGGTCTTGCCCTCTGCCACCAGACGCGTCAGCAGCGGGGCGGGCTGCCAGAGGAAGGCGTCCTCCTCGGCAAACCGCTTGATATCGCGCAGGATTTTGTCGAGCCCGACAGTGTCTGCATATTGCATCGGACCACCCCGCCAGCGCGGGAAGCCGTAACCGTTCAGCAGGGTCACATCGACGTCGAGCGGGCGCAGGGCGATGCCCTCTTCCACCACGCGGGCCGCCTCATTGACCATCGCGGCCATGTAGCGGTCGACGATCTCCTCTTCGGAAATCTCGCGCGCGGTGATGCCCTTGGCGGCGCGATCCGCCGCAACATGCTCGAGCACCTCCGCGTTTTCGCGGGTGCCGTCCTCAGCATAGACGTAATAGCCCATGCCGGTTTTGCGCCCGAAATGGCCCGCCTCGCAAAGACGGTCGGCAAATTCAGCGTAAACCTCGCGCGCATCGCGGGTCGGCGCCAGACGTTTGCGGGTGGCCCAGCCGATATCGAGACCCGCCAGATCGCTCACCGCAAAGGGGCCCATGGCGAGGCCGAAACTGACCAGCGCGCGGTCCACGTCAAAGGGGCTCGCCCCCGCCAGCACCGCGCCGTCGCAGGCCTTGCGATAATGGCTGAGGATGCGGTTGCCGATGAAACCATCACAGACGCCTGCGCGCACCGCGATTTTCTTAAGACGTTTCGCCAGCGCAAAACCAGTGGCGGTCACCTCCGGTGCGGTCTGGTCGGCGACCACGATCTCCAACAGGCGCATCACATGGGCGGGCGAGAAGAAATGCAGACCGATCACATCGCTCGGACGCGAGGTCATCTGGGCAATCTCATTGATATCGAGGTAGGAGGTGTTGGAGGCCAAAACCGCCCCCGGTTTGCAGACCGCATCAAGTTTGGTGAAGACATCTTTCTTCACCTCCATGCTCTCGAACACCGCCTCAATGACCACATCTGCATCCGCCAAAGCGTTGTAATCATTGCTGGACCGGAAGCGGTTGGCGAGAATTTCGTCATAGGCGTCTTGTGAAAGCTTGCCGCGTTCCACCGACCCTTTCAGCGTTTTGCGCACGCGGTCGCCCGACATCAGAGCGGCAGGACCATCGCGTTCGATCAGGGTCACGTCGAGGCCTGCAAGTAGGCCGGAGGTCGCAATACCAACCCCCATGGTGCCGCCGCCGATAACGCCGATCTTGTCGATGCCACGCGGCTCCACACCATTGATTTCGGGGACTTTTGCGACCTGACGTTCCGCAAAGAACGCGTGGATCAATGCGGCGCGCTGGTCGCTATCCATTAGCTCTTGGAACAGGGACCGCTCGTTCGCTAGCCCCTCGGCAAAGGGCAAGGAAACGGCTCCCTCCACCGCTTTGATACAGTTCTGCGGCGCCAGTTGTCCGCGAGCCTTCTTTGCCATCTTGGCTTTGGCGGCCTCGAACACTTCGAGGCCAACGGGATCAACGGCGAGGTCGCGGGTGCGGCGGGGACCTTTTCCTTGTGCGATCAAGTCCTTAGCAAAGGCGATCCCTGCCGCACGCACGTCGGTATCTTCGCTGATGCGGTCGATTAAGCCGACTGCCAGCGCCTCTTGCGCGCCGATTTGGCGGCCCGTTGTAATGACCTCCAGGGCGAAATCGACCCCCGCAAGACGCGGCAGGCGCTGTGTGCCGCCTGCGCCCGGCAGAATGCCAAGCGTCACTTCGGGTAGGCCAAATCGCGCGGAGGGAACGGCGACGCGATAATGCGCGCCCATGGCGACCTCGAGCCCGCCACCGAGGGCCGTGCCATGCAAGGCAGCAACCACCGGCAGGTGACAGGATTCAAGGCGATTGATCAGATCCGGCAGCAGCGGTTCCTGAACAGGCTTGCCGAATTCACGAATGTCGGCCCCCGCAATAAACGTGCGGTCCGTGCCATAAAGGACAACCGCCTGCAGATCAGAGCGGGCGGCGATCTCCGCAAAGGCGGCATCCAATCCGGCACGCACCGCATGGCTCAATGCATTCACGGGCGGGTTGGCAATCGCGATAACTGCGATACCATCAAGAGTCTCTACGACTACAGGCTGAGACACGGGCGGGTCCTCCTTCCACGACGCGACTGCGATTCCATATAGTCTTAAGTGGCGTCTTGCAAAATTTCAACATGTGGAATTTTGTTTCTTATTGCGGAATTTAGAAACGCGACGTCAGAGACGTCTCCACGCAAAAGGCCCCCGATTGGATCACAATCGGAGGCCCCATGTTTTTAACGATCTGATCGCTGGAGGTCAGGCCGCACCGCTTGCGGGGGCGTCATCATCCCAGTTGAAATCGGACCAATCGGTCTCTTCCACGGCGACCGGGTCTGGTGTTTCCCAATCCTCGCCATCGTCCTCGCCCCATGCCGTCGGGGCGCTCGGCGCGGCAGATACCGAAGAGGCTGTGCTGCCTGCTCCGCTTTCTGTGCGGAACCGCGCAACCAGCTCCGCCAGTTTTTGCGAGTCGGTGTTCAGAAGATGGCCCGCTGCTGTCGCCTCTTCCACCATCGCGGCGTTTTGTTGGGTGACCTGATCCAGCTGGCTCATGCCGGTGTTGATCTCATAAAGCCCGGTGGACTGTTCTTGCGCCCCGGTGGCAATGCCGGAAATCAGCTCAGAAATCTGGGTCACCCGCGACAGGATCGATTCCAATGCAGTGCCTGCCTTGCCGACGAGATCCACGCCACGCTCCACCTGCTGCGAACTGTCGCTGATCAGCGATTTGATCTCCAGCGCCGCGTCCGAGGATCGCTGCGCCAAGCCGCGCACCTCAGAGGCCACAACCGCAAAGCCACGTCCCGCCTCGCCCGCACGGGCCGCCTCGACGCCTGCGTTGAGGGCGAGCAGGTTGGTTTGGAAGGCAATGTCATCAATCACCGAGATGATCTGCGAGATCTTCGACGAGCTTTGCTCTATCTCGGTCATTGCGGCGACGGCGTTCTGGACGATCTCACCGCTCGCCTCAGCCTCGGTTCGCGCCTCATTGGTGCTGCGCTCTACATCGCGCGCGCCTTCGGCTGCAGATTTCACGCTAGCGGTCATCTGATCCAGAGCGGCGGCGGTTTCTTCCAAGGTGGCCGCCTGGCTTTCGGTGCGATGCGACAGATCCTGCGAAGCCTGACTGATCTCGGACGCGCCGCTGCGGATTGATGCAGAGGTATCGATCACCTGCCCCACCGTCTCGTTCAGCGTATCAAGAGTCCGGTTAAAGTCAGTGCGCAGTTGCTCATAGCCTTCGGCCAGCTCGTCATTGATCCGCGCCGTCAGGTCACCATCGGACAGGCGTGACAGACCGTTGCCAAGGGCGGCAACCGCCTTGTTTTGCGCTTCCATGCGATGGTTGCGCTCTTCTTCGGCCAGACGCTCCATCTCTTCTTTTTCGACGATCCCATCCCGGAACACCGAGAGCGAACGCGCGATCCGATAGATCTCTGAGCTGGCGCGATCAAAGCCGCTGATTGGGCTACGGTCGCCGTCTGCCAATGCCTCTGTGCTGGCGCTGATCCGGTTGAGCGGGCGCAGGACCAGAACCTGAATCAGGAGCATCGCGGTGACAAAGCCACCCGCGGCGAGGCCCATCGCCACATAGAGGTTCATTTCCGCGCGGGCCACTTCGCCTGCGATATCGGTTGCCATGCCTTCGATCGCGTTCTGGTTGGCCAAGGACAGCTCAGAGCCCTTGTTTGCGATCTGCACCACTGCTTCTTCGGTTGTGCGGGTCGCGTCATGGGCCGCAACCTGCGCATTCAGCGCCTGCACTTTCAGCGCGGCAATGCCGGTCTTGGGATCGTTCAGAACCGTGAGTTCCTTGATCAATTCGCCCACGCGCGGGTCCTGAAAATCCTCGTAAAAGGACAGGCTCATGCTTGCGCCTTCCATGTCGAAGGCAGCATCATCGACACCCTTTTCCGTGGTCGCGGTCAATGCATCCAAGGCAGCGGCCTGATAAGAGCTCACCCAAGTGCCGATCTCCATCAGCGTGTTAAGGAAGCCCACTTCATTCTTCATCAGGCTGCGCAGCGCCTCGCCATTGTCTTTGCTGGCGCGATCCGCAGCGGCCGTCAGTTTGAAGACCTGCGCATCAATAGCCATGGTGATCATACGATCCGCATCGGCGCGCGCCTTCATCGCCGCTTGGCGCAGGGTCTCGGAGGGGAACAGGCTTTGCGCGATCACAGATTGCAGCGTGAACGTCGCGCTGTTGATCACTGCCACATCCATCAGTTCCGGTGCGTGATCTTGGATGAAGGTCGCAATCTCCATAAGCCGCGCGTCAGAGCTGTCCGCGAGTTTGGTCAGCTGTTCGAGAGTGGTCGAATCCTTGGTGCCCCCAAAGGCAACCGCCGTCCCCGCCAAGAGGTTCAGTTCCGCCCGTGCTTCCAAGAGCATCTGGAGGTTCACAAAGTCATCTTCGACCAGCTTCTTCAGCGAGGCATCAATGGAGTTATAGGTGGTCACCGCGCCTTTGTTCAGCTGTACGGAGGCGGTCTGCGACAGCTCGGTCATGACTTCGCGCAGCTTGGCGCTGTTCTCATGCAGTTGCTGTACACGCGCCTGAATTTGCGCATCGCTGTCCAAAACCGTGCGACGGGCCGCAGCCAACTCGCCCAAAGCGGCCTCGGCGGAATCCGCACCCGGCATCAATTGCTGGCGCATATCCTCGTCCAGACGACCGATTAGCGATTGCAGATGATCCGTGGCCTCCTGAGAAGCAGTCTCTGCCGCGCTCAACTCATCCAGATTGGTGGCGACCACAAGGCCAATCATATTGTCCTTGGTCTTGCCCGCAGCCACCGCAATTTCACCGGCGACTTCCAGCGCAGGCAGCCGTTGATCCTTCAGCACCGTCATGTCGCGGTCGATCACGTTCAGTACTTCGGCCATCATATAGCCGATGCCACCGACACCGATCCCCATCAGCAAGAGGATGACGCTCATCTTGGCGCGAATACTGCGCAAGAGACCGCGGCGGCGAATTTTTTTCGGTTTGGGAGCTTTGGTATCAGTCATCAGGTCACTCTGGGCAATGAGGGGCGCCGTCATGCGACAGATTCATCGCGCAGCTTAGATAGAGGTGAGAGCCGATCAGCGGGGCAGACCCCGCAGAAGCGTGTTCAAGAGCGGCAGAATTCCCATTGCGTCGACCCAGCCACCGCGAGGGGCGCGATGACCAAAGACGGTCGGCAGGACAGCGTGCAAGTGCCAAAGGGAGACTCCTTTTCCGATCGACGGACACTCTCTGCTCGCGGCACTTAACATTCTGTGAAACACATGCCGTTTTATGCGTGCATTGCTGTCGCTTTGCGTATGTTTTGCGGCTTCAGGCGATGAAACTTTGAGAGTTTCTGCGCAGCATTTTAGTCAAAGTTTCTGCAATACTCGGGCTGGTGACGTGCGCGAACAGTTTCACGCCGCATTTGCGGTTTGGCCCTCTCGCCCTGTCTGCTTCTGTCTTTTCGAAACTTCGCGAAAGGGCCCCCTGACATGAGCACTCTGCCTTCTTATTGGCGCAACTCAATTGGCGGAGACTGGGTCGACGGCGGCGCCGGGCGCCTTGACGTGCTGGACCCCGCAACGGGCGAAAAGATCGCCGAACAGGCGCTGGCCGATGCGGCGGATGTGGACCGCGCGGTGGCAGCGGCGCGGCGGGTGCATCTCTCTGGCGCCTTGACCGCGATGCGCCCCATTGAACGGGGCCGCATGGTGCAGGCGATGGGCCGCTACCTCTTGGAACATAAGGACGAGATTGCCCGCACCTTGGTCCTGGAGCAGGGCAAACCCCTGTGGGAAGCGGTGATCGAGGTCGAAGGGGCCGCGCTTTATTTTGAATATTACGGCAATCAGGCCGCAACGGTGGAGGGGCGCTCGATCCCGCTGGGCGCGGGCTATTACGACTTTACCGATTATGAGCCCATGGGGGTTTCGGCGCAGATCATCCCGTGGAACTACCCGGTGGAGATGACCGCGCGCAGCCTTGCCGCCGCGCTGGCCACCGGCAATGCCTGCGTGATCAAAAGCCCGGAGCTGACGCCTCTGACCAACGCCTATTTCGTCCATGCGGCGGCGGCGGCAGGCTTTCCGCCCGGCACGGTGAACCTGATCTGCGGCTTTGGGCACGAAGCGGGAGCTGCCTTGGCCGGGCATCCCCATGTCAATCAGATCGTCTTTACCGGCTCGGTGCAGACCGGCATCGCCATCGCCAGCGCGGCGGCGCGCAATGTGGTGCCTTGTGTGCTGGAGCTAGGCGGAAAATCCGCCGCCATCGTGCATGAGGACGCCGATCTTGCCGCCTTTGACACGGACATCCGCTGGGGGATTTTCTTTAACGCCGGACAGGTTTGCTCTGCGATGAGCCGGGTGATCGTGCATGAAAGCCGCGCCGAGGAGCTGATCGCCCGCGCAGAGGCCATTGCCAGTAGCCTCTCTGTCGGCCCTGGCATCGAACGAACCGAATTCGGCGCGACTATGGGCGCGATGGTCTCGGAGGCGCAGCGTGACCGCGCCGCCGCCATGGTCGCCCGGGCCGAGGGCGCCGGAGCGCGGCTCGTCACCGGCGGGCGGGCGCTGAACCGCCCCGGCGCCTTTTTGCAGCCCACGGTTCTGGCCGGGGTGACCCCGGATTTGGAGATCGCGCGGGAAGAGGTCTTTGGCCCGGTGCTGTCGGTGCTCACCTTCAAGGACGATGCCGAAGCCATCGAGATCGCCAATTCCACCGACTACGGGCTGGTGGGCGGCGTCTTCACCCGCGATCTGGACCGCGCCACCCACGCCGCGCGGCAGATCCGGGCAGGGCAGATCTTTGTCAACGAATGGTATGCGGGCGGGGTCGAGACCCCCTTTGGCGGTGTCGGCAAGTCCGGCTATGGCCGCGAAAAGGGACGCGAGGCGCTGTGGAACTACGTGCAGACCAAGAATATCGCGATCCGCATGGGGCGCGGCTAGGCCTCAGCGCCCCTTGATCGCGATGGTATATTGCCGCCGCGCGCCGCTGGGCGGCGGCGGGAAGGGCGCGGCCTGACGGATTTGCCTTAAGGCAAGCGCGTCCAATTCCGCCGAGCCAGAGCTTTGCGCGATCCGCACCGAAGCGAGCGCACCGCTGGCGTCGAGGACAAAGCTGACCTGCGCCACGCCCTTGATCGAGGTACGCGTTTTGCGTTGGCGGAAGATCTGGCGCGTCACCAGCCCCGGATAATTGGACACCGCAGCATTGCCCGCGCCGCTCGCAGCAGCAGGCTGCGCGCTGGGTGCACTTTTGGCGTGGTTCTCTTCCGCACCAGTTTCGGTGCCCGCCTTGGCGTTCTGCGCGCTGTTGCCGCGCGGTGCGGGCTTGGCCGGTTCAGGGCGTTGCGGAGGACGTTTGGTCGCCTCTGGCGC
Source organism: Epibacterium sp. (assembly GCA_048263945.1). Taxonomy (GTDB): domain Bacteria; phylum Pseudomonadota; class Alphaproteobacteria; order Rhodobacterales; family Rhodobacteraceae; genus Epibacterium. The sequence goes on along the minus strand of JBLXDQ010000002.1, from coordinate 136,558 downwards.
CTGCTCTGAGGAGGTCTCGACCAGTGCAGCGGTTTGCTCTGGCGGGGCGGGTTTGGTCGGTTGGGGCACGGTCGGCGTTAAGGTCGCAACGGGAGGGGCGGATACCGGCGAGACAGCCGCAGGGGCGGGCGGCGTGACTGTCGGCTGGACGGGAGTGCTCGCCTGCACCGCGCTTTGCTCTGCCGCAACCGGCTGCAACGTGCCTTGGGTGAAATCGGCAAAGCTGTTGCCGAGGGCAGCGGGGGCTGTGCTGCCGCCGCCTTCTGTCTCCACCACCGAGGGCTCGGTTTCCACCAACAGGGCGGCATGGGCGGCTAAGGCGGCAAAGAGCGCACAGACCGCCATCAGGGGCGAACGGGGGATCATCGCAGGCTCCGTTCCGAAAGGAGGGTGATGCGGGTTGCCCCTAGGCTGCACAGCTCCTTGGAGATCGCCACAAGGGTCACGGCCGGCAGCGCGCGATCGGGCACCAGACGGGCGGCAAAGGCGGCCTCTTCCTCGCGCACAATCCGCACGTAAGCCTCGGGCGAAGTCAACTCGGCGCCGCGAAAGTGCAAACTGCCATCGGCGCGGATCACCAGCGCATCGGGCGGCGGGGCGGCCTCGAGATCGGCGGCCTCGACCAGCCGAACGGCGGGGTCGAGTGCCGGGGCAAGCGAGCCTGCGACCATAAAAAACACCAGCATCAGAAAGACCACATTGATCAGGGCGATGGTGGGCTCGGCCTTGGGTTTGGGACGGCGACGGGTCAGCATGGGCTTATCCCAGCACGGTGAGCGACACGCCCGGCAGACCGCGCAGCGCCGCCAGCACGTCAACAAGGCTTTGCGAGGTGACTGCGCCTGCAATGCTCAGCAGGAGCTGTTTTTCGGGTTGCTCACCAAGGCGCGATTTGAGGTCGCCCAGCGCGACGGGCGCGCCGTTGAGGGTGATCCCCTCGGGCGACAGGCGCAGAAACAGCGGGCGCGCCTCGCCAGACGCGCCCTGCCCCGCCTCGGCGGCCATCAGATCAACCGTGCCAAAGCGGGAAAAGGTGGAGGAGAGCATAAAGAACAGCAGCAAAAGGAAAATCACGTCGATGAGCGAGGTCATCGACAGGCGGCGACGGGGTTTAGGACGGGTGGTAATCGCCATCAGGCGACCTCCTGCAGCGGAGGTGTCGCCATCGCGGGCGCGAGGATCTGGCGCAGTGCTGCATTAGCAAAGACGCGGTCGCGCTCCACCACGCCGCTGAGCCAGCCGTGCAGGGCGGCCACCGGCATCGCCACCGCAAGCCCCGCCGCCGTGGTCAACAGCGCCACCCAAATGCCGCCCGCAAGCACCGTTGGGTCGACCGAGGTGCCCGCTGATTGCAGCCCCTGAAAGGCTTCGATCATGCCGATCACCGTGCCGAAAAGGCCGATCAGCGGCGCAAGTTGAGCCACCATATCGAGGAACCCAAGCCCGGTTTCTAGCCGGGCAAACAGCGCCTCGCCCTCGGCATCGCAGCGGTCCTCTTGTGCCACCCCGCCGCTGAGGGCGCGCAGCAATACGGGCGCAAGGTACGACCGGCTATCGCGCAACAGCGCCGTGGCGGTGGCGTTGTTGCCCTGCTCCACCGCGTCAAGTGCGAGGCGCAAGCGGGCGTGTCGACCAACCCGGGCACAGCGGAACTGCCAGAGTTTGTAAATCACCGTGGCCGCGCTGATCACCGAGAGCCCCAGAAGGAGCGCGACCACCGGGCCGCCCGTCGCGAGGATGTCGCGCAAGGAGGCCATCAAAGTAGCCCAAAGCGAAGAGAGGCTCATCCCAGAACCTCCACTTCGGTGCGGCTGCGGAGGCTCAGCCCCTCGCTGCAGGTGGCACTGTCCTGCCCCTCAACGACACAGCGGCTCGCCCCGTTGATCAGCACCCGACCGAGATCGGCGCAGGCGACACCGCCCAAGTCAAACTGGCGCACGCGGGGGCGGTCCAAGGGGAGGTCGCGAAAGTCAAACAGGGTCAAGAGCATCACGCCGCCCGTGCGGTCAAACAAAACCGTCTCGTAGATCGCCTCGGAAATTTCCTGACCGGAGGCATTCTGGGCGAGAAAGGAGAGGCGGCAGCCCACCTCTCCCTCCGAAAGGGCGTTCAATTCGATCTGAACGCCGGTGCGTGGCGGGGTCGTGCCCTCGGCCCGCGCGACCTGACCGAGGGGAGGCAGGAGCAGCGCGGCTGAAAGGGCGATCAAAGCCTGGCTAGAAGGGATCATGCTACCGTCTCTCCCTTAGAAGGCCGCCGCGAGCGACAGTTTGATATTACGCCCGGGTGCTGCGCGGGTGGCGAGGTGCGGCGTATAGGCCTTGTCGAAGATATTCTCGATCCCGAGACGGATTTCGGCCTCTTTCAGGAAGTTCGGCGACAGCGCATAGGTGGCGCGCAGGTTGTGCACCGCATAGCCCGGGGTGGATTGGATGTCCTTGGTCAGCACCGCCTCCCACGACAGATCCAGCGTGTCGTTGAATTTCTTGCCCACCGTGAGGCCAAGGCTATTGGCGGGCATCCGGGTGTAATCAGCAGTCGTGCCATCTACATAGGCCCATTCGCCGCTCGACATGTTGGCGTTCAGGTCCACATAGGCGCCGGAACCGTGACTATAGGAGGCTTCCAGCTCCAAACCTTCGGTGTTGATCCGGTCCACCGTCGCGTAATCGGTGCCAGAGGTGTAATCCCACAGCCGCGTCTGCCAGAGATTCACCTTGGCGCGCAGCTGGTCGTCGCCAGAGAAGACCCCATCGCGGTCATAAGAGACGCCCGCCTCATAGGTCACCGCCTTTTCGCTCTGGGTCATATAGGTCTGATAGGTGGCGTAGTCGAAGTCATCGAGGATCGGCAGGCCGGCCGTATAGGCGACCGAGCCAAAGACCGCAAAACCATTGGCAAAGGCATAGCGGGCCGAGACACCGCCCATCAGCTCGGAATTGGAGAAACTCTCCCCCTCGGTCACATAAGTGCCGGTGGAGCTGGAGGTGATATCCTGCGTTTCAAACCGCATCGCCGGGGTCAGGGTGAAGCCATTGCCAAAGTCGATCTCGTCGATGGCAAAAAGCGCAAAACGCTCGTCCGTGCCGCCCGGCGCGGAGGAGGCCGTCAGCCGTTCCTTGCGGATCAGCTCGCCGCCGGCGCGCAGGTTGTGATCGACGCCAAAGGCCGAAAACAGCGCGGTGTTTTTCACCGTCAGCTTGCTCGTCTCATAGCGGTGATCGGCGTTGAGCAGGGCCGAGCCAGTGCTGCCGACCTCTTCCTGCTCGATATATTGATCCGCATAAGACAGGGTCGCGGTGAGGTCGATCAGATCATTGCCGACCGGGTTATAGGCATATTGCAGGCTGGTGGTCGTGGTCTCGGTATACCGATCCACATTGCCAAAGGGGATATTGGCGAAGGCGTCATAGGGCACGTCCTTCTCGTCCGAGGTGGTCTTGGCATGGGAGAAGGTCAGCGACTGATCCGCGTTTTGGCCAAAACTGTATTTGCCCTTCAGCAAATAGGAGGGCAGCTCGTAGCCGGTATTGGCCACCTCATTGCCGTCGCCATCCGTGTAATTGCCCTGCTCGCGCCAGGTGTAATTCAGCAGGAACTCCAGATTCTCGGTCGGTTGCCAGCCGAGGATGGTGGAGGAGACCTTGGTGCCGGCATTGCCGTAGTATTCCACCGTCTGCCGCCCGGAGAGGCCGATTTGCCCCTCGGTCAGGTCACCCGCGTCGATGGTCTCTAAGTTCACCACCCCGCCAATCACGCCGGAGCCATATTCATAGGAGCCCACCGTGCCCCGGATCACCGAGACCTCGCGGAACAGTGCCGGGTCGGTATAAAGCTGCGTGCCGATCCGGTAGAGCTCTTCCGAGCCCATAGACGCGCCATCGAGCTGGATCTGCACCTTCTGGTTCGACCCGTAGGTGCCATCGGCGCCATAGCCGCGAATGTTGATGCCCGCCCCGGTCGGCGTGCCGGAGTTCACCAGGGTCACGCCGGGCACCGAGTCGATCAGCTCCGCGATGCTATTGGCCTGACGGTCGCGGATTTCCTCGGCGTTGATGGTGGTTTCGGGCGTCGCCGTGTCGGTTTGAACGTCCCGCTTGTTGTTGCCAAGGATCAGCGTGCCGAGGAACCCCTCGTCCGCGCTTTGGTCCTGCGCGGTGGCATGGGTTGCAGAAAAGGCCAAGGCCAGTCCGGAGACCGAGCACAGCAAGGCCCGGCGCAAAGTGATGATGGTCATGTCGTCCCCAAAGGTCAGGAAATGCAGGCTGGAACCGCATGCTCGCCTTGGGGCTGGCTTGGTCTCTGGCGTGTTATGATGCCGGATCGGCGGGCGATTTTAAGGGCCGCGCGCAATCCCTCTTGCGGCGCCTAATTTAATTTACTATTTATGTCAACAAATATCCGCAGAGCCTACTGCCGGACGTCAGCCTGCCCTGCCCCGCCCAAAGGGGTCGCAAGCCAGCAGCTTTCTCAAACATTTCAAATCTTCGAGGACCCTGATGGCCCAAGACCGACCGACGTCTCCGGACGCGATCCGTGCGCAGCGCGCGGAGCATTCCACCCTGCGCGCCCGCGATTTCTGCGAGACTTACGGGATTTCCGAAGCTGAGCTTTTGGCCGCCGAGACCGGGCGCAGCGCGACCCGGATCACCGCCGATCCCGACCGCCTGATGCCCGCCGTTGCCCGACTGGGCGAGGTGATGGCGCTGACGCGCAACCTCTCCTGCGTCAATGAGCGGGTGGGGGTCTACGGCAATTACAAAAGCGGCCCCCATGCAGCCATGATCCTGCAGCCAGAAATCGACCTGCGCATCTTCCCCGCCCATTGGGTGTTTGGCTTTGCGGTTGAGCACCAGACGGAAAGCGGCGTGAAACGCTCGCTTCAGGTCTTTGATGCGGCGGGCGATGCGGTGCATAAAATCCACCTGCGCGAGGCCTCGAACCATGCGGAATGGGACGCGGTGGTGGCCGAGCTCGCTACTGGCGACACCTCCGACGCGCTGACCGTTGAGCCGCGCAAACCGGCAGAAGCGCCGAAGTTCAACGCCGATAAACTCGACATCCTGCGCGAGGAATGGGCGAAGATGAGCGACACGCATCAGTTCCTGCGCCTCACCTCCAAGCTGCGGATGAACCGCCTTGGCGCCTATCGCAACGTCGGCGCGCCCTTTGTCGAGGAGGTCGAGACCACAGCGGTCGACGCCGCCCTGCAGGCTCTGGCGGGCAGCGGCACCGAGATCATGCTGTTTGTCGGAAACCGAGGCTGCATCCAGATCCACGGGGGTGCGATCGAGAGCCTGCGCGCCATGGGGCCTTGGCAAAACGTAATGGACCCGCGCTTTAACCTGCATCTGCGGCTGGATCACATCGCCGAAGCCTATGTGGTGACCAAGCCGACCCAACGCGGCGATGCGGTCTCGCTGGAGGCCTTTGACGCCGAGGGAACCATCATCCTGCAAATCTTTGGCCGCCGCACCGACGCGCTGGATAGCCGCCCCGCCTGGGAAGAGATCCTGCGCGCCCTGCCCCGCCTGCGCACGCCGGAGCTGGTCTGATGCGCGGTGTCCTCTTTGCTCTGACCCTGACCTCTGCCCTCACCGCCCCCCTCGCAGCGGTGGCGGCGGATCGCATCCTGTCGATTGGCGGCTCGGTGACCGAGATCCTTTACTCGCTGGGGGTCGCGGATAAACTGGTCGCCCGCGACACCACCTCGAGCTTTCCACCCGCGGCCGAGGCCCTGCCCGACGTGGGCTATATGCGCGCGCTGGCGCCCGAGGGGGTTCTGTCGGTGAACCCGGATCTGATCGTCGCCGAGGCGGGCGCCGGCCCGGTGGAAACGCTGGAGGTGCTAAAGGAGGCCGAGATCGCCTTTGTCGAGGTGCCGGATGAATTTACCCCCGACGGCATCCTCGCCAAGATCCGCGCGGTGGGCGCGGCGGTGGAGGTCGACCCCGAGCCCTTGGTTCGCGACGTAGAGGCCGGGCTGGATACGGTCGCCGCCAAAGTGGCCACGGTGCCCGTCGAGGATCGCAAAAAGGTCCTGTTCATCCTCTCCACCCGAGGCGGGCGCATCATGGCCTCCGGTCGCGGCACGGCAGCGGATGGCATCATCGCGATGGCGGGCGGCGTCAATGCGCTGGCCGAGTTTGACGGCTATAAACTGATGACGGACGAGGCTGTCTCGCAGGCCGCGCCGGATGTGATCCTGATGATGGATCGCGGCGGCGATCATGGCGCGCCGGATGCCGAGCTTTTGGCGATGCCCGCCCTCGTCACCACACCTGCCGCCGAGTCGGGCGCAGTGGTGCGGATGAACGGGCTCTATCTCCTTGGCTTTGGTCCCCGCACCGCCGATGCGGCGCTGGAGCTGGCGCAGTCCCTCTATGGGCCGCTCTGAGCGATGGTGGCGCTTTCTGACCCCCTCGCTGCGCGCGTGCCCGACCGCCGCGCGCAGGCGCTGAAGCTGCGGGGCGGGCTGGCGGCCCTGCTTGCGCTCGCCGCGATCCTGAACCTTGCGATGGGCGCCTCTGGCACCTCGCTCTGGGGCGCGCTTGGCAAGCTTGCCACGGGCGAGTCCCTGACCACAATGGAGCGCGTGGTGCTTTGGGATATCCGCCTGCCCCGCGTGCTCTTGTGTGTGCTGGTGGGGGCGGCGCTGGCGACTTCGGGCGCGGTGATGCAGGGGCTGTTTCGCAACCCGCTGGCCGACCCCGGACTGGTCGGGGTCGGCGCAGGCGCGGGTCTTGGGGCGATCCTGTCGATTGTGCTTGGCGGCCTGTTGCCCCTTGGGCTGCAGGGCTGGCTTGGCCCTTACCTGACGCCAGTTGCGGCATTTTTGGGCGGCTGGGGCAGCACGCTCCTCTTGTATCGCGTCTCGACACGCGGCGGGCAGACCTCGGTGGCGACCATGCTCTTGGCTGGCATCGCGCTTGGAGCTCTTGCGGGGGCGGTCTCTGGCATCCTGATCTACCTCGCCGATGACCAGCAGCTGCGCGATCTGACATTTTGGCAGATGGGGTCCCTCGCCGGGGCGACCTGGCAGAAATCCCTGATCGCCGGGCCGGTGATCTTGGCCGCGATTGCGGCGACCACCTGGCTTGCGCATGGGCTCAACTGTCTGGCTCTGGGCGAGGCCGCAGCGGCACATATGGGCGTTCCCGTGCAGCGGATGAAGAACGCGGCGATCTTCTCGGTTGCGGCGGCGACTGGGGTTGCGGTGGCGGCCACTGGCGGCATCGGCTTTGTCGGCATCGTGGTGCCGCATGTGCTGCGACTGGCGACCGGGCCGGATCATGGCACGCTTTTGCCCAATGCAGCCTTGATGGGGGCGAGCCTTTTGCTCGGCGCGGACCTCATCGCGCGCACGCTGATTGCCCCGGCGGAACTGCCCATCGGCATTGTCACCGCGGTGCTGGGCGCGCCGGTTTTCCTGTGGATCCTGCTGCAACGTCGAGGGCTGGCGCAATGACGGTCATCGCCCAAAACGTACACCTGAGCCTCGGGCGCAAACAGATCCTTTGGGACGTGAATTTCACCGCCGCCCCCGGTGAAATCACAGCCATCGTGGGCCCCAATGGCTCCGGCAAATCGACCTTGCTCAAGGCGCTGGTGGGGGAACATCCCTGCTCCGGGGACATCCGTCTGAATGATCGGATGTTGTCTGACTATCGCTCGTGGGAACTGGCAGCTATGCGCGCTGTATTGCCACAAGCCACGGTCCTTGCCTTCCCCTTCACCGTGCTGGAGGTGATACGCCTCGGTCTTGCCGCTGGGCCGGATGCCGCGCAGTCTGCTTTACCTTACGAGGCTTTGGCCCGTGTGGATCTGGCAGACTATGCGGCGCGCTCCTATCAAGACCTATCGGGCGGCGAGCAGCAGCGGGTCCAACTGGCCCGCGTTCTTGTTCAGGTCTGGCAGCCGCAACGAGACGGGCGCCCATGCTGGCTGTTTCTCGACGAACCCGTGTCCAGCCTCGATATCGCGCATCAATTGACAGTGATGGAGATCGCACGGCGCTTTGCCGAGGGAGGGGGCGGAGTGGTCACCGTGATGCACGATTTAAACCTGACGGCAATGTATGCGGATCGAGTTCATGTCATGCACAACGGGTGCACCGCGGCGGCCGGTTCGGTCCAGAAGACCCTGACCGATCCATTGCTCAGCAAGGTCTATGGTTGTCCCCTGCGCACCGGAGTGGTTCCCAAACCAGCCGGGCTCTTTGTGCTGCCGCAAACCGCGCGCATGTAATCAGGCGGAGGCGGCGTCCACATAGGGGCCCGCCTCGCCCATCACGGCAGCCATACTCTCCAAAAGTCGGCTTTTATTGATCGGCTTGGACAGGAAGCTGTTCATCCCCGCATTCAGACAGGCCTCTTTGTCAGAGGCAAACGCATTGGCGGTCAGAGCCACAATCGGCGGCTGCGCGATCGTCAGCTTGCGGATTTCCTTTGTCGCCGCGATCCCGTCCATCTCTGGCATGGACATATCCATCAGGATCACATCGGGCGCGTGGCGGATGCACATATCGACCGCTTGGCGGCCATTCTCGGCCTCGATCAACTCCACCGACAGATCGGCGAGATATTTGCGGATCAACAGACGGTTGGTGCGATTGTCTTCCGCCAGTAGGACCTTGCGCCCTCTGATCCGGTTCAGATCCAGCGCCGCATCCGCATCGGAGTCCACATCCTCCCCCATTGGAGGTTCGGCCTTGATCACCAGCGAAAAGCAACTGCCCTGCCCCACAGCAGAGCGCACGAGGATGTCGCCGCCCATCTGCCCCGCCAGATGGCGCGAAATCGTCAGGCCAAGGCCGGTGCCGCCAAAGGCGCGGGTCGTCGCGGCATCTGCCTGCGAGAACCGCTCAAAGATATTGTCGAGCTGGACTTCGGACAGGCCGATGCCTGTATCCTCAACATCGATGGTCAGACGGTAGGGATCGTTGCTGTCCCGCAAAACGCGCACATCCACCCGGCCAGATGAGGTGAACTTCACCGCATTGCCAATCAGGTTGACCAGCACCTGGCGCAGACGTCCGTCATCGGTCCGCACCTTGCGGGGCAGATTGCTGGCATAGGTCACATTCAGCGACAGGCCTTTTTCCTGCGCCACCGGACGCAGAACATCCACCGAGCCTTCGATACAGGATTCAAGGTCGAAATCGACCTCGGACAGCAGCAGCTTGCCCGACTCCAAACGCGACAAGTCAAGGATATCGTTGATGATTTTCAACAGCGCTTTGGAGGAGGTCCGGATGATTTCAACGAATTGCTGCTCTTCTTCGGCAAGATCGCATTCCGCCAAAAGCTCCGACATGCCGATGATGCCATTCATCGGCGTGCGGATTTCATGGCTCATATTGGCCAAGAATTCAGACTTGGCGCGATCCGCCTGTTCGGCTGCGCGCTTCGCCTCGGCCAGTTCGGCTTCGTTCTGCTTGTTCAGCGTCACGTCCCGCTCGATGCCGATGACCATTTGCACCGCACCTGTGTCATCCAGAACCGGCACGAGATGTGTGTCGACCCAGATTTCCTGACCCGATTTGGTGTAGTTCAAGATTTCCGTCCGGTGACGTTTGCCGTCCGCAACATGGGCAGCAATTTCGCGGATGGTGTCGGCGCTGGTGCCGGGGCCGTTCAACAGATCCCCCGGAGTCTGGCCGATCGCGTCTTCCAACGCATAGCCTGTCATCCGCGAGAAGGCCGCATTGGCCCAAATGATACGCGCCTCCGGATCGGTCAGAACAATACTGTCAGAGGCGTTCTGGGCCACCATCGACAGCTGCATCAACTCAGCCTGCTTGGCTTCCAACTCTCGCTCGCGCTTGCGCAGGATCTTGATCGCGCCCCGCCGGACAGCCGACATGCGGCAGGCAAAAAAGGTCGGCACTACAATGAGAACGCCCGCAGCCAGCATGATGGCGCGCAGCAGCCAAATGTTGTCCGGCGTGCTGCCCCAGCCGCCTTTGGGAATGGCGGCCAATTGCCAAGAGCCCGTTGGCAAAACGATATCCATCAGGATCGGATTTTGGTCGTAGATCGCAGCATCGCCAAAGAACAGATTGCCATCTTCGCCCGTACCATCATGGCCGGTGAGGGCGAGTTCGAGATGCAAATCCGGCCCAGTAACCCCCGTCTCCTCATAGAGCGAGGTCGCATCAATCACCGCGGACACCATGCCCCAGAAGTGACGATGCTCACCCTTGCCAATAAATATGGGAAAACGCCCGATAAAGCCGACACCGCCCTGCACCAGATTGACCGGCCCGGCGAGGACCATCTCGCCTGTATCGCGAACCCGCAATGCACCTTCACGCTGCGCGTCGTTGTCATTGTAGTTCAGGCCCAGAACCGCTTTGTTTGGCTCAAACGGGTGCACCATCGTCACCACAAGATCCGGCGCCACAGCGATGTTCAAGATCTGATCCCGGTCGCCAATCGCCCGGTCCGCAACTTCGCTAAAGCGCGCCTGGGTGATGCCCGGGGTTGTTGCGATCACCGCCACAAGGCCTTTAACAAGCTGGATATCGGCGTTGAGGTAGCCTTCTAGACGCGAGCGGATCAAACCAGCCTCGTTCTGCACATCTGCGCGCATCGACTGGTGATGGATCGTCTGGTTCTGTTTTTCGGCAAAGACAAACGCAAAGGCCACCACGAAGAGTGCAATCCACGTGGGTAAATAGGTCTTGTTCCCGACCCCCAGAATGATAGCCCGAACCCAGTTGGGCACTTTTACTGCCTCCATAGCGCGTGGAGATCCTCTTAAACTCGTCTCTAGCCTATCGCAGAAAATCCCTGCGGTGCCGTTAACCCAGCATCATTTTCCCCAACCCATTTCCACGCAAGGCTTCATCTAAATTTACAATACAATCGCTGCGAGTGGTGTCTTTTCTGCCAAAGCCTGACCGGGACTCAATATGCGCTAGGAACCTGAAAACGTGGAGACTTCAGCCCATATTAACGGATCGCCCGCCGAACCATTCCGCCTGTAATCTGAACTAAATTGGAACTTGCGCCGATCATCGCCCTATCCACCGGGGATGGGATCGCCTCTGAAAATCTCCCTCACATGTCACAGTTTCTATGTCCTGTGCCCCTCTCCCTGTGCTAAGAAAGGGGCCACTCTGATCCGCCACGTGACCGGGGCCAATAGGTGCCCTCAAACGAAATAGAACGGATTGTGAACACGGCCTCTTTGAGCTATGTCTCAAAGGGACTGGAATACGGGTGTTGCGCCCGTGGGATGGATTGCGTCTTGGAGGTGCAGCAACATGTTGACGTCGTTGGAACTTTGCGCTGGAGCGGGTGGTCAGGCCCTCGGCCTTGAGAAGGCGCAGTTCCATCACGAGGCCTTGGTCGAAATCGACAAACACTGCTGCAACACGCTGCGCCACAACCGAAAGAAATGGACCGTCCTTGAGGAAGACATGCGTCTCTTCAAGGAAGACGCGCATAGGTACAAAGGCATTGACCTGCTGGCTGGCGGCCTGCCCTGCCCGCCGTTTTCCAAAGCGGGCAAGCAATTGGGTCAGGCGGACGAGCGCAATCTGTTTGAAGACGCAATTGATATCGTGGACGCGATGCGCCCCCGCGCCATCATGATCGAAAACGTCCGCGGCTTTCTCGATGCCGTATTCGAGGATTACCGTAAGCATCTGCAACGACAACTAAAACGCCTCGGTTACCACACCGAACCGCGCCTTTTGAATGCCTCTGACTTTGGCGTACCGCAATTGCGGCCGCGCGTGGTTATCATGGCGATTGAGGAAAGCCGGGTGGAGGATTTCTCTTGGCCGATGCCCAACCCACGCAAGCCACGCACGGTTGGTCAGGTGCTGAAGAAGATGATGGCCGAAAACGGCTGGCAAGGGGCCGAGGCTTGGGCCAAGCAGGCCAATGAGATCGCCCCGACCATTGTCGGCGGTAGCAAAAAACATGGCGGTCCTGACTTGGGCCCGACCCGCGCGCGCAAAGCTTGGGCGTCGCTCGGCGTGGAGGGACGTACCATCGCCCCCGAGGCCCCCGGCCCCGATCATATCGGCATGCCGCGCCTGACGGTGCCGATGGTGGCAAAACTTCAAGGTTTTCCGGACAGTTGGCACTTTACCGGCGCAAAAACCAACGCCTACCGTCAGGTGGGGAACGCGTTTCCGCCACCGGTTGCCGCAGCGGTCGGCAAACAACTCCACGCTGCGCTGACCGCCCGCCGCCTGCACGCGGTCGCCTAATTTCGACTCCCAATCTGGGGCAATTGACGGCATTCATGTCGCATGAAGATGCTGCCCTCTCTTGTGCAACCGGGTCACCCGGATTTTGACCGTCTGGATGTAATCCGACGGGGGCTGGCGCAGATTGCGGGCGGCGACAAAGTGATCCAGGCGGCCTTCCCGCAGGCGATCCGCGATGCCATCGACTTTGTGCTGGACCCCATCCGCACCGGACGCACCGAAATTCGCGAGTTGGACAATGTCGAAAAAACCTTTGTCGGCCTAAAGATCGAACATTATGTGCGGGATTTTCTGGGCGCACCCAAAGGGCTGCGGGACCTCGTGATCGGGGGACAGGATGTGGACATCAAAAATACGCTGGACAACAGCTGGATGATCCCGCCCGAAACCTATCGCGATGAAGGCCCCTGCCTGGTGGTGACCTCCAAGGAACAAGAGAGCCTGTGCTGGATGGGGGTCATGTTGGCCCGCGATGCCTATCTCAACGCGCCCAATCGCGATGGCAAACGCGGGGTGAAATCCAGCGCCGTGGCACATGTGCTGTGGCTGGTGGAGGGCGCGGAGTATCCGCCCTCAGTCTGGCGTAGCTTTGACATGGGCGAGTTTCGCGCATTGCGCGAGATGCAGCCCGGCACCGCCCGTGCGGCAGAATTCTTTCGACGCAACCTCGGCACCGAAGTTCCGCGCGAGGTCGCAGAGGCGCTGTTGTTCGATCAAAAGGACCCGATGAAGCGCCTGCGCGGCAACCAAGGGGCGCGTGACATCCTCAAACCCGAGGGGATCGCGCTTTTGTCAGGCTCCTTTGGTAAAAAGGTTCTGCGCGCCTTGGGGCGTCCGCAAATTGCCAACGATGCTTTTATCGCGCTTACACCCGCCTCCGCGCGCGAGCGGGACATTCTGCTCTCCCACGAGGCAATTGAGATCCCCGTGCAGGCGCAGTTTCTACTGTAACACCTGCCCCTTTGCCGCGAACACGGGCAACGCGCGCAATCGACGCTCTGCCCAGGCATAGGCATGCGCTCCCGCTATCCCGAGCAAGATCGACACAAAGAGAGAGGCCCAAGGCGTCTGCCCTCCGGTGAGCTTGGTAGAGAAGGAAATGACCTGAAAATGGCAGAGGTAGATGAACATCGACGCATTCGCGATTTCCCCCATCGCCACTTTGATCGGCGCGGGCACCGTCAGCGCCCGCACGTAGATGACCAAAGCGGACGCGCCCACAACGTAGAAGGTGGCAGAGGACAACTGCCATTTCAGAAGGCAGGCCACCGTCACAGCCGCCAGCGCGAGCGCCTTGGCCTGCTGGGTTGAGGCCACTGCAAAGAGGATCCCCAAAGCAAAGGCCCAGCCATAGTTCCATGGGGTGCGGTGGAAGTTATACTCCCCGTCCCAGATCGCCTCGATCCCCCAATAGAGCAACGTGACCGTGATCAGGAAGACGACAGCACTTGGCACAGGTTTGGAGGCAAAGGCCCGCTGGACTTGTGGTACAGCAAAGATCAGCGCCGCCAGCACCAGAATTTGGATGTAGAACTCCATGAAATAGAAGGAATATCCCTTGAGCGAGAAGGGATCGAGATAGTTTGACACCAACAAAAGGGGCAAGATCTCAAACCTTTGGGTCAGCACCTGCAGGATGGCCACCACAATGACGGTGGGAATGGCCACATATTTGATGGTGCCGACCACCGTGCGCACGCTGCCCGTTCGCAGAATTTCAGGGAGCTGAAAGCGCGCCATGGAGTAGCCCGCAAGCATGATCAGGAAGTAGGCCGCCCCCCAGTTGGGGCTGTAGACAAAGGCCTCTGTATGCAAAGCAACGATGCAGACCATGAAGAAGGCCCGCGTCAGCGTGGCGCTCTCCAGCCTGCGCCAGATCGACTTTTTCGAGCCACTCACGTGGGACTGCAGATGCTGCACGGTCATCCGCTCCCAACCATCGGGCAGCTGACCGAACCGCTTTTCAAAGCTGAGGGAGAAACGGATGAAATGCAGCGAGTCCCCGCCAAGGGTTTCAAACGTGTCGTCATCGCGAATGGTCTCGCCGGGAAACTCGTGGCGAAAGAGCGAGACCACGTCCCTGACTTCGGTCGCTTGTGCAGCGGTTGGGGCCGCCTCGGGGGTAAAATCCTCAGCCAAGAGTTTGCGTTGGACCTTGCCCGTCTCTGTGACCGGGATCTCGTCAACCACCTGCACATGGAGCGCAGCGCCCGCCTGTACGCCAAGGCCCTGCAAAATGCTGTCCGCCGCTTGGCGGAGAGACGTCTCTTGGCCTTTTGCCTGCGGGCCACACAAGGCAACGAGCACACCGTCGCCCCGCTGAGCATCTGGTACTTTGGTCACAGCAATCTGCACCCCAGTCGGCACCTGCGCGCGCAGGCGTTCCTCCAGCTGATCCGGGGCCAGTTTCACACCACCACAATTGATGAGGTCATCGGCCCGCCCGTCAAAGACGAGGTTCCCCTCTTCCCAATGGCCTAAGTCATTGGTCTGCAACCAGCCGTCCCCATCCACAAGGTCGTGGAAACCGGCGGCATCAATGCGGCTGCGCGCGACATGCGGACCACGAATGCGAATGCGCCCATCTGCGGCGAGGGCCACCTCGGTGGCACCGACCGGCTTCCCAACCGAAGCCAAAGCAGCATCTGGCGCATCAGAAATCCGCAGAAAGGTACTGCGCGAGGCCTCGGTCAGGCCGTAGTGCTGCACAATGATCGCGTTTGGAAACATCTCCTTGATGCGCTGTTTTTCCTCGGCCTGCATGTGCTGCGAGCCGATCTCCATCCAGCGCAACGCCTGCCCTGTCGTGCCGATCACCTCGGGTGCGTCCAATAGAATACGAAGCAAGCTTGGGACAGCAGAGAGCGCATTGACCTCGCCCGCCTTGAGCATCCGCGCCAGTTCCATGGGATCAAAGCCGCGCGGTGGCAGATAGGCTTTCCCGCCCACCGCCGCGATGGCGCGATAACGGCCGATGCCGAAGCTATAGGTCGCCGGAACGCCGACATATTCGCGAATGTCCGAGGTCATCTCCATCTCAGCGATGATGCGCTCTGCGGCATCGGCGAGATTAGCATGGGTCAGCACGATGCCCTTGGGCATTCCTTCGGTCCCCGACGTATAGGTGACCTGAGCTGGCTCCTCCCTCTGGGTTAGCTCCTGCTGCAACGACACCCAGCCCGTGCGATCATCCGGCGTCAGACAGTGCTCAATCGTCACCCCCTCCAGATGCGCTGCATGATCCGCGTCTCGCACCACTACCAGTGGTTTCAGATCTCGATTGAGAGCGAAGACGGCCTCGACAAAGCCAATCGAGTTCTTTCGGATCACCGCCGTTGCGGTCAGCGTCTTTTGGGGCATGGGTTCTCTAGCGCTTTGGTGACATCACGATCTTCCTATCCGAGAACCTGTGGCAGTTTATGAGGAAATTATGACTTTCCCGAGGAAGTGAACGAAAGCTCGACCAAAGGCGCAATTCCCTTGCTCGCGCGGCGTGCCACATATTACATTAACATAAACGAATTTGGGAATTTATCATGTCTGTCACGCGTCGCCGCTTTTGTTCTTCCCTCCTCGCAACCGCCGGGCTGAGCACCCTGCCCCGGCATGTGATTGCCGAAATGTCCCTAGGGTCTGCGCGGGTGCGCACTGTCAGCGACGGGTATCTGACCCTGCCGCGCGACTTTATCTTTGGGCCGATGCCGGAGGAGGAGCTTGCCGAGGCGTTGAAGGGCTTTGATCTGCCCGATGGCCCGCTGACACCGGACTGCAATCTGACGCTTTTTCAGGATGGCACCCATACGGTTCTGTTCGACACTGGGTCCGGGTCCGATTTCATGCCGACCGCCGGGACGTTGATAGAGAGCCTTGCCGCACTCGACCTCGCGCCCGAGGACATCACACATGTCATCTTTACCCATGCCCATCCCGACCACATTTGGGGGGCCATCGACGACTTTGACGAACCGCTCTTTGCCAATGCGACCCATTTGATGGGGCGGCAGGAGTGGGACTATTGGTGGAACCCGGAGACCGTGGAAACCATCGGCGTAGAGCGCGCGGCCTTTGCAGTCGGTGCCAAACGTCGCCTTGAGTTGATCGAGAGTGTCGTGGAACGCTTTGACCATGGCGAAGAGGTCCTTCCCGGCATTGCGGCCTTTGCTACACCGGGCCACACGCCCGGCCATATGTCTTTTGAAATCCGCAATGGGACCCAATCGGCCATGGTCGTCGGGGATGCGATCGGCAATCATCACATCGCCTTTCGACGTCCTGCCTGGCTGAGCGGGTCTGATCAGGACCAACAGATGGCCGCGGATACGCGCGGCCTGCTGTTTGACCGGCTGATCCATGAGCACATGGCGCTGATCGGCTTTCACCTGCCCAATGGCGGGATGGGACATGCGGAGCGAGATGGCGCAGCCTTCCGCTTTGTGGCGCAGGAGGGGTAAACCCCCTCCCGCCCGCCTGTCAGACAGCCCTACTGCGCCGCCATGGGCTGTCGCGCCAAGGCACATTCCGCCCAGAGGTTTTCCAGAGCAAAGACCAGATGGTCCATATCCGCCGCGCTATGCACAGGCGACGGGGTGATCCGCAGTCGCTCGGTTCCTTTGGGCACGGTGGGATAGTTGATCGGCTGGATATAGATGCCGAAGTCCTTCAGCAGGCGATCGGAGATGTATTTACACTTCACCGGATCGCCCACCATCACCGGAATAATGTGGCTGGGGTTTTCGATATGCGGCAGACCGATCTGGTCGAGCCGCGCGCGCAACTCCTGCACCCGCGCCTGTTGAGTCACGCGCTCTTCGCTGCTTTGCTTCAGGTGCTGGATCGAGGCTCGCGCCCCGGCCGCGACGGCAGGCGGCAGCGCGGTGGTAAAGATGAACCCGCTCGCAAACGAACGCACAAAGTCACAAAGATCCGCGCTGGCCGCAATATAGCCGCCCATCACGCCAAAGGCCTTGCCCAGCGTGCCCTCAATCACGGTGATCCGGTCCATCAGCCCCGCGGCCTCGGCAATACCGCCACCGCGCGGACCATAGAGGCCAACCGCGTGGACCTCATCCAGATAGGTCATCGCGCCATAGCGGTCCGCGAGGTCACAGATGCCAGCGATGGGGGCGATATCGCCATCCATGGAGTAGACACTTTCAAAGGCGATCAGCTTTGGCTGTTCGGCGGGCAAAGCGGCGAGTTTCGCCTCCAGATCCGCCAAGTCATTATGCTTCCAGATCACCTTTTGCGCCCGACTGTGGCGGATACCTTCGATCATCGAGGCGTGATTGAGCTCGTCCGACAGCACCACAACATCCGGAATACGGGCGGCCAGCGTGCCCAGCGCCGCCCAGTTCGACACATAGCCGCTGGTGAACAGCAACGCGGCCTCTTTGTCGTGGAGGTCGGCCAACTCCGCCTCCAACAGCGCGTGGTCGTGGGTATTGCCAGAAATGTTGCGGGTGCCGCCCGCCCCTGCCCCTGTCCGATCAAGGCAGTCGTGCATCGCGGCCAGAACCTTGGGGTGTTGACCCATGCCGAGGTAATCGTTGGAGCACCAGACCGTGACCTCGCCGCCGCCCTTGTGACAGGTGGCCTGAGGGAAATCGCCCCGGTGTCGTTCCAATTCCGCAAAGCTGCGATAGTTGCCCTCGGTGCGCAGGGCGTCGAGCTGCGCCTTGAAAAATCCGTTATAGTCCACCCGTTTCTCCCCCTCGTGATGGTCTCAGAGCCGAGGACTTTTCGCCTCTTCGCTGTCTTTCAGCCGAACATGTCGGCGGTGATTGTTTTGTACCAGGCTTCTGCCTCTGCGGCGGTCGCAGCCCGCTCCTCCGCGCTTTCGCCGACCGCGCTTAAAAAGCCCTCTTGCATGGCGATTTTCTCTCCTGATGCCTCATAGCGGGCGCCGACCTTGATCCCGTCGCCCTCCTCAATCAGCGAAAAACACGTGTTAAAGAATTCCGGCGCCACCGGCGCGCTGCCTAGCAGCTCCGCCCGAACGGCAGCCGCGCAGACCCGCGCCTGGCTGTTGGCGGCAAAGGCGGATTTCGGCATGTCGCCCTGATGGCAGGCATCGCCAAGCACATGAATTTTTTCATCCGCGTGGGACTGCATCGTGGTTGGATGCACGGGCACCCAGCCCTCCTCGGTCAGGGCGGCGGCCTCGGCAATCGCGCCTGCCTTCATCGCCGGGATCACGTTGCAGACATCGACGTTGATCTCCTCGCCATCCAGTGTCAGCACCATAGCCTCCGGGTCGACCGAGACATTGCCGCCGCCGAAATCCTCGCCAATCCACTCGATCATGCCGGGGTAGTGTTTCGCCCAGCCGAGTTGGAACAGGTCCATCTTGGAAAACAACGGCTTGGGGTCGGCGATAATGATTTTGGCCGTCGGATTATGCTGTTTGAGGTAATGCCCAACGAGGCTTGCGCGCTCATAGGGACCGGGCGGGCAGCGAAACGGGTTCGGCGGTGCGACAATCGCAAAGGTGCCGCCCTCAGGCATCGCCATGAGCTGTTGCCGCAACAGATCGGTCTGGGTGCCGCCCTTATAGGCGTGCGGCATGGCCTCTGC
Source organism: Epibacterium sp. (assembly GCA_048263945.1). Lineage (GTDB taxonomy): Bacteria > Pseudomonadota > Alphaproteobacteria > Rhodobacterales > Rhodobacteraceae > Epibacterium. The sequence continues at coordinate 117,759 of JBLXDQ010000002.1, read as the reverse complement.
CGTCGAGAGGTCCCAGCCTTCAACGGCACCGTCAATATAGTCGATGCCGGGGCTGAGGATCAGCTTGTCAAAGGCCACTTGCCCTCCGCCTGCGAGGGATACAACCTGCGCGTCGCGGTCGATGCCTGACGCAAGATCTTGGACCAGCGTGACGCCCATCGCAGCAAGGGTCGCGTAGCTATGGCCGAGCGCCTCAAACTCAACCAATCCGCCGATACAGTGGTTTGAAAAGAACGCACTATAGTAGGTCTGGTTCGGCTCGATGAGCGTCACATCCAAACCGCCCTTGGCGTCGCGGATCAGATGATGCGCCGCCGTGGCACCGCCTGCGCCGCCCCCCACGATCACGACGCGGGGCCGCCCTTGACCCTGCACCATCGGGGCCGCGAGAGCGGCCGCTGTAGTGCCAATAAAGATGCGTCGGTTGAAAGTCATATCACCCTCCCCGGATCCAAATCATGAGGCGCGTAGCGGCGCCCCCATGGGCTCACTCTGCCTTAAAACCCGGATCAAAGTCAGCACCCGCCTCAAAGGGCGGGTGCCGGAGGTTCAGTTGCTGGCCGCTTGCAGATAGGCCACGATGGCCGCAAGGTCGGCGTCCGATTTCAGACCGGCAAAGCTCATCTTGGTGCCTTTCATGTAGGCTTTGGGCTTGGCAAGAAAGGCCTTCAGCTCGTCCTCGGTCCAGGTCCGACCGGCGGCATTTGCCTCTTCGAATGTTCCGGAATACCGAAAGCCCTCAACCCCGCCAATCGCGCGACCAATGATGCCATTGAGTTGCGGACCAGAGCGGTTCTTGGCCCCCGCACCGATCTGGTGGCAGGATTTGCACTTGCGAAAGACCCCTTCGCCTTCGGCAACCAAGGCCGGATCAAGCGCGGCTTGGTCTTCGGGTGCAGCGGCTTCGGCCCCCGCAGGCTCTGCCGCCGGTTCCGGCTCTGCAACTGGCTCCGATGCGCTGGCGGAGGCGTCTTCGACCACAGCCGCGGCACCGTCTTCTTCCGGTGTCACGTCCAAAACCGAGGCATGCATGGTGATTGCGACACTGTCCTTGCACCCGGTCATGCAAGGCTCGCCGCTCCACATCGCATATTCGGCTTCCCGTCGATCATCGATGACAAAGCCTTCGGCATTGTGCATCTCGACATCCATAAATGTCTCTTTGCTTAGCACAAAATCCTCGTCCACCATATCGTTGGAATAGAGGATATAAGCCACGATTGCATAGACCTCATCATTGCTGAGGGTCTGCGCGGCGCCAAAGGGCATCGAGCGGTGAACGTAGTCCCAAACGGTTGAGAGATAGGGCCAATAGGACCCCACAGTTTTCACCGGATCCTTGCGGGCCAGCGTATCAAATCCGCCCGCGAGCTTGGGCCAGTTATCGACCCCTTCGGCGAAGTCCCCATGGCAGGAGGCGCAATTGTCGGCAAAGACCTCTTCGCCTGTCAGCACATCCCCACTGCCCTCAGGCAGCCCGCGCCCGTCGGGCATTATGTCCACATTCCAGGCGGCCACCTCTTCGGGCAGCGCCGGGCGACCGAGGCCCAAACGCCCATCCGCCACAGGGGCAGGCTGACGCAATGTTCCACCGGAAGGCACCGCCATGGCAGCTGCGGTTTCCAGCTCCGCCGCTTTGGCCTCCAATTCGGCCTGCAGAGCACTTGCCCGAGCTTGTGCATCGCTGATCTCGGTACGGGCTGCAGCCTCATGGGCTTCGACCTGCGCCAAACGCGTCTCCAACGTCTCGATCCGGTTCGACGCCCGCTCTCCACTGGCGAGATAGATCGCGCCCGACACCACGAGCGCCGCACCGCCCAAGGCGGGCAGGAAAATCTGGTTAAGAGACTTCGACATTTTCCGCGATCCCTTCCGCGTTCACATACCAAGTCTGGATGCAGTTGTTGTGATAGACCGAGTTTTCGCCACGCACCTCACGCAGCTGCGCCTTGGTGGGTTGCACATAGCCGGTCTCGTCGATGGCGCGCGATTGCAGCAGCATCTCTGAGCCGTCCCAATCCACGTCGAGGTAAAAGCGGGTCAGCGCCTTGCTGTCGCCTTGACGGCCCAGCCGCGCGGTCTCCCAGGTGATGCCGCCATCGCGGGACACATCCACACGGGTGATCTGGCCATGACCGGACCAAGCCAGCCCAGAGATCACCAAGGGGCCGGGGCCGTGTTTGATCGGCGATTGCGGGCTGGGCGTGGTAATGACGGATTTCGCATCCATCACCCAAGTCCATTTGCGCGCAGTGCCATCCGCCAACGTATCGGTGTATTTCGAGGTTTCCTCCCGGCTCTCGATGGCGCCATCCGTGACTTCGATCCGGCGCAGCCATTTGACCCACATGTTGCCTTCCCAGCCCGGCACCACGAGGCGTACCGGATAGCCATGCTCCATCCGCAGCGCTTCGCCATTGGCCTTGAAGGCGACCAGCACGTCGTCCAGCGCCTTCTCCATCGGGATCGAGCGCCCGTTAGAGGACGCATCCGCGCCTTCGACATAGACCCATTTGTCGGCAAGATCGCCCGCAGCATCGAGGCCCGCCTCGGCCAGCAGCGCCCGCAGCGGCACGCCGGTATATTCCATATTATGGATCATACCGTGGGTGAACTGCACGCCATTGAGCTGCGCGCCCGCCCATTCCATGCCGGTATTGGCGGCGCATTCGCAGAAATACACATGGTTTTCGCGCGGGAAACGTTCGAGATCATCGTAGGAGAAGACCAGTTCCTGATCGACCAGACCGTTGATCATCAACCGGTAGTCTTCCTTGCGCAGTTCAATCGCGCCCGAATGATGCCGCTCAAAAGCGCAGCCCTGCGGCGTAATCGTGCCGTCCAACGCATGAATCGGCGTGAAGTTGATCGAGGAAATCGGCGACGCGGTCAGCCACTCCACGTTGCGCCGGATCACATCCGCCTCATATTTAATCGGCAGGCCATAGGGCACTTCATCCACGCCGACACCGGTGGCCGAGGCCCAATCCTGTACCTCTGTGATCAGCGGATCAGGTGTGGCTGCTGCGGCGGCGCCTGCGGTGGCGGAGCCCAGAACGGCGGCCGCACTTCCCCGGAGGAACGCGCGCCGAGACGGTTCCTTGATCATGTCGTCCATATTGTAACTCTCCGTTTCGTAACGTTTTTACGGGCGGATGTAGGAGAACCCTTCCTCCTGCAGCTCGACGAGCCGCACCACGCCCGAGGGCACAACGGTGGCTTCTTCAACCAAAGCCACGTCATGCCCGGCTTTCTCGCTCATCTTGCTGAGAGTGTTCCCGCAAGCGGCGAAACTGATGTTTTCCATTTCCAGCGCCATGGTAGAGATCCGCGCCTTTACCGGGCTTTTGTCAGCCACGAACATTTGCAGACCCGGGCCATAGGCCACCACTTCGATCACCACGCTGTCGCCGTGCTCCGCGTAATAGGCGGCCACGTTCTGCACGTTGTTCAGCGCCATATTCATCACCTGCGGATCGTTCTGATCCACATGAAAGGCGATCTTATGGGTGACGCCCTCGGCCCAGGCGACGCTGGCCAAAAGGCTTAGGGATGCGGCAGACAGCAGGGTTTTCATGATGGCTCCTCCTCAGGGTCCAATTCAGGTTCCGGTGACTTCGACGCTGTTATTCTCTTGCACGGTCACGGTGCCCATCTTGCGAATGTGGTCCTCCACCACATCCCAGATGGCGGGGCCTTCGGTGCCCTCGTTGACGCTGGCCCAACCGGCCACCACGTAGGATTTCGCGGGGTCGATCAACTCACCGGTTTTCAGCAGGGTCATGTTGCTGATCCGCTCACCCTGCGGTTTGGACACATCAATGCTGTAGCCCAGCCCGCCGGTGCGCACCATGTCGCCGCCCTGCTGGTAGTAGGGATCGGGGTTGAAGATGTTGTCGGCCACATCCTCCAGCACCACTTTGAGGAATTCGCCGGTCATCTCAGTGCGATAGGCCTCTGGATAGGTCATCGAGGTCACATTCCAGATGTCCTCACGGGTGATGTCCTGCCCCGGAACCATCGAGGGCCCCCAACGCACGCCGGGGCTCATCGCGATCTCGGCATCGCGCTCGGACAGGAGCGCGTCGCAGATCAGATCATCCCAAGTGCCGTTGAAGTTGCCGCGTCGATAAAGCGTATCTTCAGTCTTGCCAATCACCTCGCGCATCGCAGCCTCGTAGGGCGCGCGCTGCTCGTCGATCAGAGCAGACATTTCCGCATCCGGTGTGATGACATCCGAGAAGATCGGGATCAACTTGCTGCGATAGCCCATCATGCGCCCATCGCGGATATCGAGATCGACACGAGTGACGAATTTGCCATTTGAGCCAGAGGGCAGCACGATGGTGTCGCCTGCGATCACCGGCTCTGGCAGGGCGTCATGGGTGTGGCCCGACAGGATCACGTCTATGCCGCTGACCACGGTGGCCATCTTTTTGTCCACGTCAAAACCGTTGTGGCTCAGCACCACGACGCATTCGGCGCCTTTGCTGCGGACCTCATCGACCATGGCCTGCATGTTCTCGTCCCGGATGCCAAAGGAGTATTCCGGGAACATCCAGCCGGGATTGGCAATCGGCATATAGGGGAAGGCCTGTCCGATAACCGCGATCTTGGTGCCACCACGCTCGAACATCTTGTAGGGCGGGAACAGCTCGGACGGCTCGTCCCATTCCGCATCAAAAATATTCTGACCAAGCGCGGCAAAGGGCAGACCCTCGACCAATTCCGCTACACGGTCGGAGCCCAGCGTGAACTCCCAGTGGAAGGTCATCGCATCGGGCTTCAGCGCGTTCATCACGTTGACCATGTCCTGCCCTGCGGTGTGGTAGCAGGTGTAAGAGCCGTGCCAAGTGTCGCCGCCATCCAAAAGGATCGCATCCGGGCGGTCGGCGCGGATCGCCTTGATCACTGTCGCCACCCGATCAAGACCGCCGATGCGGCCGTATCCTTTGGCCAGCGCAGCAAAATCTCCCGAGCTCAAGGCGTAGTGGCTCGGGCTGCCGTCTTCGATACCGTAGAAGCGGCGGAAATCAGCGCCAGTCAGATGCGGCACCGCGCCCTTGTTCGCTCCTACCCCGAGATTGACCGAGGGTTCCCGGAAGTAGATCGGCTTCAGCTGCGCGTGGATATCCGTGATGTGGATCAGCGAGACATTCCCGAAGGTGTCAAACTGCAGCAATTGGTCCTGTGTCAGGCTTTGCTGCGCGGCCAGCCGCGCCCAATTGCCAAAGCCCGATGCTCCGACGATGGCAGAGGCTGCCATCCCAACCTGCAGAAAGTCGCGACGCGAAATCATGCGGATATCCCCGATTCATATTATGATCTGTGAATTTATCGTGAAGAAAGACGCCCCGTCCCGGCAGGAACAGGGCGACTTTCGGATCAGTTGCGGACCGAGGGGCCCTCGACGCTGAGACCATTGCCGCGCGAGGCGACATAGAGTTCCAGCGCGACGAACTCCGGCGAGCCCGGCTTAAAGGTCTCGGCGCGGGTGTCGCGCACACAGCCTTTGAAGCGGTCATGAACCGAGTTCAGTTTGGTGTTTTTCAGACGATAGGTCGGAAACGCGTTGATCTGCCCCTGGCTCAGATGGTCGGCGCGGATCATCATGCCATAGTTGTCTTCATGGCAGTTCGCGCAGGACAGCTCCAACTGGCCGTAGCGGGTGTAATACATCTCCTTGCCCTTTTCCCAGGTTTCCTGGGCTGGTCCGTCGATGGCCACATTGACCGGCATGCCGCGCGACACAGAAGCCAGCAGCGCGACCATATTGGTCATGTCGCCCCCGTTATACTTCCACTTTTCGGCCCCCATGCGGGTTTCACGGCAATCGTTGATCTGCATTTCGAGGCTCCGCACCTCGCCTGCGGTCTCGTTCCACTTGGGATAGACCGCCTTCACGCCCGCCATGCTCTCTGCATCATTGTGACACGAGGCACAGGATTTGCCTTCGGAGCCTTCGACGACAGACCAAGCCTCGGCCGCGTTTTCAACACCGATCATGCCGGGGTTGTCGAAGTCGTCCATTTCCAACTGCTGTGTCTCGTCAGAGCGAAAGCGCCAGCCAGAGTAGATGGTATCCACATATTCCATATGCGCCGGAGCGGCGGTCTCGGTCACGATCTCGAGGTCGCCGTTGATGACCAGCGAGTCATCATCCGGATCCGCCTGAGCCGGAAGGCTCAGGGTCAAAAGCGCGAGGGCGCATGTTGTTCCCTTGATAAGCTGCACGTCAGTCCTCCCTGTTAAACGAGTGGCGGTTTCCTTAGGCGATCACAATCGCCTTTGTGTCTTCGTAGACGGAGCCGTCGTCGTCGTACCAGGTGAACTTGAACTCGCCCGCTTCGGGGACTGTCGCATCAAACTGGAAATACGGGTTGGTGGAGATCGCGGGCTCCAGCGTGACATCAATCACGCTCTGGCCGTTAAACTCGCAGGTGAAACGGTTGATGATCGACCGTGGGATCGCATTGCCGCTGTCATCCTTGCGCTGGCCACTTTCCATCGTGTGGCTGATCAGCGTTTTGATGGTCACCACTTCGCCAGCTGCGGCAGATTTGGGGACTTTGACGCGGGGTTTTACACCTTTTGCCATGTTCTCGCTCTCCTCTCTTAGCCGCCGCATCCGCCGATGGTGACCTTCACGGTCGCCTCGGCACGCTGGAACGAGCCATCTTCCATTTCCGCAATCGCAATCACGTTCTGGGTTTTTGCCAGACGGATGCGAGTTGCAGCGCTGCGCGAGCCGCTGAGGGCTCCAAAGGCAAAGGCCGCAACACCGGGCGTCGGGTTGCCATCCGCAAAGATGGTCACTTTCTTCGCACCGGGAGCCACAAACTCGATCGGAACGGTGTTGCCGTTTTCGGCAATTTCAGGGGCAGTCAGAACCAGTGCGCCAGACCCGGTGGCCGCACCACCTGTCAGCTTGCTGATTTCGTCTTCGGCCACAGCTGCGAGGGTCGGCAGAGCACCGAAGCCCATCGCCAAGCTCGACGCGCCGCCCCAAACGAGCAGGTTTCGCCGTGTTAACTTCATAGTGTCCTCCAGTCTGAACAGGTCACTGTTCTTTGAGCGTCATCAGATAGGCGACGACGTCTTCGATCTGTTGGGCGGTCAGCAGCGGCTGAACCTCGCCCTCGTGGGCTTTGCCAGTGTATTCGTCGCCCAACCGAATGAAGCCTTCAGTCTTGTAGAAGGAGGGCATCATGGTGCCTTCGAACATGTTCTTGGCGTTTGCGACGATCCCGCGCAGTTCTGCCTCACTCCAGCGATCTGCCGCCCCGTCGAGGGAAGGGCCGATTTCACCGTGGAACGGCAGCTTTTCCAGCGCAGTGACCTGGTGGCAGGCAATGCAGTTGCCCGCGCCCTTGTTCATGATTTCCGCACCGCTGGCCGGATCTCCCGGCATGCCGCTCAACGAGCTGGCAACGGCACCGTCCTCATAGACCACGGCAGTGGGGGCAACCACCTCTGCCATCGCTACGGTCGAGCAGAGCGCAAAGAGCGCCCCTGTGACAAAATGTTTCATGTCTCCTCCCTTGACCTTCTTTTCGTATGCTACGGCACACGTCGACCACAAATCAACATCAAATTCGCATAGGTGAATTTAATCATGAGTTATCTTGGCGACGGTAAATTTACTGGCGCTCTTCGATCATGCGGGCATGATATTTCTGGAACGGCTCGTCCCCCTCATAGCCCTTCTCGACAACCCAAGTCAAAAGGTCCAGCGTCGTCCCTTTTCCAAATGCTCCCGGCATGTTAGCGACCGCTGCCTCAACCGCCGTGGCGTCTTCTTCGACCTCTTCAGGGAAGAACATCAGGGTCGGTGTGAACAGCGCATTCCAGCGGCGCACCATGTCCTTTTCCGAAAGGATAGTGCCGTCGAAATCGGTCACTTCGACATCGCCAAACATGTTGATCTGAACGACGAAGTAATTCTCTTCGATCATCGCGCGAATCTCGGGAACGACGAAAACCTCCTCGTGCATCTTGGTGCAATAGATGCAGCCACGCTGCTCGATCATCACCAACAGGCGCTTACCCTCGGCCTGCGCCTCTTCCAGGTCTTCCCGCAGATCCTTGAAGGTGTCGCGCATCCAGGTCTCCTTGTGCAGACCATCGTCGCCAAGAGTTGCGGCCTGCACCTGCACCGCACAGAGAAATGCGGTCACAATGGCTAGAAAACGGATCATGTGAGGTCTCCTCCCTCTGTAGATCGTTTGAATAGATCGCCTAAGTGGCTCAGCCCACGAGGCCGAAGATCGGAATATACTCCAGCATCCACTGGGCGATAACATTGACAGAATTGGTGGCAATGAGCAGGCCGAAGATCAAGAGCAGTACACCCATCAGTTTTTCCACCACGCCCAGATGGCGCCGGAAGCGTGCCATCCACCGCATGAAGGGGCCCACGAAGAGGGCAGCCAATACAAAGGGTAACGTCATGCCCAGCCCGTAGGAAAACAGCAGCACAGCCCCCTGCCCGGCGCTGTCTTGCCCGGCGGCCGTGAACAGGATCGCCGCCAGAACCGGCCCCACGCAGGGGGTCCAGCCAAAGGCAAAGGCAAGGCCGATCACATAAGCGCCCACAAAAGACACGGCAGAGACGTCGCCTGCATCCGCGCGCAACTGGCGATACAGTATACCGATGCGGATCACGCCAAGGAAGTGCAACCCCATCGCAATGATGATGGCGGAGGCCACCCAGCGCAGCACATCAAAATAGCCGCGTACCACTTGCCCAAAGAGTGTCGCGGTGGCGCCCAGTCCGACAAAGATCGTGATGACACCCAAGGCAAAACACAGGGCCGAAATGACAGCACGGCGCCGGGTGCCTGCGGGAATTTGCGCATCCGCAGAGATCTGATTCATCCCCACCCCAGCCAGATAGCTCAGGTAAAACGGCACCATCGGCAGGATGCAGGGGGACAAAAAGGATAAAAGTCCGGCCAGAACTGCACCAATTATGGTCACATCTAACATGCGTCGCCCTGCCGCTCTTCACTTATACACATTATGATATTACACTATGTCTGAGCCTGACCTTCGGTCAACACCCTTCTGAGTGGAGTGTGCGATGCGCCGCGCGCTGAAAATCTTTCTGATGAGCCTTTGGCTGCTGCCGCATCTCGCGACAGCGGATACCGTGCTTTTGATGGCAGAGGAAGATGGCTGTTATTGGTGCGCGACCTGGACCAAACAGATTGGTCCGATCTATCCCAAAACACCGGAGGGGCAGATGGCCCCCCTTCTCCGATATGATGTCACCGGTCCCGCGCCGGACGGGATGCACCTTGATCGCCCGGTTCATTTCACCCCGACCTTCATCCTGATGCAGGATGGTGCTGAAATGGGTCGCATCGAAGGGTATCCCGGCGAAGACTTCTTTTGGGGGCTGTTGTCCCAACTTTTCCAAAATGCCAATATAAGCCTGTCTCCTACCGGGTAAGAACGACAATGACGTTGACTGATACAAGCGAACTGACCACCGAACGCCAAAGTGCCCTGCCGGTCTTTGACGCCAATACCTGTCCCGAAGATATGGACCGGATGATCGCCAATGCACAGCAGGCGGCGAACTTTCTCAAGGCAATCAGCCATGAGGGACGGTTGATGATCCTCTGCCATCTGGCCTCAGGCGAGAAATCGGTGACAGAGCTGGAGGACCTTCTTTCGGCCCGGCAATCTGCGGTTTCGCAACAGCTTACCCGACTGCGCCTCGAAGGCCTGGTGACCCCGCGCCGCGAAGGCAAGACAATCTACTACAGCTTGACAGACGAACGCCCGAAACAAATCATGGAAGTGGTCTACAACCTGTTCTGCAGGGAAGACTGACCGGATCTGACATCGGCGCGATCCGGGCAAGGGAGGAGCCGGAACGTGTTGGATACTCTGGGCGAAGCCACCGTGGTGGCTTTGATCGGTCTTGTGGGCGGTATCGCCCTTGGCCTCGCTGCGCGGGTCGGCAAATTCTGCACGCTCGGCGCGATTGAGGATTTGCTCTATTCCTCGGATGATCGCCGGATGCGCATGTGGGGCATTGCCATCGGCACCGCCATCATCGGTGCCCATTTGGCGCAGCATCTGGGCCTTCTGACCTTTTCCGACACCGCCTACCTGGACCGCATCTGGACCCCACTCGGCTCTATCATAGGGGGTCTGATGTTTGGCTATGGCATGGCCCTGTCCGGCAACTGCGGCTATGGCGCATTGGCCCGGCTTGGCGGTGGCGATCTGCGTGCCTTTATTGTCGTCATCGTCATGGGGATTTCCGCCCATGTGGTGATGTCAGGTCCCCTCGCCTATGTCCGGGTTGCCTTGCTGCCTGCCGAACGCGGGGCGCAGGCGCCGCAAGGATTTAGTCAACTTTTCGAACAGCTTGCGGGCTTACCACCGTTATATACCGGCCTCTTGATCGGCGGCGCCTTCCTCGCCGTCTCCCTTGCCAATGCAGAGATGTTGCGGTCTTGGCCCAAGATCCTCTGGGGCGCTGTCGTGGGCCTTGCAGTGGTGTCCGGTTGGGTCGGAACCAGCTGGGTTTTGACCCACGGCTTTGCCGCAACACCAGTCGAAACCCACACGTTTGCCGCCCCGATTGGCGACACACTGGTCTATGCGATGACGGCCTCCGGCACGCCGATCAGCTTTGGCGTCGGCTCTGTGCTGGGCGTCGTACTGGGAGCCTGTCTTGGGTCTTGGAGCAAAGGGCAGTTTCGCTGGGAAGCCTGCGAAGACCCGCGCGAATTGCGTCGCCAAATCCTCGGGGCCGCCATGATGGGCGTCGGCGCGGTTCTAGCGATGGGGTGCAGCATCGGCCAAGGCGTCGCCGCGTTTTCACTGCTCACATACAGTGCGCCAGTGACCTTCGCCTGCATCCTGATCGGCGCGGCGCTCGGCCTGCGTCACATGATCTACGGCATGGCCCCTGCGCGCTAGGGCCTGCTCCGCCACCCGACCTCAGGCGGCGGAGAGAGTTTCTTAGGCGACCGCGCGCGCGGCCAAGCCCTGCAGTGCCTCAAACAGCGCAAAACGCTCCTGATGGCGCGTTAGGGCGGCGGGGTTTGGCTCGCTCACCGCGCCAGCGCGCGACATGGACCGCATGACATCCTCTGCCGAGCCCTCAACCCCGGCAGCCAAGGCACCGAGCATGGCCGCGCCAAGCAGCACAGGTTCCTCGGTCTCTGGCGCGATCACCGGCTTGCCGGTGGTATCGGCGAGGATCTGTCGGATCATCGGATGCCGCCCTGCCCCACCGCTGACCGCAATCCGCGCCACATCGGCACCGGCTGCGGCCTGTGCGGCGATGATCTGCGCTAGACCATAGCCCAGCCCGCAAAGGGTGGCGAGATAGAGCGCCAGGAGGCTCTCCAGCCCGCGATCCATGCCCAGACCCAGCACCGCCGCCCGCCGATGCGGGTCGGCATGAGGCGCGCGATTGCCCAGCACCTCGGGCACCACATGCACGCCCGCCACCAGCTCCAGAACGTCGCGGTCGCCTACTTGATCTGCAAGCCAGGCGGGCAGCGATTGCCCCGCCTCTGCCGCCAGCCGATGCGCCTCGGGGCCAAAGGGGTGGTGGTCGATCAACTGATCTACTGCCGCCCCGGCCGCCGATTGCCCCCCCTCGTTCAGCCACATGCCCGGCACCATGGCCGAGTGATAAGGCCCCCAGACACCGGGCACAAAGGCCGGCTCGCGGGTGGTGGTCATGGTGCAGGACGAGGTGCCAAAGACATAGGCCAGATCCGCTGTCGGATCGCCCGCCGTGCCCACCGTGCCAAGCCCGCCGGCATGGGCGTCGATCAGGCCGGCGCCCACGGGAATACCCGCAGGCAGGCCCATCTCCGCCGCCGCCTCTGCCGTCAGACCCGCGCCCAGCGCCGTGCCCGCAGGCACCACGCGCGACCCGATCCGGGCGAAGTCGTCGGCGCAGAGATCGCCCAGACCCACCTTGTCGAAATAGCTCGCGTCCCAGCGGTCCTCATGGGCCAGATAGGTCCATTTGCAGGTCACCGTACAGACCGACCGCGCCAGATCACCCGAAGCCTTCCAGGTCAGGAAATCCGTCAGGTCCATAAACTGCCAGGCGGAGTCATAGATCGCGGGCGCGTTTTCCTTCAGCCACAGGAGCTTCGGCGTCTCCATCTCTGGCGAGATGATGCCACCCACATAGTCGAGCACCGGATGGCCCAGCGCATTGATCCGCTCTGCCTGTTCGGTCGCGCGGTGGTCCATCCAGACGATGATATTGCGATCCTCATCCACCGGCAAAGGCGCGCCCCCTGCCCCCAGCAGAACCAGCGAACAGGTGGCGTCAAAGCCGATACCGCGCACGGATGTCGGCGCCACGCCAGAGGCCGCAAGCGCGCCTCGCACGGCGGCACAGACCGCCTGCCAGATATCGTCGGAGGATTGCTCCACCCGGTTGCCCGGCCCTTTCCACAGGGCGATCTCCTGCGCGGCGGTGCCGAGGAGCTGACCACCAAGGTCAAACACCCCGGCCCGCGCCGAGCCGGTGCCCACGTCGATGCCGATCAGGTGGTCCATCTCAGAGATCCACGCTGTTGGGCAGGATCACCATATCGCGGATCACCACACCTTTGGGCCGGGTCAGCATAAAGACCACCGCCTCTGCCACCTCTTCGGGCTGCATGAGCGAGCCATTGGCCAGCGCCTCTTCCATCTTCTCCTTCGGCCAGTCATCGAGCAGTGCGGTGACCACCGGCCCCGGCAGCACAGCGCCCATGCGGATGCCATGCGGGGCGACTTGGCGGCGGGTGGAGTGCAAGAACGCCTGCACCGCGAATTTCGACGCGGTATAGACCGGCTCCCAGACCACCGGAACGACGCCTGCCACCGAAGAGGTGAACAGGACATCGCCCGATTTCCGCTCGATCATGCCGGGGAGGACGGCCTGAACGCAGCGAAACGCAGCATTGACGTTGAGGTTGAGCATCCGATCCCAGGCGTCCGGATCGCCCTCCGCCGCCGCGCCGCCCACATAGGCGCCCGCATTGGCGTGAAAGATATCAAGCGGACCGGCCAGTTTCTCGATCTCGGGCACCATGGCGGAAACCGCCTTGCCGTCAAAGAGATCGAGCGTCAGCCCGTGGGCCTTCTTCCCCAGCTCTGTGCAGAGCTGGGAGAGTTTGTCGCCATCGCGGTCGATCAGCACCACCTCTGCCCCTTCCGCGAGCAGCGCTTTGGCGCAGGCAAGCCCGATGCCGGAGGCTGCACCCGTAATGGCGGCGGTTTTACCGTTCAGTTTCATGGTCTTTCCTTCTTTGCCTAATCTCAGGCACGGCCATGGGAGGCACGAGAGCGACGGGCGAGGCTATCGACGATCACGGCGATGGCCAGAACCGCCCCGGTGATCATGTAACGCAGGCTCGACGACAGGTTGAGCAGAGTGAGGCCGTTAGAGATCGCCTGGATCACGATGATCCCCAAAAGCGCCGACCAAGCCGAGCCACGACCGCCAAACAGCGAGGTGCCGCCAATGACCGCCGCCGCAATGGCGTTGAGGTTCACGTCGCCGGTACCGGCCTGCTGCGAGGCGGAGGCCAGACGCGAGGCGGCAAAGACCCCGCCAAGCGCGGCAAAGGACGAACACAGCATAAAGGCCGACAGACGAATGCGCTTCACATTGATGCCAGAGCGGCGCGCGGCTTCGGCATTGCCGCCAACAGCAAACATCGAACGGCCCCATTGGGTGCGGCGCAGGGCATAGTCGAGAGCGATCACAAACAGGGTGAAGACGCCAAACATATAGGGCACACCACGGCCTTGGTTCAGATAGGCAGCGCAGGCCAGCAGCGCGAAGGTCAGCATCCCCGCCTTGACCAGAAGCACCGACAGACCGGGCGAGGAGAGGTTCGCGGCACGACGGCGGGCGATGGTCTTGAACCCGGTATAGGTCATCACCGCCCCCGGCAGGATCGCCGCCAGATAAGAGAGCCAGGCCGGCATGATCAGGATCTGGCCAAACTTCACCAAGGGCGAGGTATAGGGCAAGTTGATCGAGCCAGTCGCACCCAAAAGGTAGAGCTGAAGGCCCAAGAGCGCCAGAAGTCCGGAGAGGGTCGCAACAAAGGACGGCATCTCGAATTTATTGCGCAGGAAACCGTAGATCAGACCCACCACAGCGCCCGCGAGCACGGCACCAACCAGTGCCACAGGCATCGGCAGGCCGGAGTTGACCCAGAGCACGCCGACCAAAGCAGAGGACAGGCCGCTCATAGAGCCGATGGAGAGGTCAATCTCGCCCAGCAAGAGCACGCAGACCACGCCGAGCGAGATCAGACCAATCGCCGCCGCATCAAACAGCAGGTTCACAAGGTTGTTCGGCGCCAAAAACACCGGGTTGAGGGTGCTGAAGACTACGGTGATCAGCAACAGGCCGATAAACACCGGCAGCATTCCCAGATCGCCAGAACGCACCCGGTCGATAAAGGCGCGCAGCGCGCCGGCCAGACCTTCGTCGTGACGGACCCGCGCATCGGCGCGGTCGAGTTGAGCGTGGGTCATGCGGAGACCTCCTCTTGCTTGCGGGCCATGCGGCGGGAGACAGAGTTTTCAGAGGCGCCGGTGATCGCGGCCACCAGATCTTGGTGCGAGGTTTCAGCGGTAAAGACGCCGTTGTTCTGCCCCAGACGCAGCACCACGATGCGGTCGGCCACGGCGCGGACGTCTTCCATATTGTGCGAAATCAGGATCACGCCATGGCCTCGGTCGCGCACCCGCTCGATGAGGTTCAACACCTCGGCAGTCTGCGCCACGCCAAGGGCGGCGGTGGGTTCGTCCAGCATGATGATCTTGGGGTCCAAAAGCAGCGAACGGGCAATCGCCACGGTCTGCCGCTGACCACCAGAAAGCGAGGCAATCGGTTCGCGCACCGAAGGGATGCGGGCTGCAAGCTCCTGCAGCAGGGTCCATGCCCGGACCTCCATCTCCACCTCGTCGAGCGCCCAGGGGTTCATCTCATGCCCGAGGAAGAGATTGGCCACCACGTCAAGATTCTCGCAGAGGGCAAGGTCTTGGAACACCGTAGCAATGCCCAGTTCCAGCGCGGTGCCGGGACTGTCGAGCGAGACTTGGTCGCCGCACCACTCGATCGTGCCGGAGGTCGGCTGATGCACGCCCGCCAAGACCTTGATCAATGTCGATTTGCCGGCGCCATTGTCACCGACCAGTGCCACAACCTCGCCCGCGTGAACGTCAAGCTCGATATCCTTGAGCGCTGTCACGGCGCCAAACTGCTTGCCAATGCCGCGCAGTTTCAGGATCAGGTCACCCTTTTCCATGCCTTTCCCTCCCTAAATGAGGACGAGGGCGAGCGTGCCGCCCCCGTCACTGGTCTTGTTGTCGATCAGCGCCTACTTGATGTCGAGCTTGGCGCAGGCCTCGGCATATTCGCCGGTGCAGACCTCTGCGGCGGTCTGGATGCCCTTGTCAAAGATCTCGGCCTTGATGTTTTCCTGCGTCACAACCGCCGGCACAAAGAGCTGCGAGGGCGTATCGTAAAGGGTGGTGGTCGGCGTCGGCATCTCACCATTGATCAGCTGCATCGCCACTTCTGCCGCTGCTTCTGCAACGATTTCAGAGGGTTTGGAGATGGTGTTATACTGGTCACCTGCGATGATCAGCTGCAGCGCCGCGATGGTGGCGTCGTTGCCGGTGACCGGCGGCAGCGGCGAAACGCCTGCCGCTTTCATCGCCGCAATCGCGCCGCCTGCGGTGCCGTCGTTTGCAGCCACGATGCCTTTGATCTCGCCGCCAAAACGGGTGATCTGACCGGCTGCCCATTCCTGTGCCTTCGGCGGCGCCCAGTCCGGAGTGTCGAATTCGGAGAGGGTTTTATAGGTGGAATTGTCCAGCGCATCGTCGATGCCGTCACGGATCAGGCCAGCTGCCGCATCGGTGGGCGAGCCATTGATCTGCAGAACGCCTTCGCCATCGGACACGCCCGAGGCCTTCAGGTGATCCACCAGCGACTGCGCAATCGCGCGGCCGATGCCTTCGTTGTCGAAGGAGACGTAGAAATCCGCCGGAACATCGGGGATCGGACGGTCATAGGCCACGACCTTCACGTCCTGGCTGTGCGCGATCTGCACCAGCGCGGCAGCGGCAGAGCTGTCGACCGGGTCAAGCACGATCACTTTGGCACCCTGCGCGATCACCGAGTTGAACTGCTGCTGCTGCAGCGCCACGTCGGCATTGGCGTTCTGATAGATCACCGTGCAATCAGCGCAGAGCTTGTCCATCGCGGCCTTAAAGCCGGGATAGTCGTGCTGCTCATACCGGGTGGATGCCTGGTCGGGCATCAAAAAGGCCACGGTGGCTTCGGCATGCACAGTTGTGGTGGCGGCGGCGAGTGCCAGCGCGGACGCGGCAAGAATACGGGTCTGGGTCATGTTGCTCCTCCTGTCAGACCGGTCCCTCGATCGGCGCGCAGCAGGCACATATCCCCTGCCCTCCCGGCCCATGAGCCGAGGATAACAGGTGACAGATCTCCTCCCTTGCGCGCCTTTTCGGGACGCTCATTCGATTGCGCAGTTGCTCAAGGCTTTGCTCAACCGATGGAGCATCATTGCCACTCCGCGTTAATCCTGTCAACGTCACTTCACGACAGCTTTGTGAAAGTCAGGGAGCACATGGCCGGAAATCCGCTTACTTCTTCAAGAAGAACAACGATTTACGACTTGGCAGAGATCGTGGGGACCTCCCCTACGGCGGTGAGTTCTGTGCTCAACGGATCGTGGAAAAAGCGCCGAATCAGCCAGAAGCTCGCCGACAAGGTGCTGCGTGCGGCCGAGGAGAACGGCTATGCGGTGAACATTCAGGCCAGCGTGCTGCGCAAGGACAAGTCGAACATCGTCGGCATGATCGTCCCGAAATACGACAACCGGTTCTTTGGCGCGATTGCCGAACAGTTTGAGGAGGCCGTGCGGGCCGAGGGGCTGTTTCCGGTGATCACCTGCACCCAGCGGGACCCGGAACTGGAGCTGGAGGCGGCGCGGGGGCTGTTGTCCTATCAGGTCGACTGCCTTGTGGCTTGTGGCGCGACCAACCCCGACCGGATCGCGGAACTTTGTGCCGCATCCGGCGTCCAGACAATCAACCTCGACCTTCCCGGCTCTCGCGCGCCCTCGATCATCTCCGACAACTATGCGGGGGCATTTGACCTGACGAACCTGATCCTCGACGCCTGCGCAGCGGATTTTGGGCAGGTGGAGCCTCTGGTGTTCATCGGCGGCCGTCTAGACGACCACAACACCAAGGAACGCCGCCGCGGGTTTCTCGATGCCCATCAGAAACGCGGGCTTTCCGTACCCGCGAGCCACATTCTGATGCCCGGATACGCCGCCACCAAAGCACGGGATGCGCTCGAATCTCTTGAGCTCGTGCCACAGGGTATATTTGTAAATTCCACAATCACCCTCGAAGGGGTCGTCCACTGGATGCAGGCCCTTCCAGCAGAAAAAGCCGCGCGCATCCGCTACGGATCCTTCGACTTTGATCCATTTGGCGCGCTTCTACCCCAGAATGTGGGGATGGTAGAGCAAAACGTGCCAAAGTTGATTTCAGAACTGCTGTCTCAGATGCGCGCGCCCTCCCAAAACGGGGTCGAAGTGGTCAGCGTGCCATGCGTGTTGCATCGGTCTTAAACCCAGTAATTTAACGGGGATTTTGCTGCGCAACTTCAGAAGCCTAGCAACAAATCCCCGCCAAAACAGCGTTACAAACTGAGGGGATTTCCAAGCCTCTCCCCCAGGCTTGAGCCGCGCCTTTCTACTGGCCAGCGCGCCTATGTTTCGCTCCGGCCTGCCCTTTTTGTGAAAAATACGATGCCGCGCCACACCATGGCGCGATCCCCTATCCCGATGGGTGTGCCGCATAAACTCTTAGGCAAAAGACTGCGGATGAATATGTCGTTTTATTAAACTGTTAATGCCGATTCCCCTATCGTCATTGATATCGTGTAATTCAGTGATCGGAGTTCCCCATGTCTTTTAGACACGCAATGCTGACGGCTGCCGCAGTGTTGGTCACCCCCTTCCTTGCCGCCGCCGAACAGGGCGTTACCGCCGACAGCGTGACCTTCGCGCAAGTGGCCGCCTTTGATGGCCCAGCAGCGGCCCTCGGGACCGGGATGAACCTTGGCATCCGCGCCGCCTTTGAAGAGGCCAATGCCGCAGGTGGCGTGCATGGTCGCATGCTGAAACTCGACAATATGGACGATGGATACGAGCCGGACCGCTCGGCCAGCCTTGTGAAGACCGTCATCGACGAGAACAATCACATTGCCCTGATTGGGGCTGTGGGCACGCCGACCTCCTCTGCGACGCAACCCATCGCGACCGAAGCGAATGTGCCGTTTATCGGCCCCTTCACCGGCGCGGGCTTCCTGCGCAATGCCGATCTCGGCAATATCTTTAACGTGCGGGCCAGCTATTTCGCTGAGACCGAGGCTTGGATCCAGTATCTGGTCGACCAGCAGGGCATGAAGTCCATCGCCATCCTTTATCAGGATGACGGGTTTGGCCGTGTCGGTCTGGATGGCGTGACCGCCGCGCTGGAAAAACGCGGCATGACACTGACGGCTGAGGGCACCTACACCCGCAACACCACGGCGGTGAAAAAGGCGCTTTTGGAAATCCGCAAAGCCAAGCCGGACGCCGTCGTCATGGTCGGCGCCTATAAACCGGTGGCAGAGTTCATCAAGCTCGCACGCAAGATGAAGCTTGATGCGGCCTATGTGAACATCTCTTTCGTTGGCTCCGACGCTCTGGCCAAGGAGTTGGGAGACGACGGTGATGGTGTCATCATCAGTCAGGTTGTCCCTTTCCCTTGGGATGCGTCTGTGCCGGTTGTGGCCCAGTATACCGAAGCCTTGAAGGCGGTTGATGCCGCTGCGGAGCCCGGATTTGTGTCCCTCGAAGGCTATTTCGTCGGTCGCCTTGCGATTGCCGGGCTCGAGGCCGCCGGAAAAGAGCTGACGCGGGAAAGCTATCTCGCAGCGCTCAACGGTCTCACCATCGTCGATCTGGGCGGCGCCAGCATGGTGTTCGGCCCCGGTGACAACCAAGGCCTGGATGACGTGTTTATGACCCGCATCACCGCCGATGGGCATTTCGAGCCGATCACATCAGGCGGTGGCTCCTAAGGGGGCCACGACAGAGACCTCTCTGTCACATACCAGCCAGCCTCCTGCCCACCGATCAGGGCAGGAGCGCAAGCCACTTTAATAAGTATGGGTGAGCCAATGTTTCGCCAGAAAATCCTCAAAGCTCTGCGCAGCCTCAATGTTCTGTCCAGCATCCGGGGAAAAATCACATTCATTTTGCTTGCACTCGCCGCGACCGCGGGCGGTGCGGGATATCTGACGTATCAATCCTTTGATCGCGTTTCCCAGAATGTGGGCGAGATGACGGCCACCGATCTGCCGATGCTGGAACAAAGCAACGGCCTGATCCTCGCGGCCGCCAAAGCCAAGGATGCCATGATCGGCGTCCTTGTCTCTGAAACAGAAGCCGAATTGACCGAGGCCTCGGCCTATGTATCAGAGGCGACCGCCGCACTGGTTGCGGCAATCAACGCGCTGCCCGCAGAGCAGCGCAGCGAATTTGAAGAAGAGCAGGCCCATGCGACCGAAACACTCGACGCGCTGATCTCGGCCCGCTCAACCTCTTTTTCCAACGCCAGTCGGCTTGAGAGCATGACGCTGGACCTGCAACGCAGTGCCGCGGACCTGCAATCGGTTCTGCTCGAAATCGCAGATGACGCCTATTTCAACATCGCTATCAAAGGCGAGGATACGATCTCCTCGATCGAGGACACGCTGCTGGACCTCACGGAAGTGAAATTCTCGACGCTGCAAGCCCTGCTTGGCACCCGCGCTGAAATCAACTTTTTGTCTGGTGTCTCTCTCGCGATGGCCACGACCACGGACAGCGCAATGCTGTCTATCTTTGGCGATTTGGCCACCTCCGCACATGATCGCCTGACGGATGCCGTCCTTGGCCTTGAGGGGACCGAGGTCGGGGATAGCATCGGCGCAGAGCTACAGGCGATTTCCGAGACCCTGAAACAGGCCGCTGACGCCGGCAAAGCGGGCTCACCGGTTGATCGGGACGACATCCTGTCCACCCGACAGGCCGCCGATGCGCTGCTCGCCTCTGCCGTGGATGATATGGTGTTTGAGCTGACCATTGCCGCGGATGACGCCGCAACGGGCAACCGAGAGGCGATTGAGAGCCTTTTGAACAATGAAGTTGCCTATATGAACAAGCTTTTGGAGATCAACTCCTGGCTCAGCGCCTTTCAGATCGAGGCGATGAAAATCGCGACGGCGCAGACGCTGGAAGTGGCGCAAACCGCGGAGCAGGCTCTGCTCGGGGCTGCGAAGTCCCTCGCCACATTCTCAGATTTTGCGGATGGGCAATTGTCTGATCACATCGCCAGCCTTGTTTCCCTCGCCGACCCTGATACGGGCCTTGCCACATTCCGGATGAAATCGCTGTCCGCCAATACGGCCGCGACAGAGGCTGCGCGGGAAACTGTGGCGGCCGTTCTTGAGATCGCCGGTCAAGCAAGCCTTCAGGGTGTCGAAAGCCAGCGCACCATCACCGAACAGGCGCTTGGCATCGCCCGTGACGCGACTGACGTCAAAGCGACTTTGGAAAAACTCGGTGCCTTTGCGCTGGTCTTCATTGTGGTGGCCTTGGTCCTCAACCACTTTCTCATCATCCGCCCCCTCAACGCCATCAGCCGCACAACCGAGCGCCTGTCGCAAGGGGACATGAGCCCCGTAAACGGCTTTGACCGCGCCAGCGATGAGATTGCGCGCATTGCCACCGCGCTGACGGTGTTCCGTGACGGCTTGGTCCAAAAGGAAGAGATGAGCCGCATTGCCGACCATGAACGTGCCGAAAACCACGCCAAGCAAACCGCTGCGGTCTCCGCGATCGGCAAGGGGCTCGCGCATCTTGCCCGTGGCGATCTGACCTATCGGATCACTGAGACGCTGACCGATGGCTACATGCAGCTCAAGCAGGATTTTAACAGCACGGCTGACACGTTGAACATGACCGTGGTGGACGTGGTGCATCTGGCCGAGTCGATCCGTGGAGGTTCGTTCGAGATCAGCCAGGCCTCCGATGACCTTTCGCAGCGCACCGAAAGTCAGGCCGCCACGCTAGAGGAAACGGCGGCCGCGCTAGAAGAGCTGACTTCCAGCGTCCGTTCCGCCGCGAATGGCGCGCGGGATGCGGAATCCACCACCAACGCCGCACGCGAACAAGCCTCCGAAAGCGGCAAGGTCGTGGAACGCGCCGTGCACGCCATGAAGGATATCGAAGACAGCTCCACCCAGATTGCCCGGATCATCGGTGTGATCGACGACATCGCCTTCCAGACCAACCTTCTGGCCCTCAATGCCGGGGTTGAGGCTGCCCGGGCGGGCGATGCGGGGCGTGGCTTTGCCGTTGTGGCTTCCGAAGTGCGCGGCCTGTCGCAACGCACGACCGAGGCGGCGCGCGAGATCAAGGCCCTGATCTCCAAGAGCACCGCGCAGGTGGAAACCGGCGTGGATCTGGTCGGGCGCACAGGGGCAGCTTTGCAAGAAATCGTGGAGCGCGTCTCGCATATCTCTGGTCTGGTCAGCGCCATCGCAGATTCCGCAAATGAACAGGCCACAGGCCTCAGCGAAGCCAATATTGCCGTCTCGCAGCTGGACCAAGTGACCCAGCAGAATGCCGCGATGGTTGAGGAAACGAACGCTGCCGGGCAATTGCTGAACCAGGAGTCTGAGAAACTGTCGAAGTTGATGGCAGGCTTCACCGTGTCAGGCGGCAGTTCCACGCGCAACAGCGCTGACCAATGGGCAGCCTGACCGTCTGAACGCACGATTAGCCAGAATGGGGCGGCGGTGCGGCCACCTTCCTTGGTTGCGGGCCTATACCGCGGGCTTGCATTCCACCTGCAATCCACGGGATAGGGGAGCATAAGCTGCGCCCCCTCTCCCTTGAAAGCCAACGTCTCTCATGTCTGACACCGATATCCTCAAGACCGATTGCTCAAAATGCGCTGCTCTTTGTTGCGTGGCTTTGACCTTCGACAAGGGAAAGGACTTCGCGTTCAGCAAAAACCCGGGCGAGCCCTGCCGCAACCTGTCTGGACACGCGTGCTCGATCCACGAAACCCTCACCAAAGAGGGGTTTTCCGGCTGCGTCGCTTATGATTGCCTCGGGGCTGGAAATCGGGTCGTTCAAGAGGTCTTTGGCGGACAGACTTGGCAAAAGGATCCGCGTTTGATCCGGGTGATGATGGAAGCATTTTCCGGCATGTGTGAGGTGCACAAGCGCATAGACCTCTTGCGCGCGGCGGGCGCCTTTCCGTTGCCTGCCCGTGACGAAGAAACGCGTTTGTCCTATCTCGCACGTCTGGAACAACGGACCTGGAGCGGCACGGAGCTCAATGAGTTTGAGGTGGATCTCGCCTTGGAAATCGACATTTTTGTCTATGGGATCAAGGACCACCTGCCACCCGCCTTCTTTGAAGACGAGGACCGTTTTCCGACACCGCTTTGGCTGCAATAGCCCGCCGGTCGCACTGCCTAGGGGGCGACATCCTCGCGCAGCCAGTCGATCAACCGCTGCAAGGGCTCTGGGATCGGGCGGTGCTTTGCCCAGACCAAATAATAGGTCCCCTCAACATCCAAGTAGTCAGCGCTCGCCGGAACCAAACGCCCCCGCTGGAACTCCCCCTCGGCCAGAAACTCGGGCAGCAGCGCATAACCCAACCCACCGACGGCCGCCTCGGAGATGTTGATGAATTGGTCAAACAACATGCCACGCAGCTTGTTCGCCTCGATCCCGTGAGCGGCGAACCACTCTTCCCACGCGCCGGGGCGGCTTTCCAAGTGTAAGAGCGGTTGCTGCAACATCTGCTCGGGCGTCAGTGGCAAATCCGGCGCCATATCAGGCGCGCAGACAGCGATGACCCGCTCCCGCAACAGGGGCAAATAGTCGACGCCCACCCATTGCTCGGTGCCGAAATGGATGGCGGCGTCAAAATCCTCGAGGTCGAAATCAAAGGGTTTGATGCGCGTGGCCTGATTGATCAGGATAGTCGGATGCGCGGCCAGAAAGGGCTTGAGGCGCGGCCCAAGCCAGCTCATCCCAAAGGCAGGCAGCACCGCAAGGTTGAGGCTCGGTCGCGAACCGCTGGCCTTCACCTTGAGGCTCGCCCGCGCCAGATCGCTCAGGCATTCCCGCACCGACCGCGCATAAACCGCCCCCGCCGGGGTCAGCTGCAAGGACTTTCCCCGGCGATAAAACAGCGACACGCCGATCTGCTCCTCCAGTGTTTTGATTTGCCGACTGATCGCGGAATGGGTCAGCGCCAGATCCTCCGCCGCCGCCGTTGCAGATCCCAAACGGTCGACCGCCTCCAAGGCGAGCAAGGAACTGATCGAAGGCAAGAAGCGTCTCGGCGCGATCATGTGATTTTTTCTCCAATGAATGAGAGTTTCTATCGCTGTTTTAAAACGAAACCTGCGGCTAACACAGAGCAAAAGTCACATCAGACAGATAGGTATTCCATGACCCACCCTCCGGTGTTTCGCAGAGCCAAACGGATCGAGAGCTTGGAGATTTCCGAAATCGTCCAGCTGACGGAACGCGCTGCCAGCCTGCGGGCCGAAGGCAAGGATGTGATCGCCCTCACCACGGGCGAGCCGGATTTTCCGACCCCGCCCCATATCATCGAGGCCGCCCATCAGGCGGGGTTGGCGGGGCAGACCCGCTATCCAGCGACCCTCGGCACGCCCGCGTTGCGCGACGCCATTGCCGCACAAAACGCGGTGACCCGCGCCGAGGTCATCGTCTCCACAGGCGCCAAGCAGGTGATCGCCAATGCCATGCTCGCCACATTGGACGAGGGCGACGAGGTCATCATGCCCGCGCCCTATTGGACCAGCTATTCCGATATCGTGGTGATGGCGGGCGGCCATGCGGTCGTGATCCCCTGCCCCGCCGATCAGGACTTCAAGATCACGCCGGCTCAGTTGGAGGCCGCGATCACCCCCGCGACCCGTTGGGTGATGCTGAACGCGCCGGCCAACCCCTCAGGCGCGATCTATTCGGTCGCCGAACAGCAAGCGCTGGCCGAGGTGCTGTCCCGCCATCCCCATGTGATGATCCTCGTGGATGAGATCTACGAACACCTGAGCTTTGTGCCGTTTCAATCCTTCAAAACCACGGCGCCGCATCTGGCGGACCGCATGCTGATCGTGAATGGGGTCTCCAAGGCCTATTCCATGACCGGCTGGCGGATCGGCTGGGGCATTGGCCCTGTCGAGATGATCCGTGCGCTTGGCAGCGTACAGGGGCAGATCACTTCGGGGGCCTGTTCGATTGCGCAAGCGGCGGCGCTGACGGCGCTGACTGCCGATCAATCTTTCATTGCGGACCGGCGCGAGATCCTGCGCCAGCGGCGCGACAAGGTTGTGGCCGCTCTGAACGCGCTGCCCGGCGTCACCTGCGCCAGCCCGGACGGAGCCTTTTACGTTTTCCCCGACATTCGCGCAGCCATGGCGCAACGGGGCTTTGACAGTGATGCGGCCTTCTGTGCCGCGCTCCTTGATACCCGAGGCCTTGCTCTGGTGCCCGGTCGCGCCTTTGGCCTGCCCGGCCACTTGCGCCTCTCGTTTGCCTATTCGGACGCCGACCTCGACGCTGGTCTGGCGCGCCTCACCCGCTTTCTGGACCGCTGATCCCGCCTCGCGGATCGCCCCCCCTTTTTGGAGACGACAATGACCCATGATGAAATCCTCGCCGCAAATGGCCTGACCTCGGCCGAACTGACCGGCGGCACCCTCACAGTGACCTCGCCCATCGACGGCGCTGACCTCGCGCAGGTGCGTGAAACCTCTGTCGCCGAGATGCCCGCCGTTCTCTCACAAGCCAAAGAGGCCTTTGCCGCCTGGCGCGTGGTGCCTGCCCCCCGCCGTGGCGAATTGGTGCGGCTACTGGGCGAAGAACTGCGTGCCGCCAAAGAGGCGCTTGGCGCGCTGGTGACGCTGGAGGCCGGCAAGATCACCTCCGAAGGCTTGGGCGAAGTGCAAGAGATGATCGACATCTGCGATTTCGCCGTCGGCTTGTCGCGCCAGCTTTATGGTCTGACCATTGCCTCCGAACGCCCCGGCCATTCCATGCGCGAAACTTGGCAGCCGATGGGTCCGGTTGGCGTAATCTCCGCCTTTAACTTCCCGGTGGCGGTCTGGTCCTGGAACACCGCCCTTGCGCTGGTCTGTGGCGATCCGGTGATCTGGAAACCCTCGGAGAAGACCCCGCTCACCGCGCTGGCCTGTCAGAAAATCTTTGACCGCGCGCTGGCGCGATTTGGCAGCGATGCCCCCGCTGGGCTGCACCAACTGGTGATCGGCGGCGCCGAGGTGGGCGAGGCCCTGGTGGCCTCGAAAGACGTGCCGATCATCTCCGCCACCGGCTCCACCCGCATGGGTGCGATCGTCGGACCCAAAGTGGCGGCGCGTTGGGGGCGGTCGATCCTTGAGCTGGGCGGCAATAACGCAATGATCGTTGCACCCTCGGCGGATCTTGAGATGGCCGTGCGCGCCATCGTCTTCTCCGCCGTGGGCACAGCCGGTCAGCGCTGCACCTCGCTGCGCCGCCTCATTGCGCATAAGTCCATCAAGGACGATCTGGTCGCCCGCTTGACCAAAGCCTATGCCACCCTGCCGATTGGCAACCCGTCAGAGGCTGGCACGCTAATCGGCCCGCTGGTCGATCACGCCTCGCGCGATCGGATGCAAAGCGCGCTGGCGCAGGCCAAAGCCGAAGGCGGCATCGTTCACGGTGGCCAACCGGTTGAGACTGGTGTGCCCGCCGGTGGCGCCTATGTCGCGCCCGCGATTGTCGAAATGCCCGCGCAAAGCGATGTGATGCAGACTGAGACCTTTGCCCCGATCCTCTATGTCGTCGGCTATGACAGCTTGGACGAGGCCATCGCCCTGCAAAACGAGGTGCCGCAGGGCCTGTCCTCCTGCATTTTCACCCTGAACATTCGCGAAGCTGAAACCTTCCTGTCGGCGGCGGGCTCGGATTGCGGCATTGCCAACGTCAACATCGGCCCTTCGGGCGCAGAGATTGGCGGCGCCTTTGGCGGCGAGAAGGAAACCGGCGGCGGCCGTGAAAGCGGCTCCGACGCGTGGAAGGCCTATATGCGCCGTCAAACCAGCACGGTGAACTATTCCGACAGCTTGCCGCTCGCTCAGGGTGTGAAATTTGACATCTTATCTCGATAAAAACCTCTGGCGGGCCAGCGGTGGCCCGCTCCTTGCCCTCCCCGCGTTGGAGCAAGACCTGACTGTCGATCTGGTGGTGATCGGCGGCGGGTTCACCGGCTGCGCCGCAGCCCTTGAGGCGGCCGAGTCCGGTGCCTCGGTGGCGCTTCTGGAAGGCGAAACCATCGGCTATGGCGGGTCAGGCCGCAACGTCGGGCTGGTCAATGCCGGGCTTTGGTTGCCGCCAGAGCAAATCCGCGCGCAGATGGGTCCCGAGGCCGGGCGTCGGCTGATCGACGCGCTCGCGGTCGCACCGGAAAAGGTCTTTCGCCTGATCGAACGGTTCGGCATCGACTGCGAGGCGACCCGCAAGGGCACGTTGCATCTGGCCCATGCGCCCAAAGGGTTTCAGGACCTGCAAGATCGCTTCCGGCAAGGCGTTGAGATCGGCGCGCCCTTGCAACTTCTGGACCGCAGCGAGGCGGCCCGACGCACCGGATCCGAGGCCTTCCACGGCGCGCTGTTTGATCCCCGCGCGGGCACCATTCAACCCTTGGCCTATTGCCGAGGGTTGGCCCTCGCCGCGCTTGGAGCAGGGGCGCAGCTTTTTGAGCACTCTCCTGCGGAGAGCATCCGCCACGATGGCTCCTCTTGGTTGATCCGAGCAAACGGCCACGTGATCCGCGCTAAAAACCTGTTGATGGCAGCCAATGCCTACCTCGGGGAAGTCCCCGGCGCGCCGAAACCTGCATTTGTGCCGTTTTACTACTGCCAGTTTGCCACCGCGCCTCTGACCGCCACGCAACGTGCGCAGATCCTGCCCGGTGGCGAAGGCTGCTGGGACACCGCGCTCGTGATGAGCTCGGTTCGGCTAGACCAAGCCGGGCGTCTGATCATCGGCGGCGTTGGGCAAATCTCAGGCCTCGGCGGCGCGATCCACCACAATTGGGCGCGGCGGAAATTGGCCGCGCTTTACCCCTCGCTCGCAGGTATCGCCTTTGAACACCATTGGGAGGGGCGCATCGCCATGACCTCGGACTATGTGCCGAAACTGGTGGAGATTGGCCCGAATGCCCTCAGCGCCTTTGGCTTTTCCGGGCGCGGGATTGGTCCCGGAACCGTGTTCGGGCAAACAGCCACCCGCGCCCTCCTCAGCGGAGAACGTGACGACCTGCCCCTTGCGCCCTGCGCCCAACACAGCGAAACCCTACGCACCGTCCGTGCCGCCTATTACGAATGCGGGGCCAGCCTGACCCACGCGATCAACCCTGTCCCTTTTCGACCCACTCGGGTTCACTGACCCTCGAAGGAAGACCTATGTCCGCACATATGCACCCCGATGACATCCGCACGCTGTTCTCCTCCGCCATGTCCGAGATGTACCGAGCCGAGGTGCCGCAATATGGCACCCTCATCGACCTCGTCCGCGAGGTGAATGCCCAGGTTCTGGCGCAGAACCCCGACCTCGCTCGCGCGATGGATTCCGCGGGCGAGCTGACCCGTCTGGACGTGGAGCGCCACGGCGCGATCCGCGTCGGAACCGCCGAAGAGATGCGCAATATGCGCCGGATCTTCGCGGTGATGGGCATGTTCCCTGTCGGGTACTACGACCTGTCGGTCGCAGGCCTGCCGGTGCATTCCACAGCCTTCCGCCCGGTTGACGAAACCTCGCTAGAGCGGAACCCGTTCCGGGTGTTCTGCTCCCTTTTGCGGCTGGATCTATTGGAAGACCGCGCGCTCGCTACCGAGGCCGAAGCGATCCTGTCGCGCCGCCAGATCGTCACCGACCGTGCGCTGGCCCTGTTGGATGTGGCCGAAGCCGAGAGCGGACTAACCGAAGCACAAGCCAAGGAATTTGTTGGCGAGGCGCTGGAAACCTTCCGTTGGCATTCTGAGGCGACCGTTTCCACTGAAACCTACGAAGCCCTGTGTCGCGCCCACCGCCTGATTGCCGATGTGGTCAGCTTCCGCGGCCCCCATATCAACCACCTGACCCCGCGCACCCTCGACATCGACGCGGTGCAACGCAAAATGCCGGAATGGGGCATCTCTCCCAAGGCCGTGGTCGAAGGTCCGCCGAGCCGAAAGGCCGCGATCCTGCTGCGGCAGACCTCCTTTAAGGCGCTGAACGAAGCGGTCAGCTTTGACGGCGAAGCAGGCACCCATACGGCGCGGTTTGGCGAAATCGAACAACGCGGCGTGGCGCTGACCCCGGCAGGTCGAACGCTCTATGACGCCTGCCTTGCCAAGACCCGCGCACGTGCGGCAGTGGGCGCAACCGGCGAAGGGGCCGAGGCCTATATGGCTGCTCTATCCGCGGATTTCTCCGAAATCCCGGATGACCTCGACGCGCTGCGCCGCGAGGGGCTCGCCTATTTCAAATACCGTGCCAAAGCTGGCGTGCACGCTCAAGCCACCTCCGTTGAAGAGCTGATCGCAAGTGGGGCGCTGATCGCCGATCCTCAGACTTACGAGGATTTTCTCCCCGTCTCTGCCGCCGGGATCTTCCAATCAAACCTCGGCACGGATGAACAGTCGAACTTTAGCATGTCTGCCAACCAGGGCATCCTGGAAGAGGCTCTGGGCGTTGCGATCACCGACGAGCAACAGCTCTATGCCACACGGGAACGGGAAAGTCTGACAGCCGCATTGGCCGCACTGGGCCACCAACACCTGCTCTAATCGCCCGCTATCGCATAAATCCGGCCCGCAAAGGAGACGCTGAACTGCGCATCCCTTGCGGGCTTTCGTTTTGGCGGTTTCGCGACAAAGACTGTCATTCTTGCCCGCCGCCCTGTCGGCTAAGCCTGTCCCCAGACGCAAGACAGGAGGCTAAAATGACGGACGGATTGTTCACCGATATCGGCTATATCCGCCAAGACGACTTGCAGGAAGGGCCGATCACGCCGGGGCAAAACCGTCGCAAGGCGCTAGAGGTCGGAGAGCTTTGGGTCGGTCAATGCCACGTGACGGCTGTGGACGAGCCGAGCATGTGGCACCACCACAAGGATTTTGACAGCGTGATGTATATGCTCTCAGGTCGGATCAGGGTGGACTATGGCGAAGGCGGTCAGAAGTCGTTTGAACTGGGGGCCGGAGACTACGCCTATTTCCCACGTCGCGCGATCCATCGCGCGCAGGTTCTCGAAGGGGGCGATGACGTGCATTATGTTTTTGTGCGCGTCGGCACAGGTGAGACGCTGGAAAACGTCGGCGTACCAGAAGGATTTACCGCAGCATGAGCGAAACAGTTTTGAAAAACGGCTTTGCCGAAGCCAAGCCTATCGCCATCGAAGGCACTCTGGTTCGACTAGAGCCGTTGAACGTCGACCGCCATGCGCAGGACCTCTTTGAGGCGGGCCATGTGCCGGATCGTGCGGAGAAATATCGCTATCTGCCGGATCAACCGCCCGAGACGCCGGACAGCATTCGCGACTGGGCTGCGCGGGTGGCAAGTATCGCAGATCCGATGTTCTTTGCGGTTGTCGACCGCACCACGGGCAAGGCCATTGGTCGGCAGGCTTTGATGCGGATCGATGCCACCCATGGTGTGGCCGAGGTGGGCCATATCTACTGGGGGCCAAACATGGCGCGCAGTGCCAAGGCGACCGAGGCGCTGTACCTCACCATGCGTCATGTGTTTGAGGATCTGGGCTATCGCCGCTTTGAATGGAAATGCGATGCGGCCAACCAGCCGTCCCGCAATGCGGCCAAACGGTTTGGTTTCGCCTTCGAAGGCATCTTTCGCCAACATCTGATCGTCAAAGGTAAAAACCGAGACACCGCTTGGTTCTCGGTGGTCGACGGCGAATGGCCCGCGCTGAAAGAGGCCTATGTGGCGTGGCTTTCTCCGTCGAACTTTGACGCAGAAGGGCGACAGATCACGGCGCTCTCCGCCCTGACAGAGACCGCGTTGAAAGCGCTCCGCTAACTGACTGCTCGGTGTCAGGTGGCTGCATGCGCGACCACCTAAACCACTGACAAAAAAGAGGCTCACTCAGAACCTCTTTTCCATTCTCAATATCTGCCCGATTTGGTCGCGTCTTGGCTCACTCCGCCTTAGCGGCCGCCTCCAACAGATCGTAATCCGCCTGCATCTGCGCGCTTTGGCCGACGATCTCTGTCACCACCGGGGCGATGGTTGTGAGGTAGGTTTTCACCTCGCTCGGGCTCATCCGGATCACCCTGCCGCCATTGGCCTCCCAGGCCGCGTCCAGTTTGTCCGCATTGGCGAGGTGACGGGCCACCACGGCTTCGGCCTTATGCGCCTCGTCATAGACGATCTGGCCCAGCTCCGGGCCGATCATGGCGAGGAAGTCCTTGTTGATCACCGCGCCGACGGTTGTGTAATTGCCCGGCAGATAGGTCACGTTTTTGGCGGCGTCATACATCTTGAAGGCATTGACCACCCCCATGGAGTTGGTCGCCGCATCAATGGTGCCGGTCTGCAGCGCGGGCAGCACCTCGCCCAGCGACATGGCGACTGGCGCGGCCCCCACCGCCTGCAGAGGCTCGTTCAGCAAGGGTGTCGCGCCCCCGCTGCGGACCTTTTTGCCGATGAAATCCACCATGGCCTCGATCGGCTCTTTCGAGATGATAACGCCCTGCCCGTCGATCAGCACCGTCAAGGGCTGCACCCCGGCATTGGCGCCAAAACCCGTGAGCATCTCACGCACTTCGGGCTTTTGCAGCGTGCTCATCGCCACTTCTGCGGTCGGGAACAGCCCGCCGGCATCCAGCACCTGAAAGCGCGGGTCGATGGAGGAGAAGAAGCCGATGATCGAGAAGGTCACCTCGATGGTGCCCATGGCGACGCCCTCGATGGCGGCGGGCAGCTGGCCGAGCTGGTTGGCCGGGTAAAGCTGCACGTCGATGCGCCCGCCAGAGCTTTCCTCGACGCCCTTCTCAAAGGCCACCATCCAGGCGTAAACCACATCCTTTTCGGTCGGCGGAATAGGGGCGGAGACCTTGAGCACATAGTCCGCCGCAGCCGCGCCCTGCGCGAGGCCGAGGGCCAAACCCGCAGCGCAGGTCAACGACTTAATGGTGCCTTTGAAGGTGGCCCCAAGGGTCTGGGTAAGTGTCATCGCGTTCCTCCCTGAATGCGCGCCTTCCGGGTTGGGCCTCCTCGCCCTTCGTCCCGAAAGAGTTTGATGGAAAGTTTTGAGCCTGTCGCCCCCGCCGATCCAGATGGCGGCGCGGGGCTGGTGATGCCTGTTGGGTATCATGCGAGGTGGATCACGCCGGATCGCCGCCGCCTTCGTAATTGTGGACAAAATCCGCCGGGATCTCCGGTCCCCAGAGGTAGATACTGTCTTCGGGCGGGTAGTCGCCCGCCTGCCAGTCATGATCCACCGGGATATAGTCGATATCGGCAGAATATTCCGAATAGCTGCCCCAGGGGTCCTGCACGTAGTGAAAGTAGTTGGAGCCAAGCACATGCCGCCCCAGACCCCAGCCCTTGGAATAGCCCTTGTCGGCCATCTGCATCGCGCCGGTGCCGATCTGGTTGATATCGCTGACGTCCCACGAGCAATGATGCAGCCCCGGCGCGTCGGATTTGGCAAAGGCGATCAGGTGGTGATCGGAGCCATGGATGCCATGCATAAAGCAGATCCCATCGCCCGAACGATCCGATAGCCGCAGCCCCAGCGTGCGGGCATAAAAGGCCAGCGACTCCGGCACCGAGGGGGTGAAGACCAGAAGATGCGCCAGCCGGGTCGGCTCTACCTTGGCGGCTTTGGAGCGCTGCACCGAGCCCATCTGCCCGGCGGGCACCGATTGGGTCAGGAAGGGCGCCTTTTCCACCGGAGAGCTTTTGGCGGCGACCTTGATTTCGATCATCATGCCAAAGGGATCGCTGATCCAGAACCCCTCCGTGGTCTGGTTGTGATAGCGCGGCACATCCATGATCCGGGTGCCCTGCGCCTCGATCCGCTGACGCAGGGGGGTGAAGTCTTCCTCAAAGACCGCAAAGCTCAGATGGTTGAGCTTTTTGCGCGCGCCCTCCATCAGGCTGGCCCAGCGCTGATCCGAGCCGAAGGTGTAAAGCCCAAGCCCCTGTCCCTCCTCGCGGACATCAAGGCCAAAGCTTTGGTAAAAGGACTGCGCCTGCCCGAGGTCAGGCACAATCAGGTTGAAGCTGTCCATCGAATGGATGCCCAGCTCTCCGGGGCGTTTGGTCACCCCGAGCTTGCCGGTGATGGCGGTCATTGTGGTCTCCTCCCCTGATGCCGCGCTTAGGCCGATTTGGCCAAGGGCACGGCGTTGCGGATAGGGTTCGACAGGATGCCGAGGCCGGTGATCTCCACCTCGCAGATATCGCCCTCTTTCATCCAGAGCTGCGGATTGCGCGCCAAGCCAACGCCAGAAGGGGTGCCGGTCACAATCACATCGCCCGGCTTCAGCGTCATAAAGCTGGAGCAGATGGAGATGATCTGCGCGACGGAAAACACCATCTGGTCGATCTTGGCCTCCTGCACCACTTGCCCGTTGAGCCGAGTGGTGAGGGTCAGGCCAAGGCAGCCCTTGGGCAGCGCATCAGCCGTCACAAACCACGGACCAAAAGCGCCGGTGTCGTCGAAATTCTTGCCCGCCGTCCATTGCGGCGCGCGGGTCTGGTAGTCGCGCACTGAGGCGTCGTTAAAGATCGAATAGCCGCTGACATAGTCCAGCGCCTCGGCCTCGCTCACGTCGCGGGCCTCGCGGCCGATGACCGCGACCAACTCGCCCTCGTAGTCGAGCTGATGCGACACCACGGGCCGCAGGATCGGCGCGCCATGGCCGATCAGCGAGGAGTTGAAGCGCCCGAACAGGGTCGGGAAATCCGGCTGGGCAAAGCCGCTTTCGGCGGAATGGTCGGAATAGTTGAGGCCGACGCAGACGATCTTTTCCGGGTCACTGATCGGCGGCAGATAGGTCACCGCGCCCATGTCCACCGCCTCGCCGGTGGCGAGGATTGCGGCGGCACGCGCCAAGGCCCCATCGCCCTCGCGGATCAGCGACAACAGATCGCCGGGATAGTCCGGCTCGTCCGACAGAAGGCCGCGAAAGCCCTCAGCGGTTTCGATGGCGAGGCCGGTCACGCCGTCCTTGGCAAAGCTTGCGAATTTCATGTCAGTCTCCCTTGGGTGGTCAGGTGGCTCAGGCCAGCGCCTCGGCGGGCGTCTTGGCGGTGAGCGTGTCAAAGAGGGTGGCAATGGCGCGCGCAGAGGGCGCCGCGCCGCGCCAGGCAACGATCTGATCCGGGCGGATCAGCGCATAGGGCGCCTCGTAGAGGTCGGGCAGCAGCGGCTCTTGCGGCAGGTGCAAGAGTTTCAGCGACAGTCCGCGCGCGGCGGCCTCATGGGCGAAATCGCTGGCGGCATCGCTGTCCTCGCCCAGACACAGCAACGTCCAGTCAAAGCCAAAGGCGTCAAACAGCGAGCGTCCGTCGGCGAGCCAAGCGTGCGGTGCACGCCCGCCCGGTTTGGCGGTGGGCACATAGACCGAGGGCGCATCCGGCGGCAGCGGGCTGCGGTCGGCGGCAATCACCGGCGAGCCATCGTAGCGCGCCCCGAAGGTAAAGCCCGGAATGGTGAACTCTCGCGCCGCATGTTGGCCGAGATAGGCCCCGGCCCGCGCCCGCGCCGCCTCGCCCGCGGGGCCGGCATCTTCGATCGCGGGGGACGGCACATAAAGCCCCACCGAGTCGGCAAAGCCGATGGCGAATTGCGTGTTGCGCAGGGCGACCGGGCGACGTTCCGCCTCGTAGGAGGCCAAGAGCCCCTCGCCTGCTTGACCTTTCAGCACGGCGGCGAGTTTCCAGCCAATGTTGACCGCATCCTCGATGGCGGTGTTGTAGCCCATACCGCCGGTCGGGGTGAACAGATGCACCGCATCGCCGCCCATCAGCACGCGGCCATGGCTGAATTTCTCGGCCACCAAGGCGCGGCCCGCCAGCCAAGAGGCGATGCCGGTGACCTTGTAGGGGATCGTTTTGCCGACCGCTTGCAGGAACAACTCGCCCGCCTCAGCCTCGGTCATGGTGGCGGGGTCTTCGCCCTCGCGCAGCTGGGTTTGCAGCACAAAGCTTCCGGTGCCGTCCACCGTTGCCAAAAGCGCCCGGCGGCGGCGGTTGAAGGTCCAATACATCCAGGCGCGCGGCAGGTTGAGGTCGTAGAAAGCGGGCGCTTCAAGGTAGATCGACAGCATCTGCCCGCCCATAAAGTCGCGGGTCTTGGCGTCACCGCCGCCGTAGCGGATGCCGAGCTGCTTGCGCACCGTGCTGCTGCCGCCATCCGCAGCAAAGAGGTAGCGCGCCCGGATGCGATAGCTGCGCCCATCGGCGGCCCGCACCTCGGCCAGAACGCCCGCGTCATCCTCGACAAAGCCGGTGAGTTCGGTGCTAAACGCCACCTCGATCCCGGGCAGCGCCTCGGCCTTGCGCAGGAGGGTCTGCTCGATCAGGCTCTGCGGCACGCGATGGGGCAGCTCCGCCCCGTTCCAGATATGGGCGCGCTCGCGGATAACCTCACCCGCCTCGCCCGGCGCGGGCATCTGGTGGCGGGCAAGCTCATAGCCTGCAAAGGTGGTGAAATAGGCCACATCGGTGGGATGGTCGGCGGGCATCCCCAAGGCGCGGATTTCCTCGGCAAAGCCGAGGCGGCGGTAATGCTCCATCGTGCGGGCCTGCGTGGCATTGGCTTGCGGCGCCGTGGCCACCGTCGCCTCGCGGTCCACCACCAGCGCCGCAACGCCCCGGCGGCCCAGCTCGTTGGCCAGCATCAGCCCGCAGGGCCCAGCGCCCACAATCAGCACATCGGTTGTTACCCGGGTCATCCTGTCCTCTCCTCCCACAGTCGTTGAAGGCAAGGCTGACGCCGAATGAGTGATTGCAAAAGATTTCCGAAATGTCGGAGCGATACGCTATTTCGATCACTCTAGCGGAGAGCCCTTCTCTGCCGCCCGTTGGATCAGATGCGAGAAATGCTCGCCCGCCGGGGTGAGGCCGATGCCGGTGCGATGCACCATCACCAAGGGCGGTGCGGCAAAGGGGCGGTCGAGGTGGAACTCCTCCAGAAGGCCCTGCAGCATCGGGCTGTCCACCCATTCCATCGGCACCATCGCCAGAATATCCGAGTTCATCAGCACCGTCAGGATCGACAAGGCGGACTGGCATTGCACCGTCATCCGGGGCGGCGGCAGGCCCTCTTCGGCAAAGACCTGCGCCAGCTCGTCCACCGCGTCGTGGGTGATCGAAGTGGTCAGCCATTCCGCCCCGGCAAGATCGACCAGACGGCTGACCCCGGCCAAGGGGTGCCCCTTGCGACCGATCACAACCCGCTGGTTGTCAAAGAGTTTCGTGACATGGAGGTCCGGCGGATGCAGCCCCTCGGGCATCGGGCCGACGTAGATATCCACCAGACCATTGCGCAGATCGCCCTCGAGCGTGGGCAAGAAACCTTCGATCAGCCGCAGGCGGACCTTGGGATAGCGGCGGCGAAAGGGGCGCAGCGCCTTGGCGAGCAGGCCGAGATGGCCGGCAATCGACAGGCCGATGACCAATTCGCCCTCGACCCCATCCTGTTGCTGATGCACCGCCTCGCGCGCCCGGCGCACCTCGCCCAAGATGGTCATGGCGCGGACGAGGAATTCCTCGCCTATCGGAGTAAGCCGCACGCCGCGCGCCTCGCGGATGAACAATTGCGTGCTGAGCGAATGCTCAAGCTCCTGGATAGAGCGGGTGATGGCCGGCTGCGCCAGCCCCAGCGCCCGCGCGGCCCCGCGCAGGCTGCCGTTTTCCGCAACGGCGACAAAGTCCCTGAGTTGGTTGAATTTCATGCCAGTCTCCCCGCGCAGATGCGATAGCGTTTAGCGATCGCCACATCCAGTCTATGCCAGCTGGGTATCAGACATGGCAACAAAAACGCTCACCTCATGCGGGTGCGATACAAAACCGGTATCACTGGGATGAATGACACATCTGACCAAAGACCCGGGCTTTTGTAGAAAGGTATAAGCCCGCCATAGGTTTTGCGGGCTCCGGGTCCAAAGGATGCCTCGCGAGGGGCGGCCAAAGGTCCCTACTAAGGGCGTCGGGAGGACCCCAATACCAAGGGAGGACAAGATGGAGCGCTTGATAAGCCGGGGCATGACAGCCCTTGCAACGCTTCTTGGGCTGGCGCTGCTGGCCATGGTGGGCCTATCGGTCTGGAATGTGGTGGCGCGCTATGTGTTCAACGCCGCCCTGTTGTGGGCGGATGAGGTGGCGGTTCTGGCGATGATCGTGGTCACCTGGATCGGCGCCATCGTGGTGAGCTGGCGACGTACCGAAATCTCGATGAGCATGATCGTCGCGATGCTGCCCTCCGGCTGGCAACGCCCTATCGGCATTCTGCAACAGGCGATCACGGCAGGCATCTGCGGCTGGGTTGCGTGGCTGTCCTACGGCTATGTGGCGCGGGTGTTCCGCTTTGGCATGACCAGCGATGCCGCCCGCCTGCCGGTCTGGGTGTTTCACGCAACCATAACGCTGAGCCTTGTCTCAATGGCGCTGATCGCCCTATGGCGACTGAGCGCTCTAGTGCTTGCGCCCACGCCCAGCCAGATCAGCGCAGAGGAGAGCCTGACATGACCTTTGCCCTTGGCCTGCTGCCTGCGGGATTGCTGATTTTTGGCCTGCCGATCTTTGTGGTGCTGCTGGCAGCCTCCGTCGTGGCGCTGGCGTTCTTCATGCATATCCCCATGAATGCGGTGCATCAGAACCTGTTCGGCTCGATCAGCCAGAGCGGGCTGCTCGCGGTGCCCTATTTCATATTCGCGGGCGAGTTGATGTCTCGGGGCACCGTCTCCCTGCGGCTGGTAGAGTTCGTGCGCAGCCTTGTGGGGCGGATGCCCGGCGCGCTTGGCGTCACCACGGTTGGCACCGCTACCGTCTTTGGCGCGATCTCGGGGTCGAGCGCGGCGGCGGTGGCCTCGGTCGGCAAGGTGATGCACCCGGCGATGCAAAAGGATGGCTACCCGGAGAGTTTCTCGGCCGGGATGATCACCTCGGTCAGTGCGATTGGCATCATCATCCCGCCCTCGATCCCGATGATCGTCTATGGCGCCAGCTCCGAGACCTCGATCCCGCGGCTTTATGCGGCCGGTGTCTTGCCCGGCCTGCTCCTTGCAGGCGTCTTGGCGCTTTTCATCATGGTGCGGGCACGTCTGGGGGGCTTTGGCAGCTCTGATCGGCCGACGTTTCGCGGCATTCTGCGCGCCACTGGCCGCGCGGTCTGGGCGCTCGGCGCGCCGGTGATCGTGCTGGGCGGCATCTACGGCGGGGTGTTCTCCCCCACCGAAGCGGCTGCCGTTGCCTGCTTCTACGCCATCATCGTCACCCGCTTCGTGTTCCGGGAATTGAGCTGGGCCGATATCCTCGATTGCGCCACCACGACGGTGCTGTTCTCGGCGCAGATCCTGGTCATCGTCGCGGCGGCGGGGCTGTTTTCCTGGGTGCTGACCGTCAACCAAATCCCGCAGAGCATGGTGGCCTGGGTTGTCTCGCTCGACGTCTCGGTCTGGCAATTCCTTTTGGCGGTCAACATCATGCTGCTGATCTGGGGCTGCTTCATGGACCCGCTGGCCGCGATCCTCTTGCTGACGCCGGTGCTGATCCCGATCGTGGACAGCCTCGGCATCGACAAGGTCCATTTCGGCATCGTGATGACGCTGAACCTCGCGGTGGGCCTGTTCACGCCGCCCTTCGGCATCAACATCTTTGTCGCGCAATCGGCGCTGGGGATGCGGGCGGCGGACATTTATCGCGGCACCCTACCGTTTTTCCTGACCTTTATGGCGCTCCTGGCGCTGATCACTTTCGTCCCCGAAATCTCGCTGTTCAGCATGGACCTGATGATGTTCGACTAAGGCTGTGGCGACCATGGACAAAGCGAAAGGGGCGGAGAGATCCGCCCCTTTTTGCTGTTCAAAGATGTCGCCTTAGAAGGGATACATCCCCGGCCCATGGGTCACGGTGGCAAGGCGGATTTCGGTAAAATCCTCCACCGCGTAATGGCCGGAGCGGCCCCAGCCGGAATCCTTGACGCCGCCATTGGGCAAAGAGGCCTCGCCCGCCATGGTCGCGCCGTTCACATGCACGATCCCGGTGTCAAAGCGGCTGGCGAGCTCCAGCCCCTTGCCCGCATTGCCGGTCATGATGGCGGCACTCAGGCCATAGGGCGTGTCTTGCGCCTTCTGTAGGGCGGCCTCGACGTCGTCAAAGGCCTCGATCACCAGAAGCGGGCCAAAGGTCTCGTCACAGCCCTGGGTCGCCAGCGCGTCCTCCGGCACATGGGTCAGGATGGTCGGCGCGTGGATGCGGCCCTCGCAGGTGCCGCCGGTCACAAGGGTCGCGCCCTTCTCCAGCGCCTCGGCGATGCGGGCCTTGGTCTGGGCCACCGCACCGTCGCTAATGAGCGGGCCGACCACCACGCCGGGCTCCAAAGGGTTGCCGGCCTTCAACGCCCGGGTGCGCTCGGCCAGTTTCGCGACAAAGGCATCATGCACCGCGCGCGCCACATAGACCTTGCGGGTGTTCATGCAGATCTGCCCTTGGTGGAAAAACGCGCCAAAGTTCACCGCCTGCGCCGCGTGATCAAGGTCGGCATCCTCCAGCACCAGCATCGGGTTATAGCCGCCAAGCTCCAGCACCATCCGCTTCAACGCCTGCCCCGCCCGCGCGCCAAGGATACGGGCAGTGCGGTCCGAGCCGGTGAAATTGATGCTGCGCACCGCGCGGGCGGCGAAAAACGCATCCGCGATGCCCTCCGCCTCGCCCGGCGCATGGGTGACCACGTTGAGGGTGCCGGGTGGAAAGCCCGCCTCATGAAGGATCTCCGCTTGCAACAGCCCCGCCGTGACGGGCGCAAGCTCCGAGGGTTTGATCACCACCGTATTGCCAAAGGCCATCGGCAGCAGAATGGTGCGCCACGCGAGAAAGAAGGCGCCGTTCCACGGGGTAAAGCCCGCCACCACGCCCAAGGGTTTGCGTTGTACCATAGCCATGCGCCCGGGCGTGTCGCTGCGCAACAGATCGCCGCAGGGCAGATAGCCCCAAGAGGCCGCCTGCCGCATCAGATTGGCCGAAAGCCGCACCTGAAACGACGCAAAGGCCCGCGCGGTTCCGGCCTCAATCGCGAGGAGATGCACGATCTCGTCATGGCGCCGCTCGGTGATCTCGGCGGCCTTTAGAAACAGCGCCTGCCGCGCGCCGGGGGCCAGCGCGGCCCAAGCGGGAAAGGCCCGGTCGGCGGCCTCAATCGCCGCTTCCGCCTCAGCCCGCGTGCCAGCGGCGGCGCGGGTCACGAGGCTGTCGTCGAGTGGGTTCAGCACGTCGAAATGGCGCGACGCCGCCTGCCACGCGCCGTTGATGTAATGAGACTGCGGGGTCTCGATAAGAGAACTCATATCAGCTGTCCTTTTTGGGGTCTGTCAGTCAAAGCGCATGTTCAACAGGCGCGCGGCATTGCCGCTCATGATCTTGCGGCGGTCCTCGGGGCTGAGGTCGAGTTGCTCCACCGCGTCAATCGTCCCGCCGATCGGGGCAAAGGGCGTGTCGGTGGCAAAGACCACCTGATCGGCGCCAAAGAACTTGAGCCCCGCAGGCAGGCCACTGGTGCCGCCCATCAGGGCGGTGTCGCCGTAAAACTCGCGGAAATACTCCATATGGGGCCGTTTAAGCCCCGTGAGCACGCCAGAGTAATCCTCGTCCGGGGTGCGGCTGCCCA
Organism: Epibacterium sp.; assembly: GCA_048263945.1. Classification (GTDB taxonomy): domain Bacteria; phylum Pseudomonadota; class Alphaproteobacteria; order Rhodobacterales; family Rhodobacteraceae; genus Epibacterium. Next base: position 77,697 of record JBLXDQ010000002.1, on the reverse strand, counting down.
AGACCTCCATCCCGGTGCCGATGCGCCCGTCGAAATAGGGGATCATGCCGCCGAGGTGATGGGTGATCACCTTCAGCCCCGGATAGCGGTCAAAGATCCCGGCAAAGACCAGCCGCGCCATGGCGACCGAGGTCTCGTAGGGCCAGCCGAAACACCACCACATCTCAAACCGCGATTTGGCCTCGGCGGCGTAGTCGCTGTGGGTGGCACTGCGGGTCGGATGCAGCCAGATCGGCACGTCGAGCCGATGGGCGGCGGCAAAGATCGGCGCGAACTCTGGCTCGTCCAGAGGGCGGCCGCACATATTGCTGTGGATCTGCAGGCCCCGCGCGCCAAGGGTCTGCACGGCCCGCTCGGCCTCCGCCACCGCGCCCGCCACGTCGTTCAGCGCGACGGTGGCGACAAAGGCGGGAAGGCGCTCCGGGTAGCGCTGAACCAGCTCCGCCAGCCCGTCATTGGCGCGCCGAGCAAGCTCCTGTGCGAGAGGGGGCGGCGCGATTTCCTCCAACGTTGGCGCAGGCAGGCTTATCACCTGTCTGTAGTCACCAAAAGCGTCCATCTGGCGAAACCGCGCCTCAAGGTCGAGCACGGTTGGCGTGGTTCTCATCCGCGCCGCCAGACTGCCGAGGCCGGAGGTCTGGCTCTGCAAAGCCTCAAAATAATCCTGCGGGAACAGGTGGGTATAGATATCGACGATCATCAGAACGCCCTTTCTTGTTGGCAGGAGGAGGCGCTCAGTGCAGGACCGAGCCGCCGTCGATCACCACGTTCTGCCCGGTCATAAAGTCGCTGTCGGCAGAGAGCAGAAACACCAGCGCGCCGGTCAGATCTGCGGGCAGCATATCGCGTGGCAGACAGCGCGAGGCGACCGTCAGGCGGTTGATCTCGGCGGTGCTTTCCGCCTCCATCAGCCCTTCGCTGAGCGTAAAGCCCGGCGTCAGGCAGTTGGCGCGAATACCGTCGCGGCCCGCCTCGCGCGCGAGCACACGGGTCATCGCGATCACCGCCCCTTTGGAGGCGGTGTAATGCATCAGCCCGGGCGTGCCTTTGAAGGCAGTGCCAGAGGCAATGTTGACGATCTTGCCATAGCCCGCTCGCCGCATCCCCGGCAGCACCGCGCGGATGCACTCAAAGCTGCCGCGCACGTTGACCTGCAGCACGCGGTCAAAGGCCTCAGAAGAGATCGCCTCAAAGGGGCCAGGTGTCAGCGCGGCAAACAGGGCGGCGTTGTTCACAAGGCCGGTGATCGGCCCCAGCGCGGCACTCGCCTTGGCCACAAAACCCTGCACCGCCGCCGTGTCGGTCACGTCGCAGGTGGCACCAAAGACCTGATGCCCCTCGGCCTGCAATTCCGCCACCAGCGCATCCGGCGCCTTGATGTCGCAAAAGGCCAACCGCGCGCCCTCAGCCACAAGCCTGCGCGCATAGGCGACGCCAATCCCCTGCCCCGCCCCGGTCAGCAGGATCACGCGATCCTTGAGCCTCATGCGGAACACTCCCGGCGCGGCGGGGTGAAAAATCCTAGCATTTTATCCTCCCTTGACGGGAAGAGCTCTCTCCGCCCGCTCCCGACCACTTCAGGCGAGGAGCAGGATGCGGAAAAGATGCCGATTTGGCAGAGATGATGCCCAGGCGTTATCTTCGCACAGAGGTCGCCTTGCCCGCATGGGCCACCTGCACGCCCACCCGGCGCACCATGTCGGAGAGGTATTCCGCCAAGGGCGTCAGCGGCAGGTCGGCGCGGCGAACAAGGCAGATCGGCGGCGCGTTCAGGCTGTCTTCCATGTGGAAGACCTCGTAATCCTCCGCCGCGATGGGACGGCCGAGCATACTGGCCGGCACGATGGTCAAAAGATCGCTATTGGCCACCGCCAGAAGGGTCGCGGTGGCCGAGGTGGTATACATCACGATGCGCGGTTCCGGCAGGCCGCGGCGGGTGAAGGGCAGCTCAAAATCTGCCTCCGTCTCGCGCTCTGACATGGTCTGTTTGACCCATTCCGCCTCGACCAGATCCTCCAGCCGCTCGGCGCCCGACAGGGGATGGCCCTTGCGCCCGATGACGGCGCGGTTGTGCTCAAACAGGCCTTCGGTGATCAGACCGGTGTTGCGGCGGGTGGGATTAAACGGGCCAACGTAGAAATCCACTTGGCCGTTCATCATCGCGCCTTCCATGTCCTGAAAGAAACCCTCCGTCACCTTGACGATGGCGCGCGGGTATTTCTGGCGAAAGGCACGGATCGCGGAGGGCATCATGGTGAAGGTCGAGACGGTGGACATGCCGACGGTGACATGACCGCCGAGCTCGCCCTTCATCTGCTCGACCTCCTCGCGCGCGCGGCGCAGTTCCGATTGCACCATCAGTGCGCGGCGCAAAAAGGCCTCGCCCACTGCGGTCAGCCGGATGCCCTGCTGGTGGCGCTGAAACAGCGTCGCGCCCAATTCGTTCTCGATCTCGCGGATGCTGCGGCTGATCGCGGGCTGCGCGATGCCCAAGTGCCGCGAGGCGGCGCGCAGGCTGCCCAGCTCCGCCGCCGCAACCACATCGCGCAGATGTGTCAGTTTGATCGGCATGTCGTCCTCCCCGTCACGCACCCCTCGCCGCGCATGATCGGCGAGGCGAGGGACTATTGCAACGGGGTACAGGTTTTGCGGTTATGATGCCCTTTGGGCATATCCCCGTATATTGAGGGTCAGCGTGCCGCCCAGGCCATGGCAAAGCCCGGGTAACGGTCGCCGATGATCGCGCCTAGCGGCAGGATCTGATCCAGCGCCGCCAGATCCTCCGCCGTGAGAGAGATCGCCAGAGCGCCCAGCGTGTCCGCCACCCGCGCCGGGCGGCTGATGCCTGCGAGGGGGATGATATCCTCGCCCTGCGCCAAGGCCCAAGCGATGGCAAGCTGCGCGGGCTCCACACCTTTTTCCGCTGCAAAGGCGGCAAAGGGCGCGGCGGCGGTGACGTTTTGCGCGTAATTCTCGCCCGTCATCCGCGGAGTGTAATATTGCCCGGCAGGCGGCTGATCCGCAGCCGAAAGGCGACCGGTCAACAGCCCCTCTGCCAGCACCCGATAGGCGACGATGCCGATACCCAGCTCGCGGGCGGTGGGCAGGATCTCCGCCTCGATAAAGCGGCAGCCGAGGGAATATTCGATCTCCAGCGCCGTCACCGGATGCACCGCTTGCGCGCGGCGCATGTGGTCGGCGCCCACTTCGGACAGCCCGAGGTGACGCACTTTGCCCTCCTGAATCAGGTCGGCGATGGCGCCAATCGTCTCCTCATAGGGCACATTGGGGTCGGCCCGACCGGGGGAGTAGAGGTCAATCGCCTCCACCCCCAGCCGTTGCAGCGAATAGGCGGCGAAGTTCTTCACCGACTCCGGGCGGCCATCCAACCCCAACAGCCGGTGGTCCGGGTCAAACAGCGCGCCGAATTTGACGCTGACAAAGGCCTGATCTCGCTTGCCCTTGATCGCGCGGGCGACCAGCGTTTCGTTGTGGCCGGCCGAGTAGAAATCGGCGGTATCAAGGAAGGTCATCCCCTGCTCCATCGCCGCCTCAATCGTGCGCAGGGCCTCGGTGTCGTCGCCCGCCATCTTGGCCGCGCGCGACAGCCCCATGCACCCAAGCCCCAAGGCGGAGACCATCGGCCCGTCGCGCCCCAACCGTCGCTGCTGCATCGTCGTCATTTTGGCAATCCTTCTCTGATCACGCGCCGGACCTCTCCCAGCGCGTGCTGTGGTGAATAGGCGTTGTGCAGGGGAAGGCCTGTGGCCTAGTCTGGGCCTCGGCACGTCAAAAGCTACAACTTACAAAATATGTAATTCGTAGGTTTTGTCCTTTCAAGCCCGCGTGTTTAATAGCCCGCAGACTTATGCAGTCACGAAGAGGGAGACTTTGATGCCCAGAACCGGCCTGTCCGCTGAAGAGGTGCGCGAAAAGGCGGTGGATTTCACGCTGGAGCGGATTCGGGCTGCGGGCTATGACAAGCTGCGGCTGACGGATGTGGCGCGTGATATCGGCCTCAGCCATGCCTCGCTTTACGCGCATTTTGCCAGCAAGGCGGACCTGATCGACGCGGTGACCGAACGCTGGCTACTGGAGACCGAGGCGCATCTACGCGCCGTGGCGGAGCGGGATCAGGCGCCGCGCGACAAGCTGGTCGACTGGCTCTGCGCGCTTTATCAGCTGAAACGCCAGCGCGCGCTGCGCGATGCCCCGGTCTATGAAGCCTTTGATTTTGCAGCCGCCGGCAAGCGGGAGGTGGTCACCAACCACCTTGCGACGATGCAGGCGCAGCTGGCCGATCTTGTGGCAGAGGCGGAGATCAGCGCGGCGCCTGCGACGGATGTGGCGCGGCTGATCCTTGCTGCGACCACGGGGTTTCACCACCCGAAGGTGATCCAGCAAGATGCCAAGACCGATCGCGAGGCCGACCTGCGCGCCATCCTCGCGGCCCTGCTGCGCGGGCTGGCGGAGGCAACGTAAAACAGCCGGACCCGAGGGGGCACCGGCTGTCTCACACTGCTCTTGATTATGCCTGATTACTTTGCGGCTGCGGCGATGCGGGCCTTGGTGGCGGCGAGGCCTTCGGCGTCGATATAGCTGCCGCGTGTCATCACGCCGGAGACCGCCGCCAGATGCGCAGCCGCCTCCAGCGGGTTTTTGTCCAAGAGCACCAGATCGGCGCGATAGCCCTTGGCAACCACGCCCAGCTCCTCGCCACGGCCCAGGAATTCACCCGCGTTCAGCGTGGTGGCCTGCAAGATCGCCAGGGGCGACAGGCCCGCGCCCTCCAGCTCGATAAATTCGCGATGCAGGCCAAAGCCGGGCAGCACCCAGATGCCGCCAAGGTCAGAACCTGCCAGCATTTTCACCCCCGCCGCGTGCCATTGGCCGGTGATTTTTTGCGTCAGCGCATAGGTCGCCTCCACCACTGCCTTGGTCTCGGGCGAGAGGCGGGTTTCGAATTGAGCGCCCATGTCCTCCCAGACCGCGCGGGTCTCGGGCGGCAGGTATTGCAGGTTCGGGTCCTGACGGAATTCCGCCGCGCTGCCAAAGTTCATACCGCGAATGCGGATCAGGGTTGGCACCTGCCAGACGCCTTTGTCGATGAACATTTGGCCCAGCGCGCCGCAGATCTCCGGATCAAAGGTGCCGAGCACCCCTTGCAGCGCCGGGGCCACTTTCTCGGCGGTATAGAGCGTCGGGTTCAAAAGGAAGGTCGGCGGCAGCTCCATCGGGCCTTTGGGCATATTCTCGACCATCTTGGCGCGGATCATCGGCCCGGCCTTGGCGCAGTCCAGCAGGTTACCCGGTGTGGCGCCCAAGTGTTCAAAGGCGGTAAAGCCCGCCTCGACTGCCTCTGCCGTCGAGATCGGCACCGGAAGGTGTCCGGCCACGCCCATGCCCAGCGCGCGGGCCTCCTCCATGGCCGCAAGGGAGGCCTCGCGCGGGCCCGCGACGATCTTGAAGAAATCCGCCCCCGCCGCATGTTGTGCCCGCACAAAGGCGCGTGCCCCTTCCGGTGTGGGGGCTTGGCCAAGGTAGATCTCGCCCGGCACTTGCAGCGCTTCGGGGGCGACAACCTCGCCCGCCGCCTCTGCCGCGTTCAAGGCCTTGGCCGCCGCGATCATCTCGGCCGAGCCGGACATCTGGCGAAAGCCGGTGATGCCATTGACCAGCAGCAACTCGAGCTTGGTCGCTTGGGTGGTGTGATTGCCGGCGGAGTGGTCATGATCGCCATGCGCGGTCTCGTCCAGCACATGGGCGTGCATGTCCATATAGCCCGGCACCACATAGCGCCCTGCCCCCTCGATCACTTGATAGCCCTCGGCGGGCTCAGTGCCCAAGGCGACGATATCCTCGATCCGGTCGCCCCGGATCAGCACCGTCTGATGCGCGGTGATCGCGCCGCTGCGGGTGTCAACCACTGCCACATCGCGCAGCGCCAGCGCCTGCTGCGCCTCGGCCCCCGTGGTGCTGAGGGCCACAAGGGCCGCGAGGGAGCCCAGTTTTGCAAGGGAGGGAAGCCCGGCCATGCGTTTCTCCATTTCAGTATCCGTTCGTGAAGCCATGACAATAGGAACGCCCCTCATGCCCGAGGAGAGTTCACTTCTATCGCCCTGATCGTGTTTCGGTATCGCTCGGGCTTAAGTCGCCGGGACGGGCATCGTCGCGCGGGCAAAGGCCAGCTGCGCGTCCTGAAACGCCGCGCCGGCCTTGTGGTAGTCGATGCAATGGCCCGCCTCGGGCACCATACCGACCTCGACCCGCGGAGCGGCGGTGAAGCAGGCGCCAAAGTCCTGAATCAACGTGCCCTCAGTCAGCCACAGTGCCTCGTATTGGCCCTGTTTGGTCTGCACCGGCACGGAGACTTTGGGACAGAGCGCGTGCAGGCGGTCTTGCCAGCCGCCGGTAATGTCCTTCAACTCATTGAGCGGGCAATGCGTATTCGCCACATGGCTCGCCTCTGGCATCCCGGCGTGCAGCGTCTCGGGCGGGCCGAACATCAGCTGATCCTTCATCGGGGTTGGCAGGTCGACGAAATAGACGTCCGGGAACTGCGCATAGGCCATGGCGCTTTCCGAGGGGGTCTTGAGCCCGACGCCAGAGACCGCGATGCCGGTCAGCCAACTGGGCTGTTCAGCCGCCATCGAGATGGTGATCGCACCGCCGATGGAATGGCCGATGATAAAGACCGGCGCGGAGGCCCGACCAAAGGCCGAGAGCAAGGCAGGCACGCGCGGTGTCAGGTAGTCGGCGTTTTTCTGGATCAGATCGGGTGCATTCTCCAGCGCGGTCGAGCCGCCATAGCCGGGGCGATCAATCGCAATGATATCAAACCCTTGATCCACCGCGCGCTCCAACAGCGAATGGCCGGGGACGTGGAAATACTGCGCCGTATAGGTTCCACCATGGATCGCAAGGATCAGGGGCCGCTCGCCCGCTAAATCCGCCCGCGCCCAAAGCCCGGTGAGCGTGCCGCCCTCAACGGCGACCTCAAAAGGCTGAATATCTGTCTTGGTCATTTGCCTGATCCTCCCAGTCGGCAAAGGGGCCGGTCGCGCCCGGCCCCGCTATGGTATGCGCTATGTCATTGGTCCGCCACAACGCGGTTTTCGATGTAGCCAAGCCCCTCAACCTCGGCCCGCATCACGTCGCCGACCTGCAGAAACTCCGGTGGATCCTTGGCGACGCCGACGCCCGAGGGCGTGCCGGTGGCAAAGATATCGCCCGGCTTCAGGGTCATCACCTGGCTGAGGTAGGCAATCTGGTCGTAGATATCAAAGATCATCGCGGCGGTGCTGGCGCATTGTTTCTCGACCCCATTGACCAGCATCCGCACCGTCAGCGCCTGCGGGTCGTCCACCTCGTGATCGAGCGTCAACCACGGGCCGATGGGGCCATGGGTGTCAAAGGATTTGCCCAGCGTCATGGTGCCTGTGCGCAGCTGCCAATCTCGGGCCGAGACGTCATTGGCCACCATATAGCCGCCGATCACGCTGCGGGCCTCCGCGCGCGGGACATTGCGGCAGGTCTGGCCGATCACCACGGCGAGCTCGACCTCATAGTCGAGCTTTTCACTGACGCGGGGCGAGACCACATCGTCAAACGGGCCGGTGATGCAGCTGACCTGTTTGTTGAACCAAAGCTGATACTCCGGCACCTTGAGGCCCAGTTTCTCAGCCTCCGCCCCGTGGTCAGAATAGTTCATGCCGATGGCGAGGAATTTCTCCGGGTTCGGCACGGGCGCGTGCAAGCGCACATCGGCAAGTGTCAGAGCGCCTGAGCTGCTCGCCGTCACCGCGTCATAGGCTTGACGGGCGCTTGTCCCTGCGGCGAGGAAGTCGATTACGCTCCCCGGCAGCTGCGGCGCGGCTTGGGCCAGGTCGACGATGTTGTCGCCAATCACCTTGCCCAAACGCGGGGCGGTATTCGGCGTAGAAAACAGGGCCAGAGGCATGGAGTTGTCCTTTATTTTCAGTGTCTCAGGCGGAGAGCGGCGCGTTGTGGCAGGTGTTGAGCAGCCACTGCGCGCCCTCACGTTGCCAGACCTGCGTGCTCATCGCCTTGACGTCGAGGATCTGGCCCGTCGCGACGATCTCCAGCTGTTGCGCCAGCGGGCCGGTCATCACCGCGACATCGCCATAAAGACGGATCGTCAGCGCCCCTCGACTGAGGCTGTGAAACCGATACGCGCCGCGCATCCCCGCCATATAGGCGGCCTTGTCGTCGGCCTTGCCGGTGAGGTGGATATGGATCAGATCCTCGGCCAAGAGGGCCTCCAAGGCCGCCGCATCTGCTGCCAAAAGCGCGGCACAGCGGGCCTCTTCGCACGCCATCAGGGCGGCGGTCTCGGGTGTCGCAGTCATAGAGATCCTCCCTGATCCCAACTCCAATGCCGCCCCTCAGGGCTCGGCGTGGTTTTGAGGAAGGTAGGCCGCGAGGGCGATGATTGGCGTGACCTCAATTCCGCCCATGCGATACCCAATCGGCATCACGGCGCGTGAAGTCTCATGTAGGCATCCTGAGGCGCCTTACGGTATGACTGAGCCACTTGAGACAGAAGGACAGCATATTATGCCGCGAAAGCCGCTCGACCGCACAGACCTGCGCATACTGAAAGAGCTGCAGGACAATGGCAAACTGACCAATGTGGAGTTGGCGGCGCGGATCGGTCTTTCCCCCTCGCCCTGCCTGACCCGTGTGCGCCAGCTGGAGCGCGACGGGGTGCTGCGTGGCTATGTGGCCTTGGCCGATCCCGAGGCGCTTGGCCTTGCGATGATGGTCTTTGTACAGGTGACGCTGGAGCGGCAAGTCGAAGAGGCGCTGCGCAATTTCGAGGCCAAGATGAACGCCATCCCCGAGGTGATGGAATGCTATCTGATGACCGGTGACAGCGACTATCTGGTGCGTCTGGTGGTGCCTGATCTGGCGGGGCTGGAACGGTTCATCCTGCACGAGCTGACCACCATTCCCGGGGTCGCCAATATCAAATCGAGCTTTGCGCTGAAGCAGGTGAAGTACAAAACCGCCCTGCCAACGGAGTAACCTGGCCCTCGCCTCAGGATCAGCAGAGCCTGCCGAGGCGCGCCACCTTCTCAGCAGATCCTGCGGAAGGTCCCGCAAAGCGCGGCGCACTTCGGCAGCACATGTTTCCGCCCTCCCCTTAGGCTTTGCGCCAAGGACAAGACCCAAGGGGGAGGAACCCGCATGACCTATCAATCACCCAATGTGCCGCTCGACGAGGACCCGCAGGAAACCCGCGAATGGCTCGACGCCCTCGGCTCTGTGATCGACACCAGCGGCGGCGGGCGCGCGGCCTTTTTGATGCGCCAGATCGAAGAGGCCGCCCGGCGCGAAGGCGTCTTTACCAGCGGCCAGCCCTATTCTGCCTATCGCAACACCATTCCCGTCGCCCAGCAGGGCGCCTATCCCGGCAACCTCGAGATTGAGGAGCGCCTGACCTCCATCATGCGCTGGAACGCGCTGGCGATGGTGGTGCGCGCCAACAATGCCTATGGCGGGCTCGGGGGGCATATCGCCTCCTATGCCTCGGCGGCGGAGATTTTCGAAATGGGGTTCAACCATTTCTTTCGCGCCCGCTCGGATGATTTTGGCGGCGATCTAGTCTACTACCAGCCCCATTCCGCCCCCGGCGTCTATGCCCGCGCCTTTCTCGAAGGGCGGTTGAGCGAGGATCAGCTGGCCCATTACCGCCGCGAAGTCAGCGGCAATGGGCTGTCCTCCTACCCGCATCCGTGGCTGATGCCGGAGTTCTGGCAGGTGCCGACCGGCTCGATGGGAATTGGCCCGATCAATGCGGTCTATCAGGCGCGTTACATGCGCTATCTCGGCCATCGCGGCCTTGCCGACACCGCCGAGCGTCACGTCTGGGGCGTGTTTGGCGATGGCGAGATGGACGAGCCCGAGGCGCTCGCCGGTCTGACGCTGGCGGCGCGTGAGGGGCTGGATAACCTCACCTTCATCGTGAACTGCAACCTGCAGCGGCTCGATGGGCCGGTGCGCGGCAACGGCCAGATCATCCAAGAGCTGGAAAGCCTGTTCATCGGCGCCGGTTGGAACGTGATCAAGGTGCTTTGGGGTTCGGAATGGGACGGGCTCTTTGCCCGCGACCGCGATCATGCGCTGCTCCGGCGGTTCTCAGAGACGGTCGATGGCCAGTATCAGGACCTCGGCTCCAAGGATGGCGATTACAACCGTGCCAAGTTCTTTGACGCCGATCCCGCCACCCGTGCGCTGGTCGCGTCTATGACGGATGAGGAGATCAACCGGCTGAAGCGCGGCGGTCATGATTTCCGCAAGCTTTACGCCGCCTTTGCCGCCGCCAAGGCGCATAAGGGCCGCCCGACGGTGATCCTCGCCAAGACCAAAAAGGGCTATGGCATGGGTCAAGCGGGCGAGAGCCGGATGACCGCGCATCAGGCGAAGAAACTCGACCTTGCCGCCCTTGCCGAATACCGCGATCGCTTTGATTTGCCCCTGTCGGATCATGACCTTGCGGAGCTGCGGTTCCTGAAACCCGCCGAGGACAGCGCCGAGATGACCTATCTGCGCGAGCGCCGCGCCGCCCTGGGTGGCGCGATGCCGGTGCGGGCTCGCAGGGTGCAACAGGACCAGCCCCCCGCCCTGCCCGCGCGCGAGACCTACGCGAGTTTTGCGCTCAAGGCCGAGGGCAAGGAGATGTCCACCACCATGGCCGCCGTGCGGATGATGAGCACGCTCTTGAAAGACAAGGCCTTTGGCCCGCGTCTGGTGCCCATCGTCGCCGATGAGGCGCGCACCTTTGGCATGGACAACCTGTTCCGCCAGATCGGCATTTATGCCCCGAACGGCCAGCTTTATCAGCCCGAGGACGCAGGCTCGATGCTCTTCTACAAAGAGGCGCAGAACGGCCAGCTTCTGGAAGAAGGCATCACCGAGGCCGGGGCGATCTCCTCCTGGGTGGCGGCGGCGACCTCTTATTCGATGCATGATGTGGCGACCCTGCCCTTCTACATCTACTATTCGATGTTCGGCTTTCAGCGGGTCGGCGATCTGATCTGGGCTGCAGCTGACCAGCGCTCACGCGGGTTCCTGCTTGGGGCGACGGCGGGGCGGACCACGCTTTCCGGCGAGGGGTTGCAGCATCAGGACGGCAGCAGCCTGTTGGTCGCGGCCACGGTACCGAACTGTCGGTCCTATGACCCGGCCTATGCCTATGAGCTGGCGGTGATTATGCACCACGGGATGCAGCGCATGTATGTCGAGGAGCGCGATGAGTTCTTCTACCTCACGGTGATGAACGAGAATTACGCCCAGCCCGACCTGCCCGAAGGGGTCGAGGACGGCATCATCAAAGGCCTCTATCCGGTCGCGCGCTTTGGCGCTGAGGAGGCCCCGCAGGTGCGGCTCCTCGGGTCCGGTTCGATCCTGAACGAGGTGCTGGCGGCGGGTGAGATCCTGGCAGACATGGGCCTCAGCGCCGAGGTCTATAGCGCCACCAGCTACAGCGAATTGGCGCGCGACGCGGCGGAGGTTGAGCGGCAGAACCGCTATGCCCCCGGCACGCCGCGCCTCAGCCATGTCGAGGCGATGCTGCCCGGTGACAGTCCGGTGGTAGCCGCCAGCGACTATGTGCGCGCCCTGCCCGCGATGATCGCGCCTTATGTGCGGGCGCGCTTTGTGACCTTGGGCACTGATGGCTTTGGCCGCTCAGACCAGCGCCATGTGCTGCGCGATTTCTTCGAGGTTGACCGCCAGCATGTCGCCCTCGCCGCGATCGAGGCTTTGGTGCGCGACGGGCATTGCGACGCCGCCCTGCTGACACAGGCGCTGGAGCGTTTCGGCAAGACCGAGGCCCCCGCTGCCCCCTGGACCATGTGAGACAGACGATGACCAAGACGATTGACCTGATGGTGCCGGATATCGGCGATTTCTCCGAAGTGCCGGTGATCGAAATCCCGGTTGCGGTGGGCGATATGATCAGCGCCGACGACACGGTGCTGGTGCTCGAGTCCGACAAGGCCACTTTGGACGTCCCGGCGGAGGCTTCTGGCCGCGTGGTGGAGATCCTGCTGAAGATGGGCGACGTGGTGTCGATGGGCGCGCCGATGCTGCGCATCGAGGCCAGCGCGGGGGCGGAGGCACCTGCCCCCGCTCCTGAACCTGTGCCCGCCCCTGCTCCCGTAGCCCCACCTTCCGTCGCGCAAACGCCCGCCGCGCCGCAACCGGTCGCGCCTGCGCCCAGCGCGCCAACGGGGCAAAGCCACGCCTCACCCTCGGTGCGTAAATTGGCGCGGGAATTGGGCGTGCCGCTGGCGGAGGTCTCCGGCACGGGCCGCAAGGGGCGCATCACCCATGACGACCTGCATGGCTTTGTCCGTCGCGCCCTCAGCACCCCGCGCAGCGCGACGCCGACCCAAAGCGACCTGCCCGCTTGGCCGCAGATCGACTTTGCCAAGTTTGGCCAGGTGGAGCGGGTCGACCTCAGCCGGATCACCCGCATCTCCGGGCCCGCCCTGGCGCGCAACGCCATGGTGATCCCGCATGTGACCAACTTTGACGAGGCGGACGTCAGCGCCCTTGAGGACTTCCGCAAGGCGGTGAATGGCGAGGGCGGCGCGGTGAAACTCTCCCTCCTGCCATTTGTGGTGAAGGCGGCGGCGGCCACGCTGAAGGCCTTCCCAAAGTTCAACTCCTCGCTCGACGGCAGCCAGCTGGTCTTGAAGAAATACATCAACATCGGTGTGGCCGCCGACACGCCAGAGGGGCTGGTGGTGCCGGTGATCAAAGGCGCCGATGCCAAAAGCGTGCTGGAGATCGCCACCGAGATGGCGAGCCTTGCCAAAGACGCCCGCGACGGGCGGCTGGCGGCGCAGGCGATGCAGGGGGCAAGCTTTACCATCTCCTCGCTGGGCGGCATTGGCGGCACCAATTTCACCCCGATCATCAACGCGCCCGAGGTGGCGATCCTCGGCATGACCCGGGCGCAGATCCAACCCGTCTGGGACGGCAGCGCCTTTCAGCCGCGCCTGATCCAGCCGCTGAGCCTGTCGTGGGATCACCGCGTCGTAGATGGCGTCGCCGCCGCGCAGTTCCTTGTGCATCTGAAAACCCTGCTCGCCGATTTCCGGCGCATCAGCCTGTGAGGGCTCCGCGATGACTGAACCTTCTCCCTGCGACCTCGTGGTGATCGGCGGCGGGCCGGGCGGCTATTCCGCGGCCTTTCGCGCGGCGGACCTCGGCAAATCGGTCACCTTGATCGACCGCCGGCCAACCCTCGGTGGCGTCTGCCTCAACGTCGGCTGCATCCCATCCAAGGCGCTGCTGCATGCGGCCGAGGTGATCGAGAACGCGGCCGAGGCCGAGAGTTGCGGCATCCGCTTTGGCGCGCCCGAAGTCGACCTCGGCGCCCTGCGCGATTGGAAAGACAAGGTGGTGCGCGACCTCACCTCTGGCCTCGCCGGGCTTGCCAAACGCCGCAAGGTGCAACTGATTGAGGGCGAGGCGGCTTTTTCCTCCGCCACCTCCTTACGGATCACCACACCTGATGGCGGCACCCAAGAGCTGGCCTTTCAACACGCCATCATCGCCACCGGCTCCGAGCCGATCCGCCCGGCTTTTTTACCGGACGATCCCCGCATCCTCGACAGCACCGGCGCGCTGGCGCTGGAGCGGGTGCCGGAGCATCTCGTCGTCCTGGGCGGCGGCATCATCGGGCTGGAGATGGCGCAGGTCTATCACGCGCTTGGCAGCAAGATCACCGTGGTGGAGATGGCCGCCCAGATCATCCCCGGCGCTGACAAGGCGCTGGTTGCGCCGCTGACCAAACGCATCAAGGAGTGCTACGACCTGCGTCTTGCGACCAAGCTGACCGAGGTGCACCCCACGGCGGAGGCGCTGCACCTGACCCTTGAACAATCGGGCGAGACGAGCGAGATCGCCTGCGACGCGCTCTTGGTCGCGGTGGGGCGGCGGGCACGGCCCGAGGGGTTGGCCCTCGCCGCCGCCGGACTTGCGGCAGAGGCCAATGGCCAGATCGCCACCGACAGCCAGATGCGCACTTCGGTGCCCTCGATCTTTGCCATCGGGGATATCCGTCCCGGCCCGATGCTGGCCCATAAGGCGGTGCATGAGGGCAAGATCGCCGCCGAGGTGATCTGCGGCGAGGCGGTGCAGTTTGACGCGCTCACCATCCCCTCGGTCGCCTATACCACGCCGGAAATCGCCTGGGCCGGGCTGACCGAGGCGGAGGCCAAGGCGCAGGGCATCGCGGTGGAGGTCTCCGCCTTTCCCTGGGCCGCCTCGGGGCGGGCGCGGACCCAAGGCGCAACCGAGGGGCTGACCCGCCTGCTGACCGATCCGGAGACGGGCCGGATCCTTGGGGTGGGCATCACCGGGCCCCATGCGGGCGAATTGCTGGCCGAAGGCGTGCTGGCGATTGAGATGGGCGCGGATGCCACCGATCTGGCGCTGACCATCCACCCGCATCCGACCCTGTCGGAGACCCTCGCCTTTGCCGCCGAGGCGCGGATTGGCACGCTGACCGACCTCTGATCGGCAAAACATCACACCTAAAAGGGGCTGTTCCGCTGGCCGGGGCAGCCCCTTTTGCATGTCGCTGTGCACGAGGCCCTTTGCGATACCCAACAGGCATCAAGACCCCGCTCTTGCCATCTAATTTCGCCCCCCGCTCCCCCGCATACTCTCCCTCGACCGCCGCCACAGACGCGCGGCGCCCAAGTCTTCTGAGGAGGAGAGACCATGAAACAAATCCCCGCCATCGCGGTGAAACCCGTCCTGCATCACGTCACGCTCAAGACCACCCGTCTGGAGGAGATGATCGCCTGGTATGAAACCGTTGTCGGCTGCACCCCGAATTTCAAATTCGACGGCGGTTCCTGGACCACCAATGACGCCGCCAATCACCGCATCGCCTTTCTGCAGACCCCGGCGATTGAGGACGACCCGGACAAGCTGAAGCACGCGGGCATGCACCACACGGCGTTTGAGTTTCCGCGCCTAGAGGACCTGTTGGACAATTTCCACCGCCTCGCCGAGGGGGGCATCCTGCCACATATCTGCCTCGACCACGGGCTGACCATGTCGTTTTACTACGCCGATCCCGATGGCAACTCGGTCGAACTGCAGAGCGACAACTTCGGCGATTGGGCCAAGTCGACCGAGTTCATGCGCACCTCTGAGGATTTCGCTCGCGAACCCATCGGGGTGGAGGTCGACCCGCCGAAGCTCTCTGCTGCGCTGGCCGCTGGGGCCTCGGTCGCGGAGGTTCTGGAACGCTCGCGCAAGGGCGAGTTCCTGCCCGCCACCCCCGGCGACATCCGGATGCCGGCCTAACGGCGGCGCACCGGGGCCTGCCTCTCCCCGCGGGTCCCGGTTCCCTTTGATTTGAGAGGATTGCTCCATGGCGCCCCCCACAGAGGCCACAGATGTCGTCATCGTCGGCGCAGGCCCGGCCGGCCTTGCGCTGGCCATTGAACTGGGTCAGCGCGGCATCCGCTGCCTGATCGTCGAGCGGGACGACCGCCGGGGCTGGGCCCCGCGCGCCAAGACCACCCATTGCCGCACCCGCGAACACATGCGCCGCTGGGGCATCGCCGACAAACTGGCGGCGGCCTCGCCCTTTGGGGTCGATTACCCCTCGCATGTGCTGTTTGTCACCCGGCTCGGCGGCCATCTGTTGAAGCGGTTCGACTATGCGCTGGACTGCAACCCGGCGCAGAACGAGGATTACTCCGAGCATGGCCAATGGGTGCCGCAGTATAAGCTTGAAGAGGTCCTGCTGGAGGAGGTCCGCCGCCTGCCCCATGTGACAATCCGCAACGGCTGTACCTTTGACAGCTTCACGCAGGATGCGGCGGGCGTGGAGGTCACCCTCACCCATGCCTCGGGCACTGAGACCTTGAGGGCCGCCTATCTGGTCGGCGCAGATGGCGCCCGCAGCGCCGTACGCGAGGCGATTGGCGCCGAGATGGTCGGCACCTATGGGCTGTCGCGCAATTACAACGTGATCTTCCGTGCGCCGGAGCTCGCCAAACTGCACCGCCATGGCCCCGGCATCATGTATTGGCAGATCAACGACGAGGTGCCGAGCCTGATTGGCCCGATGGATCAGGGCGATCTGTGGTTTTTCATGCCGACTGGGGTCAGCGCCGATCTGCGCCTGTCGCCTGAGGACGCCGCCGAGACCATCCGCCACGCCACCGGCATCGACACCGAGATCGAGGTGCTGAGTTCTGACGAATGGGTCGCCAGCCGCTTTCTCGCCAGTCACTACGCCAAGGGGCGCGCCTTTCTGGTGGGTGATGCCTGCCACCTACACCCGCCCTTTGGCGGCTTTGGTATGAACCTCGGGGTCAGCGACTCGGTGGATCTGGGCTGGAAACTGGCCGCCACCCTGCAGGGCTGGGGCGGGCCGGACCTGCTGGCGAGTTACGAGATCGAACGTCGTCAGGCGCATGAGATCGTACTAGATGCCGCCGAGGCCAACCACACCATGCTCGCCAACCAATTGGCGCGGCCGGGGATCGAGGACAACACGCCCGAAGGCGCTGCCTTACGTGCTGAAGTGACCCAAGTCATCGAGGCCACCAAACGGGCGGAGTTTTATGCCCGTGGCGTGGTGCTCGGCTATTGCTATCGCAACTCGCCCGTGGTGGCGGATGACGGAACCCAAGCGCTCTGGCAGCGGACGGTCGACTATGTGCCACTGGCGATCCCCGGCGCGCTGGCGCCGCATCGCTGGTTGGCGGATGGCACGTCCCTCTATGATCACTTCGGCCCCGGCCTGACTCTGCTGGCAACCAATGGCACTTGCGAGGACGACTGCCTAGAGGCCGCGCGCGAGGCCGAAGCGCTTGGCGTGCCGCTCAAGGTTCTGGACCTGCGCGATGCCTATCTGGGGCCGCTTTACGAGGCGCCCTTGGTGCTGATCCGCCCGGACCAGCATGTCGCTTGGCGCGGGGTGGCTTGGCCGGGCGCGGGACTGCTGAAACAAGCGCTCGGCGGGCTTTAATCCGCCAATTTGGCGTGGAGGCCTCAGGGCCTCCTCCCCTGCTTCTGCCATCGGGCAGAGGCAGGTCTATCCTATTGTGGAATAACATTTATTCCCCGCCGAAAAGCGATACCTCACACGCATCATTTGCGCTTTCTTGGTATTCTTTTCAGCCCCTTGCCGCCTGTTAGTAATTTTATGTCGCCGCCATTTCCGGAGGAGGAACTTGGCGGCCTGCTCTGACGACAAAAGAGGACGTCGCGGAGCCCTAACGGGAGGAAAATATGAAGAGATTTTTGAAACGGGGCGCGGCAGCGCTCTCTCTGGTCGTGGCCGCATCGCAAGCCTGGGCCGAGGGACCGCCGAACGCCGCCGCCGGGGCACCGCAACTGCCCCAGTCCTTGCGCGGGATGATGACCCTCGGGCGGGCGGGTCTGTTGCCGGAGTATTTCTCGAACGACCAATTTGGCACGGTGCAGGGACGGATTGCCGATATGCGGGTCACCACCGCCTCGGCCCATAGCCCCGGCGCGCCGCAAACAGGGTACGAGGATGGCGGCCACGCGCTGGTTCTTGCGCCGAGCTACACGAAACTCTTGAACGATGGCAAATCCGCCCTGCGCTTCGCCCTCTCCGGCACCAAGACCGATGGCGATCCGGGCATTATCGAGATCAACGCCGATATCCTGCGATTTGACGCGCAATATATCCGCTTTCCCTCGACCCAAACCATGCTGTCCTTTGGTGTGTTTGGCGAAACCAGTAAGGCCGAGGTGGTCGGCGCCGGTGATCTGGAGCGCAAGGGCTATGGCCTGCGCGCTGATGTGCTGCACCAGATGTCGGATCACTGGGGGCTTGTGGCGCGGGCGGAATACTCCTTTGGCCAATCCAAGGGCGCGCTCAACACCCCCTTTGGCCTCTTGACCCGCTCGCAGGGCGATGACCGGCTCTACGCCCATGCGATGCTCGTCGGCCAGTACCGCAACGCCGACCTTGCCGCCGTCCCGCAGGGCTGGGTGCTCCATCCACAACTGGGCCTGCAATTCCAGCGCAACTTCATCGAGGAAACCACCGACAGCTTTGGCAATGTAGTCAGCGGCGCCGTCGGCAAAACCGAGACCTACAGCACCGCCTTCGCCAAACTGCGCCTGCAAAAAGAAGCCGGGATCGGCCAATGGGCGCCCGGGATGCACATCGGGATCGAGCATGAACTGACCAATGACTTGGATGAATACGTCGATGAGCCGACCTACGGCTTGCTGGGCCTCACCCTGTCACGGCAACTGTCGCGCAATGCACGCTTTGATCTGGTCTACACGCTGCATCAGGGGCTGAATGGCAATCGCAGCAATGACACGCTGGTGACGGCGCTCTCCTTTGTGTTCTAAGCGCGCGTCTCTCTGACCCCTGATCCCCAAAACGCAATGAGCCCGGCCATTTCGGCCGGGCTCATCCAGTCTGAACTCAATCGCGCTTAGAAGTGCATCGAGCGCGCACCAGCCGGGGTTTGCAGCGGCGGAGCAAATTTGGTCAGGTCGATGCCTTCAACGGCGGTCTTGTACTCTTCCAGCGTCGGGGTACGACCCAGGATCGCGGAGAGCACCACAACCGGGGTGGAGCCGAGCAGCGACTCGCCTTTCTTGGTCTCAGAGTCCGCCACAACGCGGCCCTGGAACAGACGGGTCGAGGTCGCTAGAACGGTGTCGCCCTTGGCTGCCTTTTCCTGGTTGCCCATGCAGAGGTTACAACCCGGACGTTCGAGATAGAGGATGTTCTCATACTCGGTGCGCGCTTCCTTCTTGGGTGCGCTATCGTCGAACTCGAAGCCGCAGTATTTCTGCAGGATCTCCCAGTCGCCCTCTTCCTTCAACTCGTCGATGATGTTGTAGGTCGGAGCAGCCACAACCAGCGGCGCTTTGAAGGTCACGTTGCCCTGTGCGGCCTCAAGGTTGCGCAGCATCTGTGCCACGATCTTGATGTCGCCCTTGTGCACCATGCAGGAGCCAACGAAGCCCAGATCCACCTTCTTCTCTGCGTTGTAGAACGAGATCGGACGGATGGTGTCGTGGGTGTAGCGCTTGGAGACGTCGGCGTTGTTGACATCCGGGTCCGCGATCATCGGCTCGACGATTTCGTCAAGGTCCACAACCACTTCGGCGAAGTACTTCGCGTTGTCATCGGGCGCCAGCGCGGGCTTCTCGCCGGACTTGATCTGAGCGATGCGGGCTTCGGCAATGCTGATCAGCTTGGCGAGCATGCCGTTCTCATGCTCCATGCCCTTGTCGATCATGATCTGGATGCGGTGCTTGGCCAGCTCCAGCGATTTGATCAGGGTTTCATCGTTGGAGATACAGATCGAGGCCTTTGCCTTCATCTCTGCGGTCCAATCGGTGAAGGTGAAGGCTTGGTCGGCCAGCAGGGTGCCGATGTGGACTTCGATGATGCGGCCTTGAAACACGTTGTCGCCGTGCTGTGCCAGCATCTGCGCTTGGGTGGCGTGCACCACGTCGCGGAAGTCCATGTGATCGGCCATTTTCCCTTTGAAGGTGACCTTCACGGATTCCGGGATCGGCATGGAGGCCTCACCGGTTGCCAGCGCCAGCGCAACAGTGCCCGAGTCCGCGCCAAAGGCGACGCCCTTGGACATACGGGTGTGGCTGTCGCCGCCGATGATGATCGCCCAGTCATCCACGGTGATGTCGTTCAGCACCTTGTGGATCACGTCGGTCATCGCGTGATAGACGCCCTTCGGGTCGCGGCCAGTGACCAGACCGAAGTTGTTCATGAACTGCATCAGCTTGGGCGTGTTCGCCTGCGCTTTCAGGTCCCAAACAGAGGCGGTGTGACAGCCGGACTGATAGGCACCATCCACCGAGGGGGACAGAACGGTCGCAGCCATCGCTTCCAGTTCCTGCGCGGTCATCGGGCCAGTGGTATCCTGCGAGCCAACGATATTGACGCGCACACGCACGTCGGAACCGGAGTGCAGAACCTTGCCCGGGGTGACGCCCAGCGCATTGGCGTTAAAGATCTTTTCAACGGCGGTCAGGCCCTGACCTTCGTGGCTGATCTCTTTGGACGGTGCGAAAACCAGCGGAGCTTCGACGCCCAGCGTTTCAGCCGCAAATGTTTGCAGCTTCTTGCCGAATACGATGGCATAGGAGCCGCCCGCCTTCATGAACTCCACCTTTTGCGGGGTGAAGGAGGAGGACAGATCCGCCAGCTCTTCGCTGCCGTCTTCGCTGTAGAGTTTCTTCTCTTTGGTGTTGATCGTCAGCACGGTGCCGGTCGCAACAGAGTATTTCTCTTCCAGGATCGGGTTGCCATCGTTGTTCACAATCGGCTTGCCGTCTTGGTCGACTTTCTTGACCCAGTTTTTGAGGTCGACACCGATCCCGCCGGTCACGCCCACGGTGGTCAGGAAGATCGGCGAAATGCCGTTGGTGCCCGCCACAACCGGCGCGATGTTCACGAAAGGCACATAGGGAGAGGCTTTTTTACCGGTCCACAGGGCGACGTTGTTCACGCCGGACATACGGGAGGAACCCACACCCATGGTGCCTTTTTCCGCAATCAGCATCACGCGCTTGTCGGGGTGCTGCAGCTTCAGCTCTTCGATGTGCTTTTGCGCCGCTTCGTCGATCATGCACTTGCCGTGCAGTTCGCGGTCCGCGCGGCTGTGCGCTTGGTTGCCCGGAGACAGAAGGTCGGTGGAGATATCGCCCTCGGCAGCCACAAAGGTCACAACCTTGACCTCTTCTTCCACCTCGGGAAGCTTGGTGAAGAACTCGGCCTTCAGGTAGCTGTCCAGCAGATCAGCGGCAACGGCGTTGCCTGCCTTATAGGCCGCAGCGATCCGGTCGGTGTCCGCCTCATAGAGGAACACTTGCGTCTTCAGAACTTCGGCCGCTTGGGCTGCGATGTCGGCATCGTCCCCCAGCGCGAGGTCCAGAAGAACCGCAACCGAGGGGCCGCCTTTCATATGGCTCAGCAGCTCAAACGCAAAGGTCGGCGTGATTTCTGCAACAGTCTCGGAGCCCAGAATAATCTCTTTCAGGAACTGCGCTTTTTCACCCGCTGCGCTCGTGGTGCCGGGCAGCGTGTTGTAGATGAAAAAGTTCAGACAATCCGCGCGGTGCGGGCTGGCAGTGTCCTTAATGTGGTCGATCACCTCTTTGGTCAGAGCGCCATCATCGATGGGCTTGGGGCTCAGGCCCTGCTCTTTGCGGCTTTCGATTTCGGTAAGGTAATCGGTATAGAGGCTCATCGGTTTAGTCCCCAATTGGCGTTGCGCTAAGGGGGCCATAGAGCATTTGCTGGCAGAATGAAACCCCATTTTGCATGCAGTTGTATACAGTGCAAATCCATCGAACAAGCGGATGTTGCCTGCGGCGCCGAAATGCTGCCAGACATCCACGCTCCGCGCCAAGAAAAAAGGCAAAAAGCGCGCAAGCCGGGGCTAAAACATCAGTCGGCGGATGTGGCTGTGTCTACGCTTTTGACGGGCGCCTGACGCGTTAATACAGCAGCAAAAAAACCATCCGTATCGTGGCGTGCCGGGGTCAGCGACAGATAGTCCCCCTGCACCATGCCCGCCAGTGTCGGTGCAGCCTCCCGGAGCGGCACAAGGCGATACTCCGGATAGGCCGCAAGAAAGGCCTCGACCTGCGCCTCATTCTCTTCCGGCAGCATGGAACAGGTGGCATAGACCAGCCGTCCGCCCGGTTTCACCAAACGCGCCGCACTGGCCAGGATACGGGCCTGAAGTGCGACGAGCCCCTCTAGCCCGGCCTCTTCCTCGGGCCGCCAGCGCGCGTCCGGGTTACGCCGCCACGTGCCTGTCCCACTACAGGGCGCATCGACCAGCACGCGGTCAAAGCTGGCCTTGTGGCGCTTGACCCAGCGGTCAGTCTCGCTCGCCAAGAGCCGGGTTTCCGCGTTGTGGACGCCGGCGCGGCGGAACCGCTCGGCGGAGCGTTTCAGGCGCCCTTCGTTCACATCGCAGGCGATGATGCGCCCTTTGTTGTTCATCTGCGCCGCAATCGCGAGGGTCTTGCCCCCTGCCCCCGCACAGAAATCAACCACCCGCTGCCCAGGGCCTGCCTCCACCAGCATGGCGACCAGTTGCGAGCCTTCGTCCTGAATCTCCACTTCGCCGGTTTTCAAACCGGGCACCCGAGCCAGCGAAATCCGCTCGGGCAGCCGGATGCCTTGCGGCGCGACTGCGGAGGGTTTTGCCGCGAGTCCCTGATCGCTCAGGCTGCGCAGCATGGCGTCCCGATAGCCCTTGAGCGTATTGACCCGCAGATCCAAGGTCGGCGGCGACAACAGCGCCAGCATCTCGACAAGGAACGCATCGCCAAACCGGCGCCGCAAGGGCTCGACCGCCCAATCGGGGCATTCTACGCGCACCTCCTCGGGCATGGCGGGATGCTCCACCGTGCGCGTTTGAAGCTTGCCGACCATGGTGGCCTCTGCCTCGCTCAGGGCTTGCGGTGCGAATTTTGCCCCGCTGAACAGCCGCTTGAGCTGCTCGGGGGACTTGTTCTCTGCCAGCGCCAGCCAAGCCAAAAGCCGGTTACGCGGCGTATCGCGCCGCCCAATACGCTTTAGCCACCAGCCCAGTCGTGCCCGGTGCCGCAGCACCACCTGCAACAGATCAAGGATCTCACCACGGTCCTTGTCGTCCATCTTCCGCCGCCCGCGCAGCCAGGCAGAGACCACGGCATCGGCGGGGCGCGCGATGGTTTCGACCTCTGTCATCAGGTCAAGGGCAGCATTCAGGCGAGAAGCAGGGGTCATGGTCGGGCGATCAGATAGAAGGGTGGAAAAAGCAAATGGCGGCCTTGCGACCGCCACCGTTTGGAGTAAGCCCCACAAAGGGACAGCCATAACAGGCTATCTACGCGCCACCGCTGCATTTGAAAACCAGCATTCTGACGCGAGACACCGCAGGACGGCACGTCTTGCGCAACATGTGCCGTTTTCGATCCTGCCCCCGCCCGCGTTGATCACGAGGGCGGAAACAGGGGATCTTCGTGCAGGCGTTTAGCCCTCGACCTTCGCCAACAGGGCTTTCAGGGCGGTCTTTTCCTCGGGCGTGCATTTCGCCATCCGGCTGCGCCACAGAGTCGCCTGACTGCGCAGGACCAGCCCGTCAGACAGGATTTTCAGATGGTTCGCCCGCAGGGTTTCACCGGTGGAGGTGATATCCGCGATCATTTCCGCCGTCTCGTTTTTCACCGTGCCTTCGGTCGCCCCTTGGCTGTCCACCAGTTGGTAATCCGCCACGCCTGCATCGGTCAGGAATTCGCGGATCAGACGGTGATACTTGGTGGCAATCCGAAGCCGATGCCCATGCGTGCGGCGGAAGGCGGCAGAAACCGCATCCAGATCTTCCAGCGTTTCCACGTCGATCCAGAACTGCGGCACCGCGAGGATCAGGTCCGCTTCGCCAAAACCCATCGGCTCCAGCTCTTCGACCTGCTGCTCCCATCGCGGCAGTTTTTCATGCACCAGATCGGTGCCTGTCACGCCAAGGTGAATGCGGCCCGCGGCCAGTTCCCGCGGGATTTCGCCCGCCGACAGCAGCACCAGATCCACGCCCTCGATGCCTGCAACCGCGCCGGCATATTCGCGATCCGATCCGCTGCGCGACAGGGTGATGCCCCGCTTTGCAAACCAATCGAAGGTTTTCTCCATCAGCCGCCCTTTGGACGGTACGCCCAGCTTGATGCTCATGACCGCACCTCCCCTTCCAGCGTCAGGATCAGGTCGGGGCGGATCACGCCGCCCACCGCCGGGATCTCGCTGCCCTGCCCCAATAACCGCGTCAGGGCGTCATAGCGCCCACCGGTGGCAATGGGGGGCAGGTCCGGGCGCCGCTCGGCGTAAAAGCCAAAGACGAAGCCGTCGTAATATTCCATCGACGTGCGCCCATAGGAGGCCTCAAAGTCGAGCCGATCAACGTCGATCCCGCGCGCCTTCATCGCGGATGCACGGGCATCCAAACGGTCCAATGCAGGCAGGATCGCGGGCAGATCGACCGCGATGTCGCGCATCTGTTCCAGCGCGTAAGGCACGGTTTCGCGCACCGCCAGCAGGGCCTCCAGCGCGACCATCTCGTGTTCGGAAATCGCCGGAGCAGCGGCATCTTTGCGCAGGATTTCAACACGTTCGTCGATCTCTTCGGCGCGGCGCTTGCCAATCTCGGGCGCAGAGCCGGTCAGAGACCCGGTGGTCGACAGCAGCTTCTTGCGGCTCTCGGGCATCGGGCTCCGGCCCGCAAAACGGTCCAGCAGCGCGCGGAACCGGCGCGGACGCCAGATGTGACGCCGCAGCGCCGCCTTGCGCACCTCGGTGGTGTTCAGCCCTTCGACGGCGGCCATCAGAATGCCGATATCCCCAGTGGCCACACGCAGCTCCAACCCGCGCAATTGCAGTTGGAACAGGGCAAAGACCTCCGCATCCGCCTCGGCCGGATCGTTGCGGTCAAAGACCTCGTAGCCGACCTGAAGGAATTCATTGGCGCGGTCGATGTCATGCTCCTGACGACGAAACACCTGACCCGCATAGGTATAGCGAGCCGGTTCTGCACCGCCCTTCATGTGCATTTCCACCACCGGCAGGGTGAAGTCCGGGCGCAGCATCTGCTCGCCCCGCAGAGCGTCAGAGGTCACATAGGCGCGGGCGCGGATATCTTCGCCATAAAGATCCAGCAGCACATCCGCCGATTGCAGCAAGGGCGGGTCGACGACCACGCCGCCCGCGACCTCGAAACGCTGACGCATCAGCGCCGCGCGGGCCTCGATTTGGGAACGGTTGGGCATTCTTACCCCTCCTGATCGTCGGATTGGCTGGCGAGGATTTCGCGCACCTTGGCGACCAGCTCGCTGCGCGGCACTTCGAACTGGCTCGGGCGTTCTTTCCACTCTTCCAGCGTCGCGCTTTCGGCGATTTTTGCCCCAAGGATCAGGTCCTTGATCTGCACCACGCCACGCTCTTTCTCCTCACCACCTTCGATGATGGCGACCGGAGAGTTGCGCTTGTCCGCGTATTTCAGCTGGTTGCCAAAGTTTTTCGGATTACCGAGGTAGACCTCCGCCCGGATGCCAGCGGCACGCAGCTCGGAGACCATGGCCTGATAGTCATCCATCCGGTCGCGATCCATAACGGTCACCACTACGGGACCTGTCGGCGTCGCGGCCAGACGGCCTTTTTCGCGCAGGGCAGCCAGCAGACGGTCGACCCCGATGGAGACACCTACCGCCGGGACTTCTTGGCCCGTGAAGCGCTTCACCAGACCATCGTAACGACCACCACCCGCAACCGAGCCGAACTGGCGCTTGCGGCCCTTCTCGTCAAGGATCTCGAAAGTCAGCTCGGCCTCGAACACCGGGCCGGTGTAATAGCCAAGCCCGCGCACGATGGAGGGGTCGATCAGCACTTGATCATCGCCATAGCCTGCGGCAGCAAAGAGCGAGCCCATCAGCTCCAGCTCGGCGATGCCCTCTTGGCCCACCGCACTGTCGCCCACGGCGGCACGCAGGTTGGTCATGGTTTCCGCCACAGTCGCGCCTTTGGAGGTCAGAAAGGCCAGCACCGGCTCGGCCTGATGCTCTTCCAGACCGACGCCATCAATATAGGCACCGGAGGCATCAAGTCGTCCCTTGCCCAACAGCTCGCGCACGCCGCTCTCGCCGACCTTGTCGAATTTGTCGATGGTGCGCAGCACGTCGTCACGCTTGGGATCATCCTCGGGCAGGCCCATGGCCTCCAACACGCCGTTCAGCACTTTGCGGTTGTTCACGCGCACCAGATAATCGCCGCGCGGAATGCCGACCTTTTCCAGCGTGTCCGACAGCATCATGCAAATCTCAGCATCCGCCGCCATCGAGGCGGTGCCGACGGTGTCCGCATCACACTGATAGAACTGACGATAGCGGCCCGGTCCTGGCTTCTCATTGCGCCACACCGGCCCCATCGCATAGCGGCGATAGGGGTTGGGCAGATCGTTTCGGTGTTGCGCATAGACACGGGCCAAGGGTGCGGTCAGGTCATAGCGCAGCGCCATCCAGTCGCCCTTGTCGCCCTCATCGGCCTCTTGCCAGGCAAAGACACCGGCATTGGGGCGATCGACGTCGGGCAGGAACTTGCCCAGCGCCTCGACCGTCTCCACGGCAGAGGATTCCAGCGCATCAAAGCCGTAATGATGGTAAACCTCCGCAATGGTGGCCAGCATATGCGTGCGCTGGGTCACCTCTTCGCCGAAATAGTCACGGAATCCTTTGGGCGTTACGGCCTTGGGACGGGGCTGTTTCTTGGCTTTGGCCATCGTGGCCTCCTTGCGGGTGGTTTCTCGGGCTTGCGTCTAGCCCAAGGCACCCTTCTGGGCAAGCACGCAAGCCCCTCTCCCACTGTGCAAAGCCCCATGGACGTCGCGCGACAGCCCCGCTACACCCGCCTTGATGCAAAGGAGCCAGCCCCATGCAACATCTCGAAGAACAGATCGCCCACCTGAGCCGCACCGTTGAAGAGCTGAACGAGGTGGTGGCCGGGCAGCAAAAGGACATCGACGTGCTGAAACGTCGGGTACAGATGCTGATGGAACGCGAAGCCGCACGCGAGGCCGAGGGATCGGGCGGCGTGGTCTTTGGCGACGAGCGCCCGCCCCACTACTAAGTGTCGAAGGGTTCGCAGCGGCTCTGGCGCATGATCGCAGCTGCCCCTTTCGCGTCTGGGGATAGCTCTTGCCTTGCGGCTCAAAGTTTGGACAAGATTTTATATAAATTGACCCGTCTGCTCATTTTGACGCGCAAGGAGACATGACCCATGGTCCGACGATCAAAACTCTACTGTCCATTTCGCTCGTAGCGAGCCTGCCTGTGGCCGCTGCAGCTGATCCGAACCGCAGAAATGCGCGCCCTGCACCTGCTGGCAAAGTGATCGCAACCTACTCAGGCAAAACCGACATTTGGGGACAAGACTGTCGGGCGGGATCTATTTCTCCCCGAACAATCAGGCGCGTGCTTGGTGCTCTGAGCAGTCTGAAAATATGGCTGCGGGCACATGGAGTGTTCTGCCGATGGCACCTTTGTCAGGACCTCACATGGTTCTATCCAGACGGCAGTGGCGCGGGGTTCTTCCTCAGAACCCCTTTGCATTCAACACGTTGTGAATGGTTGGGGTGTGATGTACCGCAGCTGGCCCGGCGACTCTGAATGGTGGCCTGTGACCTCCTCCAACAGCAGTTTTAAGCGTGGTTATGTGTTCCAGTCCGACGTGAACGCCGCGAAGAACAAACTCGGCCTTTAAGCCTGATCCAGAGTGATGCGATGAGGGCGCTGAGGTTTATCTGAACCTCGCGCCCTCATTATTTCTAACGCTGTGTTTTCATCAAAGCAGCCCGCGCGATCAGACCTGGACGCGCAAAGAGCTGGGGCTCATACGCCCTACGATGATGAGAATGCGTCACCGCACTGTAACGCCAAAGACGCGCATACTTGCTGTCTTAACGATTCCGCAGGACGGACACCCCGACGCCAGCGCGACAATTCCGGTCATTAGCGATGACTGTCTCGGGAAATCGCAACAGAGGCAGGTCACTCGCAAATAAACGCGGAGCTTGGTCTGCGCAGAGCAGCGCCTCAGATCTCCTCCACGTCCATCACACCCTCAAGGCTTTTGAGCGCGCTTTGATTTGCGGATTGATCGGGAACAGCTGGCCAGATCCATTTCCACATCTCCCGGCAGGTTCGGGTCCTGCAAATAGACGTAGATCTCACCGGGGCTGGCATTCTTTGCGGCCTTCTTCGCATCCTCCAGCACCGTCGCCACCGTCGCCACCGCCGAGGCACTCTCCAGATAGACTCGCAGGCTGGATCGACCCGCATCGGCAATCGCAGAGTCCACTGGCCTGCCGAGCGCATCAACAGCTTCGGCTGGTCGCTTTCCATAGTGGCCTCGGCCGTGATCACCACTTTCGATCCGGTCGATGATCGCGGCTTTTCTCCAGCACATCAGAGAAAATCGTCACCTCATAAGCGCCCGTGGTGTCGGATAGCTGTGCGAAGGCAAAGCGATTGCCGCGTGCGGATTTACGCTCCTGCCGCCCCGCCACAACGCCCGCCATCTTCGCCATGAAGGGGCCGCGCTCCGCTTTCGCCATCACCTCGTCCAGCGTCATCACGTCCTTGCGTTTGAGCGCAGGCATGTAGTCATCCAGCGGGTGCCCGGTCAGATAAAAACCAACCGCCTTGAACTCCTCGCTCAGACGTTCGGCTGGCAGCCAATCGGGGACTCCGCCATACGCGGCTCCGGCAAGTCATCGCCCGCCTCCCAAACAAGGAGACTTGATTGGGTTCTTCTGCTCCTGAATGGCGGCAGATATGCACCAGCCCCTCAAGGCTCTCAAACACACGGCGACGGTTGCTGTCCAGCACGTCAAAGGCCCCGGCGCGCCAGCATCTCTAGCGGGCGCTTACCCACACGTTTCAGATCCACCCGACGGGCAAAATCATAAAGCGTCACAAAGGGCTGATCGCCCCGCGCTGTCACGATCAGGTTCATCGCATCGACGCCCGCATTTTGAGCGCGCCCAGCGCGTAGTCGCCACCGTCGACGACATCAAAGTCGCAGAGAGCGATTGATGTCTGGCGCTGCATACGGAAGCTGAAGCCCTTTCTTCACTTCCTCAAAGTAGATCGCGAGCTTTTCCGTGAGGTGGATATCGCAGTTCATGACGCCTGCCATGAACTCCACCGGGTGGTTCGCCTTCAGCCACGCGGTTTGATAGACACCACCGCATAGGCCGCGGCGTGGATTTGTTGAAACCGTAGTTGGCGAATTTCTCCAGAAGGTCGAAAACTTCCGAGGCCTTTTTCTGTCGACGCCGTTTTCCGCCGCGCCTTTTCAAATTTCGGGCGTCGGCGTCCATCGCCTCTTGATCTTCTTACCCATGCGCGGCGCAGCAGGTCCGCGCCGCCAAGGCTGTAGCCCGCCATGACCTGCGCGATCTGCATCACCTGTTCCTGATAAACGATGATGCCTTGGGTTTCCTCAAGGATGTGGTCGATCAGCGGATGCACAGAGGTGATCTTGCGCAGGCCATTTTTGACCTCACAATAGACTGGAATATTTTCCATCGGGCCGGGACGATAAAGCGCCACAAGCGCCACGATGTCCTCGATACAGGTGGCTTCATGCGCTTCAGCGCATCCATCATGCCGGTGGATTCCACCTGGAACACCGCCACCGTCTTGGCCTTGGAATAAAGCTCATAGGTCGGCACGTCATCCAGTGGGATGGCGTTGATCTGGTTCTCGGCCCCGTCGGCGGGTTCATAAAGCTGGGT
Organism: Epibacterium sp.; assembly: GCA_048263945.1. Lineage (GTDB taxonomy): Bacteria > Pseudomonadota > Alphaproteobacteria > Rhodobacterales > Rhodobacteraceae > Epibacterium. The sequence continues at coordinate 48,331 of JBLXDQ010000002.1, read as the reverse complement.
GCCATCGGCACCGACATGCAGATCGCGCCCGGATTTGAAGATCAGCTTCATGGCGTTTTCAATCACCGTCAGCGTCTTCAGACCGAGGAAGTCGAACTTCACCAGACCGGCCTGTTCCACCCATTTCATGTTGAACTGGGTCGCCGGCATGTCCGAGCGCGGATCCTGATAAAGCGGCACCAGCGCATCCAAGGGCCTATCACCAATCACCACGCCCGCCGCGTGGGTCGAGGCGTTCCGCAAAAGCCCCTCCACCTGCTGGCCATAGGTCAACAAGCGATCCACCACGGGTTCGTTGCGCGCCTCTTCGGCCAAGCGCGGCTCGTCGCGCAGCGCTTGCTCGATAGAGACGGGCTTCACCCCTTCGACCGGAATCATTTTCGACAGGCGGTCCACCTGACCGAACGGCATCTGCAACACGCGCCCAATGTCGCGCACCGCCGCCTTGGACAAAAGTGCACCAAAGGTGATGATCTGCCCCACTTTGTCGCGGCCGTATTTCTGCTGCACATATTTGATCACCTCTTCCCGGCGATCCATGCAGAAGTCGATGTCGAAGTCGGGCATCGAAACCCGTTCCGGGTTGAGGAAGCGTTCAAACAGCAGGCTGTAGCGCAGAGGGTCAAGGTCGGTGATGGTCAGCGCATAGGCCACGAGGGAGCCCGCACCAGAGCCCCGGCCCGGTCCCACCGGAATGCCCTGTTCCTTGCCCCATTTGATAAAGTCCGCAACGATCAGAAAGTAGCCGGGAAAGCCCATGCCCTCGATGATATCGAGCTCGAAATCGAGCCGTTCCTGATATTGCTCCAGCGTCACCGCATGGGGGATCACCGCAAGCCGCTGTTGCAGACCCTCATTTGCCTGCCGCCGCAGCTCGACCACCTCGTCATCGGCAAATTTCGGCAGGATGGGGTCGCGCCGATAGGCCATAAAGGCACAACGCTGCGCGATTTCCACCGTATTTTCAATCGCCTCCGGCAGATCGGCAAAGAGCGCAATCATCTCCTCTTGGCTTTTGAAGTAATGCTGCGCCGTCAGCCGCCGCCGTGCATCCACCTGATCGACATAGGCGCCCTCGGCGATACAGATCAGGGCGTCATGCGCCTCATACATCTCTGTCTTGGGGAAATAGACGTCGTTGGTCGCCACAAGCGGCAGATCCATCGCATAGGCCATTTCCACATGACCGCGCTCGGTCAGGGTTTCTGCCTCGGGCTGGCCATCCTCGCCCGGATGGCGCTGCAATTCGACATACAGGCGGTCGGAGAACATGCCCTTCAACCGCTGCATCAGCGCCTCGGCGGCGGGGCGTTGGCCCTGCTGCAACAGCTTGCCTACCGGCCCCTCGGGACCGCCCGTGAGACAGATCAAGCCGCCTGCGTTGACCTCCAACTCCTCCAGCGAGACCTGCGGCAGCTGCCCGCCGTTGTCCACGTAAAGACAGGAGGAGAGCTTCATCAGATGCTCGTAGCCCTCTTCGCTCTGCGCCAGCAGCACCACCGGCGCCGGCAGCTTTGGCCGCTCGCCGGGATCGGATTTCTCAAAGGTCAGATCAACCTGACAACCCAGGATCGGCTGGATCCCCGCCCCGGACAGGGTGACCGAGAATTCCAACGCCGCGAACATCGAATTGGTGTCTGTCACCGCAATCGCAGGCATATTGTTCGCCTTGCAGAGATCCGGCAGCTTTTTCAGCCGCACGGCGCCCTCCAAAAGAGAATATTCCGTATGGGTGCGCAGGTGAATGAATCGAGGAGAGGCTGTCATGCCCCGACCCTACTGCGCCCCCGCGGCGGCGAAAAGATCTGATCGCGCACCGCACACCGCCTCTGTCACAGCGCAAGATGCACAAAAGACGGACAGCGCTTTTATGGAAATTTTTGAAACTCCTTAGCCTCAAACCGCAGTCCGCCGTAGCATTCAGCTGGCAAAATTGTTACAAATCAAACAGTAACCACGCAACGCTTCGCCGCGCGCAAGGCTTGGGCGCACCGGTTTTTCTGTCAAAGGACCTGTGCAAGAGACTTGCTTTGCAAACGGCCCCCTCCCAAGCTGAGGCGGATAAGAAGATAAAATGCCCGCGCCCCCTTCTACGTCGCATCGAAGGCCGCGCATCTCGGGACAACAGGGTAAGGCGACAGGCGTCTCAAAATGACGATCACCTTTCATCTCAACGGTGAAGAGGTCTCGCTTTCGGACATCGAACCGACCACCACACTCTTGGATTGGCTGCGCGACGACCGGGGCCTCACCGGCACCAAAGAAGGCTGTAACGAAGGCGACTGCGGCGCCTGCACCGTGATGGTCACCGACCACAGCGGCGCCAAGGCGCTCAATGCCTGCATCCTGTTTCTGCCGCAACTGCAGGGTAAATCGGTCCGCACGGTTGAGGGTGCCGCCGGCCCCGATGGCAGCCTCCATCCGGTGCAACAGGCGATGATCGAGCACCACGGCAGCCAATGCGGCTTTTGCACGCCGGGGTTTGTGATGTCGATGGTGACCGCCCACACCAATGGCGCCACCGACCACAACGACCAGCTGGCCGGCAACCTCTGCCGCTGCACCGGCTACGCCCCGATAATCCGCGCCGCCGAGGCCGCCGCCCCCGCGCCCGTCCCCGCTTGGATCAGCCAAGACCGGTCTTTCATCTTTCCCGAAATACTCCGGGGGGAGGTCGCAGACCGGGGGGCAGAGCCCCCTACAACCTTGCGACCGCAGACCTCCGATGAACTGGCCCATACCTACGCCGCCCGCCCCAATGCGACCCTGATCGCCGGCGCCACCGATGTCGGCCTCTGGGTCACCAAACAGCTGCGCGACTTGGAGGAGGTGATCTTCCTCGACGGCTGCGCCGATCTGAAACAGATCACCGAAACCGAGGACAGCCTAAACTTCGGCGCCATGGTCGATATGAACCGGCTGCGCGCCGCCCTTGCGCCGCTCTACCCCTCCTACGCCGAGATGATCCGCCGCTTTGCCAGCCAGCAGGTGCGCGCCGCGGCAACCATCGGCGGCAATATCGCCAATGGCTCGCCCATCGGGGACAACCCGCCGGCCCTCATCGCGCTGGGAGCCACGCTGCACCTACGCCAAGGCGACAGCCGCCGCAGCATGCCGATTGAGGCATTCTTCCGCGACTACGGCAAACAGGACCGCGCGCCAGGCGAGTTTGTCGAAGGCGTCAGCATCCCCCGCCAACCGGATGCTTTGCGGGTCTACAAACTCTCCAAACGCTTTGATCAGGATATCTCCGCCGTGCTTGGCGCCTTTAACGTGACGGTCACGGAGGGCACAGTCAGTGCCGCCCGCATCGCCTTTGGCGGCATGGCCGGGGTGCCAAAACGCGCGACCGCGGTGGAGGCCGCGCTGCTGGGGCAGCCGTGGAGCGAAGCCACAATCAAAACCGCACAGGCCGCCTTTGATCAGGATTTCACCCCGATGAGCGATATGCGCGCCTCTGCCAGCTACCGGCTGGAGAGCGCGCGCAGCCTGCTTCTGCGCTATTTCGCCGACCTGAATGGCGCGCCCGAACATGTGTTGGAGGTGCGCGCATGAGCGTTGCCAAGCCCCTGCCCCATGATGCCGCCGCCCTGCATGTGACGGGTCAGGCCCGCTATGTGGACGATATCCCCACCCCCAAGGGCACGCTGCATCTGGCCTTTGGCCTTGCCTCGATTGCCAAGGGCACGATCACCGCGATGGACCTTTGCCCCGTGCGCGCCAGCGCGGGCGTGGTGGCGGTGCTGACCGCCTCGGACCTTCCCTTTGCCAATGACGTCTCGCCCTCGGCCCATGACGAGCCTTTGCTGGCGACTGGTACGGTTCATTACCTCGGCCAGCCGGTGTTTCTGGTGGTGGCCACCTCGCATCGCGCCGCAAGGGTTGCAGCGCGCAAAGCGAAGATCACCTATACCGAGGAAGAAGCCCTGCTGACGCTCGACGCCGCCCTCGCCGCCGAGAGCCGGTTTGAGGACGGTCCGCGCATCTACCAAAAGGGCGATCTCGACGCCGCCTTTGCCACGGCCGCCCATATCATCGAGGACACTTTCGAGATCGGCGGGCAGGAGCATTTCTACCTCGAAGGTCAGGCAGCCCTCGCGCAGCCGCAAGAGGATGGCGGCATGATCGTCACCTCCTCCACCCAGCATCCGACCGAAATCCAGCACAAGGTGGCCGAGGCGATTGGCCTGCCGATGCATGCGGTGCGGGTGGAGATCCGGCGGATGGGCGGCGGCTTTGGCGGCAAGGAAAGCCAGGGCAATGCGCTGGCAGTGGCCTCAGCGGTGGCGGCGCGTCTCACTGGCAAGACCTGCAAGATGCGCTACGACCGCGATGACGATATGGTGATCACCGGCAAGCGCCATGCCTTTCGGATTTCCTATCGCGCGGGCTTTGACGCGGAGGGACGGATTCTGGCGGTGGACTTCACCCATCTGGTGAATTGCGGCTGGGCGCAGGACCTGTCGCTGCCCGTCGCGGATCGGGCGATGCTGCATGCGGACAATGCCTATGCCATCCCCGCCATTCGGATCGAGAGCCACCGGCTGAAGACCAACCTGCAAAGCGCCACCGCCTATCGCGGTTTTGGTGGCCCGCAGGGCATGGTCGGCATCGAGCGGCTGATGGACCACGCGGCGCATATCTTGGGGATGGATCCGGTCGCGCTGCGGGTGCGGAATTATTATGATGCGCCTGATGCGCTAGAGGGGGGCTCTGACCCCCGGTCTGCGACCTCCCCCCGGAGTATTTCGGGAAAGATGAAGGATAACACCACGCCCTATGGGATGGCGGTGACGGATTTTGAGCTGCATGAGATGACGGCGCAGCTGTTGGCCTCGTCAGATTATGCGGCGCGGCGGGCGGAGATTGCCGACTGGAACGCGGGCAGTGCGCGGCTGAAGCGCGGGATTGCCTTTTCGCCGGTGAAGTTCGGGATTTCCTTTACGCTGACGCATTTGAACCAAGCGGGCGCTTTGGTGCATGTCTATCAGGACGGCTCTATTCACCTCAACCATGGTGGCACCGAGATGGGACAGGGGCTGTTCCAGAAGGTCGCTCAGGTGGCGGCGGCGCGGTTTGGGGTGGACCTCGCTCGGGTGAAGATCACCGCGACCGATACTGCCAAAGTGCCCAATACCTCTGCCACCGCGGCCTCGTCTGGGTCGGATCTCAACGGCATGGCGGTAAAGGCGGCCTGTGACACAATCCGAGACCGGATGGCGGCGCATTTGGCGGCGGTCCATCAGCAGACGGTTGAGGCGGTGGTTTTTCAGGGCGACCGGGTCCGGATTGGCGCGGAGGAGATCTCCTTCGCGGCGGCGGCGATGCTCTGTTACACCGGGCGCGTCAGCCTCTCGGCCACCGGGTTTTACAAGACGCCGTCGCTGGAGTGGGACCGGATCAAAGGCGCGGGGCGGCCGTTTTTCTACTTCGCCTATGGCGCGGCGGTGACCGAAGTTGTGGTCGACCGTTTGACCGGCGAGAACCGCATTCTGCGCGCGGATCTTCTACATGACGCCGGGGCCTCGCTCAATCCCGCGCTGGATATCGGGCAGGTGGAGGGCGCCTATGTGCAAGGGGCCGGCTGGCTGACCACCGAGGAGCTGGTTTGGGACGGCAAAGGGCGCCTGCGGACCCATGCGCCCTCGACCTATAAGATCCCCGCCTGCTCGGACCGGCCTGAGGTGTTCAACGTGGCACTTTATGACGGGCAGAACCACGAGGAGACGATCTATCGCTCCAAAGCGGTGGGGGAGCCGCCCTTTATGCTGGGGATTTCCGCTTGGCTCGCGCTGTCGAACGCGGTCGCGGGCTATGGGGAGGACTATCCGCATCTCAACGCCCCTGCCACCGCCGAAGAGGTTTGGCGGGCGGCCCGGAAGGTGCGCGATGGGATTTGATCTGGCTGCACTCAAGGCCGCTGTGGCCGCCCATGGCCGCGTCACCCGGGTGGTGGTGGCGGAGGTCAAAGGCTCTGCTCCGCGCGAAGTGGGCGCGGCGATGCTGGTCTGGGCCTCCGGGCAATCCGGTACCATTGGCGGCGGCGCGTTGGAGTTTGAGGCGGCGGAGGCGGCGCGTTACATGGAGGGCAGCAAACGGCTCACCAGCCACGCTTTGGGGCCCGATATGGGGCAATGCTGCGGCGGCTCGGTCACCCTGCTGAGTGAGGTCTATACGGCGGAAACCCTTGCGACATTGGAGGGCGAGGTGATCGCCCGCCCCGTACGTCCAGAGCCGCAGCCCCTTGCGTTGACGCGTCTGCTCAATGCCGCCCGCGCGCAAGGGCAGCTGCCCGCGCCGCAAATGATTGCGGGCTGGATGGTAGAGCCTGTCGCAAAACCCACACAAGCGCTGTGGATCTGGGGCGCAGGCCATGTGGGGCGGGCCTTGGTCGACGTCCTGGCGCCCTTGCCGGAGTTTGACATCACCTGGGTCGATGTCCTGCCGTCGAAATTTCCCGACCAGATCCCGGCGGGCGTCACCGCACTGCCCGCGCGCGAACCGGAGCGGCTGGTGGCGCACGTGGCGTCAGAGGCGCATCACCTGATCCTGACCTATTCCCACCAGCTGGACTTGGCGCTATGCCACCGGCTTCTGGGGCATGGGTTTGGCTTTGCCGGCTTGATCGGCTCCAAGACCAAATGGGCGCGGTTTCGCAGCCGGCTGGCGGCGCTGGGGCATGGGCCGGAGCAGATCGCCCGCCTGACCTGCCCGATCGGCCTGCCCGAGCTGGGCAAACACCCTCAAGCCATCGCCATTGGCGTGGCCGCAGAACTCATGGCGCTGTCGCAGCGCGCGGATTTGAAAAAGGAGCATAGCGCGTGAGCACGCCTCCCCTTCTGACCCTCGAGGGCCTGACCAAGGCCTATCCCGGCGTGGTGGCCAACGACCATGTCTCCTTTACCATCGGCACTGGCGAGGTTCATGCGCTGCTGGGCGAAAACGGCGCGGGCAAATCGACGCTGGTCAAGATGATCTACGGTCTGGTGAAGCCCGACAGTGGCCGGATGACCCTGCGCGGTGCGCCCTATGAGCCCGCCGAGCCGCGTCAGGCACGGGCCGATGGCATTGCCATGGTGTTTCAGCATTTCTCGCTGTTTGACGCGCTGAACGTGGCGGAGAATATCGCGCTGGGGATGGAGAACCCGCCGCCGCTGCGCGACCTTGCCGCACGGATTCGCGAGGTCTCCGAGGCCTATGGCCTGCCGCTTGATCCCTTCCGCACGGTGGGGGACCTCTCTGCGGGCGAGCGTCAGCGGGTGGAGATCATCCGCTGTCTGTTGCAGGACCCTAAGCTCTTGATCATGGACGAGCCGACCTCGGTTTTGACGCCGCAAGAGGTGCAAATCCTGTTTGAGACCCTGCGCAAGCTGAAATCCGAGGGCACCTCGATCCTTTATATTTCGCACAAGCTGGAGGAGATCCGCGCGCTTTGCGATCATGCGACGATCCTGCGGCTGGGCAAGAACGTCGGTGAGTGTATCCCCGCCGAAACCTCGGCCCGCGATATGGCCGAGCTGATGGTGGGCACCGCGCTGAAAACACCAGAGCGGGGCGCGCGGGATTTTGGCGCGGTGGCGCTGGATATCTCTGGTCTGTCGGTGCCCGCACCCTCGGCCTTTGGCACCGCGCTGAAAAACGTGCATCTGACCGTGCGCCGGGGCGAGATCCTCGGCATCGGCGGCGTGGCGGGCAATGGGCAGGATGAGCTTTTGTCAGTGATGTCCGGCGAGGTCACCTGCGCGCGTGATGCGGTGAAGTTTGACGGTGCGCCGATCGGCCATATGGGCCCCACCGCGCGCCGCGCGCTTGGGGTTTTGACCGCACCCGAGGAACGTCTGGGCCATGCGGCAGCACCGGATATGAGCCTCACCGAGAATGCGCTCCTGACCGGATCGGTGCGCGAAGGGCTGGAGAGCAATGGCTTTTTGAAATGGGGCGCCACCCGCGCCTTTGCCGAGAAGATCATCAAGGCCTTTGACGTGCGCACCCCCGGGCCGGACAATGCGGCGCGCTCCCTGTCGGGCGGTAATTTGCAGAAGTTCGTCATTGGCCGCGAGGTGCTGCAACGGCCCGAGGTTCTGGTGGTGAACCAGCCGACCTGGGGCGTGGATGCGGCCGCTGCCGCCTCGATCCGGCAGGCCTTGCTGGATCTGGCCGCGGGCGGGGCTGCGGTGATCTGCATTAGTCAGGATCTGGATGAGCTGATGGAGATTTCCGACAACTTTGCCGCCCTGAACGAAGGGCGCCTTTCTGCCCCCCGCCCCACGGCGGAGCTGACGGTGGATGAGATCGGCCTGATGATGGGCGGCGCCCATGGCATGGAAGTGGCGCATGTCTAGCGCGCGGGCTGCTGGCCGTTGGCGCGGGACGCGGGGGGCGGGAGCCTCCGGCGGGAGTATTTTGAGAAAGATGAAAAGAACCGGAGCGCAAAGTTTCGGCCAAGAGGGACAAAAGGGATGATCCGGCTAGAGAAAAGACCGCAGCCATCGCGGGCCTGGTCGATGGCGACGCCGCTGGTGGCGGTGCTGGCGACCATGGTGATGGGGGGGCTGCTGTTTGCCACCCTTGGCAAAAACCCGGTGGAGGCGATCCGCACCATTTTTTGGGAGCCGGTGTTTGGCGAGTTCGCCTTTTACTACCGCCCGCAATTGCTGGTAAAGGGCGCGCCTTTGGTGCTGATCGCGATTGGCCTGTCGCTGGGGTTTCGCGCCGGAATCTGGAACATCGGCGCGGAGGGGCAATATATCATCGGCGCCCTGACCGGGGCTGGCGTGGGTCTGGCGTTTTATCCGATGGAGAGCTGGATCATCTTTCCCCTGATGGTGCTGGCAGGCGCCTTTGGCGGCTGGGCCTGGGCGATGATCCCGGCGGTGTTGAAGACGCGGTTTGGCACCAATGAGATCCTTGTCTCCTTGATGCTGGTCTATGTGGCGGAGCAGTTTTTGGCCTCCATGTCCCTTGGCCTGCTGAAAAATCCCGAAGGCTTTGGCTTTCCCGGCTCGCGCAACCTGCAGCAATATGCGTCGGCGCATAATGGCGAGCTGATTGCGGGTTCGGGGATGCATTGGGGCGTGGTGGCGGCGCTGATCGCGGTGATTTTCGCCTATATCCTGCTCAACCGTCATATGCTCGGCTATCACATCCGCCTGACCGGCGAGGCACCGCGGGCGGCGAAGTTTGCCGGGGTGAAGCCGGCGCGTCTGGTTCTGTTCTGCCTTGGCGCCTCCGGTGCCTTAGCGGGGCTGGCGGGCCTGTTTGAGGTCTCTGGCCCCTCGGGTCAGGTCTCCATCGACTTTAACGTCGGCTATGGGTTTACCGCGATCATCGTGGCGTTTCTGGGCCGGTTGCATCCGGTGGGCATCCTGCTGGCGGGGGCGCTGATGGCGCTGACGTACATTGGCGGCGATATTGCGCAGGGCAATCTCGGCCTGCCTTCCGCCGCCATTCAGGTGTTTCAGGGGATGCTTCTGTTCTTCCTCCTCGCCTTTGATCTTTTGACCAACTATCGCATCAAATTCGGCACTGAGGGGGCGCACTGATGGATTTATCTGCAATCAATCCGGTCCTGCTGATTGCTTCGCTGATGGTGGCGGCGACGCCCTTGTTGCTGGCGGCCATTGGGGAATTGGTGGTCGAGAAGGCCGGGGTTTTGAACCTCGGGGTGGAGGGGATGATGATCACCGGCGCCATCGCGGGCTTTGCCGCCGCGGTGGAGTCCGGATCGCCCCTGATGGGGTTTGTCGCGGCCGCTCTGGCCGGGGCAATCCTGTCGCTGCTGTTTGTGGTCCTGACCCAAATCGCGCTGGCCAACCAAGTGGCCTCCGGTCTGGCGCTGACCCTGTTCGGTCTTGGCCTGTCGGCGCTGATGGGACAGAAATACGTCGGGGTGAAGCCGCCGCAGATGGGGCGGATCGATATTCCGGTCTTGTCTGATCTGCCGGTCTTTGGTCGGATCCTCTTCTCGCATGACATCGTGCTCTATTTCGGGATCGCCCTCACAGCCGTGGTCTGGGCGGTGCTGAAATATTCCCGCATCGGTCTGATCCTGCGCGCGGTGGGCGAGAACCACGATGCGGCCCATGCGCTTGGCTATAAGGTCGTCAAGATCCGCACGCTGGCGATTCTGTTTGGGGGCGCCTGTGCGGGGCTGGGCGGGGCCTACATCAGCCTGATCCGGGTGCCGCAATGGACCGAGGGCATGACCGCCGGTGTGGGCTGGATTGCCCTTGCCTTGGTGGTTTTTGCCAGCTGGAAACCCTGGCGCGCCCTGCTTGGTGCCTATCTTTTTGGCGGCATTACCGTCTTGCAGCTTAATCTGCAGGCAGCAGGCGTTGCCATTCCGGTCGAGTATCTGGCAATGTCGCCCTATCTGATCACCATTGTGGTGCTCGTCATTCTTTCTGCCGACAAGAGCAGCGCACCTGCGTCGCTCGGCCGGAGCTTCCACGCCTCCCGCTGATTCCGGGGGGCGTGTCCTCGTCAGAGCCACTTCTGGCCAGTGCGCGGGATCAAAAGACGTCCAGCCTCGGGGGATAACCGGGGCGGATCCAAACTAAACCAATCAGGGGGAACCCAGGATATGAAATTCGGAAATCTTCTTGCTGGCGCGGCTGTCGCGCTGGGTCTCGCAGCTGGCGGCGCGCTGGCTGACGACAAAACCAAAGTCGGCTTTGTCTATGTTGGCCCGGTGGGCGACGGCGGCTGGACCTATGAGCACAACCAAGGCCGTCTGGCCGTGGAAGAGGAATTCGGCGACAAGGTCGAAACCGTCTATGTTGAGAACGTCGCAGAAGGCCCCGATGCTGAGCGCGTGATCACCCAGATGGCGCTGCAAGGCGCGGACCTGATCTTCACCACCTCCTTCGGCTACATGGACCCGACCGTAAACGTGGCGGCGAAATTCCCGAATGTGAAGTTCGAGCACGCCACTGGCTATAAGCGCTCCGAGAACGTCTCCACCTATTCCGCCCGCTTCTACGAAGGCCGCGCGGTTCAGGGCACCATCGCGGGCCACATGACCAAGTCGAACGTGATCGGCTACATCGGCTCCTACCCGATCCCGGAAGTGATCCGCGGCATCAACTCCGCCTATATCCACGCCAAGAAAGTGAACCCGGACGTCCAGTTCAAAATCGTTTGGGCCTTCACCTGGTTTGACCCGGCGAAAGAAGCGGATGCGGCCAAGGTGCTGATCGAACAGGGCGCGGACGTGATCCTGCAGCACACCGACTCCACCGCGCCGCAAGCGGCCGCGCAGGCAGCGGGCAACGTCTACACCTTCGGTCAGGCCTCTGACATGATCGAATACGCGCCTGCACCGCGGATCTCCTCGATCATCGACAACTGGGCGCCCTACTATGTCGCGCGCACCAAAGCTGTGATGGACGGCACCTGGGCGAGCGTTGACACCTGGGACGGCATCGGCGCTGGCATGGTCGGCATCGGCGAGATCACCGACGCGGTTCCCGCCGAAGTGAAAGCAGAAGCCGAAGCGTTGATCGCGAAAATCGCATCGGGCGAGTACCACCCCTTCACCGGTCCGCTGAAAAAGCAGGACGGCTCCGACTTCCTCGGCGAAGGTGAAACTGCGGACGACGGCACCCTTGCGGGCATGAACTTCTACGTCGAAGGCATCGAAGGCACCATCCCGGAATAATCCAGGTTCTGCCTTTGCGCATTGAGAGACCCGCCCTTCATATGGCGGGTCTTTTTGTTTGTAGGCGCATGGGGCATGCGACCAGAATAGGTCAGCAGAGCTGCCGCATTGTTTCGCGTGCGAAACAACGGGTCAGGAAGGGTGAAACTTTTTATGCGCGTTGCTTTAGCGGCGCGCGCATAGATCTGGGGGCTGCAACAGGTGTTAACCCCGCCGAAACCGTTTCGCGCACCATGAGCGGGGGGCTCCCGCCCGTCGCACAACCGCAGGCGAAGCCTGCGCCTTCACGCCAGTTGAGGGTGGCCGCGCGGGCTCCCTGTAGGAGCCCGCGCGGCGGGCTTTTGTCCGGGGAACCCGGACAAAAGGCCCGGCCCAACGCTGAGGGAGGCTCTGGGCCGCAAGGACCGGAGGACCCGAAGAGGCGGGAGCCCCCCGCCACGACTGGAAGAGCGATCAGCGGTCGGAGAACACCCGCGCCGCCAAGAGCACCCGCGACAGGGCCGTCACGAAACACAGGCTGCCAAAGGCATAGGCCAGCGGCACAAACCCCGAGGGCCAGAGGCAGAGGAGCACAAAGAAGCCGATCGTCTCCGCCCCTTCCAGAATGCCGCCTGTGAAATAGAGCGTCTTCACCCCGCGCGCTGTGCTCACCATCTCGCGCTTTTCCGCAAGCACCGCGTAGCCAAGAAAGCTCGCCCCATTGGTGTAAAAACTGCACAGGAGGAAGGCGCCAGCGAGGCCGTTCGCCTCCGGCGCCAGCGCCACAAAGCCCAAGGGCACCGCGCCGTAGAAGACAAAATCACAGACGATATCGAGATAGCCGCCAAAGTCGCTCGGCGTTTGACTGCGGGCCACCGCGCCGTCCAAGCCATCAGCGAGCCGCGAGGCCAGCAGGGGCAGCAAGGCCCAGCCCGGCGCACCAAGCGCGATCATAGCCGCGGACAGAAGCCCGAGTGCCAGCCCCGCCAGCGTCACCTGATTGGCCGTCACCCCCTGATGCGCCAAACGGGCGCCCAGAGCGTTTAAAGGGGGATCTATCAGAGGGCGAAGGCGCGCGTCGAACATGGATGAACTCCTACTGCCAAGCGGTTGAAATATCCACTCACGTTAGAGCGTGCCCCGCGTGATCCCCTTTCAAAAATCCCCGTTGCCCCGCGCCCTGCCCCCGTGCCACTGTCCGCCCATGACAGAGATCCAGCGCCCCCCGCTCACCACCCTTGATGGCCATGACATCGGCCGTTTTGCTTTTGGCACCATGCAGTTCGGTGGTCGCGCCGATGAAAGCGCCTCGCGCGCGATGTATGAGGCCTGCCGCGCCCAAGGGCTGCGCCATTTCGACACCGCCTATCTCTATACCGAGGGCGCCAGCGAGGAGATCCTTGGCCGCCTGATCGCGGGCGAGCGCGAGAGCCTTTATATCGCGACCAAGGTCGGCATGGCCGGCGGCGGCAGTGCTGCGAATATGCGTGCGCAATTCGACACTTGCCGGGCGCGGCTCAAGCTCGACTCGGTGGATCTGCTGTATCTGCACCGCTTTGATCCCGAGACGCCGCTGGAAGAGACCCTGAGCTGCTTTGCCGCGTTAAAACAGGAAGGTTTGATCCGCCACGTGGGCCTGTCGAACTTTGCCGCCTGGCAGGTGATGAAGGCGGTGGCACTTGCTGCGAAACTCGGGCTGACGATTGACGTGCTGCAGCCGATGTATTCGCTGGTGAAGCGGCAGGCCGAGGTGGAAATCCTGCCGATGTGCGCCGATCAGGGCATTCTGCCGGTGCCCTATTCGCCCCTTGGCGGCGGCTTGTTGACCGGAAAATATGCCCATGGCGGCTCGGGCCGGTTAAAAGAAGATGCCCGTTATGCGGCACGTTACGGGCAGGAGTGGATGCATCAGAGCGCCGAAGCGCTGCTTGCCCTGGCCGAGGAAATCGGCACTGATCCGGCGACCCTAGCGGTGGCTTGGGCGGCCAATCACCCGTCAAACCCCGTCCCGATCCTGTCGGCGCGCTCGGCTGAACAGCTTGCCCCCTCGCTGGCCGCCTTGAGTTTTGAGATGAGCCTCGAGCTTTACGATCGTATTGCGGCCTTGAGTCCGAAACCGGCCCCCGCGACCGACCGGCTGGAGGAAGCATGATCGATTTTCTGATCATCGGCGGCGGTGTTGCGGGTCTTGGCGCCGGGATGCGGCTCGCGGAACTCGGCTCTGTCCTTGTGCTGGAACGCGAAGCGGCGCTTGGCACCCATGCTTCGGGCCGATCTGCCGCAATGTTCGAAGAAGACTACGGACCTGCGCCGATTAAGGCCCTCAGCGCCGCCAGTCGTTCGTTTTTTGAAAGCCCCGAAGGCGGCCTTGAAAGCTATCTCAGCCCGCGTGGGCTAATGTTGGTGGGCACTGCAGAGCTAAACGCAGAGTTCGATGCCGATCTTCTCGAGCTCGATCTGGAGGAGATTCCGCTGGAAGAGGCCTTTGCCCGCGTGCCCATCCTGAACCCGGCGGTGGTGACCCGTGCCGCCGCGCATGAGACGGCGCAGGACATCGACACCGACCGGTTGATGCTGGATTGGACCAAGGCGCTGCGGCAGAAGGGTGGCGAGACGCGCACCCGGCAGGAGGTCACGCGCATCACCCGCACAGGGCAGGGCTGGCAGGTGGAGACCCAGACCGAGGTCTATGAGGCCCGTCAGATCGTCAATGCGGCGGGGGCTTGGGCCGATGTGATCGCTGAGATGGCGGGGCTGGCCCCGCTCGGGTTGCAACCCAAACGCCGCTCCATGGCGCAGCTGCCGGCCCCCGGCGGGCATGATGTGACCCATTGGCCGATGCTGATGGGCGCGGGCGAAGGCTGGTACGCCAAGCCGCAGGCGGGCAAGCTCCTCGTCTCGCCCGCCGATGCGGAACCCGTGGCGCCGATGGATGCCTGGGCCGACGATATGGTGCTGGCCGAGGGCCTCGCCCGCTATGAGGAGGTGGTGACCACCCCCGTCACCCGGCTGGAAACCAGCTGGGCGGGGTTGCGCACCTTTGCCCAGGACGGCGTGCCGGTCTTTGGCCGCGATCCCCGCGCCGAGGGGTTTTGGTGGTACGCCGGCCAAGGCGGCTATGGCTTCCAAAGCGCGCCCGCCTCGGCGCTTTTGCTGCGTGATCTGGTTGCGGGGCGCGCGCCCACACTCGAGCCCGAGATTGTCGCGGCACTCAGCCCCGAGAGGTTCCTCTGATGCCCTTCCGCTCCGTTCCCGGTCAGGCCTCGGTCGCGGAAAGTGCCGAGGGCGGTAAGCTTTTTGCTCCGGCGGCCGCCCGCAACCTCGCGCCGCTGCTTGCGGTGCTCGAAACACATGCCCCGACGAAGGGCCAAGCGCTGGAGATTGCCAGCGGCACGGGACAACATGTGACAGGCTTTGCCCGCGCCCTTCCCCAGCTTCACTGGCAGCCGAGCGACATTGACCCGGCCCGGCGCGCCAGCATTGACGCCTATGTGTCCGAAGCGGGCCTTGAGAATGTGGCCATAGCCGCAGCCTTGGATGCCACATCGCCCGGATGGGGGGCGCTGATTGGCCCGTTCCAATTGATTCTGCTGGCGAACCTGATGCATCTGATCAGCCAAGACGAAGCGCAATGCCTGCTTGCTGAGGCGGCCTGTGCCCTTGCCCCCGCGGGGCGGATGGTCATCTATGGCCCCTTTCGCCGCAAGGGGGCCTTGGTCAGCGAAGGGGATCGCAGTTTCGATGCCGCCCTTACCGGTCATGATCCCGATATCGGCTACAAAGATGTAGAGGCGGTCGTGGCATGGGCGGCGGCGCAGGGCCTCAGCCTGCGTCAAGAGGTTGAGATGCCTGCCAACAACCTCAGCTTGGTGTTCGAGCGCACATGAGTTCTGCGCAAAAATGACAGTTTTGTAACCGCGCCCCTCTCAAAACCCGGGGGCTGGCTGCCTATCTTTGCGGCAAGAAAAGATAAGCAGAGCCCCTCAGATGTATTCGTATCTCCCCGTTTGGGGCGCCCAAGTCGCGCCCCTGTTTTTTGCGGCCGTCCTCTCCCTTGCTGCGCAGCCTGCCCTGTCAGAGGATGACTTCCTCGCCAGCCTTGATCTCGATGGCGATGGGGTTGTGACGGTCGAGGAGGCCGTGGCCGCCCGCAACGCGCGGTTTGAGGATGTGGACCGGAATACAGACGGGTTCATTGATGCATCGGAGTTTGACGCGCTGTTGCAGGCCACCCGCACGCGCTATGCCAGCTTGGGCCAGAACTACCACGCCCAAAACGCCAGCCCCGGCCGGATTGACGCCTTCACCTTTGCCGATAGCGATGCGGATGGATTGGTCTCGCCCGAGGAATACGATCGCAGCTCGGCTCGGTTTGCGCGCAGCCTTGATCGCAACGGCGATGGGGTGATCACCCCGTTTGAACTCGCCCGATAGCCGTCACGCCAGAGGCGGCGGCGGCCCGTCGGGTGCGCCAAGCTGCGAATAGGCATGGTTCAACGCGCTGGGAAAACTCTCGGCGTCATAGACTTCGGCAACGCCCACCTGCAGCGTGATGTCCGGCGGCAAACGGTCCGCCAGAACGCGGGTCAGTTGCTGACCGAGCTCGTAGCTTTCATAGGCGCGCCAGCCTGCAAGCCCCACCAAAAGGTCATCATTTCCAAGCCGATAGAGGCGCTCCCGCGCGCTGAGCAGCGGGTTGATGCCACGGGCGATCACGCTCAATGCTTCATCGGCCTGCGCGCCCAGCGCCTGTTCCCGCAGCCGATCTAACCCCTCCAGACGCACCAGCAGCATACTGACAGGCGCAAGAGCCGGGATCCGCCCCACGTCCTGTTCCAGCCGCGCAGGCAGATAGGCGCGGGTCAAGGGATCGCGACCCTCGTCCTGATCGAGGCGCGATTGCAGCGAGATCACCTGCCCCTCCGCCAGCCACAGATAGAGCGCCGAGATCGAGGCGGCGGCAAAGATGCGGCCTGCGTTGGGAAGATCGCCGTGCCATGCAACCAACAGCGGCACCAAGAGCACCAGCGCCCAGCGCAATGGGCCGGTGCGTGCATTGGGCCCGGCGTAGCGCAGGCCGACCAATGCCGGGAACGTCCAGATGGCGCCTGACAGGCCCAAGTAGAAGGTGGTCACCAAAACGGTTGCCACCAGCGCCAGCATCAACACTTGTACCGGTATTGGGGCCGGTCGCCCCATGACCGGCGCAAAGGTATTGAGCAGGAGAAAGCTGAAGAGCACCAAAAGCACTGCCACCAGCCCCCAATGGGCCAAGGCTGCGCTTTTCACGGTCAATCCAAGCAGCAGGAGCAGACACAAACAGCGGGTCGCCAACTCCAATTGGCGCGGCGAAAGACGCCCAAAGACTGAGAGGAAATCACGCGTTGTCACTGTTCAAACTACCTAACCACCCCCGCAGATTGAGGCGCCGTACATCGGCGTCCAGTATTTCGCAACCACGCAAAGCGGCCAATAAAAAAATGCGCCCCGGTGTGGCCGGAACGCATTTGTGATCGTTTTACGGTGGCGGCGAAACAGGGGGCGCGCCACCGCAATCGAAGGGTTTAGCCGTCCTTGCGGATGGTTTCGTTCTTGGGGTCATAGGGGCTGTCGCAGGTGACAACCGCATCCCAAAGCTTGTCCTGGATCTTGACCTTCAGCTTGGTGCCTTCGACCGCGTGCTCGGGCTTTACATAGCCCATGCCGATGGATTTTTCGAACGCCACCGAATAGCCACCGGAGGTCAGACGACCCACGCGGGTCGCGCCATCCTCGGTATAGAGCGCCTCGCGGCCCCAAGGATCTGCGTCTGCCGGACCGTCGATCAGAAGGGTGCAGCATTTCACCCGAACGCCGGTTTCTTCCAGCTTGGCTTTGCCGTGGAACTCTTTGGAGAGGTCGACAAAGCGCGGCAGGTCGGCTTCCAGTGGGGTCGCATCACGGCCCAGCTCGTTGCCAAAGGCGCGGTAGGATTTCTCCTGACGCAGCCAGTTCTGCGCGCGGGCGCCGACCAGCTTCATACCGTGCTTCTCGCCTGCTTTTTCCAACAGATCGAAGAGGTAGTTCTGCATCTCGATCGGGTGGTGGAGTTCCCAGCCAAGCTCGCCAGTGTAGGCCACGCGGATCGCGTTCACCGGGCACATGCCCAGTTCGATCTGCTTGGCGGAGAGCCAGGGGAAGCGCTTGTTCGACAGTGCGGTTGCCGGATCGGCATCCACGATGACCTCTTTCAGCACATCGCGGGATTTCGGGCCTGCGATGGCGAAGACGCCCCACTGGGTGGTCACATCCTGGATCTCGATGTAGCCGAACTCTTCCATCTTGTCCTCGGCCGCCTTGCGCAGGAAGTCGGCGTCATACTCGGACCAAGCCCCGGCAGAGACGAGGTAGTAGTTATTCTCGCCATTGCGCACGATGGTATATTCGGTGCGGGTGGTGCCGTTCTGGGTCAGCGCATACGTCAGGTTGATCCGGCCAACCTTCGGCAGTTTGTTACAGGTGAACCAGTCGAGGAACTGGGTGGCACCGGGGCCTTTGACGACATGTTTGGTGAAGGCGGTCGCGTCGATCAGGCCAACGCCTTCGCGGATCGCTTTTGCCTCATCCACGGCGTGCTGCCACCAACCGCCACGGCGGAAGCTGCGCGCGTCATGGTCGAAGGTTTCAGGTGCATCGAGAGGACCGAAGTAGTTCGGACGTTCCCAGCCGTTCACCCAGCCAAATTGCGCGCCGCGGGCCTTTTGACGGTCAAAGGCAGGGGCGGTGCGCAGCGGACGCGCGGCCGGGCGCTCTTCGTCCGGGTGGTGCAGAATGTAGACGTGCTCGTAGCACTCTTCGTTCTTGCGGGCCGCGAATTCGGTGGTCATCCAGTTGGAGGAGTAGCGTTTCGGGTCGAGCGACGCCATGTCGATCTCGGCCTCGCCGTCCACCATCATCTGCGCCAGGTAGTAACCGGTGCCGCCTGCAGCGGTGATGCCGAAGGAGAAGCCTTCCGCCAGCCACATGTTGCGCAGGCCCGGCGCCGGACCGACCAGCGGGTTGCCGTCGGGAGTGTAGCAGATCGGGCCGTTGAAGTCGTCTTTGAGGCCAGATTCAGCACAGGACGGCACGCGCTCGGCCATCGCCATGTACTGATCTGCGATCCGGTCCAGATCGAGCGGGAAGAGGTCCGCGCGGAAGCTGTCCGGCACGCCATGCTCAAACCGCGCCGGGGCGCCATGCTCATAGATGCCGAGGATCCAGCCGCCGCGCTCTTCGCGGGCATAGGATTCATTGTCGGCGTCGCGGATAACCGGGTGCTCCGGGTTGCCGGCTTCGCGCCATTTGACCAGCTCGGGGTCTTTGTCCATGACGATGAAGGTGTGTTCCACCGGGATCGCAGGCATTTTGATGCCCAGCATCTTAGCGGTGCGCTGCGCGTGGTTGCCCGACGCCGTCACAACATGCTCGGCGGTGATCACAACCTTCTCGTCGCTCTCGACGAGGTTGCCGCCTTTTTCGATCATCTTGGTGCAGGTGACTTCCCAGTGGGTGCCGGTCCAGTGGAAGGCATCCGCTTGCAGTTTGCGCACGATCTCAACACCGCGCTGACGGGCGCCCTTGGCCATCGCCTGGGTCACGTCTGCGGGGTTAATATAGCCATCCTCGGTGTGGTAGATCGCCCCTTTGAGGTCGCCGGTCTCGATCAGCGGCCAGCGCTCTTTGATCTGCTCCGGGGTCAGCCATTCGTATTTGACGTCGCAAGTCTCGGCGGTGGAGGCATAGAGCATATACTCGTCCATGCGCTCTTGCGTCTGCGCCATCCGCAGGTTGCCAACCACGGCGAAGCCCGCGTTGAGGCCGGTTTCTTCCTCAAGCGTCTTGTAGAAATCCACCGAGTATTTGTGGATGTGGGTTGTCGCATAGGACATGTTGAACAGCGGCAGGAGGCCAGCCGCGTGCCAGGTGGAGCCGGAGGTCAGCTCGTCCCGCTCGATGAGCATGACGTCGTCCCAGCCAGCCTTGGCCAGATGATATGCGATCGAGGTGCCGACGGCGCCGCCCCCTACAACCAATGCTTTGACTTGGGTTTTCATGAGCCCGCTCTCCGAAGTCTCTGATTCACGATTGAATCGGTTATGACGGAGAGTTTAGCGGAGCGCGAAATCAGGCCGACGCAAAACATGACAAAACCGACTTCGCATCGGTTTCAGGTCGCGTTTGAGGGGGATTTCCCCCCTCTTTTCGCCGCTTGGAGACGACAGGAAATTGCGCATCAGCCACGGATGCGTTCGTAACCTGCCCAAGACTCGGGCAGTTAGCAGCTCAGCACATTGTTGCGGCGCACGCAGGGCTTAGAGGGTTCGTCCTCTTCCGCCCCAAGCTGCTGCGGCGCGAGGGGCGTGGTGCTGACAGGCTCCGGCAACAGCGCGACATCCTGTGTCGGCTCCAGCCCCAGAAGTGCGAGGCGGGCGCGCAGGACGCCCCGATAGGTCATCAATGTCGCATCCAGAGGCGTCACCAGATCCTGCGTGATCTCGCCGCGCAGGCGACGTTGCACGGACTGCACATAGGCCACGCGGCTGTAGGTCGTGATATCCCGCCCAGCCGCCTTGGCCTGCATATCCACATCAACGGCGATGATCATAATGCCGACCAGCACGACATTTGTGTAAAGGCGCAAAAGCCAGATGGCGCGTCTGACAAGAAACATAGCTGAGGACCCCCGTCCCACTTCAATCCCAATTCCCCGCTGACAACTCTAGCAGAGAGATGGGGCAGAAATTTGACGGGGGGCCGAGGTCAGCCGTCCGAGAGGATCTTGCCCGGGTTCAGGATATTGTCCGGATCAAGCGCGGCCTTCACCGCCGCCATAAAGCGGGTGGTCTCGCCCAACTCGCGCACCAGATAGGGCCGCTTGCCCTGCCCGATGCCATGCTCGCCGGTGCAGGTCCCCTCCATCGAGATCGCCAGATCGTTGAGCCAGCCGACGTATTCATCCGCCTTGGCACGCTCCTCGGCATTCTCCATGTCTATGAGCAGGAGCGCGTGGAAGTTGCCGTCGCCCACATGGCCGACCATCGGCGCCATCAGACCCATCTCCTCAGCCTTGGCACGGGCGGTAGAGACGCAATCGGCCAGCCGCGAGATTGGCA
This sequence comes from Epibacterium sp., assembly GCA_048263945.1. GTDB lineage: Bacteria > Pseudomonadota > Alphaproteobacteria > Rhodobacterales > Rhodobacteraceae > Epibacterium. The sequence continues at coordinate 27,559 of JBLXDQ010000002.1, read as the reverse complement.
CGCAGACGTCGGTGGAAATGCCCTTGGCACCGGGGCGCAGGCCAAGGCAGGCCCAATACATATCGTGACGCGCCTGCCAGAGCTTGTTGCGCTCCTCGGCGGTGGAAGTCGCGGCGATGTCAAAGCCGCCAAACTCCTCGGCGATCTGCGCGAAGGTGTCGGATTGCTCCACCACACCCGCGTCAGAGCCGTGGAACTCCAGCAGCAACAGCGGCACCTCGGGCAGATCCAGCCCGGAATGCTGGTTGGCGGCGCGGACGCTCATCTCGTCGAGCATCTCGATGCGGGCGACCGGGATGCCATATTGGATGGTCATCATCACCGCGCGGCAAGCGTCATCCACCGAGCGGAAGGAACAGCGCGCCGAGCGGATCGCCTCGGGGATGCCCTGCAGGCGCAGGGTGATTTCGGTAATCAGACCAAGGGTGCCCTCAGAGCCAACCAAAAGCCGAGTCATGTCATAGCCAGCTGAGGATTTTTTGGCGCGCGAGGCAGTGCGGATCACGGTGCCATCGGCCATCACGGCCTCAAGGCTCAGCACGTTGTCCTTCATCGTGCCATAGCGCACCGCATTGGTGCCAGAGGCGCGGGTCGCCACCATGCCGCCAAGCGAAGCATTGGCGCCGGGGTCGATCGGGAAAAACAGGCCCTGATCGCGCAGATAGGTGTTGAGCTGCTCGCGGGTGACGCCGGGCTGCACCACCACGTCGAGGTCCTCGGAATGCAGCGCAAGGATCTTGTCCATCCGCATCATATCCACGCAGATCCCACCGGCGGGCGCGTTCACATGGCCCTCCAGCGAGGTGCCGGTGCCAAAGGGGATCACGGGGACGCCATATTCGGCGCAGACTTTGACGATCTCGGCCACTTCCTCGGTGGAGGTCGGAAAAACCACCGCGTCGGGGGCCTGCGTGGTGATCCATGTGGTCGTGTGACCATGCTGTTCGCGCAGGGACTGGCCGGTCTGGAGACGGTCGCCAAAGCGGGCAGAGAGTGCCTCAACCGCGGCAGCGATTCCATTTTCATTGCGGGGCAAAGTGGTGGCTTGGACCATGCGTGTCTCCTCCCAGAAACCTATGCCGTAACGGGCAAACCGGATGTGCTTGCGATGTTAACGGCCAACTCTGGCGGCACCCTATGCCGCCCTCCCCTGCTTCACAAGGGGCGCGTGGTGCCGCGCTGTCGCAGGGGCGACCCGAGTCCCGCGTGCCTGACATCTAGAGATGGGCGATGCCCCTTTCAGGGCAAGGGCACCGCCCGATCACGCCGGATTATTCGCCCAGCGCGATGCCTTCGCGACGGGGGTCGGCAGCACCTTTGAGACCCTCGCCGATCTCAATGGCGTGCAGGCCTGAGTTCAGATCCCGCAGGCTCACCTCGAACCCCATTGCCGTCAGCGCCTCGGCCTGATCGGCCAGCGCGGTGCCCTCCTCCAGATCGTAAGTGCCGAAGCGGTTCAGGCCATGGGGCATCGAGACCGCTTGCTGGATGTTCATCCCCCAATCGGCCCAGGCCACAATCGCCTGCGCCACATAGCCGATGATGCGGCTGCCACCGGGCGAGCCGATGACAAGAACCGGCTTGCCATCCTGCATCAGGATCGTCGGCGCCATGGAGGACCGCGGACGTTTGCCCGGCTCCAACCGGTTGGCAATCGGCACCCCATTAGAATGGCTGCGGAAAGAGAAATCCGTGAGCTCGTTGTTCAATAGGAACCCATTGGTCATCAGCCGCGAGCCAAACCCATTTTCAATCGTCGTCGTCATCGACAGCGCATTGCCATATTGGTCGACGATGGAAATATGCGAGGTCGAGGGGAACTCTATGCTCTCGTCATCGGCATAGATCAGCGCGTGATCAAAACTTGGCGTGCCGGGCTCTGCGCTTTCCAGCGCCGTGTCGCGGGCCAAAAGCTTGGCCCGTTCTGCCAGATAGGCCGCATCCACCAGTCCTTTGGTCGGCATCGGGACGAAATCACTGTCGGCCATGTAGCGCCCCCGATCCGCAAAGGCGAGGCGCGAGGCATCGCCGATCAAGCGCCAGCTTTCCGGGTTCTCCGCCCCCAGCGCTGCAAGGTCGTATTGCCCCAAAACCCCCAGAATTTGCCCCACGGTCAGCGCACCAGACGAGGGCGGCCCCATGCCGCAGGCCTCAAAGGCGCGGTAGGTGGCGCAAACAGCGGGGCGCTCTTTCACCTGATAGAGCGCCAGATCCATCTCTGACAGAACGCCGGGATTTCCGGTCGCGCCTTGAACCGTGCGGACGATATCGGCCGCGATAGGACCGGTGTAAAAGGCCTCTACCCCTTCCTGCGCAATGCGGCGTAGTACCTCCGCATAGGGTTGGTTGGTCACCTGTTGTCCCGCCACCAAAGGCGTGCCCTCGGGCAGGAAATAGGCGGCGGTGGCGGGGAAACGGCCCAGCCGGTCTGCATCTGCCGCAATCGACTCTGCCATGCGCGGCGAAACGGCAAAGCCCAGTTCCGCAAGGCGAATAGCATCGGTAAAGAGACCACCCCAATTGGCCTTGCCCCATTTGCGATGGGCCGCCTCCATCAGGGCAGGCGTGCCCGGCGTGCCGACGGAGCGGCCCCCGACCACGGCATCAAAGAATTTCAGCGGCTCGCCCGCCTCGTCCTGAAACAACCTCGGGGTCGCGGCCAGCGGAGCGGTCTCGCGCCCATCCAAGGTCGAGAGCGCCCCGGTCGCGGCATCGTAATAGACAAGGAAAGCCCCACCGCCGAGGCCAGAGGACTGAGGCTCTACCAGACCCAAGACGGTCTGCACGGCGACCATCGCATCGGCGGCGGTGCCACCCTCGCGCAGCACCCGCGCGCCTGCCTCCACCGCAAGCGGGTTGGCAGCAGCAACCATCCAGTTTTCGGCAAGAACCGGCTCGCCCGCATCCCGAGCCGCCATCGCAGCGGCGGCTTGCTCAGACAGGGCGAGACCTGCGCCCGTGGTGGCACGTTCCGGCGCAACCGCATCTGCGGCCTGTTGCGCAAGCGCCATCTGGGAGAGGGCCAGCACCGTGGCCCCACTCAATAGAAATTTCTGCATGACATCCTCCCCGTCTCTGCCACCGCAGATCACGGGGCAGATGTTACAGCATGGCGGGCACCACTTGATCCGGCGGACGATGGCCGTCCTCAAAGGTCTTGATATTCAACAAGACTTTCTCGCCCATCTCGATCCGCCCTTCCAAGGTCGCGGAACCCATATGCGGTAGGAGTACCACATTCGGCAGCTCTCGCAACCTTGGGTTGATAGCAGTTCCGTGTTCGTAGACGTCAAGCCCAGCACCGGCAATCTCGCCCGCGCGCAGGCCCCGGGTGAGGGCGTTCTCATCGATCACCTCACCGCGCGAGGTGTTCACGATCACCGCCTCGGGCTTCAAGAGCTTCAGACGGCGGGCGTTCATCAGATGAAAGGTCGAGGGCGTCGAGGGGCAGTGGATGGAGATCACATCCATCCGCGCCACCATCTGATCGAGGCTCTCCCACCAGGTTGCATCCAGCGCCTCTTCGATCTCAGGGCGCAGGCGGCGGCGGTTGTTGTAGTGGATCTGCATCCCAAAGGCGCGGGCGCGGCGGGCCACCGCCTGACCGATGCGGCCCATGCCAAGGATGCCAAGACGACGCCCCGCAAGGCGGCCGCCCAGCATGGCGGTGGGGGACCAGCCCTCCCACTCGCCCTTTTGCATGATGGCGAGACCCTCGGGGATGCGGCGCACCACGGCCATGATCAGCGCCATGGTGATATCGGCGGTATCATCGGTCAGCACGCCCGGCGTGTTGGAGACCAGAATTCCCCGCTGGCGGGCGGTGGCCACGTCGATATTGTCGACCCCTGCCCCGTAGTTGGCGATCAGCCGCAACCGCTCGCCAGCTTGCGCCAATAGGCCCGCATCAATTTGATCGGTGACCGTGGGCACCAGCACATCGGCCTCTTTCATGGCGGCCGCGAGGTCTTCGCGGCTCATCGGCGTGTCCTCGGTGCGCAGACGCACGTCGAACAGCTCGCTCAGGCGGGTTTCCACCGGTTCCGGCAACCGTCGTGTCACAACAACAGTTAGGCGTTCTCTGGGCACGTGCCTTCTCCCTCGGGCTATGCAGGTCGATCCATTCCCCGGCATGGTGACGCAAGATTATTGCGGGTACAAGCACCCTTCCGTCGCCGCTGCCGATAGGTTACATGTGTGGCAGGACCATCGGGTGCAAAGCGCATAAAAACAACGCGCCCCCGACAAAACGAGCATCGAGCCGTGCAGAGATATCAAGGACCCCAAATGCCCCGTCGCGGGCTGTTGACCTGCCTGTGCAACGCCTTGCTTGCGCTCGCCCTTGCCCCTGCGCAGCCGACCGTGGCGCAGGAGGTGGCCGCCCCGACCCAAGAGGTGCGCGGCCCGGTGACCAACCTGCCGCTGCCCCGGTTCGTCTCGTTGAAAACCTCCGAAGGCAACGTGCGGCGCGGTCCCTCGCTGACCCATCGCATCGACTGGGTCTTTACCCGCCGTGGGATGCCACTGGAAATCACCGCAGAATATGGCCACTGGCGCCGCGTCCGCGACCGCGATGGTCAAGGCGGCTGGGTCCATTACGCCCTGCTGTCCGGGGTGCGCACCGTCCTGATCGAGGAAGACATGCTGCGGGTTCACGCCCGCCCAGATGACACCTCGCCTGTGATGGCGGCCTTTGAGCTTGGCGTTGTGGCGCAACTGGGCGCCTGCGATGCGCATTGGTGCGAGATTTCCGCCGGCGGCCATGACGGCTGGGCGCCTAAATCAAAGCTCTGGGGTGTCAAACCCGAGGAGCTGCGCGAATAGGCCTGACGGCTGCTCCTGCGGCCAATTGTCAGCACAAGCCCGCGCAAATCTGCCAAAAGACAGTCAATTCCTGAAAAACTTGCGTTTTCCGCAGGGCCAAACCGCACCGAGACAATTGCCTTGTGCATCCCTCTGGTCTAGGAGGACGGTGTGAACATGATGCAGGATCGGGCCCTTTGACATTGGGTCAGCGCCCGGACTGACGAATTTGCTGACGCGGTCGCCGCGTCGCAGTGACGACGACATACCAACTTCCGTACTCGTAGAAAGGTTGTGGAACATGGCAGAAAACTCAACGCCGGACATTTTGTATACCATCGTAGACGAAGCGCCGGAGCTGGCCTCTGCGTCCTTCCTGCCGATCATCCGCAAATTCGCGGATGCTGCCGGCGTGACTGTGGGCACCAAGGATATTTCGCTGGCGGGCCGTATCCTCGCGACCTTCCCGGAAAAGCTGACCGACGCGCAAAAACAAAGCGATGATCTGGCCGCATTGGGCGAACTGGTGAAGACCGCTGACGCCAATGTCATCAAACTGCCGAACATCTCTGCCTCTGTGCCGCAGCTGGTTGCCGCGATCACCGAGCTGCAGGCGCAGGGCTATGACCTGCCCGCCTACCCGGAAGAGCCTGCAACCGCAGAAGAAAAAGAAATCCGCGCTCGCTATGACGCGATCAAAGGCTCCGCGGTGAACCCGGTGCTGCGCGAAGGCAACTCCGACCGTCGCTCTGCGAAGGCTGTGAAAAACTACGCGCAAAACAACCCGCATTCGATGGGTGCATGGTCTGCCGACAGCAAGACCAAAGTGTCGTCGATGCCGGACAATGATTTCTACGCAAACGAGAAATCCGCGACCATCACCGCCGCTCAGGCCGGTGACGCGAAGATCGAATTTGTCGCCAAAGACGGCGCAGTCACCGTTCTGAAAGACGGCTGGGCGCTGACCGAAGGCACCGTCGCAGACGCGACCTTCCTCTCTGTCAAAGCGCTCTCGGCCTTCCTCGAAGCGGCGATCGAAGACACCAAGGCTGATGGCACCATGTTCTCGCTGCACATGAAAGCCACCATGATGAAGGTCTCCGACCCGATCATCTTTGGCTATGCCGTCAAAGCCTGGCTGAAGCCGGTCTTCGAGAAATTCGGCGCAGAGCTGAAAGCGCTGGGTGTGAACCCGAACTCCGGCATGGGTGACCTGTTGGAGCGCGTCAAAGGCAATGCAGACATCATGGCCGCCATCGAGGCTTTGGCTGCGGAACGCCCGTCCATGTATATGGTCGACAGCGACAAGGGCATCACCAACCTGCACGTGCCGTCTGACGTCATCATCGACGCCTCCATGCCGGCCGTGATCCGCGCAGGCGGCAAAGGCTGGGACGAAAAAGGCGCCAAAGGCGACACCAACTGCGTGATCCCCGACCGCTGCTATTCCACCGTCTATGACGAGACCATCAACTTCTTCAAAGCCAATGGCGCGCTCGATGTGACCACCGCTGGGTCCGTCGCAAACGTCGGCCTGATGGCGCAGAAGGCTGAGGAATACGGCTCCCACCCGACCACCTTTGAAGCGCCCGCAGATGGCGTGATCCGCGTGGTTCTGGCCAATGGCGAGACCCTGCATTCCCACGATGTGGAGGCCGGTGACATCTGGCGCGCCTGCACCGTGAAACAAGCCCCGATCGAGAACTGGATCCAGCTCGCGCTCGACCGTCAGCGCCTGACCGGCTCCGAGGCGATCTTCTGGCTGGACGCCAACCGCGCCCATGACGCCGAGCTGATCAAATACGTGACACCGGCGCTTGAAGCAGCTGGCGTTGCTGACAAGTTCCTGATCATGGCGCCGCGTGAAGCGACACGTCAGAGCCTTGAGACCATCACCGCGGGCAAGGACAGCATCGCCATCACCGGCAACGTGCTGCGCGACTACCTGACCGACCTGTTCCCGATCCTCGAGCTTGGCACCTCCGCCAAGATGCTGTCGATCGTGAAACTGATGAACGGTGGCGGCCTGTTTGAAACTGGCGCTGGCGGTTCTGCACCCAAGCACGTGCAGCAGCTGGTTGAAGAAAACCACCTGCGTTGGGACTCGATGGGCGAATTCTGCGCCCTTGGCGAGAGCCTGAACTTCCTCGCGGATGTGAAGGGCAACGCAAAGGCTGGCGTGCTGGGGGCTGCGGCTGAGGTCGCGACCCAAGGGATCCTCGACAACAACAAGTCGCCGGATCGCAAAGTCGGCCAGCCCGACAACCGTGACAGCCACTATTGGTTCGCCCGCTACTGGGCCGAAGCGCTGGCAGCACAGTCCGACGACGCTGACCTGGCCGCGCATTTCGCCCCGATTGCCGAAGCACTGGCATCGGGCGAAGACGCGATCCTGTCCGAATTGGCTTCCGCACAGGGCAAACCGGCGGACATCGGCGGCTACTATCACCCCTCTGCTGAGAAAAAAGCAGCGGTGATGCGCCCCTCTGCGACGCTGAACGCGATCATCGGCTGACCTTAAGGTCCGACATGAAGATATTGAAAACGCCCGAGGAAATCCTTCGGGCGTTTTCTTTTTAGAAAGTTTACGCGCGAAAATTTTCTGTCGATTTTGCGAATGTGACGCAGCGGAAAGCCATAAGAAAAGCACCGCAGGCCGCGCGTACATTCAAAGTTAGTGAATTTGGGTGAAATTTGGGCAACGCACGAACTGTTAAGGCCCAAACCTCATGCCCGCCGCACTGTACTCCCTTTCTTCCCGAATCTACGCGCTGGTTGCGCTGGCTATTCTGGCAGCCGCCAGTCTGACCTATTTCATTCTCGATCGCGCCTCGAACGAGGCATATGATCTGAGAATGGGAGAGCTGCGCCATGTCACCGATATCGCGCGCAGCCATCTGGCGGCCTATGACGCTCGCGTCGCCGCAGGGGAAATGACGCTGGAAGAGGCGCAAACCGCCGCTGCCCAAATCCTCAACGACCTGCGTTTTGGCGACAATGGCTATGTCTATGCCTTCAACAGCGACATCGTCTATGCGGTGCATCCCTTCCGCCCGCAATGGGTTGGCGCCGAAAGCCAACGCGGCCTGAAGGACGTCTATGGCAACAAGATTTTCGACACCATCCTTGGCAGTCTGGATGCCGATGGGCACTCGGAATCGACGATCTTTTTCGAGAACCCCGCGACCAAACAGGTCGAGCCAAAACTGACCTACGCGCAGTATTACGAGCCTTGGGACTGGTATCTTGGCACCGGCGCCTATGTAAATGATATCGAAGCAGATATCGCCCGGATGCGCATGGAAGCGCTGGCCGGTCTCGGCGTTGTTTTGGCGATTTTGGCCGGGGTCTCCGCCTTGATCATTCGCTCCACCCTCCCGCCGCTGAACGCCTTGAAGGGGCGGATGGCAACCATGGCGGATGGTGACCTGGACAGCGATGTTCCGAGCCTGAAGGACCGCAGCGAAATCGGTCAGATGGCGCAGGCCGTCGCCAATTTCCGTGATGGGCTGCAAATGCAGGCCGCGCTTGAGGAAGAAGCCCGCATCAAAGACGAAGAGCGCCAGCGCGTGGTCGCGATCCTAAGCCAACGCCTCGCCCGTTTTGCCCAGGGCGATCTGACGGTTCGCGTCGATGATGCGATGCCGGAGGAATTCCGTCAGGTGGCGGAGGATTTCAACGCGACCGTCACCCAAATCTCGGATCTGATGCGTTCGATCCTCTCCGGCGTGGACCGGATCGAGAACGAAAGCGAGTCGCTGGATGCCTCTTCCCGCGAGCTTGGGATGCGGACCGAAACCCAGGCCGCGTCGCTGGAGGAAACCTCTGCTGCGCTGACGGAACTCTCTGCCTCTGTGAAGAACTCGGCCGAAGAAAGCCGCGCCGCTTCGGAGCGTGTCAAACAGGCCAGCGAGCGCACGGAACGCGGTGCTCAGGTGGTGCGCCGTACCATCGACGCCATGCGCGGCATTGAAGAGAGCTCGCAGAAGATCTCGAATATCACCTCGCTGATCGACGATATTGCCTTCCAAACCAGCCTCTTGGCCCTGAACGCCGGGGTCGAAGCGGCGCGTGCTGGTGAAGCAGGCCGTGGCTTTGCGGTGGTTGCGGGCGAAGTGCGTGCTCTGGCTGGGAAATCCTCGGATGCGGCACGTGAGATCGCCGAGTTGATCACCAATGCAAGCCGCGAGGTGGAAACCGGTGTGTCTCTTGCCCGCGATTCCGGTGCCGCCTTGGATGAGATCAACGAGCATATCACTGCCATCAGCGAAACCGTCAGTGCGCTTGCCGAAGCCGCGCGAGAGCAATCGACGGGCCTGTCGGAGATCACCTCGGCTGCCGATCAGCTGGACCAAGTGACCCAGCAGAATGCCGCGATGTTTGAAGAAAGTTCGGCCGCGACTCAGCGCCTGCGAGACGAGGCCAATGTGCTGGCCCAAAACGCCCGCCAGTTTCAGGTCGAGCAATCCGGTGACGCGTTCCGCCGCGCCTCCTGAGGGACATAAAGTCAACGGGAGCGCCCGCGCTCGACTGTCAGGTCAAGAGGCCGTCCGTGCACACGCGGGCGGCTTCAACTTCTCCGAACGCCGAAACGTCTCTCTCCCTCGGCCCCGCGCCACATGCGTGACCGCCGCCGCAGGCAGCCCGCGCTGTCGCTTGCGCGACACGGGGCGCGGTCAGATCTGCGGCGCGAAAGCGGCCGCAAACCCCGTGCCCCAGAGCGCCAGTTGCGTTTCCAACTCCGCCGGAGCCTCACCATCCGCAACCAACAGATCCACCTGCGTGGGCGCCATCCCTTTGTAGGGGGCGGCACGCGAGAACTTATCTTGCGTGATGCCTACAACCACGCGCCCGGCAGAGGCGGCAACCACCTCAGCCATCGCGGCTTCTTGCTCACTGTAGTAGAGATAGCCCTGCTCGGCCGACACGCCATCCACGCCGAACACAGCGAGGTCATATGCAAATCGCGCGGCCTGCGCCTGGGTCAGCGCCCCGAAGGTGCCATTATCGCGGCCCGAGACCTCGCCACCCAAGAGATGCACGCGGTTGTCATTCCGGTTCGCCAAGGCCTGTCCGATCCCCAATGCATTCGTCACAACGGTCAACTGGGAGAGCCGCCCTAGGCTCTCGACCACAAAGCTTGTCGTGGTCGAGACATCAAGGAACAGCGTCATACCATCCTCAATCTCTTCGGCCACCCGCCGCGCAACCGCCCGCTTTTCCCGCGCATTCTCCCCCAGTCGCGAGACAAAATCGCCACCTTCGACCTCCGGGCGTTGCAAGAGGACGCCGCCATGCACACGACGGACGTGACCCGATTCCGCGAGGCCCGCGATGGTCCGCCGCACCGTCTCGCCGGAGACCTCCAACACCTCGACCAAATCAGACGACCGGGCCGAGCCTCCCAGCCGCTCCAGTGCCTGCAGCAGCTCCAGCCCGCGATGATTGATCTTGTCCGACCGCATCTGATTGACGCCCCGCCTGAAAATTCCACAAAAACCCACAGGACTGTTTCAATTCCCGTGCTATGAGGCGATAGCCCCAAAGGAAGAGGACACCCGATGCACCGCCCGCGCAACATCCTGTTTGTGATCTTTGACCAAATGCGCGCGGATTGTGTGGCCGGAGCCCTCGCCTCCCACGTCGATCTGCCCAATATCCAGCAGTTTCGCAAGGAATCCGTGTCCTTTGACGCGCATATGTCGGTGGTGAACCCCTGTGGGCCATCGCGCACTTCGATCCTAACCGGGCAATATGCGATGAACCATCGCAGCACCCGCAACGGCACACCGCTGCGCCATGACACGCCGAACCTTGCGCGCGAATTGCGCAAAGGGGGCTATACGCCGCTGCTGTTTGGCTACACGGACACCACGCAAGATCCGCGCGCTTTTCCCGCCTCGGACCCGGCGATGCACACTTACGAGCATCCGATGGAGGGCTTTTCCGAGGCGCTGGAGATGCGGTTTGAGGAATCGTACCCTTGGCGCGCGCATCTCAAGGGAAAGGGCTATGCCTTTGACGCCTATGAGGATCTTTATAAACCTGTGGCGCCAGAGGGGCGCGCGCCGCGTCCCTCCGATCCTGCGCTCTACCGGGCGGAGGATAGCGATACGGCCTTCCTCACTGATCGGGTGCTGGGGCATTTGCCCGCGCTCGAAGGACAGAGCTGGTGCGCCCATGTGACCTATATCCGACCGCATCCGCCGCTGGTGGCCCCGGCGCCCTACAACCGAATGGTGGATCCGACCGCCCTGCCCGCGCCCATCGCGCAGCCCACTCCGGAGGCGGAGGCGGCGCTGCATCCCTTCTGCGGGCCTGCCCTCAAGGCGACAGAAGCGCGGCATATGGTAGTCGGGCAAGACGATCTGCAACCGGATGCTGCCACGGTGCAGGAGTTGCGGGCGGTCTATCTGGGGCTCGCGGCAGAGGTCGATCACCACTTTGGTCGCCTCATTGCCTACCTCAAAGACAGCGGCCAGTACGACGACACGCTGATCGTGATGACGGCGGATCATGGCGAGATGCTGGGCGATCACCACATGTGGGGCAAGATGAGCCTCTATGACGCCGCCTATCACACGCCGCTGTCGATCCGCCTGCCGGGCAATGAGGCGCAAGCGGGCAAGGTTTGGGATGTCCCGACCGAGTCTATCGACATTATGCCGACCCTTTTGGAATTTGCTGGCCAAGACATCCCCAATGTGGTGGATGGCCGCTCGCTGATGCCACTGTTGCGCGGCGAATTGCCTGCGGATTGGCGGCGCTACAGCTTCTCCGAACTTGATTTCAGCGACCCGATCACCCCGACCGTCTGGCAGCACGAGTTGGGCGGCACGGCCAGCGACAGCAACCTCGCGATCCTGCGCGAGGAGCGGTTTACGCTGGTCGCCTTTGCCGGGGATTTGCCGCCGGTTTTGTTTGATCACGCAGGCGAAGGTGAGATGCGCAATGTGGCCGAGGACCCGGCCTATGCCAGCGATCTCAGCCGTCTGATGCTGACCATGTTGCGCCACCGGATGCGCAATATGAATCACCTCCTCTCGCTGGATGCGGTGACGCCCGCGGGGCCGAAACAGGCAAAACGGTACTCAACAGAGGGTTAAACGCCCCCTGCTTGTGTGTTTTTTTGTGGGTTTGATGAAATTTTGACTACCCCAATACTATCAATTACTTAGTGGAAATTTCCCCAAGATTTCTCGGCGCAATCGCTCAAATCTCGGTCGAAAACGGTCACGGATCGCAAAATAATACACAAAACTGTCACGTCCTCGTGCACTTTTGTGGGGCAAGTCGAATCGCGAAGAGGTCGCGCCCCATGGATGAGACGGACAAGATCCCGCATCGTGGACACGAAGTCCTTGAGGTGCTTGCCCGCTTTGGCGGTTCTGCCCGCAATGCGCAAATCGCCCATGCTTTGGGGGTCTCGGAGGAGACCATCCGCCGTCTGGTGCGCAGTCTGGCGCAGGCCGGCAAGGTGGAGCGGGTGCATGGCGGCACCTATCTGAGCCATCCGCAGGACGCGCCGATCTACTCCAGCGCGCTCGAGAAAAACGCCCCCGCAAAATCCGCCATCGCGCAAAAGGCGGCCGAGCTCATCGAGGACAAGATGACCGTCTTCCTCAACGTGGGCTCCACCACCACCTATGTGGCCGAGCAGCTGCGGCGGCATTCGGGTCTCACGGTCGTGACCAACTCGATCCCCGCCATTGCTTCGCTTGCGGGCAACAACGGCAGCCGGGTTTTCCTGACGGGCGGTGAGGTGATGCGCGCCGAGCGTGGCAGCTTTGGCCGCACCGCCGAAGCGCTGGCGCAGCAGTTTTCCTATGACGCGCTGATCGTGGGCGCCGATGGGGTCTCGCCGCAGCATGGCTTTGTCACCGGCAACGCGCTGGAGGCCGATATCACCCGCGCCATCGCCGATCAGGCCGACCGCATTATCGTCGTTGCCGATCTGTCAAAGCGCAACAAGCGCGCGCCCTTTGTGGCCTGCGCCCCTGAACAAGTGACGGATTTCGTCACCGAACAAGATCCCGATCCCGAACTAGCCGAGGCCCTCGGTCGGTGGGGGATCACCACCCATACAGCCCTGCCCGCAATAGAAGACGCTCAAAGCGCATAAGGCAGGGCCTGTGAAGCCGGGCGAATGAGCGCCCAAACCAGTCTGATAGGTTCTGGAGGAACGAACTTATGAAAAAGCTACTTTTGACGACCGCCGCCGTTGTGGCGCTTCCCGGTCTGGCCGCAGCAAATTGCCCGGCCGTGACCGTGGCCGATACCATGGGTGTTGCCGCCGGCGCCCACCCGCAGCAGTTCGACAAGGCCGAATTTGAGGCCGCCGCGTCCTGCGAAATGAGCTTTACCGCCAACCCGGCGATGGCGGATCTGAACGCCCGCATCAAAGGCAACCCGGAACTGCCTGCGCTGGCCGATCGCCTGCCGGCAGAGCCGCTGGTTGTACAGCCCTATGACGCCATCGGCACCTATGGCGGCACGTTTGAGGCCCTGTCGAATGCCACCGAAAGCGGCACCTCCGACTTCCTCTCCGTGCGTCACGTGAACCTCGTGCGCTATTCCGACGATCTGCAGACCATCGTGCCGAACGTTGCCAAGTCCTGGGAATGGAACGACGATTTCACCCAGCTGACCGTGCATCTGCGCAAGGGTCACAAGTGGTCGGACGGCGCGCCCTTCACCTCTGCTGATGTGGTGTTCTGGTACGACAACCTGATGATGGACACCAATGTCATCGCCGAAGCCAAAGGCTATGCGCTGGCCGGTGGTGAGCCGATGAAAGTGGTCGCCCTCGACGAGACCACCGTTCAGTTCAACCTGAAAGCCCCGAAGCCGGGCCTGCTGGAAACCTTTGCTGCGACCTATGTGCAGCCCTTCCTGCCCAAGCACTTCTTCGGTCAGTTCCATCCGGCGATCACCGCAGATGCGGATCAGAAAGCCAAGGATCTGGGCTATGAAGGCGGCTATGACCTGATCAAAGCCTACTATGGCAACTCCGACTGGATGGACACGCCCTCGCCCATGCTGACCGCAGGCGACAAGCTCGGCAACCTGCCCAAAAACGCGACCCCGACGCTGGAGAGCCACATCCTCGTCGAGGAAACCGCCGAAGGTCGTCACTATGTGGCGAACCCCTACTTCTTCATGGTGGATACCGCAGGCAACCAGCTGCCCTACATCAACGAGCTGAACGAGGGCTACATCGGCGACGCCGAAGTGCGCAATCTCAAGCTGATGAACGGCGAAGTGACCTATAAATCGCAGGCAGTGAGCCTCGACAGCGCGCCGCTCCTCTTGGAGAACCAGGAAAAGGGCGGCTATGTCATCGACATCAAGCCGACCATCGCGATGACCACCCTTGCGTTCAACGTCACGCATGAAGACGACGCCCAGCGCGCCATCTTCAACGACCTGAAGTTCCGCACCGCCATGTCCGTCGCCATCAACCGCGACGAGCTGAACGAGACCGTCTATTTCGGCATGGGCCAGCCGCAGCAGCACGTCGGCTTCTCGCCGCTGCCCGAGTTCATCGACGCCAAGTGGAAAAGCCACGAGATCGGCTTTGATCCCGAGCGCGCCAAGACCCTGCTGGACGAGATCGGTCTTGTGGATCAGGACGGCGACGGCAAGCGGGACCTGCCCGGTGGAGGTCGTTTTGTGCTGAACTGGCAGTTCGCGACCCAAGCCACCCCGGCCGCGGCTGCAGAGCTGATCGCACGCAATTGGTCTGATGTGGGCGTTGAAACCCAGATCAAAGAGGTAACCTCGGACGAGTATCGCTCCGCCCAATCCTCCAACCAGCTGCAGGTTCTGTCCTGGGTTGCGGGTCAGCCTGCGGGCACCTCGCTTGGCGACAACCAGCTGTGGGTTCCGCCCTACTCCGACTATTTCGGCATCCGTCCCGCAATGGGCTGGGCCGAGTATCTGTCCTCTGAGGGCGCCGCCGGCATCGAGCCGCCGGTCTGGGCAAAGGATCTGATGGCGGATCTGGCAACCTATCAGTCCTCGGTTCCCGGCTCTGACGAGTCGCAAGCGGCTGCGGCAGGCATGGTCGAGAAGATGACCGGCAACATGCTGATCCTCGGCACCGTTCTGGCCCCGGCTCCGATCTACCGCGATGCGGATCTGAAGAACGTGCCGGAGTTCAAAACCTCGTCCTACGAGTACTACCGCACCTACCCCTACCGTCCGCAGCAGTGGTTCATCGCGGAGTAATCCGCCGCCACGCATGACGTGACATTCGGCGCGGGCAGCCTTTTGCCCGCGCCTCCCCCATTTCGACCGCCAGCATGGACTGCCCACCCCGATGCTCCAGTTTGCCCGCTTTACCGTCACCCGCGCGATCATGGCTCTGATCACGCTGCTGATCGTTTCCTTTCTGGTCTTCACTCTGATGGAGCTGGTGCCCGGTGACTGCGCCGAGCGCTACATGGCCTATAAGAACACCCAAGGTGAGGCGATCACGCTCGAGGCGATTGATGCCGAGCGAGTGCGCCTGGGGCTCGATCGCCCGTTTATGGAGCGCTGGGTCACCTGGCTCGGCGGTGCCTTTCGCGGTGATTTTGGCGACAGCTGCATCCTGCGGGTCAATATCGCTGATCTCTTGGGCGATAAATTCTGGTTCTCTCTGGCGATCTGTTTTGGCGCGCTGATCCTCGCCTATGCGATTGCGATCCCGGTGGGGATCCTGTCGGCGGCCTCCAGCAATGCCTTTGCCAACAACAGCCTGCGCATTGTCAGCTATCTGGGTCTTGCCCTGCCGAATTTCCTGTTGGCCTTGGTCATCATGCTGATTTCTACCGTCTATTTTGGCGAGACCCTTACCGGGCTTTTGTCGCCGGAATATAAAAACGCCGCCTGGAGCTGGGCCAAGTTTGTCGACCTGATGCGCCATATCTGGCTGCCGATCTTTATCCTCGGCTGGTCCGCCACCGCCTTTGCCCTGCAAACCGTGCGGGCCTTGATGTCCGACGAGCTGGGCAAGCTCTACGTCACCGCCGCCGAGGCGCGCGGGGTCTTTGGGCGGCACCTGTTGTGGCGCTATCCGGCGCGGCACGCGTTGGGGCCGATTGTGAACTCCGTCGGCTTTGACTTGAACCGCATCTTCAACGAGTTGCCCATTGTCGCGGTGATCCTGACACTGACCGATGCGGGCTCCTTGCTGCTTGAGGCGCTGGCGCGCTCCAACGACCAGCAACTGGCGGGCGCGATCATCTTCCTTCTCACCGCCTCCATCGTGACGCTGAATTTTGCCACCGACATCCTGCTCGCCGTGATCGATCCGCGCGTGCGCAAGTCCATCCTGAAGTGAGGCCAAACACATGACCGATCTGTCTCAGGACCCCAAATCCTCGCGGCTTGATGCCAAGAAACAAGCCTATTTCACCGCCTCGCAGGGGCAACTCATTTGGGCCCGGTTCAAGAAACAACGGGCGGCGATGATTGCGGCTAGCGTCTTGCTGGTGCTGATCCTGTCGGGGCTCTTTGCCCCCTTCCTGTCGCCCTATGATCCCACCGCCAAGGGGCGCAATGCCGACTATCTGAACGGCGCGCCGCAGGTGCCGCAGTTCTGCGACAAGAACGGCTGCAGCTTGCGCCCCTTTGTCCATCCGGTCACGCGCGAACGCTCCATGGCGACGAATTTCCGCTGGGTGGAAAAGATCAACGAAGACGAACGCATCTATATGCAGTTCTTCGTGACCGGCGACGACTACACTCTCTTTGGTGTGATCCCCGGCAAGCTGCATCTCTTTGGCATGGAAGAGGGCTATATCCACCTCTTTGGCACGGACGCGGCGGGCAAGGATATCTTCTCGCGCACCCTGCACGCGGTCTGGACCTCGCTGCAGGTGGGCACCATGGGGGTGGTGATCTCCTTTGTGCTGGCGCTGATTATTGGAGGGATTTCAGGCTATTACGGCGGTTGGCTCGACAGTGTGATCCAGATGGTCACCGATGCGATCCGCACCGTGCCCGCGATCCCGCTGTTTATGGCCATCGCCGCCTTCATCCCCGCCGAATGGTCGGCAGAGACACGGTTTTTCTTCATCTCGATGATCCTTGGGCTGATAAACTGGCCCACCCTTGCCCGCCGAGTCCGCACCCATCTTTTGACCGAGCGCAATCAGGACTACGTGCTGGCCGCGCAGCTCTCTGGCGCCTCGGGCGCCCATGTGATCCGCCGCCACCTTTTGCCCAGTTTCACCAGCTATATCATCGTCGATCTGGTGATCTCCTTCCCCTATATGGTGCTGTCGGAAACCGCGCTCAGCTTCATCGGGCTGGGGCTAAAGGACCCGGTCAACTCGCTCGGCGTGATGCTGCAGAACGTGACCAAGTCGGATGTTCTGTTGAATTATCAATGGTATTTCATCCCGGTGATTTTCTTTGTCGTCCTTGTGATGGCTTTTGTCTTTGTCGGCGACGGGCTGCGCGATGCGGCGGATCCCTATTCGGAGGTGAAGAAATGAGCCTGCTTTCGGTGCAAAATCTGACCCTGCAGTTCAAAACCGACGAGGGGCTGATCACGGCGGTCGATGACGTGTCCTTTACCCTCAACCGGGGCGAGGTCATGGGGCTGGTCGGCGAAAGCGGCTCTGGCAAGTCGGTGACTGCCAAGGCGCTGATGCGGCTCAATGCGAAAAACGCGGTCTACGGCCCCAAAAGCAAGATCACCCTGCATCTGGACGAGGGCGATGTGGATGTGCTGGCCCTGCAACGGGCGCGCGATCTGCGGGTGGTGCGCGGCGGGGCGATCTCGATGATCTTTCAGGAGCCGATGGCGAGTTTTGCCCCCGCCCTGACCATCGGCAGCCAGATGGTCGAGCAGCTCCTGATCCACACCGATCTGTCAAAAGCGCAGGCCAAAGAGCTGTCGATCGAGATGCTGGACCGGGTCGGTATTTCCGACGCCAGCACCCGGTTTGGCCAATATGCCTTTGAGCTGTCGGGGGGCATGCGCCAGCGGGCGATGATCGCCATGGCGCTCTCGACCAAGCCGCGCCTGTTGATCGCGGATGAGCCAACCACCGCGCTGGACGTCACCATTCAGGCGCAGGTGATCCAGCTGATGCAGGAGCTGGTGAAGGATTTCGGCATGGGGATCATCTTCATCACCCATGACCTCGGCGTCGTGGCGCAGACGGCGGATAAAGTCGCGGTGATGTACCTCGGGCGCATGGTCGAGACCGGTCCGGTGCGCGATGTTCTGCGCCGCCCCGCGCATCCCTATACCCAAGGGCTGATCGACGCGCTGCCCAAGCTGGACGATCTTGATGCGCCTTTGAAACCGGTCCCGGGCGATATCCCCTCGCCCTTGGAACGCCCCTCGGGCTGCGTGTTTCACACCCGCTGCGACAAGGCCCTCGCGGGTCTTTGCGCGCAAGAGCCCCCTCTTTGGAGCAGCCCCACCCCCGCCCATCACGTCGCCTGCCACCTGCATCACGCGGAGCCCGTCGCATGAGCCAGCCCTCAGACATTCTGATCTCGACCAAGGAGCTGCAGGTGGGGTTTCCCATCCGCAAAGGCCCGTTCAAGAAGGACCTTCTGAAGGCGGTCGACGGGATTTCCATCGACATTCCAAAGGGATCGTTCTTTGGCGTGGTGGGCGAGAGTGGTTCAGGCAAGACCACGCTGGGCCGGGCGCTGTTGCAGGCGGTGCCGGTGACTTCCGGCACGGCGACCTATGACGATGCCGAGGTGCGCTATGACCTTGGCACGGTCAAAGGCGCGGAGCTGAAGGACTATCGCCGTCGCGCCCAGCTGATCTTTCAGGACCCCTATGCGGCCCTGTCGCCCCGGATGACGGTGCGTGACATTATCGCGGAACCCTTGGAGGTCATGGGCCTGACCAAGACCCGCGAGGAGACCGACGCCCGCGTGCGCGAGGTGGCGGCGACCTGTCGGCTGAACCTCGAACACCTGCGGCGCTTCCCCCATGCGTTTTCCGGCGGGCAGCGGCAGCGGATTTCGATTGCCCGCGCGCTGGTCTCCGGCCCGCGCTTCGTGGTGGCGGATGAGGCGGTAGCAGCGCTTGATGTCTCTATTCAGGCGGATATCCTGAACCTGCTCAAGAGCCTGCAGCGCGAGCTGGGCATTACATTCCTGTTCATCAGCCATGATCTGAGCGTGGTGGCCCATACCTGCGACCATGTGGCGGTGATGTATCTGGGCCGCATCGTGGAGAGCGCGCCGACCCGCGATCTGTTCCGCGCGCCGCGCCATCCCTATACCAAGGCACTGTTTTCGGCCATTCCCTCGCTCGACCCGGATGATCGGGGCCGCGCGCAGGTGCTCTCGGGCGAGATCCCCTCGCCCACCAACCAGCCTTCGGGCTGCACCTTTCACCCGCGCTGCCCCTTTGCGAGTGATCTGTGCAAACGCGAGGCGCCACGGGCAGAGAAGGATGCGGCGGGCCATATGGTGAGCTGTCATCACTGGCGGGAGTTGAGCGCGGTTGCGGAGCCGCAGCGACAGGCCGAACGGGTGGAGTAACGTCCCGTCCGGCCGAAAGGCCGGACAGCCCCCGACCTCCCCCACGGGAGGGGGCTTCCCCCCACCCGAGGTCGGGGCCAGTCCTACGCGCTTATCCCCGCGCCGCCTTTTGCGCGGCCACAGTCTTTGCCACCAACTCCTTGTAAAGCGCACGAATACGGGCAGTAACGGGGCGCTCTCCTGATCCAATCGGCTTGCCATCAATCGAGGCCACCGGGGTCTGCGCGCCAAAGGTGCCGGTCAAAAACGCCTCATCCGCGCCATAAGCCTCGTAGAGCGAGAAGTTCTTTTCAAACACCGGGATATCATTGGCGCGGCAGAGGTCGATCACATTCTGCCGCGTCACCCCGTTCATGCAGTAATCCCCGGTGGAGGTCCAAACCTGCCCACGCCGCACGATGAAGAAGTTGCAGGCATTGGTCGTATTCACAAACCCATGCGGGTCGAGCATCAGCCCTTCGTCGGCGCCCGCTTGCTCGGCCTGCAGGCAGGCGATGACGCAGTTCAGCTTGGAATGGCTGTTGTATTTGGCGTCCTGACTCATCGGCAGGCCCCGCACCTGCGGCACGGTCGCAAGGCGAATGCCGTGAGAGCCAAGGCTCTCGGCGGGTTTGGAATGCTCGACAATGGCCACAATGGTCGGCCCCCATTTCGACAGTTGCGGATGCTGAAACGGCTTGGCCTTTTTGCCGCGGGTGATCATCAATCGGCAATGCGCATCGCCGGTCATCCCATTGGCTGCGGCGGTGCGGTCGAGAATGTCGCGGATCTCTTCCGGCCCCATGCCGATCTCCAGCGAGACCGATTTCAGCGAGTTGAACAGCCGGTCCATATGGGCATCGAAAAACGCCCATTCGCCGTCATAAAGCCGCATCCCCTCCCACATGCCATCACCCAGCATGAAGCCTGAGTCATAGACCGAGATCTTGGCCTCGTCCTTGGGGACGATCTCGCCATTCACATAGATCAGGATGTGGTCGTTGCGGTCGTCCGCTTCGGCGTCATGGGTGGAATGGCTGGGGGTCTCGGGGATCATCGGCGGCCTCTTGTCCTCACTTCGGTGCGGTCAGACAGATCACTCCGCGCCCAGCTTGGCAAGCCTCACGCCGGGGCGTGCCGATGCGCGGCCTCGTCGCGCAGAAATGCGTGCAACAGACGCGCGGGTTCAGAGCTCAACAGGCTGCTGTCCGAGAGGGTGCAGACCCAAGGACAGGTCCCGACTTGGTCGAAAGGCGCCAACAGTCGCCCCGCTGCAAGCCCTGCCGCCGCATAGGTTTCTGGCACCAGAGCATAGCCATGGCCCGCCTCCGCCAGCGCCACCCCCGCAGAAAACGTATTGGCCTGACAACTGCCCGCCCGGCCGGGGTCCGCAGCCGCCACGGCGAGCCCGAGACGCGCAAAAACCTGCGCCCAGACCTCGGACCGTCCCAGACTGTGGATCAGGCGCGCCTCTGCCAGAGCCGATGGATCCTCAACCGCGAGGTCGGGGGCGCAGACAATCAACAATTCCTCGCGCCAAAGCGGCAGGGTCGCGCGGCCGAGGTCTTCTTCCAACACGTTTGAGAGGATGATATCGGCGATTTCTGGCGGCTCGTCCTCCCAGACGCGGCCATGGATGGTCACTGAAATCTCTGGATGCATTGCACCAAACCGCGCCACCACCGGCGCCAGCCAATGATCGACGAGGCTCACCGGACAGGAAATCACCACCCGGGCCGAACCGCGCCGCCGCAGGATCGCATGGGTCGCCTGCTCCACCTGTTGCAGGGCCTGCTGCACCCCCGGCAGATAGGCCTTGCCCAGACTGGTCAGACTAAGGGAGCGCGGATGGCGGCGAAACAGTGGCCCGCCGATATAGTGTTCCAGCCCCCGGATATGCCCGCTGACCGCCGCTTGGGTCAGGTTCAGCTCCCGCGCGGCCTCGGTAAAGCTAAGAGCGCGAGCCGAGGCCTCAAAGCTGCGCAAATAATTCAATGGCGGAAGATCCTGCACGTGGGAAAACCTCAAAAGGATCGGCCTCACCCCGGCGGCATGACCTAAATTTTATCATGTCATAGGGGTGGTTTTGACCATGTGTCAAGCGCCCCTCCCTTCGGTAGCCTGCCCGTCAAACGAAGGATAAAGGACTTAGGCTGATGGCCAGAACAGGACGACGCGGCGGTCGAGGCGGCATGGCGGGGCGCACCGCAGAGCGGATCGAACAACTGCCGTGGAGCCAAACGCACCTGCCCTACCGCCCGCTGGAAGTGGTGAGCGAAGAGCAGCTGGAGATGATCCATGCCACCTCGATGAAGATCCTCTCTGAGGCGGGCATCCGGGTGATGAGCGAGACGGTCTGCGATCTCTTTGCCAAAGCGGGCGCGATTGTCGATCGCGAGACCATGACGATCCGCATCGACGAAGGGATCGTCGCCGCAGCGCTGGAAACCGTGCCTGCGCAGTTTGACATGGTGGCGCGCAACCCCGCGAAACAGATCACCATGGGCGGCACGGCAATGAACTTTGGCCTCGTGGCCGGCCCGCCGAGCACCCATGACTGTGTGAACGGTCGGCGGCGCGGCAACCATGAGGATTATTGCAACTTCATCCGCCTCGCCCATCACTTCAACGCGATCAATATCATTGGCAACCAAGTGGTTGCGCCGATGGAGCTGCCCGCGAACTCGCGCCATTTGGACACCTATCTGGCGAACCTCACCCTGTCGGATCTGACCTTCCACTGTACCGCGATTGGCCGTGGTCGGGCGATGGATGGCATCAATATGATGGCGATCAGCCGGGGCATCTCGGTCGAGGAGATGCGGGCGGTGCCGGGGGTGATCACGGTGATCTCGGTGAACTCGCCCCGCCTGCTGGATGAGGCGATGACCGACGGGTTGATCGCAATGGCAGAGCATGGCCAGCCGGTCAGCATCACGCCCTTTACCCTGATGGGGGCAATGACGCCGGTGACCCTGCCCGCCGCCATGGCGCAGCAGAACGCCGAGGCGCTGTTTGGCGTGGTGCTGACCCAGTTGGTCAATCCGGGCACGCCGGTTCTCTATGGTGCCTTTACTTCCAACGTCGATATGCGCTCGGGTGCGCCGGCCTTTGGCACGCCGGAAAACACCAAGGCGAATGTGATCGCCGGTCAGCTGGCGCGGCGCTATCGCCTGCCCTATCGGACCTCCAACGCCAATGCCTCGAACTGCGTCGATTTACAGGCCGCTTACGAGACGATGATGTCCACCTGGGGCGCCACCATGGGCGGGGCGAACCTAATCTACCACGCGGCCGGCTGGCTTGAAGGCGGGCTGACCGCCTCGATGGAGAAATTCATCCTCGACGTGGAAATCATCCAGAACATGAAGGAATTCATGAAGCCGATCTCCTTTAGCGAGGATGATCTGGGGCTGGAGGCGATCAAGGCGGTGCCGACGGGGGGCCATTTCTTTGGCGAACCCCATACGATGGATCGCTATGAAACCGCGTTCTATCGCCCGATGCTGTCGGATTGGACCAACTATGAGGCCTGGGAGGCCGCCGGGGCCAAGGATGCGCTGACCCGCGCCACTGGTCTCTGGCAGCAAGCCCTGCGCGAGTACGAAGAGCCCGCAATGGACCCTGCGATTGCCGAAGAACTCAACGCCTATGTCGCGCACCGACGCGAAGAAATCGGCAGCGGCGAGCCCTGATCCTCAACGTGGAGCGCAGCATGTTTCTCGACAGTCAGCCAGAGCATTGGACCGCAGGGGACAGCCCCCTCCCCAAAGCGGCGAACCGCAGCGAAGGCCCTGCGCTGATGCAGCGGTTTGTTCTGGCGCTCCTGCCGGGGCATTCGCTGCTGTCGGTCAGTGGCTTCATGGAGACCTTGGCCATGGCCAATCGCCTGTCGCCTGCGCGGGTGTTTGACTGTGAATGCGTCAGCCATGATGGCCGACCTGTACCCTCTGCCACTGGGATCGCGCTGCCGGTGATGGGCGCCCTCGATCGGGCGCGGCGGGGGGATGTGCTACTGCTCTGTGGCAGCCCAGATGTGCCGTCGGCCGTGCAGGTCGCCATGACACGAGGCTTGCGGCTGGCGGCGCGCCATGGGGTGCGCTGTGGCGGTTTGGATCGCGGGGCGGAAGTTTTGGCGCAGGCGGGGTTGCTCAAGGGGCGCACCGCCACGACCCACTGGCGCCATCAAAGCGCCTTTGCCGAGAGCCATCCGGATGTGATCCTAGCCCGGTCTGCCTTTGTGTTTGAGGGCGAGAGTTTCTCTTGTTCCTCAGGCACGTCTGCCATTGACCTTGCGCTCTGCTTCATTCGGACCCTCGCCGGACCGGAGCTAGCAGAACAGGTGGCGGACGAGCTGTGCTATACCCAGCAGCATCGCCTGCAAGAGCTCACCTCCGACATCTCACCGCATTTCGCACATGTGACACACCCGCGACTGCGGCAGATCATCCGGATGATGGATGACAACGTGGAATATCCCCTGCCGATGCAAAGCTTTTCTGAGCTGGTGGGCATATCCCAGCGGCAGGTTGAACGGTTGTTCCTGCGCTATGTCGGCCTGCCGCCGAAACGGTTCTACGATGACCTCAGGCTCGACCGCGCCCGCAATCTGGTGTTGCAAAGCGAAATGCCGATCACCGAGGTCGCCATGGCCACGGGGTTTTCCTCGCCCAGTCATTTCTCCAAGAAATTCCGCCAGCGCTTTGGCCGCACCCCGTTTGAGTTGCGGTCTGGCCGGTTGGAGTAACCCGCCAAGAGGGCGGGCTACCTGTGCCGTTTACTGGAACCGCCCGCCCTTTTCGATCACTTCGATCTGATAGCCGTCAGGGTCCGCCACAAAGAAGAACCGCGCGACACGCTCGCCTGCGGGGCGGAAGTCTTTGATATCGCGCGGTGATCCACCCGCGGCTTTGACCTGTTCCATCGCCCCTTCCAGATCCTCGACCACCAGCGCGAGGTGGCCGTAGCCATCACCGAGGTCATAGGGTTCTGTCCGCCCCTTGTTGACCGTCAGTTCCAGCTCAAACCCGGTGCCGGGCGTCACCAGATAGATCAATGTCATCGTGTCGAAATCCAAACGATCCGCGATCTCCATGCCAAAGGCCGCCTTGTAAAAGGCAATCGAGGCCTCCTCATCCAGAACCCGGATCATGCTGTGTGCAAGCTTCGCCATCTCTCAATCCTTGTCAGTCTCGCAATTCCTACGAGACCTGACCCAGTTGGCGCCGATTTAACAGTGTCTTTTCGCAACTCCGCATTGATCGGAAGAAATCTCACGCTCTCTTTACGCGCGCAAAGAAAGTTCTGACAACTTTATCAATCTAACCATGCTGTTAACGGCGACATATGGAATTTCCGCGATATTGGCCTCCTGACCCACGTCGGCAGTCTTCGACGTCTTTGGATCACCAAGAATGGCCACTGAAACTTTTTATGGATATCAGGCCGGGGACTTCACAGGCCTTGGCACAGGAAACACCCAACTGGATCCCGCATGGGATTCCAGCACGCACGGCTATTCGTTTGAATTCACCGATGATGACGGCAACCTAGACGGCGATACGTCCAACCCGAATACGGGCGACGATGCGGGTCAGAACGTGGTGGTGCGCGATGCCAGCGGCAACCTCGTTAGCAGCGGTCAGGCCTATGTCGAGGGGTCGTGGGATTACACCGACGAGAACGGCAACCCGCAGAAGATCTATTCGGTCTACAGCGGTGGCACCCTCATCGGCTATGTGGCGACAGGGCCCATCCAACCGGGCACCGTCTTTACCACCTCGAACTATTCCGAGCCGTCTTCGGTTGCCTATTCCGATCTCGATTCAAACACTTATACGCAGGCCTCCGACTCGACGATCAATGGCGGCGACGGCGATGACTCGCTGGCTGGTGGCGCGGGCAACGACTCGATCACATCGGGCAATGGCGCCGATACCGTCGACGGCGGCACCGGAAATGACACCATCTTCTATGGTCAAGGCGGCGCGACCTCGGCCGATGGCGATAGTGTTTCGGGTGGCGATGGCGACGATGTCATTGACGATGTCAGCGGGACTGCGGGTTGGGACTATGATGACACGTTGGACGGTGGCGCAGGCAATGACACCATTTACGGCGGCGCGGGCGATGATCTCATCTATGGCGGAACCGGCAACGACCATCTGAATGGCGAGGATGGCAACGACACCATCTATGGCGGCTCCGGTGTCGATACCGTCTATGCGGGCAACGGCGATGACGTTGTCTATGGCGGCGACGACGGCGATTGGCTCGAAGGGGGCAGCGGCAACGACCTTCTTGAGGGCGAAGGCGGGTCCGACAGTATCCTTGCCGGCTCCGGCAACGACACCGTCCTTGGCGGCGATGGGGCGGATTACCTCTATGGCGACACTGGCGATGACTCGCTGGATGGTGGCGCCGACGGGGATATGTTCTTTTTCGCCAGCGGTTGGGGCAACGACACCATCACCGGTGGCGAAACCACGACCACGGGCACCGATTATGACACGCTGAACTTCTGGTACATGAGCCAGGGCGTCACTGTCACCGCAACCGGCGATGAAGCCGGTACAGTGACCGATGGTACCAACACGGCGAGCTATACCGGGATCGAAGGGTTCTACGGCTCCTCCTACAATGACTCGTTGCAAGGCGACAGCGACGGGGCCGGCTTTTACGCCGATATGGGTGCGGGCGACGATACCGTTGGCGGTGGGGCCGGCGATGACACCATCTATGGCGGCGACGGCAACGACACCATTTTTGGTGCGGCGGGCAATGACTACCTCGTCGGCGGCAATGGCTCGAACAGTGTCAACGGTGGCGCGGGCGACGACACCATCGTGCTCTCTAGCACCGATGGCATTTCCAGCATCTATGGCGGCGCCGACACGGACACGTTGTTGCTGTCCGGCGCCGGGGCCAATGTGGTTTGGGGCCCCTATAGTGGCGGCACCGGCACCGTCCAATTTGGCGGCGGCCCAGTGCATTCCTTCTGGGAAATCGAAGAAGTCGACGGCACCGCCTATAACGACACATTCGACGCCAGCGCGTCGCTCGACGCCGTTTCGGTCAATGCTGGCGATGGCAATGACAGCCTGACCGGCTCTAGCCTGAACGACACGCTGTCGGGAGACGGCGGCAATGACACGATTGACGGCGGCGATGGCGATGATGTGCTCTCCGGCGGCACCGGGGACGACATTCTTTCGGGCGGGTTGGGCGATGACAGCCTAACCCTGGGCACCGGCGCCGACACGGTGGTGTTCCAAGACGCCTGGGGCAATGACACGATCGCCGATTTCGACATGACCGACGACGGCGGCGGCTTCACGATTGACCAGCTCGACGTCTCCGATCTGACGGATGCTGATGGCAATCCGGTCAATGTCTGGGATGTCTCCGTCAGCAGTGATGGCTCCGGCGGCTCCATCCTGTCCTTCCCGAACGGCGAGTCGCTTACATTGTCCGGGGTAGACCCGTCGACGCTCAGCACCACCGCGCAGCTCCATGCGATGGGGATTCCCTGCATTGTCGCAGGCACACAAATCACAACGCCGCGCGGCCCACGCGCGGTCGAACGCCTGGAGCCCGGCGATTTGGTCACTCTGGCAGATGGGCGCACGGTTCCCGTGGTCTGGTCTGGCGCGCGCTATGTCAGCCCGCAAGAGCTGAGCCGCAGTGCAAAGCTGCGCCCCGTGCAGATCCGCGCGGGCGCTTTGGGGGAGCACGACACCGTGTCACTCTCCCCTCTGCATTCGGTCTTTGTGCCGGAAGGCCCGAGGGGCGCCCTCGCACGTGCCCGTCATCTGGCCGACAGCGGATGGTCCGGTGCCCGTCGCTATGCGCCGGTGCAAGGCGTGACCTATGTGCACATCTTGCTGGAGGAGCACGGGCTGCTCTTGGCAAATGGCCTTGCTGTCGAAAGCTTCTGGCTTGGTCCCTTTGGCTTTGCGAGCTTGGCACCCACTAACCGCTTGTCTCTGCTTTGCAAACGCCCGGACCTTGCCCCCGCGTTGCTGGGCCAAACATCAGTTGCAGAGGTTTACGGTCCTAAAGCGGCCCCTGCACTGCGGCGCAAGGATGTCACGCGATCGGCTTGTGAGGTATGGGAACAAGTGAGTCATTCCCCAGTGGCACACACAACGCGCGCGGTTGTTGGTGGATAGCGAAGGACGTCCGACGTCCTTTTGGGCCACACTTTCCTTGTCCTTTTGCGTTGATGTGCTCGAACGCCGAAGTCCGCGCACTCTTGAGAGGCACGGTT
>JBLXDQ010000001.1:349042-675409 GCA_048263945.1 Epibacterium sp. | reverse complement strand
CGATTCAGCTCTCGCTCGCTCATCAAAACCCATCCCATACCCATACTCTCTGCCTGTTCACGTTGGGGCAGAGTGTGACACTTCTACTTTGCAGATGTGGGACACTTTAACTTTGCGCGTACAATCTAAGATCTTATAATCAGTATTATGTGATAAAGAAGAGCACCAAACTGTCGAAAGTTCGGTGCTCCACAAGCTTAGACAAAGAGTTCGTGCGCCAATTCCAGCGCGTCGATCAAAACGTCGACCTCGTCTTTCGTGTTGTACATCGCGAAGGACGCACGGCACGTCGCGCTCACGCCAAGATGCTCCATCAGAGGTCCCGCGCAGTGATGTCCGGCCCGCACGGCGACGCCCTTTTTGTCGAGGATCGTCGAAATATCATGGGCATGGGCCGCACCGTCGAGTGTCATGCTGAAGATCGCGGCTTTGCCCGGCGCGTTGCCCTGGATATTCAGCCAATTCAGCCCTTGGAACTTGGTCGAAGCATAGTCACGCAGGTCGGCTTCATGCGCTGCGATCTTGTCCATACCAATGTTCATCAGATATTCGAGCGCAACGCCAAAGCCGATCGTTTGTACGATGCCCGGTGTTCCGGCCTCAAACTTCATCGGCGGATCGTTGTAGATCACCGTGTCCTTGGTGACTTCCTTGATCATATCGCCGCCACCGATGAACGGACGCATCTCAGCCATACGCTCAGGCTTAATGAAGATCGCACCGGACCCCGACGGACCATAGAGCTTGTGCCCAGTGATCGCGTAAAAGTCGCAGCCGATATCCTGCACATCCACCGGCATGTGCACGGCACCTTGCGAGCCATCCACCAGCACCGGTACGCCCTTGGCCTGAGCGCCTTGGGTGATGGTTTTCACATCGACGACAGTACCAAGAACGTTCGAGCATTG
Source organism: Epibacterium sp. (assembly GCA_048263945.1). GTDB lineage: Bacteria > Pseudomonadota > Alphaproteobacteria > Rhodobacterales > Rhodobacteraceae > Epibacterium. The sequence continues at coordinate 674,501 of JBLXDQ010000001.1, read as the reverse complement.
GGTCACGGCCACCAGTTTGGTTTTGGGGCCAATGGCGTCAATGACCTTTTGCGGATCAAGGCTACCGTCGAGCTCGGTATCGACCCATTTCAGGACAACACCCTGTCGTTCCCGCAAAAAATGCCACGGCACGATGTTGGCATGATGCTCCATCACCGACAGCACGATTTCGTCACCGGCCTGAAGCTGCGGCATCGCCCAGGCATAGGCCACGAGATTGATGCCTTCCGTGGTGCCGGAATTCAGAACGATGTGATCCTCATGCGCCGCGTTCAAAAACCGCGCGATGGTGCCACGCACGCTCTCATATTTCTCGGTGGCGAGATTAGAGAGATAGTGCAAGCCTCTGTGAACGTTAGCATATTCCTGCGAGTACGCCTGTGTGATCGCGTCGATCACCACATGCGGTTTCTGTGCGGAGGCACCATTGTCGAGATAGGTCAGCGGCTTGCCATTCACCTCGCGTGCGAGGATCGGAAAGTCAGAGCGGATTTTTTGGACATCATACATGAGACGCCTCCAGAAATGTCGGGGCAAAAAAGCCCATCAGAAGCAGAACAGCCGCCATCGCGCCAAAGCCCGCCATCAGGATTACCCCGATGGATTTCGCCATGGAGTGCAAGCCAAACAGCACATTGGTGAAATGCGCAATAACATAGAGACCATAGATCGCGGCGACCATATTCAACAGAATGGCCAAAGGCGATGCGACAAACATTACAATGATCGCAACAATTTGGACGATGATATTGACCAAACGAAGCCAAACCAACACACCAAGTGTCGTCACAAAGGACGCACTACCTCCCAGCCATCGGGCTGACAGCAGACTTGCCCCGGCGTAAGACAACTGCAACGCAGCCAAGAAGAAACCGAAGTAGACCGGTGTCAGCCCGGGAAACATCGCGTTGTCCGGAAAGCCAAGCAGAAAGCTTTGAAACCCATAGAGAAACGCGCCGAGCACCAAATTCAATGCAAATCCGGTCAAGATGAGATCACGATCCGTTGCGAGCGCGCAGACCTTGGCGGCCGCCTGCGCGGGCTTCGTTATGGTTTCGATCACGAGATCCTGCAGTCTCATCCGCGGGCTCCCCAATAGGCCTCTGCCAGACCAGAGAGCCAGAACCAAAAGAAAACAAGAGCCCAGATTGCTCCCACTGCATTCAAAGCCGGACTCTGGCCGATGAAGCCCGCAACCAGACCGTTGAGCAGCAAGAGCGGCGTCGACGCCAACAGCGCCCAGAACAGAGCGAGCCGTCCATGGTAAGACGCACCCTGCCCACCTAAGAGCCGGACCACCAGATGCGACACCCACGCCAAGGCGTAAAGTCCAAGCGGCGCGAAGAAAATCAGGCCGAGCAATGCACCGCCCAGAAGCATGTTCAGCTCTTGCCCCGTCAGATGCGCCTCGCGGGCAAGTCGCGGCATTTGCGCGATGAACATCACCGTGCAAGCCCCCATGACAAAAGCCAAAAGTCGATCTTCACGTGGCCCCATGGCGAGGAGCCGCGCAATCACCTTGCGCGGCCCCCGATAGGTTGCCGTGATGTCGGTTGTGACCGCCATTCGACCCTCAGCGACGGCGTGCGAGCCAGCCGTAGAGGCGCTCGTTGATGGCAGCCGCGATCTCGGCGCTGTCGATTTCCTCAACCGCTTCGGCTAGGAAAGCCAACGTCATGAGGTCGGTCGCTTCGCCTTCCGGCACCCCGCGCGAGCGCAGGTAGAACAGACCATCTTCGTCGATCGCACCAGAGGTGGAACCATGCGAACAGGCCACGTCGTCAGCGTAGATCTCAAGCTCCGGCTTGGCGAGGAACTGGCTGTCATCGTCCAACAGCAGCGATTGAGAAATCTGATAGCCGTCCGTCTTTTGCGCGTCAGGTTTCACCAAGATCTTGCCCTGGAACACGCCGGTCGCCCCATTGCGCAGCACCTTTTTGAAAACCTGGCGGCTTTCGCAATTCACAGCGTCATGAGTGACAAAGACGGTATCGTCGTGGTGAAAATCTCCGTCGCCAACACAGGCGCCTGCCACATGCGCAACTGCATCATCGCCAGTGAATTCGACGATCGCCTCGTTCCGGGTCAGGACACCGTTTACGGTCAGCGTGAAGCTTTTGAACACCGACTCCGCGCCAAGTCGCGCGAACAGATGCGTTGCCGCGCGGCGCTCATGATCGCGACCCTGGGCGCGCACCAGATGCAAGGTACCCTTGTCCGCAATGTCGATTTCCATCGCCTTGTTGAACCGCGAGGCGGCCGGGCCGTTTTCAAGGATGGTCGCCTCGGCACCGCTGTCCACTTTCACCACGTGATGCAGGATTGCATCCGAGCTGTCGCTTTGATGGCGGTAGATCAGGTTGATCGGTTTAGAGGGAGTGCCGGTCACGTGAATGACCAGACCATCCTGTGCAAAAGCGGTGTTCAAAGCCGCCAAGGGACGTTCCACCGGGGACTGACCACGCGCTTCGAGAACGCCGTACAAGTCCTTGGCCCAATGGATATCCTTCGCCTGAATGTCGGCCAGACGTTCGATGGAAACGCCTTCCAACGTCAGATCGTCAGAGGCCTCGGCATCAAAAACGCCATCGACAAAAACAACCTTCAATCGGTCGAATTCATCGAACATAGGCGCTTCGCCGGTTTCGAACACGGCCGCTTTGGTCGGCTCGACCGCGGTCAGGCTGTCCGGCCGGGTGTATTTCCAATACTCGTCCCGACGGTCCGGCAGGCCCATGGTTTGCACACGCGACAGGGCCGCGCGACGGGCTGCGTCAAGGCAGCCCCCCTCGGGCAGTGTCAGCGCAGCAAGACGCGCTTCGGTCGTCGATTGCTTCAGCTCGGGAAGTGCCATTATGCCACCTCGGAGAGGATGTCTGCGTAGCCGTTCTGCTCCACCTCAAGCGCGAGCTCGGGGCCACCGGTTTTGATGATACGGCCGTTCGCCATGATATGCACCACGTCCGGTTTGATGTGGTCGAGCAGGCGCTGGTAGTGAGTGATCACGAGGAAGCCACGGCCCTCAGAGCGCAGCGCGTTTACGCCGTCGGAGACCAGTTTCATTGCGTCCACGTCGAGGCCAGAGTCGGTCTCGTCCAAGATGCACATCTTCGGCTCCAGCATCGCCATCTGCAGGATTTCGTTGCGCTTTTTCTCGCCACCGGAGAAGCCGACGTTGACCGGACGCTTCAGCATCTCGGCGTCGATTTTCAGGGTTTTGGCTTTCTCGCGCACTACTTTGAGGAAGTCGGAGGCCGACAGTTCTTCTTCACCACGCGCCTTGCGCTGTGCGTTTACCGCTGTGCGCAGGAAGGTCATGTTGCCAACGCCGGGGATTTCGACCGGATATTGGAACGCGAGGAACATGCCCAAAGCGGCGCGCTCTTCCGGTTCCATCTCCAGAAGTTCTTCACCGTCCAAAGTTGCGGAGCCTTCGGTGACCTCGTAACCGTCCTTGCCGGACAGAACATAGGACAGCGTGGATTTGCCAGAGCCGTTCGGGCCCATGATCGCGTGCACTTTACCGGCCTCAACAGTCAGGTTGACACCTTTGAGGATCTGCTTGTCCTCGTCTTCAAGTTTCACGTGCAGGTTTTTGATTTCGAGCATCTTTTCCTCGTATTCATATCAGTGGCCCGATCGGGCGAATGGGTCTTTTGTCCGAAGACAGTGTTCAAGTTGGTCCGAAGCGGTCCGGCTAATCCGTCCTGCGCATCCAGCGCGGCAGGCTGTCGACGTAGCGGGCCGGGGTCTCCGGTGCGATGGTCTTGCGGCGCACCAGCTCGTCCAGAGCATGGATCGCCAAGTCGTGACTGAAGAAGACGCCAGAGGCAGCATAGGCGAGCGCCTTGACCTGAGCGTCGCTCCAATCGGAAAGGGTTTCAGGGTTGCGGATATAGATTGCATCCCCATCGAGAAGCTGGCTGCGCGTGCCCTTGCGATTGAGCCGCGCGGCTTGCGAGTTGGCGACGCTCATCGTCTTGGTGAATTCGAACTTATGCAGGGTAAAGCCCTGATTTTGCAGCTCTTGATCCACCGCGGCCCACATCGGCTCGCCCTCATAAATGCGAAAGAAGCGCACCTCCGGGATCACCGCGATGGCCTGGTCCATTTTGACGCGCCCATGGGTGAAAACGTCCAGCTCGCCGCCTTGGATGTCGATCTTAACCACATCGGGTTTCGGCAGAGCTTCTTCGCTGAGGCTATCGAGAGAGACGAGTTCCATTTCAATGGGTTGCGTTTCGCCCTTGTGCCAACCGGGTTTGCCGAAAAAGGTTACCGAGGGTTTGCTGACTGGGAAGTTAGAGGCCAGACCGTTCTGCGGATGCGGGTAGTACAGCCCGGAGCCTGGCTTGCCCACCGCCGCCTTCAGATAATGCGTCAATGCGCGCGGCGACTGGGTCAGCGCGGCAAAGGCTTCTTCGCCGGGCTCGAACCCCCAAACCTCGCAGGCGCCGAGCGTCAGCATATCGTCATAGGAGGGCACGTTGATTGGATTGGCGCCGATGTCAACGATCCGCAAGGGATGATCCGGCGACAAAGCCACGTCCAGCACAGTAAGACGCGCGCGCAAGGCATTGATTGCGCGTCCTTCTGCCTGCTCGGGCTGATTTGTCACTTGCACATCCATCGCGCGTCTATCCCTCAGCCGATCACCACAGCGGTGCCGCTGGCCGAGACCATCAGCATCGACTGGCCGACAACCTCATAGTCCAGATCTACGCCAACCACCGCATTGGCCCCAACCGCACGAGCGCGTTCCTCGAGCTCGTGCAGAGCGGTTTCTCGGGCGTCTTGCAGCTTGCTCTCATAGGCGCCGGAGCGGCCACCGACGATATCGGTGATCGAGGCAAATACGTCGCGGACCACATTTGCGCCCATGATCGCCTCGCCAACAACGATGCCTTTGTATTCGGCAATCTGGTAGCCTTCGACATTATTGGTGGTGGTGATGATCATCGGTCGATCCCCTTTACGTCCTTGCCACGGGCCAGCCATCAGCCAACCGAGCCTTCCAGCGAAATCGCAACCAGCTGCTGCGCTTCCATAGCAAATTCCATCGGCAGAGCCTGCAGCACGTCCTTGCAGAAGCCATTCACCACCAGTGCGACCGCTTCTTCTTCGTCCATGCCGCGCTGGCGGCAGTAGAACAGCTGATCGTCGTCCACCTTGGAGGTGGTCGCCTCATGCTCGCAGCGCGAGGAATTATTCTTCACTTCGATGTAAGGCACTGTATGCGCGCCACATTTGTCGCCGATCAGCAAGCTGTCGCACTGGGTGTAGTTGCGCGAGTTTTTCGCCTTCGGGTGCATCGAGACCAGACCGCGATAGGTGTTCTGCGCCTTGCCAGCGGAGATGCCTTTGGAAACGATCCGGCTCTTGGTGTCTTTGCCAAGGTGGATCATCTTGGTGCCTGTGTCGGCCTGCTGCATGTTGTTGGCGATGGCGATCGAGTAGAATTCGCCCTGGCTTTCATTGCCACGCAGGATGCAGGACGGGTATTTCCAAGTCACGGCAGAGCCGGTTTCCACCTGCGTCCACATCACCTTGGCACGGTCGCCGCGGCAATCCGCGCGTTTGGTCACAAAGTTGTAGATGCCGCCTTTGCCGTTCTCATCGCCGGGGAACCAGTTCTGAACGGTGGAATATTTCACCTCGGCGTCTTCTTCGATGATGATCTCAACCACCGCCGCGTGCAGCTGAGCGGTGTCGCGTTGCGGTGCAGTACAGCCTTCCAAGTAGCTAACATAGCTACCTTTATCGGCAATGATCAGGGTGCGTTCGAACTGGCCGGTGTTCTCCGCGTTGATGCGGAAATAGGTCGACAGCTCCATCGGGCAGCGCACGCCCGGCGGCACATAGACAAAGGAACCATCGGAGAAGACAGCAGAGTTCAGCGTCGCATAGAAGTTGTCAGACACCGGCACGACAGAGCCGAGGTATTTCTTAACTAGCTCCGGATGCTCGCGGATCGCTTCCGAGATCGAGCAGAAGATAACGCCCGCCGCCTTCAGCTCCTTTTGGAAGGTGGTGCCAACGGAAACGGAGTCGAACACCGCGTCCACAGCAACCTTACGGCCCTCGGTCGGTGCATCTTCCGCCCCCTCAACGCCTGCCAAAATCATCTGTTCTTTCAGCGGGATACCGAGCTTTTCGTATGTGGCCAGCAGCTTGGGGTCCACCTCGTCCAAGGACTTCGGCTTCACTTCCATGCTCTTGGGGCGCGCGTAGTAGTATTGGTCCTGAAAGTCGATCTCAGGATAGTTCACCATCGCCCAGTTCGGCTCTTTCATACCGGTCCAGCGCTCGAACGCTTGCAGACGCCATTCGGTCATCCACTCCGGCTCTTCGTTCTTTTCAGAGATCAGGCGCACGATATCTGGGTTCACGCCTTTGGGGGCGTATTCCATCTCGATATCGGTGTCCCAACCGTATTTGTAAGTGCTGACCTCACGCACCGCATCCACGGTTTCCTGATCAACGCCTTCCTTTGCTTCGAATTGGTCCAGAGCGGCCATCGTCATCTCCTGCACAATCACGCCGAGCGGGCGCGATGTTTCTTTTGTTTGGCGCACCAGGCTTCGGCGAAGCGCAGCACATCCGTTTCTGTCGTTTGAGCCCCGAGCGATACGCGGATCGCCCCCTGAGCCGTAATCTCGTCAAATCCCATCGCGGTCAGAACCGCGCTGGCGCGCACCTTGCCACTGGAACAAGCACTGCCCGCGCTGATCGCAAAGCCGGCCAAGTCCATTTGCATCACCTGCGTTTCGCCCTTCCAACCGGGGGTGGCGAAACACGTGGTATTGGGCAGGCGGCGCGCCTCCTTGCCCACAAAAATAGTTTCGGGACAGGCGGCCTCAAGCGCGTTCTCTAGAATATTTCTAAGATCTGCAACCCGATCCCAGACGCCCGCGTCGAGGTCTTTCGCCGCAGCTTCAGCCGCAGCGCCGAAACCCGCGATTCCAATGACATTTTCGGTTCCCGAACGCCGTCCCATCTCCTGACCGCCGCCCCGGATTTGCGCCGCAAGTTCGGTGCCACGTTTCAGCACAACTGCGCCGATCCCTTTGGGGCCGCCCAGCTTATGCGCGGAAATCAGCGCCATAGTCGCGCCCATCCAGTTGAAGGCGATCGGCAGCTTACCAAAGGCCTGCGTCGCGTCGGTCACCGCCAGCCCCTCGGGCAGGTCTTGGATCACGCCGGTCTCGGAATTCGCCAGCTGCACGCAGCTGTTGGCCGGATCAAGCACCGTTACGCGCCCCATGGCATCAACAGACAAATCCTCGTCAGTCCAAGCCCTTATGGCGTCATGCTCGACCGCTGCGCCATGAAGTTTGCGGCCAGCCAGCGCCAGCGCGGCCCCTTCGGTAGAGCCGGACGTGAAAACGATATCGGCCCCATCCGCACCAAAGGCCGCCGCGATCTGAGCGCGCGCCCGTTCCACCACAGCCTTCGCTGCCCGGCCCTCAGCATGAACCGACGACGGGTTTCCACAGACCTCCATCGCAGCAATCATCGCCTCCCGCGCTTCCGGGCGCAGGGGCGTTGTTGCATTGTGATCGAGGTAAACGCGGGTCATGGAGTCATCTTTTCAGGGTCGGATCAGGCGAGATATGTGGGCGCGATTACTCGTCCACAACCGCAAATAGGTTCGGAACGGCTGGACAGGGCGCCAGATCGTTCTGGATGACGTCGGATAGGCGGGTCTGATGCAGGAACACATATACATGCGCGCTGAGCCCTTCCCAAAGCCGGTTGGTCAGCGATTGCGCGCGGCTACCACAAGAGCCACCTGACACCCCTGCCCCTTTGTGCATGGCATCTACCGTCTCATCGACGGCGGCCAGGATATCGACCACGCGGATCTCGGATGCGGGCTTAGCAAGACGATAGCCGCCACCGGGGCCGCGCACCGAGGCCACAAGCCCCGCGCGCCGCAGTTTCACAAAGAGCTGTTCGAGATAAGGCAGCGAAATATCCTGACGTTTCGAGATATCCGCAAGAACAACCAGACCATCCGCCGGCTGAAGAGCGATGTCAGCAAGCGCCACCATCGCATAGCGTCCCTTTGTCGAAAGCTTCATTTGCCCACCTTGAATAGCTTAAAAGGCAGCAAATGATTGACGATACCCTTGTCAATGCGTATTTCAGCCTGACTGGGTACGGCGTCGCTCCGTGCCTCTTTAGAATTGTTCTAAGGTGCCGGTGAGAATTCGTCAACTATTTCTCTCAGGTATCCCCGCGAAAAAGAGTAGGATCCACCCACCCATGCCTGAGGTCATTTTCCCCGGACCCGAAGGACGCCTGGAAGGCCGTTATCACCCGCAAAAGGAAAAGGACGCGCCGATCGCCATTGTGCTGCATCCGCATCCGCAGTTTGGCGGCACCATGAACAATAAGGTGGTCTACAACCTCCATTATGCGTTCTACAACATGGGCTTCACCGTTCTGCGGTTTAACTTCCGTGGCGTTGGCCGCTCGCAGGGTGAGTATGATCAAGGCGTTGGCGAATTGTCTGATGCGGCTTCGGCGCTCGATTACCTCCAGTCGATGAACAACAACTCCAAGCATTGCTGGGTTGCTGGCTTCTCCTTTGGCGCCTGGATCGGGATGCAGCTTCTAATGCGTCGCCCGGAAATCACCGGGTTCATTTCGGTGGCGCCGCCGGCGAATATGTACGATTTCTCCTTCTTGGCGCCCTGCCCCTCCTCTGGCCTGATCATCAACGGCACCGCAGACCGCGTGGCCCCGCCGGCAGATACCGTCAGCCTGGTGAACAAGCTGCACGAGCAAAAAGGCATCACCATCACGCATACCGAAATCGAGGGTGCGGATCACTTCTTCCAGGGCGACCACATGGACAACATGATTGGCAACGTCTCGGATTATGTGAAGCGTCGCCTGACCGAGAACACCCGCTGATGTCGTCGCTGAGCACTCTGGCCGAGAAACTGGCGGAAGATACGCTGAAGGTTCAGGATGCTCTGAGCGAAGATCGCCTATTTATGGAGGTCGCCCAAGTGCTTGGGGCGGCCTCTCAATCTCTTGAGGAGGCCTTTCTGACCGAAATGCGGGTTCGATTGGCCGAGCGCAAAGCGCGTGATTTTCTAAATACGCGGCTGGCCAAGGCCAAAGCCGCATTGGAAGCCGAGGCAAAAGACCGACAATGATGACGTCCCTTCAGCAGCAGTTCGAGTTCCTGTCTGAAATCGAGAGGCTGCGGGAGGTAGATCGCCAGAACATCCTGTTGGATGGCAGTCGGGTCGAGAACTCCGCCGAGCACAGCTGGCATTTGGCGCTTTATGCGCTGGCTTTTGCGCCCTATGCGCCCGCGGGCGTGTCGATCCCCCGTGTGATCAAGATGCTCCTGCTGCATGACATCGTCGAAATCGATGTTGGCGACCATCCCATTGACGAGCCCACCGATTGGGCCGCCGTGGCCATCGCCGAAGAGCGCGCGATGGCCCGTATCTTTGGGCTCTTGCCGGCGGCGCAGGGCGCGGAACTGACCACGCTTTGGCAAGAGTTCGAAGCGGCAGAAACCCCGGATGCACAGTTTGCAAAAGCGCTGGATTACTGCCAGCCCATCTTCCAAACGCTTTGCGCAGATGCAGCACGTGCCGATCACACGCGCGTGGTGCGCGAGAACCTGACGACGGGGCGCGCAGTGACCCTCAAAGACCGGTTCCCCGAGGCCTATACGGCGGCAATGACCCTCATCGAAGGTGGCGCGCTTGCGGACGCGGCCTTTGCAGCACGGCTCGATTTTCTCTGCGAGGCCGACAAGCTCAAATCGATCTACCGCGCCTCTCGCATCGCCAGTGGCGTACGGTTTGAAAACTCGGCCGAACATAGCTGGCACATCATGCTCTACGCCTGGCTGCTGAACGATCACAGCGCGACCAACAGCGATGTGACCCGCGTTCTTTTGATGCTGTTGCTACATGATCTGGTGGAGATCGACGCAGGAGATGTGCCGATCCACTCCAAAATTGACGCAACAGAGTTGAAACGGATCGAAGAAGAAGAACTCGCCGCTGCAAAGCGCCTGTTCGGTTTGCTCCCAGCGCCGCAAAGCGATGAATGTCTCGCCATCTGGCAGGAGTTTGAGGCAGCCCAGACCGATGATGCCGTTTACGCAAAGTCCATCGACAGGGTGCAGCCCGTCATTCTCAATCTCGCGACCGGAGGCGGTAGCTGGGTCGATTACAATGTGACGCTGCCTCAGCTGGAGGCCCGGGTCGGGGTCAAGGTTGCAAAAGGCGCGCCAGCGGTATGGGACCATTTGCGCGGCGCCTTGCTGCCCTGGTTCACCGAACACGGTCGGCTCTGACATCAGACAGGCGCGGGATTTTCTCACGTCTCGCCCCTTGCGCCATGTGATTTTTCAGGATTTGACGGTCTCTGCGCTGAAATATTGGCGCGGGAAATGAGAGAGACGCCATGCATTACCTGTATCTGATGGCCGCCGTATTGGCCGAAACCATTGGCACCACTGCGCTACAAGCCAGTCAGCAGTTCTCGCGTCTGATCCCATCGTTGATTGTGATTGTCGCCTATGGCGTTTCGTTTTTCTTGCTCAGCTTGACCCTGCGGACAATGCCTGTCGGGATTGTCTATGCGATTTGGTCCGGGCTCGGCATCGTGCTGATTGCCACCATAGGCTATTTCGTCTTTGGACAGCGTATTGATCTGCCTGCTATATTCGGCATGGGATTGATCATCGCTGGGATCATGGTCATCCACCTGTTTTCCTCCAGCTCCGGCCACTGATACCTGTGCCTCATGCGGCAGCGCAGCGTCAGACTTGCGCTTGACCGGTATTTCCTCTGGCCTTTGAGCCGGGTTCGGGGTATGCGCGCGGCAACCTCCAAAATAAGGCATGACCCATGGACCTGCGCAATATTGCGATCATCGCGCACGTCGACCACGGCAAGACCACCCTGGTTGATGAGCTACTGAAACAATCCGGCGCGTTCCGCGAAAACCAAGCCGTGGCAGAACGTGCCATGGACTCCAACGATCTGGAACGCGAACGCGGCATCACCATTCTGGCGAAATGTACCTCCGTCGAATGGAAAGGCACCCGCATCAACATCGTTGACACCCCCGGCCACGCCGACTTTGGTGGCGAAGTTGAGCGGATCCTCTCCATGGTGGACGGTGTGGTTCTGCTGGTGGACGCCGCTGAAGGTCCGATGCCGCAAACCAAATTTGTGACCTCCAAAGCGCTCGCGCTTGGCCTGCGACCGATTGTGGTGCTGAACAAAGTCGACAAACCTGACGCCGAGCCGGATCGCGCGCTGGACGAGTGTTTCGACCTCTTCGCCAACCTCGGCGCTGATGACGAGCAGCTGGACTTCCCGTCCATGTATGCCTCTGGCCGTTCTGGCTGGGCCGACATGGAGCTGGATGGCCCGCGCAAGGACCTCTCCGCTTTGTTCGACCTCGTGGTCAAACACGTGCCCGCCCCCAAGCAGATCGAGAAGCGCGAAGAGCCCTTCCGCATGCTGGCAACCACGCTGGGTGCGGACCCCTTCATGGGCCGTATCCTGACCGGTCGTGTAGAAAGCGGTACCCTCAAAGTGGGCGAAAACCTCAAGGCGCTGACCCGCAATGGCGAGCTGATCGAGAACTTTCGCGCAACCAAGATCCTCGCGTTCCGCGGCCTGTCTCAGCAGCCGATCGACGTCGCCGAAGCTGGCGATATCGTCACCGTGGCCGGCATGACCAAAGCAACCGTTGCGGATTCGCTCGTGGCGACCTCTGTGAACGAAGCCCTGCCCGCCCAGCCGATCGATCCGCCGACCATCACCGTGACCTTTGGCATCAACGACAGCCCGCTGGCCGGTCGTGACGGCAAAAAAGTTCAGTCCCGCGTCATCCGTGACCGTCTGATGAAAGAAGCCGAGCTGAACGTCGCCATTCAGGTGACCGACACCCCCGGCGGCGAAGCGTTTGAAGTTGCCGGTCGCGGCGAACTTCAGATGGGCGTTCTGATCGAAAACATGCGTCGTGAAGGCTTCGAACTGTCGATCTCTCGCCCGCAGGTTCTGTTCAAAGAAGAAGACGGCGTCCGCATGGAGCCCGTCGAAGAAGCCACCATCGACGTCGATGACGAATACTCTGGCGTGGTGATCGAAAAGCTGACCGGCAACCGTAAAGGCGAGCTGGTCGAGATGAAGCCTGCCGGCGTCGGCAAGACCCGCATCATCGCGCATGTTCCGTCGCGCGGCCTGATCGGCTATCACGGCGAATTCCTGACCGACACCCGTGGTACCGGCGTTCTGAACCGCGTGTTCCACGGCTGGACCCCGCACAAGGGCTCCATCCCGGGCCGTCGCGCAGGTGTGCTGATCTCCATGGAGAACGGTCAATCCGTGGCCTATGCGCTGTGGAACCTCGAAGAGCGTGGCAAAATGTTCATCGGCGCGCAGGCTGACGTCTACACCGGCATGATCATTGGTGAGCATTCGCGCGACAACGATCTGGAAGTGAACCCGCTGAAAGGCAAAAAGCTGACCAACGTGCGGGCCTCCGGCACCGACGATGCAGTGCGCCTGACCACCCCGGTGACGCTCTCGCTGGAAGAGGCGATTGCCTACATCAACGACGACGAACTGGTGGAAGTTACCCCGACCTCCGTCCGTCTGCGCAAGCGCTACCTCGACCCGCATGAGCGCAAGCGGATGGCAAAAGCCAACGGCTAATCCATGCAAGAAGGCCCGGTCAGAGATGACCGGGCCTTTTCAATTCTGCAGGATGGATCAGATCTGAGGAACAAAATCCTCGATCACCGCATCCTGCGCTGTGAACCGACAGAAGGAACCCGGCGGCACCGCTTCCCAGCATTCGCCCTTGTGCAAGGGTTCCGAAACCACAAGACGCCCGCCGTCTTCTGTGCGGCTGCTATAGACGGTGGGCGCCAAATGATCCGACGCATAGCGCACCACATAGAGCGCCTGACCGCAGCTAAAGGCCGCACCGATCCGCATATGAGGCGTGTGGCCGAACTCGCGGCTGAGCGTCTCTAGCTTGCCAACCGCGCGCTGCATGGCGCCTTTGGGCTCCTCGTAAAGCCCCTCGGAAATCGCCAGCAAAAACAGAGCCTCGCTGTCGGTCGCCCCTTTGCGTTCATGATAGAGATCATCGGGGATCAGCATATCCGCGCGCCGGCGGAAAGCGTCAAAGCCCCCAACCTGACCGTTATGCATGAAGCTCCAGCATCCGGTCGTGAACGGGTGGCAGTTATTACGACTGGTTGCAGTGCCAGTGGAGGCCCGCACATGCGCCAGAAACAGCCCAGAGCTCACCTGATGGGTGATGGACCGCAGGTTCGGATCAGACCAGGCCGGGTGCGTGTCCCGGTAGAGGCCTGGCTCCGGCTGGCTGTCGTACCACGCAATGCCAAACCCATCCGCATTTGTCTGGGTTTTGCACTCACGGGCGTGGATCGACTGAGCCACGAGAGAATGTTCTGGTTTTGACACCACCTCGTCCAAATAGACGGGGGTGCCGATATAGGCGGCCCAACGGCACATGGTCTTGCTCCTCGACTCGCGGCTCCAGACTGCCAGATCCGCGTTAAGCAGCCATTAGACGTAAAAAAGGCCGCGCGATACGCGCAGCCCTTTCTTCTGGAATGCACAAAAGCCGTTGTGCGCGCTTATTCGCTGGTCTCGACCACCATCAGCTCGCGCTCAGAGGCGTCACGTGCGTGCGACAGCGCCTCTTGATACTCCCGGCTGTTGTAGCAATCGACCGCCGCTTCCACGCTGGGGAAACGCGCCACCACGTTGCGCGGGCGTTCCTTTCCCTCTAGCTGCACGAACTTGCCACCCCGCGCGATGAAAGAGCCGCCGTGTTTGGCAATCGCGGGGCCTGCGAGCTCGGCATATTTGCCATATGCTTCGGCGTCGGTGACGGTCACGTGGGCAATCCAAAGGGCTGGCATCTGGGCCTCTCCTGTCTGATGAGATGTTTCCGGCAGAGTTGCGCATTCCGCCGGAAACACCAAGAGGTTTTTGACCAAATGGTCAGGGCATTTTAGCCCGCCAACAGCGCCTCGGCAGCCTTGATCGCGTCTTCCGCACCGGAGAAGTCTTTACCGCCCCCCTGCGCCATGTCCGGGCGACCGCCGCCACCTTTGCCACCGACGGCGGGAACCGCGGCTTTTAGAACGTCCACAGCCGAGATTTCGCCGGTCAGATCATCGGTCACACCCGCTGCAACAGCCACTTTGCCATCGTCATCCGCGATCAGCAGGATCACACCGGAGCCGATCTTCTGCTTGTGGGCATCGATCAAGCCGCGCAGGTCCTTGCCAGACACGCCTTGCAACGCTTGGGCGAGGAAGGTTTTCCCGCCGATCTCTTTGGTTTCCACACCGCCACCGGCGCCGCCACCAAGCGCGATCTGTTGCTTGAGGTTCGCGATCTCATTCTGCAGCGCACGACGCTCGTCCATCATGGCCTTGAGGCGATCCATCACCTCGGCAGGCTGCGCCTTCAGCACGCCAGCCACATCGGCCATGCGTCCAGCCTCACGAGCCAGGTGGTCAAAGGCCGCCGCACCGGTCAGCGCTTCGATCCGACGCACACCCGCCGAAGAGGCGCTGTCGCCGAGGATCACAAAGGTACCGATGTCACCGGTCTGCTTCACATGGGTGCCACCGCAGAGCTCGATGGAGTATGTGTCGCCATCGGCGCCTTTACCGGTCGGCGCGCGTCCCATGGACACCACGCGGACCTCTTCGCCATATTTCTCACCAAAGAGCGCCTGTGCGCCAAGGGCACGTGCATCGTCCGGCGTCATGATCCGGGTAGACACCGCAGCGTTTTGGCGAATGAAATCATTCACTTCGCTTGCGACCTGAGACAGCTCCTCGCCGCTCATCGCCTTGTTGTGGCTAAAGTCGAACCGCAGACGATCCGCAGCATTGAGCGAGCCTTTCTGCGCCACATGCTCCCCAAGCGCATTGCGCAGCGCCTCATGCAGCAGGTGTGTGGCAGAGTGGTTGGCGCGGATCTGGCTGCGACGCGCGTGATCCACTTCCATGGCGGCGCCTTCACCCACTGCGATCTCGCCCTCGATCACTTCGGCAATATGCAGGAACAGACCTTCGACCTTTTTGGTGTCGGTGATCTGCGCTTTGCCGCCTTCGATCGACAGAACGCCGGTGTCGCCAACTTGACCGCCGCTTTCGCCGTAGAACGGTGTCTGGTTCAGAATGATCTGAACGCTGTCACCCTTGGCAGCTTTTTCGACGCACGCGCCATCCTTGATCAACGCCACGATCTGACCTTCGGCTTTCTCGGTCTCATAGCCCAAGAATTCCGTCGTGCCGTGCTCATCAACGATGTCGAAATAGACCTTCACATCCGCAGCTTCGCCGAGGCCAATCCCACCCGCGCGGGACTGCTCTTTCTGTGCCTTCATCGCGGCGTCGAACCCATCGGTGTCCACCTCGATCCCCTTGGCGCGCAGGGCATCTTGGGTCAGGTCGAGCGGGAAGCCAAAGGTATCGTAGAGTTTGAACGCAGTCCCACCCGGCAGCACATCGCCTTGGTCAAGGTCGACAGAGGCCTCGTCCAGCAGTTTCAAACCGCGATCCAAGGTCTTAAGAAAGCGGGTTTCTTCCTGCTCGAAGGTCTCTTCGATCAGGGCCTGACCTTGACCCAATTCCGGATAGGCGGCGCCCATCTGGCTGACGAGAGCGGGCACCAGCTTGTGCATCACAGGATCGGTGGCCCCAAGCAAGGAAGCATGACGCATCGCACGACGCATAATGCGGCGCAGCACGTAGCCACGGCCCTCGTTCGACGGCAAGACACCTTCCGCAATCAGGAAGGAGCAGGACCGCAGGTGATCCGCAATCACCCGATGGTGGACGTTCTGATCGCCAAAAGGATCCGTGTTGGTCGCATTGGCCGAGGCTTCGATCAGATATTTGAACAGGTCGGTTTCGTAGTTGTCATGCGTGCCTTGCAACAGCGCGGCAATCCGCTCGAGCCCCATGCCGGTGTCGATAGACTGCATGTCCAGATCGACCATCGATCCATCTGCGAATTTCTCGTTTTGCATGAAAACGAGGTTCCAGATCTCGATGAACCGGTCACCGTCTTCTTCGGGCGACCCCGGAGGGCCACCCCAGATGTGGTCGCCATGGTCATAGAAGATCTCGGTGCAGGGACCGCAGGGCCCAGTGTCGCCCATTTGCCAGAAGTTGTCAGAGGTCGCGATGCGGATGATCCGCTCTTCGGGAACGCCGACTTTCTTCCAGATTTCAAAGGCTTCGTCATCGGTGTGATAAACGGTGGTATAGAGTTTGTCCTTGGGGATATCAAACTCGCCCGTGATCAGCTCCCATGCGAAGGGGATCGCTTCATGTTTGAAGTAGTCCCCAAACGAGAAGTTGCCGAGCATCTCAAAGAACGTGTGGTGACGCGCGGTGTAACCCACGTTGTCGAGGTCATTGTGCTTGCCGCCAGCGCGCACACATTTCTGCGCGGTCGTGGCCCGGACGTAGTCGCGACGATCAATGCCGGTAAAGCAGTTTTTGAACTGCACCATACCGGAGTTTGTGAACATCAACGTGGGGTCGTTGCGCGGTACGAGCGGGCTCGAGTCCACAACTTCGTGGCCCTGCTTGGCGAAGTAATTGAGGAAGGTCGACCGGATGTCGTTCAAGCTGGGCATGTCAACGCGGCTCTCTGAGTTGAATAATAACAGTCCTAGGCGGTTTATCGCGCCCAAAGGGGGCTGTCCACCGCACAAAGCACATGCACCTTATTCCCCTGAAAAACAGGTAAAAAACGGGAGCTTCCGCCTCACTTTTTGATCAAAAGATCTCCATTGGCGATGCGGCCCGCCTGCTCCACCGAACATAGGATGCCGCGCAAGCGTGCAGCGCGATACTCCGGCAAGTTCACCCAATCCTTTGCATCCGCGCCATAGCGCGCCTTCCATTTGACGCAGCCATCGTTGAAGACCTCAGACACCCGCAAGACGGCACTGCCCGCCTGCAAGAGTTGGCCTTCAGGAAGATTGTCTTCGGACAGGTCCATATCCACGATGAAAGTATCCCCGGGATGCGGCGTCGTCGCGCGGTCCCGCCATACCAGATCAAGAACCCGTTTGGACAAGATGCAGACCTGAATACCGGGATGCGCTGCGCCATCGGGCAGGGTCAACCAGGGGCGCGTCGACCAACGCTCTCCCGGGATGCCCTCTTCAGGCGACACATCAATGTGATCCACAAAACGGCGCTGATTGTAGCCGGGACGCAGGCAGAGCATGGAAATCTCCGCACGATCCTTTGGCGCATCCAAAATACTTGGGGTGGCGGCCAGCAACTCGCCCATGGTCGCGTGCATAAAGACGCCTTTCTTTACAGCAACTTCTCAAAGAAATAGTCCGCATCCGGGTTGTCGTTGTAGCGGTCGATTTCACGATATCCAAGCGCGTGATAGAGCGCAACGGCCTCCCCCAAATGCCGACTGGTATCCAACCGGAGCCTGCTAAACCCGAGTTCGCGCGCCTCAGTCTCCAAGGCCTGCATCAACTGTCGAGACAAGCCGCGCCCCCGCCATGCTGGGTTGATCCAAACGCGTTTGACTTCGCCAATCTTGTCGCCCAGCGGTCGAAGCGCCCCACAGCCGACAGCAACCCCATCCAGTGAAGCCAAAAGAAAGACCCCCTTTGGCGGCAGGAAATCTTGCCGTTCCGCCTCCGACATTTCCGTCACTGCGAAGGTGCGGCCAAAGCGTCGGGACAGCTCTTGTGTGTACTCTCGCATCGCATAGGCCACATCCGCATGCGACGGGTCCACGGCGTGGATATGCGGCTTGGCCTGATTGAATGTCGCGCTGATCAGATCCAGAGCGGCAAGAAGGTCCTCGCGATGACGGGACCGGCCTAGGATTTCCAGTGCATGCTGGTCCGAGAGGCTCTCATAGGCTTGAAACTCTGCCTGCCCGGCCTCCGTCAAATGGACCTGCCGCTGGCGCGCATCCTCAGGCGATGCCTCGGTCGAAATGAGCCCGTCCTCCTCGAGCGTGCGAAGATTACGGCTCATGAAGCCCGAATCCAATCCGAGATAGGCGCGCAATTCGCGCACCTCGGTCATGCCTTGGCCAATCGCCTGAATGACCCGCGCAACGCCCAAAGGCCGCCCCCGCCCCAAAAAGGATTGATCCATGGCGCCGAGAGCAGAAGTCACGGAGCGATTGAAGCGGCGCAAACGTCGGATGTCGGTATCAGTAGGCATAATTTGGGACTCACGCTGTCTTTTTGACTGACTTAAGTCAGGTAAAAAGCTGGCGCAAGAAAAAACCGGCCCCATGGGCCGGCTCTCTAATCGTCTTTACTGTCCGATGGACCTTAGTCCATGGCGAGGACGTCGTCGTCCTCTTCACCCGGCGGCATATCGAAGTCCAAACCATGCGCGCCACGGATTTTGTCCTCGATCTCCAAGGCAATGCGAGAGTTTTCGCGCAGGTAAGTCTTTGCGTTCTCACGCCCCTGACCAATCCGCTCATCCCCGTAAGAGAACCAAGCCCCGGATTTATTGACCACGCCAGCCGCCACACCAAGATCCAACAGTTCGCCCATCTTGGAGATGCCTTCGCCATACATGATGTCGAACTCCACCTGCTTGAACGGCGGTGCAACCTTGTTTTTCACCACTTTGACGCGGGTTGCGTTGCCGACCACCTCATCGCGGTCCTTGATGGAGCCGATGCGACGAATGTCGAGACGCACAGAGGAGTAAAACTTCAGCGCGTTACCGCCGGTGGTGGTTTCGGGCGAGCCGAACATCACGCCAATCTTCATCCGAATCTGGTTGATGAAGATCACCATACATTTGGAGCGACTGATGGAACCGGTCAGCTTACGCATCGCTTGGCTCATCAGGCGGGCTTGAACGCCAACGCTGCTGTCACCCATGTCGCCTTCGAGCTCAGACTTCGGCGTCAGAGCGGCCACAGAGTCAACGATCACCATGTTAACCGCACCAGAACGCACCAGCGTATCGGTGATCTCCAGTGCCTGTTCGCCAGTGTCCGGCTGCGAAATCAGCAATTCGTCCAGATCCACGCCCAGCTTCTTCGCATATTGCGGATCCAGCGCGTGTTCCGCGTCGACAAAGGCGCAGACGCCGCCTTTTTTCTGTTGTTCCGCAATGCAGTGCAAGGTCAGCGTGGTCTTACCAGAGCTTTCCGGCCCGTAAATCTCGATAATGCGGCCCATCGGCAGACCGCCAATGCCGAGCGCAATATCAAGGCCCAGAGAGCCGGTGGAGCTCGCCTCGATCTCTTGCATGGCATTGCCATCGCCGAGTTTCATGATCGAGCCCTTGCCGAACTGACGTTCGATCTGGGCGAGCGCGCTGTCCAGAGCCTTCTGCTTGTCGCTGCTCTTCTTGTCGTCCTTCATGGTCAATAGATCCGCCATAGTACCCGTATCCTTCTCTATGTGTCACACCCGGAGGCGGACGACAATCACTGCTTTGTTCCCTTCTTGTTCCTTATGGGGTCAAAACAAGAACATTGCAAGCCAAATCCCACCCTGTTCACTCGTCGATATCGTGGTTAAAGATTGGTTTACGAACCCGGTGCAGTCAGAAGTATTACTGAGGCTTTAACGAAATGATGGTGTTTTACAAAGCACGGCTGGTCCTACTGTCGGTTCCGAAAACCGGCACGACAGCGCTGCAGACTGCGCTGCGCCCTCATGCGGATATGGTGATTTCCGATCCACCGGAACTAAAACACTCGCCTCTCTATCGCTACAACCGTTGGGTCAGGCCGATGTTTGAAAAAGTCTGCGGCGCGGAGCTTGAGGTGGTAGCGGTCATGCGTGAACCGGTGAGCTGGCTCGGCAGTTGGTATCGGTTTCGCCAGCGAGAGGAACTGACAGGTCTCCCGGCCTCCACCGCACAGATCAGTTTTGACCAATTCGTTGAGGATTATTGCAAGGGTCAGCGCCCGCCGCATGCCAATGTTGGCAGCCAGGCGAAGTTTCTCGAGGCGCAACCCAACGGGTGCCGCGTCCATCATCTCTTTGCCTATGAAGACCTGCCGCGCTTGCATCGTTTTTTGGCCGACCGGCTTGGTCTCGACATTGAGACACAACCGGAGAACGTCAGCCCCTTTGGCGATCTCACCCTTCGCCCGCAGACCTTGGAAAAGCTAAAGCGCAAACACCCGGAGGAGTTTGCGCTTTATCAGTCGATCCGAACTTAGGGCTTGGCTCTACTGCATTTGCTCTTGCACGGTCTCGGTCAACTGGCTGAGCGAGAAGGGTTTAGCAAGGAAGACAGAGTTCGGCACATCCGGCTCTGCATCTCCGAAGGCGCCCTCTGAATAGCCGGACACAAAGACCACTTTGGTGCCTGGGCGCTCCTTCAGGGCCTCACGCACCCAAGTCGGCCCGTCCATACCCGGCATGATCACATCGGTCACAAAGACGTCCACACTGAGGTTTGGGTCTTCCAGCGTTTCAAGCGCGTCTTCGGCCGATTCTGCCTCTAGGACGGTATAGCCCCGCATGCGCAGCGCTCGAGAGGCAAAGGCGCGTACAGGCGCCTCATCCTCGACCAAGAGAACAACGCCCTCACCGTGCTGGACCTGCGCCTTGGCTTTCTTCTCGGCCTTCGGTTCCGCCACCGCCTCGCTCGCATCGCTGCGATAGACCGGGAAATAGAGCGTGAACTTGGTGCCTTGGTTCACCACCGAGTCGACAAAGATGAAACCACCCGTCTGCTTGATAATGCCATAGGCTGTGGACAGGCCGAGCCCTGTGCCTTCGCCGGTGCGCTTGGTGGTGAAGAAGGGTTCAAACACCTTCTGGAGTTTATCCGGCGAAATCCCGGTCCCCTCGTCGCTAACGGTGATGGTGACCCATTCGCCCGGAGGAACCACGGCCCGGTCGCGTTCGAGTGCCGTTTCAAGAGCGACCATTTCGCTCTCGATCCGGATTTCGCCACCATGCGGCATCGCGTCCCGCGCGTTCACCACAAGGTTCATCAACACCTGCTCAAGCTGCCGTTTGTCCGCCCGAATGGAGCGCATGACTGGGTCGTGGCTCAGCGTCAGCGAGACTTTCTCGCCGACCAAACGGTTCAGCAGATGGGTCAGGTCAGACAGCGTTTCGCGCACATCCAACACTTCGGGCAGTAGAGTTTGTTTCCGAGAGAAAGCCAGCAACTGGCTGACCAGAGCGGCAGCACGGTTGGCGTTCTCATGGATTTGGATCAGGTCCCCATAGTCCTGATCGCCCTGATCGTGACGCAACAAAAGCAGGTCGCAATGGCCTGAAATCGCAGTCAAAAGATTGTTGAAGTCATGCGCAACACCACCCGCCAGCTGGCCGATGGCTTGCATCTTCTGGCTTTGCACGAATTGCGCTTCCAGCGTCTTCAGTTCGGTGGCGTCGTTCAACACGGCCATCAGAAGGGTTTCGCCCTCTTCGACCACGCGGGTCAGGGTCACCTGAACAAAGACCTCTTTGTCGTCGCGCGAGACACGCAGGAATTCCGATTTATGAGGGGCGAGCCCTTTGGACGTTTCCTGCAACCAGTCGTTCATCGGACGACCCAGGCCCTCCATCAGCTGGCCAAGCTGGACGCCTTCCGCTTGTTCGATACCAAGAAGACGCATAGCCATCCGGTTGACCGCCGCAACTTCCCCTTCGGGGCGCACTTTAAGGAGCGGCACAGGGAGGGTTTCAAACCCAGTATGGGGGCCGCTGTCAGCGATGTCCGCCTTGAGGAAGTAAATCTCGCTGCGACCCTGCCCCCGGCTATGTTCGCTGACCAGCACATCAACCGGCCCGGTCTTTGTCATGATCGTGTTGATCCGTCCTGGCATGACCGGCAGAGAGGTGAACAGACGGTCAGTCGCCTTCACCCGCTCACCAATGAGGCTGCGTGCGGCTTCGTTCATGAACAGAACGGCACCGGTGCGCCCGACAGAGATCATCGGAACCGGGCTCGCGTCCGAAGATTTGCCCGCGGGCCGCTCGCCCATGTCTTCGACCCGCCAAAGATAGCTGCCATTCGCCATCTCATGCACGGCAATCCGCACATTGCCTCGACGAGTGACGATTTCCTCCCGTGCGGAGCCTTCGAGACGCGCACGGCTCTGCAGGCGGAACAAAACAGCCGAAGGATTGGCCAGAACAGATCGCAAGGTGCCGGTGATCGTATCGCTCTCACTGCCCTCAAACCGCTTGAGCGCGGCGATGTTGCAGGCGTGGATCACCCCTTCCTCGTCGGTCACAAAGCTAGGCGAGGCATCTTTGTCGATGAAACCGGTCAGAAGGTCGCTCGCCATCGTGCGCGCACTGTGACGAATTCGGGTCTGCACAAAGATCATCGCGGACACGCCGGCCAAGGTCAGACCCACCGCCAGCAGCGCGCGGCTGATCCATTCCGGCATGGGGAGAACAGCGGGAGAAGCCACCAAAAGCACGGCAATCAGAAAGGTCGCAGCAAGACGCGCCTGTTCTGGAGTCTGAATCTTCAGCTTGGGGGCAAGGGAAGTGGGGCGACCGCTCATTCCGGCTCCGTTAGATGACGTCATACCGCAATATCTCGGTAGTCTTGGTTAAGGGGAAGTTAACCAAGACACCGAAATGCAGAAGTTTCCAAGGGTTTATTGTGCAGCTGTTCGCTGGAACAGGCAGACGTAGAACCCATCGGTGCCACTATGAACATGCCAGGCTGCGTCACTCAAGACGTCCCAGCCCGGGTGACGCGAAAGGAAAGCATCGCGTTGCACATGGTTTTCCACATCGAGCATCGAACAGGTCGCATAGGCGAGCGTTCCGCCCTCCGCCACGAGTTGGGACGCCGTGTCGAGGATTTCCGCTTGAATGCGCGTGACCTCATCCAGATGGGCCTGGGTCAGGCGCCACTTGCCCTCAGGATCCCGTCGCCAGGACCCGGACCCGCTACAGGGCGCATCGCAAAGTACAACGTCAAAGGGCGCGGCCTTTTGGACCTCTTGGCTCGACAGACAGGTCACCGAGACCCCTGCCCGCTGCGCACGCTCCGGCAGGTCTTTCATCCGGCGCGGTTCTGCGTCATGGGCGAACAACGCCAAATCTGCACGCCCCGCCATGGCAAGTGTTTTGCCACCACCGCCCGCGCAATAGTCCAACACGCGCTGCCCCGCCTCTAGCGGCAGCGCATCCACCACCCCTTGGCTGGCGGCGTCCTGCAACTCGACAACGCCCGACAAGTAGCTCTCGCAATTACGAATTTTACGAGCGCCCTCTGTGACATCCAGTGCGGTCGCAGAGGCTGGATGCGGCTCGGCCACAATTCCCTCAGCTGCCAGTTTCTGAATTGCAGCCTCACGACTTGACTTTCGCAGGTTCACCCGCAAATGGGTCGGCGCGCGTTGACGCAACGCCTTCGCAGCGTCCTCCGCCTTAGCGCCCAGGCTTCTTTCCCAAAGCGGCCAGAGCCAATCAGGAATGTCACACGCCTCCGCCGCACTGGCGAAGGCCCGCGGAGACGCAAGCTCCTCGACGCTAAGCGGCGTTGGAGCGTGTCCGATCCCCGTAAACAGTGTCTCCGGGTCCACTCCAGCCTCACGCAACTCGCCAAGCAGCAAGCCACGGCCGGTCTGAAGGCCACCCAAAACGGACTGCGAACGCAGGCAACGCAGGGCCTGAAAGACATGATCGCGCACAGCGGCGCGATCTTTTGATCCAGCAAAGCGACTACCGCGCGCCCAGCGGGTCAGCGCTTTTTCGGCGTGATCCCCATAGAGGATCGCATCCAAAATCTCAATCGCTGCTTGAACACGGGCTGCGGGGGTCATTGCTGCCCCCCGCGTGATTTATAGTTCAACACCTGATGTGCCTCAGCCGACGCGATAGTTCGGCGATTCACGGGTGATCTGAACGTCATGCACGTGGCTTTCCTTCAGACCTGCGCCAGTGATGCGCACGAATTCGCAATTTTTGCGCATTTCTTCGACAGTCGCACAGCCCGTATAGCCCATCGCCGCACGCAGGCCGCCGACCAGTTGGTGGATAACCGCGCCAGCGCCGCCCTTGTAGGGGACCTGACCTTCGATACCTTCAGGCACCAGCTTGTCGCTGGCCGCATCTTTTTGGAAATAGCGATCTGCAGAGCCACGCGCCATGGCGCCCATGGACCCCATGCCACGATAGGATTTGAAAGACCGGCCTTGGTACAGGATCACCTCGCCCGGGCTCTCATCCGTGCCGGCGATCATAGAGCCAACCATAGCGCAGGACGCGCCCGCGGCGATCGCTTTGGCGAAGTCACCAGAGAATTTGATGCCACCGTCTGCGATCACCGGCGTATCGCCAGCGCCGCCGGCGCAATCCATGATCGCGGTCAGCTGCGGCACACCAACGCCCGCCACCATCCGCGTGGTGCAGATGGAGCCCGGACCGATGCCCACTTTCACCGCATCCGCACCCGCATCAATCAAGGCTTGGGTCGCGGCAGCAGTTGCCACGTTGCCCGCGATGACCTGCACTTTGCTCGAGAGGGCCTTGATGCGCTTTACGGCCTCGATCACGCCTGCGGAGTGACCATGGGCCGTATCGACCACCACGATATCCACACCGGCATCGATCAGCGCTTGCGAGCGTTCAAAACCGCTGTCACCTACCGAACTGGCAGCTGCGACACGGAGACGGCCAAGATCGTCCTTACACGCCGTGGGGTTCAGCACGGCCTGTTCGCTGTCCTTCAGGGTCAGAAGACCGGTCAATTTGCCATTTTTGTCGGTGACCAACAGCTTTTCGATCCGACGCGCCTTCATCAGGGATTTGGCTTCCTCGAGATCGGCAGGCTCTTGCAGCATGGCAAGGTTTTCCGAGGTCATCATGACCGAAACGGGGGTGTTCGCGTCAGTGGCAAACCGCATGTCACGGTTGGTCACGATACCAACGACGCGGCCGCTGTCATCCACAACCGGGAAACCCGTGACACGGTAACGTTCTTGCAGGGCCTGAGCATCCGCCAGCGTTTGTGTCGCCCGCAGCGTGATCGGGTTATAGACGATCCCGGAGACGAAGCGCTTGACCCGGCGTACTTCGCGCGCTTGCTGTTCGACATCGAGGTTCTTGTGGATTACGCCCATGCCGCCGGCCTGTGCCATCGCAATGGCCATCCGCGCTTCGGTCACTGTGTCCATCGCCGAGCTGAGCAGCGGAATATTCAGAGAGATTGAGCGGGTCACCCGCGTGCGTGTATCCGCCGTACTCGGCAGGACACTGGATGCGGCCGGAACCAGCAAAACATCGTCAAAGGTGAGAGCCTCACGAATCTGCATCTGTCTTCCCCATGCAAAACACCGTTTGGCGGTGACCCTATTGCACAGTTCTTCAGGATGCGAAAGAGGCCCAAGTCATTTTTCGCCGCAGCGCGGCAGCCGTTTCAGATTTTTCTGACGTATATCAAAGAGCTGTTGCATAGTTCCTCTAAACACAGCCTCACTGAGATCACGCGCGGAGCCCGATATGACTGCCCCCCTCGATGGAGTGACCATTCTCGACCTGACCCATGTTCTCGCCGGGCCCTATGCCTCCATGACCCTATTGGATCTTGGAGCACGGGTGATCAAGGTGGAACGTCCGGGATTGGGCGATGACACCCGTGCATTTCCGCCCTTCAAAGACGGGGAAAGCGCCTACTTTGCCGCCATCAATCACGGCAAAGAGAGCATCGCGCTGGACCTCAAGGACGTGGAGGATCGTGCTGTTTTCGATGCACTTCTGTCTCGCAGCGATGTAATCTTGGAAAACTATCGGCCCGGCGTGATGGAGCGCTTGGGCTACGGGTGGGACGACCTTCACGCGCGCTATCCGCAGCTGATCTATGGGGCGGTTTCCGGCTTTGGGCACAGTGGGCCCGACAGCCAGCGGCCGGCCTATGATATGGTCGTCCAGGCCCGCGGTGGGGTTATGTCGATCACAGGGGAACGCGACCGAGAGCCTGTCCGCGTTGGGGCCTCCATCGGCGACATCGCGGCTGGAATGTTCCTCGCCCAAGGGGTCCTTGCGGCCCTGATTGCGCGCCAAAAGACAGGGCTCGGTCAAAAGATCGATATCGCAATGCTGGATTGCCAGTTGGCCATGCTGGAACACGCAATCGCCCTGACCACAGTCAGCGGTGAAGCGCCGCGCCCTTCTGGTGCGCGCCACCCTTCGATCACCCCCTTCGAGACCTTCCACGCGAAGGACGGCCTATTCGTCATAGCAGCCGGGAATGACGCATTGTTTGCGACCCTCTGCACCGCACTGCAATTGCCAATAGCAGCGGATCCTCGGTTCGAAACGAACCCCGCAAGATGTGAAAATTCGCGCCTTCTCAAACGCTTGATCGAAGCAGTTACACTAGAGGAACCCAAAGCCCACTGGATCGATCTTTTGACGAAGGCAGGCGTGCCCACCGGGCCGATCCAAAATGTCGCAGAAGTCCTCAAAGACCCTCAGATCCGCGCCCGAAACATGGTGGTTGATGTGCTCGACCACGCCGGAAAGCCAGCCTATGTAGCCGCCGGAAACCCCATCAAAATGAGTGCCTTGGCTGATCCAACGACGCGCGGCCCTACCCCAAAACTTGATGAGAACCGGGCGGATATTCTGGCATGGCTCGCAGAGAAACCCTAGGCGCAAATTCCTCGGCAAATGCCGCCTCTGTGCCAAAAGATGACGGTGCTTGCCTTTCGCTTGCTGAAAAGTGACATATGCTCCGCATAAATAGCGGACCATAAGGGCTTGAGGCATGTCAGACGATCCCCTCGTTGTGTTTACTCCTTCCGGCAAACGCGGACGGTTCCCCGTCGGCACGCCGGTTCTGACGGCGGCACGCCAGCTTGGCGTTGACCTTGATTCTGTCTGTGGCGGGCGTGGCATTTGTTCGAAATGCCAGATCACGCCCTCCTACGGTGAATTCTCGAAACACGGCGTCACCGTCGAGGATGACGCGCTGAGCGAGTGGAACAAGGTTGAGCAGCGCTACAAAGACAAGCGTGGGCTGATCGACGGGCGCCGCCTTGGGTGTCAGGCAAAGATCGAAAAAGATGTCGTGATCGACGTGCCGCCAGAAAGCCAGGTTCACAAGCAGGTGGTTCGCAAACGCGCCGAGGCTCGCGACATCGTGATGAACCCGTCCACGCGGCTTTATTATGTCGAGGTTGAACAGCCCGACATGCACAAACCCTCTGGCGATATGGAACGCCTGATCGAGGCGCTGGAAAATCAGTGGCAACTCAAGGGCGTGAAGACCGATCTTCACATCCTGCACCAGCTGCAACCGGTGCTGCGCAAGGGCGATTGGAAGGTGACTGTCGCGGTCCATCTCGGCGACGACACACACCCGCCCAAGATCATGCACATCTGGCCCGGTTATTACGAAGGCACGGTTTATGGTCTTGCCGTGGACCTCGGCTCCACCACCATCGCCGCCCATCTGTGTGACCTGAAAAGCGGTGAAGTGGTTGCTTCTTCTGGCATCATGAACCCGCAAATCCGCTTTGGCGAAGATCTGATGAGCCGGGTCTCCTATGCGATGATGAACAAGGGCGGCGATCAGGAAATGACCCGCGCCGTGCGCGAAGGCATGAATGCGCTGTTCACCCAAATCGCCTCTGAAGCTTCGATTGATAAGTCGTTGATTGTAGATGCTGTTTTTGTCTGCAATCCGGTCATGCACCACCTCTTCCTCGGCATTGATCCGTTCGAGTTGGGTCAAGCGCCTTTTGCCCTGGCCACGTCGCGCTCCCTATCCTTGCGGGCGGTTGAACTGGATCTGAATATCCACCCGGCGGCACGTGTTTACCTGCTGCCCTGTATTGCAGGTCACGTGGGTGCAGATGCTGCGGCGGTCGCCCTTTCCGAAGCCCCCGACAAATCCGAAGATTTGGTGCTGGTTGTCGACGTCGGCACAAACGCCGAGATCCTCTTGGGCAACAAGGAAAAAGTCCTCGCCTGTTCGTCGCCCACTGGCCCCGCATTTGAGGGCGCGCAGATCTCATCCGGTCAGCGCGCCGCGCCTGGGGCGATTGAGCGTGTCGAGATTGATCCGGTCACCAAGGAGCCGCGCTTCCGCGTTATCGGCTCTGACATATGGTCGGACGAGGACGGGTTTTCTGAGAGTATTGCGACCACGGGCATTACCGGCATCTGCGGTTCCGGGATTATCGAGGTGATCGCGGAAATGCGCCTCGCGGGTCTACTGGATGCTTCCGGTCTGATTGGGTCTGCCGAACAAACTGGATCAGCGCGTTGCGTGCCCGAGGGGCGCACAAATGCCTATCTCCTTTGGGATGGCAGCGCCGAAGGTGGACCACGGATTACGGTCACCAACCCGGATATCCGCGCCATCCAAATGGCCAAGGCAGCGCTTTACTCCGGGGCCCGTCTGCTGATGGACAAGGTCGGCGTGGACACCGTTGATCGCGTGGTTCTGGCTGGCGCCTTTGGCGCGCATATCTCTGCGAAACACGCGATGGTTCTGGGGATGATCCCCGACTGCCCGCTGGAGAAAGTCACCAGCGCAGGCAACGCGGCAGGCACCGGTGCGCGCATTGCGTTGTTGAACACCGATGCACGGGCGGAGATCGAGGAAACTGTGAGGAATATCGAGAAGATTGAGACCGCAGTTGAACCGCGCTTCCAAGAGCATTTCGTCAATGCCTCCGCGATCCCGAACTCCTCCGATCCCTTCCCGATCCTGAATGCTCTGGTCGCTCTGCCGGAGGTCTCCTTCAACGCAGGTGGCGGTGATGGAGACGGCGCGGGTGGCCGCCGTCGGCGTCGTCGCGGCTAAGCTGTGAAAATCCGCGGCGGCGCTCTTGACGTCCTGAGCGCCGCCGCATAAAGCTCACTTCGCGCGGGTATGGTGAAATGGTATCACACGAGCTTCCCAAGCTCTTGGCGCGGGTTCGATTCCCGCTACCCGCTCCACGCTTTCCCAACTGAAAACTGACCTGACCAGCACAGCGTATTCCGCATTGCAGAATTGTCTTGCGCCCTAAGGGTGCCGCGCCTAGATCCATGCCTATGGATACGCGATTTCTCACCCCGCTCAGCCCCGAAGAACAACTCAGCCATGGTTTGCCCAAAGCTGTTCCCATGGCGATGGCGGACCGGGTTCGGTTTTCCGAAATCGACATCCTGCAGCATGTGAACAACAAAGCCTATCTCGATTGGTTCGAGGCGCTGCGGGTTCACTACTACAACAACCATTTCCGGCATCACTTCGGGACGGAGCAACCACGTCACGTGGTACGCAACGCCAATATTCACTACGTGAAAGAAATGGTGCTGGGTGAAACCTATGTCACCACAGCGCGTGTTCTATCGTTCCGTCGCACATCCTATATCATTGAACAGCAAATCTGGTGCGGTGATCTGCGTGCCACGATGGAAGGCGTCATGGTCTTCCGCTCGCAGGATGGCAAAACAGGCTATCCGATCCCGGATAGCCTGCGGCAACAATTCATCGATTTGGATGGGGCGGTCGCCGCGGATTAAGCGGCTACCGTCCAATACCTTACGGCGCCCAATGCACCTGGCATTCGGACAGGATCGCACTCACCGGCGCTTCCTCTGGCGGCAAGGTCAACGCGCGGTTCAGAGCCTCGCGCTTTTCGTCACCATAGATTACCAAATGTTTGGCCATCGCACTGTCGAGCACTCGCGCAGACAAAGACATGCGCGCCTCTGGTTGGCTATCGGGGCGCATGACAGCAACCTCAGCCGCATCAGAAGCCAGCGCGGCCTCTAGCCCGGCAACACCGGGAAACAGCGACGCCGTGTGCATATCCGCGCCCATACCGAGCAGAGCAACCGCCAGATCGCCTTCTGCCCGCACTTTTTCCGATAGCGGCGCGACAGCCTCATCGGGTTCTAGCCCTTCCATATAGAACGGCAGGAACCGCGCTTCGGCGGCACGATTGATCAGGAGACGCTCCCGGATCAGCTTGGCGTTAGAGCGATCGCTATCCTCCGGCACCCAGCGTTCGTCCGAAGCCATAATGCAGACGTTGCCCCAATCCAGTTCTGCGGCACAGAGATCGTCAAAGATCGGCCCCGGCGACGTCCCGCCGGCCACAGCAATCGCTGCCGATCCATTGCGCATTAGATGGTTCTTCACATCTCCAGCGATCCGATTTGCCACCGCGATCGTCAGCATTTCCCGATCAGGGTATTCGATCAAATTCATAGGCTTGCTCCTCAATCCTCACACGCGACGCCGTTAGCGTTATCGCAAGTTGCCACAACTGTGTCATAGGTTGAGGAGCAGGCCAAGTAGCACCCGTATCCCTGAGGAGCTCCCACGGGTGGAAAAGCACCTCAGTTCAGGTAGAACTCCCCCACAACATTGCGCCATTCGCCCGCAGAGAGCTGTTTGCGGTGGGTGAAGCGCACATGATGCAGCGGACCTTCGATCTTTTCTTGCCAGAATTCGATAAAGGAAAACAGGCGCGGATGATCGGGCGCGAGGTCATAGCCCTGCCAAATATAGGTGTTCAGCACATGTGCGTAATCGGGCATATGATAGGTGAATTCGGCAGTGGTCAGCCCATAGCCTTTGAGCATCAATTCAGTTTCAGACGGGTCCATTCAGGTCCTCCATTGACTGGTCGATGAATCAAGCCTACTCAGGCGCGGTAAATTTTCAAATAAATCAGATTGTTAGCAGATAAATCCACTGGCTGCTAAACTACCTTGGGCTGCTTGCTTGCACGGTATATGCGCAGTCTGATAGAGTGCTCCCACAACATATAGACGCACAATAAGAAGCGGGCAGCCAACGTGAGCGATACGCCGGAAACCCCTGAAAACGAAGATGAAAACAGACCGCAGCGCCCGGCATATGACGGACCTACGGTTTCCATCGAATCCGAGATGCGAAATTCGTATCTCGACTATGCGATGTCGGTCATCGTCAGCCGCGCGATCCCGGATCTGCGCGATGGTCTGAAGCCGGTTCACCGCCGGATTCTCTATGCGATGCACGAGACCGGAAACAGTCATGACAAGGCCTACCGCAAGTCCGCGCGCCCCGTTGGCGACGTGATGGGTAAATACCACCCGCACGGCGACTCCGCGATTTATGACGCCCTGGTGCGTATGGCGCAGGACTTTTCCATGTCCCTGCCGCTGCTGGATGGACAGGGCAACTTTGGCTCCATGGACGGCGACAACCCGGCGGCCATGCGTTACACCGAAGTTCGGATGGACAAGCCGGCAGCCTTTATGCTGTCGGACATCGACAAAGAAACGGTCGATTTCCAGGACAACTACGACGGTAAGGATAAAGAACCCACGGTTCTTCCTGCCCGCTTCCCGAATATGCTGGTCAACGGTGCCGGCGGTATTGCCGTGGGTATGGCGACTAACATTCCGCCGCACAACTTGGGCGAAGTCGTAGATGCGACGCTGGCGTTGATTGAAAACCCGGACCTCACGTCCGAGCAATTGATCGACTATGTGCCCGGCCCGGACTTCCCGACGGGCGGTGTGATGCTCGGCCGGTCTGGCGCGCGCAAAGCCTATCTTGAGGGCCGTGGCAGTGTCATCATTCGCGCCAAGACCCGCGTGGAAGAGATCCGCAAGGATCGCTACGCCATTGTTGTGGATGAGATTCCCTATCAGGTGAACAAGGCTTCGATGATCGAGAAGATCGCCGAGCAGGTTCGCGAGAAGCGGATCGAGGGCGTTGCCCACGTTCAGGATGAATCGGATCGCAACGGCGTGCGCGTGGTGGTCGAGCTGAAGCGTGACGCGACAGCCGAAGTGGTGTTGAACCAGCTGTTCCGCTTTACGCCGATGCAGACCTCCTTTGGCTGTAACATGCTGGCGCTGAACGGTGGCCGTCCGGAGCAGCTGACGCTTCGGAAATTCCTCACGTCTTTCATCGACTTCCGCGAAGATGTTGTTGCACGTCGCACCGCCTATCTGCTGCGCAAAGCACGCGAACGCAGCCACATCCTGTGTGGTTTGGCCGTGGCCGTCTCCAATGTAGACGAAGTTGTCGCGACCATTCGCTCCTCTGCGGACGCTGCTGAGGCGCGTGAGAAACTGATGACCCGTCGCTGGCCGGCTGCGGATATCGCGCCCTACATTCGCCTGATCGACGATCCGACCCACACAATGAACGACGACGGGACCTATAACCTCTCCGAGGTACAGGCCCGCGCGATCCTTGAGCTTCGCCTCCAGCGCCTCACCCAACTGGGCGTCAAAGAGGTCACGGACGAGCTCGAAGAACTGGCGGCTAAGATCAAGGAATACCTTGATATTCTGTCGTCTCGCGAGCGTATCATGGGCATCATCGCCGATGAGCTGACCGAAGTGCGCGAGCAGTTTGCCGTGCCGCGTCGTACCGAGATCGTTGACTGGTCCGGTGACATGGAAGACGAGGACCTGATCGAGCGCGAGGACATGGTTGTGACCGTGACCTCTGGTGGCTACATCAAGCGGACGCCGCTCGCAGACTTCCGCGCGCAAAAGCGCGGCGGCAAGGGCTTGTCTGGGATGCAAACCAAAGAGGAGGACGTGGTCACCACGCTCTTCGTGGCCAATACCCATACGCAGCTCTTGTTCTTCACCACCGATGGAATGGTCTACAAGTTAAAGACTTGGCGCCTGCCGCAGGGCGGTCGGACCTCCAAGGGCAAGGCGATCGTGAACATCCTGCCGATCCCCACCGGCGTCTCGATTGCGGCAATCATGCCGGTGGATCGGGACGAAAAAGAGTGGGACGATCTGCAGATCATGTTCGCCACCTCTGCGGGCACTGTGCGTCGTAACCGTTTGTCGGACTTCACAAATGTGATGCGGAATGGCAAGATCGCGATGAAGTTCGAGGATGATCACGCCGACACCAAGCTGATCAACGCGCGGATTTGTTCCGAAGACGATGACATCATGCTGGTGACCAACACCGGCCGCGCCATCCGTTTCCCGACCACAGAGGTCCGCGTGTTCAATTCGCGCAACTCGACCGGTGTGCGGGGCATCAAGCTCGGCGACGGAGACGAAGTTGTGTCCATGTCGGTGATCCGTCACTTCGATGCGACGTCGGATGAACGCTCGGCATATCTGAAGATGCGCCGCGCTGTTGCGGGGCTCGCGGACGATGCGGATGCGACGCCGGATGAAGACGCCGACGAGAACGCGACCATCAGTCAGGAACGCTATGCCGAAATGTCGGCCGCAGAGAACCTGATCTTGACCGTGACCGCTGGTGGCCAGGGCAAGCTGTCCTCCAGCCATGACTATCCGGTTCGTGGCCGGGGCGGCATGGGTGTGACTGCGATGGATAAGGCAATGCGCGGTGGTGCGCTGCTGGCCTCCTTCCCGGTTGAAATGGACGATCAGATCATGTTGGCAACCTCCAAAGGTCAGTCGATCCGGGTGCCCGTGGATGGGATTTCCTTCCGTTCCCGCTCCGCTGGTGGTGTGCGAATCTTCAACACTGGCAAAGGCGAGGAAGTGGTCTCTGTCGCGTGGATCGCCGATAATGGCGATGAGGAAGAGACTGAAGAGTAACGTCTAATCCATTGAAATAGTTGACCGCCGCTCTGATCCCTCAGGGCGGCGGTTTTCGTTTACGCTTCTCTCATCATTCGGGCGCAGACTCGGGCGCGTGTGTTTTAGAGTTCATGAGGAGCGTCGGATGAACCTCTACCATTGCCAAATTGACCTGCATAATGAAGCCAAGGCACTGGTCTTCGCCAGCGCGGTCGAACAGTGGATGGAATATCTCAAGGGCCGTCGCGCAATCACGGACTGGCGTCTTTTGCGACGCAAACTGAACCTTGCCAGCGACTCGTGCAAAGATTTCCTGCTGGAGATCGAGTTTGAGAATATGACCCAATTGGATCAGGCCTTTCGTATCCTCGGCTCTCACAACGAAGAAGTTGAGCGGCTCTATGCGAGTGTCAACGCATTGGTTGCGCGGGCAGATTTTGGCCTCTATCGGCCATTCCCCGATCCAGAGCGCGCAGAGCGTATGGCCCTGCTTTAGATTTGCTCAGGCGAGACCGCCTGAGCTGGCATTTTCCTAATCTGATGCCTTAAAGGTCGTAAATCTCGGAGAACTTCGCCTCGAGGTACGTCATCAAAGGCTGATGATCTGGCGTGCGGCCTGCGGCATATGTGATCGTGTCTTTGGGTTCGCGCAGTCCGCCAAAGGTTTGCAGCTTGTCCCGCAACCACCCCGTCGCAGTGGAAGTGTCCCCCTGCGCCAATTGCGTATCAAGCTCAGGCAGATCCCGACGCAGCGCCTCGTTCAAACAGCCAGCGTAAACATTGCCCAAGGCATAGGTCGGGAAATAGCCGAACAGACCGACCGACCAATGAACGTCCTGCAAGCAGCCGTTCGAGGGCTTGTCCACGGCATAGCCGAAATCAGCCTCGAACCGATCGTTCCATGCGGCTTCCAGATCTTCAACGTTGAGATCCCCCAACATCAACGCGCGCTCGAGGTCAAAACGCAGCATGATGTGCAGGTTATATTGCAACTCGTCGGATTCAGTGCGGATGTAGCCTTTTTGAACCCGGTTCACCGCGGCATAGTAAGCCTCTTCTGATGCAACACCGATGTCACCAAAGGCACTGACCATTTGCTGGTAGAGCCAGCCGGTGAACGCACGGCCCCGGCCAATCTGGTTTTCATAAATCCGGCTTTGGCTCTCGTGAACGCCCATCGACACACCACGCCCCAGCGAGGTCAAAAGATAGGCCTTGTCGATGTTCTGTTCATACGCCGCATGGCCGACCTCGTGGATGGTCGAGTAAATGCAGTTGAACGGATCAATCTCGCTGGTCCGGGTGGTAATCCGCACATCGAGCCCGCTGCCGGAGCTAAAGGGATGCACGGCCTTATCCAGCCGCCCGTGCGCCAAATCATAGCCGAAGGCGACCGCGATCTTCTGGGCAAGCTCCATCTGGGTGGCGGGGTCATAGCGACCAGACAGGCCCTGTGGCATCGGCTTTTCCAGAACGCGCGCGCGAAGGTCTACAAGACCAGGGCGCATGGCATCGAAAATTTCCGCGATCTCCGCAGAGGTTGTGCCCTGTTCGTAATCCGCGACCATCGCGTCGTAGAGATTACCACCCGCAGCCAGCGCCTGACCTTCCTGACGTTTGAGAGCAACCACTTCTTTCAGCACAGGAAGAAAGGCGGCAACATCTTCATTCGCCCGGGCCTCAGCCCATTTACCCTGCGCCTCGGAGGTCACCCGTGCGATCTTGCTTGCCAGATCTCCGGGTACTTTCACCGCGCGTTCGTAAGAGCGGCGAATTTCCCGCAACTGGGCGGCGCCAGCTTCATCCGGTGCTTCAGCACTCTCCAACCACTCGGCCACACGCGGGTCAGAGCGGCGGGCATGCAGCACGCCTTCAAGCGCGGCCATTTCCTCGCCCCGCTGCGGAGCCGCGCCGCGCGGCATCATGGTTTCCTGATCCCACCCCAATCGACCGGCAATCTGGCCCAGAGCTTGGGTTTCACGTTCAAACGCAATCAGTTGGTCAAAAGAACTCATGTCATTTCTGCCCTTTAATAGAGGTCACGACGGGATAAGCGGCCAGGAAACGTGCGCGCAGGATCAAAACCCAGACCAGCACGGCAACGCCCTGATGAACGATAGCGATTTCGACCGGTGCAGCGGTCAGGACGGTGACGATGCCAATCACGACCTGAAGGCTCAGCGCAGCAAAGGCGGCATTGAACGCAAAGCGGGTTGCCGCATGTGCGCTGCGTCGCCCGCGCAGCCAGACAACCACGGCAAAGGCGTAAAGCAGATAGCCGGTGATCCGGTGAATGAACTGCACCAAGGCTGGGTTTTCAAAGAAGTTTTTCCAGATCGGCTCGATCATGAAAGGTTTCGGCGGCAGGATCTGCCCGCCCATCAGCGGCCAATCGGTGTAAGAGCGGCCCGCGTCGATCCCCGCAACCAGCGCACCGATCAAAATCTGCAGAAAGGCAAAGTGCAAAAGCCCGGTGCCCATGCCAAAGAGCTTTTGCTCTTTCAGGCGGCGTGCTTGCATCAGATCGCGTTCCTCACGCCCAAGCAGGAACATGAACCACGCCAAATAGCCGAGGATCACAAAGGCGAGCCCAAGATGCGTCGCTAGGCGGTAAGAGGCCACGGAGGTCATCCCCTCGCCAGAGGTCACACCAGAGGAAACCATCCACCAGCCGATCGCCCCCTGCGCCATCCCAAGGGCGCCGGGCAGCAGCAGACGCCCAGCCCAACCAGTCGGAATATTTCGAGTGACCATAAAGCCGAGATAGCCGGCCGCCCAGATCAAGCCGATCACACGGCCCAGCTGACGGTGGCTCCACTCCCACCAATAGATCTGTTTGAAATCAGCAAGATCCATCCATTTGTTCAACAAATGGTACTGGTCGATTTCCTGATATTTGGCGAATTCGGCCTGCCATTCGGCCTCGCTCATCGGCGGCAGAGCCCCCGTGACCGGCTTCCATTCGGTGATCGACAGGCCTGAATCGGTCAGGCGGGTCAGACCGCCGACAGCGATCATCGCCACGACGAGGGCAAACATCACCGCGAGCCAGATCCTGATACCGCGCCGCGCGCCGCGGCGCCCTTTGTCGATGCCGCCCGGGGTCAGTGCAGGTTTCTGTTTCTCGTCGGAGGAGACATCCTCGAAAATCGTGCGGTTGCTCATCTTGGCCTCACATCTTCTTCTTGCGGGACGCTAGGCGCACCGCTCCCAAAGGTCCAGTTAGAGTTAGTCCTGACCGTGGTTCTTCCAGCGGACCATCTGTCGCATGATGCCGTGGAACATCTGCACATCTGCCCGTGTGAGCTGAATGCGGCTCCAAAGGTTACGGAACACGGTCTTCATGCCCGGCGCCTTTTCCGGTGGGAAGAAATAGCCGGCTTCTTCCAAGCGATCCTCGTAATGAGCGACCAGCGCCTCAATCTCTTGGCCAGTTGCCCAATCGGATTTGCCGAGCTCAACCGTTTCATGCACCACCTCTTCCACCTGGCGGCGCCACTCATAGGCGGTCAGCAGCACACATTGGGCAAGGTTCAGCGAGGCAAACTCCGGGTTCACCGGCACGGTGATGATGGCATTTGCCTTGGCAATATCGTCGTTTTCCAGCCCTGCGCGTTCGGGGCCAAAGAGGACAGCGACTTTTTCACCGGCAGCAATCATCTCGGCCGCCTTTTTCATCGCCCCTTCCGGGCTGAACACCGGTTTGGTCAACTCGCGCGGCCGGGCCGTGGTGGCGAACACATAGGTGCAATCCGCCAATGCCTCCGGCAGGTCATTGGCCAGCATCGCCTCGTCCAGCAAGCGCCCAGCGCCGGAGGCCATCGCCACCGCCTTTTGGTTCGGCCAACCGTCCCGAGGGGCCACAATGCGCATCCGGTCCAAGCCAAAATTCCACATGGCCCGCGCGGCACCGCCGATGTTCTCACCCATTTGCGGGCGCACAAGGACGAACTGAGGTTGAGGGCGATCTGTGGGCATGGGCGAACTCCGGCAAAAATCGCATTTGCCTTACTGTCTGTGCCTGATGGGGGCAAGCCTTGGGCCTTGGTATATTGCGCCTTGTTCGGTTGGAAACCTTGCGTTGCGCCCATTTTCGGGTAAATACCCGCCAATCAGCCCCCTAAGGAGGTCCACCATGGACAGCGCAGAGCAGCAACCGGAGCAGCCGCAGATCTATCTGGTCACCCCGCCGAGCTTTGAGCTGGGGCAATTCCCCGGTCAGATGGCCCGGGTCCTGGACGAAATCGAGATCGCCTGCGTGCGTCTGGACCTCGTCAGCCGCGATGAGGACACCCTGAGCCGCGCCGCCGACGCGCTGCGTGAAGTGACCCATGCACGTGATATTGCCTTGGTGATCTCCGACCACCAGATCCTTGCGGAACGCTTGGGGCTGGATGGCGTGCATCTGACCGACTCGTCGAAATCCATTCGTACCGCGCGCAAAGCGCTGGGACCTGATGCGATCGTCGGGAGCTTCTGCGGTGCATCGCGCCATGAAGGACTGAGCGCAGGTGAGGCGGGCGCGGATTATGTCTGCTTTGGCCCCATTGGCACCTCCGGTCTCGGAGATGGCGCGACGGCTGAGCAAGACCTGTTTGAATGGTGGTCTGAAATGATCGAGGTGCCTGTTGTTGCCGAAGGTGGCCTCAACGCCGAGATCGTCCGCAAGATTGCGCCCTTCACCGATTTCTTTGCCGTGGGTGAGGAGATCTGGCGCGAGGAAGACCCGGTTGCTGCGTTGAAAGCGCTTCAGGCGGCCATGGGCTGAACGGAACAACAAACTAACAAAAACGCGCGGTTCTGGATCAGAGCCGCGCGTTTTTGTTTAAGGAATGCTCCGGTTTAGAGAAACACCCGTTCCACAAACCAATAGGCGCCGATCAAGGCGATGGTGGCCGAGGCGGGCATCGCCACCCTGCCCCGGTATTTCGGGTGTTTCCCAAACCAGAACCCGACAAGCCCAAACGCCAATGCGATCACCGTAAGCTGCCCAAGCTCCACCCCCACGTTGAAACCAAGAAGCGCCGGGAGCAGTTGATCAGCCGGCAGGCCGAACTCGCCAAGGACCGAAGCAAAGCCGAGGCCGTGCAGAAGGCCAAAGCAGAAGATCACCACTGGCCGCCATGGGTGCAATCGGCGCACAAAGATATTCTCCACCGCGACAAAGGTGATAGAGGCCGCAATCAGGGGCTCCACGATTGCGGGATCGACGCGCACCCAACCCATCGTCGCCATACCAAGCGTGATCGTATGGGCCAGCGTAAAGGCGCTGATTTGCCACACAAGCGGACGCAGGCGCGTGCTGAAAAAGAAGAGTCCCAACACGAAAAGGATATGATCCAGCCCCTTGGGCAGGATGTGATCAAACCCCACTGGAATATAGCTCACAAATGCTTCCAACCCTGTCTGCTGTGCGCCACCAGCTAGAGGGATTGGCGGCGTGGTCTCACCGCTGAGCAAATAGCCTGTATAGGGCGCCTCTACATCATTTTGCCGCAGGACAAGCGGACCAGAGCCCTCCGGCCAGGTGAACGTCACTTGCCGCGCGCCCTCTGGCAGTTCTGCGAAAACCATCAGATGTGTCGGTCGGGGCAATTGCGGGTCCGCCACGGCCTCAGTCTCCACACCGTCGAGCTGCAGCACCAAAGGCTCACCCGCGGTAACGGAGAGCGTCTGCAGCCAATCTTCCGCAAAATCGCGCGCCTTTGGTTCCAGCGCCTGCACCGACAGGAGCCGCAAACTGTTGTAGGTATCCACCTCCTCGGCACTATCGGTGTTCACAACCGCGTCAAGATCCATCCCCGAGGCAAAAGCCTCTAGGTTCATACGGATACGCATGGCAATCTGCCCGTCAACCACGCGGAAATCGATGACTGTGGGCGTCAGCTCATGCGCGCGCAGCCCTATCACCGTCGCACTATAGAGCAGGACAACCAAGGTAAGCTGGACAAGGGCGAGGATCGCACCATATCCCAGTTTTCTCACTCTGCTCCTGAACCTGAGGCAGGAATACTGCATGACACCTCTCCGTCTTTTTCTTTTTGCTGGCGTTACGCCATTTGTATGCGCGACTACGCTTCCCGTTTCAGCCCATGAGTTCTGGCTTGCGCCTTTGGACTATATTGTCGAGCCAGATACCGCTGTCGCCGCAGATCTGCGCAATGGCCAGAATTTCACCGGCATCAAACTGCCCTATCTTCCCAACAACACTGCCTTATTTGAAACGTGGCACGAAGGGGAAAAGATCACTTATTCCGGGCGTGTCGGCGATTTTCCTGCTTTCCAGAGCGATGGCTTTGACGCGGGGCTCCTCGTGGTAGTGCATGAAACGACCAAAAGCCGCATTTCATATGCCACGATGGAAAAGTTCGAGGCCTTTGTGCAGGATAAAGGGCGCGCTGATATCCTAGAGCAGCATCGCGCACGCGGCCTGCCAGAAACGGACTTTACCGAGCTTTACTCGCGCCATGTCAAAACACTGATCGCTGTGGGCGATGGTCAGGGGGCAGACCGAAACTTTGGCCTGAAGACCGAAATCATCGCCCTGACGAATCCCTATACCCCTAACTTTGAAGGCACAATGCAGGTGGAATGGCGGCTCGATGATGTCCCGCAGCCCAACAGCACAGTGATCCTGTTTGACCGCGCCTTGGCCGGAGACGTCACAACGACCCATCTTGAGACCGACGCTCAGGGCCAGCTGCGTTTTGCCACGCAGCCGGGACATACCTATTTGGTGGATGCGGTCGGCTTTGCCTCTGCAGCTGAGGAAAGCGACGCGGTTTGGGAAACCTATTGGGCTGCCCTCACGTTCCAAGTTCCGGAATGATCTTGCGGCCTTTCCCGAAAGGCGGCATGAGAAGCAGATGACAGCATCCAAAGCGACTTCCACACCTGATATCCTCTGCGTCGGCTCTGTCCTCTGGGACATCATCGGCCGTAGCTCGACCGAAATGAAGCATGGCGCCGATGTGCCGGGGCGGATCACGCGATTGCCCGGCGGTGTTGCTATGAATATCGCCATGACGCTGGCTCGTTTTGGGATGAAACCCGCGGTTCTCAGTGCCGTTGGCCAAGATCCCGAGGGCGAAGAGCTGATCACCGCCTGTGGTCGTCTCGGCCTTATCACCAGCTACCTCTACCGGTCCGAAGATCTGCCGACCGATCGCTACATGGCGGTTGAAGGCGCCAATGGGTTGATTGCCGCCATTGCGGATGCCCATTCTCTGGAGGCCGCGGGCGATAAAATCCTGCGGGCCCTGATGGACGGCTCCCTTGGCTCCGTCGAAGCGCCTTTTGCTGGCCCCATAGCACTGGACGGTAATCTTAAGCTGGCCTTGCTGGACGAAATCGCCACGCATCCGGCTTTTGCCAAGGCGGACCTGCGGGTTGCTCCGGCCTCTCCCGGCAAAGCGGAACGTCTCCGCCCTTTCCTGACCCATTCGCGCGGCACGCTCTATGTGAACCTCGAAGAGGCCGGTTTGCTCTGCCAGGAAGAATTCACCGACAGTGAAACCGCGGCGCTGGGCATGTTGGCCCGTGGCGCCTGCCGGGTTCTTGTGACTGACGGTGGTCAATCCGCAACCGAAGCAGATGCCAGCGGCGCCCGCACGCAAGTTCCGCCACGGGTCACTGTGGCGCGCGTCACCGGCGCTGGCGACACCTTCATGGCCGCCCATATCGCAGCTGAGGCACGAGGAGAGGACCGGGATACCGCCCTCGCCTCCGCCCTGCGCGCGGCCGCAACCTATGTATCCGGAGAACCTCCCCTGTGATCAAAATCATCTATTCCGCCGAAGTCGAAGCCGCCCGTGCCGCTGGCCAGCCGATTGTCGCGCTTGAGAGCACCATTATCACCCACGGGATGCCCTACCCGCAAAACGTCGAAGTCGCCGCTCAGGTCGAAGCTGACATACGCGCGGCGGGCGCGGTTCCTGCCACGATGGCCGTGCTTGATGGCGTGCTGCATGTCGGGCTTGAGGCGGACACGCTTCAGGCGCTGGGTAAAGCAGAAGGTGTCGCGAAACTCTCGCGCGCTGATTTTGCGGCTTGCCTCGCAACCGGCGGCACCGGTGCGACCACCGTGGCCGCAACCATGATTGCCGCGCGTCTGGCCGGTATTTCCGTCTTTGCCACTGGCGGTATCGGTGGCGTCCACAAAGGCGCCGAGCACAGCTTTGACATCTCTGCCGACCTGATGGAACTGGCTCAAACTCCAGTGACCGTGGTTGCCGCAGGAGCAAAGGCCATTCTCGATGTGCCCAAAACGCTAGAAGTCTTGGAAACTCAAGGGGTTCCGGTGATCTCTTACGGTCAAGACAGCTTCCCTGCCTTCTGGTCCGCAACCTCTGATCTGATGGCACCGCTCCGTATGGATAGAGCCGCTGAGATTGCCCGTGCGCATGTCCTGCGAGGCGCCATGCAACTGCCCGGTGGTCAGTTGGTCGCCAACCCTATCCCGGCAGACGCGCAAATCCCGGCTGAGGATCTGGCCCCGATCATTGCACAGGCCCAAAGCGAGGCAGACGCACAGGGTGTCAGCGGCAAGGGCGTCACCCCTTTCTTGCTGCAGCGCATTTTCGAGCTGACCGACGGGAAATCCCTAGAAGCCAACATCGCGCTGGTCCGCAATAACGCGCGCCTTGCCGCCGAGATCGCTAAAGAATTGGCCAAGCTTTAAACATTCTTAGGCGTGCGGTGGAGAATCCATTGTCGTCGGGCCTGTCCATACCTAGGTTGCTCACGAGCTAACAAGACTGCTGACCATGAACACGCCCTTTGACGATCTGCCTCCGCCGCCCCGCCGCCCCGGTCTTTTTGCCCGGCTCAGGTCCTCTTTTCTGACCGGCATCGTCGTCATCGCCC
Organism: Epibacterium sp.; assembly: GCA_048263945.1. Lineage (GTDB taxonomy): Bacteria > Pseudomonadota > Alphaproteobacteria > Rhodobacterales > Rhodobacteraceae > Epibacterium. Next base: position 632,096 of record JBLXDQ010000001.1, on the reverse strand, counting down.
CGGTTGGGCTGACGATCTGGCTCTTGTGGTCCGTGGCGGGCTGGGTCGACGGCGTTGTTCTGCCGCTGGTCCCGAGCACCTTTCAGCCAGAGCAATACATCGGCATCAACCTGCGCGGCGTCGGTGTCATCATCTTTCTGCTGTTCACCATTGTTGTGGGCTGGGTTGCCAAAGGTATCATCGGCCGCTCTCTGATTGGCTATGCTGAACGCCTAGTAGACCGGATGCCGGTCGTTCGATCGATCTATTCGGGCATCAAACAGATCTCAGAGACAGTCTTTGCCCAAAGCGAACGCAGCTTTGAAACCGCCTGCCTGATCCAATATCCGCGTCGCGGTATTTGGGCCATCGGCTTTATCTCAACCGAAGCCAAGGGCGAGATTGCGCGGCGCGCCGACACCAGCGGCAAATTGATCAGCGTTTTTGTCCCGACCACGCCTAACCCGACCTCCGGGTTCCTGCTTTACTTCCCCGAGGAAGACATCATCGAGTTGGACATGAGCGTCGAAGATGCCGCGAAATTGGTGATTTCTGCGGGCCTCGTCTATCCCAACAGCAAAGAAGCCGTGGAAGACCTGCAGCGGAAAGCGGCGGAATAACCGCCGCCACTCCTATCCGAACATCGTTTCAAGATCAGCGGTCTGTCGTTCGCCAAGATCGTCGAAATGCGCCTCCAGAAACCGTTCCGCAGCGCTCCGCCCGGCGAGTTTCAGGGACGTCAGGACCTGTGGGATAGGGATGAGTTTCGTTGTCACCGACAAGCGCGTCATCAGATCGTCGTCCGCCACCATATGGACCAAGACCCGCTTCATTCGTCCCCGCTCCATCGTGCCATCCGCCAGCAAACGCTGCACAAAGGAGATCGCCCGCAACTCGCGCAGCAACGAAGAGTTGAAGCTGATTTCGTTCACTCGGTTTTGGATTTCTTGCGGCGTACGCGGCGTGTCTTCGCGCACCAGTGGGTTGATGTTCACCACCACCACATCGTCCGGTAGCCCGTCCTGAAACAGAGGAAACAGCGCCGGGTTTCCGGTGTAGCCTCCATCCCAATAAGCTTCCAACTCGCCGGTTTGGGCACTTGGGATCTCAACGGCCTGAAACAGATGCGGCAAACAGGCGGAGGCAAGGATCGCATCTGTCGAGATTTCTGTTCCGGAAAACACCCTCACCTTGCCCGTTTGCACTGACGTTGCGCAGATATGAAGCTGAGGCCCCTCATCGGCGCAAACGTCACCAAAGTCGAATTGCTCCACTACGGATTCTAGCGGGTTTCTGTAAAACGGTCCGTAGGAATACGGGGAAATCGCCTGAGACATAGCCTCCACCGGCGCAAAAGGGGCAGCGATCTTCAGCATGTTCAAGAGCGGCGCCATATCAAAGCCCGCCATCCAATTCGCGATCCGCATGTCGCCTACCGCGCCCATACGTACCCAGAGACGGTCTAGCGCAGCCTTGGCGCCTGCGCGCCCGTCCCGAGCCATCCCAGCCTTGAAAGCGGCAGCGTTCAGTGCCCCCGCCGAGGTTCCCGTCAGCGCCGCAACCTCCAAACGCTCCTCTTCAAGGAAGCGATCCAAAACGCCCCAGGTAAAGGCGCCATGCGCGCCACCGCCCTGCAGTGCGAGGTTTATTCGTTTCACCATCGTGTTTTGACCTTTCTGCTGAAGATCGCGTGCCCCAAGGCGTGGGGCACGCGGCGTCACGTCAGAGAAAGATCAAAGCGCCGTCCAACCGCCATCCACGCTGATGGTCGTCCCGGTGATCTGCGCAGCCGCATCAGAGCACAGGAAGTTCACGGTCCCACCCAGCTGTTCGACAGTTGCGAATTCCCGGGACGGCTGACGCTCCAGCATTACTTTCTTGATTACCTCCTCGCGGCCCATGTTGTATTTCTCCATGGTGTCCGGAATTTGTGCCTCGACCAGCGGGGTGAGAACGTAGCCCGGGCAAACGGCATTGCAGGTGATCGGCTCTTCGGCCGTTTCCAATGCAACGGTCTTGGTCATGCCGACGATGCCGTGTTTGGCCGCCACATAGGCCGATTTATAGGGCGACGCGGTCAAGCCATGCGCGGAGGCGATATTGACCACCCGCCCCCAGCCCGCCGCACGCATCATTGGCAAAGCGGCGGCCGTTGTGTGAAAGGCGGAGGAGAGGTTGATCGCGATGATCGCGTCCCATTTGTCGGTTGGGAATTCGTCAATCGGCGCCACATGCTGGATCCCGGCGTTGTTGACGAGGATATCACACTGTCCGGCCTTTTCGATCAGCGCGCGACATTGGTCCCCCTTGGACATATCCGCCTGGATGTATCGCACCTCGACGCCGAACTCTTTTGCCATCTCAGCTGCCAACGCGTGGTCTTCATCGCGGTCGGTGAATGAATTCAAAACGACATTCGCGCCAGCGCGCGCCAGCTCCCGCGCGACACCGAGACCGATGCCCGAGTTCGACCCCGTAACAACCGCTGTTTTACCAGTGACGGACATGTGCTTTCCCCTGATTTGTTGAAACGCTTTGCGGCGCAGCTTTGCATGCTGCAACCGCAAAATAAACGGGCAATCATTGGGAAAGTTCCGCACCGGAAGACACAGCCACGTGAACGTAACGTCGCGGAAGTTCACGCCCGGCGCACGGCTCCTCAAAAGAAAAAAACGCCGGCGCAAGGCCGGCGTTCAGTTATTGAGGCAGGTTTCATACAGGCAAGAAACCTATCGAGCAGTGACTCCGTTATAAGCAATTTCCGGCCTCGGTCCAAGCTAAAAGTTTGAATTACCCGGCCGAGCCAGATAGCGTCATGACTTATGAAAATAAGGGCAGCGCAGGATTGTTCTCAAAATGGGACCATTATTTTTCACTCGGCTTCGCGCCACGGTGGCGGGAATCGCACTTCTTGCAACGGGGACTCTCGCATCCGCAGAATCAGCCCATGGCATAGCTATGTATGGGGCCCCGGCCCTACCACAGGATTTTGAGTCTCTTCCCTATGTGAACCCCGATGCGCCCAAGGGCGGCGAGGTGGTTTTTGGCAATCTGGGTGGCTTTGACTCACTCAATCCGTTTGTGAACAAGGGCAACCCGCCCTGGCAATTGCGCTTCTGGGCCTACGAAAGCCTGATGGGTCGTTCCTACGATGAACCCTTCGCGCTCTACGGTCTTTTGGCCGAATCGATTGAGACGCCAGAGGACCGCTCTTGGGTGGAATTCACCCTGCGCAAAGAGGCCAAATTCTCTGATGGCAGCCCTGTCACTGTTGAGGATGTGATCTGGTCCTATGAAACCCTGGGGACCGAAGGCAATCTTCGCTATCGCGGCTTCTGGTCCAAGGTCGAAAAGATCGAAAAGACAGGCCCGCGCAGCGTCCGGCTGACCTTTAACACCGAAGACCGCGAGTTGGCGCTCATCGCCGGTCTTCGTCCGATCCTGAAAAAGGCGCAGTGGGACGGAAAATCGTTTGAAGATGCCGACCCAACGGAAGCTCCGATCGGCTCCGCCCCCTATGTGATCGGCGACTACGAGCTCGGTCGCTCGCTCACGTTTGAACGGGATCCCAACTACTGGGGCAAAGACGTGCCGTTCCGCCGCGGCACCAACAACTTCGACAGGATGAAGCTGGAGTTCTTCGGCGATCAGACAGTTTTGTTTGAGGCCTTTAAGGCAGGCGAGCTTTCTGCTGTGCGGGAATTCAACGCCGCGAGCTGGGATAGCGATTACAACTTTGCACGCGTGCAAAATGGCGAGATCATCAAGACTGAAATTCCAAACCAGCAGCCCTCTGGCATGACGGGTTTGGTGATGAACACCCGCCACGCGCCGCTCGATGACTGGCGCGTCCGGCAGGCCCTGATTGAGGCGTTCAATTTCGAATTCATCAATGACACGCTGACCGGCGGGCTGCTGCCCCGGATCACCAGCTACTTCTCCAATTCCTACCTCGGAATGTCGCACAACCCCGCCTCCGGCCGTGTGGCAGAGTTGCTTGCTCCCTTTGCCGAGGATCTTCTGCCGGGAACACTGGAAGGCTACAGCCTTCCGGAAAGTGACGGTTCCGAGCGCAACCGCGCGAACCTGCGCGCCGCGCGCAGCTTGTTGGAAGAGGCAGGATGGACCATCCAAGACGGCACCCTACGCAATGCGGATGGCGAAGCGCTGGAATTGAAGGTTCTGCTGCAACACGGAAACCTCGGCGAAGAGGAAATGTTGAAGGCGGTAGAGATCTACGCACCCGCCTTGGAGCGCCTCGGCATCAAGCTCACAACTGAACTTGTTGATAGCGCGCAATATGTTGAACGGCAAAACGAGTATGACTTTGACCTGACCTTCTTCCGCCGCTCCCTGTCCCTCAGTCCCGGGAATGAGCAAATGCTCTATTGGGGGCATGACGGAGCCGACCAACCCGGTTCGCGCAACCTCATGGGGATGAACAGCCCCGCAGCCGAGGCGATGATCCAGCATATGCTGACCACAACCTCGTCGGACGAGTTCATTTCGGCGGCCAAGGCCCTCGACCGCGTTCTGACGGCTGGGCGCTATGTGATCCCGATCTGGCAGTACTCCAAATCCCGGATCGCTCACTCGGCGGACATGCGCTATCCTATGCGGCTGCCGATCTACGGGGACGGCTATTACTATATGCCGGAAGTCTGGTGGCACGCGTCGGAGTGACCCATCACTGCCCTCCACAGAGACAACGCAACGAAACCAGCCCAAGTGGCTGGTTTCTTTACATTCTAGGGCACGCATCGCCGCCAACACACCGGATGTCCTCCACACAGGCGCAAGACGTTTCCTGCCGAGAACCCCAGGATCGATAAGAAACGCTGACAGATCGCAATTTTCTTGCTAGATTACCCCGCAGAGTTTCCGAGTGTATCCCGTTCGTGTGAGGGGGCCGACGATGATGAGTGCGGAATTCAATCTAGCAAAAAGCATGCCGCGCCTGCGACAGCGATTTCCCGATCTTGTGGTGGACAGTTCGCTGTGCCCAATCACCCAAGAGGACGCCTTTGTAAGCGCCCTCGCCAAAGCTCAAGGCATATCCCTGACAGAAGCCCGCGAAGAGATGCGGGATTTTTTGTATATGGAGAGCTTGCGCGACGAGTTGAGCGACCGGCGGATCTGACGGATCGCTTTGGTTGGCTTAAACGAGAGAGGTCACCCAGAGGATCATCGCATCCTCTGAGCTGACAGAGATGACGTTATGGCCCATGGCCCCGTCATAATAGGCACTGTCCCCACGCCGCATCTCCACAGGTTCGTAAAACTCGGTATAGAGCTTCACAACACCCGTCAGAACGTAGAGGAATTCCTCCCCGTCGTGACGCACCCAACCGTCAAATTCGTCAAGCGCTCGCGCCCGAACCCGCGCTCGATACGGCAGCATGTTCTTGCGGGTCAGACCATCAGCCAGCAACTCATGCTCATAAGTCGCAGTAGCATGAGCAGAGCCCTCGCCGAATTTGGTCACGATCATCCGACCATTGACCTGATCCCGCTGCGGCGGCGTGAACAACTGCGGCACCGAAATCTGCAGTCCAACGGCCAGTTTCTTGAGCGCCTCATAGGTCGGCGACATCTGACCGTTCTCGATCTTTGACAGGGTCGATCGTGCGAGTCCCGCCTGATTGGCGGCATGTTCCAACGTCCAGTCGCGCTGTTTGCGCAATTCACGCACCCGCGCCCCCAGATCCAAAGGCTCCGGTTCACTGCTCTCGCCATTGGCGTGAGCGATGGATATCAATTTCTTGGGGTCGCGCTCGTCCATGGACGTCCTATAATTCTCTGTGCAGGCCCTTGCAACGCTGACTTGCTGAAACGGACACCGGAGGCTAGGCATTTTTCATGCTATCGATATTTGACCAAGGGCGCCCGGCGCCTTGTCCCGATCCGTTCAACCTTGCGGCCTATGTGTTGCAGCAGGCCTCAGCGCGACCGGATCACCCTGCAATCGTCATCCCCGCCTCCGATGCGACCACCGTCTGGACCTATGCTCAGGTGGAGCGCGCGGTTCGTGGAGTTGCAAGTGGCCTGCTGGATCTGGGTTTTAAAACCGGTGATATGCTCCTGATGCGATTGGGAAATACGATTGAATTTCCTCTACTGTTCTTAGGCGCCATCGCCGCTGGAATTGTTCCCGTTCCCACTTCGACGCAGCTGACCGAACATGAAGTGGACCGCATCATCGCAGACCTCGCTCCTGCAGGGGTAATCAAGGCGCCAGAGGTTGCGAGCGGCACACACCACCGCGAGATCCCATCCAGCGCCCTTGCCGCAATGATCGAGGGCCCGCCCGCAGACTATCACATGGGTCCGCCTGACCGGCTGGCCTACATCGTTTATACATCCGGCACCGGTGGCACCGCCCGCGCGGTCGCCCATGCCCATCGTGCGATTTGGGCACGGCGTATGATGATCCGGGATTGGTATGACCTCGGAGCAGAAGATCGCCTACTCCATGCGGGGGCCTTCAACTGGACCTTTACGCTTGGCACCGGGATTATGGATCCGCTCTCCGTTGGTGCAACCGCCATCATCCCTGGTCCGTCTGTTCAGCTCTCTGATCTCCCCGAGGTCTTACGCCAGACGGAGGCAACTATCTTTGCCGCCGTTCCGGGTGTTTACCGCAAGCTGTTGAAGTCCCCGACCATGCCCCAATTGCCCAAATTGCGACATGGCCTGGCCGCTGGAGAGAAACTCTCGTCAGACATTCGAACAGACTGGACCACGCGCACTGGCACCCAAATTTACGAAGCCTTTGGCATGTCGGAATGTTCGACCTTTATCTCCTCCGCGCCTCACCGTCCCTCTGTCGCAGATGCGCTTGGGGCGCCGCAGTCGGGTCGCCGGATCGCCATTGTGGGAGAAGACGGACCGACGGACATCGGAACGCCCGGCATCATTGCGGTGCATCGTGAGGACCCTGGACTGATGCTCGGTTACCTAAACGCACCAGAAGAAACCAAGGCACGCTTTCAAGGCGACTGGTTTTTGACGGGCGATCGCGGCGTGATGAGCGAAGACGGGCAGATCCGTTATCTCGGCCGCAATGATGATATGATGAACGCTGGAGGCTTCCGCGTGTCGCCTCTCGAGGTTGAAAAGGCCTTCGCAACCCTCGACGGCATCAAGCAATTTGCAGCCAGTGAGGTCGAGGTCAAACCCGGCGTGAGTATCATCGCAGGCTTTTACATTGGTCGCGAAGACGTGACCGAAACGGACCTGCGGGCTTTTGCAGAACAAGAGCTGGCAGAGTACAAGCGGCCCAAAGCCTATATCCGCCTCGCGGAGTTCCCAACCAATCCCAACGGCAAGCTGCTCCGGCGCGCCTTGCCCCCTCTGTTTCGCCCGACCGAAACCAAGGACGTAAACACATGACCCAAGTGAAACTCGACATCCTCTCCGACCCGATTTGCCCATGGTGCTACATCGGTAAAACCCTGCTGGACCGCGCCTTGGCCGAAGACCCCGACCATCCCTTCGTCATCGAGTGGCACCCGTTTCAGCTGAACCCAGACATGCCGATCGAAGGCGTAGATCGCCGAGAGTATCTGGAAACGAAATTTGGTGGCAAAGACAATGCAGTACGGGTCTATTCTCAGATTGCAGAGCACGCGGAGAAAGCCGGTGTCACCATTAACTTTGAGGCCATGCAGCGCACGCCAAACACCGTCAATGCCCATCGGTTGATCCATTGGGCCGGTTTGGAAGCCAAGCAATCTCCGGTCGTCGACGCACTGTTTCAGGCGTACTTCGTTGACGGCAAAGATATCGGCGACCCTCAGGTTCTGGCAGATGTGGCAGAGCACGCCGGCATGAACCGCGCCGTTGTTGAAAAGCTCCTCAGCAGTGAAAATGACATCGAGGACATCCAGTCCCGCGATGCCCATTCTCGGAAGATGGGCGTCAATTCCGTGCCCACTTTCATCCTCGCCAATCAGCATGTTGTCCCCGGTGCGCAACCACCGGAGCTATGGAAGCAGGTCATAGCCGATATTCGCAGCCAGATCGCGGCCGAGGCAGATAACACAAGCGCAAATGAGGACACGCCCCCAAGCCACTAGAATAAATAGGCATTCGGGACACTGATTAAATCCTAGGCACGACAAGCCTCCACGTGCGCACAGAGTAATGTGCGCACGTTTAACAGTTGAAGCACTTCACGGGATCCAAAATCCATGTTAGCGCCTCTCTAGCCGGTTTCCGAACCCGAGGCGATGTCCGCCCCCGGTTCAAGTCACCGGGAGAGGTTTACACATGATTGAGCAACGCAAGTCGGCGCTGTCCCAGGGTGAATTCATCGCCATGATCGCGATGATGTTTGCAACGATCGCATTTTCGATCGATGCAATGCTTCCAGCCCTGCCGGAGATCGGCGCCACTCTTAGTCCGGATGACACCAACCGCGCGCAGTTGATTGTCACCGCTTTTGTTATGGGTATGGGTGTTGGGACCTTCTTTACGGGTCCGCTGTCTGATGCATTCGGCCGCAAGCCGGTGATCTTTGTCGGCTCGGGTCTCTACTGCCTTGGCGCTTTGGCCAGTTATTTCAGCCAGTCGATGGAAACGATCCTGATTTCGCGTCTGTTGATGGGGCTCGGGGCAGCAGCCCCCCGCGTGGTGGCAATCGCCATCGTCCGCGACCTTTACGTTGGACGCGATATGGCTCGGATCATGTCGCTCGCCATGATGATCTTCACGCTGGTTCCTGCCTTCGCGCCCCTTATGGGGACCGGGATTATCGCGATTTCCAGCTGGCGGGGTATCTTCGCGGCCTTCGCGCTGTTCTCGGTTATCACAGTCCTTTGGATGGCGATCCGTCTGGAAGAGCCTCTGAAGAAAGAAAACCGTCGCCCGTTCCGCTTGCCCCAGCTTATTGCTGCCTTGCGCGAGATGATGGCACATCCGACGGTGCGCCTGTCGATTCTTGCACAGACCTTTTGCATGGCCATGCTCTTTACGATGATCGTAATGGTCCAGCAGGTATACGAAGTGGTTTTTGATCGCGCAGAAACCTTTCCTGTATGGTTTATGGTGGTGGCCCTTATGGCAGGCTCTGCCAGCTTCTTGAACGCGTCGCTTGTGGGCCGTGTCGGCATGCGCCGTATGGTCACTTGGGCACTTGGCGTGCAAATCGCAGGCAGCACGCTGATGTTCCTGACCACAGGCATCAACTTTGGCGATCCGCTGGGCTTTTATATCTTCGTCGCTTGGCAGACGAGCGTATTCTTCATGGTCGGCCTGACCCTTGGGAACCTCAACGCCATTGCAATGGAGCCGATGGGCCATATCGCCGGGATGGCGGCCTCTGTCATGGGCGCAATCGCGACAGTTGCTGCGGCCTTTATCGCAGCGCCTGTGGGCCTGCTGTTTGACGGCACGATCGTTCCGATGGTCGGCGGTGTCCTGACAACAGCCGTTCTTGCCTTTCTGACGATGCTCTGGATGGGTCGGGTTGAAGCAATGACGGCACCCGCTTGATATCACGCAAGAAAAGAAAAAAGCCCGCGGTTTGAGAATGTTCAAACCGCGGGCTTTTTCATTTCTGCTTGGCAGCTTTTTTCTCGGCGACGACCTTTTCAGCAAGGTCTCGTGCAATCGCAAAAGCTCCTTTGATCTTGTCCGCATCATTCTTCCAATCGCGCCGAACGACGATCTTGTTGTCTTTCACCTTGGCCAGACCTTTCTGGGCCTGGATGAATTCAACAAGCCCCTGAGGCGAGGCGAACTTGTCATTGTGGAACTGGATGGTCGCGCCCTTGGGGCCACCGTCCAACTTGGCGATTCCGGCCTTTTTGCACATCGCCTTAATGCGAACAACGAGCATCAAGGTATTGACCTCTTTCGGCAATTTCCCAAATCGGTCGATCAACTCGGCCGCGAACCCCTCAAGCTCGACCTTGGTGGTCAGCGAAGACAGGCGGCGATAGAGACCCAAACGCACATCCAGATCTGGCACGTAGTCTTCGGGGATCAGGACCGGAACGCCAAGGTTGATCTGCGGCGCCCATTGCTCGTCTTGCTCGACCAGCCCTTCGACTTCGCCTGAACGGATCTTGCCGATCGCCTCTTCGAGCATGGATTGATAGAGCTCATACCCGACGTCCCGCATTTGGCCGGATTGCTCTTCCCCCAAAAGGTTGCCGGCACCCCGAATATCAAGGTCTTGCGAGGCGAGCGTAAAGCCGGCCCCCAGTGTGTCGAGCGAGCCAAGCACACGGAGACGCTTTTGCGCGCTGTCGGTCAGCTTCTGTCTCGGTTTGGTGGTCAGATAGGCATAGGCGCGAGTCTTGGAACGTCCAACACGGCCCCGGATTTGGTAGAGCTGCGCAAGGCCGAACATGTCGGCCCGATGCACCACCATGGTGTTCGCAGTCGGAATATCCAGGCCGGATTCAACGATAGTGGTCGCCAAGAGCACGTCGTATTTGCCGTCGTAAAAGGCATTCATCCGGTCATCGAGCTCGCCCGCCGCCATTTGACCATGGGCCACCACATAGGTCAGCTCCGGCAGCTGTTCTTTCAGGAACTCTTCAATCTCCGGCAAGTCGGAGATCCGTGGCACCACGTAAAAGCTTTGCCCGCCGCGATAATGCTCTCTCAGCAGTGCCTCACGCACGGTGACCGCATCAAACTCGGTCACATAGGTGCGGATCGCCAAACGATCGACGGGCGGCGTGCCAATAATCGAGAGATCCCGGACGCCTGTAAGGCTGAGTTGAAGTGTCCGCGGAATGGGCGTCGCCGTCAGGGTCAGCACATGCACATCAGACCGCAGCTGTTTCAGCCTCTCTTTATGCGCCACGCCAAAGTGTTGTTCTTCGTCGATGATCAACAGGCCGAGGTTTTGGAACTTGATCGTCTTTGCCAGCAAGGCATGCGTCCCGACCACAATATCAACGGTGCCTTTTGCCAATCCTTCACGGGTTTTACTGGCTTCCTTCGCAGTCACAAAGCGCGACAACTGCCTGACTTCTAGAGGAAATCCCCGGAAACGGTCTTTGAATCCCGCCGCGTGTTGGCGTGCCAATAGGGTGGTTGGCGCCACGATAGCCACCTGCAGCCCCGACATGGCAGCCACAAAAGCCGCGCGCATGGCGACCTCGGTCTTGCCAAAGCCAACGTCGCCGCAAATCAGGCGATCCATCGGTTGGCCGGACTGAAGGTCAGTCATCACGTCCTCAATCGCGCGCAGCTGATCGTCGGTTTCCTGATATGGGAAGCGTGCGGAGAATTCCTCCCAGGCATGAGGCGGAGGATCGATAACCGGCGCCTTGCGCAGGGCGCGTTCTGCGGCGATCCGGATCAGACGATCCGCCATCTCGCGAATGCGTTCTTTCAGCCGCGCCTTCTTGGCCTGCCATGCACCTCCACCTAGACGATCAAGCAGACCTTCCTCGTGGCCGTATTTTGACAGCAGCTCGATATTCTCGACCGGCAGGTAAAGCTTTGCTTCTTCGGCATATTCCAACAACAGGCACTCATGCGCCGCGCCCGCTGCCGTGACAACTTCCAACCCCTTATATCGACCAATGCCGTGGTCCAGGTGGATCACCAAATCGCCGGGGCTGAGGGACTGTGCCTCCGTGAGGAAGTTATCTGCCTTCCGTCGTTTTTTCGGCGAGCGGATCAGCCGGTCGCCAAGCACGTCTTGCTCGGAGATCACTGTCATTTCAGGAGCTTCGAACCCGTGCTCGAGCGCAAGAACAGCCAGATGCAACCCGCGTTTGCCAATCCGCGTGCCATCGGCGACATGGATTGTCTCCGCCAGCCCTTCGTCTTCAATCAAGCCGCTCAGACGCTCGCGCGCGCCTTCGGAATAAGAGGCCACAACGACGGGGCCCTTCTCCATCTTTGCCTTAATGTGATCGGCGAAAGCCGCGAAAAGACTGATATTTTCTTGTTGACGCTCTGGCGCAAAATTGCGCCCGATCCGCCCACCTGCATCCACCACACCGGGACCAGAGGCCTGTGGCAATGGGTGGAACTGCACCGCGCGGTGGTTGGATAGTTGCGCAGTCCAAGCCGCGTCATCCATGTACAACAGTTGCGGCGGCGTCGGTTTGTAAACCGAGTCCATCCGCCCTTTTGCCGTCATGGCGATGCGGCGAGTCTCATACTGGTCCGCAATACTGTCCCAGCGCGCAACCCGTGCCGGTGTCAGTTGGTCATCCAAAGTGACCGTCGCGGCAGGAAGGTAGTCAAACAGGGTTTCTAGACGCTCGTGAAAGAATGGCAGCCAATGCTCCATCCCCTGATGTTTACGCCCGGCACTCACGGCCTCGTAAAGCGGGTCGTCGTTGCCCGCGGCACCAAACTCAATCCGGTAGTTTTGGCGAAACCGGGTAATGGCGGCCTCGTCCAGGATCACTTCGGACACGGGCGCCAGCTCAATCACATCCAGTTTTTCAGTCGTGCGCTGCGTCGCCGGATCAAAGCGCCGCGCACCCTCCAGAACGTCGCCGAAGAGGTCAAGCCGAACCGGACCGGATTCACCGGGCGGGAAAATATCGATAATGCCGCCACGCACAGCATAATCACCTGGTTCCATCACCGTTGGGCTTTGGGTAAATCCCATGCGAACCAAGAACTTACGCAGGCCTTCTTCATCAATTCTGGTATTCACACGGGCCGAGAACGCAGCCTCGCGCAGGACCTCGCGGGCAGGTACCCGCTGCATCGCGGCATTCAGCGTTGTCAGCAGAATGAACTGGTCCGACATCCCATGCACAAGGGCCGCGAGCGTGGCCATGCGCGCTGCGGAGATATCCGCGTTTGGCGAGACCCGATCAAAGGGCAAGCAATCCCAGCCGGGGAAAACAACCACGGGCATGTCCGGGGCGAAAAAGCGCAACGCAGCGCGCATCGCCTCCATCCGCTTGTCATCGCGGGCAACATGCAGGACGGGCGCACCACTGCGCTCTACTTCACGGAGGACAAGTTGCGCGTCATAGCCTTCTGGCGCGCCGCCCATGACGATCGTTGATTGGGACATCTGTCGGTTCTCCCTCGCCGCTCTCACCCGCTCAGCCGAGCGCGCCGATCACCATGTTCTGATACATACCCCAAAGCCCGGTCACAAAGATCGAAACGCCGCCGAGCATTTGGATATAGGTCCGCGTCCGCATCAGTCGACGACACAGAGCATCGGTATCATGCTCCTGCTCTGCCAAGCGCTGCGCCGTTTGCAGATTAATCAGGCCAACCCCGACCATTGGGACGACCATTAGGCTCACAGCCTGGGCGAACTCCATGTCGTAGACAAAACCCAAGAGCAGCAAACTCGTCACGATAAAGAAGGTGAACCCCGTCGTAAAAGCGCCCGACACCTCGTGAATGAACAGAATGCGGTTCCGTTGAATACGGACAGCATCCTGCAAATCTTGTTCAGCTTGTCCCGGTTTGCGCTTCGCCCGCAAGATCATGTCATGCGGCACGCCGAGCACCCAGTGGCTGGCAGAGGACCACAAAACCGCAAGGGCGATCCAATACCAAAGATTGGAAAACGACCGAAGGTCAATCATTTCTACGATGATGCTAAACAGATCCAAGGCGGCTCCGGTCCTGACTGATGGCGCTCTCAAGGTGAAGCCCATGGCCTCTGCGCCCTGTATCCAACGCAGCGATGCAAGACACAAGTCCTCCTGCGGCAGAAATCCACAGGCTGAGCCCTTGTGAACACCGGAGGTTCCATGCCACCCATAAGCAACGAAACCGCGCATGAGTCCGATATGACCCCCATCATTGCCCCGTTCCCGTCCGCCCGCCCGCGCCGTCTGCGCTCCAGTGCAGCCCTCCGCAATCTCACGCGCGAGAACGAACTGTCGGTCAATGATCTGATTTGGCCTGTGTTTGTTCGGGATGGCGAGGGCATAGAGGAGCCGATTGCCTCCATGCCGGGCGTGGTGCGCCGGTCGGTCGACAAGGTGGTCGAGGCCGCAATCGAAGCGCATGCGATGGGCATTCCGGCAATTTGCCTGTTTCCCTATACCGACCCCGCGCTCAAGACCGAAGATTGTGCCGAGGCTTGGAACCCCAACAACCTCTGCAACCGCGCCATTCGCGGCATCAAAGAGGCTGTTCCAGAGCTCGCCATTATGACCGATGTCGCGCTGGATCCCTACAACATCAATGGCCACGATGGCTTTGTTGTGGATGGGAAAATCCTGAATGACGAAACCGTCGAAGCGCTTGTGAAGATGACCCTCGCGCAGGCGGAGGCAGGCGCGGACATCATCGGCCCCTCTGACATGATGGACGGTCGGATCGGTGCGATGCGCAGCGCACTAGAGGCCCATGGCCATCAGAATGTGACCATCCTTTCCTATTCCGCGAAATACGCCTCTTCCTATTACGGTCCGTTCCGCGATGCCGTCGGTGCGTCCGGCGCGCTCAAGGGCGACAAGAAGACCTATCAACTTGATGCCGGCAACACCAATGAAGCGATGCGCATGATCTCTCGCGACCTGCAGGAAGGTGCGGATATGGTCATGGTCAAACCGGGCATTGCCTATCTCGATATCTGTCACCGCGTGAAACAGGAATTTGGCGTGCCGACCTTCGCCTATCAGGTGTCCGGCGAATATGCGATGATTCAAGCTGCCGCTCTAAATGGCTGGATTGATGGCGAAAAAGTCATGCTGGAAAGTTTGATGGCGTTTCGCCGGGCCGGCTGTGATGGTGTGCTGACCTATTTCGCGCCTGAAGTTGCGCGTCTGCTGAACGGCTGAGATCCTCGGGTTTCAAGCCAGGCGAAGTTCGCAAAGGCAAGTTCTCGCCCAAAGGCGCTGTCATCAAGATGACAGCCAGTCGGATTATGCATATACTCAGGCCAAACAAGGTGCATAGAGCGCCATAAGCTATTGCAGGTTATAAGAAATGAGCAGCTCCTCTTCTCTCTCCCGTCGCGCATTTGTGACAACTGGTCTCAGCACTCTTGGGCTGACCGCAGCCTGCGGCAATGGGATCGGCAATTCAAACGATGTGAAAATCGACGCACGCGTCGACGCAACCCTCAGCCAGATGTACGCCCGCTACCCGGGCACGCAAGATTTGGCGAGCAAATCCGCAGGTATGTTAGTCATCCCTCTGGTCACCGAAGCAGGATTTTTTGTCGGCGGCGGCTATGGTCGCGGCGCCCTGCGGATCAATGGCGCAACCGTTGACTACTACGCATCGATTAAAGGCAACGCGGGTCTGCAAATTGGCGCGCAGCAATACGCTCAGGTTCTGTTCTTCATGACCGACGCCGCGCTGGCGCGATTCCGTCGCTCCTCCGGTTGGACCGCAGGCGCCGATCTGGAGTATGTGATCAAGGACGAAGGCAATGCGCTGACTGCGGACACCAATACGCTCACCGCTCCGGTGATCGCGGCCGTCTTTGGTCAGGCGGGCCTTCGCATTGGGGCCACTCTGGAAGGCACCAAATACACCCGCATCATCCCTTAATCTCTGCACTTAAACGACTGTCATTAAATAAAAAAGCCTCCCACTTTGGGGAGGCTTTTTGTTTTCGTTCTCAGGGAAAGAGTCAGCCCATCGCCCGAAGGCGTTTGATCAGCGAGGACGTATCCCAGCGACCGCCGCCCAGCTTCTGCACATCTTTGTAGAACTGATCCACAAGGGCAGTCAGCGGCAGGCTTGCTTCAATATCATCCGCAGTATCCAAGCAGATCCCAAGATCTTTGCGCATCCAGTCGACCGCGAATCCGTGGTCAAAATGATCTTCCAGCATGGTCTCGTAGCGGTTCGCCATCTGCCAACTGCCCGCAGCGCCTTGACTGATGACCTCGACAACCGCTCGCCCATCGAGGCCCGCCTTCTCCGCAAAATGCAGCGCTTCGCTCAGTCCCTGCACCACCCCGGCAATCGCGATCTGGTTGCACATTTTGGTCATCTGACCCGCGCCGCTTTCGCCGATACGGCGACAGATACGGGCATAGGCGTCAATCACCGGCGCAGCCTTGTCGAAGACATCAGCATCGCCGCCGCACATGACCGACAGGACACCATTCTCCGCTCCAGCTTGCCCGCCGGAAATCGGCGCATCAACATAACCGATGCCCGTGTCTTTGGCCGCGGCATAGAGTTCTTTTGTCACAAGTGCGGACACGGTGGTGTGGTCCACAAAGATGCTGCCTTCGCTCATCCCCGCAAATGCGCCGTCCTCGCCGAGGCAAACGGAACGCAAGTCGTCGTCGTTGCCCACGCAAGACATCACGAAATCCGCCCCAGCCACGGCCTCGCGCGGGGTCGGAGCAAAGGCGCCGCCGTGCTCCGCGGCCCAGGCCTCAGCCTTTGCAGTTGTGCGGTTATAAACGGTCACCTCGTGACCTGCTTTTTGCAGATGTCCGGCCATCGGATAGCCCATGACACCCAAACCAAGGAACGCAAGTTTTGCCATGTCCTTCCCCCTTCCTGTCACTTCGCTTATGTTGGCGCCAACCCTAGCAGCCGCCTGCCGAAGCGCAATGCGGTTGATCAACAAAACCCGAAATACCAAGGGAATAGACGACTTATGGCATTCCTTTTCCGCTGGCTTCTCCGCCTGACGGCCGCCTCGATTCTGCTCGGCATTGCGGGCGCGATCCTGGTCTATTTCCTCGCGGCGCAGTCGCTGCCGGAGTATGACAAGGAAATAGCCCTGCCCGGCCCCACGGCTCCGGTGGAAATTGTGCGAGATCACGCCAATGTGCCGCATATTTTTGGAAGCTTTGGCGCCTCTGACGAGGATGTGTTCTTTGGGCTCGGCTATGCGCATGCGCAGGATCGTCTATGGCAGATGGCGGTGATGCGGCGCACCGCGCAGGGCCGCCTCTCCGAGGTGTTTGGCGCGCGCACGGTTGAAACCGATGTGTTCCTCCGCCGTCTGGACCTGTATCGCCTCGCCCGCGCCTCTGTTTCGGTGCAAAGCCCGGAAACCCTGCGCGCGCTGGAGGCCTATTCCGCGGGCGTGAATGCTCGCCTTCAGGAAATCAACGAACGCGCCTTGGGCCGAGGAGCGCCGGAAATGTTCCTGTTCAACATGCCAATCGCCCCTTGGCAGCCTGCCGACAGCATCGCGCTGATGAAGCTGATGGCGTTGCAATTGTCCTCTCACATGCGCGAGGAAATCCTGCGCGCCCAAACCTCTATCGCGCTTGATGATCCAGAGCGTCTGTCTGATATCCTGCCGGATGCACCGGGCAGCGGCACGACGACATTGCCCGAATACACCTCTCTGTTTCCCGGCATTGACCAGTTGCAGCTAGCACCTGAGCATTTTGCAGCCCTGATGCCCGTCGCGCCGCGCGGTCTTGGCGGCGCATCCAACGCATGGGCGGCAGCGCCAAGCCGGTCCGCCGCAGGTGGCACATTGCTTGCCAATGATCCGCACCTGAAATTGACGGCTCCGGGCGCGTGGTACCTAGCGCGGCTCGAACTCGGAACAGGCGGCGTGATTGGCGGCACCATTCCCGGCATTCCTGCCATCCTGACAGGTCGTTCTCAGCATATGGGTTGGGGGATCACCTCCTCTTATCTCGATGATCAGGATCTGTTCATCGAAAAGATCAACCCCGACAATCCCCAGCAATACCTGAGCGTCAACGGCTTCAAGGATTTTGAAACTCGCCCGTCGATCATCCAAATCAAGGGCCAAGAACCCCGCACCCTGACACTGCGCTGGACAGATAACGGCCCGGTTTTGCCGGGCTCCCTCTTCAACCTCGCTTCGATTACCCCGCCGGGACATGTTGTCTCCCTCGGCTGGACAGCTCTCACGGGCGAGGACACTTCGATGACCGCCGCGCTAGAGTTGATGCGCGCGCAAACGGTGCAACAAGCCATCGACGCAGGCGAGAACTTCATCGCGCCCTCGCAAAACGTCACTTTGGCGGACGACACGACGATCGCGTTGAAGACAGTGGGCGCGATGCCGAACCGTGACCTGCGTAACCAAAGCCAAGGCCGTCTTCCCAACCAAGGATGGCGCCGCGAAAATCAGTGGCAGGGACGCATTCCTTACGCGGCCAACCCCGAGTTCGTCGCGCCCCAAGGTGGCATTCTTGGCAATACAAACAACAAGTTGCTGGATCGTCCCTTCCCCAATCATGTCTCGTTTGAATGGGGCGACACACAACGCATCAACCGCTGGCGCCGCTTGATGCAAACCAGAGAGGTCCACACGCGGGACAGCTTCATCGAAGCGCAGCTTGATACCGTCTCTTACAGCGCGCGTACTCTGCTCCCACTGATCGGCGCCGATCTTTGGTTTACTGGCGAGGCCGCCCCCGACGGTTCCCCCGCACGCCAGCGCCAGATTGCCCTGTCTCTCTTGGCGGAGTGGAACGGCGAGATGAACGAACATCTTCCGGAGCCTTTGATCTATGCCTCCTGGGTGCGCGCTTTGCAAAAACGCCTGATTGAGGATGACCTCGGCCCGCTTGCCAATGAGTTCAAACGTGTAGAACCCCTGTTTCTGGAACGGGTGTTCCGCAATGTGGACGGCGCGGCAGCGTGGTGCGACGTTCAACAAAGCGCTCCGGTGGAGACCTGCACGAATATGGCGCGCCTCGCGTTGGATGACGCATTGGTCTACATCAGCGAGAATTACGGCAACGCGCTAGAAGCCCTGCGTTGGGGTGATGCGCACCAAGCGACCCAAGATCACGAGGTGCTCGGAGATGTGCCGCTGCTGCGGTATTTTGTGAACATTCGCCAATCGACCAGTGGTGGCGACAACACATTGCAACGCGGCCTGACCTCAGGTTCTGAGCCTGATCCCTTTAGCAATGTGCATGCGGCCGGCTATCGCGGGGTCTATGATTTCGCGGATCCAGACAGCTCCGTCTTTATCATCGCCACCGGGCAATCCGGGCACTTCCTGTCGCGCTACTATGACGACATGGCGCAATTCTGGCGACGTGGCGAGTATATCCCGATGTCACTGGACGAAAATCTCGCGCGGGCCGCGGCCGTCGGCGTGACACGGATCTTGCCACGCAACTAAGGCCACATATGCCGCCAAAGAAAAACGCAGCGCCTTAGAGCGCTGCGTATTTTGCTTTCTGGATCTCTGTCCATTTGACGGTGATCTCAAACCCGGTGTCCGTCTGCTCTTCGGATTGGACGACCTCTTCCTTGAAGAGCCAGGCCCGTTGCTTGCCTTGTGAAAACTCCAAGGACAGGACGTCAATGTGCCGAACACCTTGCAGTTTTGCGGCGATCTCTTCCAGAAGCTCGGAAAGACCCTCGCCAGTGATCGCAGAGATCGCAAAGAGCCCATCGTTCCGGTCCGCCCGTTGACGGCAGGCATCCGCCTCTTCCTCAGGCAACAGATCGATCTTGTTCCAGACCTCGATCTGAGCGCGTTCTTCATCAACGCCAAGGGAGGACAGGATCTGTTCGACATCCTCGGCCTGCCCCTCAGTCTCCTTGTGGCTGATATCGCGCACGTGGAGGATGACGTCGGCGGCAAGCACTTCTTCCAATGTGGCGCGGAAGGCGGCAACCAGTTCGGTCGGGAGATCAGAGATGAACCCAACAGTATCCGACAGGATAATCTCAGGCCCATCCGGCAACTGAACACGCCGCATCGTCGGGTCGAGCGTGGCAAAGAGCATGTCCTTTGCCATCACCTCAGCGCCGGTCAACCGGTTGAACAGAGTGGATTTTCCGGCGTTCGTGTAGCCCACGAGCGCGACAATCGGATAGGGGATCTTGGCACGCGCTGCACGATGCAGCGTCCGTGTTTTCACCACCTTGTCCAGTTGACGCCGCAAGCGCACCAACTGTTCGTCAATCGCACGGCGGTCGGCCTCAATCTGGGTTTCGCCGGGGCCGCCGACGAAACCAAGCCCGCCCCGTTGGCGCTCCAAGTGGGTCCAAGCCCGCACCAACCGCGTCCGCTGATAGCTCAGCGCCGCCATCTCGACTTGCAACACCCCCTCGCGCGTACGCGCACGATCCGAGAAAATTTCAAGGATCAGGCCAGTCCGGTCTAGGATTTTCACCTTCCAGGCTTTTTCAAGGTTGCGCTGCTGAACCGGGCTTACTGGGCCATCGATTAGGACCAGCTCCACCTCATGTTCCTTGAAGATCGCCTTCAGCTCATCAATCTTGCCGGACCCAAACAGCATACCCGGATGCGCCTTTGGCAAGCGCACGACGTCGGAGCCGACCACATCGAGGTCGGGTAAGGCCGCGGCAAGTGCCACACCTTCTTCCAACGCCGGAGCTGCGTCACGGCGATCTCTGTCTGATTTGATATCCGGATGCAAAACCCAAGCGCGGGTCTGCTTCCTATCATGCTCCATCAATTGGAGTCTTCACCCTCATAGAGACTGATCGGCTGAGCCGGCATGATGGTGGAAATCGCATGCTTATAAACAAGCTGCGACTGGCCATCGCGGCGCAGCAACACACAGAAGTTGTCGAACCAGGTAATCACGCCCTGCAGTTTTACACCGTTGATCAGAAAGATTGTTACCGGAACTTTAGTTTTGCGAACGTGGTTCAGGAACGCATCCTGAAGATTCTGTCTGTCCGAAGCCATTTTTTAATTATCTCGCATTTGTTCTTGTCACGCGTTGCGGCCCAACGCGTCCCTTGTGCGGAGTATGGACGCAGATTCTTTGGGTTTCCACCCGAAAAACGTCACTTTTCAGCATGGGTTAAGCAGTTTGTGTCAACTGCGCCAAAGATTGGGCGACAGAAGTGCGATAATCGCCAGCGTTTCAAGCCGCCCCAGAACCATCGCAAAACACAAGATAAGCTTTGCGGGCGCTGCAAGAAGGTTCAGCTCGATCGGCATCTGCCCCGCAGCCTCGATCAAGGGACCAGTGGTCGACAGGCCCGCGATCGCGAGAATCATCGCCTCTTCAAACGGCACACCAAAGGCCGACAGCGCGATCAGGATGGCGGTCAGCGATAGGGCAAAGAGCATGAAGAAGATCCATGCAACAAAAGCGCCATTGCTTTGCAGACGCCGATTGCCACGCCCTTCGCCACTGACAGAGGACGGCAAAACCAGCCGCTCCATTTCTCGCAACCCGTTGAGATAGAGCGCATAAACCCGCAACAGCTTGACCCCGCCGGCCGTTGTGGCAACGCCGCCGCCCATTACCGCAAGCCCAAGCAGGATCATCCCCGGGGTTTCAAGACCCGACCACTCCTGCGCACTAAACCAATAGGCGCTCTCAAAACCGTTGGTGGTCAGGAAGGAAATCACCGTAAACAGCGCCCCCCAAAGTGAGGCAAACGCCATCGCAAAATCGTCCGAGGCATTCACCTCAAGCGCCGCAATCCAGTGACGCAGAAACAGCAAGAGCGGCACACCGAAGACGATCAAAAGCCCGGCGCGGAACTCTGGATCCTTGTCGAGGCGGCTATGGCCAACCGCAACCGTATCGCTCGAGAATGTCAGCCGGGACAATGCAAACAGCAGGAACAGGAACATCAGCATTTCGCCCGCGATACCCGCTTGCGCGGCTCCAATCCCGCCGATCGGCGAAATCCCCGAGGTGGCAAGGATCGACATCGCATGGCAGATCGCCACCAATCCGCTCTCACCGCAGAGCACCAGCAAGATCGACAGCGCCAGCGTCAGACCGGCGTAAACCGGCGCGAGGGCGCTTGTGACCAAGATCAGTTTCCGTCGCGGGTCTGGACGGTGGCTTTCATGCAGGATCGCATCGCTGCGACCCGGTTCAGCCCGCGTCGTCACCTCGAACCCGCCCAAAGACAGCGGCGCCAAGACCGCGCTTGCCGCGATCCACATGAAGAGACCACCAAGCCAAGCGACCAAAGCACGCCAGAGATGTACGGACTCTGGCAGGCGCGACGGTGTGTCAAAGACATCTGCGCCCGTCGTGGTCAGCGCGCTTACCATGTCGAAATAGGCGTTCAGATAGCTGGTGTTTTGCAAAGCATCTTGCAGGGGAATAGCAAGGTATAGCGGCAAAAACACAAAGGTTGCCAGCAGGGTCATCAACTGCCCCGGCATCCCATAGCGCGGCACCCGATTGGCAACGGACAGACCGATAAAGGTCACGAGCATCAGCCCAGCAATACCAGCGTAGAAAAAGCTCTGCGAGGTATGGTGGTCGTCCACAAAGACCGCGTGAATGGCCGGAATCCACATCGACAGGGCAAAAATGCCCCAAATCAGCAGCAGGAGCGGCAGCCGAAGGACACCGCGCACCTGCGAACGAGGACGACGGCGCGCCATTCTAGAAGTAGTCAATCGAGACCTGCATCAGGCGCTCGACCTCCCGCACATCCGCCGCCATCGCAAAGATCGCGATGGTGTCGCCTGCTTCAATTCGCAGAGCCCCACTCGGGCGCATCACTTCGCCATTCTTGCTCACAGCGCCAACCAGAACGCCTTCGGGGAAGTCGATATCTCGCAGCATCTGCCCCGCCATGGGAGAGGTCGACAAGACTTCGGTCTCAATCACCTCGGCCTCCGCATCGCCAATGGAGTAGACCTGACGGATCCGGCCGTAGCGGATATGGCGCAGGATCGAGCTCACCGTCGTGGCGCGTGGATTGATATGCGCGTCGATGCCAAGGTGCGGCAGCAAGGGCAAAAGCGTCGGGTCATTGATCAACGCAATCACAAAAGGGCAGCCTTCGGACTTGGCCCGTACCGCAGCCAAGAGGTTGGTTTTGTCGTCGTCCGTCACCGCCAGCATGGCATCGGCCTTGTCGATGCCCGCCTCGATCATCAAGCCACGATCAAGACCATCCCCGTTCAGCACGATGGTGCGTTCCAGCGCCTCGGCAGCCTTCTCGGCACTCTTGCGGTTTTTTTCGATCATCTTGGCGCGGGTCCGGCCAGCCCGACCTTCCAACGCCTTTGCAACCTCAAGCCCAACATTGCCGCCGCCAACAATCACGACACGCTCTTGACGTTTCTCTTTCTTGCCAAAGACTTCCATCGTCCGGTTCACGTCATCTGCATGACAGAACACGTAAGCCGCATCACCGGGAAACAGCTGATCGCCGGGTTCTGGCGCAAACAGTGTGCCCTCGCGGCGGATGCCCACAACAATCGCGCGGAGCGTCGAGAAGAGTTCCGTCAACTGACGCAGCGGCGTGTTCACCACGGGACAGTCTTCATCCACGTGGATGCCGAGCAATTGTGCGCGCCCATCCATGAAGACTTCGGTATCAAAGGCAGCTGGTGCGCGCAGGCGTTGCATGGCAGCAGCCGCAACCTCGCGCTCCGGGCTGATCACCACATCAATCGGCAAGTGATCGCGCCGATAGAGGTCAGAGTAAATCGCGTTCAAATAGCTTTTGGCGCGCAGGCGAGCGATCTTACGCTGAATGGAGAAGACCGAATGCGCCACTTGACAGGTCACCATATTGACCTCGTCGGAGTGGGTGGCCGCGATGATCATATCCGCATCCCGCGCCCCTGCCCGATCCAGCACATCCGGATATGAAGCAAAGCCCGCAATGCCTTGAACATCAAGGGTATCTGTCGCGCGACGCACCAGATCCGGGTTGCTATCCACGACCGTGACGTCGTTGTGCTCTCCCGACAGGTGACGCGCAATCTGCCAGCCAACCTGCCCGGCTCCACAGATAATAACTTTCATCGATAGGCTCTCCGGGCAATAAAACGCATCTGTTGCTTGCCAGATGGGCCGAGGCCGGTCAATTCAATTGTCCGACGCAACGAGCCTCATCGACGGCAGTCGTTACATCACGGTTTCTTCGTTCTCCACGCGGGCAACCCGGGTGCCTGCCTTGTTGGCTGTCACCACGCCCAAAGACTTCAACTTGCGATGCAGAGCGGAACGTTCCATTCCAACAAAAGACGCGGTACGACTGATGTTGCCGCCAAACCGGTTGATTTGGGTCAGCAGATATTCCCGCTCAAAGGCCTCGCGCGCCTCACGCAGGGGCAATGTCGCCAAGGCGCCGGACAAGACAACCCGGCCCTCGGCCTCGACTTTTTCCTCTTCGCGCGGCAGGTCTTTGGCTTGGATGGGGCCGGAGCTTTCCCCAAGGATCAGAACACGTTCCACAAGGTTCTTGAGCTGACGAACGTTGCCCGGCCACATCATCGTCTGCAACAGAGCGACCGCATCCTCGCTCAGGTCGCGCAATGGCAGGCCCTGGCTTTTGTTGAAATGGTCGATGAAGTGATCCGCCAGCAACGGAATATCCTCGCGCCGTTCCGCGAGCGACGGCACCTCGATCGGAACCACGTTCAGACGGTGATAGAGCTCCTGACGGAAGTTTCCTTCCGCAATCTCCTGCTCCAAATCTCGGTTGGTCGCAGAGATCACCCGAAGGTCCACCTTGACCTTTTCAGTGCCACCGACACGGACAAACTGCTGGTCCACCAGAACCCGCAGGATTTTGGATTGGGTGCCCGGCGGCATATCCGCGACCTCGTCGAAAAAGACGACGCCACCATCCGCTTGTTCCAACAGACCGGGCTCAATACCGCGTTCACTGCTTTCGCGTCCAAACAGAACGTCTTCCATCCGATCTGGTTCGATGCTGGCACAGTTCACGGTGATGAAGGGCGCGGCGGAACGGTTTGAATTCGTGTGAATATACCGGGCTGCCACTTCCTTGCCACTGCCAGCCGGACCGGTCAGCATGACACGTCCGTTGGATTTGGTCACCTTGTCCAGCTGCGCAATCAAACTGCGGAAAGAGGGCGACGTGCCGACCATATCGGCAACACCGACATCCTTGCGTCGGAGATCCGTATTCTCCCGACGCAGGCGCGAGGTTTCCATCGCACGCCGGATCACCACCATCAGCTGGTCGATATTAAAGGGTTTCTCGATGAAGTCATAGGCGCCTTGCTTGATCGCCGCGACCGCGATTTCGATATTGCCATGACCGGAAATAATCACCACCGGGACCTCGGGGTAATCTCGCTTCACGACCTTCAGGATGTCGATGCCGTCCATCTGACTGTCCTTGAGCCAGATATCGAGGATCAGCAACGCGGGGGCGCCATCCTCGAAGGCTGTCATACAGTCCTCGGAGTTCGCGGCCTTTCGCGTCGCATATCCTTCGTCTTCCAGGATATCAGAGATCAGCTCGCGAATATCGCGTTCGTCGTCAACAATCAGAATATCGCTCATGTCAGCCCTGCTACTACAGTGTTTCGTTGGGCGGTCCGTTCCGGCGCAAGGGCCGGAAGACGGATCACCGCCATGGCGCCCGGGTGGGACATGCCCTCAAAGACAGCGGCGTCTTCCAACACCAGCGTCCCACCGTGCTCTTCTATAATCTTCTTCACGATCGGCAGACCAAGGCCGGTGCCTTCGTCTCGGGTCGTCACATAGGGTTCAAACAAGCGCGCCCGATCCGCGGGCAAGCCGATCCCATTGTCCGAAATGGTTATTTGATGACCAAGCGCATCGCTCTCCACGGTCACGCGAATTTCCGGCGCATAAGCCTCTGGCGCGCCGCGTTTCTTCAGGCTTTCGGTGGCTTCGCCCGCGTTCTTTATGAGATTGGTCAAGGCTTGACCGATCATCGTGGCGTCCACATCAACCATCAGATCTTCGTCCGGAAGGGTCGAGCGGATTTTCAAATCGGGCTGCCCCGCCTGCTGCAACAAGACGGCTTCGCGCACCAATTGCGTGAGGTTTTCTTCCCTCCGCACCGGCTCCGGCATCCGGGCGAATTTGGAGAACTCATCAACGATGCGACGCAAGTCATTGGTTTGACGTACGATAACATCGGTCATGGACTGCAACTGATCGCTATTCTCTTCGCCCAACTTGGGTGCGAATTTGCGTTTGATCCGCTCTGCACTCAATTGGATTGGGGTCAGCGGGTTTTTGATCTCATGCGCAATGCGCCGCGCCACATCGCCCCAAGCCGCCATACGCTGGGCGCTGACCAAGTCCGTCACATCGTCAAACGCGATAACGTAGCCTTCCAGCCGGTCATCCTCGGACCGACGCGGCGACATGCGGACCAGAAGATTTTCCAAATGCCCCTGCCGCGTCACTTTAACCTCGCTCTGCGCGACACTCGCACCGCTTTCTGCGAGTTCCTCAAACAGAGCACCGAACTCCGGAACAGCGACGGCAATCGCCAGGGATTGCTGATCTTCACGCCAATCCAACAGACGCTTTGCGGACCGGTTGACGAAGGTTACGCAGCCTTTGGCATCCAGACCCACCACGCCGGAGGTCACCGAAGACAGCACCGAGTCAAACAGCCGCCGACGCTGTTCAATCTGACGGGTATTTTCAAGCAACGTATCGCGCTGTACCTGAAGTTGCCGGGTCATTTGGTTGAAATATCGACCCAATTGCGCGATTTCGTCGTCCCCGCTCTCTTCAACAACCTGAACACCTAGGTTCCCGGTCCCGACACGCTGAGCGGCCACAGTCAGCCGACCCACCGGACGAGACAAGCGTTCTGCGAACCACATCCCCAACCACATGGCGGCCAAGATGAGGATCACTGCGAACCCGAGGTAGAGCAGCCCGAATTCAAACAGCAACCGGCCACGTTCGCTTTCCAGCTGCTGATAGAGATGCGCGGTTTCCTGCGTTTCATCCAGAAGGTTCAACAACTCGCCATCGACGTCTCGGCTAACGTAGAGATAGCGATCTACAAATGCATCCAGCCGCACCAAGGCGCGAAATTCGTTGTTGTCCCAGTCCTGAATAATATAAAGGCCGTTGCTCTCGGCGCTGTCGATTTCGGCGCGGGTCGGCATTTCGAAATCGAACTCATAAGAACGCTCACCGCGGGTAAGGATCGTCCCTGTCCCGTCGATGACATAGGCTTCTTTCAGGCCGCGTTGAATTTGCAGCTGACCTTTGGATAGATCCTGCCGCAACTCATACGCGCTGATAAAGAAATTTTGGGTACGACTGCGGTCGAGGTAGCGCGCCAGCAGCGCCGCATCCTGTTCCAGATCCTGTCGTTGCTGGCGTTCATAGGCCTCGGCCGCTTTCACCGAGTTTCCGATCACGTCCCGAACGCGTTCGGAAAACCAGCCCTCCAAACCCACATTCACCGTCAAAACCGCAAAGACGGCAACAGTCACCGTTGGCACCAGCGCCAAAAACGCAAATGCCCCGATCAGACGGAGGTGCAACCGGGAGCCTGCGGATTTTTTGCGGCGGGCCGCCACCAGCCGTCCGATTTGGCTCAGCACCAGAGTGGTGATCGCCAAGACATAAACGAGGTCAGCCAGCAGAATCAGCCGCAGTTTCGGGGAGCTCGCCCCCTGTCCAAACGGGCCAATAACAAGAAAGGTCGCCAGCGCAATCACCGGACCAAGGATCACCAACCCAAGAGTGGTGATATTGCGTGCCCGACGCGACTTTCGCCAGCTATCCAAGGCCGTAAGCCACGGATAGACCGAGCGGATATGTGACATCTGCGTCACTGACTGCCCCCAGCTGATGTTGAGCGTTTCCCGCTCACCACTTGATATCGTGACCTCCCCTAGCCTTCTGGCGAAGAGGTCACGCTTCTGTGGCGATATTACATCAGTTTGCGGCGGCGTGTCACCTCAATATCGAGATCTGTAATCTTCTTGCGCAAAGTATTTCGGTTGATGCCCAGCAGATCCGCGCATTTCGCCTGATTTCCGCCCGTCGCAGCGAGGGCAATTTCGATCAACGGCGTTTCAACCTCTTTCAGCAGACGGGTATAAAGCCCCGGCGGCGGCAGCATGTCGCCATGCAGGTCGAAGTAACGTTGAAGGTGCCGCGCGACGGCATCAGAGAGCTTCTCATTGCTTGCCCCGCCGCCCATGACGGGCTCAACACCCGTGGTCTGTGGGCCCAAGACAGCCGCCACCTCGGCCTTGCCGATTTCCTCGCTGCGCGCCGTAAGAGCAAGACGTTTAACGATATTTTCCAACTGACGGACGTTGCCCGGCCAGGCATAGTGGCGCAGCAACTCCCTTCCGTCCTCGCTCAACACGCGTCGCGCAGCCCCTTCGCTTTCGGCCCGCGCGAGGAAATGCTCGCTCAGGAGGGCGATATCTTCGACACGTTCGCGCAGCGACGGCACAGCAAGCTCAGTGCCGCAGATCCGATAGTACAGGTCCTGGCGCAGATTGCCCTTCTCCATCTGCTCAGCAAGATTTTGCCGACTCGTCGTGGCGATAAACCGCGGCGCGTGATCGCCGGGCGAATCCATCATTCTCACAAGCCGCGCCTGCGCCTCATCCGGGAGGTCGACCAATTCGTCGATCAACAGTGTCCCACCTTTGACTTGGTTCAACAGCCGTGCGGGGCCTTCAAGTTCGATCAGATTTGCCGCATCGGCAACGACGAAGGGCAAGGTGCGCCGATCAGAGAAGTCATGAATAGCGCGTGCAATCAGCGACTTACCAGTTCCACTTTCACCCGTGATCAACAGCGGGATATCCGTGTTCATCACCCGGGCAATCAACCGGTAGAGCGTTTGCATCACCTCGGTCCGCCCAACGAGAGGCAGCTCGTCCGGGCGCTCTTCGACCACCTCAATCCGACCAGAAATCTGCGCCGTGCGCTTCTCGGACAGCGCTTTGGCGGTCCGCTTCATCAGCTCTGGCAGATCGAAGGGTTTGGGCAAATAGTCGTAAGCATCCGCCTCAGCCGCCTTGATTGCGGTCATGATGGTGTTTTGCGCCGAGATCACGATCACCGGCAGACCGGGACGGTCCTGTGCAATCTTGGGCAACATCTCCAGCCCGTTCCCATCCGGCATCATGACATCCGAGATCACAACATCGCCCTTCCCCTCGGCCACCCAACGCATCAGCGTCGTCAAGGAGGAGGTCGCATGCACTTTGCACCCGGCGCGAGTCAGCGCCTGTGTCAGAACCGTGCGGATCGTGCGGTCGTCGTCAGCAACAAGAACAGTGCCGTCCATGTCTTTGTGCTCCTTAGCTTATTTCCGATCGCGCGGCACGCGCGAAAGGGAGAGGCGAAATACTGTATTTCCAGGTTCGGACCGGACCGAGATCCAGCCGTTGTGATCCGCAATGATCTTGCTCACCAGCGCGAGACCAAGGCCGGTGCCATTCTCGCGCCCCGAAACAAAGGGCTCAAAGATGTCTTCGCGGATGTGCTCGGGCAGGCCCGGGCCGTCGTCGATGATTTCGATCTGCAGGGGCAGCAGCTTGCCCTGTCCGTCGCTGCGGCGCAGGCGGAAGGAGTGCTCGTAAAACGTCCGGATGGTGATCGTGCCCGCGTTTTTTCCCGCCGCCTCTGAAGCGTTCTTCAACAGGTTCAGAACCACTTGCAGCAGTTGATCCGGGTCGCCCCAGGCCAAGGGCAGCGAGGGGTCGTATTTCTCAATGATCTTCATATGGGCGCCAAAGCCCAGAAGCGCAGAGCGCCGCGCGCGGTCCAAAACGTCGTGCAGGTTCACCGGACGGAAATCTGGCTCTGACAGGTTTCCGAACTGCTCCACCTGCTCCAAGAGCTTTACGATCCGACGGCTTTCACTGACGATTAGATCCGTGAGTTCAAGGTCATCCGGGCTGAGGTTCATGCTCAAGAGCTGCGCGGCCCCGGTGATCCCAGCGAGCGGGTTCTTGATCTCATGCGCCAGCATTTCCGCCATGCCAATTGCCGATTGCGCCGCGGATTTGGCCGAATGATTCTGCGTCATCCGCCCCGCCAACTCACGCGGCGACAGCATCAACAACATATGGCCTTCGTGCCCTTGCAGCGGGGCAATCTGCACCGCGCATTGCAGCGGTGCCCGCTCGCGCGAGCCGACATCCACATCGTTAACAAACAGCGGCGTACCTTGGATGCGCGCCTTGTCAAAGGCCGCCTCGATCGCGGTTTCAATCGCAACCTTCTGCCAAATCGGTTTGCCGATCAGAGATTTACGCGAGGAATTGATGAACCCTTCGGCGGCCGAATTCACATCTGCGATCTTATTCTCAGCATCGACCAAGAAGGCTGGCACCGGCAAGGACGCCCAGATCGCACAGTCAAGCGTATGGGGCACGGTCGAGGGGCTCATGCGGCGCTCTCCTCAGCGTATCCATGGATCGCGAGGGGCAAGAGCCGAAGAACCTCTGCCGCCGATTTAGCGGTCAGAACCTCGCGACGCAGGCTGCTCGGTGTGCCGACCACATCCATGTACCACCCCAAATGCTTGCGCGCGACGCGCAACCCGAGGTCGCTGCCGTAAAAGGCTAGCATTGCCTCATAATGCTTTGAAATCATGTCCGCCAAAGCCTCTCCCTCGGGAATACTCGGAGCCTCTGCGCCCCACAGCTCATGTGCGACCTGCGCCAGGAGCCAAGGCCGTCCCTGCGCGCCGCGCCCGATCATCACGCCATCGGCGCCGGAGGCCTCCAGCGCGGCTCTTGCATCACCGGCATCGCAAATGTCGCCATTCGCCAACAAGGGCACCGAAATGGCCTCGCGCACATTGGCAATGGCCGCCCAATCCGCGCGCCCTTTGTAAAACTGACAGCGGGTGCGGCCGTGTATCGTCACCATCTGAACGCCCGCCTCTTGTGCACGTCGCGCCACATCGGCGGCGTTCAGGCAGCTATCGTCCCAACCGAGCCGTGTCTTCAGCGTCACCGGCACATCCACCGCTGCGACCACCGCCTCGATTAGCGAGAGCGCGTGATCCGGTGTCTTCAGCAGCGCCGAGCCGGAATAGCCGTTCGTGACCTTCTTCGCCGGACAGCCCATATTGATGTCGATGATCCGCGCACCGCGGTCGGCCACTTGGCGTGCGGCCTCCGCCATCCAATATGCCTCGCGCCCAGCGAGCTGTACGGCAGTGTTCTCAACATCTGCACTCAGCTCGGCCTTTTCCCGCACGCCGGGCTTGGCCTGCACCATTTCCTGACTCGCAACCATCTCGCTCACCACAAGGCCCGCCCCAAAGGAACGAACAAGGTCGCGATACGGGCGATCGGTAATGCCAGCCATAGGCGCCAGCGCAACGGGAGGGGTCAGGTCTGTAGGTCCGACAGAGAAGGACAACTGCTTAATCCTTGTGCATATGAGTGTTTATTAGCTCGAAACAGCGCTATGCTCCATTCCAACACGCCATTCCAGCCCACCTTCGCAGCGTCTCTGCCCAATTTTTAATCACATCACCCCGAGGCGTTGCCTCATTCGTCGTCGCACCGTAAATACGGGGCCAGCTTTTCCGGGCAGAGGACCGCATTCCACCATGACCATCGCCGTTTTGATCGTCGCCGCCGGCAAGGGCACGCGCGCCGGAGGTGGGCTGGCCAAACAATGGCGTCCCCTGGCGGGAAAAACAGTCATCGACCACACGATTGACGCTTTTCTTGCGCAAGGCCTGCAGACGATCTGCGTGGTGCGCGATCCGGACTGTGAGGTCGCGGCCGAAGTGCTCGGATCCCGCCCCGATCTCATCCTTGCCGACGGAGGAACGGATCGCGCAGGGTCAGTGCGCAATGGTTTGATTGCATTACAAAACCAAGGCATCAGCCGCGTACTGATCCACGACGCCGCGCGCCCTTGCGTCAGCGCATCAGTCATTCAGTCGGTGATCGACGCGCTCGACCATGGCCCTGCCGCCGCGCCGGGCTTACCAGTCACCGATGCGCTTTGGATCGGGCAGGATGGCGCGGTCATTGGTACGCAGGATCGCAGCGCCCTCTTTGCCGCGCAAACCCCGCAGGCGTTTCATTTTGACGCAATCCTTGCGGCACATCTTACGGAGCAGGGCGACGCGGCAGACGATGTGGAAGTTGCGCGTCAGGCTGGACTGTCCGTTCAGATCACCCCCGGCGACAGCAACAATATCAAGATCACCCGGCCCGAGGACTTTACCCGCGCCGAAACCATATTGAGGACCAGCATGACGACCCTCCCGGATATCAGATTGGGCAATGGCTACGACGTGCACCGTTTTGGCCCCGGCGATCACGTCACGCTCTGCGGCGTACGGGTGCCGCATGACCGCAGCCTGCAAGGCCATTCCGACGCCGATGTGGGGATGCATGCGGTGACCGATGCGCTTTATGGCGCCATGGCGGAAGGCGATATCGGCCGCCACTTTCCGCCGAGCGATCCGCAGTGGAAGGGCGCTGATTCCGCGATTTTTCTGTGCCACGCGGTAGAACTCGCCCGTTCCCGAGGGTTTCAGATCGGCAATGTCGACTGCACGCTGGTCTGCGAATACCCCAAGGTCGGCCCCCATGCCGAGGCGATGCGCGATGCGATGGCTGCGATCATGACCCTCGACCGGGATCGCATCTCGATCAAGGCAACCACATCCGAGCGTCTGGGCTTCACCGGGCGCGGTGAAGGGATTGCGGCGCTAGCCACCGCAACTTTGGTGCGCGCATGACACTTGCACAACTCCTCGGAACCTGTTGCGGCACCGGATACTTACGCCCCGCGCCTGGCACCTGGGGCTCTCTGATGGCACTGCCCGTCACTTACGCCCTGCACAGCATCGGCGGCTTTCCCTTGCTGGCGGCCTTCACCCTCGCCGCGATTTTTGCAGGCCTCTGGGCCGCGGCAGAGATGACGCGCGGCCAGGAAGACCTCGACCCATCGGAGTTCGTGCTCGACGAGTTGGCCGGGCAAATTCTGGCCTATTGGGCGATTTCGCTGCCTGCTTGGATGCATGGCCTTGAGATTACCGCGCTCTGGCCGGGTTGGGTGGCAGGCTTCCTGCTGTTCCGCCTATTCGACATCTGGAAGCCCGGTCCGGTCGGTTGGGCAGACCGCAAAAAAGGCCCCTTTGGCGTGATGATGGATGACGTCATCGCCGGGATCATGGCCGCCATCGGCATCATGATCCTCGCCGGTCTTGCGCATGGGGTTCTGGGCCTGTGACTATAGATATCAAAGCCTTGCTCGATCTAGCGAAAGCGCGTTCCGCCACCATCGCCACCGCAGAAAGCTGCACCGGCGGCATGATTGCCGCCGCGCTCACGGATGTTCCCGGCTCTTCCGCCGTGGTGGACCGAGGCTTTGTGACCTATTCCAACGCCGCCAAGATGCAGATGCTGGGCGTTTTGCCCGAAACACTCGAGGCTCTTGGCGCCGTCAGCGAGGAGGTCGCGCGCGAGATGGCAGAAGGCGCCTTGCGCAACGCTGGCACCACGCTTGCGGTCTCGGTGACGGGCATCGCAGGCCCTGGCGGGTCGGAGTTCAAACCCGAGGGGCGCGTCTGCTTCGGCCTTGCGCAATTGGGGCACGAGACTCGCACCGAACTGGTCGATTTTGGTGCTCTGGGACGCGACAACGTGCGCCTGACAAGCCGCGATCACGCGCTGCACCTGCTCTGGCAAGCACTGAGCGCTGGAATTCCCAAATAAGAGCCAAATCGCCTTAATAGGGTCTAATATTTTCAGCCATAAAGGTCCGCTGCGCGCCGTTCAAAGGCGCGCACGATCCGCTGCATCGCCTCGTTAAAAACCACGCCGATGATCCCCTGCAGCACCGCGTTCTTGAATTCGAAATCGACAAAGAAGGTAACGTCACAGCCGCCCTCAGCGCGATCCTCAAAGGCCCAATTCGACTTCATATAGCGGAACGGACCGTCCAGATATTCGGTATCGATCTTCTTCACCTCGGGATGCAGCACCACACGGCTGCCAAAGCGCTCGCGAAACACCTTGAAGGAAATCACCAGATCCGCTTCCATCACCTCGAAGGCGCCCTGCGGCAACCGGCTGCGAATACGCGCACCGGCGCACCAGGGTAGGAACTTCGGATAATTCGCCACATCCGCCACCAGATCGTACATCTGCTGGGCGGTATAGGGCATGGGGCGCGTTTCCGAATGTGTAGGCATGGCGATCACTTCGTCTGCTGTACAGGTGGCGCGTGGTGTCCTATGAAAGCGCTGGAATTTCAAGGGGGCAAGCATGACAGAGCGACCTTATGTCATTGATGTGATGATCTCGGCCAAGGCCATCGCCGCGAGAATCGAAGAACTCTGCGAGGAAATCACCCGCGAGTTTGGCGACACCAACAAACTGGTGGTCGTAGGGCTGCTGCGTGGCAGTTTCGTCTTTATCGCCGATCTGGTGCGCGAGCTGGACCTGCCGATCGAGGTCGATTTCCTCGAGGCGTCTTCTTATGGTGACGCGATGGAAAGCAGCCGAGAAGTGCGCATACTCAAAGACTTGCGCGGCGCAATTGAGGGGCGCGACGTGCTGGTGGTCGAGGATATCGTCGACACTGGCCACACGCTGAACCACGTGATCGGACTGCTAAAAAGCCGCCAGCCTGCGCGGCTCAAATCCATCGCATTGCTCGACAAACCCTCGCGGCGCGAGGTGGATTTTCGCGCCGATTGGATCGGCTTTGAGATCCCGGATGAGTTTGTCGTCGGCTACGGCATCGACTTTGCGCAGCGCAATCGCAACCTGCCCTTTATCGGCAAGGTTCGTTTTACCTGAATTACGATGGAACAAGCGCCCTTTCGCCGGTCGGCTCATCCTGACCGGCGACTTCTGGCACAGGTGATTTGCCTTTATCTGCGGACCGCCCCATCTCCTGACGCAACACGCGACACAACAGGAGTTCCGCTATGAAACTCGCAAAACTCACCACTGGCCTGATGGCTGCCACTCTTGCCTTCGCTCCGTTCGCGGCTTTTGCCGCACCGCCGAAATGGGCACCGGGACATAAAAACAGCGCCGCGCATTATGCCCCAGGGCAGGTTAAAAAGCGCCACGCGCATGATCACGGCGACCATCTGCGCGGCGACTACGTCTATATCGACGACTACGCCCGCTGGGGTCTTAACCCGCCGCCGTCGGGCCACACCTATGTGCGCAAGAATGGCGAGATTCTCGAGGTCGTCAAAGACACGCTCGCCATTGTCGGCGCAGTTGCGGTGGTGGATGCGCTGCTTGACTGATCAGCCAAGCAGCTCCGAGATGGCGCGGGTGAAAATCCCCGTGCCAATCGGGATCAACGCATCTGGGAAGTCATAATCTGGATTGTGGAGCTGCGGATGGCTCTCCCCGGCCCCCAACCAGAACATGGCCGACTGCGCGGATTTCCCGAATTGACCGAAGTCTTCGGAAAACGCCTGCGGACGGTCTGTCAGCGTCAAAGGCACCTGCCATGCACCACAGGTCTTCACCAGTATTTCAACGGCTTCGGGCGCGTTCCTGCAAGCCTCAAAGGCATCGTGATAGGTAATCTCATGCCGTAGACCTTGGGACATGCTGACATCCGAAACGCGCTGTTCGAGGTCCGCCATCAGTCCCGCCATGCCGTCGTCCGTCGCGGTGCGCAGGGTCACCCAAAGCTCCGCCACTCCAGGTGCCACACCAAAGGTGCGCTCCCCGAGTTCAGCATGGGTGACGGTGGTCAGCGTAAAGCTCTCATCAAGCGCGCCACCACGCCCCAACGCAGCCAACTCCGTCATGAGCAGAGCCAGCGCGGACGCCGGGGACAGTCCGTCCTGCGGAGCAGCCGCATGAGAGGTTTTCCCCCAAATCCGGATCAAAGCACCGCGCGAGGCGCAATTGGTCGCGGCCCGTGGCAACAAGACCTCTCCCAAGGCAAGCCCCGGCAGATTGTGCAGCGACAGCACCACATCAGGAGAAATCTCCGCGAAACTGGGCGCCGCACGATAGGCAATCGCGCCTTCCCCTGTTTCCTCGGCGGGTTGGAAGATCAGTACGACCCTCCCCCGACGCGGTTTATTCTCGGACAAGAATTGGGCGACGCCGAGCACCATGGCCATATGACCATCATGCCCGCAAAGATGCCCTTTCCCCGGCACTTGCGAGGCATAGCTCAGCTTGGTTTCTTCAGGGATCGGCAAGCCATCCAACTCGCAGCGGATGCCGATGGTCGGCCCCTCCTCTGCGCCCTTGAAAACCACAGCCAAGCCCGTCCCGCCGAGCCCGGATAGGATTTGATCAGGGCCAAAGGTACCAACCCACTCAGCGATGCGCGCGGCCGTTTCCACCTCGGCACCAGAGAGCTCTGGCGCCTGATGCAGCTCATGGCGCCAGGCGATGAGCTGCTCCAGAACCTCCGGCCTCATGCGAGACCGAGTTTCGCGTTGCGTGCTGCGCGAAGGCGCGCGAAATCGTCGCCTGCATGGTAGGACGAACGGGTCAATGGCGTCGCAGAGACCATCAAGAAGCCCTTGCCATAGGCGGCTTTTTCATAGGACGCGAATTCCTCCGGTGTCACGAAGCGATCAACGGCGTGGTGTTTCGGGGTTGGTTGCAGATACTGACCGATGGTCAGGAAATCCACGTCCGCCGCGCGCATGTCGTCCATCACCTGCTTGACCGCCATGGCATCCTCACCAAGGCCGACCATGATGCCGGATTTCGTGAAAATGCTCGGATCCATCTCCTTCACCCGCTGCAACAGACGCAGCGAATGGAAATACCGCGCCCCTGCCCGCACCTCCGGATAAAGGCCAGGAACCGTTTCCAGGTTGTGGTTGAACACATCCGGTTTGGCCTCGACAACCGTTTCAAGCGCGCTCGGATCGCAACGCAGGAAGTCCGGCGTCAGGATTTCGATCGTGGTATCGGGCGACCGATGCCGCACCGCGCGAATGGTTTGCGCGAAATGTGCGGCGCCACCATCCTCGATGTCGTCCCGGTCCACAGAGGTGATCACAACGTGATTGAGCCCCAATTTTGCGACAGCATGAGCCACTCGACCGGGTTCGAAAGCATCCAGTTCCTCAGGCGGCTTGCCCGTTGCAATGTTGCAGAACGAACAGGCCCGCGTGCAGACCTCGCCCATGATCATCATGGTCGCGTGGCCTTGGCTCCAACATTCGCCGACGTTTGGGCAACCCGCTTCTTCGCAGACGGTCACGAGATTGTTCTCGCGCATGATCTTATGCGTCTCAGCATAGCCCTTGCCGCCCGGTGCCTTCACACGAATCCAGCTTGGCTTCTTTGGCTGAGCATTGTCGGGACGGTGCGCCTTTTCCGGGTGGCGCTGCTCCGGGATCTTCAGATCTCGCACAGGGTCTTCCTTGTGACTGCGGTCATTTGTTGAAGCGTACCATATCAGCCCCCGCCGACCACGGCCAGTGGTGCATGTCCGGCTTGCAGATGGCGCAAGAAGCCGCCTCGGATCTTCCGTGTTTAGCAAACGGATTTACCAATATGGAAATCGGAATAGGTAAACAGCGCCGAATGCCTGGAAATGCGTTCGAAAAACCGTTGAACCTGATTTTTGGAAAAAGCAGCGGAATTGAGATCGTATAATTCCGCTGCCTCTATTATCCAATCGATCCCTCCCCCAGATCGAAGATCGTTTTTCCTAAAAGCCGCCATCGCAAACTTTAGATTTGAAATCTTACAAGTTCGATAGGTCAGAGTTCCCCAAAATGCGCAACACATCCATCGTTGATGTGATGTGCTAGCCGATCATTTGGTTTTGTGGAGGTTGCTCGTCATAGTATCTGTGCAGCTGCTCCAGTGCGATCCGTAGGACGATTTTACCAGAACGTGCAGACCAGCCGAGGTTTCGTTCCGCGGCTTCCAGTCCCTCCAAGTGACAACAGCACCGCAAGGCAATATCGCTCAGGCCGGGACCCAGCGCGCAAAGCGCACTTGAGGCGCGTTGGAACGCCTCTCTCGCGGGACCTTTGTAGCTTTCTGACGACCGTTCGGTTGTCGCACTCTCAAACATCGATTGGTGCTGCGCCACATGCTGGCCAATCTGTGCGACTTCAAAATCTTCACGTAACCTCTCCCCAGCGCTGATCATTTCCCGTGTCAGGAAGGGTTTCCCATCCCGATCAGAAAGACGTGCCAATATCTGCAACGGCGTCTCCTGCAAGCCATATCGTGGCCGACGAGATGCGCCACACTCCTCCGGATCGGGTTTGGCCAACACCACAGACAGGCCAGATTGCGTGAGTGTGTCCATCCGTTGTCGGCGCCGCTCTTCACCCTCGGCCAGCAGACGAACGAGCGCCGCACGCCCATCCTTGGTGATCCGGTAGCGAAAGACTTTTCCGGCAGAAAAGCAGCTAATCCATTCCAAAAGCGCCAGGATTTCAGCGGTGCAACGCTCCACAACGGTTTGCTGTACGACTTTGCCAACATCGCGCAGGATGACGGCCTTGGCCATGTCAAGCCCGGCTACCAATACCGCCGAAGGTTGCCCAAGCAGGGACAAACATCGCGCGGTATCCTCCTCTGAATAAACATAAGTTTTGCTTTCCGTCTCGGCCGATCCATCTGCGCCATGAGCGTCAGACAAGGCTTGCAGACAGCCATCCACCAGCGGGTCTTCGCGTCTCTGCTCCAGTCGGCGGATTTGTCGCAGAACCGTCGAAGGATGACAGTCCGCCTCGCGCGCCAACTCTCGTATGGAGACCTGCGCCACCGTATGTTCCAAATATCGAAAGACTTCAGCAGATACCCAATCCGGCAACTCCGGTCTGGTCATTCGTTGCATGACGGACCCCCAACGTTCTTGGGAAAGATGATGAGCGGAGGCTGGATGGGGCTTTTGGCGTAGCGCTCTTTTCATCTCTTTCCGTGAGATTGAATTTCGACAGCCCCTAAACCTTGCCACAAAATGCCAAAACGAATGGAAATAGACCGTGCGCTCAATCCGTACATCCCGCAACACTCGCTAGGGTTGAGTATACTTCCCCACATCGCTCAAAGGTTAATAGGGGAATGTCATGCAAGACTTAGCCACGCGCCTCGCGACGCTCCGCCGTCCGCGCCTTTTGTCACGGGCGGCACGCATTGGGGCCGATGAATATGTTCGGTCCCGCCACCTGAAACAGGTCCTCGGACGGTCACATCCTCAGCGCCCTGCCCTCATCCTGACGCGTTTGCTGGACCTAGAATCAGAACAGGACGCCGCGCGCCGGACCGGAAATCCCGGGTATTCTTTCGTTCGGCACGTCGGCGTTTTGATCGCGATTGCAGCCGAAAGCCGTATGTATCTACAGGACATAGCCCGCGTCTAACTGGCGGTTGCACACAAAAAAAACGGCGCCCCGAGAGGCGCCGCGTTTCTCAAGCAAAGCTTGATGAGAGATTACATGAAGGCATCCGGCATGGAGGCTTTCTTCTCGTTCACAAAGGCCAGCAGGGCCTCGCGGATCGCAGGATCCATTTCGGGCTGCTGATAGGTGGCGAGCAGATGCTCGACGCGCGAGGTCGCCAGTTGACGGGTATCGCGCGCGCCCTCTTCTTCCCACTGCTCGAACGGTTTGTAGTCCAGCAGATCGGATTTCCAGAAGGCCGATTTGAAGTTCGCCTGGGTGTGTGCACAGCCCAGATAGTGGCCGCCGGGGCCCACTTCGCGGATGGCATCCATCGCCTGATGGTTTTCGTCCGCCATCACGCCCTTTGCGAGACCATGCAGCGCGCCCAGTTGGTCGGCGTCCATCACGAACTTTTCAAAGTCCGCAACCAGACCGCCTTCCAGCCAACCGCAGGAATGCAGCATGAAGTTCACGCCGGACAAAAGCCCCATGTTGAGCGAGTTCGCGGTCTCATACGCGGCCTGAGCGTCCGGCAGCTTGGAGCCGCAGAAGGACCCCGCAGAGCGGAACGGCAGGTTCAGACGGCGTGCCAACTGGCCCGCACCGTAGGTCACCAGCGAGGCTTCGGGCGTCCCAAAGGTCGGCGCACCGGAGTTCATGTCGATCGAGGACACAAAGGCACCGAAAATCACCGGAGCGCCCTTGCGGATCAACTGGCTATAGGCGACGCCGGCCAGAACTTCGGCCAGAACCTGTGTCAGAGTGCCCGCAACGGAAACCGGCGCCATAGCACCGCCCACGATGAACGGAGAGATGATGCAGGCCTGGTTGTTCTTGGCATAGACTTCCAGCGCGCCCATCATCACATCGTCGAAGGTCATCGGCGAGTTGATGTTGACCAGCGAGGTCATCACGGTGTTTTCCTGAACGAAGTCTTTGCCGAACAGGATGCCACACATGTCGACCGAATCCTGCGCGCGGCTCGGCTCGGTCACGGAGCCCATGAAGGGCTTGTCCGAGAGTTCCATATGCGCCAGCAGCATGTCGAGGTGACGCTTGTTCACGGGAACATCGGTCGGCTCGCAAACGGTGCCACCAGAGTGGTGCAGCCATTTGGACATATAGCCCAGCTTCACAAACTTCTGGAAATCCTCGAGCGTCGCGTAGCGGCGACCACCATTGGCATCGCGCACGAAGGGCGGGCCGTAAACCGGTGCCAGAACGAGGTTTTTGCCACCGATGACAACGGATTTCTCCGGGTTACGGGCGTGCTGAGTGAACTCCGACGGAGCGGTTTCGCACAGTTTGCGCGCAAGGCCACGGGGAATGCGCACGCGCTCGCCCTGAACGTCGGCACCGGCCTCGCGCCACAGTTGCAGCGCGCCCGGATTGTCGACGAAGTTCACGCCGACTTCTTCCAGAATCGTTTCGGCGTTGGCCTCGATGATCTGAAGCGCTTCTTCAGTCAGCACTTCGAAGTTCGGAATGTTCCGTTCGATGTACTTTGCGGTCTCGATCTTGACGCTCGTGCGCTCTGCGCGACGGGCGGCGCCACCGCCACCCCGGCTGCGACGACGCGGTGCTGCATCTGTCATTGTTGTTCCTCACGACAGTATGAATTCTGTGCAGTCTGATTATCCGAGCGGCTGACGTCACCGACGAAGGACAACGACTATTCTCGCATAAATGCGACATTCGCGCCGGGTTTCTGCGCCGCGCGTGACAGTTTTTTATGTCGCTTTCGCGGGACCGGCGCACAACCGCCCGCTCGCGCATGGAAAACAAGGGCCTTGGACGATCTGGCCTCTTGTCAGACGGAGCGACAGACCCTAAGAGCCAGACATGACCGAGATAGCCCACGACCGCCTCCTTATCATCGACTTCGGCAGCCAGGTGACGCAGCTAATCGCGCGCCGTCTGCGCGAGCTGAACGTTTATTGTGAAATCCACCCCTATCAGAACGTCACTATGGACTTCGTGCGCGACTTCGCACCGAAGGCCGTGATCTTCTCCGGTGGTCCTGACAGCGTGACACGCGAGGGCTCCCCTCGCGCGCCGCAAGAGATCTTTGACTACGGCGTGCCGATCCTTGGGATCTGCTACGGCCAGCAGGTGATGATGCACCAGCTGGGCGGCACCGTTCTGTCCGGACATGGCACCGCCGAATTCGGCCGCGCCTATGTCACTCCGAGCGAAGAGCGCATCGACCTGCTCTCTGGCTGGTTCCTGGAAGACAAGGAACAAGTCTGGATGAGCCACGGTGACCATGTGTCTGAACTTGCTCCGGGTTTTGCTGTTTATGGCACCTCGCCGAACGCACCTTTCGCGATCACCGCGGATCTTGAGCGCAACTTCTTTGCGGTTCAGTTCCACCCGGAAGTCCACCACACGCCGAATGGCAAGACGCTCTATGAGAACTTCGTGCGTCTCGCGGGCTTCAGCGGGGATTGGACCATGGGCGCCTATCGCGAGCAGATGGTTGAAACCATCCGCGAACAGGTCGGCGACAAAAAGGTCATCTGCGCGCTTTCCGGTGGCGTGGACAGCTCGGTTGCAGCAGCACTCATCCACGAAGCGATCGGCGATCAGCTGACCTGTGTCTTTGTGGACCACGGCCTGCTGCGCAAGAACGAGGCGGATGAAGTCGTCGGCATGTTCCGCGATCACATGAACCTGCATGTGATTCACGCGGATGAGGCGGACCTGTTCCTTGGTGAGCTTGAGGGTCAGTCCGACCCGGAAACCAAGCGCAAAATCATCGGCAAGCTCTTCATCGACGTGTTCCAGAAATACGCCGACCAGATCGAAGGCGCCGAGTTCCTGGCACAGGGCACGCTTTACCCCGACGTGATCGAGTCGGTCTCCTTCTCCGGTGGCCCCTCTGTGACGATCAAATCGCACCACAATGTGGGCGGCCTGCCTGAAAAGATGGGACTGAAGCTGGTCGAACCGCTGCGCGAGTTGTTCAAGGACGAGGTGCGTGCCTTGGGTCGCGAGCTGGGTCTGCCCGACAGCTTTATCGGCCGTCACCCCTTCCCGGGGCCAGGTCTGGCGATCCGCTGCCCGGGCGAGATCACCCGCGAAAAGCTCGACATCCTGCGCGAAGCAGATGCGATCTACATCGACCAGATCCGCAAGCATGGTCTCTATGACGAGATCTGGCAGGCCTTTGTCGCCATTCTGCCCGTGCGCACCGTTGGTGTGATGGGCGATGGCCGCACCTACGACTACGCCTGTGCCCTGCGCGCGGTGACTTCTGTCGATGGGATGACGGCGGATTACTATCCGTTCAGCCACGAGTTCCTTGGCGAGACCGCAACCCGGATCATCAACGAGGTGAAGGGCATCAACCGCTGCACCTACGACATCACCTCGAAGCCTCCGGGCACGATCGAGTGGGAATAAACCGACCTCGGTTTTCCTATCAAAGGCCCCCGCATTTTGTTGGGGGCCTTTTTTCGTTCTGATCCACCTGTCCCGTTTCAACGGTTAGGCCGGAGCAATTTATCTAAACTTGGCCTTAACACCTCTCGCCTAGCATTTACGCCTAAGTTGCGTTTCAACCAAAGGGCGAGATTGCCGATGCCACATATGTATTTTACCCTGACGGCAGGCCGGACAGGCTCGGCATGGCTGGCGCATTTTCTCGGTCAAACCTTGGCGCAACCCGCAGTTCACGAACCCCTCAGCATCGATGATTTCGGCGTTCACATGCCGGATATACGCTTGATGCGCTGGTTCAATTCCCGTGGATTGGATGCAGAGGTCCGCAGGTTCTGGCAGCAGAAATTGGCCGACCTCCCCGAGGACAGAGACTATATCGAGACCAATCACACGCTGTCCAAATGTGGTCTGGTGGAAGCCTTGGCTGATCACCCCCGCAGGAAAGATGC
The DNA here is from genome assembly GCA_048263945.1 of Epibacterium sp. GTDB lineage: Bacteria > Pseudomonadota > Alphaproteobacteria > Rhodobacterales > Rhodobacteraceae > Epibacterium. The sequence continues at coordinate 589,308 of JBLXDQ010000001.1, read as the reverse complement.
GAAGATTATTGTTCTAAAACGGGATCTTGCGCGGCAATGTGCAAGCTACCTCATGCGGCATGACTTCACCAATATCACAACGATCTGGCAGTGGTACCTCTCCTCGGATTACGCCAATATCATTGTGAACCCTGAGCTCTTTTCTGGTCTGGGCGCCAGTGGTCAGGTCCTTTGGTATGCGCATGAAATGGAATGTCGCCAGATCTACTATCAGCGGAAATTCAGTGATGCCTTGACCTTTGTCGAGGCGGATCTGGAAACGGTCACCCAACCGCAAGGGGCTGCGGATTTGCTGGATCAGCTTGAGATTGCTGTGCCCGCAGTGTTGCCCCCCAAGGCCAATGCCAACAGCTTGCCGACACCACCCAAATTGGTGGAGGACATTCGCAGGGTCCTGTCCGTGTTTGAATTTGATGCGCAAGACGCGGTGACACAATTCCTCGACTTGGGACGGAGCCTCGACCTAGAGCAACGCCAAGCTGCATAACTGGCCTTGACCCTTCGGTAAAATCCCGGCCATCTGCGGCGGACGACGGGAGGTCACATGCAGCACACTCAGGCCGAACAGGCATCAGATCACAACAGCAAATTGCTGCGCGCCGCCACTTGGATGGTCGGAGCGATCCTGTCGTTTTCTGCAATGGCGATTGCAGGTCGCGAGGCCAGCCTCTCCCTCGATACGTTCGAGATCATGATGTACCGCAGTTTTGTCGGTGTTCTGGTGGTCTGTGGGCTGATCACCTGGCTTGGAAAGTGGCGCGCGGTCAGCAGCGAACGGCTGACCCAGCATGGGCTGCGCAATATGGCGCATTTCACAGGCCAAAACCTGTGGTTCTATGCGGTGACGATTATCCCTCTCGCACAGGTTTTCGCGCTGGAGTTTACCTCGCCGATCTGGGTGATCCTGCTGGCACCGCTCTTTCTGGGCGAAAAACTGACCCGGATGCGAGGGCTTGCGGTCTTGCTGGGCTTCGTCGGCATTCTAATCGTTGCCCGCCCAAGCCCCTCGACCTTTAACATCGGTCTCGCCTTTGCAGCGGGGTCGGCGGTGTTCTTTGCACTGACCAACATCGCCACCAAACGGCTGACCCGCCACGAAAGCATCTGGTCCATTATGTTCTGGCTCACCACGATGCAGTTGGTTTTGGGCATTGTCTTTTCTGGCTGGGACATGGACATCGCCCTGCCCGATGCTCAAAACTTGCCCTTCATTCTGGTGATCGGCTGTGCGGGCCTCAGCGCTCATTTCTGCATCACCAATGCGCTCTCGCTGGCGCCGGCGGCCGTTGTTGTGCCGATTGATTTTGGCCGCCTGCCCTTCATCGCCCTGCTGGGCTGGCTCATCTACGGTGAGTCGGTCGAAATCTGGCTCTTTGTCGGGGCCGCGCTGATCCTCGCGGGGAACTTCATAAACATTGTATCCTCTCGGCAACAGTAGACAGGTGAGCGCGCCAAAGTGACGCAAGCTGCCGTTCCGTCAACATTGCGAGAGTTGTGACAGTTTCATTACGCTCTTCTTGAATGTGCCGCGAAACATAGTTTCACCACGCACGTGAGGGAGGACACTTATGAAACACCTAATCGCTGCTTCTGCTGCGACGACTCTGCTGGCGTCGTCTGCACTCGCAAGCGGGCTGGACCGCACCGGTCAGCCCATCGGGGTCATTTTCGAAGAAGGCAACTACGCCGAGTTTTCGATTGCGACCACTTCTGTCGATCTGAGCGGCAATGACCGCTCGACGTTCAACCCGCTGCAATCCGCCACTGGCGATGTGGGCAAGCGCTTCAACATGATCGGCGGCGCTTATAAAACCGACATCAACGAAAAACTCTCCTTTGCTGTTATCTATGACGAGCCTTGGGGCGTTGACGTGGACTACCCGGCCAGCGGTGGTTCGTTCCTGCTGAATGGCACTCAGGCCGAGGCCAACTCGCGCGCGATCACCTCGCTGCTGCGTTACAAGCTCAACGATCGCTTCAGCGTTCATGGCGGCCTGCGTTATCAGGAAGTCGACGGTGACATTACGCTCGCAGGCGGCGCCTATTCCTCGCTGTCCGGCTATAACGTCAAGGTCAACCGCGACGGCGCCTTTGGCTGGGTGGCCGGTGTCGCCTATGAGATCCCGGATATCGCGCTGCGCTTTGCGCTGACCTATCAGTCGGAGATCACGCATAACTTCGACCTGACCGAGAGCATGCCCGCGGCACTTGGTGGTGCGACCTTGAACACCACCACCGAAACCAAGACACCGCAGTCGGTAAACCTCGATTTCCAGACTGGTATCGCACAGGACACCCTGCTGTTCGGTGGCATTCGATGGGTTGAGCACAGCAAGACCGATCTGAATGTTCTGGCCGCGATTGGCGGTCGTGACCTGATCGACCTTGACGACTCGATCTCCTACACCATCGGTGTGGGCCGCAAGTTCAACGAGAACTGGTCCGGCTCGCTGGCCTATGTCTACGAAGACGTCGATGGCGACAATCTGGTTTCCCCGCTCGCACCCTATCACGGGCTGCAGGCGATCCGACTGGGCGTTCAGTATCAGACCGAGAAGATGAAAGTGGCCGCAGGCGTGCGCTACACCATGCTGGGCGATGCCGTCGCAGCGCCGGGTGGCACAGCGGTTGCAGACTTCAACGACAACAAAGCGGTCAGCTTTGCTGTGAAGGTCGGCTTCTACTTCTGATCCGCCACGCGGTTCCAATTCGAACAAGGCCCCGTCCAATGTGACGGGGCCTTTTTTATGCCAATCAGATTTCCGCTTGGCTGAAAAGCGGCGCGCAAGCCGCACTTTCTGCCGCCCGTTGGAATTGACGCAAGCGGCGTGGCTCTCTAGCAAGGCGGGACAGACCGCGAAAAAGGCACGATTTTATGCTTTACTCCTCAGCACAGGCCTGGCGCGCCGCGCCGTCCAAACGGGTTCTCTTCTTTGGCATGTCGGGCCTTGGCAAGACCTATGTCAGCAACGTGCTGCGCGGCTCTGGCCAGTGGTTCCACTATTCCGCCGATTATCGCATCGGCACGCGCTATATGGGTGAATATATCGCCGACAACGCCAAGGCCGAGGCGATGAAAGTGCCGTTCCTGCGCGAGCTCTTGCTGAACGACTCCATCGACATTTCCTCCAACATCACCTTCGAGAACCTCTCTGCGGTGACCGCCTATCTTGGCGTTCCCGGCGATCCCGCCAAGGGCGGCCTGCCGATTGCCGAATATCGCACCCGGCAGGATCAGTTCCGCCGCGCCGAGATCGATGCGCTTCTGGACACCCGCTACTTCATCGAGCGGTCCGAGCGGATCTATGGCTATCCGCATTTCATCTGCGACTCTGGTGGATCGATCTGTGAATGGGTCGATGCCAATGACCCGAACGACCGCCTTTTGTCGGAACTGTCGCAACACACGCTTCTGGTTTGGATCAAGGGCACCGAGGCCCATACCGAAGAGCTGATCCGCCGCTTTGACCGCGCCCCAAAACCCATGGCATATCAGCCGGAGTTTCTGAGCCGGGTCTGGCAGGAATATTTGAGCGAAAACAAGATCTCAGACGACGAAGTGAACCCGCATGCTTTCCTGCGCTGGACCTATGCCCAAGCGCTTGCCCATCGCCAGCCGCGCTATCAGGCGATGGCCGACAATTGGGGCGTGACGGTCACCGCGGACCAGATCGCTTCGGTCAAATCAGATGCCGATTTCGAGGAGTTGATCGCTTACGCCCTTGAGGCCCGCGCGTAACGGACTTATTTACACCGACCTGCTAGCAAAACGCTATCTCACCCTGGCACAATCCAAGAAGGACCTGACATGCCTATCAAGATCCCCGCAGACCTGCCCGCCTACTCCGTTCTGTCGAACGAGGGCGTTATGGTCATGTCGCCGGATCAGGCGGCCCGTCAGGATATCCGGCCAATCAAAATCGGGTTGCTGAACCTGATGCCGAAGAAGATCCAGACCGAGAACCAATTCGCCCGTCTCATTGGCGCAACGCCCCTGCAGATCGAATTCTCGCTGATCCGGATGACCGAGCATCAGACCAAAAATACCGCCGCCGAGCATATGGCGGAGTTCTATCGCTCCTTCCAAGAGGTGAAGGACGAGAAATTCGACGGTCTGATCATCACCGGCGCCCCGATCGAACATCTGCCGTTCGAGGAGGTCACCTATTGGGACGAGCTCTGCGAGGTGTTTGAGTGGACCCAGACCAACGTGCATTCCACCTTTGGCGTCTGCTGGGGGGGCATGGCGATGATCAACTACTTCCACGGCGTGAAGAAACATATGCTGGATCACAAGGCCTTTGGCTGTTTCCGGCATTTGAACCTGCAGCCGACCTCGCCCTATCTGCTTGGATTCTCGGATGATTTTGTGATCCCGGTGTCCCGCTGGACCGAGATGCACCAGTCCGAGATTGACGCAGCCCCCGGTCTGACCACGCTTCTTGGCAGCCCCGAGGTTGGCCCCTGTCTGGTGCAGGACCCGGCCCACCGCGCGCTCTATATCTTCAACCACTTTGAATATGACAGCGACACGCTGAAGCAGGAATATGACCGCGACGTGGCCAATGGCACCGAAATCAACGTGCCATTGAACTACTACCCGAACGACGACCCAAGCCAAAAGCCGCTGAACCGCTGGCGCAGCCACGCCCATTTGCTCTATCGCAACTGGATTTCGGAGATTTATGAGACCACGCCGTTTGACGTGGAAAAAATCGGGTTGGAATCCACCGACCTCCGGGCCTGAGGGCGTGCGCATGAGCGCCTTGGCCCTTCTTATCGCCGCCCTTGGCTTTGGCGGGCTTTCGTGGCGGATTGCCGCACGCGAAAGCCAAGCCGAGACGGCTTTCCCGCCCGAAGGACGGCTGTTGCAGGTGGACGGTCAGCAAATCCATGTGGTGGAACGCGGCCAACCTGCGGGCACCGCGCCGGATCTGGTGTTGATCCACGGCTCCAACGGCAGCACCCGCGACATGACCTTTCGGCTCGCCCCGGCGCTGGAAGACAAATACCGCATTCTGATCTTTGACCGGCCCGGCCTCGGCTACTCTGACGCGGCAGAGAGCGCCGGGACGAGCATCCAGACACAAGCACGCCTGATCCAAGCCGCAGCGTCCCAACTCGGGGCCAACCGCCCGATTGTCCTCGGGCAAAGCTACGGTGGCGCGGTGGCTCTGGCTTGGGCCACCGGGTTTCCCGATCACACGGCGGCTGTGGTGTCCGTCTCAGGCGTCTCTCACCCGTGGGAGGCAGCTTTGCCCGCCTTCTACCAGATCACCTCTTCGCGCCTCGGCTCCGCCCTGCTCGTTCCCGTCTTAACGGCACTTGTGCCTGCCTCCTATGTCGAGGCCTCGCTGGAAGAGGTCTTTGCGCCGCAATCTGTACCCGAGGGATATGCTGAACACTTTGGCCTCGTGATGTCACTCAGACGCTCCTCCTTGCGCGCCAATGCCCGGCAACGCGCGAACCTCTTAGGCGAAGTCGAACAGATGGAACCCCTCTATCAGACCCTCGATATGCCCATCGAAATCCTGCATGGCGAGGCCGATACCACAGTCGGAATTTCCATTCATGCGGAACGACTTGTCGCGGATACTTCGACTGCTCACCTTACCCGTCTGGACAATGCAGGGCACATGCCGCATCAAACCCACACTGCCGCTGTGGTTGCTGCAATTGACCGCGCCGCGCAACGGGCGAACTTGCGTTAATCGGCTTAACATTGGACAGTAACAGCCTAGAAGGCGCAGGCAGGAAGGACGCATTAAGATGACAGTGCCGTTTGACGGGGCGATCAGCCAGTTTTTCGCTGAAGAGGCGCCAGAGGATATTCGCGAGGCGATCAAGGGCGCGGGCAAGGATGACATCCTGAACCCCAGCTATCCCTACACTGAAGAGATTTCGAAAAAAGCCTACGCGCGGGATTATGAGGCGCTGCAGATCGAATTGGTCAAAATGCAGGCCTCGCTCAAGTCCTCTGGTCAGCGCGTCGCCATCGTGTTCGAAGGCCGTGACGCTGCGGGAAAAGGCGGTACAATCAAAAGGTTCCGTGAAAACCTCAATCCGCGCGGCGCCCGCGTTGTCGCCCTCTCCAAACCGACAGAGACCGAGGCGACGCAATGGTACTTCCAACGTTACATCACCCAACTGCCTGCGGGTGGCGAGATCGTGTTCTTCGACCGCAGCTGGTACAATCGTGGTGTGGTCGAGAAGGTCTTTGATTTTTGTACCGATGCCCAACGCGAGCACTTCTTCGATCAGGTCGTCGACTTTGAAAAGATGCTGGTGGATGAGGGGATCCATCTGGTGAAACTCTGGCTCAACGTCGGTCGGGCCGAGCAACTGCGCCGCTTCCTTGCGCGGGAGAGCGACCCATTGAAACAGTGGAAGCTGAGCTGGATCGACGTCGAGGGGTTGAAGCGCTGGGACGCCTATTCCCACGCCATCCGCGAAACCCTCTACCGCGCGCAGAGCTCTCATGCGCCCTGGACCGTGGTGCGCTCCGACGACAAAAAACGCGCACGATTGGAGGCGATCCGCCACGTTCTCCTCTCTATGGAGTACGAGAACAAAGACCTGGAAGCTCTTGGAAAGCCTGACACTTCCATCTGCGGAGGCCCGGACATCTGGGATGCCTAAACGCGGCTATCATCACGGCAACCTGCGCCAGGCCCTCGTCGAGGCCGCCCTCCGCCTAATCGAGGTTAAGGGCCCGACCGGGTTCACCCTATCGGAAGCCGCAAAGCAGGCTGGCGTGACTCCGGCCGCCGTCTACCGCCATTTCGAAGGCCGAGAAGACCTGATCGCGGAGGCCGCGCGCCAAGGCTTTTTGATGTTCGCGGATCTGATGCAGCACGCCTATGACAAATATCAGCCCTCCGCATTGGCGGCCTTTGAGGCCACAGGCCGCGCCTATCTGGCCTTTGCGCGTAAGCATCCGGGCCATTATATCGCGATGTTTGAAAGCGGAATTTCCGCCAATCGCTCGCCGGAACTGGCCGATGCCGCCGGTCGTGCCCGTGGCGTGCTGGAGCGTGCAGCGGCCGAGCTGAGCAAACACATTCCGGTTGAAAAACGCCCACCGGCCTCGATGTTTTCCGCCCATATCATGGCAATGAGCCATGGCGTGGTTGAGCTCTACGCCCGAAACGCACCCGGCACCTCCTCGCCCTATGCGCCCGAAGATCTGCTGGAGAGCGGGATCGGTGTCTATCTGCGCGGCCTCGGCCTGATCGCGCCGGACAGCTAAGAGCGACGACCGGAGCACGCCGCAATCCGTTTGGCCCGCTAGGCCACCGCGTCAGTCCTCATTCACCCGCATCATATTTCGCTCGGTTCTCGGCGATCTCCTCCGCATGGTCCTCAGCCCAAAGCGCCAGTATCCGCACCGCCTGAGACAGCGAATGCCCAAGCCGCGTCAGCGCGTATTCCACCCGAGGAGGCGTTTCAGGAAGCACCGTGCGTTCGATCAACCCCTCCCGCTCCAGTGCCTTCAGCGTTCTCGCCAACATCTGCTGCGAAATGCCCTCTACCGCTCTTTTCAGCGCATTGAACCTCTGCGGTCCGGCCCGCAATGACACCACCACTTGGATCGACCATTTATCCCCGACGCGACTGAGGATTTCTCGAACCGCCCGGCAATTGTTGGTGAGGGGCTCCGGGGTCACATCCATAGGACCTACTCCCAAATTTATGCTTTTGACGGCTCATTTCTGCTTCACTAGGCCTAGGTAGTCAACAATCCTGACCTGGTGCGGAGTTTAGATTTCGTACCGGGTCCATCTCGGAGACTACCATGAAGCTCTACTACTATCCCGGCGCCTGTAGCCTTGCTGATCACATCGCTTTGATCGAGGCTGGCTTGCCCTGCACTCTTCTCAGCATCGACGCCACGAAAACCACTGAGGACGGGCGCGATTTTCTGCTCATCAACCCGAAAGGCTATATTCCCGCGCTGGAACTGGATGACGGCACCGTTTTGACCGAAAATCCGGTCATTCTCGCCTATATTGCGGCGCAAAGCGGGACCCTTCTGCCGCAGGACGATCTGCTCAAATGGAAGATCTTCGAAGCCCTCGCCTATATGAGCTCCGAGGTTCACGGGGCTTATGCGCCGTTTTTCAGAAAACGTCCCGAAGCGGAGACGGCACAGGGCAAAGAGAAGGTGATCAAGGCGCTCGCGCTTCTGTCCAAGCAGATGAACAACAAGCCCTTCTTGATTGGCGAAGAGATTACGATTGCGGATTGCTACTTGTTTTGGGTGATCCGGGCCGCGCCGATCGCGGGTGTGGACGTGCCGGAAAACCTACAAAATTGGTTCGCGCGCATGATGTCCCGCCCTGCCGTCCAACAAGCCCTAAAGGAAGAAGGCCTGTCCTGACGCAAGGGGATGAACCACTACCGGTCACAATCCCTCCCCTCGCACAGGGGCACCAAAAGCAAAAAGGCCGCCCAAAAGGCGGCCTTTCGTTTGTTCGTAGAAGCGAATTAACGCTTGGAGAACTGGAAGGAACGACGTGCTTTGCGGCGGCCGAACTTCTTACGCTCAACAACGCGGCTGTCGCGGGTCAGGAAGCCAGCGGCTTTCAGAGCGCCACGCAGGGACGGATCGTACAGCTGCAGCGCTTTGGAGATGCCGTGCTTGACCGCGCCGGCTTGACCGGAGAGGCCACCGCCTTTGACGGTAGCGTAAACGTCGAACTGGTCTTCAACACCGGCAACCTGGAACGGCTGGCGCAGGATCATCTGCAGCACCGGACGTGCGAAGTATTTGTTCAGCTCTTTGCCGTTGACGGAGACCTTGCCGGAACCCGGCTTGATCCAAACGCGCGCGACAGCGTCTTTACGCTTGCCGGTGGCGTAGGAGCGGCCCAGCTCGTCACGAACGGGCTCACGGGGGGCCAGTTCTTCGGCTGCGGTTTCGACGCCTGCGACAGCGCCCAGCTCTTCGAGAGTAGTGATCTGATCAGCCATCGGTATTAGCTCCGGGTGTTCTTTTTGTTCATGGATTTCACATCCAGAACTTCGGGGCTCTGGGCTTCATGCGGGTGCTCGGCACTTGCATAGATGCGCAGGTTGGTCATCTGCTGACGTGCAAGACGGTTGCCCGGCAGCATGCGTTTTACGGCCTGGTAGACCACGCGCTCGGGGTGTGCACCGTCGAGGATCTGCTGTTTGGTGCGGGATTTGATGCCGCCCGGGTGACCAGTGTGCCAGTAGAAGTTCTCTTCGCGCTTCTTACCGGTGATCTGGACTTTGTCCGCGTTGATGACGATCACGTTGTCGCCCATATCCATGTGCGGGGTGAAGGTCGGTTTATGCTTGCCGCGCAGGCGGTTGGCAACGATCGAGGCAAGACGGCCCAGCACCACGCCCTCGGCGTCGATGATGATCCACTTCTTCTCGATGTCTGCCGGAGTAGCAGAGAAGGTTTTCATGTCAGGTCAATCCTGTTTGTCGTGACGATAGCGCCGCAAGCGACTCCATCTGAATTCGATGGACGGGGTTTACGGCGCTGTCACACAACAGTCAACACAGACAACAACGATTAAAACAAGCGTTTTCAGTTACTTACAAAATAGGTACAATAATACCCCACAAATATTGTGCCTTAAACGCTGATTTGCTCCGGTGGATTGTCCAAAAGCATGCGCAACGTCAGCATTGCTTGCTCAAACCGGGCCAAGGTCACATGGCCATTGATGGCTATGCGCACCGCATTGGGGGCACGGCCATCTCGCAGGGCAAACTCATCTGCGGACCTCAGTTGAACGCCCTGCCCCTCGGCCGCGCGGGTAAACGCCCCGGCGCGCCAGCCAGATGGCAGTCGCAACCACAGGAAGGGCACCTGATCGTCCCATGTCAGCTCAAACGCGCCAAGGGCATTGACAGCCACGCGCACATATTCCGCCATTTCCTCGCGCACATTCTTCACCAGATCCTTGCTGCGTGGATCTGAGAGCAAAATGCGGGTGACCTCGGCCAAGGGCTGCGCAAGCCCAAAATACCCATATTCCGCCACGCGACGCAGTTCAGCGGACTTGCCAACCGGGGCAATCGCAAAACCGACCCGCAAAGACGGCGTAAGGGATTTAGAGATCGACGTCACATGCCAAGACAGATCCGGCGCAAGCGCACGATAGGTCGGGGCTTTGGCCTCTCCCATGCGGTAACAGTCGTCTTCGACCACTTGTACCCCATGACGCCGCAACACCGCGAGAATCGCTTTGCGCCGTTCAAGCGGCGTGAAGGTTCCCGTCGGATTGTGCACTTCCGGGCTGGTACAAAGAAGGCTCGCACCGGATTTTTTGATGGCCGCTTCGAGTGCTTCGGGCACGACGCCATGCTCGTCAATGGCGACCCCCACAACCTTTGCGCGCAGCACTTCGGCCGCGCGGCGAAACCCTGCATAAGACAGATCCTCGACCAGAATGGTGGGGTTGCTGTCCTTCATAATGGCCTGCAGGACGGTCATCACCGCGTTTTGCCCGCCATGAGTCAGAACAATATCGCTTTCCGCGAGAGGTCCCAAAGGCGTGTCCGAGAGCCAATCGACCACTGCCTTGCGCACCGGCAAATAGGCGTCACGGGTCGGATAGTTCAGCAAAGCCAATCGATCACAATCTGCTGCTTTTCTAAGGGCTTCCCGGATCAATTTCACCTGCCCCACATCGACCAGACGCGGGCTAAACAGGCTCACATGGTTTGGGTTGGCGCGCTCCAGCAAGTGCAGCTGACGCGACCATACATCGTCCATCACCGCGGTTTCACGCTCAGCGACGAAGGTTCCCCGCCCGACTTCGGCCTGCAAGATCCCCTCATCTGTGAGGATCGTGTAAGCCCGCGCCACGGTGCCTGGGGTGATACTCAGCTGATAGGCCAGCTCGCGCACTGGTGGTAATTTTGCCCCCACCTGCAATGTACCATTCTCGACCGCCAAGCGTATCGTATCAGCGACTCGTTTGTACTTTGGACCCGGCCGTGTCGCGAGCGATCCGGTCAAAGTGGAAGGCCAAATTGTACCCATAACAATCCTCGCTTAGACATTCAGCGCAGCGCTTTGTACTCAATACATGCCAGTACATTCAGATTGCATCAATACAAAATGTGAGACAGACCATGACACATGTTACAGAACACTCGACGCACCTCGCCTATCTGACCAGCCGCCCGGCCCTGCCGATGATTGCGGAAGCAGCGATTGGTTTTGCGGTTCTGGCAACCAAGTGGTCTGTCCGAAAACGCACCCGTCGCCAGCTGACACGCCTAACACAGCAACAGTTACGCGACATTGGCCTGCACCGCGAAGAGGCCATGCGCGAAGGAACTCTTCCGTTCTGGAGACCCTGATCCTCCCCCGAGGCGATCAGGGATCCAGAACCAACTGGCAGGCCGGGGACGTCCCCGGCCTTTTTTGTACCTCAGCCACATATCGCATCATGTATTGATACAATGCGAGGCGTCAGCCCCGTTTGGGTGGAATGGAATAGGTCATTGTGGACCGCGCAACCGGTTCCGGCTTTCCCTCGGAAAACAACAGCACATCGCCGACTGCTAGACTGCGCCCCAACTTCAAGAGGCGCGCTTGTCCCAACAGATCACGGCCACTTTCTGGTTTGCGCATAAAATCAAACGAGGCATTGGTGGTCACCGCCAGCGCCTCCGCCCCCAAATGGGCCAAAACCAGCGCATAGACAGCGACATCCGCGAGCGCAAACATGGAGGGACCGGACACTGTACCACCGGGGCGCAGGTGCCGCTCAGCCACATTCAGACGCATTGTCACGGAACCAAGGCTCAGATCTTCAACAGTGAAATCATCGCGCACTTGCGGGAAGACCTCGTCGAGGTAGCCCATCAACTCCGTCTTGTTGAACACTAACTCCATGTCACGCCTCCCTTGCTGCCGCCCTACTCTGCATGAGAGCGCTGACTTCTCAAGGACTTGAGCAGGGAACGCTACGGCACAGCGCAGCATCAGAGGGAAAATACGTATTTTCCTAAAATTTTCGGAAAATTCAGGCTTTGTTTACCAATGGCGGTTTATTGTTTCCATATTGAGGCTTCTAAAAGAGGCAAGAACATGGCAAGAGTTGGGCAAGCCAACGCGCTTGCCGAAATTCGGGCCGCCGCTTCGCAGAACCGTCCCTCCTACCGGATCTCTCACCCGGGCTAGACGTTCACGAAGCAGCGGCCCTAATTTATTCCCCCAGATGCCCCTGCCCGCCTTGCCATATTGCGCAAGCTGCACACCTGCCCTATGTGGCTCCTCATGACACAAGAGCTTCATATCGTTGGCGGCGGAATGGCCGGATCCGAGGCTGCCTGGCAGGCGGCCAAAATGGGCGTCAATGTGGTGATCCACGAGATGCGACCCAAGGTGGAAACCTTTGCCCATCAGACTGGCAATCTGGCGGAGATGGTCTGTTCCAACTCCTTTAGGTCCGACGATGACGAGCAAAACGCAGTTGGCCTGCTGCATTGGGAAATGCGCGCAGCGGACGGCATTATCATGACCACCGCGGATGAGCATCGCCTGCCCGCCGGTGGCGCACTGGCCGTGGACCGCGATCCCTTTGCCGAAACCGTCACGGCCAAGCTGAAAGCGCTGCCGAATGTGCGCGTTTCCTATGAGGAAATCACCGAACTGCCTTCGGACGGGCATTGGATCTTTGCCACCGGCCCGCTGACCTCGCCCGCTTTGGGCGAAGCCATCCAGCAGGAAACCGGCGCCGAGCGTCTGGCCTTTTTCGACGCCATCGCGCCCATCGTCTATGCCGAAAGCATCGACATGTCCCAAGCCTGGATGCAGTCGCGCTATGACAAAGGCGAGACCGAGGAAGAGCGCACCGCCTACCTCAACTGCCCGATGGACAAGGATCAATACGAGGCCTTCATCGACGCGCTGCTCGCCGCCGATAAGACCGAGTTCCACGAAGGCGAGACCGCCGGCTATTTCGACGGCTGCCTGCCGATTGAGGTGATGGCGGAACGCGGGCGCGAGACCCTGCGCCATGGTCCGATGAAGCCCGTTGGCCTGACCAACCCGCATCAGCCGGATGTGAAGGCACACGCGGTGGTTCAGCTGCGCCGCGACAATGCGCTGGGAACGCTTTTCAACATCGTCGGCTTTCAGACTAAGATGAAATACGGCGCGCAAACCGATGTTTTCCGGATGATTCCTGGTCTGGAGAACGCGAGCTTTGCCCGCTTGGGTGGCATTCACCGCAATACATTCCTCAACTCGCCGACCCTGCTCGACCACGAGATGCGTTTGAAATCCAAACCGAATATCCGCTTTGCAGGTCAGGTGACCGGGGTTGAGGGCTATGTGGAGAGCGCAGCCATGGGCCTGCTTGCCGGGCGCCTCGCCGCGGCTGAGATCCTAGGCCGCTCCCTGCCGCAGGTGCCGCAGGACAGCGCCATGGGCGCCTTGATCCATCACATCACCGGCGGGGCGGAAGCGAAGACCTTTCAGCCGATGAATGTGAACTTCGGCCTGTTCCGTCCGCTCGACGGAATGAAGGGAGGCCGTCGTGGGCGCAAGGATCGCTACAAGGCCTATACTGATCGCGCCAAAGCCGCCTGGACGGAGTGGCTGCAGAACTTTTGATAGACGGTTTCCTTACGCAAGCGTTACACTGAACGCATGACGGAAAAGTTTCTCGAAAAATCTTACGGGCTTGAGTCGGTCGAGGACACCCTCGACCACTACAATCGCTGGGCGGCGAGTTATGACGCGGAGATCGCGGAAAATAACTACGCCACGCCCGGTCGCATTGCCGATGCCCTCTGGTCGATCTTGCCTGATGTCAGCACGCCAGTGCTCGATTTCGGCTGCGGCACAGGGCTAGCCGGTATTGCGCTGCGGCGTGTGGGGTATGAGATCGTTGATGGTGTTGATCCTTCGGCCGAGATGCTCGGTGTCGCCCTGACCAAAGGCGCGCATCGCCATCTGGAACAGATCGACCCCAAGGCAAAACAACCGTTCAAACCCAGTCAATACCGCGCGATCGTCGCCTGTGGCGTGCTGGGCACCGGAGCTGCCCCGCCCAGTGCCTTTGGAACCTTGATGCATTGCCTCAAGCGCAGCGACAAACTGGCCTTTTCGCTAAATGATCATGCGCTTGCCGATCCCGCCTATATGGGCGCGATGAATGAATGGCTCGACTGTGGGGCGGCGCGGTTGTTGTTTTCCGAATATGGCGACCACCTGCCCGGCCTCGACCTCAAAGCTTCCGTATACGTGATTGAAAAAGCGTGACTTTCACAACTCGTTTCGCGCCGTCCCCGACGGGGCCGCTCCATCTTGGTCATGCCTATTCGGCATTGCTCGCCTCTGATTTGGCAGCAAAACATAGCGGGCAATTTTTCCTCCGGATCGAGGACATCGACCAATCTCGCGCGCGCCCTGCTTGGGAGGAGCAGATTTATGACGACCTGCACTGGCTTGGCCTAAACTGGCCCGAGCCCGTTCTGCGACAGTCCGACTGCCTGCCGCGATATGCGGCCGCGCTGGCTCAACTCAGCGCGATGGGGCTGACCTATCCTTGCCGCTGCAACCGCGCAGATATCGAGGCTGCAGCCGGCGCCCCGCAAGAAGGCGTTCCTCAATTCGGCCCCGACGGGCGCATTTATCCGGGGACCTGCCGCACTCGCGAAATGAGCAACGCATCCGATCAGGACGTCATTCGTCTGGATATGGCGGCGGCGTTGAAGCGACTGCCCAACCTGTCTTTTATAGAAACATCCGAAGAGCTTGGCGGTGAGATCTCACTTGAACCAGACGCGCTTTTGACCGCGGTCGGAGATATCATCCTCGTGCGCCGTAACATGGGCAGCTCGTACCATCTGTCCGTCGTGGTTGACGATGCAGACCAAGGGATCACACATGTGGTGCGCGGCGCCGATCTGTTCTCCTCGACGCAAATCCACGTTGTGTTGCAGAGTCTTTTGGACCTGCCCACACCGCAATATCACCATCATCGGCTGATCCGCGATGAAGCAGGCAAGCGTCTGGCAAAACGCGATGACGCCCGTGCAATTGCCAGATATCGCGAGGATGGTGCCAGCCCAACCGACATTCGTCGCATGGTCGGGCTAGGGTATTCCTTGCGGAATATCAGGACATTGGCTCCATGATCTCAACTTCTTCCCCGTCGCGGATGGCGGTATAGAAGCAACTTCGCCGATTGGTGTGACAGGCCGGGCCTTCCTGACGAACCAGCGCCAGCAGCGCGTCCCGGTCACAATCCACCCGCAGCTCCACCAGCGACTGCACATGGCCGGAGCTTTCCCCCTTGATCCAAAACGACTGCCGCGAGCGCGACCAATAGGTCACCCGCCCGGTCTCCAGCGTTTTGCCTACGCTTTCCGCATTCATCCAGGCCATCATCAGGATTTCACCGCTCTCATGATCCTGAGCGATGCAGGGGATCAGGCCCGCTTCGTTATATTTCAGCGTCTCGGGCGCGAAGGTCACCGGATTTTGCATGTCAAAAACCTTTTGCATCTCGGGGGTGCGCCCCTATGTATGGGGAACACGGCGTCGGGGAAAGCCCCGCAACTCACTCGGGAAGATTTCATGTCCGGCGAAACCGATCTGATCAAGCTCTATTCCACCAAGATCCTCGCGCTGGCGGCCGACATTCCGCATCAGGGCCGTTTGGATGCGCCGGATGCCTCGGTTAAACGTCGCTCGCCTCTTTGCGGCTCGACGGTGACCGTTGATCTGTCGCTTGAGGATGGCCGCGTGGCAGATTTCGCGCAGGACGTGAAGGCCTGCGCCTTAGGCCAAGCCGCTGCTGCGGTTGTGGGTCAAGCCATTCTGGGCCGCGATGAGGCCGAGATTGAAACCGCCCGCAACCAGCTCAAGGCGATGCTGACAGAAAACGGCCCGATCCCGGATGCGCCCTTTGACGGGCTAGAGGTCCTGATCCCCGCCCGCGAGTTCAAAAACCGCCACGCGTCGATCATGCTGGCGCTAGAAGCGAGCCTTGAGGCCATGCAAGCGGCAAAGAAGGCTAACTGCGCTTAACCATATTGGAAGGGTCTGCATGCTAGCACTAGGCATCTGTACCAGTGCCAAAGTGATCAAGTAATGCATCAAAAGCAAGATTTCACCGGAGGGTCCGCAACCTCTGGACTGAGCGACTTGGCGAAAATATCTTCGAGCCTCGGCTTTGAAGTTGTTGATATCGCAGGGTTCCTCGACACGATCGAAGAAAAAGCTCAGCATCAGCGCGAAGAATTGACCGCGCTGCAATCCAGCGCCTCCCATGTGCAGGACGCAAATGCCCGCATGTCCTCGTCGATCGAGGAAGTGGCCCGTTCCGCGCATGAGGCTTTGGACTCGGTGCAGATTTCCGTTGGTTTTGTGCGCGACAGTGGACAACACACGCAAGAGATGGCCAGTTGGGTATCCGCCCTGAACGGGCGCACCGAAAGCGTGATTACCTCCGTACAGGCCATGCGGTCTGACAACGAAAAGATCAGCTCCATCGCCTCGCAGGTCAACATCCTCGCGATCAACGCCAAGATCGAAGCGGCCCGCGCGGGCGATGCTGGCCGTGGCTTTGCCGTGGTGGCAGAGGCGATCAACGACCTTGCCTTGCGCACCCAAAAGGCGGCGGAGGATATCAGCCTCAACATCAAGGCGCTGACCGAGTGGATCCAGGCCCTGCATTCCGAGTCTGGTGAGATTTCCGCCTCTGCCGTACAGGTCCTGAGCCGCGCGGAAGAGACCGATCAGTCGCTTTCCACGATTGAGGGCAACGTTCAGCATGTTTCCGAACAGGCCGATCACATCGGCGAAGAATCCGGTGCGGTGCGCACCGCCATCGAAGGGTTCCTGCCCCGTCTGTCCAGCATCGGCGCCTCCGCTGCCGCCACCAGCGAGGGTATTCACGCGGCCCATATGCGGATCGAGAAGCTGATCACCTCCTCCGAGCAACTGGTGCAAGGGTCGGTCATGCTGGGCGGGCAATCCTCTGACGGGAAATTCATCGAATACGTTCAAGAGAAAGCAGCCACCATCAGCGGCCTGTTTGACGCAGCGTTGGAGCGGGGCGAAATCTCCATGCAGGCGCTGTTTGAGCGCAGCTATCGCCCGATTGAAGGGACCGATCCAGAACAGCTGATGGCGCCGTTTACGCCGCTGACGGACAAACTCCTGCCACCGATCATCGAAGAGGCCCTAGAACTGGACTCCCGCGTTGTGTTCTGCGCCGCTGTGGATGTGAATGGCTACCTGCCAACACACAACAAGAAATTCTCGCAGCCTCAATCCGGTGATCCAGTCTGGAACACCGCAAACTGCCGCAACCGAAGAATTTTTGATGATCGCGTGGGATTAAAAGCGGGACGTAATACGCAGCCTTTCTTGCTGCAGGTCTACCGTCGCGACATGGGGGGCGGAAACTTCGTGATGATGAAGGACCTCTCGGCGCCGATCACTGTGAAAACCCGTCATTGGGGTGGCCTGCGCCTCGCCTACAAAATCAGCTAAAGAGCTGTTTCAACGGAAAGAAAAAACCGCCGCACATCCGGGCAGATGGCGGCGGTAAGTCAAAGCACTCTTATGCGGGACCCGGGAACGCACCTGCACCACTGGCCATGGGCCAAGGTGCGGACCGAACAGGCAATCGGTCCATTTGGAACAAGAGGCGGGTGCGCCCCGGCATAAAAGCACAGAAAAAACAGGCGAAATTCGTAAAGCTGGGCAAGAGCCCAATACTGACAGGCCGAAAAGCCTGCCAGAGCATCATTCAAACAAGGCCAGGAAGGTGCAATCCGACCACCAACATCACCACCAGCGACGCCACACCAATGGCATCCTGCAACAGGTTGGACTGGGAATTGCGCAGTACGGATTTGAATTGCGTGACCATCTGGAAACCTCCTCGACCTCTGTTTTGCGTTCATGACGCGCTTGTTGCTCCTTTGTTCTCATTTCACGTGAGTCGTGTAAAGAACTTTTTGAGAACATTTGCGAACAAAATAGAACGCCGAGTAGGTTGTGGAAATTATCCCACTGATATCAATCGGATAGCCTCATCCTGCTTAAGCAACCAAAGGAGAACACGTGCGGCCCTACCCCGGTCTGACGACAGATCAGGATCCGACGTCATCAAGGCCCGCGCATCGCTTTGCGCCACAGCCATCAGATCCGCCTGCCGCTCCAGATCCGCGATCTTGAACCGTGGCACCCCAGATTGTGCCGTTCCGATAACGTCTCCCGCGCCGCGCATTTGCAAATCAGTTTCCGCGATCCGGAAACCATCCTCGCTTTCTCGCAAAACCTCCAGCCGCTTGCGCCCGCCTTCGGACAGGGGCGGCTGGTACATCAATAGGCAGGTGGAGTCCGCCGTGCCGCGGCCAACACGCCCGCGCAGCTGGTGCAACTGGGCCAGTCCAAAGATCTCGGCCCTCTCAATCACCATGATCGAGGCATTGGGCACGTTCACCCCCACTTCGATCACCGTTGTTGCGACCAGAACCCGAGTTTCCCCAGTCTGAAAGGCCGCCATCGCGGCATCTTTCTCGGTCGGCGGCATTTGGCCATGAACAAGTCCAACAACCTCCTCCCCCAGAACGGCGCGCAGGTGCTTGAACCGGTCTTCGGCGGCAGTCAGATCCATGACTTCAGATTCTTCGACCAGCGGACAGACCCAATAACATTGGCGCCCCTCCGCAATCGCGCGCCTGAGGTGGTCGACAACTTCGGACATCCGCTCGGTACTGATGATCGCCGTCTTGATCGGCTTTCGTCCCGGCGGCTTCTCGTCGAGGATCGACACTTCCATATCGCCGTATTGCGTCAGCGCGAGCGAGCGCGGAATGGGCGTGGCGGTCATCACCAAGACATCGGCGCGTTGGCCTTTTTCGGCCAATTCCATCCGCTGTCGCACCCCAAATCGATGCTGCTCGTCGACGATCACCAGACGCAACTCGTGAAACTGCACATCCTGCTGAAACACCGCATGGGTGCCGACCAAGATATGAATGTCGCCACGCGCGAGCGCGTCCAGCTTGGCCTTGCGCTCCTTGCCTTTGTCACGTCCCGTCAACAGTTCAAGCACCACACCCGCGTCCGCGGCCAGCGGCTGCAAGCCCTCAAGGTGCTGCCGAGCAAGGATTTCCGTCGGCGCCATCATCACGCCCTGCCCGCCGGCCTCGACCGCCACCAAGAGCGCCATAAACGCCACCAATGTCTTGCCCGCGCCTACATCCCCCTGCAGCAGACGGTTCATCCGATGCGGCGAAGCCATGTCGGCAGAGATCTCATCAATCGCTCGCCCCTGTGCATTTGTAGGGCGATAGGGCAAGGCAGAGAGGACTTTGCTTTGCAGTTTTCCAGTCCCGGTGGAGCTACGCCCCGGCTGCTCTCGTTCAACGGAGCGAGCGATGGCGAGGGTCAGTTGATGAGCGAACAACTCATCATAGGCCAGGCGCGCACGCGCTGGTGCTTCGGGCTGTAGATCATCAAGGCTTGCAGGGGCATGCGCGGCCTCAACCGCGAGATGCCAATCTGGCCAGGACCGCTTTTTCTTGAGCGATGGATCCATCCATTCCGCCAGATCCGGCACACGAGACAGCGCGCTTTGGACCACCTTATACATGGTCTTCTGAGTGATCCCATGGGTGAGCCGATACACGGGCTCAAACTCCGGGATCTCATCCGCCTCCTCCAGAGCAACCATATGATCCGGGTGAACCATCTGCGCCATGCCATCGAACAATTCGATCTTGCCAGAGACCACACGACGCGCCCCTTCGGGCAGTTGGGCACTTAAATACCGACTACGCCCATGGAAGAAGACCAGCTGAAACTCCGTCTCGCTGTCCGTAACATCAATGCGGTAGGCGCCCCCCTTGTTGCGCGCAGGTCGATGGCGCCCAATGGTGACCTCCACTGTAGCGGTCGCAGGAAGCTCCAAACCTCTGATCGTATCGCGCCGACGCCGATCCACGACGCTGTATGGCAGGGAAAACAACAGATCCCGCGGCGCAGTCACCTGAATTTGCGCAAAGTGTTCAGCCGTTTTCGGGCCGACCCCTTGCAAAGTCTCAAGTTCCGCAAACAATGGGAACAGTTGTTCTGGACGACCACTCATTCCAACGTCACGCCTGAGAGATGAGATCGAGCCATTGGTCTTCATCCATCGTCAGAATTCCAAGTTCCGCGGCCTTGGTTGCCTTGGATCCTGCACCTGGGCCTGCGATCAGAATGTCGGTCTTCTTAGACACCGATCCTGCGACCTTTGCGCCAAGCGCTTCGGCGCGGGCTTTGGCCTCTGCGCGTGTCATCTTTTCCAATGTGCCGGTGAAAACGACCGTTTTGCCAGCCACTGGACTGTCGTCGGAGGGCGCATCCGGCGCGATCACATCAAGATGCGCAACCAACCTGTCGAACGCCGCACGTTCGTCCGGATTGGCAAAGGCATCCGACAAGGACAGCGCCACGGTCGGGCCGAGCCCGTCCACGCTGATCAAATCGTCCCAGGCCGCTTGAGCGTCTTGCGGAACCGCGCAGGCGGCAATGGCTGCCGAGCGTGCCTCTGAAATGCGCGACCGCCGGTCCTCCGCCTGCGCAGCCTGCCGCTCTGCCAGTTCCGCCTCGTCGGCCGACCGATGGGCCAAGGCCGCGGGACGTGCCATATCCGCGGCCTGGGCCAAGGCCGACCAGCTCAGGAAATGTAGCGCGAGATCCTTGGCTGCGACCTCGCCCACATGGCGGATACCGAGACCAAAAATCAGTCGGGCCAACTCAATACGGCGCTTGTCATCAATGGCTTGAAATAGGGCCGAGGCCGACTTGTCCCCCCAGCCCTCACGGTTTTTAAGTTGCTGCAACCCACTGCCAAATCTGTATTTTAATTCAAAGATATCTGAGGGTTCCTTCACCCAGCCATCGCTGTGAAACTGTTCGACCTGTTTGGCCCCCAGACCTTCGATATCGAAAGCCGCGCGAGACACGAAATGCCGCAGCTTTTCGACCGCCTGCGCGGGGCAAATCAAACCACCGCTACAGCGTCGCACCGCATCGCCTTCTTCACGCACCGCCGGACTGCCGCAACGCGGACATTCGGTGGGGAAGACATAGGGCAAAGCACCCTCAGGACGACGCGCGAGGTCGACATCTGCCACCTTCGGGATCACATCGCCCGCACGGTAAATCTGGACCCAATCGCCGATCCGAATGTCTTTGCCGCCGCGAATGGTCTCCCCTTTGGAGTCGAGCCCGGCGATGTAATCCTCGTTGTGCAAGGTCGCGTTCGATACCACAACACCGCCGACAGTGACCGGATGTAGCCGGGCAACGGGGCTGAGCGCGCCGGTGCGCCCCACTTGAATGTCGATCCCTTCCAAATGGGTCCAGGCCAGTTCAGCGGGAAATTTATGCGCGATCGCCCAACGCGGCGTGGTTGAGCGGAACCCCAACCGTTCCTGCAGGCTCAGATCGTTGACCTTATAGACCACACCGTCGATGTCATATCCGAGGTCCGCGCGCTGCTCCTCGATGGCGTGGTAATGCGCCAGAAGCTCTTCGATGGTGTCGCAAACCCGCGTAAGCGAATTGGTCTGGAAACCAAAGGCCTCGAACTTTCGAATGACGTCAATTTGCGTCTCTGCAAGAGGTTCGGACAGATCGCCCCAGCTATAAGCAAAAAAGCGCAATGGCCGGGCGCGCGTGATCTCGGCGTCGAGTTGACGCAATGATCCCGCTGCGGCATTTCGTGGGTTGGCAAAGATCTTGCCACCGGTTTCGGCATGTCGGGCGTTCAGCGCCTCAAAATCCGCGTGGCTCATGTAGACTTCGCCACGGACCTCGAGCACCTCTGGCGCACCGGTGATCTCATGCGGGATGTCTGCAATCGTGCGCGCGTTCTCGGTGACATTCTCGCCAACTGCGCCATCCCCACGGGTGGCCGCTTGCACCAATTTTCCATTCTCATAGCGCAGGGAGAGCGACAAACCATCGATCTTCGGCTCAGCCGTAAAGGCGAGAGGTGTGTCCGCCCCCAGCCCCAGATATCGACGCAGCCCGGAGGCAAAATCCTCAACGTCTTGATCTTCAAAGGCATTGCCAAGCGACATCATCCGGACAGCATGGGTGATCTTGCCAAAGCCCGAAGCCGCAGGCGCCCCAACTGTGTCAACACGCTCTCCGAGATCCGCCAGAACCGGAAACGCCTCCAGCAAGGCCAGATAGCGTCGCTTTAGTCGATCGTAATCGGCGTCAGACAGATCTGGCGCGTCATTTTGGTGATAGGCGATATCAGCAGCCGCAATCTTTGCGTCCAGATCTTGAAACTCGATCCGCGCCTCGGCTTCGGTCAACGACCGGGGATCCTGCTCTGTCATCCGCGCTCCACCTTCTAGGGATTGTCCTTGCCTAGGTGATAGAACGCAGGTGCACAGAGGTCCAGTGGGCTTGCAAGCAACGGAAAAACCCCGCCGGGATGCTCAGCCCGACGGGGTTTAAAACTGTTCAGCGACAGGGACTTGGCTTATGCGCCAATGGCCATGCGCGGACCGCCGGTGGACATGTCCTCCTGCGGATCACGCAGAACATAGCCGCGGCCCCAAACGGTTTCGATATAGTTGTCGCCGTCGGTTGCAGTGCTGAGCTTTTTGCGCAGCTTGCAGATGAAGACGTCGATGATCTTCAGTTCCGGCTCATCCATGCCACCATAGAGGTGGTTCAGGAACATCTCTTTGGTCAGCGTGGTGCCCTTACGCAGGGACAGCAGCTCCAGCATCTGGTATTCCTTGCCGGTCAGGTGGACGGACTTGCCTTCCACATCGACGGTCTTGGCATCCAGATTGACCGAGATTTTGCCAGTCTTGATGATCGACTGGGAATGGCCCTTCGAACGGCGGATGATCGCATGGATCCGCGCCACCAACTCTTCGCGGTGGAAGGGTTTGGTCAGATAATCGTCGGCACCAAAGCCGAAGCCTTTGATCTTGTTCTCGGTGTCATCAGCACCAGACAGGATCAGGATCGGCGTCTCGATGCGCGACATCCGCAGCTGACGCAGAACTTCGTGGCCGTTCATATCCGGCAGGCCAAGGTCGAGAAGGATCAGGTCGTAGTCATAAAGCTTCGCCAGATCGATACCTTCTTCACCAAGGTCGGTCGTATAAACGTTCAGGTTCGCATGAGTCAGCATCAGCTCGATGCTTTTCGCTGTCGTGGGATCATCCTCGACGAGAAGAATGCGCATATTGGGTCTCCGCCTGTACTCTGTTGTCCTCAGGTTGCGTTAACCTTGCTTTGAAAAGGTTAATGTCCCGTTACCATGTTCGTTAATTTTCACGAATCGTACAAGTTAAGCCGGCGGTTTTTACCTCAAGGATTACGATAGTCCTTCAATCTCGTGGTTTTCAGGGCGTCTTCCCCGTGATCAGCAACCGCTGCGACCCAACTCCGGAACTCTTCCTCACTCAGATTATATAGACGTAGTGCCTCTGTTTGGGGAATCAATCCGTATAGGACCCCGCGCACAACGGCAGCCTTCCGAGAGGCCACCCATCTTTTGGTGGTCTGCGGCGGTAAATCCGCGCGAGTCATGACAGTACCATCCGGCAGAGTGACCGCACGGGGGCCATCAACTTTCTTTAAAAACATCGCTATGCCCTTACTAGGATGCGTCTTTTGAGTTCTAAGGGCTAAAGTGGCGCGGAGGGCTTAACGCTAAGTGAAATGCGCCCCTTGAGAATATGTTGCATTTTCTTATATTCTTCGATGCTTTCTTAATCCCCCCAATTCCGCGAGGAGATCCCTATGGCCTTGGACACCGAGGTGCCGTTGAATTCGCTTGGTTTTGCCAAGCCGCCCTCCGAAACCCGGGTGGTCGTCGCCATGTCCGGTGGCGTCGATAGTTCCGTTGTTGCGGCCTATCTTGCCGATCAGGGATATGACGTGGTTGGGGTGACGCTGCAGCTCTATGACCACGGCGCGGCCCTTGCAAAAAAGGGCGCCTGCTGTGCGGGTATCGACATTCACGACGCCCGTCGCGTGGCGGAGGAGCGTGGCTTTCCGCACTATGTTTTGGACTATGAGAACATCTTTAAGGACGCGGTGATCGACGAGTTTGCCGACAGCTATCTGGCGGGCGCGACCCCGGTGCCCTGCATCCGCTGCAATGAACGTGTGAAGTTCAAAGACCTGCTTGAGACCGCCAAAGATCTTGAGGCGGACTGCATGGCGACCGGTCACTACATACAGCGTAAAGAGGGCGCAAACGGCCCCGAGCTGCATTGCGCCGAGGATTCGAACCGGGATCAGAGCTATTTTCTGTTCTCCACCACCCCGGAGCAGCTGAATTTCCTGCGATTCCCGCTCGGGCATTTGCCGTCCAAGGACGCGACTCGCGAGATGGCAGCGCAATACGGGCTCGCCGTCGCCGACAAGCCCGACAGCCAGGACATTTGCTTCGTTCCGAATGGAGATTATGCCTCTGTGATCGAAAAACTGCGCCCCGGCGCGGCTGAGCCCGGTCAAATCGTCCATGCGGATGGCCGCGTGCTTGGCGAGCACAACGGCGTGATCCATTACACCATCGGCCAGCGGCGCGGACTTGGCATCGGGGGGCTGAGCGAGCCGCTCTATGTGGTGAAACTCGACGTGGATCAGAAACAGGTCATCGTTGGCCCGAAAGAGATGCTGGCGACCCGCACCGTTCCTGTGCGTGAAATCAACTGGTTGGGCGACGAGCCCTTCACCAGCCGCGCCGAATGGCACCTGAGCGTTAAGGTCCGCTCCACCCGCCCGCCGCGTGATGCGGTGATCCGGCCGATCTCAGACACCGAGGCCGAAGTGGTCTTGTTCGAGGCCGAGGAAGGCATCTCGCCGGGACAGGCCTGCGTGTTTTACGATCCAGAGGGCAGCCGGATCTTTGGCGGCGGCTGGATCTGGAAAGGCCAGTAACCAAATAGCCCAGCAACCACATAACAAAGGGAGCCTCACCGGCTCCCTTTTTCTTGGTCTAACAGCTTTTATCAGGAGTTGACGTTAGGCGTCGGGCAACCGCGCCAAGACCGCACGGGCGGCCCTCAGCCCCGGCGCGTCTCCGCCCCAGCCGATCCGGTCCATTGTGACACCCATCGCGGCCTCTTGCGCATCCGGGGCAAGGAGAACTTGCTCCAACCGGGTTGCGATCTGACCTGATGTGCAGTTCGGACCCAAGCACTCCGGCACCACGCGCGTCTCGCTAACGAGGTTCACGAGGGTGACGGTGTCGATCAGCGCCATGCTCTTCATGATCTGCCAGGTCAGCCAATTGAACCGATAGGCGATCACCATCGGCGTGCGGGCTGCTGCGAGTTCGAGTGAGACCGTGCCAGAAGCTGCCAGCGCGAGTTCTGCACTCGCAAAAGCGGCGCGTTTGTGGGCCGCAAATGCCTCTGGCGCCACGGTATTTGGGTCCAGCACAACGCAGTCTGCTGGCCATTCTGCCAGCTTCTCTCGCACCAAAGGCGCGACATGGGCGGCGGCCGGCACCACGATGCGAAACTCTGGGTGACGTTGGTGGAACATCTTCAGCGCGCCGCCAAAGACATCCGCGAGACGGCCAACCTCAGATCGACGCGATCCGGGCAGCGCCAGCAGGACCGGAGCATCGCCAAGATCATAGGCAGCGCGAAACGCGGCGATCTCCGCCTCGGTGGCCTGCGGCTCCGCGACCACCGGATGGCCGACAAAATCGCAATCCATGCCGGCCGCTTCCATATAGGGCGGCTCAAAGGGCAAAAGAGCCAGCACATGATCGATGACCCTTGCCATCTTGGCCGCGCGTCCGGGTCGCCACGCCCAAACCGAAGGCGCCACATAGTGCACTGTGCGGATCGAACTGGCGTCCTTCACCAATTTGGCCACACGCAGCGAAAAATCAGGGCTGTCGATGGTGATCATCACATCCGGCTTCATCGCGAGGACCGCATCCGCGGTTTCTTGAATGCGGCGTTTCAGATCGAAATACTTCGGCAGGATCTCCGCGATCCCCATCACCGAAAGTTCTTCCATCGGGAATTGCGATGTCAGGCCTTCGCCAATCATCATCGCCCCGCCGACCCCTTCGAAGGTCACACCGGGGGCAAGTTCCTTAAGGCCGCGCATCAGCGCCGCCCCGAGGCGATCCCCCGAGGGTTCGCCTGCGAGGATAAAAACCCGAAGGCTCATTCCGGCGAGCGCAGCCAGAGGAACATGCCGCGACGGTCGCAGGCCGCGATGACCTCTTCACGGCCCAGCACGATCACCCCGCCAGCCTCGAGCACAATCCCGTTGAGGCCCGCCATGGCCGCGCCTTCAACGGTGGCCGCACCGATGGTCGGCAGGTCTGCACGACGGTCCTGTCCCGCCTTAGGGGCCTTGTACAGCAAACCGCCCTGCCCGTCTGGCCGCGTCGCGAGGCTCGCGAGCATCCAGTCGGTGCCAAAGAGCGTCTCAATGGCAATGGCCTGCCCCGCGCGCACCGCGCAGGCTTGGCCAATATCCGCAGCGCTAAGGCCAAACGCGATACGTGACGCGCGCTCTGCATCTGCTTTGTCGATCTCGCCCGGCTTGACCTTTGTCGGGACACCCTCGCCCATCAAAAGGTCCGGCGCGATCTCATGCGCGGCCTTCACGGCAAAACCGCTCTGTTCGAGGATACCGATAACCGCTCGCAAGGCGCCGTCATCGCCTGCAGCAATCGCGCCCTGCAGAACAGGAACCAGCGGCAAAGTGGCCGCATCGATGGTCGACGGGTCGATCTGCGGACGGCTGACAGCCCCCGCCATGCAAACCTCTGTCACGCCAGCCTCTTTTAGCCGCTGAAGGAAGGTTCCTAGCTGCTCAATCCGAAAGGTCACCTCTGCTTCCACATGATCGGGTTCAGACCCCGCCATGGCGCAGACCAGCGGATGCTCCGGCAGGCGCGCAATCAGTTCCGCAGGCAGCTGGCCGCGTCCGGCAATCAATGCAATCATGTCGGGGACCTTTCTCAGCCGCCGGGGGTCAGGAAATGACGGTCGCTTTCACCGGTGATGAAGGCCACGATCTCCTGAACATATTCGCTGTCGCTTTCCTCGCCCAGACGACGGGCGCGCTCGGAAAAGGTGCCTTCGCCCTGCGCCAGCATCTGGAACGCGGCCCGCAGTGCGGTGATATCGGAGCGGTTCACACCCCGGCGTTTGAGACCGACGAGGTTCAACCCGTCCAGCTCGCCGCGCGAGGCCTGCACAAGACCGTATGGGATCACATCGTTGGTCACCATGGTCACCGCACCGATGATGGCGCCGCGCCCGATGCGCACCCATTGGTGAATGCCCGAAAGGCCGCCGATGATCACGTCATCCTCAAGCACGCAGTGCCCCGCCACAGCGGCAGAGTTCACCACGATCACCCGATCGCCCACCTGCGCATCATGCGCGATGTGGCAGCCGGCCATAAACAGGCCGTCATCGCCAATGCGGGTCACACCGCCACCGCCTTCGGTGCCGGCATTGACCGTCACATGCTCGCGGATGCGGTTGCGTTTGCCGATCACAGTGCGGCACTTCTCGCCCTTGAACTTCAGATCCTGCGGGATTTCGCCCAGCACGGAGAAGGAAAAGATCACCGTATCGTCACCGATCTCGGTATCCCCTGTGACGACCACATGGGATTTCAGGACCACACGGTTGCCCAGAACCACCTCAGCACCAACGATGCAGAACGGACCGATCTCGCAGCCTTCGCCGATCTTGGCGCCTTCTTCGATGATGGCGCTGGGGTGAATGGTGCTCATCACTCCGCCCCGTCGTTGCGGTCGACCATCGCGGTGAATTCGGCCTCAGCCGCCAGCTCGCCATCAACGGTGGCACGGCCCATGAATTTGAACACCTTACCCCCCGGCTTGCCGCGCAGGGTTTCCACATGCATTTCCAACACGTCACCCGGAACGACTTTGCGACGGAACTTACATTTATCGATGTTCATGAAGTAGATCAGCATATCGGTGCCAATCAGATCCATGCCCACACCCAGCATCACACCAGAGGTCTGCGCCATTGCCTCAACAATGGTCACACCGGGCATAATCGGGGTGCCGGGGAAATGGCCCTGGAAATGCGGCTCGTTCATGGTGACGTTCTTGATGCCGCGCGCGGATTTATAGCCGTCAATGTCCACGACCTTGTCCACCAAGAGGAAGGGGTAGCGGTGCGGCAGGATCTGCTGGATCAGGCCGATGTCGGCGCTCTTCAAGTCGGGATTTGCGTCAGCACTCATGTGTCATTTCCAGTGATTATTGTTTGATTTTACCTAGCAAGCCGATGCGGTCAGGGCAAGCTTAGGGCTTTGCCGGCTCAGCATCGCCCGTCGCGGTGCCCTCGCCCAAGGAGGCATCGAGGCGGCTCACCGCCAGATCGGTCACGTCGATGGCGTCTGCGCTGAGCAAAACAGAAGACTGTTCAAGGATCGCTGCCGCGCCGGTTTCCGCCATGATCCGTTCGAGGATCGGCACAGAGGCTTGTCGAAACTCCCGCCGTGCTTCATCCCGCGCCGTAGTGATTTCCAGGAACTTGGCTTCTTGGGCGCGACGGGTCTCTTGCACCTTCTGATCAAAGGCGGCAGCCAGCGTCCGGAACGCCTCAGACGTCATGCCGGAACGTCGCTCGGCAAGATCCAGCTCTTCAGCGCGCAACTCGGCCTCGATACGGCGGTTTTCGGCCATCAGAACAGCGCTGCGCCCTTCCATCTCCCGCGCGACCCGCTTGCCATAGGCGCTTTCGGCGAACAGCCGGTCAGAGTGGATTGTCAAAAGAACGCTGCTGGGCACACCGAGGTTCAAGGAAGGGTTGAACCCGCCAGCGTTCCCCTCCCTCAGATCGGCCTGCTGCGCAGCACCGACCAAAGGGAAAGACAGCCAGGCACAAAGCCCGGCTGTCAGCAGTTTAGATATGAGGCTCAATGGGCTCAACGATTTAGAACTGCGCTTGGAACGTCAGGTCGAAATTGCGCTCTTTGTCGAAGTCCTCTTTGACGATGGCCTTCGAGAAGTTAAAGCGCAGCGGACCCAAGCCCGTGGTCCACAACAGGGACACACCGACAACGTGCCGGAAGGAGCCGTTGCGACCAACGACGTTGCCGCCCGACGTATTGGCGTTTTCCAACCCCCACAGGTTCCCCACGTCGTAGAAGACGCCACCGCGCAGGCCGATTTCTTCCGGCAGGCCCAACGGGAACTCAGCATCGAACCGAGCCACCGCGTAGAGATTGCCCCCCAAGGCATCGCTATACGAGCCAGATACGTCCCGCGGGCCGATGCCGCCGGGCTCAAAGCCGCGCAGAATGTCAGACGACAAAAGGAAACGGTCGATGGTCCGGCTGGAGTTGTTGCCCAACCACCCCAGATAAC
Organism: Epibacterium sp.; assembly: GCA_048263945.1. Taxonomy (GTDB): domain Bacteria; phylum Pseudomonadota; class Alphaproteobacteria; order Rhodobacterales; family Rhodobacteraceae; genus Epibacterium. The sequence continues at coordinate 559,921 of JBLXDQ010000001.1, read as the reverse complement.
CGGTTTCGAACGAGGCACGTAGTGTCACTTCTTCATTCCACACAAGGCGCTGACCGATGATTTTGTTGGTCGCCTTGATGAACTCGTTGTCGCCGCCAAGTCCACCATAGTCCAGGCTGCTTTCCACCAGGAAGCCCGCCGTCGGGTTCAACCCGGTGCGGCGGCTGTCATAGGTCAGCGTCAAACCAACCGAGCTGGTCGTCCGCTCACCCTGTGCAATCTCATTGCGGTAAATCGGACCAGCAAGCGGGTTGCCGTTTGAATCGTCACCGCGCGAAATCATCTCGTCCTGAGTGAAGGAATACCGCAGTTCCATCGACGTGGTGTCGCTCGCGTCGAAGGTAATCGACGGACGGAAGAAAATGGCCGACGTATCGTATTCGGAGAAGCTCGACTCCGTCGTGCTCAGGCCAAGGTTGAGACCGAAGCGCAAATCACGCCCAAGCAACTTTGGCTCGACAAAGCTCAGGTTGTAAGCCTCCGTGTCTTCTGCTGTCGACACGTTGAAGGCCAGCTTCTGTCCACGACCGAGGAAGTTGTTCTCGGAAATACCAATCGCCACACCGATCCCGTCGTCGACAGAGTATGACCCGCCAATGTTGAAGGAGCCGGTCGGCTGCTCAACCACATCAACGTCAACGATCACTTCTTCCGGCGTGCTGCCTTCGCGTACATCGACGTTGGACTCCGAGAAGAACCCAAGCGCCTTGATCCGCTCAGCACTGTTGCGAATTTCGCGCTGGTTCAGAGGGTCACCTTCAACCGTTTTGAACTGCTGACGGATCACACGGTCCAATGTGGTCGTGTTGCCCTCGATATCGATGCGCTCCACAAAAATTCTCGGACCGCGCACCATTGCGAATTCGACATCCAGCGTCAGATCCCGATCGTTGCGCGTGATGCGCGGCTCGACTCGCAGGAAATCGATCCCCTGCTTCACGGCTAGCTGTTCAAGGGTGGTGATCGAGTTCTCAATCACCAAGGGCGAATAGGTCACGCCCGGCTTTACCCGCAATTGCTTGAGGTACAGATCCGCGTCCGCGTCAGGGAATTCACTCGTCACTGTGATTTCGCCGAACTCGAATTTCTGACCTTCGGTCACGTCCACCACGAGGAAGGCTGCATCCCGCTCTTTGGTCACTTCGGCGTTGACGCTGTTCACGCGGAAATCGACATATCCGCGCGACATGTAAAAATCGGACAGCACTTGCCGATCGAACTGAATGCGGTCTTCGATCAGCGTATCCCGGTTGATCAGAGCCCGCAGGAACGTCGCCTGCTTGGTCTCCAGAACACGACGCAAGCGCCGGTCGGAAAACGCGCGGTTGCCGACAAAGGACACGCGTTCCACTTCGACGGTATCCCCTTCGGACACCTCAAAGATCAGGTCGACGCGGTTGTCGTTGCGGCGGATGATACGCGGCGTCACGGTCGAGGCCAAGCGCCCCTGCGCCTTATAGAGGTCCGCGATCGCTGCCGCGTCACGCTCTGCTTGATCGGCGCTGAATACACGACGGGGCGAGGATTGAATCACCTCGCTCAGCGCATCGTCCTTCAGACGCTTGTTTCCTTCAAAGTTGATACGGCTGATGGTCGGGTATTCAACAACCTTGATCACAAGCGTATTGCCCTGCGGCACCAGATCGACGGATTGGAACAGCCCGCTGTCAAAAACACCGCGATAGGCATCGTTCAATGCCCCGGCGCTGACCGTCTCTCCTCGGGCAAGGCCCGTATAGGCCACGATGGTCGAGCTTTGGATACGCTGGTTGCCTTCAACACGCACGTTTGTGAAACGGAAATCCTGCGCAACAGCCCCCATCGGCGCCATCCCAAGCCCGAGTGCCACAACAGCAGACAGCGCGGTGGAGCCGAGAAAACCTTTTGTTGAAACAGACCGTGCGCCCAAACGGCGCGCATCGCGGGCATTTGCCACGCTTTTCCCCCAGACCATCAGTTCTTTACCCAATTATAATAGCAGCTTGAACTGTGCGTATCGGGTTTGCCTCCGGTTGTCAAAAACAAGAAAAGCAGCGGGCGTATTGCCGCTGCTTTCTGACTTTCCACTTGCACAGGGCAAATGTCTGGAATGGTGGGTTTTTTCTAAAATCCCGCCAAGACGGAGGCCAGCCAGCCTCCCAAAAACAGCGATGCGGTAATTGCGCCAACGCTCAGAACCCGGTCGGTGTTCAGACGCACCAAGAGGCCCACGCCAGCACAAGACTGCTGCAGAACGTGCATGTCATGCTCCCAATTTTCACAAGATCCCAACGCAGCGCCGGAATCACTCACCCAAGGTCATGTCTAATGAACCTTTGTGGCGAGAAGGGGGCAGGACTGCGGCACCACTGCCCAGATGGCGCCACGTCAGCCTTAGCAAAACAGCAGATCGTTGCTGACGGAAAAGGCCATGAGCCCAAGGATCAACGCCAGACCAACCGTCATCAAAACCTGCATCGCGCGGTCATTCGGCGGGCGCCGGGTCACCGCTTCATAAGCGAAGAAAACGAGGTGTCCGCCATCCAGCACCGGCACGGGAAACAGGTTCACAAGGCCAATGCCCGTGGACAACGCCGCAATCAGCCAAATCAGATTAACCGCCCCTTGGCTGGCCACCGTGCCCGCAGTTTCCGCAATAGCGACCGGACCAGAGAGGTTACAGGTGCTGATTTGCCCGGTAATGATGTGCTTCAAGCCGGAAATTTGCGTGGTGATCATCTGCCAGACCTGCAGCGCGCCAATCTCGACAGCCTCCAGCGGAGAAATCGAGGCGGTCGCAGGATCAAAGGGCATGCCGCCCCGCACACCAATGCGCCAATAGGTTTCGAACCCACCATCTGCTGTCGGCTCATCGCGACGCTTGGGGCTCATGCTCAGGCTGCGTGTTTCGCCATCGTTCCAGACAGTCAGCTGCAACTCGGCACCTTCTGCGGCCTCCACATGCGCCTTGAGTGCGTCAAAGGTGAAAATCGGATCCCCATCGACGCCAGTGATGACATCACCAATCTTGAGCCCGGCATCATCCGCCGCCGAACGCGGATCAACACCCGTGACATAAGTGGGCGACAGATAGGGGCCGGTCACGGTCTCGACGCGACCATTCCGCTCCACCTGATAGTTCAGCACCTCTTGGGTCGGAATATTCTCGCGGAAACTGTTCCAGGCCGCCGCATCGGTAAAGTCTGGCGTTTCTTGCCCCTCAATCCCGAGAATGACATCGCCGACACGCAGATCGTAAGACTGCGGCATAGGCTTCAGTTCCCCGACGGTCAGCGGCTCTTGCACCCGCCCTTCCGTCAGGTTCAGCGCCGTAAAGATCACCAAAGACAGGATAAAGTTAAAGATCGGCCCCGCCGCAACCGTTGCCGATCGCGCCCATAGCGGCGCACCGTGCATGGTGCGTCGCAGATGCGCGGGATCGGCCTGCGCTTGTTCGATTGCGGCCGCATCCTTGCCCGAGGCTGCATCACTATCGCCCAGGAATTTCACAAACCCACCAAAGGGGATCGCGGCCAGTTGCCAGCGCGTGCCACGGCGGTCCACACGGGACGCCAGTACGGGACCGAAGCCCAGCGAGAAGACCTCCGGGTGAATCCCACTCCAGCGGCCCACGATGTAGTGGCCGTATTCATGAACAAAGACGATGATCGACAACACGATGACAAAGGTGCCGAAAGAATAGAGAAACCCGCCCAGTTGCGAGATCAGCAGTGCTACGTCCAAAACTTCATCCTGTTCGTTTCGCCACAAGGAGATCCACGGCCTTGCGGGCGAGATCGTCAATCCGGGTGACGTTTTCAAGGGTCATTGCGTCATCAATAAGGCCCGCTTCGGCCTCGATCTGAGCAAGCGCGCCCTCTGTTACCTCTGCCATCTCGGTAAAGCCAATATGACCCGCGATAAAGTGATCCAGCGCGCGTTCCTTTGCGCCGTTAAACACGGCCCCGGCAAGACCACCCCGCGCCATCACCTCACGCGCGAGACGCAAGGCAGGGTAGCGGGCATCTTCTGGCGCGCGGAACTCCAGCTGGCCAATGGCGGCGAGATCAAGCCGCGCCACGGGAAGATGTTTGCGGTCTGGCCAATGCAGCGCATAGCCGATGGCATGGCGCATATCCGGCGCGCCAAGGTGGCTCATCAATGCGCCGTCGCGAAAGCCAACCAGCGCATGGACCAGTGATTGCGGATGCACCAAAACCTCGATCTGCTCCGGCGCGACACCAAAGAACTCTCGTGTTTCAATGACTTCCAGCGCCTTGTTGAACATCGACGCGCTGTCGATGGTGATCCGCTGGCCCATGTCCCAATTGGGATGAGAGGAGGCTTGCGCCAGCGTAGCATTTGCCAGATCTTCCAACGGCCAGTCGCGAAACGCCCCGCCAGAGGCCGTGATGATGATGCGCTCCACCTCGGAGATACGCTCGCCTACAAGGCCCTGAAACACGGCAGAATGTTCACTGTCGACAGGCAAGATCCGCGCGCCATGCGCCTCGGCCGTGGCCATCAACAGCTTGCCCGCGCAAACGAGGGATTCCTTATTGGCCAGCGCCAGCGTGCTGCCCTGCTCGAGTGCTTTGAGCCCCGGCGCAAGACCTGCCGCACCGACAATCGCGGACATAATCCAATCCGCCGGACGGCTCGCGGCCTCAATCAACGCTGCCGCGCCTGCCGTTGCCTCCACCCCGCTGCCCGCGAGGGCCGCACGCAAGGCGGGCAACTGTGCCTCATGCGCCGTGACCGCAACCTCAGCGCCAAATTCAAGCGCATCCGCCGCCAATTGAGCGATGTTTTGCCCCCCGGTCAGCGCCACCACATCATAGGCGGCGCGATCACGGCGGATCAGATCAAGGGTATTCTGGCCGATGGAGCCGGTGGCTCCGAAGATCGAAATCTTTCTCATCTCGTCGTCTCAGCTCTCAGATCGTCGCGAGGCGGTCCCTTGGGCCTGCCTCAGCCCCAGGTGATTGCGACGAGGAAACAGAGGGCGCCTGCGCCCAGCATGCCGTCAAACCGGTCAAAGACACCGCCGTGCCCCGGGATCAACTGGCTGGAATCCTTGATTTTCATCTGCCGTTTCAACGCGCTTTCTACGATGTCGCCGCCTTGGCTAAACATCGACACAAACACGGAAATCCAGATGATGTCCGGCGGCAGGTTGATCGCAAGAACGCAGACCACACCGGTGAGCGCAGCTGCAACCCAACCGCCTGCTGTGCCAGACCATGTTTTTTTCGGGCTCACCGCGGGCCAGAATTTACGACCCCCAAAGTACTTCCCGCAGAAATACCCCGCCACATCCGTGGCGACCACGACGAAAATCAGCCAAAAGGTCCAGCCGACCCAATAGGCGTCGCGCAACCAGATCAGGCCAAATCCGCCCAGCAAGACCCAGGCCAGCACCGCGCCTACCTGTTTCTGGCGCACCTCTTGCGACAGCACGCCGAGCGCCAGCGGAACAGCCAAGACCAGCGGAACGGCCGCCAGCGGAAGGAAGGACGCGACAAACAGCGCGACAGTACCAAGCACCCCGCAGCCGATCGCCGAAAGGGCCGCCGCCGGGTGGAACATCCGCAAGATTTCCCAAACCACAGCGCCAATGCAGACCGAAACAAACGCGGCAAAGGCCAGGCCACCGTAGTGGATTGACGCACCGCCAACCCCAAGCATCACGATGGCAGATAAGGTCCGCGGCAACAGATCCGCCCAACGGCCAGATTTGCCAGCAGCCTCGGTCACCGGCGTGCTCATGTCTTCACCGCGCCAAAACGGCGATCCCGGCGGCCATAGCTGCCACAGAGACGCGCCATTTCCTCAGCCGTGAAATCCGGCCAAAGCGTGTCGATGAATTCATATTCCGCATAGGCAGATTGCCACAGCAGGAAGTTGGAAATGCGCGCTTCGCCCGAGGTTCGGATCACCAGATCCGGATCAGGCAACACATGGGTATCAAGGTAACGCGGAAGCGTTTCCTCATCCACGCTCTCAGGGTCAAGTTTGCCGCTCGCCACATCCTGCGCCAACCGCTTGGTGGCCCGTGCGACTTCGTCGCGCCCGCCATAGTTCAGCGCGATGGTCAGATGGGTGCCGTCATTGGTTTCGGTTTCCCGCTCCAACGCATCCATCAGCTGGATCAGCTTGGCATCCAAACGCACCCGATCGCCAATAAAGCGCACGCGCACATTCTTGGCCGCAAGTGCTTTCATTTCCTTGGAAATGTAGCGGCGGAACAGGCTCATGAGGCCAGCGACCTCGACCTGCGTGCGTTTCCAATTCTCGGTCGAGAAGGCAAAGATGGTCAGGTATTTGACGCCCAGGGCCGGGCAACATTCGACCACCTCGCGCACGCGACGCGCTCCAGCGTGGTGGCCAAACAGACGAGGCCGCCCGCGCGCCTGCGCCCAGCGGCCATTGCCGTCCATGATGATCGCAACATGGCGGGGTCCGTCGGCCGAAGAGGCCGACGTTGCATCCTGCGTGTTCCCGCTTTTGTTGTCCGTCCCAAATGACATCAAAGCGGATCAGACCTGCATGATTTCGGCTTGCTTGGTCTCAAGCGCCGCATCAACTGCTTTGATCATCTTGTCGGTCAGATCCTGCACTTCGGCTTCCCAGAATTTCTGGTCGTCCTCGGACATGCCGTCCGCCTTGGCCTTCTTGATCTGGTCCATGCCATCCCGACGCACGTTGCGCACCGCCACACGGGCATGTTCGGCGTATTGGCCGGCCACTTTGCCCAGCTCGCGGCGACGTTCTTCGTTCAGTTCCGGGATCGGCAGCATGATGATGGTGCCGTTGAGCTGCGGGTTGATCCCCAGACCGCTTTCGCGGATCGCTTTTTCGACTTTGCCAACAAGGCCTTTGTCCCAGACGTTGATGGTGACCATCCGCGGTTCCGGCACGTTCACGGTGCCCACTTGGTTGATCGGCGTCATTGAGCCATAGGCGTCCACCATCACCGGCTCCAGCATCGAGGCGGAAGCACGACCGGTCCGCAGCGAGGCGAATTCGGTCTTCAGGTTGCTCATCGCACCATCCATGCGGCGCTTCAGGTCATCGGTGTCCAGTTCGAAATCATCAGACATTGCTGCTCTCCCCTTGCTTGAGGCGGTCTTGGAAATGGCTCTTACGCCATATGGTCGGTATTGTATAGCGATCTCAGGGGGTAAATGCCCGCGAAACCCGTCATATTCGGTCAGCCCGGATATGAAACACGCGCCGGTTTCCCGACGCGTGTGTGTTGTTTTCAAAGCAGAAAGGCCTCAGCCCGTCACTTTGGTATAGGTGCCCTCACCCGCGAGGATACCGCGGAACCCGCCCGGCTCATCCAGACTGAAAACGATCAGCGGCAGGTTGTTATCCCGCGCGAGCGCAATCGCGGAGGCATCCATCACCTTCAGGCGTTTGGCCAGCACATCGTCATAGCTGACATTGTCATAGCGCTTGGCATCCGGGTTGGTCTTGGGATCTTTGTCGTAGACCCCATCGACACCGTTCTTACCCATAAAGATCGCCTCGCAGGCCATCTCATTGGCGCGCAGCGTCGCGGCGGTGTCGGTGGTGAAATAGGGGTTGCCGGTGCCGGCTGCAAAAATGCAAACCCGCTTTTTCTCGAGGTGACGGACAGCGCGACGACGAATGTAGGGCTCTGCCACCTCGTCCATGCGAATAGCGGAGATCACCCGGGTAAAGACGCCGAGGTCTTCGAGCGCGGATTGCATTGCCAGCGCGTTCATCACAGTCGCGAGCATGCCCATGTAGTCCGCCGTGGTGCGTTCCATCCCCTGTGCAGAGCCAGACAGGCCGCGAAAGATGTTGCCGCCCCCGATCACCATGCAGATCTCCACCCCGAGATCATGCACCGTCTTCACCTCTTCGGCGATTCTGCGCACGGTCGGCGGATGCAGGCCAAAGCCCTGCGTCCCCATCAGGGCCTCGCCGGAAATCTTCAGCATGACACGGTTATAGGTCGCGGCCGAAGATGTGTCCGGCTGATCTGAGGTCAGGGGCATGTTGTGCTCCACGCTATGTCGGGGTTTAATTTTGCCGCAAAATGGAGCAAAAGCCCGCCGGGATCAATGCGGGCGACCGGATAAATGCCCAACTCTTTTGACAGATCGCAGATGTACCTCGCAACCAGGGCGGAACCCGTTGATGAAGCTGGATAATATTCCCGACGACAAACCGGTCCTGATTGCGGGCCCCACCGCCTCTGGCAAATCGGCACTGGCGCTGGAGATTGCGGAACGTCAGGGAGGCGTCATCGTCAATGCCGATGCCAGCCAGATCTATGACTGCTGGCGCGTTGTCACAGCCCGCCCCTCCGCCGAAGACGAATCCCGTGCGCCGCATTTGCTATATGGGCACCAACCCTATGATGCGCTCTATTCCGCCGGCCATTGGCTGCGCGAGGTCACACCGCTCTTGGCGGGGCCTGAGCGGCCCATCTTCATTGGCGGAACCGGGCTTTATTTCCTCACCTTGACCGAAGGCATGGCGGAAATCCCCGCAACGCCGCCTGAAGTGCGCGCCGAAGGGGATACGCTCTCGCTCGACACACTCATCGCAGCATTGGACCCAGAGACCTCCGCTCGGATTGATCTCTTGAACCGGGCCCGTGTTCAGAGGGCCTGGGAAGTGCTGCGGGCCACGGGCCGCCCCCTTGCCGAATGGCAACACGACACGCCGCCCCCGACCCTGCCCCTCAGCGCCTGTGCAGCCTATGTGGTTGAGGCTGAAAAAGACTGGCTGGAGACCCGTATTCGGCGGCGCTTTTCCCTGATGATCGAAGGCGGCGCGCTGGACGAAGCCCGCGCGATGCAGGATCGCTATGATCCCACCCTGCCCTCCTGCAAGGCAATTGGGGTGCCGGAACTGATGGGCTATCTCGAGGGACGTCTTTCGCTGCCCGAAGCCGAGGAGCAAGCCTCCATCGCCACCCGCCAATATGCCAAACGGCAGCGCACGTGGTTCCGCTCTCGCATGGGGCAATGGTCAAAAATAGCGGCACAATCGTAAAAAACCAAAAGACTTGGGCAGGAAACGGGCGGGTTTCCCCGGTTTTCGCGAATTCTTGGCAAAGAATTTGAACGAATCACTTTGCCACGCCAAGGTCTCCTCACCTGAGATCAAGAAACCGATTTGCCCCATGCCATTTGACCCGAAATCCTCCGGGCCTCTGGAGATCAGCCCGCTTTTGCGGCTGTTGTCGGGTGGCGCTTGGCAGGTCGAATTGGCGCATGATCTGGACTGCCATCAGGTGATTTGGATCACCCGCGGTCAGGGGCGGATTTTGATGGATGGGCATTGTCGCGGGTTTGGTCCACATACCGTCCTGTCGATCCCGGCCCGCACTTTGTTCTCCCTCGAACTCGGTCGGCAAAGCATCGGTCAGGTGCTGCGGATCGGTGAGGCCATCCCCTGCGGCCTGCCCGAAGCCCCGATGCAGATGCGGATTGGCGACATGCAGGAACAGGCGCGACTGAACGGCTTGTTCGACGCCATGCTGCGCGAACAACAGCTTGCTGACGACCATGCCTCCCGCGCCATCTGCAGCTATGCCGATCTGGTGGGCATCCACCTCAAACGCCTCTGGGCCAAGGCGCCGGAGAACAGCAAATTGACCGCCGCCCGCCGGTTGTGCCGCGCCTATTGCGGGCGACTGGCCGAGGATACCGCCGGGGCCTTTAATATGGCGGGCCATGCGGCAGAGTTGAACGTGACCCCGACTCACCTGACCCGTGTCTGCAAGCAGGAGACCGGCAAAACCGCCGCCGCCCTCCTGACCGAACGCCAACTCCACGCCGCCCGCAGCCAACTGGCCCGCACCGACAAGCCCATGCGCGAGATCGCCGAGGCTCTTGGCTTTGGCAGCGCCGCCTATTTTACCCGATTTATCACCCAGCACACCGGCGAGACCCCGAGCGCCCTGCGCAAAATGGCGCAAAAAGAGGCGACACCCGCGAGCTTGCGCGCCTGATCGACTTGCAAATCGTGCCAAAACTAGACAGAAGTGTCTTTTTCTCAAAACCGACGGTACAGATGTCGCATTTTTGCTGTTAGGTGCCGATACTGTGCATTGACGTGGGCTCTTATCTGTTGCCGTATGGTGAGGCTGAGAAACTTTGTGACAATTCAATAACCTCAGCGCGAAATAATAGCCCGCGGAAGAGGACCCGAGCATTCGGGACACTCACCACAAAGACGGTCTAGAACAGGGAGACATCGATGACCACTAAGACCCCAACTCGCTCTTCCCGCCATTGGGCGGCGGAGATGCACGCCGAGGAACTGAAGGCCGGCAAGATCTCGCGCCGTGAGTTCCTGACCCGTGCCACCGCTCTCGGTGTGTCCGCGACGGCTGCCTATGGCATGATCGGTCTGGCCGCTCCGGCGCGCGCAGCCAGCCATATGCAAGAAGGCGGCACTCTGCGCGTCCAGATGGACGTGCGTGGCCTGAAAGATCCGCGCACCTATGACTGGTCGCAGATCGGCAACCAGACCCGTGGCACCCTCGAGTACCTCGTAGAATACAACAACGACGGCTCCTTCACCCCGATGCTGCTGGAAAGCTGGGACGTGAATGATGCGGCCGACGAATATGTCCTGCACGTCCGCAAAGGCGTGAAATGGAACAATGGCGACGACTTCACCGCTGAAGACGTGGCGCGCAACATCACCGGCTGGTGCGACAAGGATCTGGAAGGCAACTCCATGGCCGGTCGTTTCGCTTCGCTGATCGATCCGGACACCAACAAGGCCATCGAAGGCGCGATCACCGTCACCGACAGCCACACCGTGACCGTGAAACTGCCGAAATCTGACATCTCGATCATCCCGGGCATGGCAGACTATCCGGCGGCCATCACCCACGCGTCCTTTGCGGCGGATGACGCACAGAACGCGGTTGGCACCGGCCCCTACCTGATCTCCGAGCTGGAAGTGGGCGTAAAATGCACCCTGACCCGCAACGAGAACCACAGCTGGTGGGGCACCGAGGTCTTCGGCAAGCCGGCCCTCGACACCATCGAATACATCGACTTCGGCACCGACCCCTCCGCGTGGCTCTCTGCACTGGAATCGGAAGAAGTCGACATGCTCTATGAGTCGGTTGGCGAATTCATCGACGTGATGGACGCGCTGGGCTTCGTGAAATCCGAAGTTGTGACCATGGCAACCATCGTTGTGCGTCCGAACCAGCTGGCCGAAGTCAACGGCATGAAGCCCTACGCCGACAAGCGCGTGCGTCAGGCGATCAACATGGCCGTCGACAACGCTGTCTGCCTCGAGCTCGGCTACGGCAACCGCGGGATCGTCGCCGAAAACCACCACTGTGGTCCGGCACACCCCGAATATGCTGAACTGCCGAAGCGTGAAGTGGACGTCGAAGGCGCCAAGAAGCTGATGGAAGAAGCTGGCATGATGGATTTCGAGCACGAAATCATCTCCATCGACGACGATTGGCGCAAAAACACCACCGATGCCGTCGCCGCGCAGCTGCGTGACGCGGGCTTCAAGGTGAAGCGGACCGTTCTGCCGGGTTCCACCTTCTGGAACGACTGGACCAAATATCCGTTCAGCTCCACCAACTGGAACCACCGCCCGCTCGGCGTGCAGATCCACGCTCTGGCCTATCGTTCTGGCGAAGCTTGGAACGAATTTGGCTGGTCCAACGCCGACTTCGACGCGCTTCTTGATGAAGCGCTGGCCCTGGCGGACGTTGAAAAGCGTCGTGCCGTGATGGCGAAGATGGAAGCGCTGATCCAAGACGAAGGCGTCACCATCCAGCCCTACTGGAAGTCGCTCTATCGCCACATGCGCGAGGGTGTGATGGGTGCGGATATGCACATCTCCTACGAGCATCACCACTACAAATGGGGTTGGGCAGCCTGATCGCGCTAGATCGCAGCCCCCTCTAAAGGTGATCCCCGGGCCACAGCGCTTGGGGATCACCCACCAACAAATCCAAAAAACACATCAAAAACAAAGGCCCCCGACCGGGATGCCCAGTCCCGGAACCGCTTGGGCCAGCCGACCGCCAGTCTGCAGGGGATCACATGGGACTCTTTATATTGCGTCGTTCGGGCGTGATGATCATTACGGCGTTGTGCCTGACGTTCATCGTGTTCTTTCTGACCAACCTTTATCCGAACCTTGAAAAACTCGCCAAAACCGAGGGCAACTTCCGTATGTCGGATGAGGCCGTTGCAAGCTGGCTGAACAAAAACGGCTACGGTCAGCCGATGATCGTGAAATACGGCCAGTGGCTCGGCGTGATGCCCGGCTGGACGTTGGAAGCCGAGAGCGGCGTCACCGGACGCTGCCTTGACGGAAGCGTCACAGCAGCCGCGGCGGCCGAAGCCCCCAAATACTGTGGTATCCTGCAGGGTGATTGGGGCTATTCCACCCGGTTCAAAACCGACGTGGGCGAGATTATCGAAACCCGCCTTGGTAACACCGGCTATCTGATGATGTGGGTGTTGATCCTTATGGTGCCCTCCGCATTGATCGTCGGCGTTCTGGCCGGGATGCGCGAAGGCTCCGCCACCGACCGATCCCTGTCGACCCTGTCGATCATGACCACAGCGACCCCGGAATATGTCTCTGGCGTGATCTTCATCGCGGTCTTTGCCTCCTCGACCGTCGGTCTCAAGTGGTTCAAGGGCACCGCGACCGCCGCGATGGAACAGCCGACGTTTGAGAATTTCTTCCTGCCGGTGCTGACCATTGCCCTTTATGGCATGGGCTATATCGCCCGGATGACCCGCGCCTCGATGACCGAGGTGATGACGGCGCAATACATCCGCACCGCCCGGCTCAAGGGTGTGAGCTTTCCCAATATTGTCATCAAACACGCGCTGCGCAACGCGCTGATCGCGCCCTTCACCGTCATCATGCTGCAGTTCCCATGGCTGCTGAACGGTGTGGTGATCGTCGAAAGCCTGTTTAACTACAAAGGCTTCGGTTGGGCGTTGGTCGAAGCGGCCAGTAACAATGACATCGAACTGCTGCTTGCGGTTTCCGTTGTCTCCGTCGTCGTGGTTCTCCTGACGCAGCTGATTTCCGATATCGGCTATGTCTTCCTGAACCCACGCATTCGCATCTCTTAAGGCAGGAGGCTTTTATGGATCCGTTGACCTGGACTGGCTCTCTCGCCTTCCTGAACCCGTTGTTTTCCATCGCATTGCTGCTGCTGGCGGCTATGGTCGTGATCTGGATGCTGGTCAGCATCGTCACCGCCGGCACCCGCGAGATCACCAATGCCGATGGCTCCGTCACGCTGGCGGGCAATCCGCAGGCCATGGCGAGCCTTGGCGTGCGTGTCTGCTTCGTTGCTGTCTCTGGCCTCGCCCTCGCCTATCTGGTGTTTGGCCTTGTGATGGGCACCGGCGCTGGCATCGTTGGGGCCATCTCGCGCCAGATGCTGCCGACCTGGATCGCGCTAGTGGTTCTGTTCGCCCTGTCGATCAGTTTCAAACGCCGTCTTGGCCTTTATGGCAAACTCTTTGACAGCCCCATCGGCATGATCGGCTTTGGCCTCGTGATGTTCTGGGTCTTCACCGGCATCTTTGGCGCCATGGACCTGATTGCGACGCATGACCCGCTGAGCCAAGTCTCTGGCATGAAGAACAAAATCCCCGGAACCCCGCTGCGCGGCGCGGAAGACGGCGAATATGCGTGGTATCTCCTCGGCGGCGACAACCTCGCCCGCGACGTCTTCTCCCGCATGGTAAAAGGCGCTTGGGAAGTGTTGAAATACGCGCCTCTGGCGACCCTCTTCGCCTTTATGGTGGGCATCACCCTCGGCCTGCCTGCCGGTTACTACGGCGGGCGTCTGGACACGCTGTTGTCCTTCTTGGCGAACCTCATCCTCGCTTTCCCGGTGATCTTGCTTTTCTACCTCTTGGTGACACCAGAGATCGTGGCCACCGGTCTGCCACAGTTCATGGCGGTTGTGCTCTTTGCCTTCCCGATGATCTTTTGCGGGGTGCTGATCCACTCGCGGTTCCGCACGCAACCGTCCAAGGATTACTTCTGGCTCGCCGTCGTGCTTGTGCCCCTTTTCCTGATGTATATGTCTCTCATCAACGAAAGCGGCTCTAAGATCGATTTCTGGCCGATTGACCTCTTCGACATTCCCGGCGGCGTGCTGGTGGTGTTTGTCTCGGTGGTCTTCGTGAACTCGCCCACCGTGTTCCGCATCGTGCGCGGCCTCGCGATGGACATCAAAACCCGCGATTATGTGGCCGCGGCCCAGACCCGTGGCGAGCGCCCCTGGTACATCATGCTCTGGGAGATCCTGCCCAACGTGCGCGGTCCGTTGATCGTCGATTTTTGCCTGCGCATCGGCTACACCACCATCCTTCTCGGGACATTGGGCTTCTTCGGCCTTGGCCTGCCGCCAGAAAGCCCGGACTGGGGCTCCACGATCAACGACGGGCGCAAGCTGTTGTCGATCTACCTGCACCCGGCGCTGCCTCCTGCTGTGGCACTGATGAGCCTGGTGCTGGGGCTGAACCTGCTGGCCGACGGCCTGCGCGAAGAAAGCCTCAAGGACTGATGTGAGCGTGCCGGGGGCCTCTTCGCCCCCGGACCCCGAGATATTTGGGACCCAACGAAGCAGCAAGAGACTTCGCGCGGTCCACCAGGGAGACCAAAATGAGCAAACTCGAAGAGTATGACGGTCCAATCCTCGAAATCGATAAGCTGTCGATTTCCTTCTTCACCCGCCTGCGTGAAATCCCGGCGGTGATGGATTTCTCCGTCTCCGTACAACCCGGCGAGGCCGTGGGCCTTGTGGGGGAATCCGGTTGCGGCAAATCCACCGTGGCGCTGGGCGTTATGCAGGACTTGGGCAAAAACGGCCGCATCGTGGGCGGCTCGATCAAGTTCAAGGGCCGTGACCTCGGCCAGATGAGCGCCGAAGAACTGCGCGACGTGCGCGGCAATGAGATCGCGATGATCTATCAGGAGCCGATGGCCTCGCTCAATCCGGCGATGAAAATCGGCAAACAGCTGATGGAAGTGCCGATGATCCACGAGGGCATCGGCGAGAAAGAGGCCTATCAGCGCGCGCTCGAAGTGGTGACGGACGTGAAACTCCCCGATCCGGCGCGGATGCTGAACTCCTATCCGCACCAGCTGTCGGGCGGCCAGCAGCAGCGGATCGTTATCGCGATGGCGCTGATGTCGAAACCCTCCTTGCTGATCCTAGACGAGCCCACCACCGCGCTCGACGTGACCGTGGAGGCTGCCGTGGTCGAATTGGTCAAGGATCTGGGCAAGAAATACGGCACCTCGATGCTGTTCATCTCGCACAACCTTGGTCTGGTCTTGGAAACCTGCGACCGGCTTTGCGTGATGTATTCCGGCGAGGCGGTGGAGCGCGGCTCCATCAAGGATGTCTTCGACGATATGAAACATCCCTATACCCAAGCGCTGTTCCGCTCGATCCCGCTGCCCGGGGCCGACAAAAACGCGCGTCCCCTCGTCGCCATTCCCGGCAACTTCCCCCTGCCGCACGAGCGGCCCAAGGGCTGTAACTTCGGCCCCCGTTGCGATTACTTTGAGGCGGGCCGCTGCGACGCGGGCGACATTCCGATGTCCTCCGTCTCGGGCGACGAGCGCCACCACACCCGTTGTCTGAAGTTCAACGAAATCGACTGGGATGCCCCCATCACCGTGGGCGAACAGAAGGCGAAGAATGAACCCGGTCGCGTGGTCCTGAAAATGGACAACCTCAAGAAATACTATGAGGTTGCCGCCAATGCCCTGTTCGGCGGTGGCGCCAAAAAGGTGGTCAAGGCCAACGAGACCCTCAGCTTTGAGGCACGCGAATCCGAAACGCTCGCCATCGTGGGCGAATCCGGCTGCGGCAAGTCGACCTTCGCCAAAGTGCTGATGGGTCTGGAGACAGCGACCGAAGGCGAGATCCTTCTCGACAATCGCAACATCGAGCAGGTGCCGATCGAGGCGCGCGATGCCAGCACGATTGCCGACGTTCAGATGGTGTTCCAGAACCCGTTCGACACGCTCAACCCCTCGATGACCGTTGGGCGGCAAATCATTCGTGCGCTGGAGATCTTTGGCATTGGCGACAGCGACGCAGACCGCAAGCAGCGGATGCTCGAACTGTTGGACCTCGTAAAACTGCCCCGAGCCTTCGCCGAACGCATGCCGCGTCAGCTCTCTGGCGGGCAAAAGCAACGGGTGGGCATCGCGCGCGCCTTTGCTGGTGGGGCGCGGATCGTGGTTGCGGATGAACCCGTCTCGGCCTTGGACGTGTCAGTTCAGGCGGCTGTGACGGACCTCTTGATGGAGATCCAGCGCAACGAGAAAACCACCCTGCTGTTCATCAGCCATGACCTGTCGATTGTACGTTATCTCTCAGATCGGGTGATGGTGATGTACCTCGGCCATGTGGTGGAACTCGGCGACACCGAACAGGTCTTCTCGCCGCCCTACCACCCTTATACCGAGGCGCTTTTGTCTGCAGTGCCGATTGCCGACACCTCGGTAGAAAAGACCCACATCGTGCTCGAAGGCGATATTCCCTCGGCGATGAACCCGCCCTCCGGCTGCCCGTTCCAAACGCGCTGCCGCTGGAAGTCTCAGGTTCCGGGTGGCCTCTGCGAGAAAGAAGTGCCGCCGATTCAGACCCTTGCGGGCGGGCATCAGATCAAATGCCACCTCTCCGAGGAGGTTCTTGCCTCCATGGAGCCGGTCATCAAAATCGCCGCAGAATAACCAACGCGCGATATGCAATACAAAATGGCCTCCCATATCGGGAGGCCATTCTGCGTTTAAAGGGCGTGACGGGACTTAGCGCAGAGCCGCGTCAAAGGTTTCCCAGGCTTCGACCCAGCGTTCGCCTCCCAGACCTTCAAAGACCGGCTGCAGTTGCTCCGCGTAGGTTTCCCACTGGCCCTGCGTGGCCCGCGACAGCTCCTCATGGCCCAGCATCAGGTCGATGCTTTCCAAGGCGCAGAGCGGTTTCGGCGACAGGCAGTTGGCATCGAAATCAAGGCCGGCGTGATCCAGAAGCAGGGCGATCTGCTCTTCAGGATGGGTGACCAGCGCCTCATAGGACTGCATCCGCAGCGCATCGCCCAGCTTTTCTGCGTAGTTGTTCGCAGAGGAATAAACGGTGCGCGTGACCTTTGCGATCCATTCAGCGCGCGACGCCAATGCGTTGCCGTTCAGGACGTTGGAGGCGATATTCGCAAGCGCGGTATCCATCGGATGGCGCGACATGAAGATGAACTTCGCTTCCGGGAAGAGGAACTGCGCGAGGCCGAATTCCAGACATCCCAACGGATGCGCATCCACAATGGTTTGACCACCGGCCACCTGACCACCCAGCGCGCGCTCCAGATAATACTGGCGGAAAATATCAACTTCCTCAGCGCTCAGCAGATCCAGCCAATCCCAGTAGTTGCAGGGACGGTCGGTTTTCGCCAGATGCATACGGATTGCACCATGGGTGCGCGACAGAGCGGTGTTTTCACCGACGCTGAACACGCCTTTGTGCTGCGACAGAATGCGCTCCACCAGACCGGTACCTGCCATCGGCATCCCGCCGATGAAGACCAGTTTCGGCAGCAGCGACGCATCTTCAGACGCCGGGCGCGGCTCAAACATCTGCTCTTGTTCAGCAACCATTTCGTCAAAGATGGCCGGGGCGAAGGGACCGGCCACTTCTTGACGGGCGGATTGGAACAGGGTGAAAGCCACATCGCTTTCGCCAGCCGCATGGGCAATCTGGGCAAGGGCGTGGTGCACCAGAGCGCGGTGTGCGGGGATCAGGTCATCCCGCTCCGACAGGCTCAGAAGTCGCTGGGCGTAAAGGCTGTCCACCGAGAAGCTCTCGATCCCGTTCAGCGCAGTCAGCGCCGGGATGGAATTCGGCTCATGCCGCAGCACCTCTTCAAAGGCTTCGGCGGCCGCGTCCAACTCGCCGTTGGATTGCAGCATCAGGCCCAGCTTGCCCCAAGTGCCAGCATCGGAGGCATTGTTTTCAGTGATGTGGCGCATCACTTTGATCGCGCTTTCAAAATCACGCATTTCAAAGAAACAGTCCGCCGTCCGCTCCAGCAAGCCTTGATCAAGTTCGCCAGATTGAACAAGCGGCAGCATGACGCTCAGCGAGCGTGCATATTTGCCAGTGGCCATAAGGCCATCTACGGTTGCGAATGCCTCAGACAAGGCATCGGGAGAGTGGCTGTTTTCTACCAGCATGGAATGTTCGCCCTTCTATAACGATGGGCTGACCCTGCTGGAGAGAAGTGAATCACCGGTAAAGCGGTTGGATCGAATTTGTGTCTTTTTCTTGGAATTTGACGAAGGGCTGCCACAAAGTCGCTAACCCAAGCCGCGGGCCTCAGTCCAACAAAGCCTCGTAGCGCTGGTCTGTCAGGGTCTTGAGGAAGGCAACCAAAGCATCGATCCGCTTGTCATCCAAGGCCGGACCATGGGCCAATTTATCCTCTGCCAACGTCTCGGGCACCGGGATCGCACCCCAGGGCTCCTGCGTCTCTGGGTTGAGTTTGGCGGCCTCAGATCGGCTGTTATACTTGTTGTAGAACTGCACAACCGTGCGCAGATCGCGGAACACGCCGTTGTGCATATAGGGCCCGGTGACGGCCACATTGCGCAAGGACGGCGTCTTGAACTTGCCGCGCTGGGCCTCGTCCTCCACTAGAGGATTGTCCAGCAGGCCATTGTCGAGAAAATCCGCAGGCGTCCCCACCTCGGCCCGACCCTTCAGGTTCGCGGGCACACCGATGTTGTGGTAGAGATAGTCGGTAAAGGGTTCCTGCGCATCCATCGGATTGCGTCGCAACTGGTGGCATTGATTGCAGTTGGTGAATTGCTGCGAAAAGAACAACAGCCGCCCGAGCTCTTCCATCTTGGTCAGCTCAGCCTCGCCGCGCAGATACCGGTCGTATTTGCTGTCAAAGGGCGCAAAGGTCTGGCTAGTCTCGAACGACGCCAGCGCGGAGGTCACCGCATCAAACCCGGCCATAGCCTGCGTTTCATCCGTGATATCAACGTCATATAGCGTCTTAAAGGCCGCGACATAGTCCTCGATCTCTGCCAGTCGAGCGATCGCATCAGCCTCTGTGCCATGCCCCAGCTCGATCGGGTTCAGGATTGGCCCACCGGCCTGCGCCTTCAGGTCCGCCGCGCGGCCGTCCCAGAACTGACCGCCCATCCATTCGCCGTCCTCGCGCTGATGAAAGGTCGGCGACAAGAGAGCGTAGGCCGCCATCGGCGCATGACGGGTCCCCAGCGACATGCCGTCATCGCCGCGGGAAAAGGCCCCTTCCGCATCCCGGCGCGGGTCGACAAATCCGGCGTTGGGATCGTGACAACTGGCGCAGGACTGCGTCCCATTGGCCGAGAGTTCGGTCTCAAAAAACAGCGCCTCGCCCAGAGCCTCTTCGGTGTCGTAGCCTGTTGCCCACACAGGGGAAGCAGCCAACATCAAACACAGGGCAGCGCGCAGAGCCATGGGGTCTTCTCCGAAAGTTCGGCGCTTGTCATAGCTTAGAAAAAGAGGGATTTCCAGATGCAGAAAGGACGCAGGCCCCCTGGCCCGCGCCCTTTCCTCCTTCCCACAGTCCCACCCGCGGGTATCTCGTGTTGCGGCAGGCGCCGCGCAGCTTAGACTAATTGCACCAAGGCAAGAGTCAGCAGATTGATCGAGGCAAATTGCAGCAGTTTCGGGGATTTACGCCCCAAAGTGGCGGCCTTCGCCGCGATACCGATAGAGCCAAGCAAGCCCAGCACAGCGACAGCACCGACAGCCAGCCCGACCCAACCGGAGCCCGGCCCCCATGCCGCGCTCTCCATTGTCAGGCCTTTCAGCAGCAGCCCGATCAACGCGCCGAGCACAACACCCCAAACGCCCGGTGCGAACTCGCGCCGTGTATCGCGTCCGTGATGGCGCAGAACCGACTCAACCAATTCGGGTCGAGGGCGCGCGCCGGGTTCCCACTCCAGACGCGCAACCTGCGCTTCAAACGACTTCCCACTCATTCCCAGTCCCTCCGTGTTGAGGGAGAAATTTACGTCTGATTAAGGCAGATTAATGACCCGTTAACGATGCCTTGAGGGCAAATCGTTAACGGCGCAGGAAATCGGGCAAAAAACCGCGCGGCGGATCAGCTGCCGAGGATCTTGCGCACGTAGGTTTGGGTTTCTTCATAGGGCGGTACGTCGCCGTATTTCAGCACCGCATCGGGACCCGCGTTATAGGCCGCAAGGGCCAACCGCCAGGATCCGAACTTGCGATATTGCTGTGCGAGGTATTTGGCCCCGCCGCGCAGGTTCTCTGCCGGGACCAGAGGGTCCACACCCAGCACGGCTGCCGTTTGCGGCATCAACTGCGCCAGTCCCAAGGCCCCCTTGTGCGACTCTGCGCCGGGGTTCCAGCCACTCTCCTGCTGCACCAGGCGCAGGAACAGGTCTTCGGGCACGCCATGCGCGCGGGCCGCGCTGCGCGCCACCTCCAGATATTCACCGCGATACTTGCCATTGTAGATCGGCAGAATATCATCCTTGAGGGTATCCGGCTTCAACCGTTCCGAACCGCGATACTGCGTAGCCCCCCGCGTATCGAGGAACTTGGTCTGGGCCGCAAACATCTTGCGCTTTGACTTGTTCTGAAACAGGTCATTGGCGGCAACAGGGGCCGCGCATACAGTCAGGATCAGGGCAGCGGTGGAAAGACGGCGCATCACAGGGTCAGAACTTCCGAAATTATGACTGCGGGCAATATAGCCATCTTTTACGCAAATAAAAGATATCCACACATTCTGCGCCTCTTTGACCGGTTTTGCCCCGCTCAATAGGGCGCAATCCCTGCCCCCGCTCTTTCTTCCCGTGCCCGTGACCGCTACTGTAACCGTCATCCAAAGGACGGGATTCGACGCCCGTTCTGGCACATGCTTTCGAAAAGACACCGACAAGAAAAACAAAGGACAGGACCCTCATGGCCGGCTCCCTGAACAAAGTAATGATCATCGGCAACCTTGGCCGCGACCCGGAAGTCCGCAGCTTCCAGAACGGCGGCAAGGTCTGCAACCTGCGCATCGCAACCTCGGAAACCTGGAAAGACCGCAACACTGGCGAGCGCCGCGAGCGCACCGAGTGGCACTCGGTCGCGATCTTCAGCGAGGGTCTGGTGCGGGTCTGCGAGCAATATCTGCGCAAAGGCTCCAAAGTCTATGTCGAAGGCCAGCTGCAAACCCGCAAATGGCAGGATCAAAACGGTCAGGACCGCTATTCGACCGAGATCGTCCTGCAGGGTCTCGGCGGCACGCTGACCATGCTCGACGGCCGTGGTGAAGGCGGCGGTGGCGGCGGCGGCTACGGTGGTGGCCAAGGCGGCGGCGATTACGGTGGCGGCGGCTACGGCGGCGGCAACCAAGGCGGTGGCAACTACGGTGGCGGCAATCAGGGCGGCGGCTTTGGTGGCGGCCCGTCCCAGAACATCGACGACGACGAAATCCCGTTCTGATCCCAAATCTGATCCATGAGGCGCGCCCCCATAGGCGGGCACTGCCCTCATAGCGACCAAATTCAACACCTCCGCTAGGCATTCTGGCGGAGGTGTTTTCTTATCCCGCGTAAAATTTCCGTGGTACGCGCCCGCTAAAGCAAGTGTTTCTTAGGGGTTTTGTGGTTTTCTTCCTCCCTAAATCTGGTTGGAGGACACCCAATTGGCTCAACGTCTGCTCAACGCGCTGACGATCCCGACAAAGATCCGCGCCCTCATCGCGATCCCGATGCTGCTCCTGCTCGGGGTGGCGGGTTATATCTTGTACGATCTGAACGCCAAGGCGCGGTTCGATACGGAGAACACGCAAAACACTCTGATCGAAATCGCCGGCATCGTGCATAACCTGCAGATTGAGCGCGGGTTGACTGCCGGCTATCTGTCCTCTGAGGCTAAAACGCTCCCCGCGCGGCTGGTCGAACAGCGTGCGACGGTGGACGGCATCCGCGAAAAACTGCGCGCGACCCTCTCCGCCGTCGACCTGGATACCCTGCCGCAGGTCAACCGCGCCGCTGTAAAAGAAGCGCATCATGAGTTGGACCTGCTGGATGAAATTCGCAGTAAAGTGGACGCGCGCTCTGTTCCGGCAGGCGAAGCGGTTACCTTTTACACGCATCTGAACGCAGACCTTCTGGAAACCGCGATCGCGCAGGAAAAGATCATTCCCGATCTGCACTTGGCCGAACGCGCAATGGCCTTGACCTATCTGCAATCGGCCAAGGATGCGCTCGGCATTCAGCGCGCGGCTGGCGCGATCGGGTTCAACAATGGCTGGACTGAGGCCGATATCGGCCGGCTGCGTAATGCCACCACCCAATCGATAGAGCGGGTCTCGGTTTTCCACAAACTGACCTCCGGCAATGAGTGGGCAACTTACAAAGCCTTCCACGATGCGCCAGCAACGCGCGCTTTTGACGAAATGCGGGCCCGGATCCTCAATGGCGAAACGATTGCGGGCATGGACGCGCAAGGCTGGTTTGCGCAGGCGACGGATATGATCACCGGTCTGCATGAGGTCGAAACCCAATTGCTGAACACGCTAGTGGTGGCGCTTGAGGACTTCGATCAGCGTAATGATCAGGTGTTCTGGGGCACGTTGGGCGCCACGGTGGCGCTGTTGGCAATGGTCTACCTCGGCTCGCTCATAGTGGCCCGCAACATTACCTCTGGTCTGTTCCAACTGACCTCAACGCTGGATCGCATCCGCGACGGGGATCTGGACGTCGAAGTGACCGGCCAAAGCCGCCGGGACGCGGTGGGCGCTATCGCCCGTCAGGTCGAGGTGCTGCGCGGCGAAGCCATCGCCAAACGCGAAAGCGACGAACGGCTGGACAAGGCGTTCAAGGATCAGGCCCTTGTCTCGCGAGAGATCGGCCGCGGCCTGAAAGCCCTGCGCGAAAAGAACCTGTCGATGCGGATCGTGGAATTCTTCCCGGAGGATTTCAAAAGCCTGCGTATGGATTTCAACGATCTGGCCAAAGAGCTTGAAGAAGCGATGGGCCATGTGCGTGAAACCGGCCTGACCGTCGGCGAAGGTGCGCAGTCGATCTCTGCCAATGTGGACGACCTGTCGCGACGCACGGAATCTCAGGCGCAAGCCCTCGAACGCAGCACCGAAGCCCTGAACGAAATCACCGCCAGCGTCCGCACCTCAGCCGACAACGCGCGTCTGGCCGAGGATACCTCGGTCAAAGCGAAGGGCAATGTAGAGGATTGCGAGGGCATCGTGCAGCAGACCGTTTCCGCCATGGAAGAGATCAGCGCCTCCTCGCAAGAGATCTCGCAGATCACCAAGGTGATCGAGGATATCGCCTTTCAAACCAATCTCTTGGCGCTTAACGCCGGGGTTGAGGCCGCCCGTGCGGGCGAAGCTGGACGCGGCTTTGCCGTTGTGGCCTCCGAGGTGCAGAACCTCGCGCAGCGCTGCTCCAACGCGGTGGCCCAGATTGACGAGATCACGGCCCGCAGCGCCCAACAGGTGGCCAATGGCTCCAACCTTGTCGCCACGGCTGGCACCTCCATGGGGCAGGTCAGCGCACAGGTGAGCGAGATCTCCGAGCTGATCATGGCGATTGCCAGCAACCTCAACTCTCAGTCGAGCCAGTTGTCGGACATCAACACGGCCGTCGCAGAGATGGAAGCCATGACGCAGAACAACGTGGGCATGGTGGAGGAAACCTCGACCGCCTCCGAACAGCTCTATCGCCAGTCACGCGACCTGAACGAACTGATCGCGCAGTTCCAGCTTGAGGCCAAACAGGGCTTTGCACAGGCTAAAGCAGCGTAAGGCGACAGACCAAAAACAGGAAAAGGCGGCTCCATCAGGGGCCGCCTTTTCTGTTCACTCTCGTCAGGCTTGGATCAGTTGGCCGCCTTATGCGCCAACGCCTCTTCCAGCACCTCCAGCACCGATGCCGTCGGCACATCCGCCGTGACAAAGGCCTCGCCAATGCCGCGCGCCAGGATAAACCGCAGCTGGCCGTCTACCACTTTCTTGTCCTGCCCCATCAGGGCAACCAGTTCCGCCGCTGAGGGCAGATCGCCGGGGATATCTGCCAGATCGGTCTTCATCCCCATGGCCTTCAGATGCGCGCGCACTCGGCTCGGGTCTTCCTGACTGCACAGGCCCAGCCGCGAAGACAGTTCAAAGGCCAGCGCGCAGCCGATCGCCACGCCCTCGCCGTGCATCAGCCGATCACTATAGCCGGTCGCCGCTTCCAGCGCGTGACAGAAGGTATGGCCGAGGTTCAGAAGCGCTCGGTCGCCCTGCTCCGTCTCGTCGCGCACCACGATGTCGGCCTTCATCTGCACCGAGCGCGCCACCGCTTCGACCCGCAGCGCCACATCGCCTTCGGCCATGGCCGGTGCGTTGACCTCGAGCCAGTCAAAGAAGCTGGCATCGCCCAAGAGCCCGTATTTCACCACCTCGCCATAGCCGGCCAGAAAGTCACGGGTCGTCAGCGTTCCCAGCACGGAGGTATCCGCCAGCACGAGGCTTGGCTGGTGGAAGGCGCCAATCAGGTTCTTGCCCTGCGGTGCGTTGATGCCAGTCTTGCCGCCCACCGAACTGTCCACCTGCGCCAGCAGGGACGTCGGGATCTGCACGAACCGCACACCCCGGCGCAAAACAGCTGCGGCAAAGCCCGCAAGGTCGCCGATCACGCCGCCGCCAAGGGCCACAACCACATCGTTGCGCTCGATCTTCTGCTCCAAGAGCCACTCCACCGCGCGGGTGAATTGCGGCCAGCCCTTGGTGCTTTCGCCCGCAGGCAGCGCCAGCGCCTCCATCTCGATGCCCTCGGCCGCAAGCCCGGCGCGCAGGCTCTCCAGATGCAGCGCTGCGACCGTTTCGTCCGTCAGCACCGCCACCCGCTTGCGGCGCAACAGCGGTGCGATGTGCTTGCCCGCCTCAGCCACCAAGCCGGGGCCGATCACCACGTCATAAGCACGGGTATCCAGCGGCACATGAACGGTCTTCTGCATCAATCAAACTCCAAAACGTCTGGGCGGGACCGCAGCGCCTCCAGCACCCGGTCCACCATCTTATCAATCGAGGTTTGCCCGTCCGAGGGCACAATCACATCGGCGCGCGCATAGACTGGCACCCGCGCATGGTAGAGATCCGCCAGTGTTTGATAGGGATCCGCAGATTTCAGCAAAGGCCGCGTATCGCGCCCTTTCACCCGCTTCCACAACACATCGAGATCGGCCTGCAAACAGACCGACACGCCAGACTCGCTCATCACTGCGCGATTGCGCTCCGCCATAAAGGCGCCGCCGCCAGTGGAGAGCACGCCGCATTCTTCCTTCAGAAGCCGCGCAATGACCTGATGTTCCTTTTCGCGAAAAAACGGCTCGCCATCGCGGGCAAAGATCTCCGGGATCGACATATTCGCCGCCGCCTCGATCTCGTGGTCACTGTCCAGAAACGGCACATGCAGCCGCTGCGCCAGAGCCCGGCCCACTGCGGTCTTGCCCGCGCCCATCATGCCAACCAGCACGATGGTCTTCTTCAGTTTACCCGGCGCGCAAGTTTCTGCCACCGCACCGTTGATTTGGTCTTTTTCGCTCATTCTTCCGTGAATGACGTGATATTGCCGAAAAGGCCATATATAAAACTCGCAAAACAGGCAAAGAAACAGGCACCGGGACACCCATGGCACGTTTGGCAAAATACTTGGCTATTCTCATCCTTCTGGCGGCAGTGGCCTTGGTGGCCTACGCCTATGTAGGCCCTTGGTTCGGTGCAGATTTCTCGGCTCCGGCTGGTGAAGTGCGCAAGCCCGTGGTGCTCAATGCCGACTAAGACCGCCGTTTTTGCCCTCGGCAGCTTGCTGCTGATGGCGAACCCCGGATTTGCGCGCGATCCGCTTACCGCGATTGATTGGCTGAAATCCGCGCCTCCGGTGGCAAATATCCCCGATACGCTCTTGGTGGAGCCTCCCGTCGCACAAAGTGCGGACGGGCCAGAGATCACGGTCACGCCATTGGAACGCTTGGTTCCGCCGGTGGGGCTGGTGGCGCAAAGCCAGACCGGCCTCCCGGCCAGCCTGTGGCAGGCCAGCCCGCCCGACCGTCTGGCGGAGCTTATCCGCGACGTGCCGGTCACAGATCTGCCCGCGATGCAGTCGCTGTTGATGACACTCCTTTTGACAGAAGCGCGCCCCGCCTTTCGCGACGCGGATCAAATCCTGCTGGCGCGTCTTGATCGGCTGCGGGACATTGGCGCGACAGACCCCGTGCAGGCGCTGGTGCAAGAAGCCGGCCCCACGGAGAGTGCCGCGCGCTTTAAACGCTGGTTTGATGCAACGCTCCTCAATGGCGACGAGGATCGCAGCTGTGCCGCCATGACCGCCGCGCCCTATCTGATGGCCGAGTATCCGGCGCGGATTTTCTGTGCTGCCCGCCGGGGCGACTGGCCCACTGCGGCGCTGATGCTGGAAACCGCCCATGCGCTGGAGCTGATCTCGAAATCCGAGCTCGCGCTGCTGGACCGGTTCCTGAACCCCGACATCTATGAAGGCATGCCACCCCTGCCGTTGCCTGCTAGCCCGACCCCGCTGGAGTTTCGCCTCTACGAAACCATTGGCGAGCCGATGCCGACAACCGCCCTACCGCGCGCCTTTGCTAGCGCCGATCTGCGCGACCTCGCAGGTTGGAAAGCCCAGCTTGAAGCAGCAGAGCGCCTGACCCGCAGCCGCGCGATGAACCCGAACCAGCTGCTGGGCCTGTTTACCGCCCGAAAGCCTGCGGCCTCTGGCGGGATTTGGGACCGTGTCGCCGCGGTTCAACGGTTTGATACGGCCCTGTCGACAGGCAGCGCTGAGGCAATCCGCAAGACCCTACCCGCCCTTTGGGCCGCTGCGCAGGATGCCGGGCTCGAAATGGCCATGGCCGATCTCTTTGCGCCGCGCCTTGCTGGTGTCTCCCTCGATGGTCCCGCTGGGGACATCGCTTGGCACATGCGCCTTTTGTCTGCGGATTATGAGACCGCATCCCATTCGCCGCCCGATGACACGCCGCCAAACAGGTTCCTCGCCTCGCTCGCGCAGGGCGCACCAGAGATGGATATGGCGGCCTCGGCCCTTGAGCGTGCGATTGCGCGCGGCTTTGCCCCGGACAATGGCATGCCCGCCGCCCAGCAACTGTTGCTGGACCAAGGGCGTTTGGGCGAAGCGATCCTTGTCACGATGAAGAGCTTTTCGCATGGCGCGGATGGCAACCTTGAAACGGTCGCCCTGTCGCTGGCCGCCTTTCGCCATATGGGGCTAGAGGATACCGCGCGCCGCGCCGCCCTGCAACTTTTGCTGCTGCCCCGAGGCTGATGGCCATGCGCGCTCCCGATGACGATCACCAATGGATCTCCACCTTCCTTGATGCGCAGGCGGCCGAACTGGGCGCTGCGCGCAATACGCTCTTGGCCTATGGACGCGACCTCAAGGATGTGGCGCAGTGGCTCAACCACAAATCTCTGAGCTTTCTCAAGGCACAACAGCCCGACGTTGAGGCCTATCTAATCTCCTGCGATGCCGAAGGGTTGAGCCGCGCCACCCGCGCACGCCGCCTCTCTGCCATCAAGCAAATCTATCGCTTCGCCTTTGAGGAGGGCTGGCGCGAAGACAATCCCGCGCTTCAGATCAAAGGTCCGGGCCGAGCAAAATCCCTGCCCAAGACGCTGGATGTGGCCGAAGTCGATCGCCTGCTGGACGCCGCCCGTGTGACGGGCCGGACCGAGGCAGATCGGCTGCGCAATACCTGTTTGATGGAGCTTCTCTATGCCACCGGGATGCGCGTGACCGAACTGGTCTCCCTGCCCGTCTCTGCTGCGCGCGGCGATCCCAATATGCTCTTGATCCTAGGCAAAGGGGGTAAAGAGCGCATGGTTCCCCTGTCGCCCCCGGCCCGCAAGGCGCTCTCCGTTTGGCTGACCACCCGGGACGCCGCCGAGGACGCGCGCGAGGCGAAGGGCCACAAACCCTCGAAGTTTCTGTTCCCTTCGCGCAGCCAGGACGGGCACCTCACCCGGCACCGGTTCTATCTGCTGATCAAAGAGCTCGCCGTGACGGGGGGCGTGTCGCCAGACAAGGTCACACCACATACCCTGCGCCATGCCTTTGCCACGCATCTACTGGCCAATGGTGCCGATCTGCGGGCGATTCAGGCGCTCTTGGGCCATGCGGATATCGCAACGACCGAGATTTACACCCACGTTCTGGACGCCCGATTGGCGGAATTGGTGCACAAGCATCACCCGCTCGCGCAACAGGACGAGGACCCAGAGGCCTGATGCGCGCATCCGCCGCTTGAACCAAAGCCATTCGCCCCCCATAACCGTAAGCAATCCCAAGCCCTTTAGGACCTGAGTACCCATGGAAAGCGCCACAACTGTTCTCGATAGCTCTTTCTGGATCACAGCCGGGGGCATTGTGCTCTTGCTGGTCCTATCCGGTTTCTTCTCCGGCTCGGAAACCGCGCTGACCGCAGCCTCGCGCGGGAAACTGCGCAGTCAGGCCGACAAAGGCTCGCGCGGTGCGGAGCGCGCGTTGGAGGTGACCGAGGACAATGAAAAGCTGATCGGCTCGGTTCTGCTGGGTAATAACCTCGTCAACATCCTCGCAGCTTCACTGGCCACATCCTTGTTTACAAAAGCGTTTGGCGAGAGCGGCGTCGCCTTGGCCACGCTGGTGATGACGCTGCTGGTTTTGATCTTTGCCGAGGTTCTGCCCAAGACCTATGCGATCACCAACGCCGAGAAAGCCGCCGCCGCCGTCGCCCCTGTGGTCGGCACATTGGTCAAGTTCCTTGCGCCTGTGGTGGGCGCTGTGCGCCTGCTGGTGCGCGGGGTTTTACGCGTCTTTGGCGTGCGCATTGATCCCGATAGCCACATCATGGCGGTGCGCGAGGAAATTGTCGGCGCGCTGCAGATCGGCCATTCCGAGGGCGTGGTGGAAAAGGAAGATCGCGACCGGATCCTTGGCGCGCTGGACCTCTCCGACCGTTTTGTCGAAGAGATCATGTTGCACCGCTCCAAGATCGAGATGGTGGATGCGGATGCCGATCCCGAAGCGATCCTTGAGCAATGCCTGACCTCCTCGCACACCCGCCTGCCGGTCTACCGCGAGGATCAGGAGAACATCATCGGCGTGGTGCATGCCAAGGACCTGCTGCGGCAGATGTATGCCAAGATCGGCGGCCCCGATGGCGATGCAGCCCGCCTGCGCGACTTTAAAATCACCGAAGTGTGCAAGCCGCCCTACTTCATTCCGGAGACCACGACGCTTGACGACCAAATGCGGCAATTTCTGCGTATTCGCAGTCACTTCGCGCTGGTTGTTGATGAGTATGGCTCGCTGCAGGGGCTGATCACGCTGGAAGATATCCTTGAGGAAATCGTCGGCGAGATCACCGATGAATTCGACCCGGCCGAGCAAAGCTTTGCGCGCAAGACCGGAGATGGAAACTATCTCGTCGAAGGCGCGACGACGATCCGCGACCTCAACCGTGCGATGGATTGGAACCTGCCCGACCTTGAAGCCAATACGGTGGCCGGTCTGGTGATCCACGAGGCGCAGATGATCCCGACCGTGGGTCAGGTCTTCTCCTTCCACGGCTTCCGCTTTGAGGTCACCGCACGCGATGGCAACCGCGTCACGGGGTTGAAGATTCGCCCGTTGGAAGGCTGATCGCCGCGTCGACTGCCCCCAGTTCAACCGACACCCAATAAGAGATTTCGCCTCGGGCTCCGCCCGAGACGACCGGAGCGGGGCGCGCCCCCGCGGGGCGCGCGCCGCGCAGCCTCAATCCGCAAGTTCCTCCCCCCAAAAAATTTCGGCCCGCGATTTGTGCGTCCGCCGCCCCAATCCCCCTCGCGCCGACATGAGATGTCGCTTTTCGACTGGACTACTGGGCATAACTGTCCAGAATGAGGTCAAACGAGATCCTGACAGGGAGATACCCCCATGAAAACCACCACTCGTGTGGCCGTGATCGGCGGCGGCGTTGTAGGCTGCTCCGTCCTTTACCACCTGACCAAACTCGGCTGGTCCGATGTGATGCTGATCGAGCGCTCCGAGCTGACCTCCGGCTCGACCTGGCATGCGGCGGGCGGCTTTCACACCCTTAACGGCGACACCAATATGGCAGCGCTGCAGGGCTATACCATCAAGCTCTATAAGGAGCTTGAGGCGATCACCGGCATGTCCTGCGGCCTGCACCACGTGGGCGGTGTGACGCTGGCGGACAATCAGGAACGCTTTGACATGCTGAAAGCGGAGCGTGCCAAGCACCGCTTTATGGGACTTGAGACAGAGATCGTAAGCCCCGAAGAAATCAAGAAAATTGCCCCTGTCACCAATATCGAAGGCATCATTGGCGGGCTTTATGATCCCTTGGATGGCCACCTCGATCCCTCCGGCACCACCCATGCCTATGCCAAGGCGGCCCGCATGGGCGGCGCGACGATCGAGACCCATTGCAAGGTGATCGAGACCAACCAGCGCCCCGATGGCACCTGGGATGTGGTCACCGAAAAGGGCACGATCCACGCCGAGCATATCGTCAACGCAGGCGGCCTCTGGGCGCGTGAAGTTGGCGCGATGGCGGGCATCTACTTCCCGCTGCACCCTATGGAGCACCAATATATCGTCACCGACGAAGTGCCGATGATTGCCGAGATCATCGACGCAGGCGGCGAGCATCCGCATGTGATGGACCCGGCCGGCGAGAGCTATCTGCGCCAGGAGGGTCGTGGCCTCTGCATCGGCTTCTACGAACAACCCTGCCGCCCCTGGGCGGTGGACGGCACGCCCTGGAACTTCGGTCACGAGCTTTTGCCCGACGACTTTGACAAGATCGAAGACAGCATTGATTTTGCTTACAAACGCTTCCCCGCGCTGGCCGAGGCTGGGGTGAAATCCGTGATCCACGGCCCCTTCACCTTTGCCCCCGATGGCAACCCGCTGGTGGGTCCGGTGCCGGGCGTTCGCAACTATTGGTCGGCCTGCGCCGTGATGGCGGGCTTCTCCCAGGGTGGCGGCGTCGGCCTGATGTTGGCGCAGTGGATGGTCGAAGGCGAATGCGAGCGTGATACCGCCGCGATGGATGTCGCCCGCTTTGGCAACTGGATCACCCCGGGCTACACTCGCCCGAAAGTGATCGAGAACTATCAGAAACGCTTCTCCATCGCCTACCCGAACGAGGAACTCCCCGCCGCGCGTCCCTTCCGCACCACCCCGATGTACGACATCTTTGATGGCATGGGCGCGGTCTGGGGCCACCAATATGGCACCGAGATCCCGAACTACTTCGCCGTCGCAGACGAGCCGCGCTACGAGACACCCTCCTTCCGCCGTTCCAACGCCTTTGACGCCACCGCGCGCGAGGTCATGGCAGTACGCGACGCCGTCGGCATCAACGAGATCCACAACTTCGGCAAATACCGCGTCAAAGGTGCCGGCGCCCGGGCTTGGCTCGATCGCATCATGGCGGGGCGTGTACCGCAGCAGGGTCGCCTCAGCCTCACCCCGATGCTCTCGCACAAAGGTCGCCTGATCGGGGATTTCACCATCTCCTGTCTCGCCGAAGATGACTTCCAGCTCACCGCTTCTTATGGCGCGCAGGCCTATCACATGCGCTGGTTCCTGCAGAACCTCGACGAGGGTGTCACCATCGACAATGTCTCCGATCAAGTGAACGGCTTCCAGATCGCGGGCCCCAAGGCGCGGGATGTGCTGCAGGCCTGCACCCGCACCGATATCTCCGACATGCGCTTCCTCGACGTGCGCCGCCTCACCGTCGGCATGGTGGACTGCGTGGTGCAGCGCGTCAGCTATACCGGCGACCTCGGCTACGAGATCTACTGCGACCTGCCGAGCCAGCGCGCGCTTTGGACCACCCTCTGGGGCGAAGGCCAGAACCACGGCATGAAGCCCTTCGGCATGCGGGCGATGATGTCCCTGCGTCTGGACAAATTCTTCGGCTCCTGGCTGTCGGAATTCTCGCCGGACTATACCGCCGCCGAAACTGGCCTCGACCGCTTCATCTCCTTCAAAAAACCGGTGGATTTCATCGGCCGCGCCGCCGCCGAGGCTGAACGGGACGCCGGTGTCGCACGTAAGCTCTGCGCCTTTGAGGTAGAGGTCGACGACGCCGATGTGGTTGCCTACGAGCCGATCTGGCTCGACGTTGCCGTGGTCGGCTTCTGCACCTCCGGCGGCTATAGCCACTACGCCAAGAAATCCATCGCCCAGGGCTTTGTCCCGGTGGAGCGCGCTGTCGAAGGGCTGGAGGTCGAGATCGAAATCCTCGGCAAAAAGCACAAGGCGAAGCTGATCACCACGCCGCTGTTTGACGCCGACGGCGCCCGGATGCGCGGCTAAGACCCCCGAACGGGTCAGGCCCTCTGACCCATTCCCGCCTCTGGTGCCAGATCACCGCGCGCGCTCTTCGGGGCGCGCGCAATTTTTAGGGCACGCCCCATGCCCCATTGTTTCGCGCGCGAAACATTAAGTCAAAGGTACTGACCTATCCCCTTGGCAGCCCCCTTCATCTTTCCCTAAATACTCACGCCGGAGGCTTCCAACCGCGCTGCACGTCCCAAAGGAGGCAATGATGCCCAACCGCCTCGCCCTCCTCCTGCTCGCCGCCGGCCAGTCCAGCCGGATGCGGGGAGCGGACAAGCTCTTGGAGCCTATCGCAGGCCAGCCCCTCCTCGCGCATATGATCGGGCAGGCGCAGGCTACCGGGCGGCCGGTCTATGTCACCCTGCCCGCGCTGGATCATCCGCGCGCCAGCACGCTACAGGGCGCCACCCCCATCGCCGTCCCCGACGCGGCAGAGGGCATGGGCGCTTCGATCCGGCGCGGCATTTCGGCTTTGCCATCGACCACCGAAGGCGTCGTGATGCTGCCCGCCGACATGCCAGAGCTCACCACGGGTGATTTCACCAAACTCATTGAGGGGTTTGAAGGCCCCGAGGGCCCCATCCTGCGCGCAACCGGCACCGAGGCGGGCGAGATCCGCCAAGGCCATCCCGTGCTCTTCCCGCGCCGCTGTTTTGCCGCGCTCACAGCGCTGCAGGGTGACGCGGGCGCACGCTCGGTGTTGCGCGGCGAGGATCTCAAACTGATCGCCCTGCCCGAGGCCCGCGCCCTTACCGATCTGGATACGCCAGAGGCCTGGGCCGCCTGGCGCGCCGCCCAAGACACCCGCCCTTAGTGCAGCAGGATCTTCGCCTCATGCCGCTTGAGCGAGCGGCGGGCGGAGGAATAGCCAGCCCGCCCCTGTTCGCTCTTCAAATCCGGGAAGAGCTCAAAAATCTCGTTGCGCTGGCCATTGTCAAGCCCCCGCAGGCTTTGGTCGCCGGGCTGGAAACTCTCGGTCCAGGCGCCGTCTGACAGCACCACCTCGTGTTGGTCGAACATGAAGTGGATATAGGTCACCACCGTCGTCTGCACCTGATCGACCCCACGCAGGCCGGTGAGATGTTTTGCCGCCACCAGCACTTCGCGATCCTCGAAATAGAGCGCGGTCTTGTCGTTCGCCACCAGAACCCGGTGGTTGGGGCTGACCATCATATCCCGCTCCGGCAGCCCATTGCCAAGCGCGCCTTGGCGGATCAGCACCGGCTGCAGATGCGAAGCAAGCTTCAGGTCCTCCGGCCCGAGCCGCCGCATCCCCACCCAGCGGATCATCTGGATGCCATTGTCGCGGGTGATCACCCGGTCGCCAACCTTCAGCTCCTCCACCGCGATCTCCCCGCGCGGCGTGGCGATCAGCGTGCCGGGGGTGAAACAGGGCACCACCCGCTCGATCTCGGAAAAGGCAAAGGTGCCCGCCACATCGCCTGTCGCATCCAACAGGTTGATGGTACCGGAGTAACTATTGCCATCCGCATCCAAGGTCCGGCTGGCGTATTCAAAGTCGATCCCGCTGAGGGCGAGCACGTCGTAATCATCGCCGCCCGCGCCACCGTCGATCACATCGCCATCCGTCGCGCCCACAAAGGTATCGCGGTCGTCACCGCCCAAGAGGACATCCGCGCCCTCGCCGCCGATCAGCGTGTCGTCGCCGGCCCCTCCCTCAAGCGTATCAGCGCCAGCACTGCCCGCTGCGGGGTCGCTCTCTACGGCGTCAAAGAACACGTCGGTGAAGAACACGCCGCTGTCAGAGGCGCCAACTTGGGTGTGGGTCAGGACAATCCGCTCCACCGGGCCGGGGATCGTGACCAGAAGCGAGGTCGATGTGTCATTCGGCGCAGTGTAATTGCCCGAAGACCGCGCCGTGTCGTCGCCTGCGACGCTATCCTCATCCGACATCAAAAGCGCCGGGCCGCCCGCGAGGGTTACGCTGACCGGATTGCCTTCCGCGTCATAGGCCTCGACCTGCACAAGACCGCCGCCGTCAATATCATTCACTCGGAAGGAAATGTTCTGCACCGATCCCGAGAAGTCCAAGACATGCTCTGCCGACAGGCCATCCCCGGAGACAAAGGAGTTGAGCGCGCTATTCGGGTTCGCCGCATCACCGCCCGTGTCGATATTCCCAACCGCTTGGGTGCGCGTTGCAAAGGCGGTGCTGATCGAGGGGTCGCTTTCACTCACACTATAGCTGACGGTGACAGTGCCGGTGTCTCGCGCAAACCCCGCGGCAAGCGTGTCGCCCGCATCCACCAGCGAGGCATCGTCCGGATCGGGGGCAAGATCCCAGCGAAAGACCTCGCGCGTGACCGGGCCTGCGCCCACAACATCACTGTCGCCTGACAAAAGATCGTCGCCAGCACCGCCCAGCACGCTGTCATTGCCGCTGCCTGCGTGGACCGTGTCATCGCCTGCCCCCGCAACAACCGTATCATCGCCGCCCCCAGCGTGGATCATATCGTCGTTGGGGTCTGCGGAGGGATCGATCACGTCCTGCGCGTCCACCCGGTCACCTTCCGGATCGCCAAGATAGGTTGTGTCGATCAGGTCGTCGCCATGAGTGCCTTCGACCACCCCGTCCAGAGCTTCGGTGGTGACATCGCCGTCCAGCACCGCCACATAGTCGATCGACCCGTTGAACGTCTGATCATAGGTGCCTTCGCTGACCTCGCGTGCGCCGAACACAAAGCTCTGCTCGTCCTCTTCGGTGATGTCAAAACTCAGCCCCGGCTGATCAGAGGACAGCGTGCTCTCGGTGCCTTGGGTCGTGTTGGAGACGATGAAGGTGACGCCAAAGGGACCCCAAGCGTAAGTCACATCAATGATATCGCCATAGGTCATAAACCCGGGATCGGTCGCCAAAGACACAACCGTCCCGTCCGCCGCATGATAGAGTTCGACACTACGATCCTCGGTCACGCGAATTTCAAAGGCATCCTCGGGTGTTTCAAACAGACCACGGCTGACAACCGTTTGATTGCCGGGGCCAAAATCGTAGGGGCGGAAGGACGTCGTCAGCGTGCCTTCGGCCAAGTCAAAAGCCGCATCATGGCCCGCGTCCACATCGAAATGGCCACTGGAGTCATGGGTATAGAGCCAGCCTGCGCCGAACCCGGCACTGCCAGCCGCACTGCCATCCTGTGCGACCCCATCGCCCAGCCCAGTGTCTTCACTCTCATGGCCGTCCCGAAAATCCCACAGACCAATCAATTTGGCCGCATACGGATTGTCAAAGTTCTTTGCCATCCCACTCACTCCTTCGTCCGCATCGCGGCACGAGGTCCCGCCCGTTCCCCGCACATCGGTGCCCCTTCTTGCGAAAGGTCTGATCAGGTCTAGGGGAGCCTCAATGGGCAACAAAGCGTTAAATATGGTTAATATGGCGGGCCAACCGGGGCGGCTTCTGGGACGGTCCCTCATACCTTGCGCAGACCGCGAGAGATTGTTTCAGCAATACGCGCCAAAGCGCGGCTGGATGTGCAAAAGTATAGGAAATTTTTATGCAAATTAGAGCGAGGCCGCGCCTTTGCGCAGTTTCAAAGCTGCGGTTGTTTCCAATATCGGAACAGCACTCTGCGCAGGAGGCCTGGTCAGCGCGCGAGGGCGATCGTGCAGCGCAAAACCTGTCTGTTGCTCAGCGAGTGACAATCCTACCAAAGCGTTGGGTAATGTTCTGAGCACCCTGCAGGTTTTCTTCGCAGCGTCCCGGATTACGAATCACGGGACTGTGAAGATCCGCGGTTGCGGCGGACAGGGGCTGAGGGGCCGGATACGTGACGCATCGTCAACAATCCGCCCCAGGGGATCGGCCTATTCGCCCGTCCATTCCGGCATCGGGGCCTTGGCGACGAATGCGCCGATCCCCTCGCGGGCATCCCGCGCCATCATGTTTTCAGCCATCACACGCCCAGCCAGCGCATAGGCCTCGGCCAGAGGCAGCTCGGATTGTTGGTAAAAGGCCGCTTTACCGATCTTAACAGCGGCAGAGGATTTGTCGGCAATCTTGCGCGCTATGGCCAGGGTCTCGCGCCCCAAATCCGCCAGCGGCACCACGCGGTTCACCAAGCCCATTTCGGCGGCGCGAGCCGCGGGAATAAACTCCCCAAGGAGCAGCATCTCCATCGCATGTTTACGCGCCACATTGCGCGACAAGGCCACCATCGGCGTCGAGCAAAACAGCCCGATGTTCACCCCAGAGGTGGCAAAGCGCGCCTCCTGCGAGGCCACCGCAAGATCGCAGCTCGCCACCAGCTGACAGCCAGCAGCCGTGGCGATGCCAGAGACCTCCGCAATCACCGGCTGCGGCAGGGTCACGATGGTCTGCATCATGCGCGAACAGGTGGCAAAAAGGTCCTGAAAATACTGAAAACCCCCATCCGGGCAGGATCGCGCAGCGGTCATTTCCTTCAGGTTATGGCCGGCACAGAAATGGTCGCCCGCCCCGCGCAAGATCACCGCCCTGACCCTGCGATCCTCGGCGATATGGTCCAGCGCCTCTTGCAAGGCGGCCAGCATGGCCTCCGACAAGGCATTGATGCTCCGAGGGCTGGACAGGGTCAGGATGGCGACGCCGTCGTCGTCCTCACGCAGGATCAATGGCTCTGTGGTGGTGCCTTGTGACATGGCGCTCTCTCCCCTCGATACTGGCAGAAAGCCTAGATCAGGGGGAGACGTCCGCCAAGGGGCCGCGCGGTCAGCTCAGACCAAATGCCGCAACGACCTCATCCCGCAGCACAGGCCCGGTGGAGACCGTCAGGCGCCCTTTCGGGATCGTCGGTGCATAATCGCGCCCGTCAGACAGTTGAGCATGACCGCCCGCCTCCAGCGCGGCCAGAACCCCGGCTGCGTGATCCCAGCAGTTGAGGCCTTCTGTCTGGACGAAATCCACATAGCCCTGCGCCATCATCCGGTATTCGTGACAGGAGCAGAACAGAGTCGTCACCCGGCGCGCGCCCACCATACCCTGCACCAAACCGGGCTGTTCCTCTTTTGGAAAGAGGTAATGCGGCATGAAACCATTCGCCTCGGCAAAGGGGCGCTCCGGTGCGACCTGCAAGCGGCGCGGCTCCAATCCGGGAGCGGCCATATACGTGCCGCCGCCGAGGCTGGCTTGTACCCAATCATCATTGATCGGATCATAAAGCAGGCCAAAGACCGTCTTGCCCCGCACCGCCACCGAAAGGATCACGCCAAAGGTCGACAACCCGTGGGCAAAGTTCCAAGTGCCATCAATCGGATCCACGATCATCGCAATTTCCGCGTCGGCCAGTTGGTCCAGAACGCTTGGGTCGGCGGACACAGATTCCTCGCCGATGACCACGGCGCCTGGCAGGATCTGCTGAACCGCGCGAGTCATATACTCCTCGGCCGCGACATCCGCGACAGTGACCAGATCCATCGAGGAGGTCTTTGCCGTGATGGCCCCAGCCGAGAGGTTGCGAAAGCGCGGGAGGATTTCTGCGCGGGCGGCGTCCTGAACCATGGAAATCAGGGCTTGTTCAATGTCGTGGTCCAACCGCATCTGCTTGAGGTCCTTATGGTTCTGAAAAAATCGTTGGCCTGCTCCTAGCCGAGGCCAGAGGCAAACACACGAGAGCACAGCGTAAAAAGATGTGAAATTTTCAAGACAGCCCAACCATTGGGCCAAGTGAGCCCAAGCCGCATAAACGCCAAATGAACAGTGTTGAAACGGCCTGCCCAAAACAGGCGCGGCGCGATCATTGCTGATCGCGCCGCGGTGCCTTTCATCCCAAAAGGGATTATGGCGGAGAGACAGGGATTCGAACCCTGGAGACGGTTCCCCGCCTACACACTTTCCAGGCGTGCGCCTTCGACCACTCGGCCACCTCTCCGTGGGGGCGACTTTTGATGCATTCCGAGGGGGATTGCAATAGGCTTTCTGAGAAAAAGTTCAGTTTTTTCGCCCCATCGCGAAAAACCCTTAAATCACTGGGATTCCAGAACTAAATGACAAAATTCTGTCGGTTTAGGCTTGTCATTCCCGCCAAATTTTGTCTCAGCGAGGCTGAAACGAAAACCGCCGCTGCACGACCCTCGTACAGCGGCGGTTTGGTTTTCTGGACGCTCAGGTTTAACGGCCCGGAGCCTCGCCATCGGCCTCTTCGCCGACACCGGGATCGTGAGAAACATCCTCCAGATCCGGGCGCACGGGCGGGGTTGTTGCGACCGGTGCCGCGCTGGGCTCTTCTGTCGGTGCAGGGCTCGAGGGAGCGGATTTTTCGCTCTGCAACGCCTCTGGATTGCGAATCCAGATGTCGCGCTGGGCAAAGGGAATCTCCACCCCGGCCTCGGTGAACCGTTTGGCGATTTCGTAGTTCATGTCCGATTTCACCGCGAGCACCCAGTTCACATCGCGCAGGATCGCCCGGATTTCGAAATCGAGGCTGTCCGCGCCAAAGCCCTGAAACACCACCGTCGGCGGCGGGTTCAAAAGAACCATCGGATGCGACTTGGCGACCTCGTTCAGGATCTCTTCGACCTTGCGCGGGTCTGTCCCATAGGCGACGCCCACAGGAACGATCACCCGCCCGACGGTATTGCCGCGGGTGTA
This sequence comes from Epibacterium sp., assembly GCA_048263945.1. Lineage (GTDB taxonomy): Bacteria > Pseudomonadota > Alphaproteobacteria > Rhodobacterales > Rhodobacteraceae > Epibacterium. The sequence goes on along the minus strand of JBLXDQ010000001.1, from coordinate 520,875 downwards.
GTTGGTGACCGTACCGGAAATCAGATCAGAGTTCGGGATGATCACATCGGTGCGGTCAAAGGTCTCCACCCGGGTGGAGCGCACAGAGATGTCCCGCACGTAGCCCATGAGCCCGTTCACCTCGATCCAGTCTCCTTTGGACACAGGGCGTTCGATCAACAGGATGATCCCAGACACAAAGTTCGACACGATGGTTTGCAGACCGAAACCAATCCCGACCGACAGGGCCCCGGCGACAATAGCGAGGGACGACAGATCGAGACCGGCGGTTGAGACCGCAATCAGCGCCGCAAGAAAGATCCCGACATAGCCCGTGCCGGAGACAATGGCGTTCTGCCCGCCCGGATCGATCTTGGTCTTGGGCAGCAGGGAGGTCCGCAAACTGCCCTGCAAGAGGCGCGTGAGGCCGTAGCCGATGGCAAAAACCAGAACGAAGGTCAGGAAGATGGTCGGGGAAATCCGAGTCTCGCCCAGGCTGAAGCCTTCGAGGAATCGCGACCACACTTCGGTCAGATCGGAGGTACGCGCGCCCCAGATCAACGCCAGTTCCGGTAGGGCCAAGATGGCCAGCACGAATCCGGTGATGACAGAGAAGAGCGAATCTTCGGCCCCCGACTCTTTTTTCGACAGCCAAGCGTAGATGTCAGACAAGAAGCGTTGCAGCACCATCAATGTGGTGACCAAGGCCAGCGTTAGGATGGTGGGGTAGATCAACCCGACGGCGGCGTTGATATAGCCCACAGCCCCCAATACCGGCGCCACGACTGCCACGGCGAACACGATGCGACGCAGCGCGGACATGGCCCGGTTGGTGCTGGCACTCAGCGCGCCTTCGTCATCGTCGCCAGAGACCGTATCCTCGCGCCGTTGCTTGGCGCGAATGCGGTTCAGACGGACCATCAGAAGCGAGGCAATAATGACCAGCGGCCAGCTTAGGATCGCAAAGGTCGCGTCTTCGAAATTCTCGATGGCGTCGAGGCGTTCCAGCAGCAGTTGCAGCACCAGCACAATCGCCAGCGACCACATGATGACCCGGACCTGCGCCTGCGCACGCGGCTCAAAGGGGAACAGCTCGTTGGTGATGCGATACACATAGAGGCGTTCGCCCAGCCAATGCGAGGCGAAGAGGAAGAAGGACCACAGCGGTACGTCATCCAAAAGAAGCGTGCCCCGCACGCCAAGGACGCCGGAGAAATCAATCACCCGCACCAGAATGAGCGTGCCGAGATAGGGCAAGAACACTTGCAGAAGCGAGACCACAAAGCCCCAGACCCCACTGCCCTGCCCGCCCCAACGGCGCAGCAGATCGCCCGCTTTATGAGACCACGCCCGTCCGCGCGTCAAAAGCAACAGCGCCAGAGCGCCCATGATCAGGATCGCAGGCAGACGCGCGCGGATGGTTTCGCGCGTGGTAGCGCTGCGCATCAGCGACGCGCTCTCGTTCCAGAAGGCCGACAGGACCTTGACCGCGTCAGAGGCGGCAGCGGGCCAGTTTTCCGGGTTCAGCGGCATCGGCACCCGCTCAAGCAGGGTGCGCGTGGCGCGCTCGCGGATAAGCTTGTCGATTTCGGCAATCAACCCCTGCGCCCGGCTATAGCCCAAGTCTGCCAGCACCTGCGGCGCGGTCAGCGTCGCCAATTGGCGCTGCATCTCGGTCCGCAGACGGGTGATGTTCTCCGGCTCGCTCGCCGCGTCTTCGGGGGCCGCGCCCAATGCTTCGATCTGAGCCTTGAGGGTTTTGATCCGGTCAGAGTTCTGACTGCCCGCTTCGAGGAACTGCTGGCGGTAATTGGTCAACTCGACCCGCAGCGCCTCTAGCGCGCCATTGGAGGCCCGTTTGGCGTCCAGCACGCGCTCGGCCCGATCTGCCGTGTGCTGCCAGGCGTCATAGTAATCCGCCAGCTCGCCCGTGACCTCGGCCTGAGCCATGTTGCGCGCCTTGGAGAGGTTCACCCCCTCCAAGGCATCCTGTGCAAAAACCGTGCCTGCAAAAAGCAGACAGGTCAGCCCGAGAAGGCCGACCTGAAGGAGAGTGTAAATCTTGGTGCGCAAGGTCACACGTCCTCGAACACACCTGGGATGGAGGCCGGCGTATGGGTCATCCACTCCGGCACCGGCAGGCCCTTGTCCCGCAAGAACTCGGGGTTGAAGAGCTTGGACTGGTAGCGCGTGCCATAGTCACATAGCACGGTCACGATGGTGTGGCCCGGGCCCATTTCCTTAGCCAAGCGCACGGCGCCAGCGATGTTGATGCCCGAGGAGCCACCCAGCACCAGACCTTCATCGTGCAGCAGATCAAAGACGTAAGGCAGCGCCTCCTCATCCGGGATCTGATAGCTGAAGTCAGGGGTGAAGCCCTCAAGGTTCTTAGTGATCCGGCCCTGGCCGATGCCCTCGGTGATGGAGGAGCCTTCGGATTTCAGCTCACCGGTGGTGTAGAAGGAATAGAGCGCGGCACCCAGCGGATCGGCAAGGCCGATTTTCACGCCCTTGGGCTGCAGCGCCTCTGCGATGCCCGCCAGCGTGCCGCCAGAGCCCACCGCGCAGATGAAGCCGTCGACCTTGCCGCCGGTTTGCTCCCAAATCTCGGGGCCGGTGGTTTCCACATGGGCCTGTCGGTTCGCTACGTTGTCGAACTGGTTGGCCCAAATGGCGCCATTCGGCTCGGTCTTGGCGAGCTCTGCCGCCAGACGCTCGGAATAGCGGACGTAGTTGTTGGGATTCTTATAAGGCGCGGCGGGCACCTGAACCAATTGCGCGCCGGCAAGGCGCAGCATGTCTTTTTTCTCTTCCGACTGGGTCTCGGGGATCACGATCACCGTCTTGAACCCCATAGAGGCCCCGACCAGCGCAAGGCCGATGCCGGTGTTGCCGGCGGTGCCCTCAACGATGGTGCCGCCCGGCTTCAGCTCGCCGCGGGCAATCGCATCCTTGATGATATAGAGCGCGGCGCGGTCCTTGACGGATTGGCCGGGGTTCATGAACTCCGCCTTGCCGAGAATTTCACAGCCGGTCTCTTCGCTGACCTTGTTCAGTCGGATCAGAGGGGTATGGCCAACCGCGTCGGCCAGATCGCGTGCAATGCGCATGGGGGTCCCTTTCGCTCGTTCTTCCTTGATGTAGCGGGGGCCAGACGCGATCACAAGGGCGCGCGCCAAGTCCCGCTGCGTTCAGCCAAATTCGGCGCGGAGACGATCCCTGTGACGCGCCAGCCAGAGCGCCGCTGTTACCAAAGGCATGTCCCTAAAGGTACGCTTGTCCACGCCATCCATCAATTCATAGAACGAGATGACTTTACTGCGCAGGTCCTCGCCCTCGCTCGGCACGCCGCCCCCGCCGACAATCTCGGAAAAATCCGCAAGACCGCAGAATACATGGATAAATTCGCTCGACGCCCCAGAAGAAGGATACATGGAGCCGACTTCCTCAAGATGAGAGACATCAAGGCCAGCTTCCTCTTTCGCTTCGCGCATCGCTGCCTCATGCGGGGTTTCGCCGGGATCGATCAGTCCAGCCGGGGGCTCCCACAGCCAAGGGGCGCGATCGCCGGCGATAAAGACCGGGGCGCGAAACTGTTCCGTCAGCAAAACCGCATCACGCCCCACGTCATAGGGCAGAACCGCGGCTGCCGCACCGATCAGAGCGGCCCCGCGATTGATCACCGGGCTGAGCGTTCCGTCAAAGCAACGGAATTGCAGGTCCATCTCCTCTGTCGAGAAGAAGTTGATATAGGCGCGTTTATGCGCGTGAACGACCACGTCTTGCGCAAGGTCCCATTCCGGGTCCGCGGGCCGTTCTTGCGCGGCGCACCAAGCGGCAGCATGAATGCGCATAGAATAGAGAGAGTTTTGCAACTCTGCCGCAGGTTTCCGACCAAGATAGCCCGCGACTGTATAGGCCATGCGCGTGGCAACCTTGCCCCATTGCTGCCACCAGTGCTCAAAATCCACCGTAGGGCCATCGGCCAACGGAGAGGCCCATGTTTCAGCCTCGCGCGGCATGCCCTCCGCATCAAAAACACTCACCGAGGTGCGCGTGCGACCAAAGCATTCCTCGTAATAGGAGATCGCATCAACAAGGTCTGTCTCGGCCGAGGGGATGAGGAACCCGGCACAAGTGGCGCCGTCACAAAGGCTCAGCGCGGGATGCTGGCCCTGCGCCCGCAGGCACAACGCATAGCCCGGCAGGGTCACAGGCAGTCCTTCGGGCACAGGCCTTTCTTCCCCGAGCAAAACTTTCAATACCCCCGGTGCCGCAAGCACGCCGGTGACGACAACATCAACCACTCAAAAACCCTTTCGATCTAAGATCTTATTTCCAACGCTTTGATGCGACCTCGGCCATCAGTCCGACAATCGTCCCGCCAATCGCAAGCGTGATCAGAATATTCGGCACCGCCATTGTGAAAAAATAGTCCAACGCAATTGTGAAGATCGCCGCCAAAGCCTCGAACGGGTCGTGATAGACATGGCGATGCGCCAGACGAAACATCTCCACCGCGCCCTGCACGAACAGGCCCAGCAAGACCAGAACCGCCGCGCCCGTCAGCCCGTTGTTGATCGCGGAAACCGTGCCGCGCCCAACCCGGTCCCCGATCAGTTTCCACCCCACGACTGCGCCAAGTCCCATATTCACATAGGTGAAATAGCCAAAGTTAATGCCCTCAGGCATCACCTGCTTGATCAGCCCAGAGACGATAAAGGCCAAAACCGCCAACGACAAAGCACCAACGAGACGCGCAGCTGTGGGATAGAGCAATGGGGCATTCCTGCATGACAAAGTTAGCGCCACGGTAGGCCTCTGCCGCTGGTAAATCCAGTCGCAGAGGTCAATTTTCCGGACACGCGCCAAAAGATTGGCTGCCCAATGGGCTAGCTGTCTTTTCTCGCCTGCTCATAGGCCTCAAGCGCGCGTTCCCGACCCCGTTTGAGGTCCACCATAGGCCGCGCCCGCATCGCCGTTGGGTCCAACTGCCAGCGTCGCGGCGTGGCCTCGAAAAAGTCGCGCGCAGTTTCCGGCGGATTAGATTGCCCCTCAGCGATCCAGCGTTTGACGTAGGCAAGCTTCTCGTCGAACTTTTCGAGCTGGCCATCGGGGTTGAAAATCCGAAAAAACGGTGCCGCATCCGGGCCGGAGCCCGCCACCCATTGCCAGCCCATCGCATTGGCCGCCGGGTCCCAGTCGACTAGACAGTCCTCGAAGAACCGCATACCCAATTTCCAATGGACCATCAGATGCTTGCAGAGGAAACTTGCCACGATCATCCGGGCGCGGTTGTGCATTTTTCCAGTGGTATAGAGCTCGCGCATGGCGGCGTCGACAAAGTCATAACCGGTCTGGCCCTGCTGCCATTTCAACAGGTCCGCTCTGGCCTCTTCGCGCCAGCCGAAGCCGTCCCATTCCTCGCGCCAATTGCGGGTCAGCATATGCGGCGTGTGGAACATCAGGTGATAGGCAAACTCGCGCCAGACCACTTCCTTCAGGAAATGTTCCGCGCCCTGCTTGCCATCCGCCATCGCGCTGGTGCCGAGGTGCCACATGCGGTGCGGGCTGATCTCGCCCCAGGCGAGGTTTTCCGACAGTTCCGACGTGGCGGCGCGCGCCGGGAAATCGCGGTGCTGTTTGTAGGTGCCGATGCGCTCGTGGAGGAAGAGGTCAAGCTGCTCCAGTGCCGCCGCTTCGCCGACCCGGCAATAGCCCGCAACGATCTCCGCCCCGCGCCGCATCGCCGCTGCCATTTGGTAGTCGTCGAGCGAGTCGCTCTGCGGCCAGCTTTCGGGCTCAGGTATTTTGGCGGGCGCATCACTGAGGGGCGCAACCTCCCGCTCGCGCACCGCTTTCCAAAACGGCGTGTAGACCTTGTACATGCCGCCGGTTTTCGTCTCCACCGTCCAAGGCTCAAACATCAGCCGCCCGCCGGTGGATTTCACCGTGATATCAGCAGCCTTCAGTGCTTCCTTGATTTCGGTATCGCGTGCGATGGCAGCCGGATCATAGAGCCGCGACCAGACCACATGCGCCGCGCCGGTCTCCTCAATAAGCGCCTCTAGCACCTCCAACGCCTTGCCCCGGCGCAAGATCAAGCGGCTGCCCAGCCCCTCCAGCGTCTGTCCAAAGGCCTTGAGGCCGAGGCCCAGCCGGAACTTTGGCGCCGCGCCCAAAGCCTCTTCCTGTTCGTCAAAGATATAGAGCGGGATCACCGGCCCGCCCATCGCCAGCGCTGCCTGCAGGGCCGGATTGTCGCGCAGGCGCAGGTCGCGCCGGATCCACCAGATCACCGGTCGGGTGTCAGTCATCGTCTTCTCAAGTCCCTCAAAGTCGCGGTCTTACAACACGCGATCTAGGGCTTCGATCAGCTGTGTCACCTCTGCTTCCGAGGTATAATGCGTGAAACTGAGGCGCAGCACGCCCTGGTCCGGGTCAACCCCCATCGCCTTCAGCGCACGCACGGCGTAGAAATCGCCGCCACCGGCCATCACGCCGTATTCCGCCAGCTGCCGGGCAACGGGTTCCGCAGCACGCCCCAAGGCCAGCGCGACGGTGGGCGCGCGGTCTTCGGCCACCGAAGGCCCGAGCAAGCGGACATCATTGCGCCCCTTCACCGCGTCAAGGAGCGGCTGCAACAAGGCGATCTCGCGCTGGCGCATCAGGTCGTGGACAAAGCCGCCCATGGCGGCACCCTTTTGCACCGGAGCGCCGTGATGCGCCGCCAGCGCCTCGAAATAGTCGACCATGCCGGCACAGGCCGCCACCTGCGCGTGATCGGGGCCGGCCGGGGTGAAGCGTTTGTAGGGCACATCGGCGTTGAAGTAATGGGCCTGGTTCGGCAACAACTCCGCCAGCGCCTTGTTGATCACCATGATCCCCTGATGCGGTCCATAGGTTTTATAGGCTGAAAACAGATAGATATCGGGGCCAAGTTCACCCACATTCGGCAACCCGTGCGGCGCGTAGGAGACGCCATCGACGCAGACAAAGGCGCCCGCCGCATGGGCCAGCGCGGTGATCTCGGTCACCGGGTTGATCTCGCCCACCACGTTGGAGCAATGCGGGAAGCAGACCAGCCGCACGCTCTCGTCCAAGAGAGGCTCCAGCGATGCGGGGTCGAGATGGCCGGTGGCGGGGTCGATGCCCCATTCCAGCACCTCGATGCCCTCTTCGGCCAGTCGCCGCCACGGGCCAGAGTTCGCCTCGTGATCCTGATTGGTGACGATGATCTTCTCGCCGGGCTTCAGGAATTTGCGAAAGGCTTGCGCCAGCACATAGGTATTGGCGGTGGTCGAGGGGCCAAAGCTCAGCTCCTGCGGGGTGACGCCCAGCAGAGCGGACAGTCGGGTGCGGGCTTCGTCCATCTCGGCGCCGGCACGCTCGGACGCGGCATAGGGCGCATAGGGCTGCACCTTGTGCTCGGTGTAAAAGCGAAACAGCCGGTCGATCACTTGGCGGCAGGTGTAAGAGCCACCGGCGTTCTCAAAAAACGCCTGACCCTGCAGACTGGGCTGCTCAAAGGCCGGAAATTGCGAGCGGACAAAATCGAGATCCATGGCGGTGGTGCCTCCCCAAAGCGTGTTGCGCAGAAGAGTGCAAGTTCAGGGGCCAAGATCAAGCCCTGAAACGATATCCCAGCGGGCCAGGGTCGACGACAAAGACGTTACGCCCCGATCCAAGGGACCGGGGCGCAGCATCTAGGCAGTCTAAGGTCAGGCGTTGAGGTCGACGATCACGCGGCCCTTGACGTGACCGGCGAGGATATCCGCGCCAAGCTGCGGCAGGTCGGCAAGCGTCGCGGGCTGCACCATGGCCTCGAGCTTGTCCATCGGTAGATCGGTGGCGATGCGCTGCCAGGCGCGCTGGCGGCTCTCGAACGGCTGCATCACGGAATCGATCCCCAGCAGGTTCACCCCGCGCAGCAGGAAGGGAATCACCGTCGCAGGCAGCGCCGCGCCGCCCGCCAGGCCTACAGCCGCCACTGAGGCGCCGTATTTCATCTGCCCCAGGACCCGCGCCAGCATCGCGCCGCCCACCGCATCGACGCAGCCGGACCAGGTTTCACTCTCGAGCGGGCGTTTCACCGTCTCGTTCAGATCCTCGCGCGCCACGATCTGGGTCGCGCCGAGGGACCGCAGGTAATCCCCAGTTTCCGGGCGACCCGTGACCGCAGCGACCTCATAGCCCAGATGCGCGAGGATCGCGGTCGCGACCGAGCCAACACCGCCCGCAGCGCCAGTGACCAGCACCGGACCGTTCCCGGGTTTCAACCCGTGATCCTCCAGCGCCATCACTGCGAGCATGGCGGTAAAGCCCGCCGTGCCGACCGCCATCGCCTGACGCGGAGACACGCCGGCGGGCAGCGGCACCAGCCAGTCGGCCTTGACCCGCGCCTTTTGCGCATAGCCCCCCCAAAAAGCCTCGCCCACGCGCCAGCCGGTCAGAACCACCTTGTCGCCCGGCTGATAGCGGTCGTCCGAAGAGGCCTCGACCGTGCCGGCAAAATCAATGCCGGGCACATGCGGATAGCTGCGCACCAGCCCGCCGCCCTTCGCGCTGAGGCAGAGGCCGTCCTTGTAGTTCACGGTGGAATAGTCGACCGCGACGGTCACCTCGCCTGCGGGCAAATCGTCAAGGCTGAGGTCTTGGATTGCACCCGAGGCCATGCCGGTTTCCGCGTCCTGCGTCATAACAAGTGCTTTGAACATCTTGATCTCTCTCCCTTAATTCCAGAATTCCTGCCGGATGGTTGCGTCCCGCATCCCCTCCGGCGTCTCAACTTCGACCCTTGTGCCGGGGGTCCAGTGGGTCATCTTCACCATGCCGATGGCGACATTGGTGGCAAAGTCCGGCGACCAGGTGGCCGAGGTCACCTGCCCGACCTGCCGCCCATCCGCCAAGAGCGGCCAAGCGCGATCACAGCGCGGCACCGCATCGCCCTCAATCGCGATCGGGCGGATTTGCTGCACCGGGCCTTCCTTGGCCACACGCAACAGCGCATCGCGGCCAATGCAGCCAATCGCGGTATGGGTGTTGCAGAACTTGCCCAAGCCGCATTCATGCGGGGTATTGTCGTCGGTCATATCGTTGCCGTAGCTGAGGAGCCCGCTTTCGATCCGCTCGATGAGGTTGGGACAGCCTGCCCGCACCTCAAGATCCGCGCCTGCCTCAAAAAGGCGGTGCCACAGGGGCATCCCGAGGTCGCCGCCCTCGACATAGATCTCAAAGCCGCCCTGTTTGGAGTAGCCAGAGCGCGCGATCACAATGTCGCACCCCTCAAACTGGAACAGGCCAAAGCGGAAGAAACGGATGCTGCGGATCGCCTCGCCAAAGACCCGCACCATCAGCTCCTCGGCCTTGGGGCCCTGCACCGCGAGGGGCGAGACGTCCGGCTCATCCACCAAAACATCGAGCCGCCAGCCATTGGCGATGCCCTTGACCCAATACAACAAATCGCTGTCGGCAATGGAAATCCACCAGCGGTCCTCGGAGAGTTTCACCGCCACCGGATCGTTCAACATACCACCGGTCTCATCCACGATGGGGACATAGAAGCACTGGCCCGCCGTCATGCCGCGCAGATCACGCGGGGTCAGCATCTGCATCAACCGCCCCGCATCGGGGCCGCGCAGCTCCACCTGCCGCTCACAGGCGACGTCCCAGACCTGCACATGGCGCTTCAGGTGGTGATAGTCCGCCTCGACGCTCTCAAATACTGTGGGCAGCAACATGCGGTTATAGACCGTATAGGCCTTGACACCCGCCGCCTCTACCCCGTCGGAAAACGGTGTGCGGCGCAGGCGGCGCGAGAGGGAAAGACCGGGGGTAATCAATGCCATAGAACGTCCCCTTAAGACATGAGCGGCACAGGGGCGGCCCGGGGTTCACCCAAGGCCGCCCGGTGAAGATTAGCGCGGACCTTTCCAGTCGATCTGGCAGATTTCCGCGGAACGCCCGTCGAAATCCCAGACCCGACCAAAGGCGCGCACCCGGCCCTTGGTGGCGGTGGCGACGGTGATATCCGGGCCCATCCAATATTCGGTATTGGTGACCACGATGTCCTTGTCGCTGTCAGCACCGCCCACGGGAACAACCTCGCCATGGATCTGCTTGCCGACGATCAGACGGCGGGTCTTGCCTTCGGTCTCAAAAATCACCGGGGCACGTTCGGCACCAAGGAATTCGCTAACCAGCACCTTGAAGAGTCCGGTGGTTCCCTTTGCTTTTCCGGAGAAAATGTCGATCAGACCGTTGTAAGCCGCGTCGTTGGCGCGCTCATCAATATAGGCGGCGGCCTTCCAGTTGCCGCGCGCCATCAGCCCCGGGATTTCCAGGATTAGACCGACGTTCAACCCCGAGAGGTCCTCGTCGCCGAAGTGCCCCTCGTCGATGCGCACCCCGGCCCAGGCCTGACAATAGCCCTCGGTCGGCGCATGTTTGCCCAGCGACACCACGCAGGGGCAAAAGACGGTACAGTTGCAGTTCAGGATCAGCTCGCCCTTGATCGCCCAAGGCACAGTGCCCTGACCCGATTTCGCCGCCGGGTGACGGTTGTCAATCCTCGTCGCGGTCTCGATACGATCACTCGCCATTTGGTTTTCTCCTCCCAAATCAGATAGATGTCACAAGAAGCCAAAGTCCCGACGCGCAGAGCACCACCCCCATCGGGCGGGTCAGCCAGCGCCCGATCTCGGGCAGTTTTTCCAGAACCATAAAGACGGTGGCCAGCCCCATAAACGCGAGGTTCATCACCCCGCCGACAAAGGCCAAAAGCATCAGCGCCCAGCAGCAGCCAAGGCAAACGGCCCCCAGACGCAGCCCGTTGCGAAAGGCGCCCTCGTCCCAATGCTGCATAAAGAACACCAGAGGACGGCGGCATTTCGACAGACATTGCGCCTTCAGCGGGGTGAACTGATAGCCCCCGGCAATAAGGAGCAGCAGCGCCGACAACAGCCCAGAGCGGCTGTCCCCAAAGACGCTGATCAGATCGGCGCGCAGCAAGACCAGCTGCAGCCCCGCCGCCATCAGCGAAAAGCCAATCCAGACGAGGAGATAGCCCGCCACCAGATCACCAAACCGGGTGCCCTCGGCGCTGCGGCTCAAGTCATCGTAGGTGGCAAAGGCGGGCAGCGCGGTGGGCGCCATCATCGCCGCCGACATCAAAACCCACATCAGGACCATCCGCGCCGCCCCCGCCGCATCCGGCGTCATGGTGCAGAGCGTGAGCCAGAACTCCGCGCCGTAAACCGCGCCAGCCATGCGCAAATCCTGCGGCACCGACATGGCAAACAGCGCCACCCAACAGAGCAGAATCCCGCCAAAGAGCATCAGCCAATGCAGCCCGCTCATCCGGCGAATACCCTCGGTCAGACGCGCTTTCAGCATAGCGTTTTGGCCTCTCTCCCCTTAGGGCTGCGAGTCGAACCCTCTTGCGATTCAAATGTCAGACTTTTAAATGTCTGACAAATAAAATTTCCGTAGCCGCCATCTGACGTGAGGGCACAAGCCGATGAAGATTGACCCTAACAGCCCGGCGGATCTCTCTGCCCAGATCGCCACGGCCATCCGCGACGCGATCATCGCAGGCGATCTTATCGTCGACGAACGCTTGCCGTCCGAGGCGGAACTGGCCGAGCATTTCCAAGTCTCCCGTGCCACGGTGCGCGAGGGGTTAAAACGGTTGGCGGCGCAATCCTTGATCCGCACGCAACGGGGAGCCACCGGCGGCGCCTTCGTCAATCGCCTTAGCTTTGAGGATGCCTATAGCCAGCAGATCACCACCTCGACGCTGCTTCTCAGTATGAATGCGGTGAGTTTTGACACCGCTTGCGAGGCCCGCTACGCGCTGGAACGCGCCTGCGCACCGCTTTCCGCCCATCGCCGCAGCGCCGACCAACTCGCCACCATGCGGGCGGAGATCTTCCGCCAAGGTCAGCCCGGTCTCACCGACGAGGCCTTTTGCGCCTCCGACGTGGCCTTTCACCGCGCGCTGGTGGACGGGGCGCATAATCCGGTGCTGTCGTACCAACTGGCCGGCGCGGTGGAGGCCATGCAGCCCCTGATGAATATGATAACCTTCACCGCCCGCGACCGCGCCCGCATCCTCGCTCTACACACGGATATCGCGGATGCGATCGAAGCAGGCACCGGCGAGGCCGCGGTCTCAGGTCTCACCGCGCTAGAGGAGGAGACCCGCAAACTTGCCGCCGACGTCTTCGCCCGCCGCTCGGCAAAACCCTGATACGTTTCATCTTTCCCTAAATACTCCCGCCGGAGGCCACGCGCGATAGCGCGTCATTTGGCCCTTTAACTCTGCGCTAAACCGCCCTATATTCACCCTGTTCCCTCGGGAACTATGGACATAAACGCGCTCGTAATAAGCGGATCGGACCCGGGGGCGGTACCCGGCGGCTCCACCAAATCTCTTCCGGCTGTCTCCTTCGTTTGGGGAGATTTTTCGGAACTGGGGGGCCGAAATAGGATCGACGGACGTCTAAAGGGGTTAGCTTTGTCTCGGCTGTCTGCCACCGTTACCGGCGAAAACAGTACAATTGCAAACGACAATCGTGCTCCGGTTGCTCTGGCTGCGTAAGCAGTTCGAGTCGAACCGACTTTAAGTCCTTGCGCCTAGCAGTGTAAGGCGGGGTCCGCAGGTACCTGGCAACAGAAACCTGCATTTAACTTCCTGAATTTGTGGCAGAATTTCGAACTCGCTAAAATTGGCGAGGCGATTTCTGGTATTTTTGCGCCTTTTCACGCTGTCTTTACGGGAAATTGAGCATTCTACTCTCGACTTTCCCTGCGGTTGCCGAGTAGGAGGCGCACTCCGAAATGACAGAATGTGAAATCTGCGCGCCATGAAAAACAGCGACCTCCTCCATCGCTGGTTCGACGAAGTCTGGAACGACGACAAGCTCGAAACCATCGACGACCTGCTTGATCCGGCGGTGACCTTTAATGGCGCGCTGGACGCTGTCATGGCCCCCGGTGTGGATTACAAAGAAGTCGTCACCGCGATGAAAGCGCTGATGGACCAATTGCACGTCACCGTCACGCACAGCCTGAATGATGGCGATATGGCTATGGTGCGCGTGCGTGTCTCTGGCTTTGATCACTCTCACAAACACACTCTGGACTTCACGGGCCAGATGATGGTGCGCGTGCGCGACGGGCGTTTTATCGAGTTCTATTCGAACTTCGACTATCTGCGCATGTTCGAACAACTGGGGCAGTTCCCAGCTGATTCCCTGCCCGTCTGCCTGACGGGAGAGCGGCTGACCTGGGCCTCGTGACACCGCGCCCCTGACAGCCTCCCCTTTTCAAAAAATCAAAACTGCTCTCTGATGGGCCACTGTCACTGGTCCGTGAGACTGGCTCTGATAGAAAGAGCCCAGTTCCTCACGGGTGTGACCATGGCTCCTGAAACCAATTCCTCGCAACAGACCGCCCCGAGTTGGCGGGAGATGTGGCATAGTTTTGGCAAGATCGGCCTCCTCAGCTTTGGCGGCCCGGCGGCGCAAATTGCCCTCATGCACAGCGAATTGGTCGACCGACGCGCTTGGTTGACCGAGCAACAGTTCCTGCGCGGCCTGTCGTTTTGCATGGTCCTGCCCGGCCCGGAAGCCATGCAGCTTGCGACCTATGCGGGCTGGCGCTTGCGCGGGATCGCGGGGGGCGTTCTGGCCGGTAGCCTCTTTGTGCTGCCGGGGGCCTGTGTGATTGCTGCGCTGGTTTGGCTCTACCTCGTCCTTGGCAGGGTGCCAGCGGTGCAAGCCGGGTTCCTTGGCATCAAGGCGGCGGTTGTCGTGATTGTGCTGCAAGCACTCTGGCGGATTTCACGAAAAGCGCTGAAAGGGCCGCTGTCGCTGTTGTTGGCTGGCCTTGGGTTTGTGGCGCTCTTTGCCTTTGGCCTGCCGTTCCCCGCGGTGGTGCTCGCGGCAGGATGCCTCGGCGCATTGAACGCACAGACAGATCACGCGCCGAGCCCAGCCCCAACCCAGACACAGCACAACTGGCGTGTGGTCCTTTTGTGGTCGGCGCTTTGGCTGGTGCCGCTGATCTCTTTGAGTGCGCTTGGGCTTGAGCCCCTTGCGACTATTGGCTGGTTCTTTGCAAAACTCGCGGTAGTGACCTTTGGTGGCGCCTATGCCGTGCTGGCCTATATGACCCAAACCGTCGTGAGCACGCATGGCTGGCTTACCACGGGCGAGATGATTGACGCCCTTGGCCTCGCAGAAACCACCCCCGGCCCCCTTGTTTTGGTGACGCAATTTGTCGCCATGCTGGCCGGGGCCAAGGTGGGCGGGGCCGGGATGGCGATTGCAGCAGGGGTGGTTGCCCTCTGGGCGACCTTCATTCCCTGCTTTTTGTGGATCTTTGCCGCAGCCCCCTATGTCGAGCGTCTGACGGAACACCCTCGGTTGCGCGCCGCTCTTGAGGCGATCACCGCAGCTGTCGCAGGGGTCATGCTCAACCTGACAATCTGGTTCCTTCTGCATTTGCTGTTCGCGAGTCAGATCCGCGTTGGCTTTGGCCCCATCACTCTGCCCGTGCCAGAGTGGACCAGTCTCGATCCGCGTGCCTTGGTTTTGACTCTCTTGGCCCCGGTGATCACCTATCTCACCCGTGGGCGCATCTTGTGGTTGCTCGCGATCATGGCAGGTCTCGGACTAATTGCTGATGCTTTTGCGCTTGGCTAAAGCCGCAGGCCGTGGCTTGCAATGCCTTCAAAATAGGTCCAAAACTGAGGGTAAGAGCAGCGGCCGTGCGACAGGGTTGGACGGCTGCCCACCGAGTAACCGAAGGGGTTAGGCGATGTCTCGTCAGATCGATTATGGAAACCTGATGCACCGCGCCATGCGAGGGCTGATCCGCAATGTCCTAGAGGATGTTGCCGCACATGGCCTGCCCGGCTCGCATCACTTCTTCATCACCTTCGACACATCACACCCGGATGCGGAACTGGCCGATTGGCTGTCGGACCGCTACCCCGGCGAGATGACCGTTGTCATGCAGCATTGGTTCGACAATCTGGATGTGGGCGATGATGGGTTTGCTGTCACGCTGAATTTTGGCGACTCGCCCGAGCCGCTCTACATTCCCTATGATTCGATCAAAACCTTCGTCGACCCCTCCGTCGAATTTGGTCTGCGCTTCGAGAATTCAAGCGAGGACGATGAGGACGAAGATGAAGACGAGATCGACGTCGTAGATGCCGACGCCCCCGCGAAGAAAAAAGACGCGGATGTGGTCTCTCTGGATAGTTTCCGCAAATAAAAGCTGCGGTATTTCATCGCAAAACGGCGCCCGGAGTGCTCCGCGGCGCCGTTTTCTTTGGCCATTTTGTTTGCGTGAGTGACTGTCAGTTCACCCGCGACAAGAAGGTGCTGACCGTCCGCGAAGGCTTGCCATTGCGGTGCAGGGAAAAGTCCAATTCCAATCCCCCCTCCGCAAGTGTGCGATCATATTGCTGCATCAGGTAGTCGCCATTTTCCGCCACATAGAGCGAGAACACAGTCAGCGTATCGCCGATCACCCGCGCCCAAACAAAGGGCTCTCCTTTCATTGGATTCATCTGCACAGTATGGCCGAACACGTTGGTTTGCATCGCCGCAGCAAAGACCCCGGGACGCTCTGACGGCTGGAACTCAATCTTGTAACTCTTTGTCTTTTCTTTGCCATTCGCGCGCTTGATGGCCGTGCTCCACTCCACCACAAACCCGCGATAGGTCTCGTGAATGGACACGCTCATGTCGCGCTGCTCCAGCGTGCCATCAAGCTGCTCGATCTCAGCTTTGCCTTCATATTTGCCAACAAACCGGCGCAGCTCGGGCGAGGCAGAGGCGGAGGACACTGCCAACAAAAGCGCAACCAGCACAGAAAAGCACCAGAACAGAATGGGTCTGATGTCGGGCATCGCCGAGGTTCGGCTTTGGGCGGTCCTGCGCATATTTTGGGTTCGAGCTCCTGTTGGGGTGCGGGCCTGCCCTCTTCAAGGGGCGACTCTTATTCGTGATGTAATCTATGCATCCTGCCCAAACTGGCAATGGCACTCTAAGATTTGCAGCAGTATACACCGCATCAGTCGCCCGCCAAAGACCCCGGACCCCTCGCACAGGAATTGCGTCCGAGCTCAAGCGCGGGTAAACGGCATACATCAGTATACCACCTGATCCTCTCAGGTGGCCGATCCAGCGACGGAGACAGACACGATGTCGAACACCCGCACCGAAACCGACAGCTTTGGTCCGCTTGAGGTTCCTTCCGAGAAATACTGGGGCGCGCAAACGCAGCGCTCGATCATGAACTTCCCCATCGGTTGGGAAAAGCAGCCCGTCGCCATCGTGCGCGCGCTCGGCGTGATCAAAAAGGCCTGCGCGCAGGCAAACAAAGCCTCTGGCGCGCTGGATGCAAAACTTGCGGATGCGATCATCCAAGCGGCAGGCGAGGTCATCGAAGGCAAATTCGACGACAACTTCCCGCTGGTGGTCTGGCAGACAGGTTCCGGTACCCAGTCCAATATGAACTCCAACGAGGTGATTGCGAACCGCGCGATCGAGATCCTCGGCGGCGTGATCGGCTCCAAGGATCCGGTGCACCCGAACGACCACTGCAACATGGGTCAGTCCTCCAACGACACCTTCCCGACCGCGATGCATATTGCGACCGCCATGTCGGTGCGCGACGTGCTGGTGCCCGGCCTGACCAAACTGGCCGAAGGGCTGGAAGCCAAGGCGGAAGAGTTCAAGGACATCATCAAGATCGGCCGGACTCACACCCAGGACGCCACCCCGCTGACACTGGGTCAGGAGTTCTCCGGCTACGCCATGCAGATCCGCAACGGTCTGAAGCGCGTTGAGCTGGCGATGCCCGGCATTTACGAGCTGGCGCAGGGCGGCACCGCCGTGGGCACTGGCCTCAACACCAAAGAGGGCTGGGGTGAGACCGTGGCGGCCAATATGGCCGAGATCACCGGCCTGCCCTTCATCACCGCGCCGAACAAATTCGAAGCCCTGGCCGCGCATGACGCGATGGTCTTCCTCTCTGGCGCGCTGGCGACCATTGCCGGTTCCGCCTACAAGATCGCCAATGACATCCGGCTCTTGGGCTCCGGCCCACGCTCGGGTCTGGGCGAGCTGATCCTGCCCGAAAACGAGCCGGGCTCCTCGATCATGCCGGGCAAGGTGAACCCGACCCAAGCCGAGGCGCTGACCCAAGTCGCCGCACATGTGATGGGCAACGACGCTGCGATCAAATTCGCAGGCTCGCAGGGGCATTTTGAGCTGAACGTCTACAACCCGATGATGGCCTACAACCTGTTGCAGTCCATCCAGCTGTTGGGCGACGCGGCGGACAGCTTTACCGAGCGCATGCTGATGGGCATCGAGGCCAACCGCCCGCGCATTCAGAAACTGATGGAAGAAAGCCTGATGCTGGTCACCGCATTGGCGCCGACCATCGGCTATGACAACGCGACCAAAGTGGCCAAGACTGCGCATAAAAATGGCACAACCCTGCGCGAAGAGGCGGTTCGTCTCGGATTTGTGGACGAAGAAACCTTCGACAAGGTGGTGCGCCCCGAAGATATGATCGGCCCAAAGGCCTGATTTCATAGATAAAAGACCAGAAACGCGCCGGAGATCCGGCGCGTTTTAACTATTTAGCAGGATCCGGCCCTTTGAGTGCCCCTTTCTGCCAATAGGCCTGAGTGCAACGTCCCTAAACGGAGCTCACTCATGCCCCGCTCACATGCTTATACCCTGTGGTCCCTGCTCGCCCTTCCCGCTCTTTTGATCGTCTGGCAGGCCGCTCTGGCGACCGATCCCAATGCCTATGGGGATCTGGCCCATCCAGCGGCTGAATTCGCGGCGCGGCTGATGATTGTCGCGATGATGATCACGCCCTTGATGTTGTTCTTCAAAGGGTCCGAGGCGCTGCGTTGGCTGCGCAAAAGCCGACGCGCCTTGGGTGTTGCAGCCTTCTCCTACGCCGCCTTGCATGTGTTCTTTTATCTGATTGATCGGGGCAGCAGCGCAAAAGTCGTTGCCGATCTGTCGGAACCCTACATCTGGGCCGGTTGGCTTGGGCTGATCATTCTGGTGCCGCTGGCTGTGACGTCAAACGACTACTTCCTGCGCAAACTGGGGCGGCGTTGGAAACCCTTGCAGAAATGGACCTATGCCGTCGCGGCTCTGACCCTGCTTCATTGGGCCGCCATTCATGACTGGGAGAGCCCGGCCGAAGCCCTGATCCATTTTGCGCCCCTGATGGCCCTTCAGGCCTATCGCATCTGGTATTGGACCCTGCGTCCCCGCACGCCGCGCAATTTGCAACCGGTCGCGGTTCGCGTGACAGCAGGGGTTTCGAAGGGCCATGGTCCACGCTAGGATCAACGGATGAGCGACATCATCAACTTCAACAAGTTCCGCAAAGACAAGGCCCGCGCCCAAAAGAAGGCGCGCGCTGATGAAAATGCCGTGAAATTCGGACGCACCAAGGCGGAAAAGTCTCGCGACAAAATTGAACATTCGCGGCAAGACTCAAAGCTCGACAACCACAAACTGGACGACTGATTGCCGCCTTTTGCTGAGGGCAAGTTGCATCAGTCTTCCCACTTGTCCGCCAGAAATTAATCTCTCATTTACCTTGATGCCCGCTGAGGTCATACTCGTGCTTAGACGAGAGGCGCCAAACGCCTCCGCACCCGAGCAGTTCGACCACGGAGGCATCAACAAGGCATGCCCACTTATACCTATTTCGTCTACACGGCGGAGGCGCTGAGCTTTTCCGGCGGCAGCCTGCAAATCGCCTCTGGCTTTGATCCGGAGGACGATCGACGTGTGGTGTCGATTACCGACAATGATGCGCTGCTGGACGGCGACTACTCCAACGACGAGCGCGGCTATGACACCAATCAGCGCGGCACCGTCTATGAGAGCGATGGTACGACCCTCGCCCGGTTTGGCGGCAGCACGGTATCAAACGACCGGATTTACGCCGAACAACAGCTGATTCTGACCGGAAGCGATGGCAGCTCGATCAAGGTTTACATGCTGGAAAGCAACGGGACCTTCCTCGGTTATTTGCCCACCGCCCCGCTGAGCCGGGATGTGACCTATAGCTACTCGGTTGAGAACGTCATCAATGACGATGAGCTCTCGGGGTACTATCGCTACGTTTACGGTGGACCCGATGCGACGGACCCCGGCGCCTATTCGGACATCCAAGGCGCGACTGTTGTGTGTTTCACCCCGAATTCGCAGGTCACCACCCCTGATGGGCCACGACGGATTCGCGACCTCAAGATCGGTGAATGCGTTCTGACGCGCGACCATGGCTATCAGCCGCTGCGCTGGAGCTATCGTCGGACCCTGTCGCGCGCAGAGCTTGCCACCCAGCCACATCTGGCCCCCATTGTGTTTGAGCGTAGCGCGCTTGGCCCGGACCGTCCGCTGCGCCGCATGAAGGTCTCTCCGCAACACCGCATGCTGATCGAGAGCGAGTTGAGCGAGTTGCTCTTTGCCAATCAGGCGATCCTCGCCCCAGCCAAGGGGCTCGTAAACGGATCGACCGTCTATCAAGACACCCGCGGGGCCGCGGTCACCTATGTGCATCTTCTGTTTGATCAGCATGAGGTGATCGAGGTTGATGGCCTCTGGTCCGAAAGCTACCAGCCCGGCGCATGGGTCCTGTCCGGCGCAGAAGACGCGCTGAAAGCGGAGTTGTTTGAGCTGTTCCCGGACCTGTCCCGTAATCCAGACGCCTATGGCCCCAGCTGCTATCCTGCGATTTCCGTGCAAGAAGCGCGGATTTTGGCGAGTTAACCCATGATCGGTCAACGCCCGCAAAAGCGCTCTCTGACCCTGCACGGTCACCGAACATCCGTCTCGCTGGAGGATGCGTTTTGGGCGGAGTTTCGTCGCCTTGCGGCGGAACAAGACCGCGCAATCAACGAGTTGGCGGCGGAAATCGACGAGATGCGGGGGACCGATTGCGGCCTCGCCTCGGCCATCCGACTTTATGTGTTGCAGGCGCTCAAGACTGCGAACGCGGGCTAAGGCGCAGCCAAATCCCGTTGCGTGAGCGCACGGTGAGATGGGCTACCGGCTCTGGCGTCTGACCCTCGGTCAGCTCCACCCGGTAGCGGCGCATCAGATGGGCGAGGATCAGCACCCCTTCGACCATGGCAAAGCCCGCGCCAGTGCAGACCCGCGCCCCGGCAGAAAACGGCATATAGGCACTGCGGGCGCAGGTCTTGCCCTCCTCTGTTTGCCAGCGCGCGGGGTCAAAGGCGTCCGGGCGATCCCAGATCCGTTCGTGACGATGCAGGTGCCAGGGGCTCAGCACCATCTGCGCGCCTATGGGGACCTGACGGTCGCGGAACTGTTCCGGGCAAGTGGCCTCGCGCACCATCATCGGCACCGGTGGATAGAGCCGCAGCGTCTCGCGGAACACATCGCGGGTGAGGCGCAGCTTGGCGATTGCGGCGAACTCCTCGGTGCCGTGTTCCAGCACCTCCGACGCCACTTGCTCCTGCCAGTCGGGGTAGAGCGCCAAGAGATAGAGCGCCCATGCGAGGGCCGAGGCGGAGGTCTCATGGCCGGCAAGAAAGAAGATCGCGACCTGATCCACCATTTCCTCTGTGTCAAACCCCTGCCCGGTTTCGGGATCCCGCGTCGTCATGATCTTGGTCGCGAGGTCCTCAGGCGCGCGTCCCGCCGCGATCTCCGCCTGTCGCGCCTCGGTCAGCGTGGCGATCAAGCGGCGGATATGGCGGGCATTAGCGCGGGTCCCCTTGGGGAAAAACCGCGGCATCCAGCGCGGTAGCGGCACAAAGGCCGCGAGGTTCAGGATCGGCTGCGCCTGTTGATAGGCGCGAAACCGGGCAAAGACCTCTGCCGCGACCTGATGTTCAATCGGGATCGAGAACAGGGTGCGAAAGATCACATCCGCCGCGATATGCGAGGTGACCGCTTCGATCTCGACCGGATCGCCCTTCGCGACGGGCGCGAGCCGCGCGACGCCAGCCTCGGCGGCCTCTCGCATCGCGGCAAAGGTTTCCTTCAGCCGTCCGCCTTCAAAGGCCGGGTCGATGATCCGCCGCTGTCGCTTCCACGTCGCGCCATTGGTCAGAAAGACCGAATTGCCAAGCAGGGGCCGCAGCCCCTCGCCCACGCGGTTGGATTTCGGGAAGTCATCGGGCCGTTCCTTTAGGATCACATCGACCAGATCGGGCTGGTTGACGAGAAAACTGCGGAAAAACGGCGTGCGGAACTCCGCCATCCACGCCCGATAAAGCCGCGCGGGCTGGGCCGAGAGGATATCGGCGCGAAAGAGCTGCAGATAGCGGCGTAGCGAGACCTTATCGGGGCGCGCGGACGGTTTTGGCGGCAGGATCATCGCGGCGCAACCGAAGTATAGCGGTTCACGGGCTTGGTCAGCCGCGAGGGCGACGGCGCGCGGTCCTTGTAGCGTTCTCCCAGCGTCAGCGGCCCTGCGGTGATCTGGAAGTAATCGTAGTCCTTGGGCGCATCAAAGGCGCAAAGGTACTGAAAATGCAGCCGGAAATAGCGCCGTTTCAGCTCCTGCCAGCGCGCGGGGCTCAAGGATTGCGTGAAGGCTGCGGAAAACACCACCGGCCAGCGTTGATGGGTTGTCGCCACGCCAGAGACCGCCACCGGATCACACAGCGCAAAGGCGCAGCCATCGCCGGGGGCGGTGACATCAAACCAAGGAATATCGCGCTGCTCTGACATCTCGCGCAGGTCGCGCCGCAGCCGGTCAGCATGGGGCAGAAAGGCAACCATGGGCACCACTTGACCGAGGCTCAGAAAGCTCAAGGTCGGGCAGTTATCCGGCAGGCCTTGGTGCAGCAGATCGGCCAGCACCGAGACGCCGATATGAGCGCCGGAGGAGTGGCCGACCACCAGCACCTCCTCCACCTCGCCTGCCGCAAGGGCGGTGGAGAGGGTTTTGGTAAAGCGGGCGATCCGCGCCTCCAGTTCGGGCGCGTTTTGGCCCTGCAGCGCGGCGGAATGGGCGTAGTCGTGCATCAGGTAATAGGCAAACAGCTTGTTGTCCAAACGCTTAAAGCCGCGCAGCAACAGCGCTGCCGCCCCCAGCCCCAAAAGGATTTGCGCCGCCCAGATCATCGGGCCCGTCCCTAGCTGACCAAGGACCCAAGCCAACCCCGCGCCGAGTCCCAGCGCCACCAAAAGCTGTACCAACAACAGGCAGACCGGATAAAGCGCCGCAATCACCGGCCCTTGCCGCAGCCGCATCAACCGCCAGAGCGCGCCGCTTGCAATGTAAATCCACGCCGTGCGGATCAGCTGCAGATAGGTCGCGGGGATCGAGGTCGCCATACTGTCGCGCACGATATCGGACCAGACGAGCACCTCAAACTCGGTCTCGACGGGCTGCCCGTCGATCTCTGCCGTCACATGCCAACCGTAGCCCTCCGCCCCGGTGCGCGCCTTGAGGTCCAAGGCATAGCCAGACAGCCGCGCCTGCTCGCGCCCCTCGCTGCGATAAAGCTCTCGGTAGCGGCGCGGGTGGAACGGGTCGTAACCCGGAATGTAGAAGACGCGCCGCCGTCGAACCGGCGCGAGGGGGGCACTGCTCATGAGGTGGCTCTCGGCTTGTTGATCCGAGCCTAGCGCAGCTTGCCCCTTGAGGTAAGACCTCAGAGTGTCGCTGTTGTCAGAAGGGCTTAGCCGAAAGTCGCGAGCGCCGGAAAGGTATCAAGCAGCCAGAAGGAGAAGGTGGTGAAAAGACCCGTCACCAGCATCACACCGACCAGCAGCAGCAGCGCCCCCATCAGTTTCTCAATCAGCCCCATGTGGCGCTTGATGCGGTTCATCAACACCATGGAGCGGTTGAGGAAGACCGCCGCCAACAGAAACGGCACCCCAAGCCCGATGGCATAGACGCCAAGGAGGAACGTGCCGCGCGCGACCGAGGCTTCGGAGGCGGCGAGCGACAGGATCGCCCCCAGTTGCGGACCGATGCAGGGCGTCCAGCCAAAGGCAAAGGCAAGACCCAGAACATAGGCGCCAAAGACGCTGCCGCCCGCCTCGCCCGTCTCCATCCGCGCCTCGCGGTCCAACAGCGGGATGCGGAACACCGAGAGGAAATGCAGGCCAAAGACGATCACCACAAGGCCAGAGGCACGCGCAAACCATTCCTGATTCTGCACCACGAAGGCACCAAAGGCCGAGGCGGTGAAGCCCAGCAGCAGGAAGACTGTCGACAGGCCCATCACAAAGAACAGCGCCGCCAGAATGGCCTTGCGCCGGGCAGCGGCGGTGCCTTGGATCTCGCCAATGGTCACGCCGCTCATATAGGCCAGATAGGGCGGCACGATGGGCAGCACGCAGGGGCTGAGAAAGCTGACAATGCCGCCCAAAAGGGCGACGAGGATGGCGGGCAGAAGGCTCGCGTCGATGATCTCGATTCCAAACATATCGCCTACTTAGTCGATGCCCCGCCCGCCGTCACCTGCACGTCCTGTCACATCCTTGTGGACAGGTTGTAACACGAGGATTATCTCAGACCGCATGACTGAGATTGATCACACGCTGGACGCCATCGGCCTCCTCTGCCCCCTGCCCGTTCTGAAAGCCCGCAAGCGGCTGGAGCCTCTGCCCGATGGCGCGGTGATGCGCATTCTGGCGGATGATCCCGCCGCCATCATCGACGTGCCGCATTTCTGCAATGAGGCCGGGCACGAGTTCCTTGGCATGGAGGAAGAGACCGCGCATCAGGTTTATCTGATCCGCAAAGGCGCTCGGTAAACCGAGACCTTTCACATCCCCGAATCAAAAAGGCGGCCCCAATTGGAGCCGCCCTTTTTATGTCTTGATGCGGATCTTAAGAGCCGACCGACCACCAGCCCTTGCGCTTCGGCTTGGGCGGCGATTGCGGTTCTGCCTCGGCGGAAACCAGTTCAGGTTCCGGCTGTGGTTCAGCCTCAACCTCGGGTTCCGCAGCCGCAATGGAAGCGTCGACCTCTTCAGAAGCCACCTCGGCAGCAGTCTCCGCGACAGGCGTGTCCTCTGCCACCGTTTCTGCGACCGGAGCCTCTTCCGCAACTTCAGCCGGAGCAGCCTCTTCGGCAGGGACCTCAGCCTCGGGGACAGCGACATCTTCGCTGGCCTCGGCAGAAACCTCAGCGGGGGCGGCCTCAGGTGTGGTTTCAACAACCGTTTCCTCAGCGGCGGCTTCCACCGGTGCGCTTTCCGCGACCGTCTCTTCTGCCGCAGGAGCCTGTTCCGAAGCGCCTTCCGCAGGTGCGTCTTCCGCTACCGGCTCCATCTTCTTCTTGGAGCGGCTCCGCGAGCGGGTGCGGGTCTTCTTCTTCGGCTTCTCTTCGGCCTCAGGTGCCTCGGCAGTGTCCCCTTCGGCATCTGCCGTTGCGACAGGCGCTTCGGACGCGGCATCGGAGTCGGTTTTCACCTCATCCGCTGGCGCATCTTCACTGCTGTCATCGTCAGACTCGTCATCAGCCCCTTCGGCCTGATCGCCATTCTGCTCGCCAGAGGTCTCACTGCTGGACGACTTCTTCCGGCGGCGACGACGACGCTTGCGCTTGGGTTTGGTCTCGCCTTCCCCGTCGCCATTGGACGCAGAAGAGGTCTCTTGAGTGTCCTGATCCTCTTCGATCTCGTCCTCAGCCTCTTCCATCGCATCGACCTGATCCATGATCGAGGTATCGACGGAGACCACAGGTGCGGTCATCGCAGGGATGGCACGGGATGCGGTCTTGAACTTCTCCATGGTGAAATCGGGGCTGACGAGGGTCACGTCGCCTTCGATCCGCACGGAAAGGCCATAGCGGGCCTCGATCTGCGCGATATGCTCGCGCTTTTGGTTCATCAGGTAGTTGGCGATGTCCACCGGACATTTCACCAGCACCTCGCGCGAGCGGCGGCGGGTGCCTTCCTCCTCGATTTGACGCAGGATCGACAGGGCCATCGAGTCATCCGAGCGGATGAGACCAGTGCCGTGGCAATGCGGACAGGGCGCGGTGGTGGCCTCGATCATGCCGGGGCGCAGACGCTGGCGCGACATTTCCAACAGGCCAAAGCCCGAGATGCGGCCCACTTGGATGCGGGCGCGGTCGGTTTTCAGCTTGTCTTTCAAACGCTTCTCGACGGCGGCGTTGTTCTTGCGCTCATCCATGTCGATAAAGTCGATGACGATGAGACCGGCCAAGTCGCGCAGACGCAGCTGGCGTGCCACTTCCTCAGCGGCCTCCAGGTTGGTCTTCAGCGCGGTCTCCTCAATCGAGGATTCCTTGGTCGCGCGGCCAGAGTTCACGTCGATCGCCACCAGCGCTTCGGTCACGCCGATCACGATGTAGCCACCGGATTTCAGCTGCACGGTCGGATTGAACATGCCGCCGAGGTAGCTTTCCACCTGGTAGCGCGCAAAGAGCGGCAGTTGGTCCTGGTAGTTCTTCACATTCTTGGCGTGGGACGGCATGATCATCTTCATGAAGTCCTTGGCGATGCGGTAGCCGCGTTCGCCTTCGACCAGAACCTCGTCAATCTCGCGGCTGTAAAGGTCGCGGATGGAGCGTTTGATCAGGTCGCCTTCTTCATAGATCTTGGCCGGCGCGATGGATTTCAGCGTCAGCTCGCGGATCTGTTCCCACAGGCGCTGCAGGTATTCGTAGTCGCGCTTGATCTCGGATTTGGTGCGCTTGGCCCCCGCCGTACGCACGATCAGGCCCGCGCCAGTCGGGACATCCAACTCAGCGGCGATTTCTTTCAGCTTCTTACGGTCGGCGGCATTGGTGATCTTGCGAGAGATCCCGCCCCCACGCGCGGTGTTCGGCATCAGAACGCAGTAGCGACCAGCAAGCGACAGATATGTGGTCAGAGCCGCGCCTTTGTTGCCGCGCTCTTCTTTCACAACTTGAACCAGCAGGACCTGACGGACCTTGATCACTTCTTGGATTTTGTAGCGACGCGGACGCGGTTTACGGGCCGGGCGAATATCCTCTTGGTCGTCCTCTTCCGAGACCGACTCGATGGTTTCGTCCTTTTCGGGCGCGGAGAGATCGTCGTCCTCCTCGTCGCCTTCGTCCTCAACAGTCTCGTCCTCTGCTGCGTCATCCGCTGCCTCAGCGACATCTGCCTCTGCCTCAGAGGCGTCATCCGCCGCGTCTGCAGGAGCGTCAGCGGCGTCTTCCGCAACAGCCTCAACGGAGGCCTCGTCCTCGGGCTCTTCCACCGGAGTTTCCGCGACGGTTTCCATCGGCGAGGTCGCCTCGGGCACCTCAGCCAGATCCGCGTCATCCTCCGTCAGGTCGATGGTCTCCATGCCGGAGATCTCGGAAGAGGCAGAGGTGACGGCGGGTTCTTTGGTTTCCACCGCGTCATTGGTCGACGCCTTTTGGGCCCGCGTTTTGCTGCGCGAACGAGAGCGTTTGGATTTGCTCTTGGGCTCATCCTCGTCATCATCCCGGGCGCGCTGTGCCTCAGCATAGGCGCGCTCTTCCTCCATCAGGGCCTCACGGTCCGCGACGGGGATCTGATAGTAATCCGGATGAATTTCGGAAAACGCGAGGAAACCATGGCGGTTTCCGCCATAGTCCACAAACGCCGCCTGCAGCGAGGGTTCGACGCGGGTTACTTTTGCGAGGTAGATATTGCCAGCCAGCTGGCGCTTGTTTTCGGATTCAAAGTCAAATTCCTCAACTTTGTTTCCATCCACCACCACGACGCGGGTTTCTTCCGCGTGGGTGGCGTCGATCAGCATTTTCTTCGCCATTAGTCCTTAGAATGCACCAGGCCAGCACTGGCCGCCGCCGAGCGAGAGAGCGCGGCGCAGAGACGGGTGTCTCGGGCCTGCTTCCCTGTCCGGGCGGACGTACAAGTTGTGGGTGGTGTCTTGTCAGGGCGACATTCAGCGGCGCGGTGCACAAAGGGGGGTTCCCGCAGAAATGCGGAAAGCCTGCTTTCGTGCTCAAGTGTCTCGCGCGCGTCATCGCGGTTCTTCTCCGACAGGTGGGTTGGTCCCGATCCCTGCCCATTATTTCCTCTTTGCACAGGCCACGATGGGCGGGGCAAAGCAGGCATTCGGTTGCCACACTCATCGTGTGGCAGGTGGTCTGACGGCTTGTCTCGGCTATGGCCGGTCGAACAGGCAGTCAGAAAATCTCATATCGGGACACCCCAATGTGGCCCCCGTCCTTAAAGCATAGAGCCTGTGGATAGGTAATGACAATGGTCATTCTGCGCCACGGGCTGCGGGAATGCGTTTTCCTCACATGGCTGCAAACTTCGAAGGCAAGGTTAAGACACGGACCAATTGCCCGCGCTTCCGGTCGAAATTTAGCGACAATTCGGCAGAGTACGCCTTAGGCGACCGGGGCACGACGCGCGGCAAACCGCGCTTGCGCCGCTGCGACCGCCTCTGCAAGGGTCGTGGCAAAGGCCTGCCCGAGCTCGGGAAACGCCTTATCGGGGGCGCGCAGATCGGGAATTTGGGTTGCGTAACAGCCGGATGTCGCAGCCGCCGTCAGCCCGTGATCGCTGTCTTCAAAGGCAGCACAATCGCCTGCGTTCACGCCAAGTTTCGCCGCGGCCTCAAGATAAGGTGCAGGATCGGGCTTATTGGCGCTGACCTCATCACCGCCGAGGACAAATTGGAAATGCCCCAACAGTCCGGCCATCTCGAGATGATGGCGGGCACGATCCCCAGAGGTCGAGGTCACAACAGCCATGCGCGCCCCCTGCCCCGCCAGCCCGGCCAAGGTCTCGGCAACGGTCGGTTTGATCGGCACGCCGCCTTCGAGCCGCCGATCACAATGGGCGCGCCAATGCATATAGACGTGTTCCACATCATGCTCCGGCCCCAAAAACTCAGCAATCATCGCCCGAGAGCGTGGCGCGGCTAGCCCGACCAATTGCGTGAAAAAGGCCCCCATCTCTGCTTCATCGCGACGCACCAGAGGGGAACAGTCGATAAAGGCATCCATCGTGAGCCGCTCCGTATCAAGGAGCAGCCCATCCATGTCGAAAAGATAAGCAGAGGGCATAAGGGCCTAATTCCGTTCTATCAAATCACGTCGATCAATATCAGCCGAGATAGTCCGAACGTTGCAGGCCGTATTTTGCCATCTTCTCGTTCAGGGTCCGGCGCGGCAGACATAGCTCATCCATCACACTGGCGATAGAGCCCTTGTGGCGGCGCATGGTGTTGTCGATCAACATGCGCTCAAAGGCTTCGACGTATTCTTTCAAGGGCTTGCCTTCGGTGGTCATCACCGGCTGCATATCCTCGTGATCGCTCATCAAGAGCGAGGCGATGGTGCCCGAGCCGCGCCGCGATTGCAGCACCGCGCGTTCCGCCACATTGATCAGCTGGCGCACGTTGCCGGGCCAAGGCGCTTGCAACAGCTGCGCGGCCTCTTGCGCGGTCACTTGCGGCGCATCACAGCCGTATTCCTCAGAGAATTGCTCGGAGAGACGGGTGAAAAGCGTCAGGATATCCTCGCCCCGCTGGCGCAGCGGCGGCACGGTGATGCGCAGTGCGGCCAGACGGTAGAAGAGATCGGCGCGCAGCACATCCTCAGAGGTCTTGCCGGCCTCTTGCAGGTTGGAAATCCCGATGATGCGGGTCTCGCCCGGAATGCCCTGCTCGTTGATAAAGCTCAGAAGTTTCGCCTGCAGCGCCTCGCTCAGCGCCTCGACATCCTCAAGCACAAGAGTGCCGCCGCGTGCCTCTTCCACGGCCGGAAGCATGCTGTCCTCGGGCTGCATCGGGCCAAACAGGCGTTTAGCCAGCGCGTCCTCTTCCAAGGCGGCACAAGAGACCAGCACGAATTTCTTGCCCGCGCGGCTGCCCACTGCGTGAAGCGCGTGTGCCACCAATGTCTTGCCGGTGCCGGTTTCGCCGTCGATCAGCACATGGCCATCAGCCTGACCGAGGTCGAGAATATCCTCGCGCAGGCGGTCCATCACCGGGCTGGTGCCGATCAGCTTTTTCATGATCTGACCGCCATCCGACAGCTCACGACGCAGTGCGCGGGTGTCGAGCGTCAGGCGACGCGCGCCGGTCGCGCGTTTGGCGAGCTCGGACATGCGGTCCGGGTTGAACGGCTTTTCAAGGAAATCAAAGGCGCCCACGCGCATCGCTTCCACGGCCATCGGCACATCGCCGTGACCGGTAATCATGATCACCGGCAGCGAGCTGTCAGAGCCCATCAGTTTCTTCAGAAACTGCATCCCATCCATCCCCGGCATTTTGATGTCGGAGATCACAATGCCTGGATAGTCCGGGCCCAAAGTCTTCAGCGCATCTTCGGCGCTGGCGAAGGTCTCGGTGTCATAGCCCGACAGCGCCAGCCATTGGCTGATCGACTGTCGCATGTCCTGCTCATCATCCACGATCGCAATTTTCATGGCCTGTGCCATAGGTTGCCCTCCAGATCGTGCCGCCTATTCGGCGGCCTCGATGCCGTCCACTAGGATCGGCAGTTGAATTTCAAACACCGCGCCGCCTGCCTCTGCGTTGCGGGCTGTGAGGCGACCACCTAGGTCGTTCACGATCCCTGACGAGATGGCAAGACCAAGACCGACGCCGTCACCGGGCTGCTTGGTGGTGTAAAACGGCTCAAAAAGATTGTCGAAATCCTGAATGCCGTCGCCATTGTCACGCACTGCAAGTGTCGCGGTTTCCCCAGCGGCGAGAATAATCTCCACCTCGGGTTCAGACACGGATTTGGTGGCATCCAACGCATTGCGCAAGAGGTTCACCATCACCTGTTCGAGCCGCATCCTGTCTGCCATGACATAGACCGGTTCGTCCGGAAGGATACGGGTGATCTGCACATGGCGCTGACGCAGTTGCGGCTCCATCATCGACAGAGAGGAGGCCAGCGCTTCGCCCATATTTACTGGGCTAAAGGCATCGCCGCCCTTGCGCGCGTAGGACTTCAGCTGACGGGTGATTGCCCCCATCCGCTCGATCAGATCATCGATGCGGCCAAAGGAAGACAGCGCCTCCTCCGGGCGGTTGCGTTGCAGCAGCAAGCGCGCCCCGGCAAGATAGGTTTTCATCGCTGCGAGGGGCTGATTCAGCTCGTGGCTGACCGCCGCAGACATCTCGCCCAAAGCCGCCAATTTCGAGCTCTGCGCGAGGCTCTGTTCGGCCACGGCGAGGGTCTCTTGCACCCGTTCGCGCTCGGCGATTTCCCGCTGCAAGCGCGCGTTCAACACGCGAAGCTCCGCCGACTCGCGCTGAAACAGCGCCATGCGCACGGCGGTCTTGCGGCTGAGGAAGTAGAAGGCGAGCGCCAGCAGGATGGCAAAGCCCATGATTTCGAGGGCGATCACCGCGTTCACCTGCTCGCGGATCGAATCATAGGTGGTGTAGGACATCATCCGCCAGCCTTGGAACGGCACACGGGTCTCAAGCCGCATCACCGCCTCGCCCTGCAGGTAGACGTCCGACGGCAGCGCGGTCCAATCGGCGGTAGCGCGGATGGCGCGCTGGATGGCGCCCTCGGGCGTCTGTTCCTTCAGCGCTTCAGCCTCAGAAAGGCCGCGCCAGCGCGCCTCGGTCGCCATGACAATCGTGCCCGTGCTGTCCGCGACCATGACCGCGTCAGAGATCCCGGCCCAAGCGCGTTCGAATTTTTGCAGGTCCACCTCGACCATAATCACCCCGAGGGTGCCGCTGCTGTCGACCAGACGACGGGAATAGGTAAACTGGTACCCGCGCACCTCGCGTGGGATCACAGAAAAGACGGTGGAATTAGATCGGATTGCCTCAACAAAATAAGGCGCGCTTCGATAGACCTCTCCTAGGCGGATCCGGTCCGTGGCCGCCACCGTGCGGCCATCCCGGTCCATCAGCGTGATCGACGCCGCACCGATCTCATCCACAAAGGAGATCAGCCGCTGGGTGGACAGCGAAAAATCCTGGCTTTGAAGGGCCGAAATCAGCGCTTGGTCCCGCGACAACAACTGCGGCACGATGGCGTGTCGACGCAGCTCGCTGACGAGGTTGCCCGAATAGAGCGCAAGACGCAGCTCCGCCCGGTTGCGCGTGGTCTCGGTGAAACTGTGGGTGAGCGTGGTATTTGTGAACCAGACCGTGCTCGCAGCAATGGCCATAAAAATGACCAGCGCGCCACGGACCCGCCACGACACAGTGCGCGAGCGGGTGTTGGGTCGGCGGGGACTACGCGGATCAGGCACACGCGTCACTTTGCCAGAGGTCTCCTCAGGGGCGGTCATTCTGAAACAGTAGATTTACCGCCCCGGAGGCTCAAGTCAGGCGTCGGCCATCAAACCGGACAATGCGCGGAACATTGCCGTACCGTCGGTACCGCCATGGCCCTCGTCAGAGGCGCGCTCCGGGTGGGGCATCATGCCCAGCACGCGGCGGTTTTCGGACAGGATGCCGGCAATATCGCCAACAGAACCGTTCGGGTTCTCAACATAGGTGAAGGCGATCCGGTCCTGATCCTTCAGCGCTGCCAGCGTCTCTGCATCGGCGTAGTAGTTGCCGTCGTGGTGCGCGATCGGCACGCCGATCACATCGCCCGCGTTATAGCCTTGGGTAAAGGCGCTCTCGGAGGTGGCAACCTTCAGATCAACGGTGCGGCAGATGTATTTCAGACCTGCGTTGCGCAGCAAAGCGCCCGGCAGAACGCCGGTTTCGGTCAGGATCTGAAAGCCATTACAAACGCCAAGCGCATAGCCCCCGCGGTCTGCGTGTTCGATCACGGCTTTACAGATCGGAGACTGCGCCGCAATCGCGCCACAGCGCAGGTAATCCCCGTAGGAAAAGCCACCGGGAACGCCGACGATGTCCACGCCCTCGGGCAATGCGCTGTCCTTGTGCCACACCATGGAGACGTCAAAACCTGCGCGCTCAAAGGCGACGGCGAGGTCTCGGTCACAGTTCGAACCGGGGAATACGACGACAGCGGCCTTCATCACTGGATCTCGACGCTGTAGGATTCGATCACGGTGTTGGCGAGCAGCTTTTCGCACATCTCGGTCACATCCGCTTCGGTTGCGCCTTCGGCCAGATCGAGATCGATCACCTTGCCCTGACGCACGCCTTCGACCTTGTCGAAGCCCAGAGCGCCAAGCGCGTGACGCACGGCCTCACCCTGCGGATCGAGAACCCCGTTTTTCAGCATCACATGCACACGTGCTTTCATCGCGTCTTTCCTCAAAGTTCATGGCGGCCGAGGCCCAAGCCCCGCCCTGTTTTGCAATCGAAAAACCCGCAGAACCGATCCGTGATCTGGTTCTGCGGGCGAAGGTCATCAGTTCACCAGCTGGGGCTTGCCCGGAGCCGGCGGATTGTTCGGCAGCACGCCAAGACGCCGTGCGACCTCAGAATAAGCATCCGTCAGGCTGCCAAGGTCGCGGCGGAACACGTCCTTGTCGAGCTTCTGATTGGTCTTGATATCCCAAAGGCGGCAGCTGTCCGGGCTGATCTCATCGGCAACGACAAGACGCTGGAAATCACCGTCATAAACGCGGCCGATCTCGATCTTGAAATCAACGAGGCGAATGCCAACAGCGAGCATCACACCGGAGAGGAAGTCATTCACCCGCAGCGCGAGGGAGAGAATGTCGTCCATATCCTGCTGACTTGCCCAGCCGAAGGCGGCGATATGCTCTTCGGTCACCAGCGGGTCACCCAGAGCGTCGTCTTTGTAGCAGTATTCCACAATCGGACGCGGCAACTGTGTGCCCTCGTCGATGCCCAGACGCTTGCTCATGGAGCCAGCAGCATAGTTGCGCACGATGATCTCCAGCGGAATGATCTCGCAGGAGCGCACCAGCTGCTCGCGCATGTTCAACCGCTTGAGGAAGTGGGTCGGCACACCGATCTGGCCAAGGCCAAGCATGAAGAACTCGCTCAGGATGTTGTTGAGAACACCCTTGCCTTCGATCACATCATGTTTTTCTGCGTTAAAGGCGGTGGCATCGTCTTTGAAGTACTGCACGATGGTGCCCGGTTCCGGACCTTCATACAGAGTTTTAGCCTTGCCTTCGTAAATCTT
This sequence comes from Epibacterium sp., assembly GCA_048263945.1. Lineage (GTDB taxonomy): Bacteria > Pseudomonadota > Alphaproteobacteria > Rhodobacterales > Rhodobacteraceae > Epibacterium. The sequence goes on along the minus strand of JBLXDQ010000001.1, from coordinate 487,844 downwards.
CTTGCGCCGCGCCATGGAGAGCCTTTCGGTATGGACCACCGGGAATCTGCCCCGATCCGTAGCGCTCTCATAGATCAAGGGGGCTTTCCCCGCAAGCATGGCGCGGGCTCCCCTTCGTGAACCAGGACCAAAGCCACCGTTTCACGCGCTACAGGGTCAGTTCGGAGCAAACTACAAGCGTGAAATATACGCAATTCTGCACAACTGTCCGGATTTGGCATCCATTGTACCTTTTGCGTTGACGCTTTCTTCAGCAGCGCGGGCTACTGTGAATTCAACACTTTCCAGACGTCCGAGGATGTCTGGCCTCCCGTGGTGGGGAACGCGGCTTATGTGTCCAGAACGGCACGCCGCACAATCTGATGTCAGTTGGAGTAGCCAGCAGCGAGGAGGCAGATGCCTTACCCCGCCCGCAAACGTGACATCAGGCTGTGGCCGCAATGTGGTATCATGTGAAACGGGCCATGTGTTCGAGTGCCCGCAATAATAACGAGTGTGGAGGATATGCCGTGACGACTTTTGACGACCGCGAACGGGCGTTCGAAACCAAATTCGCATTTGACGCGGAACAGGAGTTCAAAGCCGAAGCCCGCCGCAACAAAGCCCTCGCGCTTTGGGCGGCTGATCTGCTCGGCCATCGCGGCGAAGCGGCCGAAGCTTATGCACGCACCATGCTGCACGAAGAGCTGAAACAGCCCGGCGGCAGCGCCATTATCGACCATCTTGCCTCGGATCTTTCCTCGAAAGTCAGCCGGGAGGATGTCACCGCCAAAATGGCAGAACTCATGCGGATGTCGCAGGACGCCTCAACCGCCCCCTGACGCTGACAGGCAACCCGCGAAAAGGCGGCGCCCTGTTCTGACTGAGACCTGATTGGTGTCTGGAGCCCGCGGGCCGAGGCTCCAGCACGATTTGGCGGAAGCACGACATGACACCTCGCGCCGCGCGCAAGACCACATTTGCCAATGCAATGCGCATCCTCGCGCCCCTTCTGATCATGACGGTCTGCTTGATCGCCCTTGCAGGCCACGCAGATCTTCCAAGCCTGCCAGAGCTTTGGGCGATGATCCAACAAGTGCCGCCGCTCAATTGGTGTAGCGCGATTGCGGGCACCATCCTTAGTTTCTGGGCGCTTGGCCGTTATGATGCCGTGGCCCACCGCCACCTGCGCACGGGCGTGGTCGAATCCAAGGCGCGTCGGGCTGGCATGGCCTCCATCGCCTTCTCGCAGGCGGTCGGATTTGGCCTCCTGTCCGGCTCCTTTGCGCGCTGGCGCCTGTTGCCGCGCCTCTCGCCGCTGCAAGCCGCCCAACTCACCGGCTTTGTCGGCATCACCTTTATGACCGCGCTTGCGGTGATCTGTGGCGCCTCCCTGCTCCTGATTGGCCAAACCCTCGCGCTGCGCGCTTTGGGCGGGGCGATCCTGTTTTCCGCATTTGCCGGGCTGTTCCTTTGCTTTCTGCACCCGGAATGGCGCATTCGCGGATTGAAATTGCGTCTGCCGTCGCTGCAGGCCCTCTTGGCCCTAGGTCTGTGGACCCTGATGGATGTTACCTGTGCTGGGATGGCCCTGTGGTTGTTGCTGCCCGAAGGCAGTGGGATCACCCTGACCGCGCTGCTTCCGGCCTATTTCCTTGCGCTTGGCATCGCGATCGTCTCCTCCTCCCCTGGTGGCGCTGGTCCCTTGGAACTGGCGATGATTGCACTGCTGCCCGGCGCGGATCCGGCCGTTCTCGTCGCCGGTCTTTTGGCCTTCCGTGCTGTCTATTACGCCCTGCCTGCCGCCCTCGCCGGCGCCATGCTGTTGTGGCCTGCGTTGCTGCGCTACGCACTGCCCGAAGATCGGGAGGAGCCGGATATGCTGGGGGCCGATGTTCGCGCGGCTGCCAGCCAACCCTTTGATCGACCGCAATCCGAGACCGGCGTGATCCTGCAAAACGGCGGCCATGTGATGGCTTTTGGCCTGAACCAAGTGGCGATGTTGGACACACCACAGGTCGCCGCGGTTCTGTTTGATCCCATTACCGGGCGCCGCAACGAAATCCCCGAGGCCCTTGCGCGCCATGCCCGCGCCCGAAACACCGCCGCCTGTCTTTATAAATGTAGCCCGCGCATGGCGCTGGCCGCTCGTAAACAGGGCTGGAAAGTCCTGCGTATTGCTCAGGATGCGATCCTGTCGCCGATGACCTTTGACGAAAAAGGCTCCTCCTTCCGCCAGCTGCGTCGCAAACTGCGCCACGCGGAAAAGGCCGGACTGCGCGTGGAGCCCGCGTGGTCTACACTCCCGATGCGCGAAATGGCCGAGGTCGACGCAGCCTGGGTCGCTCAGCATGGCGCAGCGCGAGGCACCACAATGGGGCAGTTCGAACCAGGCTATGTCGCGCTGCAAGTCACCTTCCTTGCCTGGCTCGACGATCGGTTGATCGGATTTATGACCTTCCACCGCGCTGCAGATGAGTGGTGCCTTGACCTCGTTCGTCAACTGCCCGGCGCGCCGGATGGAACCGGGCATGCCCTCGTGCGCGCCGCACTGGACGCCGCTAAGGAAGCAGGCGTTGCCCGTCTCTCGCTCGCTGCCGTGCCAGACCATCGCTACGCCACACGATTTGACCGAGGCCTGCGGCAGTTCAAATCCTGCTTCGCCCCCACTTGGGAAACGCGCTACATCGCAGCCCCCAATTGGCCGCAGCTTGCCCTGTCTCTCGCAGAGATGATCCGCCTCGTACACCGCCCTGCACCGCTCGCCACAACCGAGTTGCTGGCTGAAGCAGAGGAAGAGGCAACCATGCAGGAGGCTCATGTTCATGTTGAGGAAAATGCGGTTGCCCTGCGCCGCTCTGCATGACAGATGAACCCATCTTGCCCTGCGCAGTTTTGTGGCGCCGGGCGCTCAGACTTTGCAAGTGGACACCTAGATGAGCAACAGCTTCCTCGACCTTCTGAACAGCCGCGACGTCTTGTTGGCCGACGGGGCCACTGGCACCAACCTCTTTGCGATGGGGCTGCAATCTGGCGACGCGCCCGAACTGTGGAACACGGATGAACCGGCAAAGATCAAAGCCCTCTATAAAGGGTCGGTTGATGCAGGCAGCGATCTGTTTTTGACCAACAGCTTCGGTGGCACTGCCGCACGTCTGAAGCTGCACGACGCGCAAGGTCGCGTGCGCGAATTGAACCGCGTCGCAGCGGAGCTGGGCCGCGAGGTCGCCGATAAAGCCGAGCGCAAGATCGCGGTTGCGGGCTCCGTTGGCCCCACTGGTGAGATCATGCAGCCCGTCGGTGAATTGTCCCATTCCCTCGCCGTTGAGATGTTCCACGAGCAGGCCGAAGCCCTGAAAGAAGGCGGCGTTGATGTGCTCTGGCTGGAAACCATTTCCGCCCCCGAGGAATTCCGCGCAGCGGCAGAGGCCTTCAAATTGGCCGATATGCCCTGGTGCGGCACCATGAGCTTTGACACCGCTGGGCGCACCATGATGGGCGTCACCTCTGCCGATTTCGCCAAACTGGTCGAGGATTTCGACACGCCGCCGCTCGCCTTTGGCGCCAACTGCGGCACCGGCGCATCCGACATCCTGCGCACCGTCCTCGGCTTTGCCGCGCAAGGCACCGAGCGTCCGATCATCTCCAAAGGCAACGCGGGCATCCCCAAATACGTCGACGGACATATCCACTACGATGGCACGCCGGAGCTGATGGGCGAATATGCCGTTATGGCACGCAACGCTGGTGCCAAGATCATCGGCGGCTGCTGCGGCACCATGCCCGATCACCTGCGCAAGATGCGCGAGGCGCTCGACAGCCGCCCGCGCGGCGAACGCCCTACGCTGGAGCAAATTGTCGAGGTCCTCGGCCCCTTCTCCTCGGCCAATGACGGCACCGAAGGCGGCGACGATGACGGCGGTGAACGCCGTGGCCGTCGCGGCCGTCGTCGCGGCTAATCGCCAAGGCGCGTGAGCCACTAATGAAATAAACCTGCAAAGACCGGGCAATCGCCCGGTCTTTTCCGCTTAATAACAGTCACAGCGCTCGGCTTGGTGGCTTCAAAACAAGCTCAACTGGTCCCCCGCCTGCGCGGGCTTGGCAAAGAGATCGCAGCGCAGCGGTGCCGCCCTTTCCGCGAGCCCCAAGCGCGCACAGGCCAGTTTGAACCGCCGCGCGATCATCTCGGCATATTCGCCCTCGCCGCGCATCCTCTGCCCCCAGCGTGGGTCGTAATCGCGCCCCCCGTGCATTTCGCGCAGCCGCGCCATAACTTTTTCAGCGCGACCCGGCTCATGTTCACGCAGCCAGTCCTGCCACAGCTCTGAAACTTCGCGCGGGAGGCGCAGCATAATCCAGCTTGCCGCATCCGCCCCGGCCTCCGCCCCCGCCGCTAACAGCGCTTCCAACTCGTGATCCGTCAGCCCCGGCACCAGAGGCGAGGTCATGATCCGCACAGGCACGCCAGCCTCCTTGAGCCGTCGAATGGTCGCCAACCGTCGGGCGGGCACCGGCACCCGAGGCTCCATCCGCCGCGATAGATCCGCATCCAGCGTCGTCACAGAGACCCCGACCCGAACCAGCCCCCGCGTCGCCATCTCCGACAGGATGTCCAAATCTCGCTCGATCAACGTCCCTTTGGTGACGATCGCCACCGGGTGATTAAACTCCCGCAGCACCTCCAAACAAGCGCGCATAATGCCCCAATCCCGCTCGCAGGGTTGATAGGGATCCGTGTTCGTGCCAATCGCCAGTGTGGCCACCTTGTAGCTCTTAGCGGACAACTCCTTGCGCAGCACCTCTGGCGCATTGGGGCGCGCCACCAGACGGGTCTCGAAATCCAACCCGGGCGACAGCCCCAGATAGGCGTGACTGGGCCGGGCAAAACAATAGATGCAGCCGTGCTCACATCCGCGATAGGGATTGATCGAGCGATCAAACGGCAAATCAGGCGAGCGGTTGTAGGTAATCAGACTGCGCGCCACTTCCTCGCGAATCTCCGTCGCAACCGAGTCGCTTGCGGCCTCGCGAAACCAGCCATCATCTTCCTCCAACCGCGCCAGATCAAACCGCCCCGCCGCATTGCTAAGCGCAGCGCGAGATTTGCGACGCATCAAATTCTGGGTATCATTGTGCTGCATGGGTCCGATATGCCATGCGCGTGAGAACAAATAAAGAACAATTGAGGATAAACGAACAAAATCATGCAAAAGCACCATTAGGAAACTGTCGCTTTTGCGCCTATAGGTCGGTTCAAACCGCGCCAGTGTCGCAATCAAAACAGTCCTGATCGTCGCTTCTGTCACAAAACGATGAAAACATGGCCAAACCGGGCGTGCCCGCCAGCTAAGGAACTCAGATATGTCGGAAGAAGAAGACATCATCCTCGCAGACCTCGACGACGAGGAACTGGTCCAACAGATGTTCGACGACCTCTATGACGGTCTCAAAGAAGAGATCGAAGAGGGCGTGAACATCCTTCTGGAGCGCAACTGGACTCCCTACAAGATCCTCACCGAGGCTCTGGTGGGCGGCATGACCATCGTGGGCGCTGACTTCCGCGACGGTATTCTCTTCGTGCCCGAAGTTCTGCTGGCTGCAAACGCGATGAAGGGCGGCATGGCCATCCTGAAGCCGCTTCTGGCGGAAACCGGCGCGCCGCGCATGGGTTCCATGGTCATTGGCACCGTCAAAGGTGACATCCACGACATCGGCAAAAACCTCGTATCCATGATGATGGAAGGCGCCGGTTTTGAGGTTGTGGACATCGGCATCAACAACCCGGTCGAAAACTACCTCGAAGCGCTCGAAGAGCACAAACCCGACATTCTCGGCATGTCCGCTCTGCTCACCACCACCATGCCCTACATGAAAGTCGTGATCGACACGCTGGTCGAGCAAGGCAAGCGCGAGGACTATGTTGTTCTGGTCGGTGGTGCACCGCTGAACGAAGAGTTCGGCAAGGCCATCGGTGCCGACGCGTACTGCCGCGATGCCGCGGTTGCAGTGGAAACTGCAAAAGACTTCGTTTCGCGCAAACACAACTCTATGAACGCCTGATATGGCTGCCGCGTCTCAACGACGCGGCCGGGCGGCCCGGCTCACGCAGCGGGCCGCCCTTCCCTTGCCCAGTGGCAAGAGCCTCGACGAGGCCTCTCTTTCTGAAAACGGCCTTGCGGCCCCTGAGAAGAGAACCGGGCGCATCCTGCTGATCGCCTGCGGTGCCCTCGCCCGCGAGATCCTCGACATCAAAGCGCTCAATGGCTTTGACCATATGGATCTCACCTGCCTTCCAGCCAAGCTGCACCTTTTCCCCGATCAGATCGTCACCCATGTCGAAGCGGCCGTGCAAAAGCATCGCAGCACCTATGACCAAATCTACGTGATCTATGCCGATTGTGGGACCGGAGGCGCCTTAGCGCAGAAATGTGCAGAGCTTGGCGTCGAGATGGTCGCAGGCCCCCATTGCTATGCGTTCTTTGAGGGCAACGCGCGGTTTAAAGAGTTGACCGAGGCGGGAGAGATCACCGCCTTCTATCTCACTGATTTTCTAGTCAAACAGTTCGATGCCTTTGTGTGGCGCCCGATGGGGCTCGATAAAAATCCGGAACTGCGGGACATGATCTTCGGCAATTACACCACGCTGGTCTACCAGTCGCAGATCAACGACCCTGACCTCGTGGATAAAGCGCGGACCTGTGCAACCCGCATGGGGCTCGAATTTGTGCATCGCCACACAGGCTATGGCGAATTGGAAACCAGCCTTAAAGCATGGTCCAATCCGCCCGCCGTTGGCTAAGATCGCCCGCGCTTGGCGGACCTCACAGTCAGAGCTGCGCTACTGCTGTTTCACGGATACGCTCAATCATCGCCCGCAACCCGTTGGAGCGTTGTGCGGACAGGTGATCGTTCATCCCCAGACGCCCCATCTCGGCGCGGGCATCCACGGCCAGGACCTCGGCCAAGGTCAGGCCGTTGTAGAGCTTTTGCAGCAAAGCGATCAAGCCCTTGACGATCATGGCATCACTGTCACCGTCGAACCACAACACGCCATTGTCGATCTGGATATGCAACCAAACCTGGCTGGCACAGCCGTCCACTTTGGTCGCGGGCACCTTGAGCGCATCGTCCAGCGGATCCATCGCCTTGCCCTGCTCGATCACATGACGATAGCGGTCTTCCCAATCTTCGATGAACTCGAAATCCTCGACGATCTCTTCAAAGGCAGCAGTGGCCATGGCATCCTCATCTCGCAACCCGGTGGCAACAGGTCGGACCTAGGCCAGAGGCTCAGGGTTTTCAACCGCTTTTCAACGCTGCTTCAATCGGGTAGTCAGTTTTGCAAGCAACACTGACTGCGGCAGGTATTCATGCGTATCACTCTCGGCGCCCTTCTGGTTGGCACTTTGGTCCTGTCCTCTTGCGGCGGTTGGCGCGACTCGCGCATCAACCCAACGAATTGGTTTGGCAAATCGCGCGAGACCGAAGTGGTGGTCGAGAACGCCAATCCCTTGATCCCGCAGCAAGAGGACAAGGTGAACCTGCTTGGCAAAAAAGACGACGAGAACGCCGCGCCGGAGTTCCCCATCGCCGTTATCAAAGACCTGTCGATTGCCCGCACCGCCACCGGCGCCATCATCACCGCAACGGGTGAGGCCTCCCGCAACGGTGCCTATGATGCGACGCTGGTTCCCGCCGAGGTACAGCAGCCCGGCGTTCTGGAATTCAGCTTCCGTGTGTCCTACCCGGCAAAGGCCACCCTTGCGGGCACGTCCGCAACACGCACCATCGTAGCTGCGGTCAGCCTGTCCAATCAGGACCTCGCGGGCATCCGCACCATTCGCGTAGTCGGCAAGGAGAACGTGCGCGAAAGTCGACGCTAACCGCGCGACGCAATCACATACCGCAGATAGAAAAAGCGCGCCCAGTTGGGACGCGCTTTTTTCATGTCAGATGTGATTTGCCCGAGGTTCAGAGTTCGACCACGTCGACCATTTGCCCCTTGGCCTTGAGCGCGATCTTGCCTTCGCAGAGGCGCAGCGCGTCGGCACCAAAGACTTCGTGCCGCCAGCCATGCAGCGCGGGCACGTCCCGCTCTCCGGCTGCGATGGCATCCAGATCGGAGGAGGGCGCGATCAGCTTGGCCGCGACACCCGCCGTTTCAGTCTTGGCTTTCAACAGAACGCGCAGCAGGTCCGCCAGCGCGCCATTGACCTGCATCTTTTCGCGAGAACGATCCGGTTGCGGCGTTTGGTCCGCCGGACAATTCACGCCCCGCTCCACCGCCTTCAGGATGCCATCGGCAATCGCCCCTTTGCGCGCCTCCCGCAGCAACAGGCGCGAACCACCCAGATCGGCAGGCGTACGCGGCTTGGTCGAGGCCAACTCCACCAGCGCGTCGTCCTTGAACACGCGGTTGCGGGGCACGTTATGGGTCTGCGCGTACTCCTCGCGGAACGCAGCCAATTCGCGCACCACCGCAAGGAACTTGCCAGAGTTGGTGCGGGTCTTGATCCGCCGCCAGGCCTCTTGTGGCTGCACGTCATAGGTCGCGGGATCGGTCAGAACCTGCAGTTCCTCGGCCACCCAATGGCTGCGCTTGGTCTTGTCGAGTTCCTTGCGCAGATGTTCATAGATCAGCCTCAGATGGGTCACATCCGCCAGCGCATAGGTCTTTTGCGCGTCACTCAGCGGGCGGCGCGACCAATCGGTAAAGCGCGAGGTCTTGTCCAAACCCTGCTTGCAGATCTTGCGCACCAAAGTCTCGTAACCGACCTGCTCGCCAAAACCGCAGACCATAGCCGCGACTTGGGTGTCAAACAGCGGCTGAGGAAAGACCTTGGCGTCGACCCAGAAAATCTCCAGATCCTGACGGGCCGCATGGAACACCTTGACCACGGCCTCATTGCGGAACAGCTCGTAAAGCGGCTCCAGCGACAGGCCCTCGACCAGAGGGTCGACCAAAACCGCGTCCTCGCCATCCTTGCCGCGATACGCCAGCTGGATCAGGCAGAGTTTCGAGTAATAGGTCCGTTCGCGCAGGAACTCAGTGTCCACCGTTACATAGGGGTATTTCGCCGCCTCTTCACAAAAGGCGCGCAGCTCGTCGGTGGTGGTCAGGGTTTTCATCAAATGCGTCTTTGCAGGTTTTAGGTTACGGCCGCTCGGGTCAGTCGTTGATACGCCGAGGCCTAAGCACTTGCAAACCCTGTAACAGATCTGCGACGCAAAGTTCAGCCGAGATGCAACACAGACCGCTCGCCGCGCAAGTAACGGGCGAGAACGGCAGGATAGAGGCGATGTTCTTGCACCAACACACGGGCCGCTAGGTCATCGGGGGTATCGCCCGCGAGGACCGACACTTCGGCTTGGCCAAGGATCGGACCGTCATCAAGCAGGGGCGTCACCTCATGCACGGTGCAGCCGTGGCGAGCGTCACCAGCCTCCAGCGCGCGGGCATGGGTATGCAGGCCTTTGTATTTCGGCAGCAAGGAGGGATGAATATTGAGCATCCGCCCCTCAAACTGGCTAACGAAGCCAGCGGTCAACACCCGCATAAAGCCCGCTAGACAGACCACATCGGCGCCCGCCTCGAGGATCGGTTTCACCAGCTCAGCCTCAAAGGCGGCGCGGTCGCTGCCAAAGGGGCGATGGTCCACCACGGCGGTGGCCACTCCACGCTCGGCGGCACGTTTCAACCCGCCCGCATCGGCATTGTTCGACAAAACCAGACAGGGACGGCCCGGGTGATCGGGATCATTCAGCATGGAGTCAACGAGGGCCACCATATTGGAGCCCCCGCCAGAAACCAGAATTGCGACTGCCTTCTTCTTGCTCACAGGAGAGAGCCTGTGTAGCGCACGCCCTCGCCTGCGGTCACGGTGCCAAGGCGGGACACGGTCTCGCCCTCGCCTTTCAGCAGCTCTTCAAGCGCGTCGGCACGGTCGGCGGAGACCACAACAATCATGCCAATGCCGCAGTTGAAGGTCTTGAGCATTTCGCTCTCTTCCACGCCGCCGGTTTTCGCCAGCCACTGGAACACGCCGGGCAGTTCCCATGCGCCGAGGTTGATGTCCGCCCCCAGCCCTTCGGGCAGAACGCGCGGCAGGTTCTCGGTCAGGCCACCGCCGGTGATATGCGCCAATGCGTTTACGCCGCCAGCGCGGATCGCGGTCAGCACCTGCTTGACGTAAAGGCGGGTCGGCGTCAGCAGAGCCTCGCCCAGTTTGCCTTTGCCAAAGGGGCTGTCCGCATCCCAGCCGAGGCCGGAGTATTTCACGATCTGGCGGACCAGCGAATAGCCATTGGAGTGGACGCCATCCGAGCCGAGGCCGAGGAGCACATCGCCCTCAGACACGCCTTCGGGCAGCGCCGTGCCACGCTCCATCGCGCCAACGGCAAAACCCGCAAGGTCAAAGTCGCCCTTGGGGTACATGCCCGGCATTTCAGCAGTTTCGCCACCGATCAGCGCGCAGCCAGAGCGCACGCAGCCCTCGGCGATGCCTTCGATGATTCGCGCGGCTTTTTCGGTTTCCAATTTGCCAGTGGCAAAGTAGTCGAGGAAGAACAGAGGCTCAGCGCCTTGGCACACGAGGTCGTTGACGCACATCGCCACAAGGTCGATGCCCACGCCATCCACATGGCCGGTATCAATCGCAATACGCAGCTTGGTGCCGACACCATCAGTTGCGCCCACAAGGATCGGGTCTTCGTAACCAGCCGCTTTCAGGTCGAACAGCGCGCCAAACCCGCCGAGGCCGCTCATCACGCCCGCACGATTGGTCCGTTTGGCAGCCGGCTTGATCCGGTCTACCAGTTCGTTGCCTGCATCGATGTCTACGCCTGCATCCGCATAGGACATCCCGTTCTTGCCGCTGGTCATCGCATGGCTCCTTCGCAATGGTTGACGTGGCTTTAGCCTATAGGGCGCGCGAAGGAAACTAGGGAAAACACCCCTCCCTCGACCGTTTTACGTGCAAAGGGAGGGGTTTTTGCTCTTTTGTTCAGGCCGAGCAGACTTGGACGCGATCAGAGACCAAATTGCCAGGGCGCCTGATGGAATCCATAGGCGGCGCCGTCCCGCTCGACCCGGCCCAGACCGGGGAAGTCGAGGTGCATACCAACCACCAAAAGCCCATCCGCCGCGGCGCGGTCAAACATGCCTTTGCGGGTCGCAGCCGCCAGCGGCTGGTCGACGTCAAAGGGGATCGTCCAATCGGGGTTGGCAAATTGCAGCGCGGTGCTGTGCACCACATCGCCCCAGATCAACAGCTGCTCGTCGCCCGCATCGAGCATAAAACCGCTATGGCCCGGCGTATGCCCCGGCAGCGGCACGGCGGTCATCCCCGGCACCACCTCGACCTCGCCCGCGAAGGGCTTCAGCCGGTCCTGATAGGGCGCCACGCTGCTGCGCGCCATCTGGAAGAACCCGCGGCTGCCCTCATCAACCGAGGCCATGATCGCATCGTCGTGCCAGAAGCCCCATTCGCTCTCGGCGACCACCAGTTCAGCATTCGGGAAGGCCGCGCTGCCATCTGCCGCCAGCAAGCCGCCCGCGTGATCGGGGTGCATATGGGTCAGAAGCACGGTGGAAATATCAGTGGCCGCCACGCCTGAGGCCGCCAGTGCCGCGCCGAGGCCGCCAAGGTCAGGCCCCATCAGCTGCGCCGTGCCACTATCCACCAGCGTCAGCGCGCCGCCGCGTTCAATGAGATAGCCATTGACAGGGATTTCCAACCCCTGCGGGCCGGGGCGATAGAAACTGCCCGCCAGCGCGGCCTCAGCCTTGGCCGCGTCATAGCCGGTGAAAGCCTGCGCGGGCACGGGAAGATGGCCATCAAGCAGCGCGGTCACCGTAGCATCACCGATCTGGAAGCGATGCAACACCGGCGCAGGCGCGGCGGGGGCGGCCAAAGCCCAGCCACCAAAGGAATGAACCGCCGATGCGGCAACACCAAGGCCAAGGCCTTGCAACAGGGATCTGCGGGAAATGGTCATAAGAAACTCCAATATCCGAACCCGCCGGGGTGACGGGTGATCACGAAATAACAAGCGCCTCTGGCCTTTTTTAGCCTTGCGAGGCTAATATGGGATATTAGCAACTCTTATAGGCATGGCCATGGATCGTTTGGCGCTTCTCGAAACATTTACGGTGGCTCTGGACGAAGGCTCGCTGAGCCGCGCGGCGCGGCGGCGTGGCCTCACCCAATCGGCAATCAGCCAACAGATCAAACTGCTGGAGGGGTTGGTCGGCCATCAATTGCTGCATCGCACCGCCCAAGGCGTGCGGCCAACCCGGTCGGGCGAATTGGTCTATACCCATGCGCAGGACCTGCTGGGCGGCTACGACCGGCTAACCGCGGAGCTCGACCAGATGCAAAATAGCGTCTCCGGCGATTTCCGCATCAGCGTGAACACCTTTTTGGGGCGCAGCGTCATCGGCCCCCTTCTGATCGACCTCAACCAAGCACATGAGGATCTCAATATCATCATGCGGGTCGAGGATCGGCTCGTCGATGTGGTGCGCGAGAATTACGACTTGGCCATCCGTACCGGCCGCATTGGCGACACCGACGGGGTCGGCCGCCGAATCGCCACCATGGAGACGGTGCTCTTCGCCACCCCGGCCTATCTCGACCAGATGGGCCGCCCCGAAGGCCCGTCTGACCTTGCCCGGCTCAAATTCATCCAGCACCACGAGGACCAGACCAAAGGCTTTTTTGCCCTGACCCGCGACGGGAGGGAGGTTCAGGCCCCCATCCGTATCGGCTTTACTGCCGATGATCCGCATCTGATCCTACATGCGGTGCAGAACGGCTCTGGCTATACCCGCGTGCCCAGCTTTATGATCGAGGCGGAATTGCAAAACGGTACGTATGAGCGCGTGCTCCCCGATTGGCAAGCGCCCGACAAGGAGGTCTTTGCCGTCTACCCCTCGCGCCACGCCCTCGACCGGCGCCGCGACATGATTGTCGACGGGGTGGCAACACGACTCGCCGAAATTCGCGCGCAAAGCCCGCAATGCGCGCGAGAGACATTCCCCGCTTGACCTCTCCCGCGCCATTTCCTAACCAGTTTTCCAGAGTGGGCCTGTAGCTCAACGGTTAGAGCAGAGCGCTCATAACGCTTTGGTTGCGGGTTCAAATCCTGCCGGGCCTACCATTCTTCCCACTCAGTCTCGTCGCGATTACACCAATGTGCTTTTGGCGCTGCCCTATCCCCCTGCCCCCTTGCCGCTTTACCTAAGGTTAGGGCGACAATCGAAAGAGATTGTTTCTGAACCAATTGAGGCAATTTTGCGGCGAAATTGGTACGTTAATATCAGATTAACGATGAGGCTCCTCTTGTGAGAGGGCATGTTGCCTATTGCCTCGAGCCATCCGAAAAGGAGAGCCAAGTGCCTGATTATGCAAAAATATTTACCTACGAAGTAGAGGGGCTGTCCTACACGGTTTCGCTCTACGAAGAAAACGGACAGATTCTCGCCGATATCGCTGTGACCGAAGGCAGCATGGACGTGAACGCCGTCTACTTTGGCGACGATGATTTCTCTGGCAAAAGCGAGAGCCTGGCCGGACCGCTCAACATGAATGGCGCCAGCCTCGACGGGGAAAAGGTGCAATGGGACGACGCTGTCAGACTCAGCGATCCCGGCATTGGGCCGGAAGGGGAAGACAAAGAGACATATCTGCAGACCGGCGACACGCTGACCATTGAGCTGGACGTCGACAGTCTCGACGACATCGACATCTTTGGTATTCGCGCAACCTCGACCACAACGGACACCGGGTCGATCAAAGCCGTTTCTGATGACCCGGAAGAGCCGGAGGACCCAGAAGAGCCCGAAGACCCGCAAGACCCCACCTACCACAAAGTGCTGTTTGCATGGGACTTTGACGAGGACGGCGACGCCCACCAAGGCGTCTATATGCACGACGGCGAGACGGTGTCTGGCGGCATGGAACTGCCGGAAGGCACCGAGCCAACATTCGAGAACTATCTCGCGGCCTATACCTCGCTCGGCTGGGCAGATGTCGCGGACCTCGAAGGCGTCGCCTTTTACGATGTGGATGACGCAGGCACCATCACAGAACTGTTCCGCTTTGACGCGCCGGAAGGCGGCTTCCAAAGCGAAGAGGAAGTGTTGGAGGCCTATGAAGACGCGCTCGAGATCTACGAGGCGGAGAGCGGCGCGGACACCGGAGAGGATCTCCTGTCTGCTCTGGCACTGGATGTGGAGCCGGAAGAACTCGAAGCCGACGACGACACGTCTGATGAGGACGAATACGACTACGCGTAATTGGCGCTTTGTCCTATTGCAGATGATCGAAACGCCCACCCCCTCACGGGGTGGGCGTTTTCTATTCGGGCCCCGCCCATCAGAGCGCGATGACGATATCCGCTTGTAGTCCGCCAAGTGCCTCACTGTTTCCGAGCCGCAGGGTGCCGCCATGCGCCCGCGCGATATCGGCGACAATCGCAAGACCCAAGCCCACGCCGGTCCCCAAGTCTTGGTTGCGCGCCGGATCGAGCCGGGTGAAGGGGCGGATCGCATCCCCACGCAGGTCTTCAGGAATGCCGGGACCGTCGTCCTCAACCCGGATTCGCAGCGATTTCTGCATCACCGCCACCGAGACCCGCGCCTTGGTGCCATATCGCACGGCATTAGAGATCAGGTTGTCCACCGCCCGTTTAACCGCAGCTGCACGCAAGGGCACCAAACGATTACCCACGGCCTCGACCAACAGCACATTGCGCCCCTGCCGCGTCCAACTTTGCACCGTCTCCTCGATGAGCTTGCAAGGATCGGTCTCCTCCATCGCACTGGTGGTCACCCCGCGCGAGAAATCGAGGAAGGCATTGACCATCTCCTCCATCTCTTTGACGTCCTGCAACAGAGGGGCAGCATCAGCCTCATCCAGAAACGAAAGTTCCAACTTCATCCGCGTCAGCGGCGTGCGCAAATCGTGGCTGACCCCGGACAACATCAAGGTGCGCTGTTCGATTTGCCGCTCAATCCGCGCCCGCATGTCGATAAAGGCGGCACCGGCCGCTCGCACTTCGGTCGCACCGCGGGGCTGATACGGTATCATCCGCCCCCGACCAAAGGCTTCGGCTGCATCAGCTAGCCGTTTGATCGGGCGCAATTGATTGCGCATGTAGACCATCGCGATCACGACCAAAAAGAAGCCGAAGAACAACATCGTAACGATCAACTGATGCGGCGCAGCGGCACTGACGCGCCGACGGCTGAACTCGATCACCAATGGCCCTTCGGTGGTTTCAATCACCGCCGAGATGATGCGCTCGCGCGGCAATTGCAGGGTTCGGAAAGTGGGCAGCCCCTCGCGGAACGTCTGGCGCACGATGCGACCTGAGTAATCCTCGAAATGGGTGAGATCAGGCGGGATTGCATCCCCCGGCTGCAAAAAGCGCACCGAGATGTTCAAGGGCTCAATAAGCGGCGCCAAGCGCTCCAGCGCGGCCTCCTGACTGCCCGCACGGCGCACCTCGTCGCTGATCAAGGTGAATTCGCGGATCATCGTGTAGGCCATCTGCTTCGTGATGTCCTCTAGATCCCGTCGAATGAAGGCAAAGGAGACGACGATCTGCAAAAGAACGATCGGCATCAACATGATGAGCGCCGCGCGCCCATAGATGCCGGAGGGAAGCCGAGGCAGATACCGTTTGAGGCGGGAGACATTCATCTCTAAGTCTTAAACTCTCGATAGGGGGCGCAAAGTCCCGGGACAGTCCGCGCAAGGCAAAAGGAAGACGTGATGAGCAGACCTGAAGCCGAGGATGGGTTCAACCCCAAACCGGGCCAGCCCGAAGAGGTCTTGCCGATGGTGCGCCGCATTCTTGCGCCGAACCCCTCCCCGATGACCTGGCGCGGCACCAATACCTATCTGGTCGGCACCCGCGACATTGCTGTGATCGACCCCGGCCCCGCTTCTGATCCCCACTTGGATGCCATTTTGGCAGCCCTCCGCCCTGGACAGAAGATCAGCCATATCTTTGTCACCCACAGTCATCTGGATCACTCGCCCCTCGCTGCGCCGTTGCAGGCTGCGACCCAAGCGCCCATCCTAGCCTTTGGCCCGTCGGACGCCGGGCGCAGCCCCATCATGGAAGAGATCGCTTCCTCCGGCCTTGCGGGCGGTGGCGAAGGGATCGATCAAGGGTTCGCCTGCGACCAACGGCTCAGCCATGGCGAGATCATCACAGGGGACGGCTGGTCCTTGGAAGCGCTGCACACGCCCGGCCACATCGGCAACCATCTCTGCTTTGCCCTAGGCGACACGCTGTTTTCTGGCGATCACGTCATGGGCTGGGCAAGCTCCCTTGTGTCGCCGCCGGATGGGGATTTGACCGATTTCATGTCGTCTTGCCGCTTGCTTCTGACGCGCGCGTGGCACCAATTCCTCCCCGGTCACGGCGCGCCGGTTAGAAACCCGCAAGAGCGTGTGGAGTGGTTGATCAACCATCGACTGCACCGCGAAAGCGAGATCCTTTCTGCCCTCAGCGCAGGGCCGGCCTGTGCGGCGACACTGGCCAAGGCGATCTACACAGACATCCCCCCTGCTCTTCTCCCAGCGGCGACGCGCAACGTCTTTGCGCATCTCATCGACCTCTTCCAACGTCAAAAAGTACAAACAAATTCTGCGCTTGGCGTCGAAACTGTCTTTCAACTCTCCCTGTGATTTTTTTTGCGGGATTTTTGATTTTCGCTCTGGACGCCCTGAAACTGCGTCGTTATACGAGCGCTCACACTCCGGCGTAGCTCAGCGGTAGAGCAGTTGACTGTTAATCAATTGGTCGTAGGTTCGATCCCTACCGCCGGAGCCAAATCCCTAAAAAGACTTGGTAATCTTCGAACAGACGTAACTTGTTTTGGCGCTCTGTTTAAGTTGGCCTGCTTTTCCTCTCGACGCTGTAAGGTGCGTTCGGCTGAATGCGCTTCGTGTCAATTTGCAGTTGAGGTAAACTGTCTCGACCAAGTCTCACTTCAGTATTTTGAATCGAGATGTGTTGGGGGCAGCGATGTGCGGTGCCAATGTACTGCCGTAAGCAATCCCGATGGCGGGAAGGGCAAAGATGAACGGGTTCGTTCATGTTTGGGCAGCGCGCAGCGCGAAGGTGACCTTATAATTCTTGGAAAAGACGCTCCAGAATCCAAGATTCGACTCGCATTGATCGTGGGATCTGAAACTTTGCAGGTGGCTATTGCCAAGGCACCCAGTCACTCCAAAGAGTGCGGTGTGTAACAACTAACCAAGTCTTCAGGGAAATTTGGCTCCGGCGGTAGGGATCGAACCTACGACCAATTGATTAACAGTCAACTGCTCTACCGCTGAGCTACGCCGGAGTGTGAGCGCTCGTATAACGGCGCAGTTTCAGGGCGTCCAGAGGAAAATCACGCTCACGCGGCTTTTTTCGGCCTCGCCTAAGGCGACACCCGGACGCCCCTGAATGACGCCCCACCACAGCTTCGCAAGCCTTTAACTCAGCCCGTCGATTTTCTTAATTTTTACGGGTTTTGCGCTGTTTTGCGCCTCTCTCGATTTAACGAAATAAAAAGTGTCTTGCGCCAATGTGACCCCAAACGATTTGGAGGGACACCATGTTCTTGAAGTCTTGGTTCCAGAATATGCCAGTGAAGAGAAAGATCCTGCTGCCCGGGATGGCTGGCTTGTTGATGATGATCGGTGTCATCACCACGTTCTGGGCTCAGCGCCTCTCCACGGCGCTATACTCTGGGTTTGAGGAGCAAGTAGAGCTCACGGAAACCTATATCGCGGCGCCGCTGGCGACGGCCGCATGGAACTATGACGAGGAATTGGCGAACACCACGCTGAAATCCTTGGCAGAGCGCGAATCCTTTGTCTTTGCTCGCGTGGTCAGCAGTGGCGATGTCCTCGCTTCTGCTGCCAAGGGCGACGAGATGCAGGAAGAGTGGGTGACGAAGTCAGATGAACTTCTCGCCTCCGAAGAAACGCGTCTGGAAGATGGGGCCTATACCTACTTCAAGACCCCGCTGATGTTTGAAGGTGAAGCGGCCGGCCAGATGGTCTGGGCCCTCGACACCTCCATCATTGCGGCCGAGATCATGCATGCCAATATCGTGGCGGCGGGCCTTGGGTTTGCTATTTTCGCAGCCTTCTCTGTGATCTTCTACATGATCGCCGCGGCCGTTTCCCGCCCGATCACCGATGTGGTTGCCCATATCGACGCGCTCCAGCATGGCGACACTTCGCGCGCCATTCCCGAGGCGGATCGTCGTGATGAAATCGGCTCCCTCGGCAAGGCGCTGGTCGACTTCCGCGACACCACGGCGGAACAACATCGGATGGAAGAAGAAAAGCGCAAGCAGGATGCGGCCCAACGTCTTGTTGTGACCGAGTTGAGCGAAGCGCTTGGCAAGCTTGCGACCGGTGATCTGACCGTTCAAATCACGGATAACTTCCCGTCCGACTACGAAAAACTCCGCAAGGACTTCAACGCGCTGGTCAATCGCCTGTTCGATACAGTTTCTGCGGTGGTGGATGCTGCTGACAGCATCCAGAACGGCTCGACAGAGATCAGCTCGGCCTCGGATGACCTGGCACGCCGGACCGAGAGCCAGGCGGCCACGCTGGAAGAAACCGCCGCGGCCCTTGATGAGCTGACCGCCTCTGTGCGTCAGGCTGCTGAAGGTGCCAATAGCGTGTCGAACACGATGGAAGAGGCCAAGTCCGAAGCCATCAACAGTGGCACCGTTGTGAACAGCGCCGTTTCCGCAATGACCGAGATCGAACAATCCTCGAGCCATATTTCGCAGATCATCGGCGTGATCGACGACATCGCCTTCCAGACCAACCTTCTCGCTCTGAACGCCGGCGTCGAAGCTGCGCGCGCAGGCGAAGCAGGGCGCGGGTTTGCGGTTGTGGCCTCCGAAGTGCGTGCATTGGCGCAGCGTTCCTCGGATGCGGCGATGGAAATCAAAACGCTGATTGGCGACAGCTCCAAGCAGGTGGAGCGCGGCGTGGATCTCGTCGGGAAAGCCGGTGAAGCTCTCCATAATATCGTGGAGCGCGTGACCCAGATCTCTGGTCTGATTTCCGATATCGCTCAAGGCGCCAGCGAACAGTCTGCAGGTCTTGGCGATATCAACAGCGGCATGGTCGAACTGGATCAAGTCACACAGCAAAACGCCGCGATGGTGGAAGAGGCGACTGCCGCAAGCCACATGCTCAAGGCCAATGCAACCAACCTGGCGGATATGGTGTCTCACTTCAAATTGGGAGATGGCAGCCGCAATGTAGCAGCGATCGCCCCCAAGGCGAAGGCTAGTGCGCCCGCTCCGGCTCCTGCTGCGGCACCAGCCAAGCCGTCGGCACATGGGGATGATTGGGATTACACACCGGAACCGACCAAAGCGGTGGTCGGGGGAAATGACTCCGCCAAAATTTGGGACGATTTCTAATCGGCCCCAAAGCAAGAAGAAAACAAAGACGCGGTTCCACGGAGCCGCGTTTTTTTTTTCATTTGAAGAGAGATTTTGTTAGCATTCGCTCTGCCGGTTCCCACCGCCGCTTGAGCTGACGTACAGCCCCGAAAAATGATGGAGGCTGAGCCTCGCGCCCTCCCAGACCGGCAACTTGGTTTACAGGTGTGGGACATCTCTTGGGCAGAGGGATTAATGGCCACATCAGCTGGGAATCTACCCACTCTGGCGGGGAGATTACTGATCAACCTGGGCAGACCTTGAAAGAGGTCATCTCGGCACTCCCCCCCTAGGCACTCAACAAGCTCTTTAGGACCGCAGGAACAGGCTTTCGCGCCAGAACAAGAAAAGGGCCAAACGTGTAAGACTTCGGCCTTACTGCAGAGCGGTTGAACCCCTCTGACCCTCCGCAACTTACGCCGACCAACTCACGCCCCCATGCAGCGGCCCCACAAATTCAGCGCCTAGAGATCAAGCGATCACAAACTGCTTCAGTACTGTGTCCGCACTTTCCCAGGCTCTTTGAAGCCCGTCGAGCTCTGGGATGGCATTTGTATTGGCCTGCTCAATCGCGAGCATACAGCTGCGCAATTCCGCGAGCCCAAGGACAGCGGCAGAGCCGGCAAGGCGATGCGCCTCTTGTCTGTGATCTTCAGTGAGCTGCGCGCTCTGGCACAGGAGTTCGCTCAGATGGTTCACATCGTCACGGAACTCCGACAGGAAATGCTGCGCCTTCTCCGGGCCCACCGCTTTGAAAAATTGGGCGATATCGGAATCACCCTCTCTTTTGGGCGCAGCGACCGCTGGTGTTTGCGATCCACACGTCCGGCGGGCGATCAATTCAGCCAAGGCCTGCCGATTGATGGGCTTCGTCAAAACCTCAGCAAATCCTGCTTCCAGTATCCTGGCGTGGTCCTCGGCCGCAGCGTGCGCGGTCAGGGCAACGATATCGACGCCCTCCGCAAGCTGATCGGTTCGCACGCGGCGCAAGACCTCCATGCCGTCCACTTCTGGCATAGAGATGTCAGTGATAATCAGGTCGAATTCCCGCTCTTTGATTTGCGCCACACCTTCCGCGCCGCCTGCCGCAGATAGGACGTTGTGTCCAAGATCGCGCAGCATCTTTTCAAGCAGCAACCGGTTGATGTCGTTGTCCTCGATCACCAGAAGCTTGCAGGTCTTTGCCACTGCGGGATCAACCGCCTGATCCGCTGCATTTTCAAGCGCAGCAGGGGGCAGAGGGATGGAGAACGTAAACAGGCTCCCCTCCCCCACTTCGCTCTCGCAGGTGATCTCTCCCCCCATCATCCGCACCAAACGCTGCGAGATCGCAAGGCCGAGCCCTGTCCCTTCGCTCCCGCGTTTGTAGCTGGGGTCCACCATGATGAAGTCGTCAAAGATACGCTCGATATCCTCCGGCGCGATCCCTTTGCCTGTGTCCGCGACGCTGAACTCAACCACATCGCCAGCCCCGCGCATCACATCGACCGACACCGCGCCATCGCGGGTAAACTTCAGCGCATTGCCGACGAGGTTCAACAAGACTTGCTGGATACTCCGTTCGCGTCCCATCACGCCGGCGAGATCGCCTACGTTGCAGAACATCGTCAGTTCATTGTTGTTCTTTTGCGCATTAGCCTGCTGGCTGTCGACGATGCCGGAAATCAGCTGTTCCAGGTCAAAGGTTTTGGGTTTTTCAGGCTCAGCTCCCGCCTCGAGACGCGACAGTTCCAACACATCGTTTACATGATGCAACAGCAACTCTCCGGACACGCGCATGGCCTGCAAATACCGGCGCTGATCCGGGCTTGGTTCCAAATCCTCCAGCAGATCAAGCGAGCCGAGGATGCCGGTCAGCGGCGTGCGCATCTCGTGGCTCATCACGGTGAGCAGCTTATCCTTGGCTTTCTCTCCGGCCAGCGCGTCGTCCCGCGCGGTGCGCAGCTCCTCCTCCGCCTTGAGACGGCTCGAGATATCGCGCACATAGCTGACCAAGACCGGGTTGCCACCAGAACGACTGACCGTCAGAGACACTTCAACAGGAAGTTTCTCGCCGGTCTTACGCGTCGCGGTCAGCTGGATCCGGCCATCGCCCTGTTTGGCAAGCTCGCTGACATCTGGCACAGAGATTTGCGCTGGGTTCACCGAAATCAACGCATCGAAGGGCATCCCAATTGCCTCTTGAGCGGAATAGTCAAAGATCCGTTCTGCCGCGCCATTGAAGGCTGTGATGCGACCATCTTCATTGGCCATCAAAATGGCATCAAGCGAGGAGGTTACCATCGCCTCGGTCCGGGCCGCTTCTTGCGCTTGCATATAGGCGAAGCGCTGGCCACGTCGGAACAGCCAGAGGATCATCAAAGCCGTTAGCAGCAGCAAGGCCAAGAGAGAAATCACCACCACGGCTAGCCGTGTGAACAACTTGTGCAGCAAAACCCGCTCCGCACCGGCGGTTTCGGCCTGCAGAACCACACCCATCAGCGCGAGGTCCCGGACATCCTCGCCGTCCTTTTTGACCATCCCATCCAATGTATCGAGGTTTTCGAGCAGCACACTGTCAGGCGAGTCGATCAGCTCCGCCTGTGCGATCAGCCCGTCCTGCAGACGTTGCAGCGTGCTTCCGCCCTCCTCCGGGGCGCGCAGAGCGGCATAGAGCGCGCTCTCGCGAAAGGTTGCGATACGGCTGTAGTAGATGTCGAACTGACGGCGAAGGTCGCGCAGATCCTCCGGACCTTGGGCGTTTTGAACCGCAAGCTGGTATTTCAAATAGTCAACTTCCGCCTGTGAAAGCGTCCATTGCAGGTTGTCCGTCGCCGCAGAGGTGAGCGCCTCGATCCGCTTTTGCACATCTTTGCCCAGACGAAACGACTGGACCGCCAGTAGTACAAGGACTACGGCGGCGCCAGAAATCAGCCAGCGATGCACTTTCGGAACTCTTATGCGCTGCACGTGTCGGACACCTCCCGACGGAGAATTCTAATCGATAAAGATTACTTCACCGTAATCCGATTCAACTGCCAAATGCTGCGGGAATAAATGTCTTCGGTGCGGAATTCTGCGCCACTATCATAAGGATAAATAACCCAAAGCGGCCCTTTATCCCGCAGAGACATTTCCTCGCCATTGCGCAAGTAAGCCACGATCGGGCCCTCGGCGGTCGCATCGGACATCGGGATCTGCACCGCGTAGTCATTCACCGCAGCCGCTTCCAGCGTTCCTTCAGTCACGCCGACATGCGACATCAACTGGTCCAAAGAGACGCCGACAAATTCCTGCACCCCATCGCTCCAGATCGTAGTGGTCTTCACCTCACGTTCGCCCAGGGCACGCAGGTCCTCAATGGAAAACTCATGCGACTGGTCGCCATTGCGCACCGTCAGCACGACATCGTCAGATGCAAAAGCGGGGAGAGAGAAAATCAGGGTCGTCAATGCCACCACAGCGGCGAAAAGGCGTTTCATGGAGTGTCTCCTAACTCAATCCGGCCACCGAGTCTGGCCCGCGGGGATAGTGGCACAACCCATGCCAGACAGCATGAGCGCCTGCGTATAGTCTGCTAGACTTTCGTATAAGATCGGTAAACTGCGGTGTCTCTCTCTTGACCAATCCCGCCAGCCCTTGAAACGCCTGCGTGCGTTAAAATCGCATAATAACACGGTGAAAACTGGCTAAAGACTGCAAAGGAGCACAAGGTGAATAATGCTTTCGCGACTTTCGATCCCGAATTTGAATCAGAAGTTGATAGAATAGAAACGTTTGCGACTGTAGGATCATCGAAGAACAGTACAAATGGGTTAAACGGCAACATGCGTATTCTCTTGGCAGATGATCACGACATGGTACGTGATACGATCTCCGCCTACCTCAGCTCTGAGGGTGGCGCTGAAATCACCACCACAACAGACCTGCCCCGGGCCATGAAAGAGCTGGAAGACAACGGTCCTTATGATCTTGTCCTTCTCGACTACAACATGCCCGGCATGAATGGTCTCGATGGTTTGGAACGCGCATTAAAAGCCAATGGCGGTCGAGGCGTGGCGATTCTGTCCGGCAGTGCGCCAACCCGCACGGCTCAGGAGGCGCTGGATGCCGGGGCCATCGGGTTCATCCCCAAAACCATGGGCGCCCAGTCGCTGCTGAACGCAGTTCGCTTCATGAGCGCTGGCGAAATCTATGTTCCGGTTGAATTGATGCGCCAGGAGGCGGCAGCCCCCGCGCACCCGCTGATCGCACAACTCAGCCCGCGTGAGGTCGAAGTCCTGAGCGGCCTGTGCCGCGGTCAGTCGAACAAGGAAATCGCCCGCGACTTGAACCTGCAGGAAGTGACCATCAAGCTGCATGTGCGCACCCTGTGCCGCAAGCTGGATGCCAAGAACCGCACCCAAGCGGCGATGACCGCTAAGGAAGCAGGCCTGTTCTAATTAGCGCCCTGCCCTTTTCTTCGCAGATCACAGTTTTCTCGTCACCTTAACGCCCATGTTGCCTCGTGCAGCATGGGTGTTTCGCATTGGGATTACCCGAGCCTCGCGTTCAAGGATTTGGGCCTAGGGACATGGGGAAAGGTCGGTCCCCATAAGAGACTATGAGAGACCATGAGGCCTCCCTGCTCTGAGCAGCTTCGACTAGAGACGCTCAAACTGATCTCCTCCGCTTCTCAGCCAGATTGAACTCGGGCTGCATCCCCTCCTCGCCAAGCAACAAGCCTATAGGCGAGCTAAGCGACCCACGCCGTCATTCGACAACAATGAAACGCAAAAAGACGCCTCGCGTGGGGGCGCGAGGCGTCAGAGGTGCCGGTGTCGCATCAGGGACAGAGGGGGGGGGTTAGGCAACTCCGGCGGGGGAAGTAAACAGGCGGTCTTTGCGCAGGCTGGACGGGCCACCGATGGTCGAAACCTGCAGCTGGATCATATGCAGCGTGCTGGAGCCCGGGTTTTCGACGCGGCGGCTGCGCCCTGCCGGGATTCGCGCACTTTGGCTTTCCCAGATCAGGCGGACATGCGCGCCAAGCGTCACAAGAGCGGAGCCTTGCACGACAATCCAATGCTCGGGCGTCTCATTGCCAGCGGTCAGCTCGACACTTTCACCCGGATGCACCAGGAGACGTTGCAGGGTGAACCCCGGGCCCATGGCCAGCGTTTCTTGGCGGCCCCAGTCGTAGGTCGTGCTGCGCGAGACCAAAGCGTCGTCTTCAGTCGCGGTGGCGAGGCTTTGATAGACAGCCATCATATCGGCCGCGTTGGAATAATCCGCCGTCTGGTCTTGGGCAAGATCCGCATCCCATGCGGAGTAGTCCACCTCTGCGGAACGACGCTCTGCCGCGGCATCTTGATCCCATTCACCAGTGGCGCTCCACGCCGGGTCGAGCTGGATTGCAACCAGATTGTCAGCCTTTTGGGCCACGGCCTTCTCAAAGGAGATCGCCTTCACGCGGCGATAGGCGCCATTGTCCAGCAGGATTGCCCGACCCGTAGCAACCGCCCGTTGGGTCGCGTTTTTGACGGGCAGGAACAGGCGGCTGGCATGAGCTTTAAAGGCGGCCAGCAAGGTGTCGACACGCGCGATATAGATGCCAAGCCCCCAAAGTTGGTGGTTGTCGTGAAACAGGCTGCCCCAAGTGGTTTGGCGGCCAGAGGGCAGCACACGGGTCACATAGACCGGCGCGTTTTCGCGCGGCTGCGCGGCCAATTCCATCATGCCATAGCCCGTGTAGGCGCGCTCGGTGCGTTTACCCAGCATCACAATCTCGCCGCGCTGTGCGGACGGGATGGCATGGCAAAGCGCCCGGTCAAACTGGCTCGGATCATCGAAATCCATGGTCGCGGGGCAAACCACCACCAGGGCGCCGGGTTTGTCTTTCATCGCCAACAGCGCACTCAAGAGGGCGGCGGCGGGCTTGTGGTCCTCGGGTTCCACAATCGTGGTCACACCCTGAAACCGCTCTGCTTGGGCCAGGGCCACATCTGCACAGTCTTGGGTGGTGACCACCGTCGGCGCGGCAAAGACATCGCCGGACAGGCCGGACAACAGCTGTTCAAAGCGGCTCAGGATCCCCGGTGCACCTTCAAAATGAAGCGGGCATACCCCGGCTGCACCGTCGCTTGCGGGCGTTACGCTTCCGGCGAGGATAATGGGATGCAGCATGGGAACCTCTCAGGTTTGGTATTCCGTTGCACACAGTTTTAACCGAATTCAAAACTTCAAACTTCTGACCTTCGGGTTCAGGCGCGCTTCTGAAAGGATAGGATCACGCCATTGGGATAGGGGATCCCCCCTCCGAGGGTCACAAATTTACAGGAATTAGAGGTAACATTATTTCGCCTTGGATTTGCTAACGAGCGTTAACTATGTTTCAGGCAAGACATTGGAAACATTAACCAAGTTTGCGCGACTCACAGGGCTCTCACGGTGAGGGAACCACAGATGGGCCACAGGGGATGACCCGCCTTCAAAGGCTCGATAGGGTGGAACGCACGCGCGCCTCTGAAGCAAAAAGGACTGTAGGATGACCACGCCGGTTTCCAGTATTCGCAATCTCGGACCCGCTTATGAGGAATCCTGTGCGCGGGCAGGCATACACTCTGCCGAAGAATTGCACGCACTGGGGGCAGATGCGGCCTATGCGAGGCTGCTGCAATCTGGCTCAAAGCCCCATTTCATCGGCTATTACGTGCTGGTGATGGCCTTGCAGGGACGGCCCTGGAACGATTGCAAGGGCGAGGAGAAGAAGGCCCTGCGTAAACGCTTTGATGCCATCAAAGCGCAGTCCTTTGACAAGGATCTCTCTGCCTTTGAGGCCATATTGAACGAAATTGGCGTGATCGAACGGCGCGCCTGACAGCGGCGCAAAGAAAAACCGCCGCACGTAGAACGCGCGACGGTCTTAGGTGCAGAGAGGTTTAGCCGTTAAACCAAACCTGCCCGCGATAGTTCAAAGCTGAACGGCTTAGCCGACCAGTTCGATACCTGCGAAGAAATATGCGATTTCCACAGCAGCGGTTTCTTCTGCGTCGGAACCGTGCACGGAGTTTTCGCCAACGGATTCAGCGAATTCTGCGCGGATGGTGCCCGCTGCGGCGTCTGCCGGGTTGGTGGCGCCCATGATTTCGCGGTTTTTCGCGATGGCGTCTTCACCTTCCAGAACCTGAACAACAACCGGTGCGGAGCACATGAACTCGCAGAGTTCGTCGTAGAAGGGACGCTCGGCGTGCACTTCGTAGAACTTGCCAGCTTGGGCTTTGGTCATGTGGATGCGCTTTTGTGCGACGATGCGCAGGCCAGCTTCTTCGAATTTCGCGTTGATCGCGCCGGTCAGGTTGCGGCGGGTTGCGTCGGGTTTGATGATCGAGAAAGTGCGTTGCACAGCCATGAGGTCTCTCCGTTAAATTGACCGGGCAGAATGCCCCGGCTTCCTTTGCCGCGGGCGGTAGCATGGAGGCGGATGTTTTGAAAGCCCCCATTGCGGGGAAAGCCCAAAACACCTTCCCTCCTGTGCTCAGCTGGCGAAAAGACGCGGCTTAGACTGTGACGGAGGTTTGGAAAAACCGCGCGACAGAGGCACTGGCAATCGAGCCATCTATCCAGCCGCATCTGATAAAAGATCCCGCTGCCGCCATTCGCCTTTGCAATCTCGGCTGAACGGCGCATCCGCCCTGCCTCCTCCGAGCTGCGCCAAACCGCCTCTTCCATGTGATAGCGCCCGATCACCGTCGCCGTATCGGCCCGAGCCCAGTCGCCTTTGATCGCAATGCCCCAATCGCCCGATTTCATGCGCTCGACAAAGCCGGGGATCATCTCCTGCACCAAGGCGTCCTTGTCGAGGTCATGCCAGTTGAACAGCACATTGCGGATTTGGTCATGCACCTCGCCCAGGCCCGCATTTGCGACCATATCGTCCGTCACGGTCGGCTTCTCGATATATTGCAACAGCCTATCGATTTTATTGATCTTCTTCTGCGCGGCTTCGGTGGCGACATGCACGAACAGCTCGCCTTCGGTCATCTGGGATTCTTGCTCATCCAGTTGCATGAAACTGAGGTAGGTCGTACTTCCGAGAGTGTTCAACGCGCTGTTCAAGAAATCTACTTCTCTGCGCGCGTCGATCAGCCCGCCCTTGCCTGCGGCCCGCAACTGATCGTGGTCGTAAAGGCTTAACTCATCTACGATGAGCGTGTCAGGCCGCACCTCGCGCCCCAGAACCCCGCCCAGCGCGTCGGCCACGGCCTGACGGGTATCGCCCAGCGCGCCGCGTCGGATCTCCATCAATTGCTCGGTCAATTGGGTCAACTGCGGCACGGGGGTCGTCGCCGTGGGCTTGTGATAGATACTGAGCACCGAATTGGCGCTGCCCGCCTCCTAGCGCGAGACGCGATCTGTCATCCCCTCTGACCCGCGCGCGTCGCCTGTGACCTGTGCCTGCGGCACGGCGGATTGCATCAGCTTCAGATAATGCACCGCATTTAAAGCGTAAGCCGCTGTCGTCGAGATACCTATCATGAGAGCGCCCCACCTGAAACACAACCTATGCGGTTAAATTTAGGGGGGCGGAAGTTAACAAAACCTGTTTTAGGCCAGCAAATGACCATCAAACCGAAATCTCGCCCGCGCTGCTTTGGGCCTGTTCGACCCGCCAAGTATAAAGCGCCGAAACCAGCGCCAGCGTGCTCGCCGTCAGGATGATCCCCAGCACCACAAAAGGCGCGTTCTTTGGCGCGACCAAAACGCCGGTCAGCGAGGTCAAAGCAGCGCCCAGCGCCACAGTCATAGCGCCAGAGAGGCCCGCGGCACTGCCCGCCAGCTCGGGACGCACCGACATCAGCCCGGCGCTGGCATTGGCGATGGTGAGCCCGTTGCCAAGCCCAACGCAGATGGCGGAGCCAAAGAACACCCAAGGACTGCCCTGCCCCAGCCAAAACACGCTTAGCCCGGTCAGCGGCCCAAGGCAGGAAATCACCCGCCCGGCAAGGATCAGCGACAAGAGCGACACCCGCTTGGCAAGCCGCCCGGTGATAAAATTCCCGGTCATAAACCCGCCGGTGATAATGCCAATGCCAAGCCCCACCATCGCCGGGCTTAAGTCAAACCAAGCCGCAGCGACCAGCGGCGCGCCGGTGACAAAGGAATAAAACCCGCCGATGGAAAAAGCGACGCAAAAGGAATAGCCCCAGAACCGCCGCGAGGAGAACAGAAGCGGATAGAGCCGCATCTGCGCGCGAAAAGTGGCGGAGCGGGAGGTATTGGTCTCTCCCATGTCGCCCCAGACCAGGGCCAGCACCAAGGCTCCGAGCCCGGTATAAAGCCAAAACCCCGCCCGCCAGCCAAAGGCCATGTCAAGCGCGCCGCCGATCATTGGCCCCATCATGGGGGCAGCCGCCATGATCATCCCGATATAGCCAAGCTTGCTGGCCGCCTCATTGGGCGGGAACATATCGCGGATCACCGCGCGCGAAATCACCTGCCCGCTGATGATCGCCCCTTGCAGCAGGCGGAAGCCGAGAAAGCTCCAGATATTCGTCGCGAGGGCGCAGCCGATCGAGGCGAGCAGGAACAGCAGACAGCAGACCAACATCACCGGCCGTCGTCCGTAACGGTCCGACAGCGGCCCCATCAAGAGTTGCAGAACCGCCGAAATCGCGAGGTACCCCGCGACCGACAGATTGGCGAGCGCGTAATCCGCCTCAAACGTTTCTGCGATTCCCGGCAGCGAGGGCAGGAACATGTTGAGTGACAGCACCGACAAAGCGGTGCCGACGATCAGGGTCATCAATGTCGGAGGTGTCTGTGCCGGGCGTATCAGTCGGGACCTTCTCTCCCCTCCATGCGATCCGCACAAAGGGGCTCAATCAATTGCTTCGTCAGAGTATTCACCGACATTGAAGCCGCAAAGGCCGCGCTTTGGCAAGATATCCGTCATCGCCCGTCGAGTGCCGTTACGACAGCCGCGTGATCTCCACCTCCAGCGATCCGGCGTTATTGCCGTACATCACCCAAGCATCATTGGCGAACAGATAGAGATAGCCACTGTCTCGCGCGGTAAACGTCTTGTCGGTACCCAACAGATGCGTGTCGTGATCCTCGATCCCGCCGCCGACCTCGGTATTGCCGCGCCCGGAGCCGATGGCGCCGATGAGGGCAATCCAAGGCGCCTCCACAACCCGGCGCGAGAAGATCACATCCGCCTTGGCCAGTCGCTTGTTCTTGCGCAACAAAGCGCGGAGACCTTCCGGGAGGGTCGCCAATCCATAGGCCACCTTACCAAGCTGCGCGCCCGGCTTTGCCCCATTGGCATCCGCCTTGATCCCCGCATCAAGCCACTCTCCCTTGGCGGACACATGATAGGTGGCGTCCTTGATAAGATAGAGACCTGTGGCATTCCAACGCGCCTTGGCACTGGCCCAAGTCCGGCACGCCTCTCTCGGTCGCATCACGCGTGTGGGCCAATAGCTCACCTCTCCCGGCGGTGGGGTCTGATGACGGGCCACGACGGAGGGATCAAACCGCGTCAGACTATCACCTTCACCGGGTGCGCAGTCCTTAACCTGAGGAACGGCCCGCGGACGCGTTGGCCTGCGGCGAAACACCCCCAGAAAGGAATCATGACGCCGGGCAAAGGCATCCGGGTTCACCTGCCCCGGCGCATAGGCGCGCAATCCCAATCCGTTTGCTTGGGCCTCAGTCAGCATCCAATCCAGCGTGAGGTCCCCCAGCCCGCAGTCCGCATAACTGCCTCCGACATCGCCATGAACGCCCGCGAACCAGCGTTGCTCGACATCCTGCCCCTCGGCCCATTTGGTCCAGAGAGTGGGGGTAAAGTCCTGTCTCCGCTCGTCCATCGCCAAAGCGTGACGCGCGCATGTCACATTGGCGCCAAGCTCGGTATCCTTGAACCCATGTTTCTTGGGATCTCCGAGCAGGAACCGCAAAACGCCTTTGTCGTCAGGGATGCCCAGTGCCCCTACGGTGTCCCACACGCCGATAAATCGAAACCCGACACCTGCAGGATCGTGAAAGCTGACGTCGCCCACAGTGGTCGGGTTCAACAGCATGGATTGCACCATACTTTTGTCCGCCCCAGCCTTGTTGGACTGATACTGCGTCATCAGCCGCTTCACCACAGCCCAAGGATCCGTGCCGTCGGGGCGATGTGCGGGGCGCAAGTCGGCCAGCCCGACGTTGGAGACCATTCCCGCAAGGCTGCGAACGGTATAGGCCCCGCGGCTAAAGCCGAAGAGGAATATCTCATCTCCTGGCTCAAAGGTTTCAGCGAGAAACTTATAGGCGCTGACGATATCATCCTCGAGCCGCAGGCCAATCGCCCCTCCCAAGGTCCGGCGTAAAAACCCGCCAGAGGTGCCAACCCCGGTGCGATAGTAGTTGATCTGGCGGGTGCCCTCATCGTCCCGCTGCGCAAGCAGAGAAAAGATCTTGGCCACATTCGTCGGCGTTGGCAGACCGTCTGTCTGCTGATCCGCCGTGTTCCACGTTCCGTCGCAACAGATAACAAGCCTGCGCATCTCAAATCCCTTTCTCGAAAAATGGGCCAAATGCGGTTTGAACCTCACACGCCCCTTAAATGTGGGCGAGTGTAGCACAGAATACGCAACCACCAAGGGAACCCCTTTACGCACGCCAGATCGATAGTCATTGACCCCTCCCGCGCCTTTCGACATGAGAGGAGCCATGCTCACAATTGACTCCATCACCTATTCCGTCGAAGGCCGCCCCCTGTTGGAGGAGGCCTCTGCCACCATTCCCACCGGCCACAAGGTCGGCGTTGTCGGGCGCAATGGCACCGGCAAATCCACCCTCTTCCGCATCATCCGCGGTGAGCTGGTGCTGGAGACCGGTTCAATCTCGCTGCCCTCGCAGGCGCGCATCGGTGGTGTCGCGCAAGAGGTGCCCTCCTCCGCGACCTCGCTGCTGGACACGGTGCTGGCGGCGGATGAAGAACGCGCCTCGCTGATGGCCGAGGCCGAGACCGCCACCGACGGGATGCGGATTGCCGAGATCCAGTCGCGTCTGGCCGATATCGACGCTTGGTCCGCCGAGGCCCGCGCCGCCTCGATCCTCAAGGGTCTGGGCTTTGACGACGAAGACCACCTGCGCCCTTGTTCGGATTTCTCCGGCGGCTGGCGGATGCGGGTCGCTTTGGCGGCTGTACTGTTCTCGCAGCCCGATCTCTTGCTGCTGGACGAGCCGACCAACTACCTCGACCTCGAAGGCGCGCTGTGGCTAGAGAGCTATATCGCGCGCTATCCCCATACTGTGCTGATCGTCTCGCACGACCGCGGGCTCCTCAATCGCGCGGTGGGCGCCATTTTGCACCTCGAGGACCGCAAGCTGACCCTCTATCAGGGGCCCTACGATACCTTTGCGGAAACCCGCGCCGCCCGCATTCTGGCCGCGCAATCCGAGGCGCGCAAACAGGACGCCCGCCGCGCCCATCTGCAAAGCTTTGTCGATCGCTTCCGTGCCAAGGCCTCTAAGGCGAAACAGGCCCAGTCGCGCCTGAAGATGATCGAAAAGATGAAACCGATCTCCACCCCGCAAGAGGCCGCCCTGCGCGCCTTCTCCTTCCCGGAGCCGGAGGAAATGTCGCCGCCGATCATCCAGATCGAAGGTGGCATCACCGGCTATGGCGATGTGGAGATCCTGAAGCGGCTCAATTTGCGGATTGATCAGGACGATCGCATCGCGCTATTGGGCAAGAACGGTCAGGGTAAATCCACCCTGTCCAAGCTGCTCGCCGATCGTCTGCCCTTGATGGCCGGCAAGCTGGTGCGCTCCTCCAAGCTGCGCATCGGCTATTTCGCCCAGCATCAGGTGGACGAGCTTTACGTGGATGAGACCCCGCTCGACCACCTGCGCCGCCTGCGCCCCGAGGAAGCCCCGACCAAATGGCGCACCCGCCTTGCGGGCTTTGGCCTTGGCGCGTCTCAGGCAGAAACTGAGGTGCGACGCCTGTCGGGCGGACAAAAGGCGCGTCTCAGCCTGCTGCTGGCGACGCTGGATGCGCCCCATATGCTGATCCTCGACGAGCCGACCAACCACCTCGACATCGAAAGCCGCGAGGCTTTGGTGGAGGCGCTGACCGCCTATAGCGGCGCGGTGATCCTCGTGAGCCACGATATGCACCTGCTGAGCCTTGTGGCGGATCGTCTGTGGCTGGTGTCCAATGGCACGGTTGCGCCCTATGAGGGCGACCTCGACAGCTATCGTGACATGCTTTTGGCCCGCGACAAACCCGCGCCCAAAGCCGAACCGAAAGAGCCCGCGAAACCAAAGCGCGCCAGCCGTGACCAAATCCTTGCCCTGCGCTCTGAGGTCCGCAAATCCGAGGCCCGCGTGGAAAAGCTGGCCGAAATGCGAGAAAAGCTGGACGCCAAGCTTGCCGATCCGGCACTCTATGAACCAGGCAAGGCCGCAGATATGGCTGTTTGGCAAAAGAAACACGCCGAATGCCTCGAAGCACTCGACCGCGCCGAGGCCATTTGGATGGACGCCCTAGAGAAACTGGAACTGGCAGAAGCGTGATGATCGACACCGCCTTTCTGATCACCTCCTTTGTGACCCTCTTTGTCATCATCGACCCCATCGGTCTGATGCCAGTGTTTCTGGCGCTGACCCAAGGCATGACGACCAAGCAACGCCGCGCAATCGCCCTACGCGCCTCCCTGACCGGGATTGGCATCCTTGCCGTATTTGCGCTGTTCGGCGAAAAGGTGTTGGAGTTTATCGGCATCTCCATGCCCGCCTTCCGGGTTGCGGGCGGCATATTGCTGTTCCTGACCGCGCTCGACATGTTGTTTGAACGCCGCACTGCCCGCCGCCAGCATCAAGGTGACGAGATTGCCCCCGAGGATGACCCTTCGGTCTTTCCCATGGCGATCCCGTTGATTGCGGGACCGGGGTCGATTGCGACCGTGATCCTGCTCACAGGTCAGCACCCCGGTGTCGAAGGCTTTGCCTCTGTCATGGCCATCGTGGTCGCCGTGATTGTTCTGATGCTGGGCATGTTCTCGATTTCCGGCCTGCTAGAGCGCCTTCTTGGCCCCGTCGGCATCAATGTGGCGACACGCCTTTTGGGGATGCTGCTCGCCGCTCTGTCTGTGCAATTTGTTCTCGAAGGTCTGCGGGCCTTTGGCTTTGCCAGCTAGACATTGCCGGGTGGCATTCCTACCTCAATGGGATGGAGGGCACGCATATGACATCCGATGATATTGGCAACCTCGTCTATCTGGTTCTGTTGCTTGCGGCAGTCGGGTCCTGGGTCTTTGTTCAAAACCGTCAATCGCTTGGCAAGACAGCCCAGCTACTGGCGATCTGGGGCCTGATCTTTCTCGGAGTGATTGCCGCCTATGGTCTTTGGGATGACATTCGCGGCACCGTGATGCCCCAGCAAGCAGTCCATGCGGAGACCGGCCAGATCATCGTGCCGCGTGCCCGCGACGGGCATTATTACCTGACGCTTGAGGTGGACGGGAAACCAGTCAACTTCCTCGTCGATACGGGCGCAAGCGATATGGTTCTGAACGAAAGCGATGCCCACCGCTTAGGGATCGAGACGTCTTCCCTGAACTACTTCGGACGCGCAATGACCGCCAATGGCGAGGTGCGCACCGCACGTGTCACACTCGACAGCGTCGCATTGGGCGGCGTCACGGACAAGAACGTGTCAGCCTGGGTGAACGAGGGCGCTTTGGAGCAGTCCCTCCTTGGTATGGGCTATTTGCAGCGTTTCGCTGGCTTTGAAATTCGCAACAACGAGTTGATCCTCACCCGATAAAGAAACGCGCCCAAGGGCGCGCTTCATCGGTGTCAGCATTGCCGCACAAAGCGCCTAAGCTTCGCTTTCGGCTTTCTTTTCCCATTTGCCAGATTCCTCTGACCAATATTGTGCGGCACAGCCTGCCGTCGTCAAGGTCTTCCATTGTCCTCGTGCATGTTGGACCGCCTCGGTATCGGTGCCGTCAAACAGGATACAGACCCGCTCCAGCGCGTTGACCTCTTCCGCGCTGACATCCGCGCCATCCACGCTCATCACGCAGGTCGCCTTGTTAGGCGCCTCAGATGACGTGGTCAGCAGGATCGGCTGCAAAGCATCATGCGCGCCACCGGCCAAGCCATGGGGGAGGAAACTCGCGTCCCCTCCCTGCCACAGCATATCATCCAGCCAAGCCAGTCGGTCCGGATCCCGCCCGCGCACCGCAATGCGCCAGCCTGCCCCACGCGCCTTGTCCAGAAGCACCGGAAGGGTCTCCTGCAACGGCTTGCGGGTCAGGTGGTAGAAATAGGCAGCGCCCATCGCAATGGCCTCACTTCGCTTCGAATTGATCCTCGACCAAACGGCTCAGCGCGCGCACTCCCCAGCCCGTCGCCCCTTTGGGAGCGTAGGCGGTCGGCGCGGTCACCGAGGCGACCCCAGCGATATCCAGATG
Organism: Epibacterium sp.; assembly: GCA_048263945.1. Taxonomy (GTDB): domain Bacteria; phylum Pseudomonadota; class Alphaproteobacteria; order Rhodobacterales; family Rhodobacteraceae; genus Epibacterium. The sequence goes on along the minus strand of JBLXDQ010000001.1, from coordinate 452,942 downwards.
GATCCAAGGGGTGCCCTCCTTGATGAAACGCTGCAGGAATTGCGCCGCAGTGATAGAGCCCGCCGGACGTCCGCCGACGTTTTTCATATCCGCGATGCGGGACTTCAGCTGATCGTCATAGGCTTGCCCCAGCGGCATCCGCCACGCGCCCTCGTCCTCAGCCTCCGCGGCCTTGAGGAAGGCACCACACAGCGTATCATCATTCGAGAAAACGCCCGCATTTTCATGCCCTAGCCCGATGATGATCGCACCGGTCAGGGTCGCGAGGTCAATCACACCTGCGGGTTTGAACCGTTCCTGCGCGTACCAAAGCACGTCACACAGCACCAGACGGCCTTCGGCATCGGTATTGATGATCTCGACCGTGTCACCCTTCATGGATTTCACCACGTCGCCGGGGCGGATGGCGGTCCCAGACGGCATGTTTTCCACCAGACCGACCAGACCGACCACATTGGCCTTGGCCTTGCGCAACGCCAGAGCCCGCATGGTGCCTGCAACAACGCCGGCACCGCCCATATCCATGGTCATGTCTTCCATACCCGCCGCGGGCTTCAAGGAGATCCCGCCGGTATCAAAGACGACACCTTTGCCCACCAGCGCGAGCGGCGCGGCGTCAGCTTCGCCACCGTTCCATTTCATAACCACCACTTTGGACGGGCTTGCAGAGCCCTGCCCCACGGATAGCAGCGTGCGCATACCCAGTTCTTCGAGCTCGGCTTCGTCAAGCACTTCGACCTCAAGCCCCAGCGCTTCCATCTCGACAAGGCGGTTGGCGAATTCGGTGGTGGTCAGCACGTTTGCAGGCTCGTTCACCAGATCGCGGGTCATATGCACCCCTTCGGCGACCGCCTGCAGCGGGGCATAGGCCGCTTCCAGCTCTTCGGGCTTGTTGTGGCACAGCGTAATTGCGCCCATTGCCTCGCTTTCGGCGGTCTTATGTGCCTCAAAAGCGTAGCTGCGCAGGGCCAGCCCCAGCGCCAGATCTGCAGCGCGCGCCATATTGCCTAGCTTCGCGGTCAAGGCCTTGCTGCCGCGGGCTTCGGCCAGTTTGGCGCCCGCTTTGCGCGCTTCTGTTGCCGTGACACGGCGCGGCATCACCAGAATATGCAGCGCCTCCGCCGCGAGGCCAGCCGGCCAAGCGAGTGTAAACACCTGACCTGTCTTCGCTTTGGCGAAGGCTTCGGAGGCAACCAAACGAGCAACCGCGCCTTTGGACAAACGGTTGGCGCTGCGTGCAGCCTGATCCAAAGTGCCTTCCGGCGTCACAACGATGGCCAAATGGCCGTCGATTTCCGCGAGGATCTTGGGGTCAAAGGGAGAAAAACGGATCGGGGTGAGCGCGCTCATTCGAGCCTCCTGCATCTATTCTGCCTGTGCCGCTCCGGCTTGCGGGCGGTCGTCTGCCCTAGAGGTAGCTCCTTGGTGGCCCGAATACCAGCATCTCGCGACAGGTTGCATGCCCCAACCTCCGCCGATGAAGCATTCGCCTGAGAAGAATGCAGTTTTCCCGCCTCGACAATTCCTCTAAGGTCCGACGAACAATACTGCGCAAGATCTATGGGGGGATCGCGTGTCACGCACCGACAGATACGTGCTGTCGCAATATCTGCTGTCTTTTGGCGTTTTCGCTGCGAGCTTGGAGCTTTGTGCCCGGATTTTCCGGCACCTTGGCGCCATGGCAAGTGATCGAAACGCCAGAGGCCTCGTTGCGCTTGTTCCTGTGATGGTGGTCGCAAAGACACCGTCACCCTCCGCCACTGGCGCGCAGGCGAAGGTGGGGCTCCGATGACCCTCGATATCTATTACGCGAAACGGTTCTTCCTGTGGTTCCTGGTGATTTCCGCAGTCCTGATGAGCCTCGTGATGTTGATCGACCTCAGCGAACAGTTTCGTAGGTTCGAGGCGCAAAACCTTGGCTTCATTAAACTTTTGGGTCTCACGCTGCTGAACGCCCCCGGCGCGTTGAACGAATTTTTGCCGCTAATCATGATCCTCAGCACGATTGTGTTGTTTGTCGGCCTTGCCCGCAGCAGCGAATTGGTGGTGACCCGAGCCATCGGCCGCTCTGGTATCCGCGCTCTCTTGCCCCCTGTTTTTGTCGCCTTGCTCATCGGTGGCTTGGCGGTCACGACACTGAACCCGATCGTGGCAGTGACAACAAACCGCTACAAAGAACTCGCCGAAGGCTACCGCCAGCCGGGGTCCGCCGCCGCCGTGTCCTTGACCGGCGAAGGTCTGTGGCTGCGGCAAGGTGGCAAAAACGGCCAATCCGTCATTCACGCGGCCAACTATCGCGGCGATGCAGACAGCCTGTATCTCTACGATGTCTCCGTCCTGACCTACGCGCCGGACGGAGGCCCAATCCGCCGCACCATCGCGGAAGAGGGCTGGCTCGATGGCGAAGATTGGGTGCTGAAAAATGCCAAGGTCTGGCAGCTTGTTGTGGGCGTCAATCCCGAGCGCGGAGCGCGCCGCTATGATGAATTGCGCCTGCCGACGACACTGACCAACGAGCGCATCCGCGACACGATTGGTTTTGCTGAAGGGATTTCGATTTACGACCTGCCGCAGACCATTGCCTCGCTGGGCGAAGCCGGGTTCTCCACCACCCGTTTTCAGGTCTGGCTGCAGGTCGAATTGGCGCGGCCTCTGTTTCTGGTCGCTATGGTACTGGTCGGCGCGGCCTTTACCATGCGGCACACCCGGCTTGGGGGCACAGGGGGCGCTGTTCTGACTTCGGTTCTGCTGGGATTTAGCCTCTACTTCGTCCATAACTTCGCACGGATTCTCGGCGAAAACGGACAAATTCCGGTCTTGCTGGCGGCCTGGGCCCCGCCCGTGGCCTCGATACTTTTGACGATGGGACTGCTGCTGCATGCCGAAGACGGTTAACTTCAAAACCTGGCGCCGCGCCGCGCTTTTGTCCACGGTGCTGCCGCTGTGGCTCGGCCTTGCCGGCCCTGCGGCTGTGGCGCAATCCGCGCCGCAACCTAGCGCGACATCCGGTCCGGCGATGTTGGTGGCGGACCGCGTGTTCATTTCGCCCAACCGCCAACTGGTTGCCGAAGGACATGTCGAGGCGTTTCAAGGCGATATCCGTCTGCAGGCCGAGCGGATTACCTACGACAGACAAAACGGCACGCTATCCCTTGAGGGTCCCATTCGCATTGATCAAGGCGGCAATCTCACAGTCTTGGCTGATGCCGCCGAATTGGACACCGGGCTACGGGATGGCATCCTGCGCGGGGCGCGCATGGTGTTTGACCAGCAGGTGCAACTGGCCGCGCTCCAAATGACGCGTGTCGAGGGGCGCTATTCGCAGCTTTACAAAACCTCCGTCACCTCTTGCGATGTCTGCAATGACGGACGTCCGCCGCTCTGGCAGATCCGCGCCGAACGGATCACCCATGACGAGCAAGAACGGCAGCTCTATTTTGAAAGCGCCCAATTGCTGGTGCGTGATGTGCCGGTTTTCTACTTCCCATCGCTGCGCCTGCCAGATCCGACGTTGGATCGGGCCACGGGATTCCTGATCCCATCGATTACCACGTCCTCAAACTTGGGGCTTGGGGTAAAGCTACCGTATTTTGTCACGATGGGCCCCCATCGCGATCTGACGATTACCCCTTACCTGTCCGCCGAGACCCGAACGCTTGATCTGCGCTATCGTCAGGCCTTCCGCAAAGGCGAGATCGAAATTTCCGGCGCCTTCAGCCGCGACGACATTCAACCCAATGATGACCGTGGATATTTGTTCGCCAAGGGTCGGTTTGATGTGTTCCGTGACTTCGAACTGAAGTTTGATCTCAAGACCGTTTCGGACGACGGATACCTCGCAGACTACGATATTTCCGACACCGACCGTTTGCGCTCGAATGTCACCCTAACCCGGGTGCGCCGCGATCAGCTGATCCAAGGCAGCATCTACACCTACAAGACCCTGCGTGACACAGAAGACCAAGCGTTCACCCCCTCGCCGATCCTGACCGGAACATTTGAACAGCGCTTGTTCCCAAAGTCCGTCGGCGGCGAGCTGCGTCTTCGCCTGACGGGCTCGCAGTTCGTGAGGGATTCCGGGCTTGATGCTACGACAACCTCCGCCAATGGCCGCGATATGACCCGTGTCACCGGTGACATCACCTGGCTCCGGTCGTGGATTGTACCTTTTGGCGTCGAGGCGACTTGGACCATGGGTCTTGGGTTGGACAGTTTTGCTCTCGCCGATGATGCAGCCTTTGACAATGACGCGACCCGGGTCACGCCTCGCGCAGCACTCACCCTGCGGCGGCCGATGGTCCGCGCGACTGCCACTGGAGCCACGCAGGTTCTGGAGCCGATCGTGCAATTGGGCTGGACCAATGTAAACGGCGACGACGTGCCCAATGAGGCGAGTAACATCTCCGAATTCGATCACGGCAATTTGCTGGCCTTGTCCCGCTTTCCAGAACCTGACGCCCGCGAAGATGGCGCCACTTTGGTCTATGGTCTGTCGTTCTCGCATTTCTCGCCTGAAGGCTGGGATGCCAACCTCTCTGTCGCGCAGATTTTGCGCAGCGATGTGCAGAGCGGATTCACCTCGACCTCTGGCTTGGACGGCAAGAACTCCAACGTTCTCATTGCAGGCCAGATCGGCTTCGCATCGGACCTGTCCCTGACCGCCCGCGCGCTCTTTGACGAAGAATGGTCAATCTCCAAAGCGGAATTCCGTGGGGATTTGAACCGAAACCGCGTGCAACTGTCGGGCAGCTATCTCTGGCTGCAATCGGATCTGGCCGAAGATCGCACAGATGAGACTTCTGAACTTTGGTTCGACGGCACATACGCGATCAACCCGGTCTGGAGCCTTGGCGCCAACATGCGCTACGACGTCACTGGCGACCGCGCCACCCGCGCGGGCCTTGGTGTGACCTACCGCAACGAATGCGTCACCCTCGACGTCTCAGTCAACCGTCGTTATACCTCGACCACGAGTATTGAGCCTTCGACGGATTTCGGATTTACATTGTCGCTCAACGGATTTTCCGTGAAGAACGGCACAACAACAAGCAGGCGATCATGCAGCAGAGCGTAATTTCCAAACGGCCCCGCGCGGCCCTGTTCACCCGCCGTGTGATTGCAGCTGGCCTTCTTGCGGCTGCGACCTGCTTGACCACTCTGCCCAACGCCAGTGCAGCACAGGGCCTGTTTTCGCCTGCGATTACGGTGAATGAGGATGTCATCACCAATTACGAGTTGGAGCAGCGCGCGCTGTTTCTCTCCGTTCTGGGCTCCGCCAAGGGTGACCCATTGGTGCAGGCGCGCAAAGACCTGATCGATGATCGTTTGAAACGCGCGAAACTGGCAGAGGTCGGCCTGACGCTCACCGAAGCAGAAATCACCGAAGGCATGGAAGAACTGGCTGGCCGCGCCAACCTGTCCCTCGACGAATTCCTGACTCGCCTCAAACAAGCGGGAGTGGATCCCGAAACCGTGCGGGATTTCTCTTCCGCCGGGCTTGGGTGGCGAGAGTATGTGCGCGCGCGCTATCTGAGCCAGGCGCGTCCCACCGACGAGGAAATCGACCGCGCGATGGGAACGGCCGGGGCGGGTGGCGTCCAGATCTTGCTGTCTGAAATCATCATGCCGATCGACCAGAACAATGCACAGCAAGTGCAAGAACTGGCGACCCAAATCTCTGAACTCAAGAGCGCAGATGCCTTTGCCGCGTCGGCAGCACAGTTTTCGGCCGCCGACTCCCGCATTGACGGCGGTCGCCTGCCGTGGATGTCGCTGACCCGCCTGCCTGCCTCCCTGCAAGAAGTCGTGCTCGAGATGAAGCCGGGGGAAATCACCTCCCCGCTGCCGCTTCAAGGCGCAATTGCAGTCTTCCAGATGCGCGGCCTGCGCGAAGTTGCTGGCCGAGACGCGACCTACGCCGCCATTGAATATGCCACCTACCGCATTCCCGGTGGTCGCAGTGCCGAAGCGCTGGCCAGCGCGGAGAAACTGCAAGCCAGCGTAGATACTTGCGACGATCTCTATGGGATCGCCAAGGGCCAAGACCCCGCTGTTCTGTTTCGAGGCAGCGTCGCCCCGCGTGACATTGCGCAGGACATCGCGCTGGAATTGGCCAAGATGGATCCGAACGAATCTTCCTACACCGTGACGCGTGACAATGGTCAAACCCTGCTCTTTGTCATGCTCTGTGGCCGGACCTCTGATGTTGTCGCGGCACAAGAAGACGCGCGCCTGACCGTGGCCAACGCGCTTCTAACGCAGCGTCTGACTGCTCTCGCTGAAAGCCTCGTGGAGCAGATGAAGGCCAACGCAAGGATCGAATACAAGTGAGCCGCCCCTCGCAGGTGATCGCACTTTCTTGTGGCGAGCCTGCGGGCATCGGCCCGGAAATTGCCGCCAAAGCCTGGCAGACCCTGCGCGATGACTGCCCCTTTGTCTGGCTCGGCGACCCGCGCCATTTGCCAGGGGATCTTCCGGTCAAACAGGTTGCCTCTCCAAACGAAGCCCTTGATGTGTGCGCAACCGCCTTTCCCGTTTTGCCGATTGCCTTTGATGGTAGCGCGCAAAAGGGCATCGCGGACCCGAAAAACGCCCATGGCGTCATCACCGCCATCGAAACAGCGGTTCGTTTAGTTCAATCGGGCGAGGCCACTGCGGTTTGCACGGCCCCGATCCACAAAAAAGCTCTGATAGACGGAGCAGGTTTTGCCTACCCCGGTCACACGGAGTTTCTGGCCGCCCTCGCGGGCGTGGAGCGCGTGGTGATGATGCTTGCCAGTGATGAGCTGCGCGTGGTGCCTGCAACCATCCACATTGCCCTGAAGGACGTGCCAAACGCGCTGACCCCACAGCTCTTGCGCGAGGTCATCAGCATTACCCATGCCGGTTTGCGCGCGCAGTTTGGCATCACCGCTCCGCGCATCGCCCTGACCGGCCTGAACCCTCACGCAGGCGAAGGCGGCGCGATGGGCACAGAAGAGTTGGACTGGATTGCCGACCTTATTTCCACGATGCAAGGCGAGGGATTTGCGCTGACCGGTCCGCATCCTGCAGACACGCTGTTTCACGCGGCTGCCCGCGCGCGCTATGATGCGGCGATCGCCATGTATCACGACCAAGCCCTGATCCCGATCAAGACATTGGCCTTTGACAAGGGGGTGAATGTCACACTTGGCTTGCCCTTCATTCGCACCTCGCCGGATCACGGCACGGCCTTTGACATCGCGGGCAAAGGCATCGCCAATCCCTCCAGTCTGATTGAAGCGCTGCGGCTTGCCCAATCCATGGCTGCAGCTCAACAGAGCTGAAGAACGCGCTTTCCAGATCCCTGCGACCGCCTTATGTAGTCCCATCATGAGCGCCATCGACAATCTCCCCCCGCTGCGTGAGGTCATCGCGACCCACCAGCTCTCGGCCCGCAAATCGCTGGGTCAGAACTTTCTCCTCGACCTCAACCTGACCGCCAAAATCGCGCGGCAGGCGGGCGACCTTTCGGGCTGTGATGTGCTCGAAATCGGCCCGGGCCCCGGTGGTCTGACCCGCGGCCTCCTGAGCGAAGGCGCGCGCAAGGTTCTGGCGATTGAGAAAGATCAACGCTGCCTGCCCGCCTTGGCTGAAATTGCCGAGGCCTATCCGGGCCAGCTCGAGGTGATCAATGGCGACGCGCTGGAGATTGACCCGCTCGCGCATCTGACACCGCCGATCCGCATCGCGGCGAACCTGCCCTATAACGTTGGCACCGAGCTGCTGGTGCGCTGGCTGACACCGCAAGACTGGCCGCCGTTCTGGCAGAGCCTGACCCTGATGTTCCAGCGTGAGGTGGCAGAGCGCATCGTGGCCCAGCCCGGCTCCAAAGCCTACGGTCGCCTCGCTATTCTGGCGCAGTGGCGTGCAGATGCGCGGATCGTTCTGTCCCTGCCCCCCGGTGCCTTTACTCCGCCGCCAAAGGTCTCAAGCGCTGTGGTGCATCTGACCGCCCTGGCAGAACCGCGCTATCCCGCAGATGCCGCGACCCTGAGCCGTGTTGTCGCCGCGGCCTTTAACCAGCGTCGCAAGATGCTGCGCGCCTCGCTAAAAGGCGTCTCTCCCGAGATTGAAGACCACCTGAACGCCGCAGGCATTCCGCCCACCGAACGCGCAGAACAGGTCAGCCTAGAGGCCTTTTGCGCTCTGGCACGGAGCTTGAAGTCAGCCTGACGGTTTGGCCCTGCATCAAGCTGACACCGGACCAACACAGTACCAAGCTGACACAATACAAAACGAAAAACCCCCGCGCCGATTGGCTGCGGGGGTTTTTCGTATCTGTGAGTAACCGAGCTTATTCAGCGGCTTCTTGCGGCTCTTCCGGCTTCGGTTTCGGCTTGGCACGGCTGCGCTTCGGCTTGGGTGCTGCGGCCTCTTCCACCGGGGCATCGCCCTCGGTCGGAGCGGCTGCTGGCTTGCGCGCACGGGGCTTGCGCGCCGGTGCCTTTTTGGCCGGTGCGCTCTCTGCCTCAGCCGGTTTTGCCTCTGTGGTCTTGCCTTCCGGCGTTTCCACCAGACCGGATTCGTCACTGTCGCTTTCCACGGCGACGTCACGCGGATCCTGAATCTCGGGCTGCGGGCCTTCACCATTGGCAGGCGTGGCCTCTGCTTCGCGTTCTTGACGCTCCAGACGCTCGGCCCGCTCGCGATCCCGCTCAGCCTGACGCTCGCGGTTCTGGCGTTCCTGCTCTTCGCGGCGCGCGTCTATTTCACGCTGCGCCTCGTTCAACATGCGCAGGTAATGCTCCGCGTGCTGCTGGAAGTTCTCAGTGGCAACACGGTCATTGCCCAGCTGGGAGTCCCGCGCCAGTTGGTTGTATTTGTCGATGATCTGTTGCGGCGTTCCGCGCACCTTGCCCTCGGGTCCGTTGCTATCGAACACACGGTTGACAACGTTGGCCCCTTGCGGGCGATTGCGGTTCGACTTCGAACGCGAACGTGATTTTGACGATCTCATATGCCTAACGTCAGCCTTGGTTCTAATTGTCGAAGACCTCGGTTTGCGCATCCTGCGCAAGGGTCTGCGAACTCTTTTTGGGCTTGGCGTCGCCGAGAGGGTCATGAACACCCTCTTGCAACAGCGACAATTCCGAGTAACCACTTTCCGGGCCTACAAACAAGAGGGTAGCCGCGGAAATTTGACTCTTTTTGCTCTACACCCTCAAAATATGGGGTGTTTTGGCCCAAATGTCACGGGTTTCTACCAAAGACGACCCGATCGCGGCCATCTAAGTCCGGCAAAATCGCGACATCGACCAGACCTGCCGCGCGCATCATATCCCCCACGGCCGCCCCTTGGGTCGGCCCGATCTCCACCAGTACACGGCCTGAACTTGCCAGAAAGTCCCGCACGCCTGCGCAGATGATCCGATAGGCCGTCAACCCGTCGGCCCCGTCTGTCAAAGCCATCTGCGGCTCGTGATCCCGAACCTCCGCAGATAGGTCATCCATCTCGTCCAACGCGATATAGGGCGGGTTTGAGACCACTAGATCAAACCGACCGCGCACCGCCGAGAACCAATCCGAAGCGCGAATATCCGCCCGCGACGTGACCCGGTGCAACACCGCATTGGCGCTGGCTTGCAGACAGGCTGCCTCGCTCAGATCAACACCAAGCCCCGTCGCCCCCGGTTGCTCCGCCAAAAGCGTCACCAGAATGCAGCCCGACCCGGTGCCAAGATCCAGAACGCTCTCAAAGGGTTCCGACAGAGCCGCCTCGATCAGAGTTTCGGTTTCCGGGCGCGGGTCCAGCACCTCGCCCGAGACCTTGAAACGGCGACCATAGAAATCCCGTTCGCCGATCAGATGCGACACAGGCACCCGAATGGCGCGCAGGGAAATCAGCTGTTCGTAACGGTCCGCGACTTCAGATTGCAGCTCCTCGGGCGCAATCAGCGTCACGCGAGAGGCCTCGATCCGCGCGGCATGAGCCAGCAGCACACGGGCATCGCGCGCCGGGTCGTCGACCCCAGCAGCCCGCAAACGCGCGGTGGCGGCCACCATGGCCTGCGCGGCGGTGGTGCTCATTGCCCCATCTCCGCCAATTGGCGCGCCTGATGATCGGCAATCAGCGCATCGATGATCTCATCCAGATCCCCGCCCATGATCTGATCCAGCTTATAAAGCGTCAGGTTGATGCGGTGATCTGACATGCGGCCTTGCGGAAAATTATAGGTGCGGATGCGCTCAGACCGATCCCCGGTGCCGATCTGGCTGGCACGATCGGCAGAGCGTTCACTGTCCACCCGTTGACGTTCCAGATCATAAAGTCGCGTTTTCAGCACCTGCATCGCGATCTCGCGGTTGCGGTGCTGAGATTTTTCAGAGCTCGTCACAACCAGCCCCGTAGGAATATGAGTAATCCGAACCGCCGAATCCGTGGTGTTCACGTGCTGACCACCTGCTCCAGACGACCGCATCGTATCAATGCGCAGGTCATTTGCCTCGATCTTGATGTCCACGTCTTCCGCCTCGGGCAGGACCGCCACGGTTGCGGCCGAGGTATGGATACGCCCGCCGCTCTCGGTCACCGGGACACGTTGAACGCGATGCACGCCGCTTTCATACTTGAGCCGGGCAAAGACATTGTCGCCATTGATCCGCGCCACCAATTCCTTGAGCCCGCCAAGCTCGGTCATCTGCTCTTCGATGACCTCCAGCTTCCAGCCGCGCGCCTCGGCATATCGCGCGTACATCCGGTACAGATCCCCCGCAAACAACGCCGCCTCATCGCCGCCCGTGCCCGGGCGAATTTCGAGGATAGCCGGACGGGCATCGGCCTCGTCCTTTGGCAACAGCGCCAGCTGAAGCGCGTGCTCCGCCTCAGGCAAGGCCGCTTTCAGCAGAGGCAGCTCTTCCTCTGCCAATGCCTTCATGTCCGGATCCGACAGCATGGCCTCGGCCTCTTCCAGATCGCTTTGCAATTGACGCCAGGCGCCGATCTGCTCGGCCACCGGGCGCAGGTCGGAATACTCCTTGGCAAGGCGTGCAATATCGCCGCCAGCCCCATCCGCCATTGCGGCCTCAAGGTATTGATAGCGTTGCAGGATCTGTACCAGACGGTCTTCGGGGATCATCGCAGGTCGGGGTCTCTTTGTTTCACGCGCCTCTTGCTTTGGCGCCGGGGTCCACCTGTGATAGGCTCAATACATGAAACATGCCAGTCTTCATCGCCGCATTGGCGGTCTCACCCTGGTCCTGTTGCTCTGCACAGGAGCAACGGCCTTTGGCGATGTCAAAGGTCCGGGCGGCAAGGTGATCGACTGCTATTGCACCGACAAACAAGGCGCGCGGGTGGAATTGGGCGAGACGATCTGCCTTCAGGTGGATGGCCGCATGTTCATGGCGCAATGCCAGATGTCCCTGAACGTCCCCATGTGGCGCAAGGTGGAGGATGGCTGCCTCGCGGCAGATAACAGCTTCACCGCCACACCAGCCACCCTGCCGCGTCTATAACCAGAGCCTCAATGTGAAGCAAGGCCTGACACAATGAAGGCAAGCCCAAATGCAAAACGCCGGACCAAGGCCCGGCGCTGCTGACTGCGTCTTCGCTTGTATGCTTAAATACTGCGCTGCCAATCGCCCATGGCGCTGGTCAGGCGAGAGGTGGAATCCTTGAAGGACATGCCTTCAAGTGCATCTTTGGCAATGGTTTTCTGCCCCTGCTCGATGAAGCTGGCGACACGGCCAGCCTCGCGGTGGAAAGCCGCATGCGCGCGGCACACCGCAGCGTATTTCGGATCACTCTTCACCGCCGGGTCCCCCGACAGTTCGTTCAGCCATTTCCCAAAGGAACATTGGTTGTCCATGGCAATATCTTTCGCAGGCTTGGGCAATGCGCCCCCCTCGATGCCCGCGCGAAGCTTCATTTTCCAGCCCTCGTGGGCTGCCAGCGCTTCTTTGATCTGATTTGCCAATACCGCCTTATCCATGGGTCCCTCCAATGTTGCCTAAGAAAGCGAATATGAGGGGGACTACACCAGCGCGCCGTGAAATTAGAATTAACCAAAAGGATAAAATGAAGCGCATTCGATCAAAAAGCCCCCGCAAAATTTGCGAGGGCTTCCTGAAGAATATCACTGTCAGCCTGCCGCAGGGCGGTCTGGCAACAGGCAAAGCATCTCATAGATGAGGTTCGCGGCCACGAGGGCCGTATTGCCGGAGGGATCATAGGGCGGAGAGACTTCGACCAGATCGCAGCCGACGATGTTCAACCCTTTGAAGGAGCGCAACAGCTCCAACGCCTGCATGGTGGTCAGGCCGCCAATCTCCGGCGTGCCGGTGCCCGGAGCAAAGGCGGGATCGAGACTGTCGATGTCATAGGAGATATAAACCGGACGATTGCCGATATCGCGGCGGATCTCCGCGCCCATATTGTGCAACGACCGGTTCCAGAGCTCCGAGGCCACAAAATGCTGGAACCCCCAGCTTTGCGGCTCTTTGAAGTCATTGGGACCGTAGCCGGTGCCGCGCAGGCCGATCTGATAGACCTTGTCGTCGATTAGCAGACCTTCCTCATGGGCGCGGCGGAACACGGTGCCATGGGTCTCTTTCTCACCGAACATCTCGTCATTGACGTCCGCATGGGCGTCCACATGGATCACCGCCACGGGGCCATGTTTGCGCGCCATCGCCCGCAGGATCGGCAAGGTGATCGAGTGATCGCCGCCCAAGGCCACTGGGATAGCTGTACCGGAGAGGATCGCGCCGTAGCTGTCCTCGATGATCCGCAGGCTGTCTTGCAGGTTAAAGGTGTTGATCGCCAGATCGCCGATGTCGGCAATGTTGAGGTGATCAAAGGGCGCCGCCCCCGTCGCCATGTTGTAAGGCCGGATCATCGCGCTTTCGGCGCGGATCTGCTTCGGGCCAAACCGCGTACCAGAGCGCCAGGAGGTGCCGATATCCATCGGCACGCCCAAGATCGCCACATCCAGCCCCTCCAGCGAGGTGGCCTGCGGCAGCCGCATAAAGGTGTTCGGCCCGGAGAACCGCGCCAGATCGTTGCCGCTGATCGGTTGATTGAATTCTTTCATCGGCCCGTCATCCTCCAGCCCAGAAGACAGATAATGCTCATCGCCACATGGGCGCCCGCAATGGCCGTGGCGCCGGTGGTGTCAAAGGGGGGCGAGACTTCGACGATATCGCCGCCTTTGATGTTGATGCCGCGCAGGCCCTTCAGGATCGCCTCCGCCTGCGCCGTGGTCAGCCCGCCCCAGACCGGCGTGCCGGTGCCGGGCGCATAGGCCGGGTCAAGGCAGTCGATGTCAAAGGTCAGATAGACCGGACGGTCGCCCAGCACCTCGCGAATGCGGCGGGCGGTCTCGACGGGGCCGATCTCATGCACCGTGGGGGCGTCGATGGTCGGCACCCCGAGGTTGTCCTCGTTGGTGGTGCGAATGCCAACCTGAACCGAGGTCTTGGGGTCGACGATGCCGGATTTCACCGCCTTATAGAACATGGTGCCATGGTCGATGCGGCTGAAATCGTCGTCAGCCCAAGTGTCGCTATGGGCATCGAAATGCAGCAGCGAAATCGGGCCATATTTCTCGGCATAGGCCTTTAGGATCGGAAAGCTGACGTAGTGATCGCCGCCAACCGCCACCGAGGCGGTCTCGGTCGCAAGGATGCCGCGAATATGCTCGGTCAGCGTGTCGGGAAAGGCCGAGACCTGCGCGTAGTCAAAGGCGAGGTCGCCGTAATCTACAATCGCCAGCTCGCTCGCCGGGCAAATGTCCCAGCCATAGGGCGCATCCGGGCTTTGCAAGGCGGAGGCCTCGCGCACCGCGCGCGGACCAAGCCGGGTGCCCGGACGGTTGGTCACCGCCTGATCAAACGGAATGCCCGTGACCGCGATATCCGCATGGGTCAGGTCCTTGGTGTAGCGGCGCCGCAGAAAGGACGTCGCCCCGCCAAAGGTGTTCTCAAAGCTCAGCCCCTTCAGGTCTTCGCGCGTAAAGGCCTGATCGACCTGTTTCTTTGCGTCTTCCAACGCCATTTCGAACTGCTCCCTCTTCTCGGGTTCTGGCTCTGGTCCTACCGAAAGCGGGCGGCTTTGTCATGCAAAAGCCCGCTTTCGCTGGTGCGATCAGGCCACGGGCTGTGCTTTCTCGACCAATCGGGCAAAGAAAGAGGCACCCACCGGCGCAATCTCGTCGTTGAAATCGTAGTTCGGATGATGCAGCCCGGCCGTCTCGCCCTGGCCGATAAAGAGATAGGCTCCCGGGCGCGCCTCCAGCATATAGGCGAAATCCTCCGCCCCCATCTCGCGCATGCCATTGGCCTCGACATTTGCTTCGCCCGCCACCTCACGCGCCACATCGGCGGCAAAGCTGGTCTTTTCCGCGTCGTTGATGGTGGCGGGATAGCCGACCTCATAATCGAGCTCCGCCTCCACGCCATAGGCCACCGCGCAGCCCTTCACGATCTCGTCCATCCGGCGCATCACCATTTTCTGCACCTCCGGGTTAAAGGTGCGGATGGTGCCGTTGATATAGGCGGTTTCCGGGATCACGTTATCAATGGTGCCGGTGTGGATCTGGGTAACAGAGATCACCAGATCCTCGGTCGCGGGGTGGTTGCGGCTGACGATGGTCTGGATCGCCTGCGCGATCCCACAGGCCGCCATCACCGGGTCGCGGGTCTCATGCGGCATCGCCCCATGGCCGCCCAAGCCCTTGATATGGATGGTAAAGGTATCCACCGCCGCCATCAGCGGCCCCGGCATTGTCAGGAAGGACCCAACCGCCAGCCCCGGCGCATTGTGCAGCGCGTAGACCTGCGCGATGTCAAACCGCTCCATCACGCCCTCTTCGACCATGATGCGCGCCCCACCGATCGCCTCTTCGGCAGGCTGGAACAGCAGCGCCACGCGGCCAGTGAAATTGCGCGTCTCCGCCAGATATTTGGCCGCGCCCAAGAGCATGGTGGTATGGCCGTCATGGCCGCAAGCATGCATATTGCCGGGGTGCTGCGAGACATAGTCCACCCCGGTGAGCTCGGTGATCGGCAGCGCGTCCATATCGGCGCGCAGACCAATGGTCTCGCCCTTACCCTGCCCGTTGATGATCGCCACGATGCCGTTTTCCGCGATGCCGGTGTGGATCTCATCCACACCGAAACCTTGCAGCAATTCAGCGACATAGGCGGCGGTCTTTACAGTATCGAGGCCCAGTTCCGGGATCTGATGCAGGTGGCGCCGCCAGGTCTTCATCTCTTCGGAATAATCGGCGATGCGGTTCACAACCGGCATGGGGTGGACTCCTGTTAAATAGTCGGGATGATGCAGCAGAACACGAAATCGCGGGCAGGTGCAATGAGCGTGACGGGGCAAAAATCCGAACTGATCTCCGGACTGATCCATGACGAAACGGCAGGGATCGAGCGTCTTTTGGAGATCATGCGCCGCCTGCGCGATCCACAAACCGGCTGCCCTTGGGATATCGAACAGGATTTCGCCACCATCGCGCCCTACACCATTGAGGAGGCCTATGAGGTCGCCGACGCCATCGAACGAAAGGCTTGGGACGAGCTCAAGGGCGAATTGGGCGACCTTCTGTTCCAGTCCGTCTTTCACGCGCAAATGGCGGCGGAGGCGGGGCATTTCACCTTTCAGGACGTGGTGACCACCATGTCCAACAAGATGGTCTCGCGCCATCCGCATGTCTTTGGCGACGAGAGCCGTGAGAAATCCGCCGAGCAGCAGACGCAGGATTGGGAGACCATCAAGGCTGCCGAACGCGCCGCCAAGGCAGAAACCGGCGCGCTTGACGGGGTGGCGGTCGGCCTGCCCGCCCTTCTGCGCGCCTATAAGCTGCAAAAACGCGCCGCCCGCGTCGGCTTTGATTGGCCCTCGGCACAGAACGTGCTGGCCAAGATCGCCGAGGAAAGCGCCGAGCTGGTCGAGGCCCGCGACACGCTGACCCAGGATGAGGTCGAAGAGGAATTTGGCGATCTGTTGTTTGTGATGGCCAATCTCGGTCGTCATCTCGGGGTCGAACCCGAGGCCGCCCTGCGCCGCACCAACGCCAAATTCACCCGCCGTTTCAAAGCGGTAGAGGGCAAACTTGCCGCTCTCGGCAAACGCCCCGAGGACAGCGATCTGGCCGAGATGGATGCGCTTTGGGATGAAGTGAAGGCCGAGGAAAAAGCCGCCCGCAACGGGTAAACGCCACGTACCCCTGCCAAGCTTTCACGCAACCATTGCGCCGCGCGCCGCTTTGCCCTAGCCGCCTACTAGACAAGTCCTACGGGTCTTGCCACTGTCGCCACTCACCCCAAGGGAGCCCCACATGAGCGCGCGCAAAATCATCATCGACACCGATCCCGGTCAGGACGACGCGGTTGCGATCCTGCTGGCGCTTGGCTCGCCCGAGGAGATCGACCTTCTTGGCATCACCACGGTCGCGGGAAACGTGCCGCTGGCGCGCACCCAGACCAATGCCCGCATCGTCTGCGAGGTGGCGGGTCGTGCCGATGTGAAGGTCTTTGCCGGCTCTGACGCGCCGCTGGAGCGCGAACTGGTCACTGCCGAGCATGTGCATGGCCGCACCGGTCTCGACGGGCCGGAGCTTTGGGAGCCGACCATGCCCCTGCAGGCGCAAAACGGCGTTGATTTCATCATCGACACCTTGCGCGCCGAGGCCCCCGGCACCGTCACCCTCTGCCCGCTTGGCCCCCTGACCAATATCGGCGCCGCCTTCCGCCGCGCCCCGGATATCATTGATCGCGTTCAGGAAATCGTCCTGATGGGGGGCGCCTATTTCGAGGTGGGCAACATCACCCCGGCTGCGGAATTCAACATCTTTGTTGATCCCGAAGCGGCGCAAGAGGTGCTCGCCTCTGGCGTCAAGATCACCATGATGCCGCTCGATGTGACCCATAAAGCGCTGACCACCCCTGCGCGGGTCGAGGCCTTCCGCGCCCTTGGCACCCGCGTCGGAACCTTCACGGCCGAAATGCTGGCATTTTTTGAACGCTTCGATGTGGAGAAATACGGCTCCGAAGGTGGCCCGCTGCATGACCCCTGCGTCATCGCCTATCTGATCCGGCCCGAGCTGTTCTCCGGCCGCCACATCAATGTGGAGATCGAGACCACCTCGCCCCTCACCCTCGGCATGACGGTTGCCGATTGGTGGGGCGTCACCGACCGCGCACCCAATGCGCTGTTCATCGGCGATGTGGACGCAGGCGGTTTCTTTGACCTTCTGACCGAACGGCTGGGCCGCCTATGAGCGCCGCTCTGCACCTCGCCCGCCCCGAGGATCTCGACAAGCTTTTGACCATGGTTGCCAGCTTCCACGAGGAACAAGGCATCGACAGCTCGGATGAGCAGCGCCGCGGCGCGCTCCTGCCCCTGCTCGAAGGGCTGCCCTATGGCGCGATCTATCTGATCGGCCCAGTACGCGCGCCCATCGGCTATATCATCGTGACCTTCACCTGGTCGGTGGAGTTCGGCGGCCTTGATGGGATGATCGACGAGCTGTTCATTCGCCGCGCCGTGCGGGGACGCGGGATCGCCACCGAAGTGCTCTATACCCTGCCCCGGACCCTGGCCGAGGCGGGCGTGCGCGCCATCCACATCGAGGTCGACCGCGAAAATATTCCTGCGCTCAAGCTCTATACCCGCGCACGGTTTGAGGCGCGCGAAAACGCGCTGCTGATGAGCCGGACACTCTGACGTCTATTGGTTCGGGATCAACCCCGTTCCGCTCGCAGACGCAATCTGCTCATCGCCCAGTGAAAACAGAATGGCGCAGGCCCCGTGGCAGTCATGGCCCTGCGCCATGACCGTTGCCAAACGCACTCCGTGCCCCTGAGCCGTCGCCAGAATGGCCGCGATCCGCATCGCTGCGGCCTCGTCCCCACCGCTGCCAGCGAGCCAAATCGCGATTGGCGCATAGCCGGGTTCCGAGAGCATGGCATCTTCGAAATGGTGGAGAAAAGCACCGTAGTCGATGGCCTTCACTTCGCCATCTAACCTCAGGCCACCCGGCACGCGGCTCCATCCCGCTTGCGCATCAGTGCTGGTGAACAAGACCCCCGCTAGGGTCAGCGCCAAAGCGGCGCAAATACTCGATCCTCGTTTCATGACAAACCTCCAAACAGATGCGAGGTGTCGCGGTCGTTTCTGCCACGACACCTTCAGCATGTCATGAAATCGTTACAAAGACTGCATCCAAACGCTCAGGCGCGATCACGAATCGCGTCAAGACATGACAGATGCTTGATTTCCCAGCAGGGAGCATTGGCCCTTGCCTGATCCGATAGATCAGCTCAGTATCCCAACCTATGGTTATGAAAAACTATCGCGCCACACTCCCACCGCTGGACACGCTGGTGTTCTTTGAAGTCGCCGCCCGGCACCTGAACTTCTCGCGGGCAGCAGAGGAACTAGAGGTGTCGCAAACCGCCGTCAGCAAACGCATTCGGCAACTGGAAGACCACCTCGACATTGCGCTCTTTCTCCGCGACGGGCGGAAGATCACCCTCACGCCAGAGGGGCAGATGTTCGCGCAAAAATGTCGAACCCTTCTCGACCACGCTGTTCAATCCCTTCCCAACGCCGCCCCCAAAGATGCCGCGATACAGATAGCCTGTTGTTCCGCCATCTCTTTGTTTTGGCTTGATGAACGCCTTGGCGATTACATGCAGCAACCCTGGTCTCCGGTGGTCAATTGCATGACGACGGACGATCCAGACCTCTTACTCAACACGCAATTTGATCTCACGATCCTCTATGGTGCTGGGACGTGGGAGGGCTGGGAGGCGCAGCCTCTGTTTGAAAACGACGAAGTCGCCGTCGTCGCCCCCGCTGGGAAAGAAGCCAATTTGGAGTGGGAGGCGCAGAACACACCGCCGATCCTGATCGACACCTGCGTCCCGAAACAGGGGCCCCGCTGGGTCCTTTGGCCAGAGTTCCCCAACCTCAAGTTCCGCAATCAGGAGCCCTGCTCCTCCTATGCCGACACGCTTAAACGCGCCAAAGCAGGTCACGGTATCGCATTGGTCAGTCAGGCCCTCGTGGCACATGACCTTCAATCCGGCCATTTGCAGACTCTCACCGAACCACGCAGAAACGCGGATGCCACCTACTATATCGCCTGGCCAAAGGAGCACCCTCTCTCCCCTGCGGCAGCCGCATTGCGAGACCACCTTCTCAGCGCGTCATCTTCATCTTCTTAAAAATATCCCGGGGAGCGCGAGGGGCTGGCCCCTCGTATCGCCTCCGCCCCACAACATCACAAACAAAAACGCCCCGGACAAAGCCGGGGCGCTTTCAATAACCATAGACCGAGGTCTTAGCCTTTCAGGATCGAACGGCCTGCAAACTCAGCGATCTCGCCCAGAGTTTCCTCAATACGGATCAGCTGGTTGTATTTCGCAAGCCGGTCAGAGCGCGCCAGCGAGCCGGTTTTGATCTGGCCGCAGTTGGTGGCAACGGCGAGGTCTGCAATGGTTGCATCCTCGGTCTCGCCCGAACGGTGCGACATCACGTTGGTGTAGCGCGCGCGGTGGGCCATTTCGACCGCCTGCAGCGTCTCGGTCAGCGAACCGATTTGGTTCACTTTCACCAGCATGGAGTTGGCGCAGCCCTTCTTGATGCCGTCCGCCAGGCGCGCCGGGTTGGTCACAAAGAGGTCGTCGCCCACCAGCTGCACTTTGCCGCCCAGCTCATCGGTCAGGGCTTTCCAACCGTCCCAGTCATCCTCGGACATGCCGTCCTCGATGGAGATGATCGGGTAGTCTTTGACCAGCGCCGCGAGGTAGGCCACGTTCTCGTCAGAGGAGAGCGTCTTGCCCTCGCCTGCCAGAACGTATTTGCCATCTTTGTAATACTCGGTCGCCGCACAATCGAGCGCGAGGTAGATTTCCTCGCCTGGCTTGTAGCCCGCTTTTTCGATGGATTTCAGGATGAAATCCAGCGCTTCACGGGTGGAGGCGATATTCGGGGCAAAGCCACCCTCGTCGCCGATCCCGGTGGAGAGACCCGCAGCGGAAAGCTCTTTTTTCAGGGTGTGGAACACTTCGGAGCCCATGCGCACCGCGTCACGGATATTTTCCGCAGCCACCGGCATGATCATGAATTCCTGGATGTCGATCGGGTTGTCGGCGTGCTCGCCGCCGTTGATGATGTTCATCATCGGCACCGGCAGAACGCGCGCCGAGGTGCCACCCACGTAACGATAGAGCGGCTGAGAGGTGAAATCTGCCGCGGCCTTAGCAACAGCAAGAGACACGCCGAGGATGGCATTGGCGCCCAGACGACCTTTGTTTTCGGTGCCGTCCAGTTCAATCATCGCGCGGTCGATCGAGACCTGCTCGGTCGCGTCAAAGCCGACCAGCTCGTCCGCGATCTCGCCATTGACCGCCGCAACCGCTTCCAGAACGCCTTTGCCCATGTAGCGGGACTTGTCGCCATCGCGTTTTTCGACCGCCTCATAGGCCCCGGTGGAGGCGCCCGACGGAACCGCCGCGCGGCCCATGGTGCCGTCTTCGAGTACAACGTCGACCTCAACGGTCGGGTTGCCCCGGCTGTCGAGGATCTCGCGGGCGTGGATGTCGATAATGGTGCTCATCGGAAAAGGTCCCTCACTGTGACACGATTTGCCCCCGGTCATAGCAAGCCCGTGTAAAAAGTAAACCATGGGCGTTATCGCTAACGGTCTATATTTGAGAGGTTTAACCCTAACAGTCTGATTTTTTTCACCTTGCCGCGCAGGGCGTTGCGCGGGCTTTGGCGCAAGCGCGACAAAAATGCCGCGTTTACACGGTCAAGGCGAGCACCGTTGCCGCTAACGCTTGCGGGAAACCCTTAACAGGCGAAGCGTATTTCAATGAGCACCCCTGACCGACTCTCCCGTTTTCTCGTCAAGAATGCGCCTTTCCTTGCGGCGGGCGGATTGCTGTCCTTTCTCTCCGGCTTTGGACAGACCTTCTTTATCTCGGTTTTTGCGGGGCAAATTCGGTTGGAGTTCGGCCTCAGCCATGCGGCCTGGGGCGGGCTTTATATGCTAGGCACCACGGCATCGGCCATCGTCATGGTCTGGGCGGGCGGCTTGTCCGACGTCTTTCGCGTGCGCCACTTGGGGCCGATGGTGCTGGTCGCACTTGCGCTGGCCTGCCTTGCAATGGCGCTCAACCACAGTCTCTGGGCCTTGCCCCTTGTGATCTTTGCGCTGCGCTTCTTTGGGCAGGGGATGAGCAGCCATATCGCGCTGGTGGCCATGGCGCGCTGGTTCGTGGCCGCTCGCGGGCGGGCCCTGTCGATTGCCTCGCTCGGCTTCTCCGTCGCCGAGGCCCTGCTGCCGCTCGGCTTTGTGGCGATGATGCAGGTGCTGGACTGGCGCACGCTCTGGCTGTTGGCGGCGGCGCTGGTCCTTTGCGGCGCACCGGTGCTCGCCAAGCTCCTCGCGCAAGAGCGCACGCCGCAGTCGACCTCCGAAAGCAACAGCACCTTTGGCATGGACAACCGCCACTGGAGTCGCGGCGAGGTGCTGCGTTCGCCGCTGTTTTGGTGCATGGCGCCGGCTCTGTTGGGGCCGCCCGCCTTTGTCACTGCGTTCTTCTTTCACCAGCTGCACTTTGCCACCACCAAGGGGATGGAACATCTGCAACTGGTGGCCTTCTTCCCGCTCTACACCGGGTTGACGATCGTGGCGATGCTGGTCTCGGGCTGGGCGCTGGATCGCTGGAACGCCGTGCGCCTGATGCCGTTCTACCAACTGCCAATTGCGCTGGCTTTCCTGTGCTTTGCCGCCGCCGGAGGCCCCCTCGGCATCGCTTTGGGCTTTCTGTTCCTTGCGATGACCAATGGTGCGCAAGCGACGCTGCCGAACTCCTTTTGGGCCGAATGCTACGGGACCCGCAACATCGGCGCGATCAAGGCCTTGGCCATGGCCATCATGGTGCTGGGCTCTGCAATCGGACCGGGCCTGACGGGGCTGTTGATCGACCTCGGCCTGCCCTTTGCCCAACAAGGCTATGGCATTGCGGCCTATTTCCTCGGCGCGTCAGCCTTGATGAAACTGGGTATCTTGCGAGCACGGGCGCGCCTCAGCCCACCCGCGCCGCAAGCGATCTAACAGGACAACCGATCAGGCGGGCTGCGCGACCAGACGCGCGCGGCGCTCCTGACGGGCCAGGCGCCGCTCGCGCACAAAGGCGTAGAGCCCGGTCGAAATAATCAACCCAGAGCCTGCCAGCGTCATCGCATCCGGACGCTCTGCAAAGATGAGAATGCCGCCGATCATCGAGAATACCAGTCGGGAATACCGGAACGGCGTAATCACTGCGGCATCCGCAATCCGTGTGGCTGTCACGATCCCGATATAGGCAACCACACCAAACAGCACGGCAAAGGCCAGCATCGCCCATTCGAACCCCGTTGGGCTCACCGGCGACTGCCCCTGCACGACCATCATCGCCGCCCCGCCCAGGGTCACGGCCACATAGGCCTGCACGCTCAGCAAGGACGAGGGGATCGCCTTGTCCATCCGCCGGGTGATCAGATCACGGGTCGCAACACAAAGCACGGTGATCAAGACCAAGAGGGCGCTCGGCTCAAATCCGTCGAGGCCGGGGCGAATGATCATCAAAACCCCGACAAACCCGAGGCTAATCGCCGTCCAGCGCCGCCAGCCTACCGTCTCGCCCAGAAACAGTGCGGCCCCCATGGTGATCACCAGTGGCGTGGCTTGAAACACGGCTGCAACCACCGAGATGTCGATCAACGCCAACGCGGCCGCAAAACTCACGGCGCAGCCGACCTCCATCAGCGCGCGCAGCATCGGCATCAGCCCCCAGGCGGCGGGCAGAAACAGCGCCTCACGCTTGATTAGCAACATGCCCAAACAAATCGCCCCAGCGCCGACCCCAATACCGAACAAGACCTGTCCGACCGGCATCGTCTCCGTCAGCTGCTTGATAAAGAGGTCCTCGATGGTGAAGCCGATCATGGCCATCATCACGAGCAGGATACCTTTTACGTTGTCCACGGGCGCCGTCCTTCAGCTAAAACGCTACTGCTCCGGCATGGCGTGATGCGACAGGGTGACGCAAGCCGGAAAGCGACCTTAGGTCAGCACAGTTTGTGAACATGTGCATGAGCATTTGTGATGGATTGGGCGGGGTCAGCCGCCTTTCTTGATCGGAACCCCGTAGAGTTCGAGCTTATGCCCCTTGAGCCGATAGCCGAGCTTGGCGGCAATCTTTTCCTGCAGGGCCTCAATCTCAGGGTCACAGAACTCGATCACCTCGCCGGTATTGAGGTCGATCAGATGGTCGTGGTGGTCGCGGTCGGCATCCTCGTAGCGGGCGCGCCCGTCGCCAAATTCCAGCCGGTCCAGAATGCCCGATTCTTCAAACAGCTTCACCGTGCGATAGACCGTAGCGAGCGAGATACCGGAATCCAGCGCATTGGCGCGCGCATGCAGCTCTTCGACATCGGGGTGATCGTCGCTCTCTTCCAGCACGCGGGCAATGGTGCGGCGCGGCGCCGTCATGCGCAGGCCCTTGGCCTCGCAGCGAGAGATGATCGTATCCGTCATGCCGGTCCCTTTGCCTACACTCGATCCGGGGGTGCTCTGCTTGGCCTGTCTATTTAACGAATGCAAGCCCTCTCGCATACACCCAATAAGGTCAGCACCATTGACAAATCATCCACAAAGCCCCATGTGCCCCCTCAGGCACACCCTCTGCCGCGTGAGCAGAGAGCCGAAGCGCGCCCTGCGGGAGTTTCTCTCTCGCCCCGCCGCCTGATAGTCAGGCATCTGCGCGGCGCGTCTCGATAAGACCGGCTCTAGTCGGGGTGGCCATGGTTCCAAGATCACGCGTGGGGCTAGTTGCGAGAGATCAGCGGTTTGGCATTCGGCTGGCCCGTCAGAGGTCCCTCGCCCCACCCGAGCGGAGACCGCAGGCCAAGAGGGCCGCGGCTTCGATGGAGTCGCGCCTTTGCGCGCTCCCCAGAAAGGACGACTGTGACCGAATTTTCCACGATGAACCTGCCCAAGCACCTGCACACCCGCATGGCCGCCATGGGCTTTATCGACCCGACGCCGATTCAAGCCCGTGCCATCCCCCATGCCCTGAACGGTCAGGACGTGCTGGGTCTGGCGCAGACCGGCACCGGCAAGACCGCCGCCTTTGGCGTGCCCTTGGTGGCGCAGATGCTCGAATATGGTCGCAAGCCAGCGGCGGGCACCGTGCGCGGCCTGATCCTCGCGCCGACCCGCGAGCTGGCCAACCAGATCGCCGAGACCATCAAAGGCCTGACCGAGGGCAGCCCGCTCAAGACCGGCCTCGTGGTCGGCGGCGTCTCGATCAACCCGCAGATCTCGCGTCTGGCGCGCGGCACCGATATCCTCGTGGCCACTCCCGGCCGCCTGCTCGATATCCTTGATCGCAACGCACTGGACCTTGGCTCCTGCGACTTCCTCGTGCTGGACGAGGCGGACCAGATGCTCGACCTCGGCTTCATCCATGCCCTGCGCAAAATCGCGGCCCTCTTGCCGGAAGAGCGTCAGACCATGCTGTTCTCGGCCACCATGCCGAAGCAGATGAACGAGATCGCCAACGCCTATCTGAAAAGCCCGGTGCGCATCGAAGTGACCCCTCCGGGCAAGCCGGCGGCGAAAGTCACCCAGTCGGTGCATTTCATCGCCAAGGCGGAAAAGCTTAACCTGCTCAAAGAGCAGCTGGCGACGCACGATGGCGAGCGCACGCTGGTCTTTGGCCGCACCAAACACGGTATGGAAAAGCTGATGCGCGTGCTGGAGAAATCCGGCTTCAAAGCAGCCGCCATCCACGGCAACAAAAGCCAGGGTCAGCGCGAACGCGCTCTGTCTGCCTTCAAATCCGGTGAGGTCACGGTTCTTGTGGCCACCGACGTGGCCGCCCGCGGCCTCGACATTCCGGACGTGAAATACGTCTACAACTACGAGCTGCCCAACGTGCCGGACGCCTATGTCCACCGCATCGGTCGTACCGCGCGGGCTGGTAAAGACGGTCAAGCGGTGGCCTTCTGCGCGCCGGATGAGATCGGCGATCTGAAAGCGATTCAGAAGACGATGGGCATCACCATCCCGGTCGCTTCTGGCCGCGCATGGGAAGAGATGCCGGATCCGGCAGCCAAACCGGCCCGCGGCGGCGGCCGTGGCCGGGGTCGCCCCGGCGGCAACGCAGGCGGCGGCGCGGCTGGTGCTGGCGCGGCTGGCGGTCGCGGCAAAGTTGGTGGCAAGCCCGGTGGTGGTCGTCGTCGCTTTGGCGGTGGCGGTGGCAAGCCTGAGGGTCAGGCCGCCAGTGGCGAGGCTCGCGGCGGCGGTGCCGGTCGTCGTCGGCGCAAGACCTCCTGAGAGGTCTTCGCACTAGGTTAAGGTTTGGACCAAGGGGCGGGGCTCTCCCGCCCCTTTCCTTTGCGCCCTGACTGGCGTCAGGTCTCCAACAAAAGCGTTGGGCCGGGCGCGAGGGCGTGCCGAAGGTACGCCCTCGCGCCCCCGAGCGACGCGGAACGCGGCGCAACTTCTTTTACGCATCGCCAGAAATCAGTCCTGCGAAACCGCAGCGTCCCAACCCAAGGTTGGGATCAAGTCCCGCAGAAGGTCGCCTTGACCACCTCATCCTCAGCAGGCGGACGCCGCAGGTCGTCAAACTCCGAACGCGCCTCAAAAGGATTGGCTAAGGCTGATATAAGCCGCTCAAATGGCGCCATATCCCCCGCCACGGCTGAGGCAATCATCTGCTCAATCCGGTGATTGCGCGGGATCAGTACCGGGTTGGCCGCGCGCATCACCGCTTCGGGATCACGCTCCCCCGCCAAACGAAGTCGCCAGCGCGCTTCCCAAACATCGTAGGCCGCGGGATCAAGGAAGTGATCGCGCGCGCCTCCGTCAGACAATGCACGGAAGGTATTGGTGAAATCCGCCTGCCCCTCCGCCATCGCGCGCATCAGGTCGGTGATCAGCTCCAGATCCCCGTCTTGCGCCGTGGTGATCCCAAGCTTAGCGCGGAAGCGCTGCAACCAGGCGGCCTCCAGCAAATCCGGCATCGCGTGGACGATTTCGGTCGCCTCTTCCACCACAGCCTCCGGCGCGTCATATTGCTGGATCAGCGCCGTCGCCAATTGCGCCAGATTCCACACCGCGATGTTGGGCTGATTGTAATAGGCATAACGCCCCATCCGGTCGATCGAGGAGAACACCCGGCTCGGGTGATAGACATCCATAAAGGCGCAAGGCCCGTAGTCGATGGTCTCCCCCGCGATCGAGGAATTGTCGGTGTTCATCACCCCATGGATAAAGCCAACGCTCATCCAGGCCGCGATCAGCTCGACCTGCGCATCGCGCACTGCGCGCAGCAGGCCCATTGGCCCCTCTGCCTCGGGGTAGTGGCGCGCTATGGCGTAATCGGTAAGGGTTTTCAGCGCGGCGACCTGCCCGCGTGAGGCATAGACCTGAAAGGTGCCAACCCGCAAATGGCTCTTGGCCACGCGGGTCAGCACCGCGCCGGGCAAGCCGCCCTCGCGCCAGACCATCTCGCCGGTCGAGACGGCGGCCAGTGCCCGGGTGGTCGGGATGCCAAGCGCGTGCATCGCCTCGGAGATCACATATTCGCGCAAGACCGGCCCCATCCAGGCCCGCCCATCGCCGCCCCGCGAATAGGGCGTGCGCCCCGCACCTTTCAGCTGGATATCGCGCCGGATGCCATCCACAGCGACCACTTCGCCCAAGAGGATCGCGCGCCCATCGCCCAGCTGCGGGTTAAAGCTGCCGAACTGATGCCCCGCATAAAGCTGCGCCAGAGGCTCGGCCCCCGTCGGCACCAGATTGCCGGCAAAAACCTCCGCCCGCACGTCCGGCGCGGCTGCGCCGATCCCCAAGGTGGAGCCCAAGGCCTCATTATAGGCCAGCAGCTTCGGCTCTCCCACCGGGGTCGGCGCCTGACGGCTGTAGAACTCCGGCGGCAATTGGGCGAATGTATTGTCAAAGGGGATATCGAGTGTCATGCGGCCAACATATGCCCGGCGGAGCCGAATACCAGAGCCAATCGAAAGAGAGACCATGACCGAAGAGATGAGCGCCGAAGAGGTCATCGCGACCCTGAACCTCGCCCGCCACCCAGAAGGCGGCTGGTATCGCCAGACTTGGATCGAGGCCCGCGACGACCGGGCACGACCCTCTGGCACCTGCATCTATTTCCTGCTCGGCGCGGGTGAGCGCAGCCATTGGCACAGGGTCGATGCGACCGAGATTTGGCTCTATCACGCGGGCGCGCCGCTGGTGCTGTCGCTTGCCGAAACCGACCAAGGCCCGGCGCAGGACCACTTGCTGACACCAAACCTGCGCGACGGTCGCCCGCAGCTGATCGTTCCAAAAGACTATTGGCAAGCCGCCCGCAGCACCGGGGATTGGACGCTGGTCAGCTGTACCGTCTCGCCCGGGTTTGATTTCGCCGGGTTTGAGCTTGCGCCAGAGGGGTTCGACATCCCGCGCTGAGCCTTCTCACACAACGCTTGCTCTAGGAGAGGTTTCGCTTCGGGCTTTGCCCGAAGCGACCGGCGCCGTGGCGCGCCCGGCCTAACGGGAGCGGGGGAAATTTATTTCACCCAGCGACGGGCGGGAGAGCCACCTGCAATAGAGATCAGCTGGCCTTGGCCACCCAGCCCTCGGGCAGGCTCACGACGCCTCCGCCAACGCAGGCACGCACGCCCGTGGTGCGCGGCGCAGAGGTCGCCAGACCGCGCGCCACCCGCACCGCGAGATAGGCGAAGGCCTGCGCCTCCAGCATATCGCCATCCAGCCCCACGGCCTCAACCGGCTCAACCGGACAGTCAAGCGAGACGCGCAGCATCTCCATCAGCACCGGGTTATGACGCCCTCCGCCCGTGACCAAGACGCGCTCAGGCGCCTCCGGGCAATGCTCCATGCCCTGCGCCACCGAGGCCGCGCACATGGCGGTCAGCGTCGCAGTTGCATCCGCATCGCCAAGTTCGGTCACAAGGCCGATCATCTCGGGAAAATCATTGCGGTCCAAGGACTTCGGCGGCATACGTGAGAAATATGGCTCGGCCAGAAACAGCTCCAGCGCGCCGGTTTCAACCGTTCCCCCGCGGGCGACCTTGCCGCCCTCGTCCATCTGCAGACCCAGCCGTGCCAGCAGGAAATCATTGATCGGCGCATTCGCCGGCCCGGTGTCAAAGGCCAAAAGCGCGCCCTCTTCCTCGGGTCGCTCACAGCGCGGATCGACATAGGTGAGATTGCCAACGCCGCCGAGGTTCAGGAAACACAAGGGCCGCTCCGCCTTGATGTAGCGCGCACAGGCATGGTGAAAGAACGGCGCCAAGGGCGCGCCCTCGCCCCCCATCGCCACGTCATCCGAGCGAAAGTCCCAGACCACAGGACGGTTCAAAGCCGCCGCCAGCGCCTCGCCATCGCCGACCTGCAGCGTGCCTTGCAGACGTGGCGCATGGGCGACGGTCTGACCGTGAAAGCCGATCAGATCGACCTCGGGAAAGTCGCGCATCACCTGGATATGGGCCGCCTCGATCACCCGCGCAGCCGCCTGCACCTCGGGCCCCGACCATTTGCCAAGAGCGGCGCGCAAAACCTCGCGCTCTTCGCTTGAATAGGACCGATAGCCGGTCTTGCCAAAGCCGAGGATCTGATGTCCGTCGGTCTCCAGCACCGCCACATCCACCCCATCCAGCGAGGTCCCGCTCATTGCACCAAGCGCCTTGACCGCGCCCGACTTTGAAATGGCCTTGCCCATCTCTGCCCTCATATGTGCTTATCCGGGCCATTTATCCCGCTTGCCGCCATACTACACCGTGCATTTTGTCCCGAAAACAGGTTCCAACCTGCGCGATGGCGATTTATAGGAGCGAGACGCATTTTCTAAAGCCGAGGCATGCTATGACCTACCATCCGAAATCGGATTTCATCGCCATCATGATGGAACGCGGGTTCCTGGCGGATTGCACCGATTATCAGGGTCTCGATGAGGCGCTGATGTCGGGCACCCAGACGGCATATATCGGCTATGACGCCACCGCGCAGTCGCTGCACGTGGGTCACCTCCTGAACATCATGATGCTGCGCTGGCTGCAAAAGACCGGCCACCGTCCGATTACCCTGATGGGCGGCGGCACCACCAAAGTGGGCGACCCCTCCTTCCGCTCGGACGAACGCCCGCTCCTCGGGCCCGAGCAGATCGACGCCAATATCGCGGGCATGCAGCAGGTCTTTGCCAAATACCTCGACTACAGCGACACCGGCGCCATGATGCTGAACAACGCCGAATGGCTCGACAGCCTCAACTATCTGGAATTCCTGCGCGACATCGGCCGCCATTTCTCAGTGAACCGGATGTTGTCCTTCGAGAGCGTGAAATCGCGTCTGGACCGCGAGCAATCGCTGTCCTTCCTCGAATTCAACTACATGATCCTGCAGGCCTATGACTTCCTCGAGCTGAACCGCCGCTATGGCTGCGTTCTGCAAATGGGCGGCTCGGATCAGTGGGGCAATATCGTCAACGGGATCGACCTGACCCGTCGGGTGCTGGATCACGAGATCTACGGGCTGACCTCGCCGCTTCTGACGACCTCGGATGGCCGCAAGATGGGCAAATCCCAAGGCGGCGCGATCTGGCTGAACGGCGACATGCTGAGCCCCTATGAGTTCTGGCAGTTCTGGCGCAACACCACCGACGCGGACGTCGGACGCTTCCTCAAGCTCTACACCGAGCTGCCGGTGGACGAATGTGAGCGTCTTGGCGCCTTGGAAGGGTCTGAGATCAACGGGGCGAAGATCATCCTCGCCAATGAGGTGACCACCCTGCTGCACGGGGCCGAAGCCGCTGCGGCCGCAGAGGCCACCGCACGTGAAGTCTTTGAAAAGGGTGGCGTAGGCGATGACCTGCCGACCCTGACCCTCTCCGCTGACGAAGTGGGCGAAGGCATCTCGATCGTGCAGTTGATCGTAAAATCCGGCCTTGCAAAGACCGGTAAGGAAGCCAAGCGCCTGATTTCTGAGAACGGTGCAAAGATCGACGATCAGCCTCTGACGGATGCGGGTTTGATGATCGACGCGGGCGCATTGGCCTCTCCGATCAAACTCTCCGCCGGCAAAAAGCGCCACGCGCTGGTGCAACTCCAGGGCTAAGCCCCTTGTGGCAGGAGGGGCCTCGCGCCTCCTGCCCGCATTTCAGCCTCTGCATGTTGGTAAGGCCGAGGCTGCACAGGTCACAAAAACAGCATATCCACGAGGGTCAGCACCACGAACGTGGGAACCGACAGCGCCGTCGCCAACAAGAGCGCGGCGCATTTTGTCATGCGCGCCCCCGGGGCGGTTTTCCCGAACACTTTAATTTGCTTTTTCATGGTTTCATTAACCATCGCTTAGGTTTCCAGAGCGTTAATAGCGCCATGTTCGATCATCATGCCGCTGATGCTATGCCCCGCACCGATGCCAGTGCCCGAACACGACGGGCGCTCCCGCAAACTCCTGAATTTGCAGCTGCGCTGCGCCTGACGGGTCAATCCCCGATGGTACTCGACCGGATGCAAGATATGCTCGTCTTGCGGCGCAAATTTCGCGGTGTGTCTTTGGCTATGGTGAATCGCGCAAGGCTGCACAAGCCCGCGCGCCTGCTAGAGATCCTCCAAGAAGAAGGGCTGCGCCGCACCCCGGTGATCCTATCGCCCGAACAGCCGACGCCCGACCTTGGGCGTCTTGGCGCCCTGCCCCTGATGACCCCAGCCAGCGTCGGCATTCTCGACATCCTCCCCGAACGCGAGGCGCGTAGCGCCGGGTTGGAACAGAAGTGGCGCAATCGCCTGTCCCATGCAGAAAGCCAGCCCCTGCGGATCACCCGCCAGAACATGCCGATCACGCAGGATCATTGGTTGCTGCAGGCCGACGCGGCACAACAAAAATCCCGTCGCTATCGCAGCTGGCCCCTGCCCCTCACCCTCGCCTATGCGGAGGCGAACCGAGGCCGTGCCAAACTGTTTGAGGCGCATGACGGACGAGACGTCGTGGCGGGTATCCTAATCCTCACCCATGGCGACAGCGCCACATACCACGTGGCCCACAGCACCGATCATGGCAAACGTCTGTCCGCCCATAACCTCTTGATGTGGTCCGCGATGGAATGGTTGGCGGCCAAGGGCATCCAACACCTCGATCTCGGTGTGATCAATACCGAGGATGCCGCCGGCCTCGCTCGGTTCAAACTTGGCACCGGTGCGCGGCTAGAAAAGCTGGGCGGGACATGGGTCTACTGGCCGCCCCTTGGGCGGCGATTGGCCTCTTTGGCCGCGCTGGACCTCGGCCTGATGGGAGCGTGACGCCCCGTCCCAAGCCTCCCTTGCCTGTCACACGACTGGACAGACTTCGCGGGCCATGATTATTTGAACGCATGTTCATTTCATGGGAGGAGCGAGAGGGATGAAACTCGCAACCACACGCGCTGTGATCACCGGCGGCGCATCCGGTCTGGGGGAGGCGACGGCCCGCCACTTTCGTCAAGCCGGGGCGGAAGTTACGATCTTTGACCGTGACGCGGACCGGGGCGCAAAAGTCGCCCAAAGCATCGGCGCGCATTTCGCCGAGACCGATGTCACCAGCGAAGAGTCGGTGTCCGCTGCCATTGCTCTGGCGAGCGAGAAGATGGGCGGCATCTCTGCCTGCGTGAACTGTGCAGGCATCGCCCATGCGATCAAGACCGTGGGGCGCGATGGTCCGCACCCGCTGGGCGCGTTTCAAAAGACCGTGGACATCAACTTGGTCGGCAGCTTTAACGTGGCCCGGCTTGCGGCGGTCGAGATTGCCAAGAACGAGGCAGAGCCTGATGGCGCACGTGGCGTGATCATCAATACGGCGTCGATTGCGGCCTTTGACGGGCAAAAAGGCCAAACAGCCTATGCTGCGTCCAAGGGCGGCATTGTCGGCATGACCCTGCCCATGGCGCGGGACCTGGCCTCCAGTGGCATCCGTGTGATGGCCATTGCTCCGGGGATTTTCATGACGCCCATGTTGGCGGGCCTGCCGGAAGAGGCACAAGCACAACTGGCGGCGGACGTGCCCAACCCAGCGCGTCTGGGTCAGCCCGAAGAATACGCCCGTCTGGCCGGTTTCATTGTCGAAATGGGCTATCTGAACGGTGAGGTCATTCGGATCGACGGCGCGCTCCGCATGCGCTGAGGCAAATTCGGGCGGGGGCGCTCCCGCCCGTCCTCCCCTCTCTGACGAGAGGATCGATCCCGTTGGGCCGGGCGCCGTGGCGCGCCCCGAATGGGGCGCGCCACGGCGCGGGTCGCTTCGGGCACAACCCGAAGCGAAACCTCTCCCTCACCCGCCCGCTTTTTCCTCAAGCTCCAACCATTCTTCCTCGGCTGCAGCCAGTTTCTGCTGACGTTCCACAAGGGCTTCGGTGGCTTTCTTGAACTTGATCGGCTCCCGCGTGAACAACTCGGGATCCATCATCAACTCTTCGAGCTTAGCAATCTCTTTTTCGAGCCGCTCCATTTCGCCCGGGAGCGCCTCTAGCCGGTGCTTTTCCTTAAAGCTCAGGCCTTCTTTGGCCGCCTGTGCAGGGGCCGCAGCGGCGGGTTTTGCCTTCTCCTTCACAGGCTTCGGCTTGCCCTCGGCTTCAACCGGCGTGCGCTGTGCGAGATAATCGCTCCAGCCCCCCGCATAGGCCGTTGCCTTGCCCTGCCCTTCCATCGCAACCGTCGTGGTGGCCACCCGGTCCAGAAAGTCCCGGTCGTGGCTCACCAACAGAACCGTGCCATCGTAAGAGTCGAGCAACTCCTGCAGCAGATCCAGCGTTTCCACATCGAGGTCGTTGGTCGGCTCATCGAGCACCAGCATATTGGATGATCGCGCCATAAGTTTCGCCAGCAACAGCCGCGCCTTCTCCCCGCCCGACAGAGACCGCACCGGCGCGCGCGCTTGGCGTTCGTCAAAGAGGAACTCCTTGAGGTATCCCACCACGTGCTTGGGTTGGCCACGCACCAGCACCTGGTCCGCCTTGCCGGAAATGCCCATCAAGGGGTCCGCCGTCAGGTTTTCCCACAGGCTGGCATTGCCATCCAACTGATCCCGCGTCTGATCAAACAGCGCAATCTCAAGGTTGGTGCCAAGTTTCACCTGCCCTTCATCGGGCTGCACCTCGCCCAAGAGCATCTTGAGCAGCGTCGTCTTGCCGACCCCATTCGGCCCAACAAAAGCGACCCGGTCGCCGCGCTGCACCGTGATCGAGAAATTGCGCAGGATATCCTTATCGCCAAAGCGTTTGGACAGGCCTTCCGCCTCGATCACCTTGCGGCCCGACTTCGGTCCCGCTTCCAGCTCCATCGCCGCAGCACCCTGGCGCTTGATCTGCCCCGCGCGCTCGGACTTCAGGTCCTGCAGGGCGCGCACCCGCCCCATGTTGCGCTTGCGGCGGGCAGAGATCCCCTCCACCGCCCAGCGGCTCTCGGATTTGATCAGACGGTTCAGCTTGTGACGCTGCATATCCTCGTCTTCCCAAACCTTGTCGCGCCAGGCTTCGAAATGCTCAAACCCCTTGTCCTGACGGCGCACCTGCCCACGATCAACCCAGAGGGTCGCGCGAGTCAGTGCACGCAAAAACGCCCGGTCATGCGAGATCAGCACATAGGCGGTGCGGGTGGCAGCCAACTCGCCCTCAAGCCAGGAAATCGCTTCGATATCAAGGTGGTTGGTCGGCTCGTCCAAAAGCATCAGCTCGGGCGCTTCCGCCATCAGCTTGGCCAAGGCCGCCCGTCGCCGCTCCCCGCCAGAGGCGGTCGACACCGTACGGGCCGGGTCGAACTTCAACCCCTCGCCCGCGCGCTCCACCTTATACATCTCGCCAACATCAAGGCCGGAGGAGGCAAAGTCGCCGAGGGTGGCAAAGCCCTCCATCTTCGGGTCCTGCTCCATATAGCCCACGGAATGCCCCGGCGGCACCACGATGGAGCCTGAATCCGGCTCCACCAGCCCGGCCATGACCTTCATCAAGGTCGATTTGCCAGAGCCATTGCGCCCCACCAGCGCCACCCGGTCACCCGTTTGCACCACAAGGTCGAGATCTGAAAACACCGGATCGCCCCCAAAGGTGAGCGAAATGCCGGACATCTGAAGAAGAGGAATACGTGCCATGAGTAGCGGAGCTAAACGCACGCATGAGGCGCGTCAATCTCAGAAGCGCTGAGGCGCGTGGAGAACGCAAGAAAGGCAGCATCAACCGGCTCATGATGGGGGCAGACAGGTGAGGCAGGCGCACTCGCGCCGCCGTCAGGCGGCGCCGGGCCCAACGGGCGCCGTGGCATCTTTGATGCAATGGCAACGGGCGGGAGCCCCCCGCGCCTTGGCGCGACCTCGCGACTAGCCAGCCACCGCGCGCAACAGGCGCTTGCGGGCGGGCGGGATGGCGCCGATCTCTAGCCCTGTGAACACATGCAGCGTATTCATATGGGTATCGACCACCGCATGATCGCTGACCCAGCCCCCCATCATCAGATAGGTGCGCAGCAAGGGCGGCATCCGCAGCATCGCTTTCTTGGCATCCGGTTTGCGCCGCAACCGCGCGGCAAAGCGAAACACATTGGGCGCCTTCACCCTCGGCAACCAGCGCTTTGGCGCCAGATGGCGGTGCTTCAGCATGGCAAAGGCATCAAGGTAATCAGCCGTCTCGGTCCCCGCAAAAGACGAACAGCCAAACAGCATCTCGATCCCTTCAGCGTCGACGTAACTGGTCATAGCGCCCCAGGCGAGACGCAGGATATCCGGATCGCTCCAACCTTGCAGAATGCAAAACCGGCCCATCTCGACCATGCGCCCCTCAAAACCACGCAGCGCCTCGAGGTCATAAAACTGCGCTGAATAACTGCGCCCGACGTCAGCCCCACCTTCAAGCACCAACATGCGAAAACAACAGACCAAAGCGCCCGACCGGGTGTCTTCCACCAAGACATGCGCACAGATCTCGTCAAACGCATCGCTGTCGATCTGCGCGGTGCGAAAGCAGAGCGTCCGAAGGGCCTGCACCGCGGCGATATCCGCCGCATCGCGTCCCAACCGCGCGCGATACCGGCCTTTGCTCAGTAACACGCCGTCGCCCTCACCGACGGTTTCAGAGCGCAGATGTGACCCCATAGTTCGACTCCTGTCTCAGGCGCGGAGGGTTAGACGTCGCCCCAACCCGGCCCTTAGATGACCCGGCCCGCAGCGGTCTTCCCCTAGCACAAAAAATGTGAAACCCGGGTGACGTTTCCATCCCCCGGGCCTCGAATTTCTGTGCCTGTGATGCGCCTGTCGCGCGCCCAAGCCTTATTGCTGCAAGAAGCTGCCGGGGTTGAAGTTGCCGAGGTTGCCGACCAGCTGACGCAGGAATGTTTTGTCCTGCACGCTCGAATCCGTCACGCGACGCTCCAGCGGAATGGTGCGGCCATCTTCCAGCGTGTAGCGTTGCACGCTATCGACCACGCCTCGGCCATCAAAGGTGATCGCGACCAGATCACGCGACACAACGCGCGGCTCGCGTGCACCGAAGTATTTCACCCGCGAGGTCACATAGTAATAGCCACTGTCATCAACCAGAGAGTCGATGGTCGGCTGCCCCACTGTCTCGGCAACCGAGTCGCGGGTATCCACGCCCACCACCACTTCGTTCAACAGCTCCGGCCCGGGGATCCAGCCATGTTTGCGATATTGCGCCGTACAGGCCGCCACAACAACCAGCGCCCCCAGCATCAATGCGGCGCGCAGGGCGGATTTAACGGTCTTCGGTCGTGCAAACATGTGCTTCCCCTGCCCTTCGGCTTGATTAAGACTGAAGTCCCGATTACCTAAACCGGGCTTCTGGTTCAAGAAATGAAAGTACCCACGTGAGTTCCGATCTCCCCAATCCTGCCGCTTATCGCGTTGCCGACCTCTCTCAGAACCGCCCGACCCGCTTTACGCTGGTGCCGGAGGCGGGCGACTTGGCCACGCTGGCGCAAGACCTCGGCGTGGACGCTCTGCGCAAGCTGCGCTTTGAGGGGGAAATCAAGGCCCGGGGCAAACGCGACTGGACATTGAAAGGCAAAATCGGCTTCACCGTCGTTCAGCCCTGCGTCGTCACTCTAGAGCCGGTGACCACCCGCGTGGACACCGAGGTGGAGCGTCTTTTCCTTGCCAACTTCGAAGAGCCGGATGCGGCTGAGGTGGAGATGGACGACGATGACACCACAGAAGCCTTGGGCGATGTCATCGACGTGGCCGCCATCATGGCCGAGTCGGTTTCATTGAACCTGCCGCAATATCCCCGCAAGGACGGGGCTGCCTTGGGCCAGCATCTTCATGCCGAACCGGGCACCGCCCCGATGCGGGACGAAGAAACCCGCCCCTTTGCCGGACTTGCTGACCTCTTAAAGCCCAAAGATGAGTCTTCCGAAGACTGAGCGAACTCGCCCGCTTGCGTGGTGCGACCAAGAAAAACGTGCCGCATAAACGGCTTTTGCAGATTCCCGCTTTCAATCGGGCCTCTGCTCTCCTAAAAAACCGCTTGCGCCGACGAGGATTCGCAGTATTTTCGCGCGCTCATCGGAATTTTTGGTTGGACATCGGACAGGCAGCGTCCTAAACGCACGTCACACCGCAAGTCAGACCGATTGACACGGAATATGAAACGCGCCTGACGGCCTCTGCCGCCAAAGGGCCCTAGTTAGACAAAGGTTGAGACATGGCTGTCCAACAGAACAAAGTATCCAAATCGCGCCGCAACAACCGCCGCGCGCACGATGCACTGGTTGCTGCAAACCCGAACGAATGCTCGAACTGCGGTGAACTGCGTCGTCCCCACCACGTGTGCCCCTCCTGCGGCCACTACGACAACAAAGAAATCGTCGCTCAGGCTGACGAAGTCGAACTCGACGAAGACGCAGCCTAAGCAAAAACGGGATCACGAATGCCGGGCAGGCTCTTAGTCGCATGACGGGTAACACCGCTCCATCGCAGGCAAATGCCCGCCGCACCGTGATTTCGGTGGACGCCATGGGTGGCGATGCCGGCCCCGCCGTTGTGGTGGCTGGCATCGCCCTTTCTGCTCAGAAGAATCCGGATATTCGGTTTCTTCTGCACGGCCCCGTCGAACAGCTCGAACCTCTCGTTGCCCGCAGGAAACCCCTGAAGGGCCGCGTTGAGATTCGGGATGCACGCGACGTGGTCACGATGGAAGACAAGCCCAGCCAGGTGATGCGCAACGGCAAGGGGACCTCCATGTGGTCCGCGCTCGAAGCCGTGCGTTCGGGAGAGGCAGCAGGGGTTGTCTCCTGCGGCAACACCGGTGCGCTCATGGCCCTGTCCATGCTGCGCCTGCGCAAATTGCCGGGTGTGAACCGCCCGGCGATTGCGATTCTCTGGCCCTCGCGCAATCCGCAGGGCTTCAACGTGATGCTCGATGTGGGGGCGGATATCCGCGCCGATGCTGAGGATCTGTTGCAATACGCCCTGATGGGCACCTCCTACACCCGCAACTCGATGAATATCCCCTGCCCTCGGGTTGGCCTGCTGAACGTTGGCACCGAAGAGCATAAGGGCCGTGCGGAGCTGAAAGAGGCCTATCACCTCATTGCCCAAAACGCTGAGAAGGCGAATTTCGAATTCGTCGGCTTTGTCGAGGGCAGCGATATTCCCGGCGATATCGCCGATGTGATCGTGACCGATGGCTTTACCGGCAACGTCGCGATCAAGACCGGCGAAGGCACCGCCAGCCTGTTGCGCTCTGCCATGCGGGATGCGTTTGAATATTCCGTCCTGTCGCGCCTTGCCGCCCTCCTCGCCTATACCTCCCTGTCGCGCCTGTCGAAACGCATCGACCCGCGTCGGGTGAACGGTGGCGTCTTCCTCGGGCTCAATGGCACAGTGGTGAAATCCCACGGTGGCGCCGACGCAACCGGGGTCTCCGCCGCTGTAAAGCTGGCATTCCTCCTTGCAGAACAAGGGTTTGCGGAAAAGCTTGCAGCCCGGGTTGCATCCGCCGTAGAGCTTGCCCAAGATGACGCAACGTCCGCAGAGGCGGACCGTCCCGGCGATTCTGACACCGGGAGCACGAAGTAGAAGGCAGCAGAAGAATGACGCGACGCGCAGTTGTGATTGGCGCAGGGCACTACCTCCCCGAACGCATTGTAGAGAACGCGGAATTCGAAGCCACGCTGGATACGTCCGACGAATGGATTCGCTCTCGCTCCGGGATCGAGCGGCGCCACTTCGCCGCCGAAGGCGAGACCACCTCCAATATGGCGACCCGCGCCGCCGAGGCCGCGCTCAAGGCGGCTGGCCGCAGCGTGGATGACGTGGATGCCATCGTCGTCGCGACCTCCACCGCTGACCTGACCTTCCCCTCTGCCGCAACCATGGTGCAAGCCCAGCTTGGCATGACCAAGGGTTTTGCCTTTGACGTGCAGGCGGTCTGTGCCGGCTTTGTCTATGCGCTCTCCAACGCCAATGCGTTGATCGCCTCTGGCCAAGCGGATCGCGTGCTGGTGATCGGGGCCGAGACCTTCAGCCGGATCATGGACTGGACCGACCGCTCCACCTGCGTGCTGTTTGGCGATGGCGCTGGCGCGCTGCTGCTTGAGGCACAAGAGGGCGCAGGCTCCTCCGATGATCGCGGCATTCTGGCCACCGATCTCAATTCCGACGGGCGCTACAAGGACCTGCTTTATGTGGATGGCGGGGTCTCCACGCAATCCACCGGTCATCTGCGTATGCAGGGCAACCAGGTGTTCCGCCATGCCGTCGAAAAACTCGCCTCCACCGCCAATACCGCGCTGGAACGCGCCGGTGTCAGCGCGGAGGACGTGGATTGGATCGTGCCGCATCAGGCCAATATCCGCATCATCCAAGGCACCGCCAAGAAAATGGGCCTGCCGATGGAAAAAGTCGTCGTGACCGTGCAGGATCACGGCAATACCTCTGCGGCCTCCATCCCGCTTGCCCTCTCGGTTGGCGCGGCCCGTGGACAGATCAAACAGGGCGACCTTGTGGTGACCGAAGCCATCGGCGGCGGCCTTGCTTGGGGTGCCGTGGTTTTGCGCTGGTAATACGCGCGAAAGCCCGCCTTCCAATTCATTGATATTGACAGGGAAATTCCCCTGCCCCTATTGTTTTTTAAAACAACGGGGATGGCTATGACTGAGAAGACGATTACACGAATGGACCTCAGCGAAGCGGTGTTTCGCGAGGTTGGCCTGTCACGCAACGAAAGCGCTCAACTGGTTGAGAGCATGTTGCAGCATATGTCCGACGCTCTCGTGCGCGGCGAGCAGGTGAAAATCTCCTCCTTCGGCACCTTCAGCGTGCGGGACAAATCCGCCCGTGTGGGTCGCAACCCGAAGACCGGCGAAGAAGTTCCAATTCAGCCGCGTCGCGTGTTGACCTTCCGCCCCTCGCATCTGATGAAAGACCGCGTTGCGGACGGCAACAAGAAGTAAACCTTACCTAAGGTAAGCTCGCTCATATCACCTGCGGCTTCGTCTTTTGACGGAGCCGATCCACCTGCCGCTTTGCGGCCCTTTTTGTTTAGAGGGTTTCCCAATGTCCAAGTCCCCAGACGCCTTTCGCACAATCAGCGAAGTTGCGGAGTGGTTGGACATACAGGCGCATGTCCTGCGCTTTTGGGAGAGCAAGTTCACGCAGGTAAAGCCGGTCAAACGCGCAGGCGGACGGCGCTACTATCGCCCCACCGATATGCTGCTCTTGGGCGGTATCCAGCATTTGCTGCATGAAGAGGGTCTGTCGATCAAGGACGCGCAGGCCTATGTGCGCGAACATGGGCTTCAGCACGTTCAAGGCCTCTCCAAGCCGCTCGATGGCGAGGAGGAAGAGGCGATCGAGGCTCCGGTCGAGAGCAAACCCACCAGCAAATGGGTTGAGGAAAAACCTGCTGAGCCGGAAGAGGCTGCACCGCGCCGACCCGTTGTGGACCGCGACCCGATCGAGGAGGCTCCCGCGCCGCAACCGCGCCGCGCCGTGCCCCCGACACCGCCGCCCTTCGCTGCGCCGCCGCGCCCTGCACCGCAGCCCGCAGCCGCGACGCAGGCGCCTGCGTCCCCTGCCGCTGCAGCATCGGGCGCAGCTCCCGTAGCTACGGATCATTCTGAACCACTGGCCGCTCCCGTGGCCCCTGAAGGGCTTGCCCAGACACCGATCGAACATACGCCCGCGGCCACTTTCGACGCGCCGCGCCACGATACCCTCCATGACGCCCCCGTGGCGCAGGATCACGGCACGGCACCACATCCGGTGGAGCATTCAGTCCCACCGCAGTCGAGCCCGGCCCCAGTTGAGACGTCTCCCTCTCCGGCCTTGATGAGCACCGAGACGCCCGTGGAGCCGCAAACCTTCGCCTCGCAAGGACCAACCAACGCGCACGACGCGGCTGCATTCTCTCCTGAAGGCGAAGCAGAATCCCCCATGCCTCCGTCAGAGACTGCGGAAACCGCCGTCCCTGATGTCGCGCCAATGGCCCCGGACATGCATGCGACTGTCCCCGAAGTCGAAGCACCCTCTGCCGTCGATCAAAACTTCGACACGCCAGATTTTGACGCTACCTCCGAGGCGGCCCCAGCCGCCGCGCCCGCAGCCGCAAACCCCGGGCAGATCGCCATGCCCTTCGATTTGCCGAGCGCATCTGCTCCCTCTCGCGAAACGCCGCATAGCGCTTCCGCACGGAGTGGTGGGGTTGCCGCCCCGGCCACCGATGGCAGCACGAGTCAGAACGACTTTTTCGCGGCCCCGCCTGCTGCGGATATGACACCTCCGCCTGAGCAAAACGCAGGCGCAGATCTGCCGCCTTTGGCTCCTGACGCCGAAGTGGCCTCAGAGGCCGAGGACGTTTTCCCCGCGCCGCCCATAGACACGGAGGCGGAGCTCTCATCTGACATGTCCCTCGACATGCAGTCTGGATCGGATTCGCCCGCTTTCGAGGCCGCAGAGCCCGATCCCGCAGAACATGACACCGCAGAGGAAGACCCCTTTGCTGCCTCGTCAGAACCAGTCGATTTTGTCGAAGATGACGGTGGCCTGCCCCTCGACACAGAGCTGAGCGGGGAGACCGCCTTCCCAAGTGATCCGGATCAGCCGTCGGACCTGATGGAGTCGCCCAGCGACCTGCCCGAGGCTGACACGGCGAGCGACGTAGGCGATATGCCCTTCGACGCCGAAGACCTCTCCGCTGACCCGGCGCTGGAGGACACCACGCCAGAGGAACAGATCGCCGAAATCGATTCGGACGAGGACCCTGTGCCGCTGGATGTGACCGAAGAGGAAGAGGCCGCTCCAGTCGCCCTTGATGCGGAAGAGTCCGCACCGGTGGAGGACATCCCGCAAGAGGCGCCAGCCTCTGACGACCTGCCCCTCGATGCCGATCTCGAAATGGCAAATGACGCCCCCGCGCTTGATGGGACGATTGAGGACGAAGCTGCCCAAGACAGCTTGGAGGCCGAAGAGACTGCAAGCGATGAGGCAGACCCCAGCATCGCGGCGGCTCCCGAGGCGGCAGACGTCCTCCCCACAGCCGAAACGCCCATAGAAGACACACCAGAGGAGGAACCGTCCTTGGTTCATCCCGGGGTGCTGTCTCGCTTGGCCGCCCTAGAGGCGCTCCCGGCAGAGGCACGTGCACCGCTCTACGCGATCGCGCAGGACCTGCGGGCGACCCTGTCGCATCGCGATCCCCTCTGACAAAAAGCGCATATTTTTCTGCAGCTTAAAGGGCGCCTTCGGGCGCTCTTTCGCGTTAAACCCCTCGGGTTTTCCTCCGATACGACCCCCACAGTGCATTCTCCGAGAGAAAGCGTGAAAAAATCCAATTCGCCTCTTGTTCCCGCCGTAAAAAGCAGTAGAAAGCACCCTCACGGGCTATAGCGCAGCCTGGTAGCGCGTCCGTCTGGGGGACGGAAGGTCGCAGGTTCGAGTCCTGCTAGCCCGACCAACAAAACGCCCGAGCGATCCTTCGCTCGGGCGTTTGTGTATCCGCTGCCTGCTTGGCCTTTGGAAAGACTGCGGTTTTTCCACACTCTGCCCCCGCGAACGCCACAGGCGTGCCGCCCGGATTGACAAGCACCGCAGCAGACAGAATTCTGCGCACAGGCCTTGCGGGGTCCTCGGCGCATCAAAGGAGAGCGGCAGATGACCGGTGTTTTGCCCAGCCAGACGATTGAGACCATGCTCGCCCAAGGGGAGATCACGCTGGATGCACCGCTGATCGAAGGGCAGATTCAGCCGGCTAGCCTCGATCTTCGTTTGGGCACTGTCGCCTATCGCGTGCGCGCATCCTTCCTCGCAGGTCAGGGCCGCACTGTGGCGGAACGGCTGGAAGAGTTCGAAATGCACCGCATCGACCTCACCGACGGCGCTGTGCTGGAAAAAGGCTGCGTCTATGTCGTGCCTTTGATGGAATCGCTCGCGCTGCCGGGCAACATCACCGCCGTCGCCAATGCCAAAAGCTCCACCGGGCGGTTGGATCTGTTGACCCGTACCATCACCGATGGCGGCGAAGAGTTTGACCGCATCCGCGCAGGCTATACCGGCCCTCTCTACGCCGAGATTTGCCCGCGCTCTTTTTCTGTTTTGGCCCGCCCCGGAATGCGCCTGAACCAAATTCGGTTCCGCGACGGCCAGTCCGTCTTGGATGACGCCGCGCTGGCCGCGCTACACGCGCAAACTCCGCTGGTGGATGGTGAGGCCGTGATCGAAGACGGCCTTGGCTTCTCGGTCGACCTGCGCCTGCCGGGCACCGACCTCGTAGGCTACCGCGCCAAGCCGCACACCGGCGTGATCGACCTTGACCGCATTGGCGCCTATGATCCCAAGGAATATTGGGAAGAGGTGCGCAGCGACAATGGCCATATCATCCTCGACCCCGGTGCCTTTTACATTTTGGTGAGCCGTGAGGCCGTGCATATCCCGCCCGAATATGCCGCTGAAATGGCGCCCTATCTCGCAATGGTGGGCGAATTCCGGGTGCATTACGCCGGCTTCTTCGACCCTGGTTTTGGCCACGCGGCCGCAGGGGGAGCGGGCTCTCGCGGCGTGCTGGAAGTGCGCTGCCACGAGGCTCCCTTTGTGCTGGAACATGGCCAAGTGGTGGGCCGTCTGGTCTACGAACGCATGTCCGACCTCCCCGAGCAGCTCTATGGGGCTGGCATTGCCTCGAACTACCAGGGTCAGGGCCTAAAACTGTCGAAACACTTCCGCTCGCCCAGCTAAGACCATCCTTAAACGTGGTTTATCCTCTGGCCAGCCCCTCGGCTGAACGCCGGTCGCTGAGGAATTCCAAATCCTCGGTCACTTCGGCCTGAACCGCGCGTTCCAACATGGTCGAGAGCGTCAGATAGGTCCGGGTGCCGCGCACCCCTTCGATCTCGTAGATCTGCGACAACAACCCCTCCAGCGCGGGTGGGCTGGCAACGCGCACCTTGATCAACAGGCCGGTGTCGCCGGTCATCGCGTGGATCTCCTCCACCTCAGGGAACTGTTCGAGATTGCGGATCTCCACCGACTTGCACCAGCCCACCGTATCCACATGCACAAAGGCCAGAATGGGTTTGCCCACTTGCACCCCATCAATCTGTG
Source organism: Epibacterium sp. (assembly GCA_048263945.1). Lineage (GTDB taxonomy): Bacteria > Pseudomonadota > Alphaproteobacteria > Rhodobacterales > Rhodobacteraceae > Epibacterium. The sequence continues at coordinate 409,305 of JBLXDQ010000001.1, read as the reverse complement.
CTACGGTGGCTCGGATCGCCCCGGAGGCGCGCAATCGTTTGACCCGCTCGTGCACGGCCGGCGCGGAGAGGCCGACCTCCTCGCCAATCGCGGCATAAGATTGGGTCGCATCGCGGCTCAAGGCACCTAATATTCTTCGGTCCAAAGCATCCAGACCCCGCTGGCTCCGGCTGGTTTTCCGAAGGATTTCTGTTTTTTCCAAGAGAGGTCCCCTCGTCCCTTCACAATATAATCTTCGCCCATTAAGCCAAACCGCCGAACCAAGTTCAACTCAACACGAGACGACCTATGCCTGTGAACGCTCCGCCGCTTTGGATTTCCATTTCGACTTTGATGTGCGCGATTGCCATCGTTGGAACCAATGCGCTCCTGTTGTCCCCCTTGGTGCAACCGGTGGGCGCGGCGCTGTCGGCCACGCCGACGCAGGTGCTTTGGGCGTCAAGCGGCTATGGCTTGGGGGTCGCAGCGGCTGCCCTATTGCTGGCCCCGCTGGGCGACAGCATCGGCAGCGGCAAGCTGTTGCGGATGGCGCTTTTGACCCTCGTGTTGGGCTTTGCCGCCAGCGCCTTGGCACCGACGCTGATGATGTTGATCGCCGCGCAGGTTCTGTGTGGCATCGCCGGCGGCGCGGCGCTGCCTTCGATCTACACAATGGCGGCGGTGATCTCGCCAAAGGGCCGAGAAGCGCGCACAGTTGGGGCTGTCCTCACCGGCTGGACCCTGTCGCTGGTTCTTGGCGTGAGCCTTGCCGCCTGGAGCGCAGAGCTCATCGGCTGGCGCATGGTCTACGGCACTTTGGGCGGGCTCTGCGCGCTGGTCTGGCTGCTGTCGGCCCCGCTCGCGCGGCTTGATCAGCCGGGCCAAGTGGCCACCTCGCCGCTCAGCGCGCTGCGGGTGCCCGGCATGACGCGCGGGATTTGCGCCACCATCGGCCTGATGCTCAGCTTTTACGTGACCTATTCCTACACCGGCGCCCACGCCACTATCAGCCTTGGCCTCTCGACAGGGCAAGCGGGGCTGCTGCCGCTGTTTTACGGCATGGGATTTGGCACCGCCGTCCTGCTGGACCCCCTTTTGGACCGTATCGGAATGGCGCGTGCGACCTCGCCCGTGTTCGCCGTTGCGACGGTGATCTACCTCTGCATGGGCACGCTCGGCAACAGCTACGCAATGTTCCTGGGTCTCGCGGTCTGCTGGGGCATCTTCCAACACTTTGCGCTGAACCTGCTGGTGGCCCGCCTGACAGCACTGGACCCGCGCCAGCGTGGGGCGATCATGGGGATCTATTCCACCACGACCTACCTCTGCGTCTTTGCCGCTCCCTTTGTCGGCGGTTTCGGCTTTCGTGCGCTTGGGATTTTGGGCTGCGTCCTGATCTCTGCAACGCTCACGGCGCTGGCCGCGATTGAGGCGCTTAGCCTGCGGCGCAGCACCGCTAGCCGTTCTGTCGAGCCGACCGTCGCGCCCGACGTTCCTGCCTGACCGCGCGGATACGCGCGCGCTCTGCATCTTCCGCAGAGGAGGGTTCAGTAGCGCGCGCCCCGCCTGATCGGCCGGAGCTGCGACGTGCCAGCGCATTGATCCCCAGATCAATCCCCTTGGTCACGGCGCGCCGCATCAATCGGCGCAGGATCATCTGTGCGATACGGTCAAACCCCATGGGACACCCTCCTGCTGGCAACAGGATTTATATAGACGGGTAGTAAGGCAATTTCCGGGCAGTGCGGATCAATCCTCGAAAAGTTCCGCCTGATCGTCTTCGCGGCGCTCGTCCTCGCTGTCGCCCTGACCGATGGGAAAGGCCCCCGGCGGCGGGCGGTTCTCCAACAGACCGGCGGCACGCAGCTCCTTAAGCCCCGGCAGATCGCGCGCACTCTCCAGACCAAAGTGATCAAGAAAGGTCGGCGTCACAACAAAAGTCACCGGCCGCCCCGGTGTCATCTTGCGCCGACCGAGCCGGATCCACTCCATCTCCAGAAGCTGGTCGATGGTGCCACGCGAGACGGAGACCCCACGGATTTCCTCAATCTCCGCCCGCGTCACCGGCTGGTGATAGGCGATGATCGCCAAGGTCTCGATCGCGGCGCGGGACAGTTTCTTGGTCTCGACCGTTTCCTTTTGCATCAGAAAACCGAGGTCGGGGGCGGTTCGCATCGCCCAGGCGTCCCCCACCTGCACCACCCGTACACCGCGCCCGTCGTAGCGCTTGCGCAAATACTCCAAAGCTTCGCCCGGATTGCAGCCATGCGGCATCCGCGCGACCAGATCACGCTCGGTCACCGGCTCGGAACTGGCGAACAGCACGGCCTCTACCATACGCTCCTGCTCGGCCATCGGCGGCGCATCAAACAGGCTGTCGCTTTGGCGGCGGCGCGGGTGCTGCTCTTCTTCGGTCAGATGTCGTGTCGGGTCTTCCATCAGTGGTCCTCTGGCCGTGTGCGCAGCTGGATCGGGGCGAAATTCTCCGTTTGGCGGATTTCCATCTTTCCCTCTTTGACCAGCTGCAGCGAGGCTGCAAATGTCGCGGCGGTGGCGGAGCGGCGCTTGACCGGATCCGTGTGCCAGCCATCGGGCAGATAGCTCAGCATATCGGTCCAACTGCCGGTGAACCCGATCAGACTGCGCATCCGCTCTAGCGCTTCTTCCATGGTGAAGACGCTCTCACGGTCCATCACAAAGGGACGGAACTCGTCCTTGGTGCGAATGCGGGCATAGCCCTGCATCAGATCGAGGAGGTTCGCGGTATAGGTCACCGTCTTGATCCGCTGCACGTCCTCCCCCTGCCCGCGGGCAAAGAAATCGCGCCCCAGCTGGTCGCGCCCCATCAGCCGAGCCGCCGCATCACGCATCGCTTGCAGGCGCTCCAGCTGGAACGCCAGATGCGCCGCCAGTTCCTCGCCAGAGGGGCCGTCTTCTTCGGGGTCGGGCGGCAGCAAGAGGCGGGACTTGAGGTAGGCGAGCCAGGCCGCCATCACCAGATAGTCAGCGGCCAGCTCGATCCGCAACTCCTTGGCGCGGTCCACAAAGGTCAGATATTGCCGCGCCAGCTCGTAGACCGAGATGCGGCGCAGGTCGACCTTTTGGGTGCGCGACAGGGTCAACAGCAGGTCCAACGGCCCTTCAAAGCCATGGACGTCGACAATGAGCGCCTCGGCCTCGAGGCGTTCCTCGACCGATAGCTGCAGCTCCTCTGGAAATAGCGAGTTGTCGTCAGCCATATACCTGTCCGCCCATGAGGGCAGATAGTTCCGCTTCAGCCGCGTCAAAGTCAAGCGCAGCAGGGGGGTTGCGGCAGGCCAGCGCCGCCTCGGCGCGCCTTTGGGCGGCATCGGACATCAGTCCCGCTGCCTCGGCCACAGCTGCGCGTTCGGCAAGGGGGGCGTTGCAGTAGAGAGCCACATCGCAGCCCGCGTCGAGCGAGGCCCTAGCGATCACGCCAGCCTTATGCGCTGTTTCGTCTGGCCGCAGGCCGGACAGCGCCCGACCCTCCCCCCGGGAGGGCGCTTCGCCCCCACCCAGGCTCGGGCGCTGTCCTTGCTGCAAAATCTCAGGCGCCCACAGGGCCTTCATCGAGATATCGTCGGTCATCACCAGACCGTCGTAGCCCAGATCCTCGCGGATCACCTGCATCATCACTGGCGAGAGCGTCGCCGGTCGCGTATCAAAAGCGTCGTAGACCAGATGCGCGGTCATCGCCATTGGCAGGTCCTTCAGCGCCGCAAAGGCCGCGAAATCTTCCGCCCGCAGCACCTCGGCCGAGGCGGTCACATGCGGCAGGTCGTGATGGCTGTCCATGGTCGAGCGCCCATGGCCGGGGATATGCTTCATCACCGGCACCACGCCGCCGTCAAGGTGGCCCAAGGCACAGGCCCGCGCCCGCGCGGCCACGCTCGCCATGTCGCTGCCATAACAGCGGTTGCGCAGGAAGGGATGCGTCCCCTCGCTCGACACATCCGCCACCGGCGCGCAATTGCTGTCGATGCCAAGGTCACGCAGCTCCGCCGCGATCAGCCGCCCGCGCAGATACATCGCCCGCACCGGATCACTAGCGGCCTCGACATGATCCAGCGCCGGTTTCCACTCCCGCGCCAAAGGCGCGCGCAGGCGCTGCACCCGACCGCCCTCTTGGTCGATGGTGATGAGACAGTCATGCCCCGCCGCCTCGCGAAAATCATCGCAGAGCGCGCGCACCTGATCGGCACTCTCGATATTGCGGGCAAAGAGGATAAAGCCGAAAGGCGCTGCCTCGCGGAACAGCGCCTTTTCATCTTCGGTCAGACGCAAACCCGTCGCGTCAAGGATCGTCGCACCAAACCGCATCGGATCAGCGCATCGTCACAGGGATACAATCCGCATTGCCCGCCACCAGAGCAGAGCAGAAGCGGCGCGCGTCCGACAGGTCCTCGAACCCATGCGCGCGCAGGCGGTAGAAGATACGACCGCCGCTTTCAGCGCGCTGCACAACTCGCTGTTTATCATTGAAAAACTCGCCAAACCGCGCGCTGATCCGGGTCCATTCGGTGCGGGCCACTTCCGCACTTTCATAGGCGCCCAATTGCGCAAGGCGGGTGCCAACCTCAAGCGTATCCGGCGCGATTTCGACCGTCGCCACCTGAGCAACCGGCTTCGCGGCTTCCGGGCTCGGCGCCGGGGCAAAGCGGGCCGGGCGCACCTTGGGGCGCTGGGTGACACGCACGCCGGGCGCATTGCGGATCGCCGCAGGCACGCTCGCAGGAGCGACCACGGCGGAGGCGTCAATCGGTTCTGGCTGCACGATGGAGGCAGAGGTTTCGCGCAGGTCTTCCAGCGGCACCGCCCCTTCGGTGAGCGAGGCCACCAGTGCGTCGATATCATTGCTGCGCTGTTCCAGCGGCGAAACCTCGGCTTCGGATTCCGCCCCAAGCGCTGCGGTATCGGAGGCCTCGGCTGCATATTCAGCTTCGAGCGCCGCTTCGGCCTCAGCCGCTTCGGTCAGCGCAGGAATGGGTTGGTCGTCATCGGTCAACGTGATCGCCTGCGGCGCAAGGCGCAGGGTGTCTGCAGGATCCTCGGCAATGCCATTGGCGGCGACCGCATTGACCGCAAGCCCCTGATGATCCGCCATTTCGCCACCCGGCTCTTCGGGTGCGACGCGCATGGGACCTGCCACAGCGCTGACCACCGGTACGCCGGACACGTCGCGCATGATGAGCTTGTAGCCCCAGACGCCGATGCCCACGACCAAGGCGATGGACGCAGCCGCACCAACCATTGCAGCGACACGGCCGAACTCGCCACGCTGCATGGGCTGCGGCGCAAAGAGATCTTCTTCGTCCGAGGCATAGCCGTCGCCGTAATCGCCGACTTCGTCATATCCCGCCTCAGGATAGCCCTCTGCCGCAGCATAGGCGCCGGAGGCCCCATAGGCGCCCTGTGCTTGACCAAGGCCCTGATGCGCGGAAAAGCCCGCCACGGGCACAGACTGCCCCATGGCTTGCGTCGGGTTGAGGCCGAAATTGGGATAGGGGCTCTCGGATACGGAAATTTCCGCCGCAGGCGCCTGAGGCTCCTGCACCGGAGATCGAGAATATTGATGAGAGGAAAACGGATCGAAGGCCGAGCCTCCGCGATCGTCATCGCCATTTGAAGAGGGGGCGCTGGCGCCCACCTGTGCAAAATATGCCATATCCGCCTCACTGCCCGGTTTCGCATCAGCCCTGCACCGCCAAAACGGAGCGGAACAGGGGTGCGTCGGGTCTCTTGGTCTGCCTCAGACCGGCGGTTCGGGTGACTTTGGTGTCACATCTCCTGCGCCGGTGTTACGCCCAAGATACCAAGACCAGCGGAAATGACAATGGAAACAGACCGCGCCAAAGCCAAATTGGCATGTGTTGCCGATTGGCTTCCCTTGTTAACAAATCGTAAACTTTCGTCAGATTTGCCCAAGTGGTACAGACCATGCAGATCAGAGGCCAATTCATAGAGGAAAAAGGCGATCCGGTGCGGTTCATTGGTCCGTGCGGCGATTTCCACCTGACGTGGCCACTCGGCGAGTTTTCGCGCAACCGACAACTGTGCTTCATTGGAAAGTAGGCTGAGATCCGCAGCACCCAGGGTTGCAGCGTCCGTCGCGATGCCTTCCTCGCCTGCTTTGCGCAGGGTCGAATGGATCCGCGCATTGGCGTATTGCACGTAGAACACCGGGTTGTCCTTGGACTGCTCCAGCGCCTTGTCGAGATCGAAGTCAAAGCCCTGATCGTTCTTCCGTGTGAGCAGCATAAAGCGGGTCACATCGGCACCCACCGCATCCACCACATCGCGCAGGGTCACAAAGGTCCCTGCCCGTTTGGACATTTTGAATTCCTGACCGTCCTTGAACAGCTTCACCAGCTGGCACAGCTTGATGTCGAGCGGCACCGTGCCATCGGACAGGGCCGACACCGCGGCTTTCATCCGTTTGACATAGCCACCGTGGTCCGCGCCAAAGATGTCGATCAGCATGTCAAAGCCACGGGTGACCTTGTCATAGTGATAGGCGATGTCCGGGGCGAAATAGGTCCAGGCGCCATCGGATTTCTTCACTGGGCGGTCAACATCATCGCCGTGTTCAGTCGATTTGAACAGGGTCTGGACGCGCGGCTCCCAATCTTCGGGCTTCTTGCCCTTCGGCGGCTCCAGCACGCCTTCGTAGATCAGGCCCTTGTTCTCCAGGCTCTCCAGCGCGGCTTCAATCCGACCGGTGCCATAGAGCGACTTTTCGGAATAGAAGACATCCATCTTCACGCCCAACAACGCCAGATCCTCGCGGATCAGGTCCATCATCATATCGGTGGAGAAGTTGCGCACCTCTTCCAGCCAGACGTCTTCGGGCTGGTCCACAAATTGATCGCCAAATTTCTCTTTCAGCGCCGCGCCTACATCCTTGAGGTATTCGCCCGGATAGGTGCCATCGGGGAATTCCACGTCCTGACCGTGCGCTTCGAGATACCGCAGGTAAGCCGACCGTGCGAGCACATCGACCTGTGCGCCGCCATCGTTGATGTAATATTCACGGGTGACATTGTAGCCGGCATAGGCCAGCAGGCTCGCCAGCGCATCGCCAAAGACCGCACCCCGGGTGTGGCCGACATGCAGCGGGCCCGTCGGGTTGGCCGAGACATACTCGACGTTGACCTTTTTGCCCTGCCCCAGATCGGAGCGGCCAAAATCCTCACCCTCGGACAGCACCAGCCCCGGCACGGCCTGCCAGACAGAGGTTTCCAGCCGCAGGTTCAAAAAGCCCGGCCCAGCCACCTCGGCAGAGGAGACGCGCGCATCCGCAGCCAGCTTGGCAGCCAGCGCCTCGGCAATGTCGCGGGGCTTCAGCTTGGCCGGCTTTGCCAGAACCATCGCCGCATTGGTCGCCATGTCGCCATGGGCTGCATCTCGGGGCGGTTCAACGGCCACATTGGCGAAGTCGAGCCCCTCGGGCAGGGCCCCTTCGGCCGTCATGGCCGCAAGGCTGTCGATCACAAGCGTACGGATATCGGTAAAGAGGTTCATGTCTGGCGTCCCATAGGTATCAGCCCCAGCGGATACCGAGGGGCGCGCTCAGGGTCAACCGGAGAAGCGGTTGCCCCGCTTAAGCGATCAGAAAACCAACCCGGAGACGGCACTTTGGCCGCCTTCCTCGCGGATATCCGGGTGCCGCAGCCCGGCAACGAAATAGGGATCACGTTGTAAAAGGCGCATCACATCCCCACGGCTTGCGGCCTCAACCGTCCAGATGGCGCCGGGGAAGTCCTGCATCGGACGCATCGCCAAGACGCCACCAATCTGCAATCCCGCCTCGCCCCGCACAAACGCAATATGCGCCGCGCGCCGCGCGGGGTCCCGGCGCAGGGCGGCGACTTCGGGTGCATCTTGGAACGTGACGGTGAATTTCGGCATATGGGCAGTCCTGTACAGTACTCACCCTTCTGCCCTATTTTATCACGCATGAATAGGGCCAGTCCGCCCAAGTCGTCACGCCAGTCCGCTCAGCCACCGCGCAGCAGACGACAGCCCGCCCCTAGTCGCCGAGTGCCAACCGATCATACAGCTGCAGCGCAAAGCGATCCGTCATCCCGGCGATATAGTCGCAGACGATCCGGGCGCGCTCCACCTCGCTATTGGTGGCGCGAATTTCCTCGTGCCAGCGCTCCGGCATCCCCATGGTGTGATCCAGATAGTAAGAGAACAGCGCCTTGGCCACATGCGCCACCTTCTCTCGCACAACCATCACCGAGGGCGCGCGATACATGCGGGTGAACAAAAAGGCGCGCAGCTCCTTCAGTTGCAGCCAGATATCATCGGAGAACGTGACCACCGAATGGTCAAGCGCCCGGATGTCTTCGACCGATTGAGCCCCAGAGGCCGCCAATTTGGCGCGCGACGTGTCGATCACATCGCTCACCATCACGCCAAAGACCCGGCGCAGCGCTTCGTGGCGGCGTCGGTTGGCATCCAGCCCCGGGTATTTCGCATCCACCGCCGCGTAGGACGGACCAATCAACGACAGGCCACAGATGTCATCATCGCTGAACAAGCCAGCCCGCAACCCATCGTGCAGATCGTGGTTGTTATAGGCCACATCGTCAGAAATCGCGGCGACCTGTGCCTCGGCACTGGCAAAAGTGTGCAGCTCAAGGTCAATCTTCTGGTTGCAGGCCTGCAGCGCCCAAGGCAGCTCGCCCACCACCGGACCGTTGTGCTTGGCAATCGCCTCCAGCGTCTCCCACGTCAGGTTGAGCCCGTCGAACTCCGCATAATGCTTTTCCAGCATCATCACGATCCGGAGCGCCTGCGCGTTGTGATCAAACCCACCATAGGGCGCCATCACCTCGTGCAGCGCATCCTCGCCGGTATGGCCAAAGGGCGTGTGACCAAGGTCATGCGCCAGCGCCACCGCCTCGGTCAGCTCTTGGTTCAGCCCCAAGGCTCCGGCGATCGTGCGTCCCACCTGAGCGACTTCAATGGAATGGGTCAGCCGCGTGCGGTAATTGTCGCCCTCATGCTCCACAAAGACCTGCGTCTTGTGCTTCAAGCGGCGAAAGGCGCTGGCGTGGATGATCCGATCCCGGTCCCGCTGAAAGGGCGAGCGAAAGCTGCTCTCTTCTTCGGGAACCTGACGCCCGCGCGAAAGGTCGGGCATGGTGGCATAGGGCGCGTACATGTTATATTCCTTGGCAAATCTTGTCGCCTCGGCCGCACCATTCTATATTTATACACACGCTGCAACACGCCATCGGAGAAAACCCCTATGAACTTGCCCCCTAAAGTGACCGCGCGCGCCTTTGAACGGCTGGCCGAGATCGGGGCCGCCGCGCAGGGCCAAGCTCTGCGTATCGCCGTCGAGGGCGGCGGCTGTTCCGGCTTTCAATATGAGATCGCTCTGGACGCGCCGAAATCCGATGACCTCGTGCTCGAAGGTCAGGGAGAGCGCGTTGTGGTCGATGAGGTGTCGCTGCCATTTCTGGAAAACGCCACTATCGATTTCACAGAAGAGCTGATCGGCGCGCGCTTCACCATCGACAACCCGAACGCCACCTCCAGCTGTGGCTGCGGAACATCGTTTTCGATGTAAGCGCATCTATCGCTCCAAATATCAAAGCCCCGGCACGTCACCGGGGCTTTTTTGTTGTTCCTCGTTTATTGTTACTAGCGCCCTGCGCGCCAGGCTTGAGTGGGGCGCATCAGATCAATCTCCACCAGACTGCGCGGCATCGGCCGCCCCCGCTGCCCCGAGAGGATGTGATCCACCCTCGGCACCTCGCGCGGAGATTTGCGCGATAACGCGATAGGACGCACCTCCTGCACCTGATCCCAGACCAGAAACAGGCTCGACGCGGCCACCACAGCCATCCCAAGGAAGGTGCTCAACGCCGGGACCTCGCCAAAAGCAAAGAGCCCGATCAGCGTCATCCACACGAACTGCAAGTTCAGCATCGGTGTCACCGTCCAAGCAGGCAAATGGCGCAAGGCCGCCACCAAGAGCCAACGCGCCCCAAACAGCACCACCGCGTAAACCGCCACCCAGCCCAGATCCGAGGCCCCCATCGGCTGCCAGACAAAGGGCAGCACACAGAGCATCACGGTACCAAGCATCAGGTTCGGATAGCACACCTGCGCCAGCAGGTTGGTCTCATAGCGGCTGATGTAGCGCGCAACGACAATCGACAGCGTGCCAAAGGCGACGCCCCCCAGCGCCAAGGCAGACCCCTTCAGGCCACCAACGGCGATATCCGGTTGCATCACCAACAGCCCAACGCCGCCAAGACCAATCGCCAGCCAGACCACGGGGCGGATCCGCTCCTTCAGGATCAGACCAGACATCAGCGCCGCCATCACCGGCATCATCGCGACAAAGACAAAGACCTCCGCAAAAGCCAGGAACCGGAACGCGTAGTAAAAGCAGGTACAGGCCAGCACCGTCGCCACAGACCGCACGGTCATCGCCTTTGGACAGGTCGTTTTCAGCCCGCCCAACTGCGGCCGCAGACGGCTGGCGGTGGCGCAAAACCCCGCGATCAGCAGCCCCGACATGGCGAACAGCTGCGCGGAGGCAAAGCTCGACGCCATCAGCTTAGTGATCCCATCCGCCGCGGCGATCAGGCCAGTATAGATCAAAACAGAGAGGACACCGGAACTAAGCGGGCTCATGCGTGACCCACCTGACCGAACCGGGCGAAGGTCTCAAAGAACGCTTCGAAATGAGGTGTACTGTCCTCGACCTGCCCCAAGACCTCTGCATCCGTCTCGCTCAACGCTTGGGAGAGTGGCGCACGCACCCGCGTCCAATCCCCCGGCGACCGATCCAACAGTGTGTATAAGGCCATCGACATACCTCGCAACGCACTGGGGCAACGTGCCCCTTCAATCACAACTGACCCTTGCGAGGATGACTCAGAAAACCCGCTCCGTCCAACCAGAAGTTGAAACCAGTTGCACATAAAATACGTGTGGTAGTCATCAGCGCCCACCCGCCCTTGGGTCGGACGCAGGGAAAACCCGGCAGTCTGCTGGGCCAACCAATCTTGCCAAAGCTGCGGCGGCTGCTCGTCGCAAAAGCGCAGTGCGATGCAAATTTCCGACAGCAAATCAGCGTCTTGATCCAAGAACGCGACGAGGCCCGCAAAGGTCAAACTCATCCGCTCTTCGTCGTCCAAGCACAGCGGATGGCGGCCATATTCGGTGAGGTAGAACACCACATGCGTCAGCTCATACGCCGCCTTGCGATTGGGAACAGCGAAGCTCCGGCTCTGCCGCATGAAGGCGCGCAAACGGTCATTCAGGCCTGCCTCCCCTCGCGACTCAACCCCGCGCCGCGCCAACAACCGGCGCGCTTCGGCCCGTTGCAGGTCGGACAATTCCGCCTCGGCAATCCCCTGATCCGCAACCCAACCCGCCATCATCTCGGCGCGCTGACCGGGCAGTCCCAGATCCTCCAGATCGAGGCAAATCGATAGAATGAAACGATAATACTGACGGAAGAAATGCAGGTGCCGCAGGCTTCCCTCGTAGAATGGAACCAAGGGTTCCAATACCGCCGATCCAACATTGCAACCACTGGTTTCTAAAACATTCAGCAGCTCTGCATTTTCCTTGAGCCACAGAACATCAAGACGATCCTTCCGAAAGGCGCTAAAGCTCTCAATCAAGACCGGTAGATTGGACATGGATTTGCGCTGCTGCGCAAAAGCAAAGGAAACAACCTGACCCATGGGCCCTCCAATCGCTTATAAACAATAATTGAATTTCGATTGAGGCAGGACCGCAGATCCTGCCCCAATCGACAAACGCTCTGGATCAGAGGCGCTCAAGGCAGGTGGAAGAGACCATCTGCGTTGCGTCACCCCCATGGAGATCTGCAGCACCTTTGGAAATACATGTGGAACTATAGAGCATTACGCCCTGCCCGGCATGTTCGCCACCCAGACAAGTGGAGCTGAACAGACCCACATTCTCGCCAGCAAAAGCAGCGCCCGCTTCAACCGAAAGACCCACCTCAAGTTGAGTTTTCTTCAGTGCAACCATGACATTTCTCCCTGTCTGATTAATTCAATAATCAAAATTTGCCACGTCCTAAATTTATTTCAAGAAGATAAATTGCGATCTCCAATTTTTACCAATAAACCTTACATTAATTTATATTAACAATTAATTGATATTGAAAAATCAATTTTAATTACACACAACATTTCCACAAACTTACCCACACGCCCATTTCCGCAAAGCCGCCCTATGCAACCCTAAGGTGGCACCGGAGAATGCGCGGCACTCAAGGCGGACGGCTTGGGTAAACGCTTCGCCTCGCGCGAATCTCTCGCTTGCTTGCGGGCGGGGCCGGAATGGGCGATAGATCATCCAAGCGCAGCCCTCTCACGACGGAGACCGACATGAAGATCGCCAGTTTCAACATCAACGGCATCAAGGCCCGCGTCACCGCGCTCTGTGATTGGCTGGATGAGGCGCAGCCTGACGTGGTTGTGTTGCAAGAGATCAAGTCGGTGGACGAAGCCTTCCCGCGCGAGCTCTTTGAGGAGCGCGGCTATAACGTCGAAACCCACGGCCAGAAGAGCTTTAACGGCGTGGCGATCCTGTCGAAACTGCCGCTGGAGGATGTGCAACGCGGCCTGCCTGGTGATGACAGCGACGAACAGGCGCGCTGGATCGAGGCAACAGTGGTCGGCAATCAGGCGCTGCGGGTCTGCGGTCTCTACCTGCCGAACGGCAACCCGGTGGAACTCACCGAGGCCGGCGCGCCCGTCGAGGGCGGCAAATACGCCTACAAGCTCGGTTGGATGGAGCGCCTCAAAGCCCGCGCCGCTGATCTGATGGCAGAGGAAATGCCCGCTCTGATGGCAGGCGATTACAACATCATCCCGCAGGCCGAGGACGCCAAGCGCCCAGAGGCTTGGCGCGAGGATGCGCTGCACCGCCCCGAAAGTCGCGCCGCCTTTCAGCGGATCGTGAACCTCGGCTTTACCGAGGCCTTCCGCGCACGCACCCGTGGCCCCGGCCACTACAGTTTCTGGGACTATCAGGCCGGTGCTTGGAACCGCGACGACGGGATCCGGATCGACCATTTTCTTCTCACCCCACAGGCCGCCGATCTCTTGCGCGATTGCCAGATCGACAAGGATATTCGGGGACGCGAAAAGCCGTCGGATCACGTGCCGATCTGGGTTGATCTCGACCTTTAACCGCAGCGCCCGTCGCTCGTTTTATCAAGAACGAGGGGGGGGCCCCCGCCCTTCCCCGGCGCCTTTTTCAAACCCACCCAGTCCAGTTGGCGATGGCGCGGCGGGGGCCCCGAAGGGGCACGCGCGGCACCGGTCGCTTCGGGCAAAGCCCGAAGCGAAACCTCTCATTCGCCAATCCTATGGATAATATCAGACGGATGTTTCGTCGTGGCGGTAGATCCAGTCGAACTGGCTCACCATCCGCTGCGGCGCAAAGGCGCCCGCCAAACGCAACACCTGATGCGCAGGCCAGCTGAGCGGCGCCCTCAGGTGATATTTCCAGGCATTGCCATTGGCCGCCTCGACCACCTTTGCTGCCCGCGCGCGACGCCGCGCCTGATAGGCAGCCATCGCCGACTCTGCCGTGTCCGAGCGCTCCAGACAATCGGCCAGAGCGTAAGCGTCTTCCAGCGCCATATTGGCCCCCTGCGCCATGAAGGGCAGCGTTGGATGCGCCGCATCCCCCAAGAGCGCCACCCCGTCTCGGCCCCAGACCTCTGCGACCGGATGGCGGAACAGGCCCCAAAGCTTCACCTCTTCGACCCGCTCCAGCAGTTCTCCGGCGACGCCGCCAAAGCCTGCAAAGGCCTCGCGCAGATTGGCCGGATCGTCCCCGAGGCTCCAGCTTTCCTCGGCCCAGCTTTTCCGTTCCTGCGCGGCGACCAGGTTCATCATCGACCCATCCTTCAGCGGATAGGTCACCAGATGCCGCCCCGGCCCCATGAAGACCTGCGCCTCGGCGAGCAGATCAAGGTCATTGGGAACCGTCGCCCGCCAAGCCACCTGCCCTGTGAAGCGCGGCGCGGAGACCGGGTTCAAGGCTGGCCGCACCCGTGAGTGCAGCCCATCGGCGCCGATCACCAGATCCGCACAACAGGACGCCCCATTGGCCAGATGGATCTTGGGCCGCGCCCCCGGCACAACGGTGCTGACCTTTTGCAACAGCCGCACCTGCACGCCAGACCGCCGCACCGCATCCGCCAGCAGGTTGATCAGGTCAGCTCGATGCACAAAATAATAGCGCAGGTCCCCGGCATATTGGTCAAGATCGAGCCGCAGCACCTCGCGCCCCTCGGCGTGATGGCGCAGCACCACGGCACGGGCCCGCTGCGAACACCAGGCCAGATCATCCGCAAGCCCCATCGCCTTTAGCACGGCGACGCCATTGGGGGTCACCTGCAGGCCTGCGCCCACCTCGGAGATCTCTTCCGCCTGCTCCAGCACGGTCACCTGCGCGCCACGCTGACGCAGCAGATAGGCTGCTGCCAATCCGCCGATCCCGGCCCCAATCACCGTTATCCTGATATCTTTTAGCTTCATCAGCCCTTTGCCTGACCAGTTCAGCCCCCAGGCGTCCCTTGACCAAAAGCTCATAACAAAAAAGCGCCGGAGCAAAAGGCCCGACGCGACAGAAACCTGTGGATTGGCCGAGTTTTTTACTCAGCTACGATCAGCATTTGGCAAAGGAAAGATGTGGGGAGGTCCGGGCCACCAAGACCGCAAGGCGCAGTCTCGCAGGGCCGGAGACCTCCTCCGGCAAAGGCGGCCCCGAAGGGCCATGCCTTTTAGTCGTCGCGGTGAACCCGCTCGCGGCGCTCGTGACGCTCTTGCGCCTCAAGGCTCATGGTCGCGATGGGACGCGCATCCAGACGCTTCAGCGAAATCGGCTCGCCCGTCACATCGCAATAGCCGTACTCACCTTCGTCGATGCGGCGGATGGCGGCATCGATTTTGGCGACAAGCTTGCGCTGACGATCACGGGTGCGCAGCTCCAGAGCCCGGTCGGTCTCTTCACTGGCGCGATCTGCTACGTCGGGAATGTTGCGTGTATTTTCCTGAAGACCTTCGATCGTGTCGCGGCTGTCATCCAGCAGATCGGCCTTCCAATTCAATAACTTGCGACGAAAATATTCCAACTGCCGTTCGTTCATAAACGGCTCGTCTTCGGCCGGGCTATAGTCCTCCGGCAGAAACACGTCCTGCTTCATTTCGGCTCCTTCGGTCTGGCCCATCGTCTTGGTCACATCTTGTTTTCCAAGCATCTTGGCTCCCCCATGCCGCAGCGTTTAATCCCCTGCGGCGCGAATGTCACTACACAATGCATCACCCCTGTGATTAAACCGGGGCCGTCCCACGCGGATCGCCTGATTTTTGACGCAACCAGGAGAAGAGTTCATGCAGTTTCAGGGCACTAAGGACTATGTGGCCACCGAAGACCTGAAAGTCGCGGTGAATGCCGCCGTCACGCTGGAGCGTCCGCTTCTGGTCAAGGGCGAGCCCGGCACCGGCAAAACCGAGCTCGCGAAGCAGGTCGCCGACGCCTTGGGTCTGCGCATGATCGAGTGGAATGTGAAATCCACCACCCGCGCCCAGCAGGGTCTCTATGAATACGATGCGGTCTCCCGCCTGCGCGACAGCCAACTGGGCGAAGAGCGCGTGCATGATGTGAAGAACTACATCAAGAAGGGCAAACTTTGGGAGGCCTTCGAGGCCGATGAAAAGGTTGTTTTGCTGATCGACGAGATCGACAAGGCCGATATCGAGTTTCCGAACGACCTGCTGCAAGAGCTCGATAAGATGGAGTTTCACGTCTACGAGACGGGCGAGACCATCAAGGCGCGCCACCGCCCGGTGATGATCATCACGTCGAACAACGAAAAAGAACTGCCGGACGCCTTCCTGCGCCGCTGCTTCTTCCACTACATTCGCTTCCCCGATGCCGAGACGATGAAAAAGATCGTCGAGGTGCATCACCCCAATATCAAACCCGATCTGCTGACCGCCGCGCTGACCCAGTTCTACGAGATCCGCGACACGCAGGGGTTGAAGAAGAAACCGTCGACCTCAGAGGTGATTGACTGGCTCAAGCTCCTGTTGGCCGAGGATCTGACGCCCGAGGACCTGAAGCGCGACGGCGCCAACGCCCTGCCGAAATTGCATGGCGCGCTGCTGAAAAACGAACAGGACGTGCATCTCTTTGAGCGCCTCGCCTTTATGGCGCGCCGGGGTCGCTGAGCGGGCCTTGAGCGGGGGCGCGCAGGCTGCGCCCTCAGCGCAGGTCGGCGTAGCTTGAACCATTGCGACATGAAAGCCGCGCTTTAACGTGGCGTTTCAATTTCTTGCGGCAATCTCGCGGCGATGCGGTATGCTCTGCCCGAGCCCGCGTTTGGCGATGGCTTTGCAGGACAGGCGCGTGTGACAAAGACAGTGTTTCCCGAGGTTTCCATTTCGCGCTGGTGCGGCGCGCCCTTAATAATTGCGATGGGCCTCGCCCTCGCAGGGCTTGCCGCCTGTACGCCCAACCCACCGCCTGCCAGTCGTGCAGCGGCCTCGGTCGCGGTCACCCTGCCCCCGATCCGCACCTTTCCGACCCGCGCTGCGACACCGCCGCAACGCGCCAATGCGGATATGATCCGCGATTTTCTCGACCTGCATTTCCGGCTGGAGGGCGGCAGCGAGCTACCCGTCTTCACCCGTTTTGAAGGGCCGATTGGCGTGGCCTTGACCGGGGCGCCGACCCCGACTCTGCGTCCCGATCTGGACGCCCTCCTGTCCCGCCTGCGCAAAGAGGGCGGCGTCAACATCCGCCTGATGCCTGCGGGCAGCCCCTCGGCCATCACGATCGAGGCCGTGCACCGCGACCGCATCCAACGCATCCTGCCCGACGCGGCTTGCTTTGTGGTGCCCAACGTCAGCTCGCTCGAGGAATACCGCAAGCTTCGCCGCGCGCCGCAGACCGATTGGAAAGCCCTGCGCAGCCGCACCCGCCTCGCGATCTTCGTGCCCAATGATGTCAGCCCGCAAGAGCTGCGCGATTGCCTGCATGAAGAGCTCGCACAGGCCGTCGGCCCGCTGAACGATCTCTATCGCCTGCCCGATTCCGTCTTCAACGACGACAACGTGCATTCGATCCTCACCGGCTTTGACATGCTGATGCTGCGCGCGACCTATGATGCCTCCCTGAAGACGGGCATGACCAAGGCTGAGGTCGCCGCCCGCCTGCCCGCCCTCTTTGCCCGCCTCAATCCGGCTGGCGAACGCCGCGCGCCTGCGCCGCTGCCCGAAACACCGCGCGTCTGGATCAAGGCGGTGGAACACGCGCTTGGCCCCCATGCCTCTGACGCGAGCCGCACCCGCGCCGCGCATGAGGTGGCCCGGATGGCGCGCGACTACGGCTGGAGCGATCACCGCCGCGCCTTTGCGCATTTCCTCGTGGGCCGTGCGGAACAGGGCCGCAATGGCACCTTGGCGCAGGCGCATTTCCGCACGGCGCTCAAGTATTTGAACACCGGTCCGGATCACGCGGACATGCGCGCCCTGATCCAATCGCGCCTTGCGACCTATGCGTTGAATGCAGGCCAGTTGGAGCGCGCCGACCAGTTGATCGCCGCCGCCCTGCCCGCCGCGCGCACCGGCCAGAATGCAGCCCTTCTGTCGACGCTTCTGACGCAGAAGTCCCATCTGGCCGACCTCCGTGGCCTCCCCCGCGAGGCCGCTGCGCTCCGGTCCGAAAGCTTAGGTTGGGCACTTTATGGCATCGGCACCGAGGCCACGGTGGAAACCCGACTGCGTGAGGTTGCCGCAGTCGGTGGCGGCCTGTTGCGCTGACCTTTGCACCTTGGGCGCAGTCGCGCTATAGACTGGCCTGTCCTTGCCCGCATCCAGCGTGCCGGGGGCCTCAACACAATCCGGAAGTCAGCACATGATCGTCATCCTCGCCCTGATCGCCGGCGCCGCCTATGGCGCCTTCTCCGCCCGCAAACGTGGCGGCAACACTGCGGATATGCTGCAATACGGGGCTGTCTACGCGATCATCTTTGGTATGTTGGGGCTGCTCGTCACCACCCTCGCGCACCGTCTCCTGATCTGAAGCGGCGGCGCGCAGGTCGCACCGTCAGGAGGCCCCGATGTTCCAACCCTTCTTTGAGAATCTCCGCGCCGCCGCCGTGCCGGTCTCCCTGCGCGAATATCTCGCCTTTCTTGAGGGGCTGAAGGCCGGACTTGTCACCTATGACGTGGAGGCCTTCTACTATCTCGCCCGTGTGGTGATGGTGAAGGACGAGCGCAACCTCGACAAATTCGACCGCGCCTTTGCCGCGACCTTTGAAGGGCTCGACCAGATCCCGGCTTCGGCTGTGATGGAGGCGGTCGACATCCCCGAAGAGTGGCTGCGCAAGATGGCGGAAAAGCACCTCAGCGCGGAAGAACGCGCCGAGATCGAGGCTCTGGGTGGCTTTGACAAGCTGATGGAGACCCTGCAACAGCGCCTGAAGGAGCAGCAAGGTCGCCATCAGGGCGGCAACAAATGGATCGGCACCGCTGGCACCTCGCCCTTTGGCGCCTATGGCTACAATCCCGAAGGGGTGCGGATCGGCCAAAAGGAAAGCCGCCACCAACGCGCGGTCAAGGTCTGGGACAAGCGCGAATTCAAGAACCTCGACGGTGAGGTTGAGCTTGGCACCCGCAACATCAAGGTCGCCCTAAAACGCCTGCGGCGCTGGGTGCGCGAAGGGGCAGCCGAAGAGCTCGACCTCGACGGCACCATCCGCGCCACCGCCGAGCACGGCTACCTCGATGTGAAAACGCGGCCCGAGCGCCACAACGCCGTGAAGGTTCTGCTGTTTCTCGACGTGGGCGGCTCGATGGACCCGCATATCAAGGTGGTGGAGGAGCTGTTCTCCGCCGCGCGCTCCGAGTTCAAACATCTGGAGTATTTTTACTTCCACAATTGCCTCTACGAAGGGGTCTGGCGCGACAACCGCCGCCGCTGGGACGCGCAGACCCCGACCCACGAGGTGCTGCGGACCTATGGGCCGGATTACAAATGTATCTTTGTGGGCGATGCCTCAATGAGCCCCTATGAGATTGCCTATGCGGGCGGCGCCAATGAGCATTGGAACGCCGAGGCCGGTCAGGTCTGGTTGGAGCGCGCAAGGGCGCACTGGGGCGCAAACCTCTGGATCAACCCGCTGCCGGAGAAGCACTGGAGCTATACCCATTCTATCCAGATGATCCGCGAGATTTTTGAGGATCGCATGGTGCCGATGACGCTGGATGGCTTGGAGCGCGGAATGCGTCAGTTGACGCGGTAAATTTCATTAGGATTCAGTGACCTAAGCGAACGCCGATGCGGCAACCCGCATCCGGTAGGCTGATGTCTGAGCCGCCCCACAAAAAGTATCACCCCTTCTGCCCCATTGTTTCGCACGCGAAACAACAGGTCAGCTGCGCTGACCTATTGCCCTGACGTGCGACGGGGGGGCTCCCGCCCCTTTATGGGTGCGGCAAAGCCACCCCCAAAAGCGTTGGGCCGGGCGTTGCCGCGCCAAAGGCGCGGCCACGCCCCACCGCGCTGCGCGAAGCGCAGCGCAAAACCTCCAATGCAGATGCACGCCGCGCAGCGGCCTCCTTAAATAACCTGTCGCGGCCCGCAGGGCTGCGCCCGTTTAACAACCGCTGCACCGTGACCTCAGGCGCAGTCCAGCACCTCGACCGCCAGCACCGTTGGCAGATGCCGCGCAATCTCGACCCAGCTGTCGCCCTCATCGACCGAGGCAAAGATCGAGCCCGAGTTGGTGCCGAAATAGACCCCCGCAGGGTCTTGGGCATCGCCCGCCATCGCCTGCCGCAACACGGTGAAAAAGCAAGCCACCTGCGGCAGCCCCTCGCGGCACGCCTGCCAACTTTGCCCCCCATCCCGCGACCGCCAGACCGCCGCCGCCGCATCGGGCGGAAACCGCCCCTGGCTGTCTCCATTTAGCGGCAGCGTCCAGAGCGTATTGGGATCACACGGATGTACCTGGATCGGAAAGCCAAAGGTCGAGGGCAGCCCCGCCGTGATATCCTCCCAGCTGCGCCCCCCATCGGGCGAGCGCCAAACCCCGTGGTGGTTCTGCTGATAGATCACCTCGCCGCCACCCGGGGCCCGCATCATATTGTGCACGCAATGCCCAAGCTCGCCATCGCGTGGCGCGGCGGGGTGATCGTGATGAGCGCAGGCCTCCGCATTGGAGAGCCGATTGCGCCGCTCCCAGGTCTCGCCCCCGTCCTCGCTGGCAAAGACCCCGGCGGCGGAAATCCCACACCACAGATGGCCGGGGCGCTCAGAATCGGTCAGGATCGTATGCAGCACCAGCCCCGCGCCGCCCGGCGTCCAGCTTCCGGCTGAGGGGTGGTTGGTCAGCCCCTCCACCCGCTGCCAGCTTTCGCCGCCATCCAGACTTTTCAACAGGTTCGCTGGCTTCGTCCCCGCATAAAGCGCATCCGCGCCGATGCCGAGCGACCAGATCTGCTGGAAGTCCGACCCAAAGGGCAGCATTTCTGGCGTCCAGCCCACCATCTTGGCGAAGTCTTCGTCCTTTTCCGCCCAGTCATCCATCGTGCCACGGGTCAGGCGCGCCACCTGCCAGCTCTCGCCTCCATCGCGGGAGCGCCAGATCCCCGCCCCGGTCCAATCGCCACCGCCGCCGGCCCAAAGATGCCCAGTCTCGGGGTCGCCTTTCACGTGGTTGATCACCCAGCCGTCGCAAAACGGCCCGCGCACCTGCCAGCCCTCGCGCGCAGCACCACCTTCGATCAGGAACGCGCCCTTCGTCGTGCCCACCAATACCGTCACCATCCCATGCCCTCCATCGCCCGGGTCTGAGGCGGAGCCTAACACGCGCCCTTTGCCGCAGGGTGTGAATTCCGCAGCCCGCTTGCCCGCGCGCTTTATTCCGCCCATATCTTGGGGATGCTGAGATTTACCCCGATCCTTCTTGCCGTCCTCTATGGCCTCGTGATGTACCGCCTCTCGGTCTGGCGCACCCATCGCGAACTTGACGCCCGCTCGACCGAGCTGGCCGACCCGCATCTGAAACGGCTGACCGATCGGCTCGCCGCCGCCCTCGGCCTGCCGCGCATCCCGGTCTATATCTACGAGATCGACCCGGTGAACGGTCTCGCCGCCCCGGATGGGCGCATCTTCATCACCCGCGGATTTTACCGCAAATTCCAGTCGGGCGAGGTCACGGCGGAGGAGCTGGCCTCCGTCATCGCCCATGAGCTTGGCCATGTGGCGCTGGGACATGCCAAGAAACGCATGGTGGATTTCTCTGGCCAAAATGCCCTGCGCACTGTGCTGATGATGGTTCTGGGCCGCTATATCCCCTTCGTTGGCGCGTGGATCGCCAATATGCTGACCTCGCTTCTGGCCGCCCGCCTGTCGCGCGGCGATGAATATGAGGCGGACGAATATGCCGCCGCCCTCCTCGCCAAGGCCGGGATCGGCATCGCCCCGCAAAAGAGCCTGTTCACCAAGCTTGAGGCCCTGACCCAATCCCGCGCCGGCATGGCGCCCGCCTGGTTGATGAGCCACCCCAAGACAGAGGAGCGCATCGCCGCGCTCGAGCGGCTTGAGGCGAAATGGGGCACCGACTGACCTCTCGCGCACGAGACGCGGGTTTCTCGCCCCGCCCCCTTGAACTTCACCGCCGGAAGCCACAGGTAAACCCTCCAGCAAGGAGAAGGTTCATGCGCTATTCCGTCCTCGATCTCGCCCCCGTCCCGGAGGGCTCCGCCACGGCGCAGGCCTTGCAGAATAGCGCCGATCTCGCCCGCCACGCCGAGGGCTGGGGCTATCACCGCTATTGGCTGGCGGAGCATCACAACATGCCCGGCATCGCCAGCGCGGCGACGGCGGTGATGATCGGCCATATCGCGCAGGCCACCTCGACCATTCGGGTTGGCGCCGGCGGCATCATGCTGCCCAACCACGCGCCCTATATGGTCGCCGAAGCTTTTGGTACTCTGGCCGAGATCCACGGCCCCCGCATCGACCTCGGCCTTGGCCGCGCGCCTGGCACCGATATGGCGGCGATGCGGGCGATGCGGCGCGGGTTGCAGGAGGCGGGCGACCGTTTTCCGCAGGACGTGCAAGAGTTGATCGCCTTCTTTGGCCCCCGGGTGGAGGGCAGCAATTTGCGCGCCATTCCCGGCGAGGGCACCCATGTGCCGGTCTGGATGCTCGGCTCCAGCCTTTACGGCGCACAGCTCGCCGCCATGCTGGGGCTGCCTTATGCCTTTGCCTCGCATTTCGCGCCGCAGGCTTTGGAGCAGGCCTTTGAGGTCTATCGCCGCCAGTTCCGCCCTTCGGAGACCCTGTCCGAGCCGCGCGCCATGCTGGCGATCAACGTCTTTGCCGCCGAAACCGACGCCGAGGGCATCCGCCTGCGCACCACCATGCAGCAGGCCTTTGCCCGGCTGCGCCTCGGCACCCCCGGCAAGCTGCCCGCGCCGGTTGACGATATCAACGCGGTACTGGCGCCGGACATCCTCGCGGGCGTCAATCAGGCGCTGAGCATCTCTGCGGTGGGCTCCAAGGAAACCGTGCGCGCTGATCTTCATCGCCTGATCGAGACCTATCAGCCGGATGAGGTCATCCTGACCGGCCAGATCCACGATCACGCCGCGCGGTTGCGCTCGTTCGAGATTGCAGCGGAGATTTTGCGGGAGGATTGAGGCGCCGTTTCGCCCGGACGCAAGGCCGGGCAGCGCCCGTCCCGTCCCCCACGGGGCGGGCGCTTCGCGTCCCCCCCGTCAGACCGGACGCCGCCCTTTACGTGTCACTCACCCCAAGGCCTTGGCAATCCGGGGCAGTCGCGCCTTTTTCAACAGGGCGCGCATCTCCCAGACCTCGCCCGACAGGCGATTGGCTTCAGCCAGAACCGCCTGTCCCACAGCCTCGATCCCCTCGGGATCTTTCAACCAAAGATCATAAAGCAGCTCATCCGGGCCAATCCGCGTCAGCCCTTCTTCCGCCAGAGTATGGCGCGGGAAATCCTTGGCATTGACCGTCACGATCCCCTCGGCATGACCCGCAATCGCAGCGGCCAGAACGTGAATGTCATTCTCATCCGGCAACCAAAGACGCGCCGCCATCCCCGCATTGACCGCAACCTCCGCCGCAGGCCAAGCCGCGCGCACCAGTGCGATTTCGGATTTTGCCTGCGCCGCACCGACCGGGCCCAGCTTCACCGCTGCCCGCTCCCACTCGCCCAAAATCCGTTCCGACCACAGCGGCTGAAAATGCCCCGCACGCGCCGCGCCAAGGAGCATTTCCCGCATCACTGTCGGATAGAGGACGCAGGTATCCAGCAACAGTTTCATCGCCGCTACCCTTTAGTCGAGACGGAAAAACACAGCCTTCAGATAGCCGCTCTCTGCAAGCTGGGGCAGCTGTGGGTGATCGGCACCCGCATAGCCAGTGTGCAAGAGTTGACTACGCCGCCCGCCCTTGCCGATCCCGCGCGCAGAAGCATTGCGGAACTTCGACAAATCCGCCGCATGCGAGCAGGAACACAGGCCCAGATAGCCGCCCGGCTTCACCAAAGGTGCCGCAAGCTTCGCCACCCGTTCATAGGCGCGCAGACCGGCTTCGAGGGCGGTCTTCGAGGGGGCAAAGGCCGGCGGGTCGCAGATCACCACATCGTATTGCACGCCCTCAGAGCCAAGCGCCGTCAGCACGTCAAAGGCATCGCCTTGACGGGCTACAAACCTGTCGCCGTGGCCGGAGGCCGCGGCGCCCGCTGAGGCAAGCTCAAGGGCGGCAGCGGAACCGTCGACACAGGTCGCGCGCCCCGCGCCCGCCGCCAGCATCGCCAGACCAAAGCCACCGACGTGGGAGAACACATCCAGCACCTCAGCCCCCGGCGCCACCAGACGGGCGGCAAAGGCATGGTTGTCGCGCTGGTCATAAAACAGGCCAGTCTTTTGCCCGCCGGTAAGGTCGGCCATATAGGTCGCGCCATTCATTGCGACCGGCACGGGGGCCTCGGGGGCTGAGCCTTTTAGCACCGCGTTCTGATCATCGAGCCCCTCAAGGCTGCGGGTCCGACCTGAGGCGTTCTTCAGGATCACCTCGCAGCCGGTCACCTGCGCCAGCGCCTCGGCCAGCGCCTCAAGATGCGCCTCGGCCCAGGCCGCATTGGGCTGAACCACGCAGGCCGCACCAAAGCGGTCGATCACCACGCCGGGCAGGCCATCGGATTCCGCGTGAACAAGACGATAAAACGGCGCGTCATAAAGCTGGCTGCGCAGCGCCTGCGCGCGCTCCAGACGTTTTGCGAACCAGGCCACATCAATCTGCGCCTGCGCATCGCGGTCCAGCATCCGGGCAATGATCTTGCTCTCCGGGTTCACCGCCACAAGGCCAAGCGACACTCCCGCCTCATCCTCCAGCACCGCAAGGCTGCCGGGGGCGAGTTTTTTGGTGCGACGGTCGGTCACCAGCTCGTTGGAATAGACCCAAGGAAAGCCATGGCGGATCGCACGGGCATTCGACTTAGGCTTCATTTTCACGCGCGGACGCGGCAGCGGGGAGAGATCTGTATCTGTCATGTGTTTCCCATACAGCGAGTCTTTGCCCGTCCCAAGATGGAAAACACACCGTTTTAGTGCAGGTGCGGCCAAGGGCCTTGGGTCAGTCGCGCTCACCCGTGGCGCTATCCGCCGCCGGAACCCATTGAGAGGTCAGCATGCTCAAAGCAGCCTCATTGTCCGCCTCATCCGTCCAGTCAATCGGCATAGGCGCGATCGCTGGCGCAATATCCACCAGCGGTTCTTGGTATGCGTTGCGCGTCACAGTCTCGCTCTGGCTACAGGCCGTCAGCACAACGCCAGCCACGATCAAGGCAGATACTCGGATCACCGACATGACTCTCACTCCTTCGCCCTCTTGGGGCCCGATTTGTCTCGTTGCCCCTGAAGTGACAGGCAATCAGGGCAGGATTTCGACAGGAGTGGTTCTTTTTAACGAGTTGTTAACCAAACTTAAGGCGCGCGGCAGGGTGCCCTGCCGCAATCGCCCGTCAGGCCTCACCGCGCGGGCGCGAGCGCCATCCACCGCGGCGGCGGGGTTTGGCGCTGCCGTCCAATCCATCGCGCAGCACTTGCGTCATGGGATGCTCAGGGTTCGCGGTGCCGTAGCGGGCCAAAAGCGCTTGGAGGGCGACAGATGTGTCCTGATCCACCGGCACAGACAGGGCCCAATCCAGAAAAATGGTGCGGCATTGCGAGGCGTCGATCCCCTCGATCCGGTAGGATTCCCGGATCAAGCCCTTGGGGTCTTCTGCCACCTGTTCACGCATCCTCTTCGTCCTTCTTTCTGACCGGTCCCACCGTCGCATCAATGCGCCGGGCTGCGGTGTCATAGGCCTGTGCCAAGGCGCTTTCCAGCGCGCGCAGCGTTGGCTCTTGAGCGCTGCGCAGCAGGAAGGCCGCGCCGCCTTCACCCTTGATCGCCTCGCCCGCTCCCTTGCCAGAGACCAGACGGGCCGCGCTTTGCACCGACCAATATAGGGCATAGGCCGCGTCCAGATCCTGCACATCCGCGTCACTCAACCAGCCGCTGGCGACCCCGGCGGCCAAGCCCTCTTGCACGGAGCGGCAGGCGCGCCCGGCCAGCAGCGTGCCCGCCTGCGCAACCAATTCGATGTCCAGCATCCGGCCCGCACCGGTTTTGGTATCCCAAGGCCCTTCTGGGGTCTTGGCAGCGGCAAGCCGCGCCCGCATCTCCGCCACCTCGGCCAAGACCACCTCTGGCGCACGCGCGGTGCTAAGGAAGCTCTTGCGGAAGGCCTCCACATCGCGGCCAAGGCTCTCGTCTCCGGCCACGACACGCGCTCGGGTCAGGGCGAGATGCTCCCAGACCCAAGCGTCGTTTTGCTGATAGTCAGTAAAGCTGGTCCAGCTGGTCGCAACGGGTCCCTGATTGCCAGAGGGGCGCAGGCGCATGTCGACCTCATAGAGGCGCCCTTCGGCCATCGGCGCGGTCAGGGCCGTGACCATCGCCTGAGTGAGACGCGCGTAATAGGGCCGCACCGCCAACGGGCGCTTGCCCTCGGACATTTCCGCATCTTCGGGGTCGTAGATCATGATGAGATCAAGGTCCGAAGTCGCGGACAACCGCCCTGCCCCCAGCGAGCCCATACCCAAGATCACACAGCCCCGTCCCGGCATGTCCCCATGTTTGGTCGCGAATTGCGCGGCCACTTTCGGCAGAAGCGCGGCAATCACCGTATCCGCCAGATCCGCGTAATGCTGCCCCGCATCTTCGGCGTTGATCAGCCCGCGCAGGTGATGCACCCCGGTGCGGAAGTGCCATTCCTTGTGCCAGCGCCGCGCCAGATCCAACTGCCGCTCATAGTCGCTTTCTGCATCAAGGGCCGCTGTCAGCTCCTCGGTAAGGGTTTCCCGCCCCGGCCAGGGCGCAAAGAAGCCACCATCCAGCACCGCGTCAAACACACTGGCGTTGCGCGACAGGTAATTGGCCAGCGCAGGTGAGGTGCTGACGATATCCACCAAGAGGTCGATCAACTGCGGGTTCGCCTCAAACAGCGAGAAAATCTGCACGCCCGCAGGCATGCCCGCGAGGAAACCATCCAGCGCTAAGAGCGCTTCGCTAGGGTTGGCAGCCCGCGACAGGCGGCCCAAAAGCTCCGGTTTCAGACGTTCGAAAATCCGCGCCGCCCGATCCGAGCGCAGCGCCGGATAGGTACACCAGCGGCCAATGATGGCGGGATCGAAGGCCTCGGCATTGGTGGATGCGGGCTTTGCAGGGGTGCCGGAGGGGGCAAAGAAATCTTCGGTGAGGCGATGAACTTCTTCCAGCCGGTCTCGCAGGGTCGCGACCAAAAGCTCGCGGTCCTCGTCCATCAGGCAGGCGATGCGGGCGAGACCCTCTTCGGTGCCGGGCATCTTGTGGGTCTGGGCGTCATGCACCATTTGGATGCGGTGCTCGACCTCGCGGTGCTGGCGATAGCGGCGCGACAGGGTCTCGGTCACCTCGGGCGTGATCCAGCCCGCCGCCGAGAGCGCCTCTAGCCCCTCCACCGTGCCGCGCACGCGGAGCGAACTGTCACGACCGCCAGCGATCAGCTGTCGTGTCTGGGTGAAGAATTCGATCTCGCGGATGCCGCCGCGCCCGAGTTTCATATCGTGGCCGAGCACCGTGATCGGCCCGCCGGTGCCTTTATTTTCGCGAATCCTGAGGCGCATGTTGTGAGCGTCCTCAATCGCCGCGAAATCCAGATGCCGCCGCCAGACAAAGGGCGTGAGGGTCTTGAGAAACCTCTCCCCCGCCGCGATATCGCCGGCACAGGCGCGCGCCTTGATATAGGCGGCGCGTTCCCAAGTGCGGCCAAGGCTTTCGTAATAGCGCTCCGCCGCCTCCATCGCCAAGGCGACCGGAGTCACCGCCGGGTCGGGGCGCAGCCGCAGGTCGGTGCGAAAGACATAGCCCTCGGCCGTGCGGTCATTGAGGGCCGCGCTCATATTGCGAGTGGCGCGCACCAGGGCCTGACGCGCCTCCATAAAATCGGCAGGATCGTAGCGGGTCTCGTCAAAGAGACAGATCAGGTCGATGTCGGAACTGTAGTTGAGCTCATAGGCGCCCATCTTGCCCATGGCAAAGACCGCAAGCCCGGCTGCGGTCTCCAGATCCGCCTCGCCCATGCCCGGCAGCTTGCCGCGTTTCAACAGCGCGGCGATCTCGGCCTTCAGCGCCAGATCCACCGCCAATTCGCCAAAGCGGGTGAGCGTTCCGGTCACTGCCTCCAGCGGCCAATGCCCGGCCAGATCGCAAAGCGCACAGAGCAGCGCAATGCGCCGTTTCGCGGCCCGCAGGTGAGACTTCAGCTGATCGGGCGGGCAATCGCGACAGGATTGAAAAACCGCCTCGCGCGCCAGATCCGGCGCGGCCAGCGCCTCCTCGATCCAGTCCCCTTCCGAGGCAATCAGCGACATCAGATAGGGGCTGCTGCCCGCCGTGCCCGCCAAAAGCCCACGCCAGTCCGACGAAAGATGGGAAAACCGCGCCGTCGCCTCGGCGCCCAGATCGGCGTCATAGGGGCGAGGCGAACGGTGTACGAAAAGCGGATCGGGGGATATGCGAGTCATGTGGCGAGAGTGATTTGCGCCTCCAAAAGCGTCAATGGCAAAGCGCGCTGCTGAAAAACTGCGTTTGCAACATAAATTCATCGCAAAATTACCGTGTGAATCACGTGAAATCGCGCGATCACGGATATGTGAAACTGCGACAAACGCACGCATAGCTAAGAAAATTGCGCAAAAGGGGGTAAGTCCTATACGAATTCCCCTCTGCCCCCACTTCCACAGATGCAAATCCTGCGATACTTTTAGTTTGTGGTCACGATCCCGTTTCGGGGACCGAGTGATACAGGTTAGTGAGTTGCGGCAGACAGGCCCTAGGTCTCATGTCGTCCGGAGATGTCTCTCTGGGAATGTAAACGTTAACACGTGGTTTGGGAGCGTGGCCACACTCCAAAGCGCTCTGACATTGCCTTAGCCCCTGCAAGCCGTTGCGCGCAGGTGCGGGCAATTTTTCTTCCCCACTCTGCCCTTTTGTTTTCGCGTGGTCTTGAGCTACCCGCATCCGCGTCGGCCTGCGCCCTGTCGCATCTCCCAACGCAAAATCAAAGTGAATGTGAAAAACATTTACATAGCCCCTTGAAGGGCGCCCCCTGCCTGCACATATCGGTGATGTAAATGATGTTTACATACACCCCAACGCCGTGGAGGCCACAGATGACAAGTTACACGACCAACCTGCCGCCCGCCCCCCATCAGGGCTGGCTGTCCAAAAGCGAGGCTTGGCTGGATTCAAAGGGCAAGGGCGCCTGGATCGCAGCGATGGTCCTTGGCTTCATCTTCTTCTGGCCGCTCGGCCTCGCCCTTCTTGCCTATATGATCTGGAGCAAACGCATGTTCAACAAATCCTGCCGCAACCGGTCCTCGCATATGCATCGGGGGTTCCACGCGATGAAATCCAGCGGCAACACCGCGTTTGACGCCTATAAGGCCGACACGCTGGCGCGTCTGGAACAAGAGCAGAGCGATTTTGAATCCTTCCTGGCCCGCCTGCGCGCCGCAAAGGACAAATCGGAATTCGACCAGTTCATGGACGAGCGCAGCCGCGCCGCCAATGTCGAGACCGAAGCAGACGACGCGGACGCAAAAGCGTAACCTCGCCCCAACAGCTTGCCTCCGCCCGAACTTGGGCGGAGGACCTTTCATGTTTTCCCTTTTCAGGAGCCCCCAATGACCGCCCTGCCCGATCCGGACTATCAGGCTGAATTCTACTCCGGCGTGATGCCGAAACGTCTGATCGCTTGGTTGATCGACTCTGTCCTGATCTTTGCCCTGTGTTTGCTGGTTCTCCCCTTCACAGCCTTTTTGGGTCTGTTTGTCTGGCCAGTGCTCTACCTCGTGGTGGGCTTTGTCTACCGGGTGGCGACCCTGTCGAACGGCTCGGCCACGCTGGGGATGCGGTTTTGCGGGATTGAGCTGCGCGAACATGACGGCGGCCGCCTCGATAGCAGCACCGCGCTGTTGCACACCGTGGGCTATACGATCTCCATGGCAGTCTTTGTGCTGCAAATGATCTCGATCCTGCTGATGCTGACAACGGCACGCGGTCAGGGTCTTTCGGACCACCTTTTGGGGACCGTGGTGCTGAAACGCTACGCCTAAAGGCAAGCTCCCTCTCTCCATCGGCCAAATCCCGCAGCGCAAGCGTTCCTTGCCTGTCGGGATTTGCGCTGCGTTAATCCATTTTTCACATGGCCACTTGTCAGGCTCGGGCCGGTTGCTATCATCGCCCCAACCTATTCCGATCCCCAGACAGTTCGTTCGAAAAGAGACACTGACCCCTCTTATGCGCCATACGCTTCCGATTGCCCCTCAGTTCTATGTGACCGCCCCGCAACCCTGCCCCTATCTGGAGGGAAGGATGGAGCGGAAACTGTTCACCGCGCTGCAAGGCGACGGGGTGGAGCAGCTTAACAATTCACTGAGCCATCAGGGGTTTCGTCGGTCGCAGAATGTGCTCTATCGCCCGTCCTGTTCGGAATGTTCGGCCTGTATGTCGGCCCGCATCGACGTCAATGCCTTCACCGCCTCGCGCGGGCAGCGCAAGACGATCAATCGCAACGCCTATCTGGAACGCCGCGCCACCTCGCCCTGGGCGACCGAGGACCAATATGCGCTGTTCCGCCGCTATCTCGACCAGCGCCATGCGGATGGCGGCATGGCGGATATGGATGTGTTTGAATATGCTGCGATGGTGGAGGAAACCCCCATCCGCACCCGCGTCGTCGAATATATGAACCCCGAGAGCCAGGATCTGATTGCTGTCTCGCTCACCGATGTGCTCGAAGACGGGCTGTCGATGGTCTATTCCTTTTACACGCCGGATCTGCCGCAAAACTCACTCGGCACCTTTATGGTGCTCGATCATATCGAGATCGCGCGCGAGGCGGGCCTGCCTTATGTCTACCTCGGCTATTGGGTGCCCGGCAGTCAGAAGATGGGCTATAAGGCCAAATTCTCAGGTCTGGAAATCTACTTTGGCGGCGAATGGATCCCGATGAAGGATCCAGAAGGTTTCGCCCGCGAACACCACCCGCTGTCGACGGCTCCGATTGCCGAGCAGGTGGCGAATATCCAACTCCCGCAAGGCCAAGGCAATCCGGGACACCCCAGCAAGAGATAACCCATGCAAACGCTGCACGCCCTGTCCCTCGTCATTGCTGATTATGACGAGGCGATCTCCTTTTATTGCACCACACTTGGCTGGACGCTGGTCGATGACATCGACATGGGCAGCAAGCGTTGGGTCCGTATCCAGCCCCCCGGCGCAGAAGGAGTGCCCGGGGCGGCCAGCATGATCCTCGCCCGTGCCGATGGGCCGAAGCAAGAAGCGGCAATCGGCAATCAGTTTGGAGGGCGGGTCGGCCTGTTCTTGGCCACCGATGACTTCGCGCGGGACCACGCACAGATGTTGGCCGCGGGCGTTACCTTCGAAGAAGAGCCGCGCCACGAACCCTATGGCACCGTTGCGGTCTGGCGTGACCCCTTTGGCAATCGCTGGGATCTGATCCAATTCGCCTGAGCTGACCATGCGACGCTCCGCGCCCTCTCCGGGCGCATTGGATCTCCACTAAAACAGCAAAAAGGCCCCGCATTTGCGGGGCCTTTTTTCCGTTTAGTAACAGCGTGATCCGATCAGCTAGGCATCAGGGCAGGCACGATGGTCACGATCGAGGGGAACAGCCACAGGATCGCAAGACCCGCCACCTGGATCAACACGAAGGGAATAACCCCACGGTAGATATGACCCGTCGTGACTTCCTTTGGCGCCACGCCGCGCAGATAGAACAGCGCAAAGCCGAAGGGCGGTGTCAGGAAGGAGGTCTGCAGGTTCACCGCCACCATGATGGTCACCCATTTCGGATCAAACGAGCCGCCATAGATCACCGGACCCACGATGGGGATCACGATGTAGATGATCTCAAGGAAGTCGAGCACGAACCCAAGGATAAAGAGCACCAGCATCACGATGAGGAAGACCTTCATCTCGCTGTCAAAGCTCTTCAGGAAGTCCTGAATGTAATGCTCACCGCCAAAGGAAATCACCACAAGGTTCAACAGCTGAGAGCCGATGAGGATGGTGAAGACCATGGAGGTCACCTTGGCCGTTTCCCGCACGATCGGGGTCAGCACGCCACCGCGGAACAGCACCCAGCAGCCATAAAGCAGGCCAAAGAGCGCAAAGAGGTAGCAGCCATAGGCAAAAAAGAAGGCTGCATAGCTTTCCGCCGACACGACTTCTTGGTTGATCCGCAGGTCGAAGTTGATGCCCGTCAGGATGGCCAGCATCACCGCGAAGGTCGCGTAGATGATGATCATGCCAGATTGGCCTTCGTCCTTGAGACGGCGATAGGCCGCCAGCATGATCGCACCACCTGCCCCAAGCGCCGCAGCCGGCGTCGGGTTGGTGATCCCACCTAGGATCGAGCCCAGCACCGCAACGATCAGAACCAGCGGCGGGAACACCACGCGGATCAGGTCATTGCGAGCACAGCGTGCAGCCGCCGTCTTACAGCCATAAAGCGCAAGGCCAACGGGCAGCAGGATCAGGGCCACGGTGGCCGAGGCCGAGGTGGTCGGCGCGATGAACAGGATGTCCACCAGAGCCAGCAGCAACAGGCCAATCGCACCAAGGATGATCGGTTTGCCATCCCGCGAGGGCGCAACCCCACGACCCACTGCAAGGGTCAGACCCAGCAGCACGATGATCGTGGCAATCCCGGAGCCAATCGGCGCCGCATTGGCGATCTTCGCTTCGCGCGCAGCAACCAGCTCTTCTTCGGTCAGCTTATGCGCTTCTTGCACACCGCCCGCCGCGTCGATTGCGGATTGCTCGGCGACGGCCGCGTCCCATGCCTCTTGACCGTGCAGGTCGATCATCGCCGCCTGACAGTCCGGACCCACATTGGTGCGCAGGCTTGCGGTTTGACCCGCATCGGAGAAGGCAGAGACAATCGTGTTCTGGCTGCCCACCACGCCAAAGCTGCTCATGGCGATCACGCCGACGATCAGCGCAGCCGGAACGCCAAGGAACCAGGTGAGACCTTCTGCGCGGGTGATCGGCTCTTCGCTGGCCGCGCCCATTTGCACCGCAGGTGCCTTGTGCGGGTTCAGCATCGCATAGCCAAAGGCATAAAGCGCATAAAGCAGAGCCAGCATGATGCCCGGCAGCAGCGCTGCCTGGAACAGGGTCCCGACGGAGACCACCGCAGGCTCGCCCAGATAGGTCAGCGCGTCCGAACAACCCGCTTCCATCGCGCGGGTTTCCTGCGCGGTGGAGTAAAGGTCGCCCGCAAGTGTGCCCAACAGAACGATCACGATGGAGGGCGGAATGATCTGCCCCAAAGTGCCCGACGCCGCGATCACACCGGTCGCCAGTTCCGGCGAGTAGTTGTTGCGCAGCATGGTCGGCAGGGCCAAGAGGCCCATGGTGACCACGGTTGCGCCCACGATCCCGGTGGAGGCCGCAAGGAAGGCACCCACAACCACAATCGACACCGCCAGACCGCCAGGCAGCGGGCCAAAGACGCGCGCCATTGTGGTCAGAAGGTCGTTTGCGATCTTGGAGCGTTCCAGCGTGATGCCCATCAGAACGAACATCAGCACCGCCAGAAGCGTCTCGATAGAGGCGCCAGCCAGAACCCGTTCGTTGATCCGGTTCACGATGAAGGACACGTTGCGGTCCATCGCGACTTCCCAGCCTTGGGAGAACACATGTTCCGCCGCGCGGGGAAGATCGGGGTATCGGAACACCGAGATCGTATCTGGCTTCACACCAGAATTGACCAGCGCCCGATAGGCATCGCTGCCGGTGTCGATCGCTTGGTGAATCAGAAGTCCGGCACTGTCGAGCGCCGCAATGATCCCGAAGGAGATGATCCCGGCGCCGCCGATGGCAAAGGCCACCGGAAAGCCGGAGAGAATGCCCCCGAAGAGGCAAAGAAAGACGATGATTAGGCCGATTTCGACGCCATCAAGTCCGAATAGCATGAGTGCTGTCCCTTAGTTAATGAGCGCCTTCATAGGCTTCTTCACCTTCGCCAAGCGTGTCCTTGTCGAGATATTTGCCTTCGGACTCCTCGCCCTCGATGAACTCGAGATAGGAGCGGTAGAAGAAGGCAATCGCGTGCAGGAAGACAAGCGCAGCAAAGGACACCAGCAGGATCTTGAACAGGAAGTAGCCGTTGAAGCCGTTCGGCGAGAAGCCGATGGTTTCCACGTTCCAGCGCATCGCGCGGGCCTTCATGACCAGCTTGTCCAGCGCGTCCGACGCAGAGGGCTTCGGCACGATCAGGTGCCGCCACAGGAAGAACCAGCCGTACATCCAGGTCAGAACCGCAATCGGCATCATGAACAGGAGCGCGCCCAGCATATCCACCACGCGTTTTGCCCGATGCGAGATGCCCGCATAAACGAGGTCAACGCGCACATGGCCGCCCTGCACAAAGGTGTAAGTGACACAGAAGCAGACCACGATGGCGTTATAGAGCTTCAGTTCTTCGGCGAACCAAGACACGTCCATCTGCAGTTCGATGCCGAGGCCGAAACTCATGTCCGGGCGGGCAAAGATCCGCTGCATAAACACGATGATGATCTGTTGCAGAACCATCAAAAGACCGGCCCAGGCGGCGATGCGCCCGACGGTATTTGCAAAGCCTTCCAGCCCACGCACAACGGCCCACATGAAATTGCGATAGTACATCGCAATCGCTGTCAGCACGAGGAACGCGGTGAAGACCACGAAGAAGAACTCGACCGACCCACCGTAGTAGACAAAGCGCATGACCGCTTGTTTGTCCTCGGTGGTGTTCGCCCATGTCAGCCAATCGAGCCACAGCTCGGGATGGGTGACGGCGTAGCCGAGATTGTAAAAGGCGCCAAACACATTGGAGACGAGCCACCACAGGAAGCCCCCAATCGCGCCGAAAAAGGAAATACTCATGTCGTCCTGCATGGCTCCCCCGGAAGTTCAGAAAAGCGGTCGGGCGCGTCTAGCAACGGAGCGGAGGTCCGGAGACGCGGGTAAAAGGACCGCAAGTGCGCAAGTGCAAAGAGATCCCCCGCATTAATCGCGGGGGATCCATGTCATGTCCGTGACGGGCGATTAGCCCAGAACGCGGTCGCGCTGTTTCACGTAGGTGCCGGAGGAGGTGTTGATCCAGCCAGAGGAGGACTTCATGGAAGCCATCGCGCTGTCGTAGACCTTCTTGTAGAGCTCGTCGCCCATGTTCTCCTGGTGCACTTCCATGGAAGCTTTGCCGAAGGCGTCCCACACGGAGTCCGGGAATTCCATCAGCTTCACGCCGCCGGCTTGCAGACGCTGCAGCGCTGCACCGTTGTTGGCGAGGAACTGTGCGAGGTTCCACTGGTGTGCTTCTGCGGATGCGATCTCGACGACCTTCTGATGCGCAGGCGACAGGCTCTCGAACACGTCGCGGTTGGTCGCAACGGACAGACCCGCACCCGGCTCGTGGAAGCCCGCGGTGTAGTAGGTCTTGGTGATTTCCTGGAAACCGGCTTTTTCGTCCGCCCAGGGGCCGATCCACTCGGTGCCGTCGATGGCGCCGGAGGACAGAGCCTGATACACTTCGGAACCCGGGATGTTCTGAACGGAAGCGCCCAGTTTGCCCAGAGCTTTACCGCCGAGACCCGGCATACGGAACTTCAGACCGTTGAAGTCATCGGGGCTGTTGATCTCTTTGGAGAACCAGCCGCCCGCCTGAGCGCCGGTGTTGCCGCCGAGGAAGGATTTCAGACCGAAGATCTGACCCAGCTCGTCGTGCAGCTCCATGCCGCCGTCCATGTAGTACCAGTTGGCCAGTTCCTGCGCGGTCATGCCGAAGGGCACAGCGGTGAAGAACGCATAGGCCGGGTGCTGACCGACGAAGTAATAGTCGGCACCGTGGTACATGTCGGCCTGACCTGCGGTCACGGCGTCGAAGACTTCGAATGCACCGACGAGCTCGCCTGCGGCTTTCAGGTCAACGGTCAGCGCGCCATCGGTCATGGCGGTGATGTTGTCTGCCACACGCTGTGCAGAGTCATGCACACCAGCAAGGCCGCGGCCCCAGGTGGTCACCATGGTCAGGGTGCGGTTGCCCTGTGCATAGGCCGGAGCGGCCAGAGCAGCGGAAGCGGCGGCGGCGGAGCCACCCAGTGCAGATGTCTTCAGAAAGGATCGACGATCCATATTCCATTCCTCCCAAAACGTGGTGGCCGCCCCGATGCACCTCTCGCGCATCTTTCCTCGCGCGGCCTTCTTGAAGTGTCGACAGCCTACCCGAGGCGTGAAACATGTGAATACCAACTACTACGTAGTGACGCAGCTTTTTTGCCCGGAACGTAAGCATTCCGTGAATAAAATGTCCCGACGGATGGCTTCACGCTTGCCTTATGGCGCTAACAGTCAGGTTTCAGGGCTTTGATTCGCCTCCGGGATGCCGTAACGATTCGAAACCCCACCCGATCTGCCCCTTTCCCCGCCCGGACGCCCTAGATGTTCCGCTTTCTATTCCGCCCCAACTACGCGCAAAAACTGTCGCTTCTGGCGACCTTGCCGCTGATTGTGGCCTGTTTGGCAATTGCTGCACTGGTGTCTTATCAGTCCCGCTCCATGGCCGAACGCGAGATCCAAGTGCTGGAACGGCAGTTGATCGAGGCCAAGAAGGCAGAGCTGCGTAATTATGTGACCCAAGCCCGCAATGGCTTTATGCATATCTACGGTCCTGCCGCACCGGATGATGAGGAGGCCAAGAAGCAAGTCTCCCAGATCCTGAGTGCGATGATCTATGGCAAGGACGGGTTCTTCTTTGTCTATGACTATGACGGCACCAATCTGGTGAGCCCGCGCCAGACCGAGTTCATCAATGAAAACTGGTCCGGTCTAAAGGATGCCAATGGGGTGCCGATCGTCGACACCTTTATCGACATCGCACGCCAAGGGGCGGGATGGCACAGTTTTATGTGGGAAAAACCCTCGACCGGAGAAGAGGCGCAGATGATCGCCTATGTGGTGGGCCTGCAGGACTGGCAATGGGCGGTGGGCACCGGGGTCTTTATCGACGATGTGATCGCCTCCATCGAGACCTCCCGCAAGGAGGTGCTGAACCGGGTACGCCGCACCTTCCTTTATATAGGCGCGATTACGCTGGTGGCGCTGATCCTGGTCTTTGCCTCCGGCATGATCCTCAACATCCGCGAACGCCGTCTGGCGGATGCCAAGCTGAAGGAACTCACCCAGCGGGTGTTTGACGCACAGGAAGAAGAGCGCGGAAGGGTGGCGCGCGAGTTGCATGACTCGATCAGCCAGCTCCTGGTCGGGGTGCGCTATGCGCTGGAAACCGTGAAACGCCGTATTGGGCGGGGCGAATACGAAGGCGCCGAAGCGCCGCTGGAAAAAGGAGTCTCCGGTCTCGGCACCGCCATCACAGAGGTGCGCCGGATCAGCCGCGACCTGCGCCCCGGCGTGCTGGATGACCTCGGGCTTGGTCCGGCGCTCAAGGCCTTGACCTCCGATTTCGCCACAAGGACCGGGATCGAGACCCAGTTTACCACGGTGGTGTTCCGCAACCGGCTCGACCAAGAAGCAAAGATCGCGCTCTACCGCATCGCGCAGGAAGCGCTGATGAACATCGAACGCCACTCCGGCGCCACCAAGGTCACGATGGACCTGCGCGGCCATGCCAAAGGCGCGACTATGCGGATCACCGACAATGGCTCCGGCCTGCCGCCTGAACCCCTGCGCAGCGGGCCGGGGATTGGGTTGCGCAACATGCAGGAACGGATGGAACAACTTGACGGCACCCTGCGCATTCTGTCATCACGCGGCGCCGGACACACCGGAAAAGGCAGCGGCACGGTTATCGAAGCCACTCTGCCGCTCAGTCACCTCTTGCCACCGGGCGACGAGGTGGTGACAAGTCGCATGCCATAGCGCAGCACCATCAAAGAGGCAGGACAGTCATGGATGAGATCACACGGGTTCTGATCGTCGATGACCACCCGATGGTGGCCGAAGGGATCCAGTCCATTCTGGAAAGCTACAGCGATATTGAGGTGGTCGGCGCGGTCTCCGGGGGGCGCGATGCGATCGCCAAAGCAGGCGAACTCACCCCGGATGTGATCCTGATGGATCTCAATATGCCCGATGTGGGCGGCCTCAGCGCAACGGAGATCATCCTCGAACGCCAGCCGGACACCCGCATCCTGATCCTGTCGATGCACGACAGCCCGGAATATATCTCGACGGCCCTCAGCCATGGCGCAGTGGGCTATGTGCTGAAAGACGTGCAGCCCGAGGAGATCAAAACCGCCATCGACGCGGTGATGCGGGGCGAACGCTACCTCTGCACTGGCGCGGCAGGGTCTCTCTCGCCGCAAAAAGACGGCGAAGCGCGCGAGGCCCTCACTGGACGCGAACAGACGATCCTTTTGGAGCTAGCACAGGGCAAATCCAACAAGGAAGTCGCCCTCGCCCTCGATATCTCGGTGCGCACGGTGGAAACCCATCGCAAGAACATCAAACGCAAGCTCGGCATTTCCTCCACCGCGGGCCTCACCCGCTACGCGCTGGAACACGGCGTGCTGCAAGGCACCGGACGCGGCATCTGACACCGCGCGCCAAGGACGGGGGGCCTCCCGCCCGTCGCAGGATCGGGAAACCCGATCCGCTCCCGTTGGGCCCGGCGCCGGGGTTGACGCCCCGGCGCGGCACGCGCCGCTCCTTCATCTTTCCCAAAATACTCCGGAGCGCGAGGCAGCGCCTCGCACCCTCATCGTGCCGCGCGCGCGATGAGAAAACCTGTGCGCCAAAAGGCGCCCCTTTCTCCAACACACAGACCGCTATGCGTTACAAAATTCACGATCAATATTCCCGAAAATGTCCCAAATGACGAGCCAAAAGAAATAAAACGCCAGCCAAGCGCCAAAAACTGCCATTTTTGCGGTTGACCCTCCCCTCATGCGCCCATAATGTCCGGCCCAACGCATGAAGGAGACCCCGTCAATGGCACGGCTAGTCGTAATTGTAGGACACACGCGCATGGGCCGGTAACGGTAGACCATAATCGTCCCCATGCGCCTCCGATCCAAAATCGGGGGCTTTTTTATGCGAAACATGTTGAGTTGAAGACTGAGTTTAAGACCGACGCAAAGAAAGACGATGTCGTGAACTGGAGCAAAGCAGATGACACGTGAAATGACCGGCGCAAAAATGGTGGTTCAAGCCCTGAAGGATCAGGGTGTGGACACGGTATTCGGATATCCCGGTGGCGCCGTCCTGCCGATTTACGATGAAATCTTCCTGCAGAATGACATTCGCCATATTCTGGTCCGTCACGAACAGGGCGCGGTACATGCCGCCGAGGGCTATGCCCGCTCCACCGGCAAGCCCGGCGTGGTGCTGGTAACCTCTGGCCCCGGGGCCACCAATGCGGTGACCGGCCTTACCGACGCGCTTTTGGACTCGATCCCGATTGTGGTGCTGACCGGCCAGGTGCCGACCTTCATGATCGGCTCGGACGCCTTTCAGGAAGCCGACACCGTGGGCATCACCCGCCCCTGCACCAAGCACAACTGGCTGGTGAAGGACACGGATCGCCTGTCCTCGACCATCCACGAGGCCTTCCACGTGGCGACCGCCGGTCGTCCCGGCCCTGTTCTGGTGGATATTCCCAAGGACGTGCAGTTTGCCACCGGCACCTACGCGCCGCCGAAACCCTCGGCCTCGCATTACCAACCGGTGGTGAAGGGCGACATGGAAGAGATCACCGAGCTGGTCGCCGCGATGGAAACGGCCAAGCGTCCGGTGTTTTACACCGGCGGCGGCGTGATCAACTCCGGCCCCGCTGCGAGCCAGTTGCTGCGCGAATTGGTCGAGGCCACCGGCTTTCCGATCACCTCCACCTTGATGGGTCTTGGCGCCTATCCCGCCTCTGGCAAACAGTGGTTGGGGATGCTCGGCATGCATGGTCTCTATGAGGCCAATATGGCGATGCACGACTGCGATCTTCTGATCAACATCGGCGCGCGCTTTGACGACCGGATCACCGGCCGTATCGACGCCTTCAGCCCGAAGTCCATCAAGGCGCATATCGATATCGACCCGTCCTCGATCAACAAGGTGATTAAGGCGGATATCCCGATTGTCGGCGATGTGGGCCACGTGCTGGAAGACATCCTCAAGGTCTGGAAGAGCCGCGGTCGCAAGACCAATGCCGAAGCCCTGTCGAAATGGCAGGCGCAGATCAGCGAATGGCGCGCGGTGAAATGCCTGACCTACACGCCCTCGACCAGCACCATCAAACCGCAATACGCGCTGGAGCGTCTTGAGGCGCTGACCAAGGGTCGCGACCGCTATA
Source organism: Epibacterium sp. (assembly GCA_048263945.1). Classification (GTDB taxonomy): domain Bacteria; phylum Pseudomonadota; class Alphaproteobacteria; order Rhodobacterales; family Rhodobacteraceae; genus Epibacterium. The sequence goes on along the minus strand of JBLXDQ010000001.1, from coordinate 369,281 downwards.
TCACCACCGAAGTGGGCCAGCACCAGATGTGGGCGGCGCAGTTCCTCGGCTTTGAAGATCCGAACCGCTGGATGACCTCCGGGGGCCTCGGCACCATGGGCTATGGCGTGCCCGCCTCCATCGGGGTGCAGATCGCCCACCCGGATGCCTTGGTGATCAACGTCGCTGGTGAGGCGTCCTGGCTGATGAACATGCAGGAAATGGGCACTGCGACCCAATACCGCCTGCCCGTGAAACAGTTCATCCTGAACAACGAACGCCTCGGCATGGTGCGCCAGTGGCAGGAATTGCTGCACGGCGAACGCTACAGCCACTCCTGGTCCGAAGCGCTGCCGGATTTTGTGAAACTCGCCGAGGCCTTTGGCGGCAAGGGCATTCGCTGCTCCGATCCGAAAGACCTCGATGATGCGATCATGGAGATGCTCGACTACGACGGTCCGGTGATCTTTGACTGTCTGGTGGAGAAGCACGAGAACTGCTTCCCGATGATCCCCTCGGGCAAGGCGCATAACGAGATGCTTCTTGGCAGCGCGGAAACGCAGGGTGTGATCCAGGCCGGCGGCGCCGTTCTGGTTTGATCCCATAGGTTTGAGCGCGAGGCGCGCAAAAAGCGCCTCGCCCCGATAGTTCGAGGAAAGGGACTGACATGTCTGCCCTACACATCAAAAAAGGTGCCTCCAAGCACTCCGCCTATAACCTGCGTCCGAATTTCTCTGACGTGCAGGAGCGTCACACCATCACCGTTCTGGTCGAGAACGAGCCGGGCGTGCTGGCGCGCGTCATTGGCCTGTTTTCGGGCCGTGGTTATAACATCGACAGCCTGACCGTGGCTGAGGTTGACCATACCGGTCACCTCAGCCGCATCACCGTGGTCACCACCGGCACCCCGCAGGTGATCGAGCAGATCAAGGCGCAGCTGGGCCGTATCGTGCCCGTGCATGAGGTGACCGACCTGACCGTTGCGGGCCCGTTCGTGGAGCGCGAGCTGGCCATCGTCAAAGTGGTCGGCGAAGGCGACAAGCGCGTGGAAGCCATGCGTCTGGCCGATATCTTCCGCGCCAAAGTGGTCGACACCACGCTCAACAGCTTCATCTTTGAAATCACCGGCACGCCCGACAAGATTGACGCGTTTGCCGACCTGATGCGCCCCTTGGGTCTGACCAAAATCGCCCGCACCGGCGTCGCGGCTCTGTTGCGCGGCGAGTAACCGTCACGGGGCACAACGCTCTTTCAGAAATTGCAAAAGGCGCGCCCGAGGGTGCGCCTTTTTCGTGTCTTGGTGTGCTGAAGAGCCAAGGCCCAAGGATCGTTCTATTACGCCCGCATCAGCTCTGGGAAGCGCAGGATCGTGGCGCTTTTCTCTTCCTTGCGGCCGCGCAGATCGCGGCGCGCGCCACGGTCCCCGCTCCGATCGGACGAGCAGTCCTGATCGACACGCTCCGGAAAGGACAGCGTGGTCAGCGTCGCGCCACGATGGATGTTATTGCGGCGCGGGCGATGCGCCCCTTCCTGCAACACATCGGCCAAATCCCCCCGCATACTCTGGTCGGTGACCCGGAGGTTCTTTGCTACGCGCAAAGAGCCCTTGTAGCAGGTTTCAAATTTCACGATGTCCCCGCGATCCGGTGCAACAGTGTCCTGTTCCCCGTCCGCCGGTAAATAATATGCCAAATCTTTTTGGTCTTCACACCAGATAACCGCTTTGTGCTTTGCGGTATCGGCCCATACGACAACCCCGATCATAGCGGACCTCTTTAATTCCCCATTCCATTCTGCGCCAAAAGCAAAATTTCAAACATACCAAAGTCTTGAATTGGGAATTGCAATTTGTGTCGGCATTGATACTGTATGGCGTCAAAGATGGTCGAATTGCCGCGAGTTCGCGTCACGACTGATGCTATTCCGGTTCAATCTGTGACAAGTCGAGGGACAAACATGCTAAAACCGACACGCTCCCCGGCTGAATTGAGAACAGTGTTCGGGGATAACCTGCGGATCCTCTCCAGAGATTACCCCTCCATTTCCGAACTGACTCGGCGCCTAGGAATCAATCGGACACAATTTAACCGGTACTTGTCAGGGGAAAGTTTTCCACGTCCGGATGTATTGGATAGAATCTGCAATTTTTTCGGCGTTGATGCGCGCATTTTGCTCGACTCGGTCCAGAACCTCGAAGAGCAAGAGAGCCGCCACGGAAATATGCTGCACAGTCCTTACCTGAAGGACTTTTACGATACCGGCATCCACCGGGTCACCGAGGATGTATTTCCCAGCGGCTTTTACCGGTTCACCCGTCGCAGCTTCATCAATGAAGACAGTTTTGTGGTCGGGGTTGTCTGGGTCCACCGCGTGGATGGCGTCACCTATATCAAAGGCTATGAGCCGCGCGCCGGGATGAAGTTTCAGGGTCTCTCGACCTCTGGGCCGACCCGCGAGTATCGCGGCTATGTCACCTGCCATGAGGACGGGGTGGCCTTTGTGCTGAGCCGTCGCAACACGCTGACCTATTCGTTTAACTATCTGGCGCGCGTCTCTGCTGCGGAGAACAGCCTGTGGACCGGCTATGTGTCCCGCACCATTCGCGAGAGCGAAAGCGGCGAGCGGGTGCTGCGCATGGTCTATGAATACCTCGGCAACGATATAAAATCGGCAATCTCGGCCGCGCGCGGCAAGGGCTTCACCGATGAGCCGGTGATGATCCCCTTCCACAAGCGTCTTTTGCAGTTGGGCAAACCGTTCCGCTAAGACCGTCGTGGATTAGCCATCAACCCGGATCAGCCGATAAAGATGCCAGCTCGCATGTCCGAGCCAGGGCAGCACCACCATCAGGCCCAAGAACCCCGGCAGCATCGCCACAAAAGTCAGCCCCGCAACCAGCGCGGCCCAAGCAAACATATGCAACGGGTGTGCCTGCACATAGGTGAAGCTGGTGATCATCGCGGTGACAAAGTCGATCTCCCGGTCCAGAAGCAAGGGCAGCCCGAGCACCGTGATCATATAGATCAACAGGGCAAACCCCGCCCCCACAACGGTGCCAACCCCCAGCATGGTCAGGCCTTGCGTGGTGAGGAACACTTCGGTCGAAGACGAAACATTCACCATCGGCATATGGCCAAGAAACAGGGCAAAGATCATATGTCCGAGGAAGAACCAGAACAGAAACACCACGATGATAATGGCGCAGATCGAGGGCAGCTGACGGCGGCTTTGTTCAAAGATCACGCCGAAGATACGCGATGCATCCAACCGCCTGCCCTGTTCAATTCGGTGCGACACCTCGTATAGGCCGACCGCCGCGAATGGCCCGATCAGGGGAAAGCCGATGGCGGCCAGGACCAACCAATAGCTGGTTTCGGTCTTGAGCGTGATCCACCCCATGACCCAGCCTGCAAGCACATAGAACCCAGAAAAGATCAAACCGTAGAGGGGCTTGGCGCAATAGTCGCGCCACCCAGCGCGCAGGGCCTCGCGGAGGGTCGCACCAGAGACCGGGCCCAAGTCCGGCACGCCCAAGGGGCGCTCGACTGCTACGCTGCTGGGTTCTGCTGTTTGATCCGTCATTCTGCCGCCCTCCCCTGCGGTGTGATCTTAGCTTCTGCTGGCCATGTGGTAGCTCTGCCCGAGGCTTAGGAGCTCTGCATCCGCCCCATGCGGGCCAATGATCTGCAGCCCCATCGGCAGGCCGTTTGCGCCGCGCCCTGCTGGTACGGCAAGGCCCGGCAGCCCCAAAAGGCTCGCGGGGACAACCACTTCCATCCAGCGATGGTAGGTGTCCATCGCCCGTCCTGCAATCTCGCGCGGGTAGTCCATCTCGACCGGGAACGGCCAGCATTGCGCGGTGGGCAGCAAGACAGCGTCATAATCGGCAAACATCCGGGCCGCTGCGCGCATCCAGTTGGAGCGTTGATCCGAGGCCGCTTGGATCTCAGCGCCGGTAAAGCCAAGGCCACGATCCAATTCCCAGATGGCCGTATCCTTCAACTGATCCCGCCGTGTCGCCAAGGGGCGCAACCCTGCCGCCACGGCGTAGGACCGCAGGGTAATCCAAGACTCCCAAATCTTTTCCGCAGGAAACGGCGGCGGCAGGCGGTCCACCCGATGGCCCAGGGCCTCGAATGTCGACAGCGCGGCTTCGCAAGTCTCCAGAACGCCTGCCTCCATCGGATAGGCACCGCCCCAATCGCCCAACCAGCCGAGCCGCATCGGGCGCGGCTCAGGCAGCGGCGCGACGGCCCGTGCTCCGCGGTTCAAGGGCAAGCGCGCATCCCCGCCCGACATGACGTCGAGCAGAAGCGCAATGTCTTCGGGGCTACGCGCCATCGGGCCGTTGGTGGAGAGCGGATGCAAGAACACATCGCCCGCAGGCTCTGACGGCACCCAGCCCCAGGTGGGGCGCAGCCCGTAGACCTCGTTCCAGCCGGCCGGATTGCGCAGCGATCCCATCATGTCGGACCCATCCACCAAGGCCACCATGCCAGCGGCCAGAGCAACCGCCGAGCCCCCCGAAGAGCCCCCGGCAGAGCGGGTCGGGTCCACCGCGTTGCGCGTGGCGCCATAGACCGGGTTGAACGTATGCGAGCCGAGGCCGAACTCCGGCGTGTTGGTCTTGCCGATGAAAATCGCCCCCGCAGCCCGCAGCCGCGCCACAAAGAGATCGTCTTGCGCCGCGACCTGCCCTGCGAAAATCGGCGACCCTTGCGCCGAAACCAACCCGCGCGCGTTTGCCAGATCCTTCACCGCCATCGGCAGCCCATGCAAGGGTCCGCGGTCCTCCAGCGGCACCGCATCTGCGGCACGCGCTTCTGCCAACACCTCCTCGGCTGGCCGCATCGCAACAATGGCGTTTAGGTCGGGATTGAGCGCGGCGATCACGTCAAGCGTTGCGCCCATCAGGTCCTCGGCAGACAAACGTCCGCTGCGCAGATCTGTTGTCAACTCGGTGGCGGGGCGGGCAGAAAGGGTCATCAGCGGCACATCCGTTCCAAAGGGGTCGGATCAAAGCCTAGGCCTCGGGTAACGATCTGAAAAGCCCGAAAAAATACGCAAACCGCTCTGTGGCGCGCCCAGCCGACCCGTCAGGGGCGGCTGCCGGGCTCAACGCCGCGACGGCATCTTTGATGCAGGACGCGGGGGCGGGAGCACCCCGCCTGCTGTTTAAGGAAAGCGGTTTAGAGAAACAGATGCACCGCTGGCACCAGAGGGGGGCTGGTCTGCCTTAGTCGCCCTGCGCGTCGGCGCGGGATTTCCCTGCAACCTTCATCGCGAGCGTTGCCGCCATAAAGGCGTCGAGGTCGCCATCCAGAACGCCCTTGGTATCGGCCGTTTCATATTGGGTACGCAGGTCTTTGACCATCTGGTAAGGCTGCATCACATAAGACCGGATCTGGTTGCCCCAGCCCGCATCGCCCTTGGCTTCGTGCAGCGCGTTGACCTCGGCGTTCCGACGATCCAGCTCCATCTGATAGAGGCGAGATTTCAGCGCCTTCATCGCGATATCACGGTTCTGGTGCTGCGACTTCTCGGAGGAGGTCACCACGATCCCGGTGGGCAAGTGGGTGATCCGCACCGCCGAGTCGGTGGTGTTCACGTGCTGACCACCGGCACCGGAGGAGCGATAGGTGTCGATCCGGATTTCAGAGGGGTTCACCTCGATTTCGATGTTGTCGTCGATCACCGGATAGGCGCCCACGGCGGCAAAAGACGTCTCGCGGGTGCCTTTACCAAAGGGCGAAATCCGCACCAACCGGTGGGTGCCGCTTTCTGACTTCAGCCAGCCATAGGCGTTATGGCCCTTGATCTGATAGGTCACCGATTTGATGCCCGCCTCAGCGCCGGCCTGCTCTTCCTGCAGGTCCACGGTAAAGCCACGGCTCTCCGCCCAGCGAACATACATCCGCGCCAGCATAGACGCCCAATCGCAGGCCTCGGTGCCGCCTGCGCCTGCCTTGATCTCGAGGAAGGCATCGTTGGGGTCGGTCTCGCCATCGAGCAGCGCTTCGAGCTCCTTTTGGGCGGCTTTTTCTTTCAGCGCCTTCAGGGTCTCTTCAGCATCTTTGACGACCTCGTCATCCTCTTCCATCTCGCCGAGTTCGATCAGTTCGATATTGTCGGCAAGGTCTTGTTTGATGGACTTATACGTGTCCATCGCATCCACCAGCGTCTGACGGTCGCGCATCAGTTTCTGGGCCGCAGCCGGATCGTCCCAAAGGTTGGGATCTTCAACCCGCGCGTTGAATTCCTCGAGCCGGAACTCCGCTGTTTCCCAGTTCATCCGCTGGGCAAGCAGGTCGAGCGATTTTTCGATATCGGCCACGAAGGTCTGGATCTCGGCGCGCATGAGCGTTTCCTTGAAATCTGGGAAATCTGATTTGAGGATGGGTGATAGCGCAGGAGCCGCAGCACCACAAGAGCAAGGGCAGAGCAGCCAGTCGCCCCCCTGCCCCCGCTGTCATTTCACGTGTTAGTAAAGCCCGCCGGAGGAGACATCGCCAAAGGTCGCCTTCGGCCCCAGAACGGCGGTGCCGCCGCTGGAGGTGGTGACCTGGCGACCGGATTCCGTGACCTCTTCGATCAGCGGCAAGTTTGAGCCCATGCCAAAGCCACCATCAAAGGTCAGGCCAAAGATCGGCTCTTCGCCATCGCGGAAATACTCCGCCACCACATAGGCGCCGCTGGCTTCATTCGGCAGACGCGCACCGGTGTAGCGGTCGATCTTGATGAAGTGGCCACCCGGCGGCACTTCAAACGGACCGCCACCGAATTTCTCGGTCGCCTTGGTCATGAACTGCTGGAAGACCGGACCACAGAGCGTGCCGCCATAGCCGCGGCCCCCCTTCATCGGGCGCGGATTGTCATAGCCAAAGTAGCAGCCCGCCACGATGTTGGAGGTGAACCCCACAAACCACGCATCGCGCGCATCATTGGTGGTGCCGGTTTTGCCCGCGGTGGGCACCGGAAGGTTGACCACGCCAGAGGCGGTGCCGCGATCAACCACGCCCTTCAGCATCGAGGTCAGCTGATAGGCGGTGATCGGGTCCATCACCTGTTCGCGGTCGGTCACGATCTTGGGCGCGCGTCCCGGCTCCAACTCGGCATAGGAGCAATCCACACAGTCCCGATCATCGTGACGGTAGATGGTCTGGCCGAACCGGTCCTGCACACGGTCAACCAAAGTCGGCTCAACCCGCTGACCGCCGTTGGCAAACATCGCATAGGCCGCAACCATTTTGTAAAGCGTCGTCTCCTCCGCCCCGAGCGAGTTCGCAAGGAAGGTGCCCATGTTGTCATAGACGCCGAACCGCTCTGCATAGCCCGCGATCACCGGCATGCCGACCTCTTGCGCCAGACGGATGGTCATCAGGTTCCGGCTCTGCTCAATCCCGGTCCTCAGCGGCGTGGGACCGTAGAATTTGTTCGACGAGTTTTTGGGACGCCACACACCCTGCGGCGTGTCCACTTCAATCGGAGCATCGATCACGATGGTTGCCGGGCTATAGCCACTGTCGAGGGCAGCCGCATAGACAAAGGGTTTAAAGCTGGAGCCCGGTTGACGCTGGGCCTGGGTCGCGCGGTTAAAGACGGAGTTCTGATAGGAGAACCCGCCCTGCATCGCCAGAACGCGGCCCGAGTTCACATCCATCGCGACAAAACCGCCCTGGACCTCCGGCACCTGGCGGACGGACCAGTTCTTGACCGCATCACCATCGCGGATCGCCATCGCGTGAATCACGTCACCGGGTTTGAAGTTTTCTTGGAAATTGCCCTTCAGCCATTTGATATCCGAACGCGGCACAGTGCCGGTTCCGGACACGCTTTCCACCCCGAGGGTCAGGCTGTTGTCGGCAACTTCCAAAACCACCGCAGGCAACCAAGCGCCGTCCATGGTGATGACATCGCGGGCGATATCGGCATCAGAGAGAGCCGCGCGCCATTTGTCTTCGTCCCCCAGAAGGCTCGGATCAATCTCGGCCACCGGCCCGTGCCATGTGCCGATTGAGCGGTCAAACTCTTCCAGACCGGCGCGCATCGCCAGCGCGGCCTCGGTCTGCATTTCTTCGTCGATGGTCGCACGCACGGTGAAACCGCCAGTAAAGAACTCACCCTCGCCAAAATCGACAGAGAGCTGGCGACGGATTTCATCGGTGAAGTAGTCGCGCGGCGGCAAGGCGGTGCGGAAGGCTTCGAAATCGCCGTTCTGCACGGAGCGCAGCGGTTCGGCCACTTCGACCTCATAGACCGCCTCGGAGATATAGCCGTTCTCTTTCATCTCGCGCAGCACGTAGTTGCGGCGGGCAAGAAGACGCTCGCGCTCACGCACCGGGTGATAGTCCGACGGTGCCTTGGGCATCGACGCGAGGGTTGCTGCCTCATGCGGGGCCAATTCACCCAGCGTTTTGTTGAAATAGGTCTGGGCCGCAGCGGTCACACCATAAGAGTTCTGACCGAGGAAAATCTCGTTCAGATAAAGCTCAAGGATCTTGTCCTTGGACAAAGATTCCTCGAGCCGAGTGGCGAGGATGATCTCTTTGATCTTCCGCTCAGCCTTGCGGTCGCCAGACAACAGGAAGTTCTTCATCACCTGCTGGGTGATGGTCGAGGCCCCCCGGACGTTTTTGCCACGCGAGCGCACCGCATCCACCGCCGCCGACAGCATCCCGCGCGCGTCATAGCCGGAATGGTGGTAAAAATTCTTGTCCTCTGCCGAGATAAAGGCCTGTTTCACCAGATCCGGGATCTCGTCCGACGGCGTGAACAGGCGACGTTCCTTGGCGAATTCGTCGATCAACTGCCCCTCGCCGGAATAGATCCGGCTGATGGTGGGCGGTTGATATTGCGCCAGCGACTCGTGGCTTGGCAGATCCCGGCCATAGATCCAGAACACCGCCCCAATGGACAGCGCCCCCACCCCAAGTCCAAGGGTGATGAGACTGAAGATGCCTCCGAAGAAGGACAGGATGAATCTAAGCACTTTGGTCGGCCTCTCTCGCACGGTGCGCTCTATATAGGGCGCTCCGTTGCAGGGGTCAAAACGAGATAGGGCGGCGCAGCGATGCGTCGCCAAACATGGGTCGGGGCATCATAGCAGATGCAAAAGGACCTGTATCCTCACATTCGCGGGCGGCCTTTGGGCTGGCAAAAACCAGCGAAGCGGCAAAAACGCAAGGGGGAGAGGTGGGCGTGCTGCGTCACCTTCCCGCCCTGCGGTCTGCTACTGGCGCACCAGCGCCCGGCGCGCGGCATCCGCCTCGCGCCATTTCAACAATCCGCGCAGGATGGCTTGCGACGCATTGGTCCGCCACGCCGGATCGTTGAGTTTTTTCAAATCCTCCGGGCTCGACATGAAGCCCAGCTCAATGAGGATGGAGGGGATATCCGCCGATTTCAGCACCGAAAACCCGGCAGAGCGCAGCGGGCGGCGGTTCACCTTGCTGCCCTGCTCCATCAAAGCTTCGATCACCGATTGCGCCATGGCCTGACTGCGAGGGTGGGTTTCCTGCCGCGCGAGGTCCAGCAGAACATCAGTCACAACATCGTCAGCGCTGGACAGATCGCTGCCCGAAAGAAGATCACCGCGATCATGACGCTCCGCCAATTTGGCGGAGGCCACATCCGAAGCAGATTTCGACAGGGTATAGACCACCGTTCCATGGGCCATGCCTTCGGTCACCGCATCGGCATGGAGCGAAATAAACACATCCGCCCCCTGCTGATGCGCCATGGCAATCCGCCGTTCGAGGGAAACAAAGTAATCCCCTTCGCGGGTCAAGAGCACCTCGAAGGCGCCGGACCGCACCAGCCGTTCGCCCAGATCATAGGCGAATTCCAGCATCAGATCCTTTTCAGCCGCCCCGCCTTCGGCCTCAGCGCCGGGGTCAAGGCCGCCGTGGCCTGGGTCGAGCATGACAACCATCGGCGCCTCCGGGTCTTTGACCGGTTTGGCTTCGATCTCGGTTGCGGGGGGCAGATCGAGACGGGGATCAAATGGCGCACCCGCCATCGCAGCAAAATCATCGGCATCCGCTGGGGTCAACTGCAGGTCCAGCGTTGCGTTGGCCGTGACCGGGTCGATGTCCAGCGCGACGGTTGACACCTGCATCGGCGCAGCAAGTTCCAGCACCAGCCGCGACCAGCCCGGAACATAGCCGCCAAAACGGATGTCCTGCACCTGCGCACTGTGCAGAAAGCCTTCGGCGCTGAAACCGGTCCAATCTACCTCTTGAAAGTCCAGCACCACGCGGCGCGGCTCGTCGAGGGTGAAGACGCGATAGGGCACCCCTTGGCTGAGGGTGAGCTGAACGGCCACCCCCTCCCCCGCATCCCGCAGGCTGCTTTGCTCCGGCAGGATTCGGGCCAAGGCCGAAAAGTTTTGGGCCAGGGCAGCGCCGGGCATCATGCCGGCCAACGCCAGAAGCCAAGTGAGCGCGATCAGATGAAGACGGCTCATGCCCGCGCCGCCATAAATGTTTTGAGGCGGGCCAAGCCCTCTTCGATATCCGCAGTGGAGCGCGCATAGGAGAACCGCAGCGTGGTCGCCCCGCGAACCGGATCGAAATCCAGCCCCGGCGTGACGGCCACACCGGCCTTCTCCAGAATTTCCGCAGCAAAGGCGCGGCTGTCCTGCGTCAGATCAGACACATCGGCATAGACATAAAAGGCCCCATCCGGAGGCGCGATCTTGGCAAACCCGGCCTTGGGCAGCCCCTCCAGCATCAGTTGGCGGTTCTTGGCGTAGACCGCAAGGTTGCCTTGCAGTTCTTCGGTGCAATCCATCGCCGCCAGTGCTGCCACTTGGCTGGCATGCGGCGCGCAGATGAACATGTTCTGGGCGATCCGCTCAATGGTGCGCACGTGGTCTTCGGGAACCACCATCCAGCCGACGCGCCAGCCGGTCATCGAGAAGTATTTGGAGAAGGAGTTGATCACATAGGCCTGATCGGAAATTTCCAGCGCCGTGACCGCTTTGGCCTCATACTCCAGCCCGTGATAGATTTCGTCCGATATGAAACTGGCGCCTGCCTCACGTGCCGCATCCATCAATGACGCCAGCGCGGTCTTGTCGAGCATGGTGCCGGTTGGGTTCGCGGGGCTGGCCACCATCAACCCGGCGAGGTTCTGGTCGCGCAAATCCGCCGCCACAGGCTGCAACCGGTTTTCCGGTGCGGTTTGAATGTCGACGGGCGTCATTCCAAGCGCGCTCAGGATTTGGCGATAGGACGGATAGCCGGGCGCCCCGATGCCGACCCGATCCCCACTGTCAAACAGAGCGGTAAAGCTGAGGATAAAGGCGCCAGAAGAGCCCGGCGTGACCACCACCCGCTCTGGGTTCAGATCGACGTTGTACCATTCGCCATAGAGCTGCGCGATGCGCTTGCGCAAACTCGGCAGCCCCAAGGCCACCGTATAGCCCAGAGAGTCCTGTTCCAGCGCCTGCGCCAAGGCCCGCCGCGCGCCCTCCGGCGCTCCGGTCGAGGGCTGGCCCACTTCCATATGGATGATATGACGGCCTGCTTCCTCTGCCTTGCGGGCGGCCTCCATTACATCCATCACAATGAAGGGATCGACTTTGGACCGGCTTGAGTTTCGCATGTTGATCTCCCATGGTGCGGCCATGTGTTTTGACCGTGTATCCCCTCCGGCGTCAATCCCGGGCTTTGGGCTCTGGGCAGCCTTCTGTCAGGTCCGCCGACAGATGAGGCGCAGCTTTTGCGCGTCTCTCTTTGCTGTGGTCACCCTATGGGCGCTGTTGCCTGTCGTGGCACAGGCGCAGTCCATTCGCCTGCTGCGGGATGCAGATGTGGAACATGGGCTGGCAAAGCTGGCAGAGCCTTTGCTGCGCGCCGCGGGCCTCAGCCCGAACCGGGTGCGCGTCCTTGTGGTGGATGACAGCGGGTTCAACGCCTTTGTGATCGATCAGCGGGCAATCTTTGTGAACTACGGGCTGATCCTCAAGTCGGACACCCCGGAGATGCTGCAAGCGGTTCTGGCGCATGAGGCGGCCCATATCACCAATGGTCACATCGGGCGCCGCACCCAAAATATGCGCTCCGCAAATACGGCTGCGGGGTTTGGCGCCGCGCTCGGCATTCTCGCCGCCGCAGCCGGCGGCGGCAAGGCGGCCGCGGGCATTGCGCTCGGCGCGCAAAGCTCTGCCCTGCGCAGTTTTTTGTCGCACACCCGCGCCGAGGAAGCTTCGGCGGACCGCACAGCCATCGGGGTGATGCGTCTGGCCGGTGTGAACCCGCAAGGGATGGTCGACGTCCATAAACTGTTTTCCGGTCAAGAGGTTCTGGGCGCCTCCCATCAAGACCCCTACATGCGCTCGCACCCGCTCAGCCGGGATCGCGTCCGCGCGGCAGAGGCCTATGTGGCAAGTCTGGATCGGCTGCCCGACAGCGACCCGGAGGCAGTCTATTGGCTGGCGCGGGTCAAAGGGAAGCTCTCGGCCTTCACCCGCGCGCCAAGCTGGACCAAGCGACGGATGTCGACCGAGACCTATACAGACGTCAAACAGATGCGTGCGGCGATTGCCGCGCATCGGCAGAACAATTTCTCTGCGGCAAGCCGCGAGATGCGCGGATTGCTGGCCGCCCGCCCGAATGATGCCTTTTACCACGAGCTGTGGGGACAGATCCTGCACGAGAACCGGCGCTGGTCCGACGCGGTTTCCGCCTATTCCCGCGCCGCACAACTGGCCCCCAAAGATCCGCTGATCCTGGCCGGTCTTGGGCGCGCGCAACTGTCGGCCGGACAGGCCAATGCGGCGATCAAAACCATGGAGCAGGCCCGCAGTCTGGATTTCCGTAACGCAAATCTGCTGCGCGATATGTCTCTGGCCTATGCGCAGACAAAACAAACAGGTATGGCAGCTTTGGTTACGGCTGAACGCTATGCTTTGCAGGGACGCCTGAAGGACGCAGGCCCCCATTCCAAACGCGCGATGCAGCTTTTGCCAAATGGCTCTCCGGCTTGGCGCCGGGCGCAGGATGTGCTGATCGCATTTGAACAAGACGAGAAGAGGAAGAAAAAATGATTTCCGTGTCACGCTTGGCCATGGCCGCGGCCTGCGCGCTCACGTTCACCGCTCCGGCGGCGCGGGCGCTGGATTTGAACAATATGACCGCAGAAGAACAGCAGGCCTTTGGCGATGCGGTACGCGCCTATCTCTTGGAAAACCCGCAAGTGATCCTTGAGGCTGTGGACGTGCTGGAGCAGCAACAAGCCGAAGCCGAAGCCGCCCGCGACGATGCTCTGGTCACTGCAAACCTCGCAGAATTGCAGAACGACGGCTACTCATGGGTCGGTGGCAATCCTGAGGGCGACATCACGCTGGTCGAATTCATGGACTACCGCTGTGGCTACTGCCGCAAAGCCGCCCCGGAAATCGAAGCGCTGCTGGCGGCTGACCCCAACATCCGCCTTGTGGTGAAGGAATTCCCGATCCTCGGCGAAGCCTCGGTTCTGGCCTCTCGCTTTGCCATCGCGACCCGCCTTGTGGCCGGAGATGAGGCCTATGAGCAGGTCCACAACACGCTGATTGCCCTGCCCGCCGAGCCCTCCGAAGTCGCGCTTCGCCGTGTAGCGGAGGATCTGTCGCTGGATGGCGATGCGATCCTCGCACGGATGGCGGATCCGGAAGTGACCGAGCAGCTGCAACGCACCCGAGCCTTGGCGCAGACCCTGTCGATCTCTGGCACGCCGACCTTCGTGTTGGAAGAAGAGATGCTGCGCGGCTATCTGCCTGCCGACCAATTGCAGATCATGATTGATCAGATCCGCGACGCGCGCAGCTAAAGCCCCTTGCTCGCGGGTGACGCCGTTCCACCCGGAGGACAATGGGGGCTCTGCCCCCAAACCCCCGGAATATTTATGAAAAGATGAAGGGCAGAGGTTACTCTGCCGCTTGATCCGCAGCCGCCTCAGCATCGAGCGCGGCTGCTTTCTTTTCGACCTCTTCCACAATGTGTTCGATCATCTGGTCATTGGACATCTTGTGGCTGGCTTTGCCCGCCAAATAGACCATTCCGGACCCGGCCCCGCCGCCAGTAAAGCCAACATCAGTCATCAGGGCCTCGCCCGGGCCGTTCACCACGCAGCCGATAATCGACAGGCTCATGGGCGTTTTGATGTGCTCGAGACGCTGCTCCAGCGCTTCGACGGTTTTGATGACGTCAAACCCCTGCCGCGCGCAGGAGGGGCAAGAGATGATGTTGACGCCGCGGTGGCGCAGGCCAAGGCTCTTGAGGATTTCAAAGCCGACTTTGACTTCCTCGACCGGATCCGCCGAGAGGCTGACGCGCAGGGTGTCGCCAATGCCCATCCACAGAAGCTGCCCCAAGCCAATTGCCGATTTGATGGTGCCCGACATCAGCCCGCCCGCCTCGGTGATCCCAAGGTGGATCGGCGCGTCGGTGGCTTCGGCCAGCATTTGGTAGGCGGCGGCCGACATAAAGACGTCCGAAGCTTTGACCGAGATCTTGAAGTTGTGGAAATCGTGGTCCTGCAGGATCTTGATATGGTCCATGCCGCTTTCGACCATCGCGTCGGGGCATGGCTCGCCGTATTTCTCCAGCAGATGCTTTTCCAGACTGCCAGCATTGACCCCGATGCGGATGGAGCAGTTGTGGTCGCGGGCGGCCTTGATCACCTCGGCCACGCGTTTTTCATCGCCGATGTTGCCGGGGTTGATGCGCAGGCAGGCCGCGCCGGCCTCGGCGGCTTCGATCCCGCGTTTATAGTGAAAATGGATGTCGGCCACGATGGGGACCGGACTTTCCTTGACGATCTCCTTGAGCGCCCGTGCCGATGCTTCGTCCGGAACAGAGACACGCACGATGTCGGCCCCGGCCTCGGCAGAGGCTTGCACCTGCGCGATTGTCGCCTTCACATCGGTCGTCAACGTGTTGGTCATCGTCTGCACCGCAATCGGCGCATCGCCCCCTACGGGCACATTGCCCACCATGATCTGGCGGCTTTTGCGGCGTTCGATGCTCCGCCACGGGCGGATGGGGTTCAGGGACATGGGAGGCCTCGTCCTGTTTGACACGCGGATTAGATCGGTTCGTGCCTTAGATAAGCCGACGCCCCGGAGGCTGCAATGGCCGTCCGGGGCGTCAGAGGAATTCAGTATGGGTCTTCGGCCCGTGCCGATCAGTCGGAGGTCGGCACCGAAGATTGGGTGCGTAGCTGCGCGACCATGACGGCAAGAGCCTGATTTTGCTCCGCATCGAGATCGGCAACCTGGAACCGCTCGCTAAGCGCATCAGGCGACAGTTCGATGTTCTTGGTCACCTGCCCGCGTGCACCGACCGGGCCGTAATGCGCGCCGTTCACCGCGAAATAAATCGCGCTGCTTTCCCCGGTGCGCAAGCGCGGGGCGTCTTCGGTCAGCGGCACCTCAAAGGTCTGCCCAGGCTCCATGATGGTCTCGAAGATCACCGAGCCATCTGCGGCCTTTACCTGCACCCAAGAGGGTCGCACGGCGATCATTTCAACCGAAGGGGCAGCCGCAGCCAGAACTTGCGGCACCAGAAGATCCGGGGTTTCCTGTGCCGGAACAGTGGCTTCGGCCAGCAAGAGGCCCGGTTGCTCGGAAGAGGCAAAGTTGCCTTGCGCACGCGGGTCCAGCGTGGAAATCGGGCCATCACGTGCGATCAGCACCGGCACATCCAGCGCCTGCGGGCGATAGAGACGGTCCAGAGCTTCGGTCGCGGGGTCCTCGGGGCTCTCTACACTGTGGATCGCCACAGAGGAGGTCACCGGGTCGAGTTCCGCCAGAACCTCGGGGGTTTGTTCAACCGGGGCGAAGGTCACTTGCTGCACTTCGCGCAGAACTTTCCAGCCGCCAAATCCCAGCGCGCCGATCACGGCGCAAAGCACCAGCAAAGAGCCCACCGCGCGCGGTTCGATCTGGCTCAGGATGCCATCGGACACCGGCACAAAGGGCGTGGTGGAATTGGTGAACGCATCCCCGCCCAGCCCCTTGGAGGAGCTGGTGGCCATCGCCTTGGGCTTGCGCACAGAGGCCTCGGAAGACATGCCATGCGCCACGGAGAAGCCGCTTTCGGCACAGAAGATGTTGAACGCCTGCTCCGGGTCCATGTTCAGGTAGCGCGCGTAGGAACGCACATAGCCAGCTATAAAGCCCGGCGTGTCAAAAACGGAAGGATCGCAGTTTTCGATGGCGTCGATGTAGGAGGCTTTGATGCGCAACTCGCGTTGCACATCGAGCAGAGACTTGCCCATAGTGGCGCGCTCCCCGCGCATCATGTCCCCGAGCCTGAGCTCGAAATCATCAAAGCCACGAGGCGTCTCTTCTACGTCATCACGACGTTTGGATGTGCGCTGCGTGAGGCGCCCGATCATGCCTGCTGTCCCATCGATACCTGCCGTTGTGCGACATTGGCGCTGTACCAATCGATTCTCGATTCGTCAGCGCAGTTTCATTGATGAAACGATAACACAATTCCGTTTAATGAACACTTAGCAGTGGCTCATCCGGCCAATTCGGCGCGATTCAGCGCACAATGCGACCACAAGCTATCCATTGCACGGACGAGGTGATCCAATTCACCGCCTCCATGCACCGGAGAAGGGGTGAATCGCAGCCGTTCGGTGCCGCGCGGCACGGTCGGGAAGTTGATCGGCTGCACATAGATTCCGTATTCCGACAGAAGCATGTCCGATAGTTTCTTGGTGTGCACCGGGTTGCCAACGATCACAGGCACGATGTGGCTGCCGTGATCGATGATCGGCAGACCCATCATCTTGAGGCGGGTCTTGAGGATTCGCGCCTGTTCCTGATGCTTGTCCCGCAGTTCCTGCGCAGTCTTGAGATAACGCACGGAGGCCGCCGCCCCAGCCGCAATCGCCGGTGCCAAGGAGGTGGTGAAGATAAAGCCCGGCGCATAGGAGCGGATGGCATCGCACATCTTCTCAGAGGCTGCGATATAGCCACCCATCACGCCATAGGCCTTAGCCAGCGTGCCGTTGATGATGTCGATACGATGCGCGAGGTTGTCACGCTCGGTCACGCCACCGCCGCGCGGGCCATACATGCCCACCGCGTGTACCTCATCGATATAGGTCAGCGCATTGAATTCTTCCGCCAGGTCGCAGATCTCTTCAATCGGACCAAAATCGCCATCCATCGAGTAGACGGATTCAAAGGCGATCAGTTTTGGTGCTTCGGGGTCGTCCGCCGCCAGCAGCTCGCGCAGATGGGCGACGTCATTGTGGCGGAACACGCGCTTGGCGCCGCCATTGCGGCGCACCCCTTCGATCATCGAGGCATGGTTCAGCGCGTCGGAATAGATAATGAGGCCCGGCAGCAGTTTCGGCAGGGTCGAAAGCGTGGCGTCATTGGCGATATAGGCGGAGGTGAACAGCAGCGCTGCTTCCTTGCCATGGAGATCCGCCAGCTCCGCTTCCAGCTCTTTGTGATAGACCGTGGTGCCAGAGATATTGCGGGTGCCGCCCGACCCGGCGCCGGTGGCGTCCAGCGCTTCGCGCATGGCTTTCAGCACAACGGGGTGCTGGCCCATGCCAAGGTAGTCGTTGCCGCACCAGACGGTGATGTCTTGTTCAGAGCCATCGGGACGCGTCCAGACCGCATGGGGATATTGCCCGCGCTTGCGCTCGATATCGATGAACGTCCGATAGCGGCCCTCTTCGTGAAGGCGTTCAATCGCTGCGTCGAGTTGTGCGGTATAGTCCACCGTCATCTCCATAGCTGTCTGCTCAATCACCCCGATAGGGTCGTTGGCGTTGTTTTTTGGTCCGGCCCGCCCCGCCCGAGCGGAGGGAGCGACAAACCCTGCGACCACCCGCAGGTCCTACCCAGAGCCCTTGTCCTGCACAACGTGATAGAGTGTCACGGTCTCCATCTTCCTTGATACAGGTCAAATAAACCTTATCGACTGGGTTTAGAACCATTCTCAAACTGAGGCAAGCACCGGGGACTGCAGAGCCGCTATGCAGCCTTGCGCAGAATGCCGCAGGACAGACAGATTTGGCGCCGATCGGAAACCTCTGTCCACGAGCGGAGAGGCGACGGATCTGCGCAGGCTTTTGCCCTTTGGTGTTTTGATACAATCGTGCGACTGGCTCTCCCCAAAACCCGCTGATAGGCTCCGCCGCAGAGCCCGCCCCCTGCCCCAGACCGCCTTGCGCGTTCCAAGGCCGAGAGACCCGGGCACCCAAACTTTTTGGAGATATTCATGTCCATCACCCCCGTTCTCGACAAGATCGACGCCGATCTGTCTGCTGCCACCGACCGCCTGCTGGAGCTGCTGCGCATTCCGTCGATCTCGACCGACCCCGCGTTCAAGGCCGATTGCGATGCAGCCGCCGATTGGCTGGTCAAGGATCTGAACTCCTTTGGCATCCGGGCCGAAAAGCGCCCCACCCCCGGCCATCCGATGGTTGTGGGCCATGTGGGCGAGGACCTCACCGGCGTGCCGCATCTCCTGTTCTACGGTCACTATGACGTGCAGCCAGTAGACCCGTTGAACCTGTGGAAGACCCCGCCGTTTGAGCCGCAGCTGGAAGAAACACCGAATGGCACCGTGATCCGCGGCCGTGGTTCGTCCGACGACAAGGGCCAGCTGATGACCTTTGTCGAGGCCTGCCGCGCGTGGAAAGCGGTGAACGGCTCCCTGCCCTGCCGCATCACCTTCTTCTTTGAAGGCGAAGAGGAAAGCGGCTCGCCCTCGCTGATCCCCTTCCTTGAGGCCGCCAAGGACGAGCTCTCCGCCGATATCGCGCTGATCTGTGACACCTCGATGGTGGCGCGCGGCGTGCCGTCGGTGGCCTCGCAGCTGCGCGGCATGATGAAGGACGAGTTCACGCTGGTCGGCCCGAAGATCGACCTGCATTCGGGGCATTACGGCGGTCCGGGCCTGAACCCGCTGCGCGAAATCTCCAAGCTGATCGCGTCCTTCTATGACGACGAGACCGGCGCAATCGCGGTTGAGGGCTTTTACGAAGGTGTCCACGAGGTGCCCGCCGATATCCTGCGCCAGTGGGAAGGCTGCGGCTTTGACGCCAAGGACTACCTGTCGAATGCCGGTTACACCGTGGCCCATGGCGAGAAGAAATATTCCGTGCTGGAACAGCAATGGGCCCGCCCGACGCTCGAGGTGAACGGCCTTTGGGGCGGCTATCAGGGCGCAGGCACCAAGACGGTGATTCCTTCGGAGGCGCATTGCAAGATCACCTGCCGTCTGGTCGGCGACATGGACCCTGATAAGCTGCGCGCCAAGATCCGCAAACACGTCGAGGACCGCCTGCCCACCGATTGCACGGTGAAATGGGACCTCGATCTGGAAGGCTCGCCCGCCTATGTGATCGACACCACCCGCGCCGAGTTCGAGGCGGCACGCGGCGCTCTGACCGAGGAATGGGACCGCGAGGCGGTGTTCTCCGGCATGGGCGGCTCGATCCCAGTGGCGGGGTATTTTAAGTCGATCCTTGGCATGGACGCGATGCTGATTGGCTTTGCCAATGAGGATGACGCGATCCACTCGCCGAATGAGAAATACGACCTGAAGAGCTTCCACAAGGGCATCCGCTCTTGGGCCCGCGTATTGGACGCGCTGACCAAGGCGTAACCCCTTCAGAGGCCCCCTCCTGTTCTGGGAGGGGGCTTCACTGACCTCAGGGCCGCAAAAACTTCACTTTTCGCGCAGAACCGGCCTTGGGCGCGCGTGCTCGTCCAGCGCCACGAAGGTAAAGATCGCCTCGGTCACCTGCTGCGTCTCCTCCTGATGACGCGCACGGCGCCACGCGCGCACCCGGATGCGCATCGAGGTGCGGCCGATCTTCAGCATCTCCGCATAAAGCGAGACCTCATCCCCGACCAGAACCGGGCGGTGAAACTGGATCTCCTCCACTGAGACCGTCGAGGCCCGCCCCTTGGACACCCGCGCCGCAATCGTGCCGGCCGCAAGGTCCATCTGGCTCATCAACCAGCCGCCAAAGATATCGCCCGCCGGGTTGGTATCTGTCGGCATGGCAATCACACGGATGGTGGGCTGGGTTTCGGGAGGATTGGCGGGGGTCGCGTGGGAGGCAGTCATCCGGGCTCTTTCTAGATCGCAAGCGCGACAGAGGCGTCGCGCGATCCAGAGTGCCGCGTCGCCCGCCTGAAAGGAAAGGCCCAAACGCAAATGCCCCGCAACAAATGTCGCAAGGGCCTGACATCGAGCATGTTAGAACAGCATTTTCGAGGGAGGGATGAAAG
>JBLXDQ010000001.1:0-348942 GCA_048263945.1 Epibacterium sp. | reverse complement strand
TGGCGCGGTTGACGGGGCTCGAACCCGCGACCCCCGGCGTGACAGGCCGGTACTCTAACCAACTGAGCTACAACCGCGCATTTTCAGTGCTGACTTGCGCCAGCGGATCCCCTCCGGGGCGGTCCTGATCCCTCTTTTAAAGAGGCCTTCAGGCAGGGTGAAAGTGGCGCGGTTGACGGGGCTCGAACCCGCGACCCCCGGCGTGACAGGCCGGTACTCTAACCAACTGAGCTACAACCGCTTGCTGCTGTCGTTCAGCACCGTGGCTGAACGTTGGGGTGTAATATTCTCAGGGCATGGGGGGCGTCAAGCGCAGAAACGTCATTTTCTGAGCTTTCGGTCGAAAAAATTGCAAACACCCGACAAATCCCTGAAATCACTTTGAAAACCTGCCTTCCGGGGCAATGCGGCCCGAGACTTTCGCTCGGACTTCCCTCTGCGCCCTACTCCTGACGTGCAAAGAGATGCAAAAGCCCGTCCGCAAAGGCGCCCCGCCAGACAAAGCCGTCATGCCCGCCGCTATAGAGCCGCCAATGGCTCTGCGCTCCGAGCGCGCGCAGGGTGGCATGGACCTGACGCGAGGTCTCGCGGATGTCATGGGCTCCGGTTGGATCCACCTCAAACGCCCCTGCCGCGATATAGCTGCGCAGCCCCTGCGGCACCCCCTCGCGGATCAGACGCTCAGACATATAAGTCAGACCGTCCCGCGGCCCCTGCCCGCCAGACGGCGACCACCAATAAGAGCCCGAGAGGGAAATCACCGCGCCAAAGCTCTCTGGTCGATCGAGCGCAGCATGGGTCGCGCCGATGCCACCATAGCTGGCGCCCGCGAGAACCGTCCGCGCGCGGTGGTGCTTGAGCCCGAAATACGCGAGAGCATGGGGCAGAACCTCCTCAGCCAAGAACGCGCTGAACCTGGCATTGCCCGGCAGCTCTTCGGACCGGTGGGCAAAATCAATCGGGTCGATAAAGACAGCCGCAACCGAGGGCAGCCGTCCACTCGTGGTCAAGGCATCCAGCATCTGCGGGATCTCCCACTCCTCCACCGCGCGGGGACCGTCGAACATCAAAAGCAGGATCGCCTCTGGGTCGCGCGGATCAAATTGTGGCGAGCGATAGAGGTCCAGACGTCGACTGTTGCCCAACTTCGTGGAGGCGAAAACCTCCGTTTCCAGATCCGGGTGACGCCCCTGCGCCTGTTCATATCCCGGCTGCTGCGGCGCATCCGGCAGGCTGACCGTAGACCATTGCTGCCAAGCATCCGGGGCCGTGGCAGGCCAAGGGCTGCGGTTTTCGGGATCGGCGGCCGCGCTTGCCAAAATGGCGATGCGCTTTTCGCGCCAATCGCCCGCGATCTGCGGCACATCAGGCGCAAGACGGTAGGACAGGCGTGTGTCCGAAGGCACTTGGTAGCTGCGATACCAGATCGCGCTATCCCCCAACCGAGAGAGCCAATCGTGATCGGACGACGGGCCACCAAGCAGCCGCACGTTATGCTGCGCCCCGAAATAGAGGAACGTCAGCCACTGGCTATCGCTCGTGCCTTCTTCGACCAGCGGGGTGCCATCTGCGGCGAGATCCGCCCAGACTTGTGTCGCATCCTCGCCCTCGGCCAAGGCGACCATCGCCTCGCGCAAACGCGGACTCATCAACGCATCGCGCGGGGCCGCTTGGTCCGCGAGCCGCTCGGGCACGGTTAGCTGAAGATCGTATTGAGCCCCCTTCGGGCCAGAGATCTGCAATTGACTGCCCGGAGCCGTGGTCACGAAATGCACCCGCTCCGCCCCACCTGTGCCTTTGGCCAGCTGACGCAAGGTCGGAGCATCCGTCCCGCCCAAGGTCAGGACGGCCCCTGCCCCCTGAAAGCTGCCACTGAAATAGGTGCCTGCCTCCCCCTCCAGCGGGATGATATGTGGCGCGTCCCGCAATGTGCCGCTCACCTCGACGCCCTGCGGGAATGCCGCAAGCGGCAGGGTCAAAGACCCCACCGCCGCCGCAAAAACTGTCTCTCTCACCCGAGGCATCAGAAGGCAAAGTCCAGCGAAGCCGTGACCGTGCGCCCGCCCCCGACAAAGCAGGCATAGGCCGAGGCGCAGGAGGCCGTGTAAAACTCATCTGTCAGGTTCTGAACGTTGACCTGCGCCTTCATGCCCTCCAGCGACGGATTGCGCTTGCCGAAGTCATAGGAGACCGCGAGATCCAGCAGCGTGACATCCGGCACCGAAAAGCTGTTGGCCCCATCGCCTTGGCTCTCGCCGATATAGCGCAGCCCCGCGCCAAGGCCCCAGCCGCTGTCCATATCGTATTGCGCCCAGAGAGAGGCCTGATGCCCCGGCAGACGGGCGGGCGTCTTGCCCAGTTCATCGGCGCGGATCGATTCAGCGACGACGGCATCGACATAGGAATAGGCAGCAATCACGCTCAGCCCGCGGGCCAGCTCAACACGCGCCTCGGCCTCAAACCCTTGGCTGTCGATCTGCCCGGTTTGCTCGTAACCGCCGAGGGTGGAGTTGTAGTTCAGCACGCCGGTCTGGCTGATGTCGAAAACCGAGGCCTGCGCGAAGATGCGCCCGTCCTGCGACAGGTATTTCACCCCAAGCTCCAGCTGCTCGCCCTCGGTCGGATCAAAGGCGGGATTCCCTGCGAGCGGTGACTGGGTGACTGGCTCAAAACTGGTGGCATAGCTGATGTAAGGGGCCATCCCGTTGTCAAAGGTGTATAGCGCCCCGATATGGCCGGTGATCGCGGTATCCTTGAAACGGGTGGTGCTGGCGGCGACATTGTCGGTGATTTCGGTATCAAAGCGATCGACTCGCACGCCGCCCGACAGGGTCCAATCGCCCAGCGCGACCCGGTCAGAGACATAGAGCCCCGCCTGACGTGCAACCGTATCTGTGCTGCGCTGGCGATCGGTCAGCGGGTAATCCGCCGGGTTCAGCCCATAGGTCGGCGTACGCCAGTTGATCGACGGCACCGAGAAGTTGAAACCCCAGTCATAATCCCGCTTGTTCTGTTGCAGATCCACGCCCACAAGAAGCGTGTGATCGGCTGCGCCTGTCACAAATTGCGTCTCAACCCCCACATCCAACGCCAGCTGGAACAGATCGTCCGTGCCGCCAGACGCGGTGCGCGAGATCGTCTCCTCATCCGCGGCCAAGGACCCCCATGTCAGGGTGCGATAGTCGCTGGTGATATCTGTCGCGCGGAAGTTTGCCTTCAGGCGGCTCGCGGCGCCGAGGTCCTGTTCATATTGAACCGAAAACGCATTGGTGTAGCGCTCTGACTTGTCAAAGCTCGGGTCCGACACCAGGAACTCTGCCGGGATATAGCCGAAGGAGGTCGGCTCCACCGAACCCAGCCGCTCGCGAAAGTTGCGGAAGCCCGCATCAGGTTCATTCTGAGTGAGGAAGGAGACTGTGAGGCTCCGGCTGTCATCCGGCGACCAAGTCAGCGAGGGCATAAAGGCGTAGCGTTTCTGCTTCAGCCCCTCTTCCGGGGTGTCTGTTTGCCAGGCGGTGCCCACCAGACGCCAGCTGGAATCCGAGTTGTCTTCAAAGGTGCCCCCCATGTCAAAGGACAGCTCACTGCGGGCATCGGTGCCCACGGCAACCCGCCCCCGACGGAAGGACTGCCCTGTGGAGCGTTTGGTCACCAGATTCGCGATCCCACCGGGATTGGCCTGACCATATAGCACCGACGCCGGGCCCTTGATCACTTCGACACGCTCCAGCAGCCAGGGATCAATCTGGCCAAAGGAATTGGTGCCAAAGGCCAGCCCGTCGACGAAACGCGGAATATAGCCATAGCCCCGCACATACATCTCGTCATGCAGGTTCGAGGTGCCCCGGTATTCCGTAAACACACCCGGGCTATAGCGCAGCGCCTGTGCGACGCTCTCGGCGCCTTGATCCGCGATCTGATCTGCCGAGACCACGGTGACGCTCTGGTCCAGCTTGACCAATGCCACATCACTCTTGGAGCCGCTGGTGGTGGAGGTCGCGATATAGCCATCAACCGGGCCATCCGCCTCTTCTCCGGTCACAACAATCGGCTGCAAATCGATCACATCCTGCGCCAAGGCCGACACCGGCAAGGCAACAGTCATCATCAACGCAGCAAAAGCCGCGCGGCTCCGGGAATTCGTCATGGAGGCTTCCTTCTGTCCCAAGGGGTTCAACGCCAAGGCAAATGCCTCGACAACACCTCTCAAGCTTCAATACTTGAGTTATTTGCATGGGTATTATAACCTCCCGCTCAGCCCGTCGACGAACCGCGCATTTGCCCCTCGGACAAAAGCCTTTTAATTCGTGCCAGCCCTAAATCCCTAACTGTTTTGGAGTGGCCCGATGGCGATCGACCGGTTCCCTGGAAACCTGCGCGTTGGTGTGTTGAACAAGGTGGTAGAAGGCGTGCAGCCCGATGATGCCCGCCCCGCAGAGCCGAAAATTTCGCTGCTCTGCCTGCTCTCGGGCCATCAAGTGTTTCGTCTTGGGGCGCAGCGTCTGGAACTCGACGCGCGGACGCATCCGCAGGCCCTGCTGTTTCACAGCAAGCGACCGCTCGAGGTCTCTTACGAGGTCAGCTATGGCACGCCTTTGATCAAGACCGCCGTGTCCCTGTCTCCGGAATGGATCGACATGCTGGACGCCGGCCACCTGCCCGAGATGCAGGAAAGGAGCGAGGACCTTGACTATCACCTTTGGCAGCCGACAGCACCGTTGATCGCCCAAGTGCGCGACTTGGTCGAGGCGCCAAGCCGTATCTGTCGCATGACGCTGGGGTTGGATTTGCTCAATCAGGCGGTTGTGGACCTCAAGGCAGTGGCGCGTTCAGACGAAACCAAAGTGCAGCGGGCGCGCAGCTACATCGCGCAGAACCTGCACCGGGGCATCTCCTCTCGCGATGTGGCGCGGGCCTGTGGGATCGGGCTGCGGACCCTTCAGCGGCTGTTCACTGAACATGAGGGGGTGAGCCTTGGCGCCTATATGCGGGCGCGCCGGGTGGAAGCGGGGCGCGAGGCTTTGGAACGCCTAGGCTTGTCCGTGGCAGAGGCGGCCTATCGCGCGGGCTATTCGACACCAGAGAATTTTGCCACTGCGATGAAACGCGCCTATGGCGTGTCGCCCTCGCAGTTGCGGGGCTAGGGGCGCCGGTCCCTCATGGGGCGCCACATGGGGCGCCGCGTCAGACCAGAACCACCGGACGCCCCTCAACCTCGGTCAGGGCCGCATCTGTTTCAAACACCTCTGAAATCAGGGCGGGTGTGATGACCTCTGCGGGGGCGCCATCTGCGCAGAGCTGCCCCTGTTTCATCACCAAAACCCGATCGGCATAGGTGCTGGCGAAGTTGATATCATGCAGCACGATCACGATGGTGCGCCCTCGGGTGTCTGCCAAATCCCGCAGCCGCGCCATCAAGGACCGAGAGGCCGCAAGGTCGAGATTGTTCAACGGCTCATCCAACAGCAGATAATCCGTGTCCTGCACATAGGTCATCGCCACAAAGGCCCGCTGGCGCTGCCCGCCCGACAGCGTGTCTAACCGCCGCTCGGCCAGTGGGAGCAGATCAAAGAGCCTCAGGGCCTCTTCGACCAGCAGGCGATCCTCGGCCTTTCGGCGCCCCCGGTGATAGGGGTAGCGGCCAAAGCTGATGAGATCGCGCACGCTGAGACGGCTTGCGGCATGGATCACCTGCGGCAGGATCGCCAGACGGCGCGCCAAGACGTGATCGTCGCATTCTCCCAGCACCAGCTCATCCACGGTGATCCGCCCCTGCTGCACTGGCATCAGCCGCGCCATCAGGGACAACAGCGTGGACTTCCCCGCACCATTCGGGCCAATCAGCGCAATGATCCCGCCGCGCGGCAGCTTCAGCGAGACATCTCGCAGGATCTCGGCCTCACCGATCCGATGCGACAGGTCCTGAACTTCGATCATCGTTGCAATCCCTTTAGCAAGAGGAAGAGGAACACCAGCCCCCCGACAAACTCCACCACAACGCTTAACGGAGTGGTAAAGGCAAAGACACGCTCCATGGCCCATTGGCCGCCAACCAGCACAAGGCTGGCGATTAAACCTGCGCCGGGCAGCAGGATCGCATGGCGGTGGGTGGGCAGTACCAGATAGGTCAGGGCCGAAACAAGCAGCCCGAAAAAGGCGACCGGCCCCACCAAGGCCGTCGACACCGAAACCAATACGGCAATCAGCAACAAGGCCTGACGCTGCCCCCGGAGGGGCGGCTCCCCCAAGGAGGTCGCAGCCAACGGGCCTAGGGCCAACACATCCAGCCGATGCCGCATGCGCCAAGCAAAAACCAGCGCCGTCAGACAGAGGGCGGCCGCTACCCCCAACAGATCCGTCTCCGCCCGAGAGAAGCGCGCGAAGCTGGCGGCCTGCACCACCGCATAGGCGCTGGGGTCGATCACCCGTTGCACCAAGCCCGTGATCGAGCGCAGCATCACGGCAAGCACTACCCCGGTCAGCAACATCTGCATGAGGTCGCCCTGCCCCTTGCGCAGCAGTACCCCAAAGAGCAGCACCGCCGCACCGCACAGGATGGTCGCGTTGACGACCATCATGAGGCCCGTGTCGAGTTGCTGATAGGCGGGCGCCCCGAGGCTCAGAACCGCAAGGCTGAGAATCAGCACGTAAAGCGCGTCAAACCCCATGATGGCGGGCGTCAGGATCCGGTTGCCTGTCAGCGTTTGAAACATCACCGCCGCCACCCCTTGCGCGGTCGCAATCAGCACGAGGGCCGCCAGCTTTTTGCCGCGATAGATCACCGCAAACTCATAGCTGCCTTTTACGCCTGTCAGCAGATAGGCAAGAGCCGCAATCGCAACGAGGGTCAGGAGCAGGACAAGACGCTTACGATACATGCGCGCCGCGCCCATAGAGCATCCAGAGAAACAGCCCCGCGCCGATGATCCCGATCACGGTCGCCACAGGAATTTCGAACGGATGCACAACCAACCGGGCAAAGATATCGGCCGCCAGCACCAACCCCGCCCCCACCATCGCAGTCAGCGGCAGGCTGCGACGCAGGTTGTCGCCCGCCACCCGACTGACGAGATTTGGAACCACCAAGCCGACAAAGGGGATTGCCCCCACCGTCACCACCGTCAGCCCTGTGACGACAGAGATCACCAAAAGGCCGCTCAGCACCACGTGGCGATAGTTCAAACCAAGGTTCAGGCTGACCTCCTCGCCAAGGCCGAGAATGGAAAACTGGTCTGCGACCAGATAGCTCAGGGCGGCCACGCCCCCCGCGATCCAAAGCAATTCATATCGGCCGCGCAGGGTGCCAGAGAATTCTCCGGTCATCCAAATGTCGATGTACTGCAAGAGATCGAGCTGGAACCCCAAATAGACCGCAGCCGCACCGATGACCCCGCCATAAACGATACCGACAAGCGGCACCAAAAGAGGCTCTTGCGGTGGCAGTCGGCGTGTCATGGCGAAAAAGCCGATGCTGCCCCCCAAAGCGGCCACCGCTGCCATGGCCATTTTGACGCCGAGCCCCGCGCCCGGCATCACGAGGGACACGCCCAAAAGGCCCAGCATCGCGCTTTGTCCCGTTCCCGCCGTCATCGGCTCGACAAAGCGGTTGCGGGCGATCAGTTGCATGATCTGCCCGGCGATCGCCAGCGACGCGCCCGTCAGCACCACCGCACAGCCGCGCGGCAAGCGGCTATCCCAGATCAGCGCGCGCCCATCTGCGGTCCAGAGATCCGCAGGCCAGAGCGGCGTCGCGCCAACAAAGAGCGACGCCAGAAACAACAGGCCGAGCAAGGTCAGGCCAGAAACAGGTCGCGACATCTCAAATCAGGACTTGGAAAAGCCCGCCTCGATATCGCCAAGGGTCCGCATCATCGACTGAATGCCGCCGCCGGAAATGTAGATATCCGAGGCATTGAGGTAGATCACCTGCCCCGTCTTCCACGCCGTCGTCTCCTGTACCAGCGCATTATCAAGAGTGGCCCGGGCATCCTCGCCCGGTTGGCCGACAGCCGCGAGCCGGTCAATCACGATCAGCCAATCCGGGTTCACGGATTGAATGAACTCAAACGAGATACTCTCGCCATGGGTGCTGTCGCTGATCTCGCCCGCGGCTTCGGGCAGGTCGAGGGCGGAATGCACCCAGCCAAAGCGGCCTGCCTTGCCGTAGGCGGAAATCTTCGGGCCGTTGGTCAACACGATGAGCGCGCGCCCCTTGCCCGAGACCCCCGCGCGGGTGGAGGCCAGTTGCGCCTCGAACGTTGCGCGCAGTTCGGCGGCTGCCTCTTCTACGCCAAAAATCTGGCCATAGGTGGCCAGCCGGGCAAGCCCCTGCCCCACCACATCTTCCCAGATTGTCATGTCGATGGCTGGGGCCAAATCCGCCATTGGCTCCAACTGATCTGCACTGCGCCCCCCAACGATAATGAGATCCGGGGAAAGGGCGTGTACCGCCTCCACATCCGGCTCGAACAGAGTCCCAAGGGGCGCTGCCTTTGCTGCCACATCATCGAGATAATCGACATAGAGCGGGTTTGGCACGCCATCCACGACAACCCCAAGGGCGGCAAGCGTGTCGATGGCGGCAATATCAAAGACGGCAATCGTTTGAGGGTGCGCGGGCACAGAGGCTGTGCCACGGTAGGTTTCAACAGAAAGCGGATCAGCCATCAGGGCGGAAGAGGACAACAGCAGCGCAAGGCTGCAAGCAAGCGATCGCAACATCAGCGAAGGACTCCGGGTCATTGGAAAATGGGAAAGGTCCGACTCGCTGACGCCGGATGCGGCGTTGGCTGGCGCGCGGACCATGCCACAGGTCTTTGGGATTGACCATGGGCGACGCCACGCTGCAGGGGATCTGTCGAGCGCCCTATGCTCAGGCTGCTGACATGCGCAAATTCATATCATTAAAATTGCACAAAATTACCGCAGTCGCCTGTAAGGTGAAATTTATCGTTTTCGGGCCACGCTTGCACAGGATTGCAGCAAGCCGATGTGAAATTCAGCAAATTTGCCGTAACGTCACGCAAGGGACAGGCGGGAGAACTAAAAGCCCATGGGGCAAGATCGGAAAGAAGATGGTGCAATTCGGGTTGCCGCCGTCGACGATCATACATTGTTTCTGGCCGGTTTAGATCACCTTCTGAACCGCGAAAGCCAGGACATGGTCTGCCACTGTTTCGACAGTGGCCGCAGCCTCTTGCAGGCGCTGGACGCTGGTGCGGCCTTCGATGTCGTGGTCACCGATCTCACGATGAAAGAGCTGAACGGCCTTGCTCTGATCACCGCAATCCGGGCGCGTGGCATCACCGCGCAATGCATCATTCTGTCCGCATCAGAGGATGCCATCAGCCGTGAAAGCTCCGCCCGGTTGGGCGCCTTTCGCTTTCTGCATAAATCCGATGATCCCGAGGCCCTCAAGACCGCGATCCGCGAGGCCAATGCGGCGATGCGCCCGGCACCAACCGCGCTTGCGGCGGCAGATGGGCTGCGGGTGGAAAGCCCTACCGGCGAAGAATACGCGGTCGTTCCCACGCTGGGGCCAAGGCAACTCAGGGTGCTCGAATTGCTGGCGGCCGGTCACAGCAACAAAGACATCTCCGATGCGCTGTGCATCAGCGAAAACACGGTCAAAACCCATCTGAAAGCGATCTATCGCGAGTTGGGTGTCAAATCGCGCACTGCAGCCGCCACCCGGGGACGAGAGTTGAGCCTGATTTAACGCGCGACACAGGCCCGCATCAGTCCACCAACAAGGCTTCGATTTCAGCGCGCAGTTGCCGTGGTGAAAACGGCGCTTTCAACTGCGCAGTCCCCTCCGCAGTGCCCATCTTTGCACCGCGAGCAACCTGCAAAACGGGAGCGCCAAGATTTCTTCGCAGATCACTGGCTTGCTGGGTCATGTCCAAATTCGCCTCCAACGGGTCGAGCAATGTCACGTCAGGGCGACTGCCCAGCAGTTCGATCAATTGCTGCGCCGCCTCAGCTGTCTCAGCATGAGCAAAGCGCCACATCCACAGCGACATCATCTCACTATAGCTGCCGAGATTGGGATCGTTCTCATGTCCCACGAGCAGGACAAACGGCGTGATATCCGCATCCGTTGGGGCGTCGATCGCACGATCTGGAAGCGTGACGCTGAAACAGGTCCGTCCTTGCTGCGACACCAGATCAATGGTGCCGCCAAGCTCGCTGACCAAACTGCGCGTGATGGTCAGGCCGAGGCCCAGCCCCGGCTGGCTGCGCCCGTCCGGCAGTCGGACATATTCCTCAAAGATCCGCGCCTGCTCCGCCGGAGGGATCGTCGGGCCGTCATTACAAATCTCAAACCGAACGCCTTTCCCCCCGTCCGCCTCGGCCATCGGGGTTACGGTGACCAAGACCTCTCCTTCTGCACTGGCGTATTTGATCGCATTGCTCAGCAAGTTGCGCAGGATCCGCAGCAACACATGACGGGACGAGTTCACCTCTACGCAGTCCACACGGGCAGAGATGCGCACCCCGCGCGCCTGCGCTCTGGCGCGAAACTCAAGACAAAGCGCGTCGATCAGCTCGGGCACGGAGATGTGTTCAAATGAAATCGTCGCGGCCAGCGTGTCCAGTTGCGAATAGGAGACCAGATCGTCCAGCAGCATCTTTTGGCTGTCCAGCGCCTGACGAATGCCGCGCAGGGTGGCGCCATGCGGCGCAAGGTCGTCCTGTCGCTCCAAGGTCGCCAACAGATGTTGCTGAGCAATGATAGGCTGCGTCATGTCATGGCTAATCGCGGCGGTGAACCGTTGTTTTTCCGCGTTCAAACGCTCGATCGTTCTGGTCTGTTCGAGGATCTCCTGCGCCGCCGCATGGCCCAAATCGGACAGGATCGCCTGCCGGGTGCGGCGGCTGGCTTGCTCATTGGTGATGTAGCAGAAGGCATAGTAGAGAAAGACGAAGAGGCCAAAGACCTGCAAATGCCCTTCGGTGAAGAGAGACAGATACAGCCCAAAAGGGATCAGCGAGGCCGTCGCCAGCGCCAGATAGCCGGGGCGATAGACCGTGCCCGACATAGCGCCACCGGTGGTGATCGAAGAGAGGAAGACCGCCGCCACAAAGATCTGAGCCTCTGCGCCGCCTTGCACCTGATAGATGGCAAAACCACCCCAAACGAGGCCGGTACAGGCGCTGACGACCACATGCCCCTTCAGGTAAGCGGCGGTATCGCTCGGCTGAACAGGCTGGGACCAGAAAATATGTGCGTAAACCAAGGTCGCCAAGGCCATGGTGCCCGCAAGCCCTGTCCATATCAGCGCATCGCTCCCATGCCCAAGCACCGCCAGCAACACAGCCCCGGCCAGAATAACCCACCCCACCATCCGCGCGGACCCGACGGCACGGGCCTGCAACTGACGGGCTTCCTCATAGAGGACGTCAGACAGGTCCAAGGCATCAAGGGGGTTTGCTTTGCTCATGCGGTGACCGGCTCTGTGAGCGGTGAGGCCTCCGGAAGACGCTGGATCACGACAAAGGCGGCAAGACGCAACACCAGCGGCAGGCCCGCAAAGAAGAACCCAAGCCAGCCCAAGGCCACCGCGTCATTCGCCCCAGCCTTGTCAAACCCCACCAGATCCAAGACCGGAAACGCCAGCCCCATGGGCACCACAAAGGTCAGCTTGGACACTGCGTTTTTCAGTGCGAGAAAGCTCGCAGCGCGGCGGGTTCCAGCGGCGCGTGCATCCTCCGCCACGATGTCGGCGAGCATGGATGTCGGCATTACGGCATCTGCGCCGAACACCGCGCCCAAGGCGATGCTAAACCCCGCGATGGCACCGATCTGCCCTGTCCCGAGAAACAATGCCCCCGCCAGAACCAAACTCGCAAAGAGGACCGAGACGCCCCAAGAAAACCGCTTGGAGCGCCAACGCGACAGCGCCACCCAAACCGGCAGGAACACGGCCGTGGAGGCAAAGATCAGCAGAAACATCTGCCCAACCAACTGCGGCGCGCCAATCACATGCGTGAGAAAGAGCACCATCAGCCCCGCCGTCAGCGCATTGGCCGCCTGAACGATGAAAAAGGCCGTGATCAGCTTGAGAAACGCAGGATTGCGCAGCACGCCAACCCAGCCTGCAAACAATGGATCGCGGCGCGAGACCGGCACCGCCTCAGTCCGCGGCAGGAACACCACCAGGAGAACTGCCCCCAGCAAGGACAGCACGACAGCGCCCAGCGCGATCCCGCGCAGCGCAACTCCCATCTGAGCCGCCACAACGATCGGAATGAGCGAGGCCGCAATGGCTCCGATCACCTGAAATACCGCTTTTGCGCTCGCCAGATAAGAGCGTTCGTGATGATGCGGCGAAATCTCCAGACCGATGGCGGAATAAGGCACGTCCACGATGGTGTAGAACAGAAAGAACAGCGCGCTGGCCGCTATCAGATAGACCAGACCGGCCCCCTCTGGTGGGCACAGGAGCAACCAGGTTGCCGCCGCAAACCCGGGCGTGCCGAGCATCACCCAGATCAATCGGGGCCCCAGACGATGCCGCGTCCGGTCGCTCAGCCGTCCGACAAGCGGATCGCTCACCACATCAAAGACACGCCCGGCCACAAAGACCGCCCCCACCGCCGCAAGGCCAAGCCCCATATTCACCGCATAAAACGTCGGAATATAGATCACGAGGGCAAACCCCGCGAGCGCCAGCGGCGTTGTCAAAAGTCCATAGCTGAGCAGTTGGGCAAAGCCCAAGGTGCGGTTTGGTGTCATGTCGTCCCCCTGCGGTGGCCTCACATCTCGTGCCTCGGATGCGTTATGGCAGCGCCTCAGTTTCACCAAGCCTAGACCAAGCTGTCCAGCACCACATTCACCCGTTTGGGCGATTGTTGCACCCAAAGCCAGTTCAGTACGGTCCTGCCACACGCGGATTACCAAGCGCGCTTTTCAGATTTCAAAGGCATTTCAGCCAACAACAAGACCAAGCGGGGGATAAAATGGGCTCCAGAGGATCCAAGGGACAACGCGGCAATTCTCATCACGACGAGGAGAAAGGCAACAAAGGCGGCAACGGTCACCAAAGCGACCAGCACCGCAATCATCACTCTGATCAAGAGCTGGATTTCTCTGATCGCTCGCGCGGAGTGGTGGTGCAAACCCACAATGGCGACGATTCCATCATCGGAACACGGCGCAGCGATATTATCCTGTCTGGGTCTGGCGATGACACTGTGACCGGCGGTGGTGGCCATGATCTGCTGTTCGGCGGCAGCGGCATCGACACGGCTGTGTTCTCGGGATCGGTGCTCGACTATAGCTTTGCGCAGGTTGGATGCGGCCCATGGTATGTGGTCTCTGGTCCGGATGGCTGCGATTTCCTGCACCGTTTCGAAGTGCTGCAATTCGACGATGCCGTCTTTACCATCGGCAGCAACAACGCTCCGCTGGCGCAATTGCGCGGCGATGCCCCCGTCGGCAGCGAAGACGGCAGCTTTGATTTCGCCATTGACCTCTATGACCTGGATGGCGGCACCGTTTCGGTTTTGTCGGCCAGTGTCACTGGCGGTGCAACCGTCAGCGTGGCAGAGGGCGACGCCCAGCAAGATGCCGCAACGGGCAGCAGCAGCGGGTTGATTGTGACTGTGGATCCGGGCGCGGCCTTTGCCTTCCTCGGCGCGGGTGAGACCGCAACCGAAACCGTGACCCTCGTGGTCTCTGACGGCCAAGGCGGCACCACGACCCTCACCTATGAGGTGACCATCGAGGGCAGCAATGACGCCCCCGTCGCAACCGCAGTTGTCGCAACCGCTGACGAAGATGGCCCCGCCATCGACATCGCCGCAGCCTATTCCGATGTCGATGCCACCGACACCCACACGGTGACCATCGACACGACAGGCACGCTAGGCAGCGTGACCGATAATGGCGACGGCACCTTCTCCTACGACGCAAATGGCGCGTTTGAGGCTCTGGCCGCGGGCGAGACCGCAACCGACACCTTTACCTTCACCGTGGATGACGGCAATGGCGGCGTAGACACCGAGACTGTCACGGTCACCATCCAAGGCGCGAATGACGCCCCCGTGGTCGCGGCGGTCAGTGGCTCCACCAGCGAGGATGGACCCGCGATCCTTCTGTCGGCGGATTACTCCGACGTGGATAGCAGCGACAGCCACACCATCACCGTGGATACCACCGGCACGCTTGGCTCTGTGACCAACAACGGCGACGGTACCTTCTCCTACGATGCAAATGGCGCGTTTGAGGCGCTTGCCGTGGGCGAGACCGCGACCGACACTTTCACCTACACCGTGG
Organism: Epibacterium sp.; assembly: GCA_048263945.1. Lineage (GTDB taxonomy): Bacteria > Pseudomonadota > Alphaproteobacteria > Rhodobacterales > Rhodobacteraceae > Epibacterium. The sequence continues at coordinate 334,661 of JBLXDQ010000001.1, read as the reverse complement.
ACGACGGCAACGGCGGCACAGCGACCGAGACCGTCACCGTGACCATCACTGGCGAGAACGACGACCCTGTCGCCTTTGCCCTCAGCGGCAGCGTGAGTGAAGATGGCCCGGCAACGACCTTCGAGGCGGGATATGCAGACCTCGACGGCAATGACAGCCACACATTCACTGTCGACACCACCGGCACGCTTGGCTCTGTGACCAACAACGGCGACGGCACTTTCTCTTACGATGCAAATGGCGCGTTTGAGGCGCTTGCCGTGGGCGAGACCGCAACCGATACGTTCACCTATACCGTAGACGACGGCAACGGCGGCACCGCGACCGAGACCGTCACCGTGACCATCACCGGCACCAATGACGCCCCAGAGGCCGAGGCGGTTTCCGGCTCCGTCACCCAATCCGGTGGCCCAATCACCCTCGCCGCTGCGTACACGGATGTGGATGGCAGCGACACGCATACCGTGACCATCGACACCACTGGAACGTTCGGCGTTGTTACCAACAATGGCGATGGCACCTTCTCCTACGATCCGGCGCATCGCTGGGATCCGCTGGGACTGGGCGAGACGGCGACGGACACCTTCACCTACACCGTAGATGACGGCAACGGCGGCACCTCGACCGAGACCGTCACCGTGACCATCACTGGCGAGAATGACGACCCTGTCGCCTTTGCCCTCAGCGGCAGCGCGAGCGAAGATGGCCCGGCAACGACCTTCGAGGCGGGCTATGCAGACCTCGACGGCAATGACAGCCACACATTCACTGTCGACACCACCGGAACGCTTGGCGCTGTGACCAACAATGGCGACGGCACCTTCTCTTACGATGCGAATGGCGCGTTTGAGCATCTGGGCTGTGGTGAAACCGCGACCGACACCTTCACCTACACCGTAGATGACGGCAACGGCGGCACCGCGACCGAGACCGTCACCGTGACCATCACCGGCACCAATGACGCGCCCGAAGTCTCTGGCCCGATCAGCGTCTCTGCCAACGAAGACGATGTCGCGCTGCTCGCAGTCGATCTCTTGGCCAATGCTTCGGACGCCGAAGGCGATACGCTCGGGGTGCGCAATCTCGAAGTCACTTCTGATGGTGGGTTGGGCGTCGTCCCTGAGGTGAACAGCGACGGGTTGCTCACCCTCGACCCAAGCGCGTTTGAAGCGCTGGCCGTGGGCGAAACCGCTGAAATCACCGTCAGCTATGACGTGATCGAGGCCGATCGCGCCTATAGCGGCAGCGCGGATGAACCCGCAGGGGGCCTCACCAACGCGGGCACCTTCTACGTTTCCGACAGTGACACCGGCGTGATGTATGAAGTGGAGCGCACATCGGCTGTCGCCACACAAGAGGCAGCCTTGGCCAGATTAGCGGCTGCAGGCACTCCGGTCACCAATGGTGTTATTCTCCTCATCGACGAAAATGGGAGCACCCGTGGCGTCGCAACGGGGTCTCGCTTGATTACCGATGGCGCGCTGTCGCTGGCCGACCCGGTGGTCACGCTGGAGGGCTATACTGGCGACATTTTCGTCGACGACCTCTCCACACCTCCGCGCTATGTGTCCTTCCTCGACAGCTTCTCCAACGGCACCCTGACCGTGGAAGTCGAGGCTCCGGATGCGGGCTGCGGGTCCCTCACGCATGTCTTTACCTTCAACGACATCTCGCAGGACAGCAGCAACCAAGTGACCTTCAGCGGCATGACGTTGGATGTGTCGCCCGAGGCGGTTGCAACGACGGCCACCCTCACGGTGACCGGCACCAACGATGCACCTGAGGTCGAAGCGGTCATCGGAACGGTCGACGAGGACGGCGGCGCGATCACCCTGTCGGCGGCTTACACCGATGCAGACACCAATGACAGCCACACCATCACGCTCGACACCTCTGGCACGCTGGGCGCTGTGACCGACAATGGCGATGGCACCTTCGACTATGACCCCAACGGGGCCTTCGAGGCACTGGCGCAGGGGGAGACCGCGACCGACACTTTCACCTACACGGTGGATGATGGCCAGGGCGGCAGCGCAACCGAGACTGTGACAGTCACGATCAACGGGGAGAACGACGCGCCCATCGCCGAAGCTCTCAGCGCAACTGTCGCCGAAGCCGGACAAGGGTCTCAGTTCTCTGGCTATGTTGGAGGTGCTTTGGCCGGGAACGCAGGGATCTACTACGTGTTCGATTTGGACACTGGCGGGCTAAGCAGCCTCCCTCGCACGTCTGCCGACATAAACTCGGTCGGGAATGCGCACCTGAGCGATGGCAACGGGGTCTTGTTCCACGTCAACCCCAACAGCAGCGGTTGGGTGGTCGAAGCCTATACCTTCGACGATGGCGACTCCTCCGGCATTTCCCCCAGCCGCTACACCGTTTTCGACACGGATGGAGGCGGAGGTTCATCGCGGAACAATAACTTCCTCGAATTCCCCGACAGCAATGAAAACGTCCAATCGATCCGCCTGCAACTTGATGACCTGACTCTCAGCGATGGTCGTTCGTTCGATGTGGAGATGGTTGCCGGGCCGTTCGACTATGAGGTCAACACAACGGACGACGTGTCTATCGGCAGCGTGCGGTTCCGGGCGCGGGAAAACCTCGACAGCCCGGAGGTTACCATCACCGCGGACGTCAGCGATGTGGACGGCGACACCTTTGTCTTTAGCGTCAACGACACTGCGACGCTAGGCAGCGTGATCAACAACGGTGACGGGACCTTCACCTATTCCTCGGATGGGGCGTTTGAATACCTGGATGCGGGTCAGACCGCGCGGGATCGGTTCTACTACACCGTCACAGATGAATTCGGCGCCACGGATACCGAGCTGGTCACCATCACCATCACCGGGGAAGATGAGTTCATCGGCTAAATCCGGCCCAAGACGAAAGCCCAAAGACCCCCGAGGCGACCCAATCGCCTCGGGGGTTTCCCGTTTCTAGCCCTCCCCAAACCCCTCGGACGGTGCGGAACCATCTTGCGCAATCTCTATATTTCGATAAAACCCGAAATATGGAAACAATGATTCCCCTCCGCCTGTCCGTCCTCGGACATCCGCAGCGTCTCTCGGTCTATCGACTACTGATGCGCCGCTACCCTGACCGCGTGCCGGCCAGCGAGATCGCGGCCGCCATGACGATCAAGCCCAGTACATTATCGTCATATCTTTCTGCTTTGATGCAGGCGGGGCTCGTGACCCAGACCCGCGACGGAACTTGGCTGTATTATCAAGCGGATATGGCCGGGATGCAGGAAACCATCGACGCACTTGTGATGGATTGCTGCCGCGGCCGGCCGGAGATGTGTTTGTCAACATCAAGCCCCTGCACCAAGGAGCCTACTGCCATGACCACTGCTGCCTATAATGTTCTGTTTATCTGCACCGGAAATTCCGCCCGTTCGATCTTTGCCGAGGCGCTGTTGCGCAGCGAAGGCGGCGCGCGGTTCAACGTGTTCTCTGCCGGGACGAAACCCTATTCCGAGTTGAACCCCATCGCGCTCGATGTGTTGCAGGCCAAAGGCCACGACATCTCTGACCTGCGGGCCAAGAACGTGAGCGAGTTTATCGGGGCAGATGCGCCGCACCTCGATTTTGTCTTCACCGTCTGCGATCAGGCCGCGAATGAGGAATGTCCCGCCTGGGACGGCCAGCCGATTTCCGGCCATTGGGGGATGCCCGATCCGGTCAAGGCCGAGGGGACCGATGCGGAAAAGAGCCTCGCCTTCCAACACGCCTATGGCACGCTGAAAAACCGCATTCGCGCCTTTGCCGCCCTGCCCTTTGCAGAGCTGGATCGCGTCTCGCTACAGCGCGCTGTGGACACGATCGCAACCGATCACTGACGCCCCAATTGTTCGCCTCAGCTGATCCGGCCCAGCGCCGGAACAGCTTTTGCCCAAATAAACCTGCTCAAAGCCTCGCAAGGACACATCATGACCGTTTACGCTCTCAATGGCCTCGGCCGCATGGGAAAACTCGCCCTGAAACCCCTCCTGGAGCGCGGCGCGCAGATTGCTTGGATCAATGACGCGGCGGGCGACCCGCAGATGCACGCGCATTTGCTGGAGTTCGATACGGTACATGGCCGATGGGATGCGGAATTCGCCGCGGATGACACCTCCATCACCATCAATGGCACCCGACTGCCGGTCCATAGCAAGCGCGCGATTGAGGACTTGCCGCTAGAGGGCGTGGATGTGGTTATCGACTGCACCGGCGTTTTCAAAAGCGAGGCAAAGATCGCGCCCTATTTCGCAGCGGGCGTGAAAAAGGTGGTCGTCTCCGCCCCGGTCAAGGATGGCGATGCGGTGAACATCGTCTACGGCGTCAACCACGAGATTTACGAGGCGGACCGCCACAGCACGGTGACAGCGGCAAGCTGCACCACAAACTGCATCGCGCCGGTGGTGAAGGTGCTGCATGAAGCCCTCGGCATCAAACACGGCTCGATCACCACGATCCATGACGTGACCAACACCCAGACCATTGTGGATCGCCCGGCCAAAGATCTGCGCCGCGCCCGTTCTGCGCTGAATTCGCTGATCCCGACCACCACCGGATCGGCCACGGCGATCACGCTGATCTACCCGGAACTGAAGGGCAAGTTGAACGGCCACGCGGTCCGTGTGCCGCTGCTCAATGCCTCGCTCACCGATTGCGTGTTTGAATTGAACCGTGAAACCACCGCCGAAGAGGTCAACGCCCTGTTCAAAGCGGCGGCCGACGGGCCCCTCAAGGGTATTCTTGGCTTTGAGGAGCGCCCGCTGGTCTCGGCCGATTACACCAATGACACCCGCTCCGGCATCATTGATGCGCCCTCGACCATGGTTGTGAATGGCACACAGGTGAAGGTCTACGTTTGGTATGACAACGAAATGGGCTATGCACATCGCCTGGTCGACGTTGCCCTGATGGTGGGTCAAAGCCTGTGACACAGACACCCGCGCAGCCCCAAGGCACCCGGCAGGGTCTCTCGGCCTATATCGCCGTGACGGCCGCCTATTGGGCCTTCATGCTGACCGATGGCGCCTTGCGGATGTTGGTGCTTTTGCACTTTCACACACTGGGGTTCAGCCCGGTGCAACTGGCCTATCTCTTTGTCCTATACGAGATCGCAGGCATGGTGACGAACCTCTCGGCGGGCTGGATTGCGGCGCGGTTTGGGCTGACGCGGACGCTTTATGCCGGACTTGGCTTGCAGGTGATCGCACTTCTGGCGCTGACCCAGCTTGATCCGGCCTGGCAAATCGGCACTTCGGTCGCCTTTGTCATGGCGGTGCAGGGTCTCTCTGGCGTGGCGAAGGATCTCGCCAAGATGGCGTCCAAATCCGCGGTCAAACTCCTCGCCCCTAAGGACGGCGATGGGCTATTCCGCTGGGTCGCCGTGCTGACCGGATCAAAGAACGCAGTCAAAGGTCTGGGCTTTTTGCTCGGCACGGCGCTGCTGGCCACGCTGGGCTTTGCCACCGCAACCCTTGCCATGGCCGCCGTCCTGGCCGCGATCCTTGTCGCTGTCCTTGTGGCCATGCCTGCAGGGCTGCCGACGGGGCGCAAGGGCGCCAAGTTCTCCGAGGTCTTCTCCAAATCGCGCAACATCAACTGGCTCTCTGCCGCGCGCCTGTTTCTGTTTGGCGCACGAGATGTCTGGTTTGTCGTCGGGATCCCGGTCTATTTCTATGCGGTCCTGTCTGACGGCACCGAAGAGGGCAACCGCACGGCGTTCTTTTTGATCGGCACCTTCATGGCCGTCTGGATCATCTGCTATGGCGCGGTCCAAGCCGCAGCCCCGCGCCTGCTCAAGGCGGCCCGCCGCACCGAGGCAGAGCTGGTCTCAGCCGCCCGGACCTGGGCTGCTGTGCTGGCCATCGTGCCTGCCGCCTTGACGGTGGCGGTCTTTGTCACAACGACGTCGGCCCTCTGGCTCACCGCCCTTCTGGTTGCCGGCCTCTTGGTGTTTGGCGCGCTTTTCGCAGTCAACTCCTCGCTCCATTCCTACCTGATCCTCGCCTTTTCGACCGAGGATCGGGTCACCATGGATGTCGGGTTTTACTACATGGCCAATGCAGGCGGGCGGCTGGCCGGAACGGTGCTGTCTGGTTTGACCTATCAACTCGCAGGCTTGCCCGGCTGCCTCGGCACCGCCGCGCTGATGGTTGCGCTTAGCGCCTTGGCTGCAGGCCGCCTCACCCCCAGTGCGCCGAAGGAGACCGCCGAATGACCGCCTTTGAACGCTATCTCAGCCTCTGGATCGCGCTTGCGATGATTGCAGGCGTCGCTTTGGGCAATTTCGCGCCCGGGCTAGTGGACCTGATTGCCGCCGCCGAGGTCGCACAGGTCAATCTGGTGGTGGCCGTGCTGATCTGGGCCATGGTTTACCCGATGATGATCGGCGTGGACCCCAAGAGCCTCAAGGATGTGGCGCGCCAACCCAAGGGCTTGGCCATCACGCTGGTGGTAAACTGGCTGCTGAAGCCCTTTTCCATGGCCGCGCTTGGCGTACTGTTTTTCGAGGGCATCTTTGCCCCCTTTCTTGAGCCCGCAGATGCGCAGCAATATATCGCGGGCCTCATCCTGTTGGGCGCGGCCCCCTGCACCGCGATGGTCTTTGTCTGGTCGCAACTGACCAAAGGGGACGAGACCTATACGCTGCTGCAAGTCTCGGTAAACGACATCATCATGGTCTTCGCCTTTGCGCCAATCGTGGCCTTCCTCCTCGGCGTGACTGAGATCGCAGTGCCGTGGAGCACGCTGCTGCTCTCTGCTGTGCTCTTTGTGGTTCTGCCCTTGGCCGCCGGTCTTTGGACCCGCGCGCAGCTGGGCAGCGCGGCGCGCATCGACGGGTTTCTGTCTCGCGTCAAACCGCTGTCGATGATTGGTCTGATTGCAACCGTCGTGATCCTCTTTGGGCTGCAAGGCAGTGTTCTGATCGAACGCCCGGTGGTGATCGCGATGATCGCCGCCCCGATCCTGATCCAAAGCTACGGGATCTTCTTGATCGCCTATGGCGCAGCCTATGCGTTGAACGTCCCGCATCGCATCGCTGCCCCCTGCGCCCTGATTGGCACCTCGAATTTCTTCGAGCTCGCCGTGGCCGTTGCGATCAGCCTGTTTGGCCTGAACTCTGGCGCGGCTCTGGCCACAGTCGTCGGCGTCTTGGTCGAGGTGCCGGTGATGCTGACCCTCGTGGCCTTGGCCAATCGCACCCGAAATAAGTTCACCTGAAAGCCGCCGCCCCCCTCTGTCGTCGAGGGGCGCGGCCCAGACTTAGGTGTCGATCCGCGCTTGGGTTGCCGCCTCATAGGCGCGACGCTTCTCTTCCATGTCCGGACGTGTGCTGACCTCGGGCACCGCAACATCCCACCATGTGCCGCCATGCGGCGTGGAGGGATAGGGATCGGTGTCGATCACAACCACATAAGGCCCGGTCATCGCATGACGCTCCGCCAAGGCCGCCTCGAGCTCTGCAATAGTTTGAACCTTGACGCTTTTGGCGCCCATCGCCCGCGCGTGGGCCGCAAAGTCGATGGCAGAGGGCTGGGCATGAATGGTGTGATCCAGCAGGTTGTTGAACTCCGCCCCGCCGCAGCCCATTTGCAGCCGGTTGATGCAGCCATAGCCACGGTTGTCCGTCACCACGACGGTAAAGGGGATGCCCATCATCGCTGCGGTCGCCATTTCGGAGTTGGCCATCATATAGGTGCCATCCCCGGTAAAGCAGATCACGTCCCGCGCGGGCTGCGCCATCTTGATGCCCATGGCCCCCGCAATCTCATACCCCATGCAGGAAAAGCCGTATTCCATGTGATAAGAGCCGGGCTTGCCCGCCTTCCACAGCTTGTGCAACTCCCCCGGCATAGTGCCTGCAGCACACATCACAACCGTCTCAGACGTTGCCGCACGCTGGACTGCGCCGATGACTTGCATATCGGTTGGCAGACCGCTGCCATCCTCAGGCGCATCGGTGAGCGGATCAACTTTGCCGAACCACGCTTCCTTGAGCGGCTGCACTGGCGTGCTGGCGCGATAGGGGCCTAGGCCCGCCCCCAACTCCACCAGACCAACTTTGGCATCGGCCATCACCGGCAGCGCGCCGTGTTTTTCCGCATCATAGGCCTGCACGTTCAAGCTGAGGAGACGCCGCGCAGGGTTGGCGAACAATCCCCAAGACCCTGTGGTGAAATCCTGAAACCGCGTGCCGACCCCAAGGATAACATCGGCGTTTGCACAGACCTCATTTGCGGGCTCACCCCCGGTGACCCCAATCGGGCCGAGGTTCAGCGGATGGTTCCAAGGCAGCGCTGATTTGCCAGCCTGAGTTTCCGCGACGGGGATATTATGCGCCTCCGCAAAAGCCCGCAGCGCCTCGGTCGCGCCAGAATAATGCACGCCTCCGCCTGCAACGATCACCGGCGCCTTCGCCTCCTTCAGCACGGCCACGGCGCGCGCCAATTCCTTCGCATCCGCACGTGGACGGCGCTGGTGCCAGACCTTGGGAGCAAAGAAGGCTTCGGGCCAGTCATAGGCCTCCGCCTGCACATCCTGACAAAAGGCAAGTGTGACCGGGCCGCAGTCCGCCGGATCCGTCATCACCCGAAAGGCGCGCGGCAAGGCAGTGAGTAATTGCTCCGGCCGGGTGATGCGGTCGAAATAACGGCTCACGGGTTTGAAGGCGTCATTGGCGCTGATGGTGCCGTCGCCGAAATCCTCGATCTGCTGCAACACGGGATCGGGGCCGCGATTGGCAAACACGTCGCCGGGCACCAAAAGGACCGGCAAGCGGTTCACATGGGCCAAGGCGGCGGCGGTCACCATATTGGTCGCCCCCGGCCCGATGGAGGAGGTCACCATCATTGCCCGCTTGCGCCCCAGCTGTTTGGCATAGGCGATGGCGGCATGGGCCATGGTCTGCTCGTTATGGCCGCGCCATGTGGCAAACCCTTCGCGAGCGCCGTGCAGGGCCTCACCCAGGCCGGCCACATTGCCATGGCCAAAGATCGCCCAACATCCCGCGATAAAGGGCAGCCCCTCTTCGGTGTGCTGCGCCGCGATATAGCGGATCATGGCCTGCGCGGCGGTCAGTCGAATGGTCTTGCTCATGATTATTCTCCTGCCTTGAGGCTGTGGCCCTGTGCATCTGAGCGCGCCCTATCCCAAATCCCGCAAAGCCGGGTGAAGCGGTCCGCCATCTGTGCCACGGCCTCAGCGTCGGTCATATCCCCCGCCATCCAAGCCCGTGCCGCATCGCCGAAGATCGTGCGCCCCACGGCAAAGCCCTTCACGAGGGGGAACTGCGCGGCGCGCGCAAAACTGGCGGCCAATTCTGCCTCTGGTGCGTCAAGACCGAGCACAACAATGCCACGGGTCCGTGGGTCGTGTTCCTCAATTGCGGCCACGGCATTGGCCCAGGCGGCCTCTGTCTTGAACGGCTCCAGCTTCCACCAATCCGGATAGACCCCCGAAGCGTAGACTTGGCGGATCAGGGTGGCCGTGCTGTCATCATCCACCGCGCCAACCTTGGAGGGGATCACCTCAAGCAAGAACTCAAGCCCGTTGCGCCGACTGGCCGTCCAAAGGCGCTTGATGACTTCTTCCTGCTGCGCGCGCATCTCGGTCGCATCCTCGGGATGACAAAAGACCAAGAGCTTGACCACATTCTCCCGCGCCCATTCGCGCAAGGCCCCACAATCCGGACCTAACTCTGGCTCAAGCGCAATAGGGCGAGAGCCAGGCCATTCGGTTGGCCGCCCGATCCACAACCCCGACCCAGAGGCGCGATGCAACGCGCTACGACCAATGCGGTTGTCGCATAGAATGCCGTAGCCACCCTGCCCGTCCTGTACCTTCAAGGCAGCCTCCAGACACAATTCCTTAAAGGCGCCGCCCTTCTCCAGCGTATAGCCGGGCATCTCCTCAAGCTGCATCCGGTGGTCAAAGGCAAAGGTGCGGATGGTCGACCAATCCCCGGCGCGGGTCGTGGCCCAATGCACCTGTTCCAGCTCTGCATCATGGCGCAGATCCGGGCGCAGGATGCCGCGGTCAAAGAAGAATTGCAGCTCCTCCCAGCTGGGATAGGCCGGGGTACAGCCATGCCGACTGACAGCAAAGGCACCGCAGGCATTGGCGTATTTCAACGCCACCGGCCAAGACTCCCCATCAAGCCAGCCTTTCAAAAGCCCGGACATAAACCCGTCGCCAGCGCCGAGCACATTGAACACTTCGATCGGGAAACCGGGCCCTGCTTCGCCTTCGTCCAATGTGTCCGGGATCGCGCCGGTAAAGGCCACCGCCCCCGCCGCGCCACGTTTACAGACCAAGGTCGCCTCGGACACGGCCCGCACCGCACGCAAAGCGGCAATCGTATCGGTGCTGCCCCCCGCGATATGGAACTCCTCTTCGGTGCCCACGATCAGATCGAACAGGGCCAGGGTCGATTGCAGCTTCTCTGTCACCCGCGCGCTCTCGACAAAACGGCTCTCGCCCGCGTCATGGCCTGCCACGCCCCACAGGTTGGGTCGGTAGTCGATGTCGAGCGCGGTCTTGCGACCCGCCCCGCGCGCGACTTTCAGTGCTTTGAGAGTTGCGGCCTCGACCTGCGGGTGGCTGAGATGGGTCCCCGTCGCCACCACCGCCCGGGCTGAGAGGATATAGTCGGGATCAATATCCGCCTCAGTGAGCCCCATATCCGCGCAATTCTCGCGGTAAAAGATCAGCGGAAATTGCTCTGCGTCGCGAATGCCCAGCAACACCAAAGCCGTCAGCCGGTCGGGGTCGATCTTCACCCCTTTTGTCTCCACGCTTTCGCGGCGAAGCTGTTCCAGAATGAACCGCCCCATATGCTCGTTCCCGACCCCGGTGATCAGGCCAGAGCGCAGGCCAAGGCGGGCGGTACCGCAGGCGATATTGGTGGGGCTGCCGCCGATGTATTTGTCAAAGGCACCCATGTCCTCCAACCGCCCGCCCAACTGCGCGCCGTAGAGGTCGACCGAGGAGCGGCCAATAGTGATCAGATCTAGGGAGGGGGACATGGGCGGTTTCCTTCCAACTCAGGACGTAAGGAACAAGAACTTCAGGATCAGAGCGAGACGCTGCGTCCCACTTCGGCGCTCTGGCGGGCGGCATCCAGCACCGCGAGGGTGCGGCTGGCCTCTTCTGCAGTGACTGGCGGTGGGGTGCCGTCGCGCACGGCGCGGGCGAAGGCTTCGTAGTAGTCGTGATAGCGCCCCTGCTCTGACGGCACGCGCACACGCCCCTCTTTGGTGGCAAGGCTTCCCCAGCAAGCTTCGGGCTCGTACCCCCAACTGGCAAGATCTGCCGCGGGTCGCTTGCCCGCAAAGATCGACTGGGCCTGCACATCGGTGCTCAGCGCGTGATAGGAGCCGAGTGCGCCATAGGCCCGCAGCTCTCGCGCATCCAAATGGTTCAGCTTGGAGGCTGACAGATGGCTATGCGCGCCGTTCTCGTGGCGCAGGGTCAGGGTAAAGCCCGCATCAGTGCGCCCTTCTGGCAAATCCACCAGATCAAGCTGAGCATCGACTTCACACACGGGACCAAGGAGATAGATCATCTGATCCACCACATGGCTGCCCAGATCGCGCAGCAAGCCGCCGGTCGGACCGGCCTCTAGCGTTTCGGGGCTGTCTTGATCCATCCGCGAGTGAATGCGCCAGATTTGCCCCAGCTTCCCATCCAGAATGACTTTGCGCAGGGTCTGCAAATCCGCATCAAAGCGGCGATTTTGATAAACGCCCAAGGTGATCCCTTTGGCCTTTGCCGCGCGGTCCAAGTCCATCGCCCCCGCAACATCCGGCGCAAAGGGTTTATCCGCGATCACATGCAGCCCCGCCTCAATCGCCTCAAGGACGAGGGCGCGCCGGGTTTGCGGTGGCGTCGTGACGGTGACCGCATCGCAGACATCCGCCGCGATCATCTCAGTAAGGCTGGCAAAAATCGGCACCTCGGGCCAATCGGCGCGCACCTTGGCCACAGTCTGCGGCGCGCGGGCCACGACCCCCGCCAGCACGCAGCCCTCTGCTGCCGCGATAAAGGGGGTGTGGAAATGCTGCCCGCCAGTGCCATAGCCAACCACGCCAATCCGCAGCATCGCTCAGCGCTCCACGGATTTGAGGAAAGTATCGAACTCCTCATCGGCAATCGCCACCGAATGTTCCGCGCCGGGGTAGCCGCCGGCATCCACATCCGCCTTGAAATCCTTGAAGGCCGCAATGCGTTCGTTCTGCAGGCGCTCCAACTCGGGTGCGAAGTTGCGATAGGCTTTGCCGTGGCGCGGCTTGTGGTTCTTGCCATAGCCGCAGACATCCTCGGTAAAGAGGTATTGCGCATCGGCGTGTTTCCCGGCCCCCATGCCCAACATGATGAGCGAGGAATTCTCGGTCAGGAACTTGGCCACCCGGTCCGGCACCACTTCAAGCTCCGCCCCGAAGACGCCGATCTTCTCCAGCATCTGCGTGTGTTTCCACAGCGCCTCGGCCTCATCCGCGGTTTTGCCCACCGCGCGCCATCCCGTCCAGGTGATGTAGGATGGGATCAGGCCGATGTGACCCACCACCGGCAAATGGTTGTCACACAACAGTTTTTGAATGTCGTAGGAGGCCGAGCAATAATACGCATCGCCGCCGATCCCCGCATAGTGGAAGGCCGCGCGCAGGTAATCCTCGCCAGTCGCGATCGGACGCCCCTCAAAGCGGCCCCAGCCGCCATAGGGCAAGCCCACTTGGACAAAGCAATCGCCGGCCGCCTCGCGCATTTCCGCATCAAAGAACTTCCCTTCGATCGACAGCATGTGAATGCCCGCCGCTGCTGCCGCTGCCGCCTCTTCTGGGGTGGTGACAAACAGCATGGAAATCTTCTCGCCGCGTTTCTTCATGGCGCGGATGTCTTCGACGTGGGGGCGATTGTGATACATGAGGCTCACTCCGGGTCCGGCAGCCATCAGACCGCCACGGTTGGGATTGGGAAGGGGCGCAAGGGGGCAAGGCTGCGCCTGTCCCCCTTCGCAGGTTGGGTCAATCAGATCTCGACAAAGACCCGGCCACCTTCGACCTTGGTCGCATAGGTGTGCAGGTTCTCGCAGGCCGGCGGGGTTTCGACCTCGCCAGAGGTGCAGTCAAAAATCGAGGAATGCTTGGGGCATTCGATCGTGGCTTCCACCACCAGACCGTCGGACAAATGCACGTCCTCATGGGTGCAAAGCCCGTCGGTGCAATAGTAATTGTCCTCGTGGTCGCGAATGATGACGAAGGTGCGCGCTCCGTGATCGAAACGGATCACATCTTCTGCGTCGATGTCGTCGATGGAACAGGCGTCGATCCAGTCAGCCATTGGGGTCTCTCCTCTCGAAACTTTTTGTGGGGCTCAGACGGCCAGCGCGGGGGGCGCAGGCCCGTCGTGATAGGGGGTCGCGGTCGGCGGCAAAGGCCGCCGCAGGTGAAAATCGGGATCTTTGCGCTGCCGCCACAGGGCGGGCAGCATCTCGGCATAACCATCCGCAAAAGAGCGGTTCGGCGCGGGAAAATCGAAGCGGCACGCCGCATGCAGCTCGGGCAGCCGGAAGTAGGGCACCAGCGGGAACATGTGATGCTCCACATGGTAGTTCATGTTCCAATAGAGAAAGCGGCTGACCGGATTCATGTAGACCGTGCGGCAGTTCAGCCGATGGTCCAGCACATTATCGGCAAGCCCGCCATGCTGAAGCCAGCCACAGATCACCATATGCCAGCAGCCATAGAGCCGCGGCAGGCCGACCAGCAACACCGGCACCCAAGACTGCATCCACAGCGCCAGCCCAGCCGTGCCCCCGTAGATCAGCAGCCAAATACGCGCGGTGCGGATGGTTGCGGCGTTGAAACTTGGCTCCATATAGTCCGCCTCATCCAACAGGATACGCCCCTGTGCATGCACCACCATCCGGCGCATCCCGTCGACGAAATCCGGCAGCCCAACAAGGTTGGCCAGCAGCCGCAGCGCCACAACGGGGCGCATGATCGCCACCTCGGGATCACGACCGACGATGATCGTGTCCGAGTGATGCCGCGCGTGGCTGAACTTCCAGCAATTGGGATCGCGGATCATGCAAAAGCTGGCGATCTGATAGACCACGCGGTTTTTCCAACGGGTCTTGAAGGCCGTCCCATGACCGCATTCATGCCAGCGCGAGTCCATCGCAGAGCCATAGAGCACGCCATAGGCCAACCAAAAGGGCAGCGCCGCCCAAGACGGCATCAACGCAATCGCCAGCCCGGCAGAGACCGCCATCAGGCCAAACAGCAGCACCGTGTCCCGCGTCGCGGGGTGGTCGGAACGCTTCATCAGCGCCTTCATCACCGGACGCGGCAGCGGGGTGCGATACCAATCTTCCGTGACCAGTCCCGCGGCCACGGCGCGCGCAGCGCTGTCTCCTGTCAGGTCATAGTCACGCGCCATGGTTCAGATATCCTGCGGTTTGAAATCCGCAGGCGCGGAGGGCATGACGCCTTGCAAAAGGGTGACGGATTTCTCCAACCCTTCGAGCGAGTTCAGCAAAACATCCTCATGCTCGATCGACAGCCAGCCGTCATAGCCGCCCATCTTCAGCCGGTAGCAGAATTGACGCCACCATTCCTCGCCATGGCCGAAGCCCAGCGTGATATAGGACCAGCTGCGCGCCGGGATATCCATCAAGGAGCCGTTTTCCAGCAGCGAGGTCGTCGCCTGCACAGGCGCATTGAGGAAAGTGTCCTTGGCATGGACATGGTAGACCGCCGTCCCCAAGGCCTCTGCCGCGACCAGCGGGTCGGCTCCCATCCAGAACAGATGCGACGGGTCAAGGTTGGCCCCAACGACAGGCCCCACGGCCTCGCGCAGTTTAAGGAGCGAGGGCACGTTGTAGACGCATTGGTTGCCATGGAGTTCCAGCGCGATCCGCTCAACACCGCAGTCTTGCGCCAGTGCCACAATCTCTTGCCAGAAGGGGATCAGCTTTTCTTCCCACTGATAGCGCAGGATCGCCTGGGTCTCTGGCGGCCAGGACGACACCACCCAGTTGGGCATCACATCATTGGCAGAGCCCGCAGGCAGGCCCGACATGGTGCAGACCGTCTTGATCCCCATTTCGCCGGCCACCCGAATGGTGTCGCGCAGATCTGCGCCCTGTTTCGGGTCGGTGGGATGCAGCGGATTGCCATTGGCGTTGAGGCTGATGATCTCCAGATCGCGAGAGACGAACTCCTGCATAAACGCCTTTTGCGCAGCACCATTGCCCAACATCTCGGACAGATCGAAATGCGGCGCCGTGGACCAACCGCAGGTGTTCACCTCGACGCCCGAGACGCCCATACGGGCCGCGTGGTCGAGCATCTCGCTGCGGCTCAGACCGCCGAGACTGTCGGAAACAAACCCAAGCTTCATGCGTAGAACTCCGGCTGGGCGATCATCTCGACCGCCTGTTTCGTGCCTGTTTGCAGCGCCTTGACGCCCGCCTCCGCGACCACTGCAGCGCAGTAGCCATCCCAGCAGCTAGAGGCGATTTGCGGAAATTTCCCCGTCTCAACAAACCGCAGGAAATCCCGGTTCTGGCGCAGATAGGCCTCGTGATAGCGGCCACGCCAATCGGCGTCATAGCGCTGCGCCGTCGCCAGCTTCATATCGGTGCGCGTATAGGCCACGTGGTTCATGGCGATGCTGCCCGCCTCGCCCACCAATTCGGCCCGCACGTCATAGCCATAGGCGGCGTTGTTGTTGACTTCGATGGTCACCAATTGGCCGTCTTGGGTTTCCAGCACCATCACAACGGGGGCCACACGCGCATCCGAGCGGCGCGGCTGATGTGCGGCGATCGAGGCGTATTCGCTGCCAAGCACATGGCGCACCACGTCGAACTCATGCGGTGCAGAGTTGGTGATCGCCATCGCCCCGGTGAAATCCGACGCCGGGGTTTCCACGTTGCGGTGGAAGTTATGCATCATCAGGGCACGACCCAATGTACCCGCCGCAAGGGCCGCCCGCATCTCCACATAGGATTGATCGTAGCGGCGCATGAACCCCAGCATGACATGCTGCTGACCCGCCGCTTGTTCCGCCTGCATGACCTCAAGACATTCGGCAGAGGACTGCGACAAGGGCTTTTCACATAGCACCCGCTTGCCCGCCGCAATGCAGGCCTTTGACAGGGGCGCATGGGTGAAATCAGGCGAGGCCACAATCACCGCATCCACATCGCCCCGCTGAATGGCGGCTTCGGGATCAGAGATCGCATCCTCCGCCCCCACCGCATCGGCCAGAGCACGGGCGCGCCCGGCGTCCATATCGCAGACCAGTTGCACGGTGGCACCGGGCAGCTCCTCCGCGACGATCTTCGCGTGGTCTGCCCCCATGAGGCCAGCGCCGATAATGGCAATTCGAATACTCAAGACAGCCTCCGTCATTGCGGTCCCAATCCGGGACCGTCTGTCAGTGTTGAGTTTGGGTCAGTCAGGACCGCCGAGCACCCTGCCCGGCGGCGCGTCTTATTCCGCCGGTTCCGGCACGTGGCCGTCGTGGGTGTCCATGTAGCCTTCGATGCTGGCCTCCAGATCCGCCATGCTCTCGCCGCCGGCCATCAGATCGGCGATCTCCTCGCGGGTCTTCTCGCCTTTGCGGAAATCGGCCGCGATGGCCCCGCGGATCAGAACCGCAAAATGATCGCCCACCGCCATGGCATGCATGACCTGATGGGTGATGAAGATCACCGCCAGCCCGCGCCGCTTGGCCTCGTTCACGATCCGCAGCACGTGGGCCGCCTGTTTCACCCCCAGCGCAGCTGTGGGCTCGTCCAGGATCAGCACCCGGGCACCGAAATGTACCGCCCGGGCAATCGCCAGCGACTGACGCTCGCCGCCGGACAGGCCGCCCACCAGGCGGTCGCCATCGTCAATCCGGGTGATGCCGAAATCCTGCACCGCTTTGACGGCGATCTCATTGGCGGTTTTGCGGTCATAGACCTTGAACGGTCCCCAGCCCTTGACCGGCTCCACACCGGCGAAAAAGCTGCGCCCGATGGACATCAACGGGAAGGTGCCGCCGAACTGGTGCACCGTGGCGATGCCCATCTCCTGCGCGTCCTTCGGCTTGTCAAAGCTGACCGGCGCGCCATCGAGGTAGATCTCGCCCCGCGTGGGCTTGTGCACCCCAGCGAGTGTCTTGATCAGCGTGGATTTGCCAGCGCCATTGTCCCCCAGAAGGCAGAGCACCTCGCCTGCGTTCACTTTGAGAGAGATCTCGTGCAGCACGTCGATGGGACCAAAGCTCTTGTCGACCTTGCGCAATTCAATCACGGGAGTTTTGTCAGACATGTTCAGGTCCTCACTTTTTCTTGGAGGTCGACGCGCTGGTCGCCATGTTGCGGAAGGTGTCGTTCATCAGAACTGCGATCAGCAGCATCACCCCGATGATCAGCGACGACAGGTTGCGGTCGAAACTGGTGTAGTTGATCCCTTGCTGCACGATGCCCAGGGTCAGCGTGCCAAAGAAGATACCGGTCACGGTGCCAAAGCCTCCGGTCAATAGAACCCCGCCCACGACAACCGCGATGATGGTATTAAAGATCATGGTGAACTGGGTGGTGGTGCTGGCCGAGTTCGACAGCACGGTCTCGGTAATCCCCACGGTCGAGGCCGCCATCGCCGACAGCATGAACAGGGCGATCTTCAGCTTTTTGATGGGAATGCCGGCGTTATTGGCGCTCTCTTGGTCGCCGCCCAGCGCGAAGACCCAGTTGCCCCAGGGAGAGACATGCAGGAAGTAATAGCAAGCCGCCGCAAAAGCGATCCAGATGAAGACCGAGCTCTGCAAGCCACGCCAGATCACCACATCGCCGAACTTCAGCGTGTGATAGGTGCCGAACATGAACTCAGAGACTGCATCGCCCTGCGTATCAGCCAGCGCCAATTGAGTGGTGTCTGTGAGGTAGATGGACAGGAACAGGGTCATACCCGCCACCGCAAACAGCGTCGCGAGGGTGACAATCAGCGAGGGCACATTGGTGCGTGTCACCAGCATCCCGTTGATCCAGCCAATGCCGCCCGCCACCATCAGCGTCAGAAGCACCCCGACCCAGATGTTCAGCCCGTAAAAGCCGACCGCGATGGTCAGAACCATCTTACCCGCAGGCACCATGGCGCCGATGGAAATGTCCAATTCGCCCGCGATCATCAAAAACCCAACGGGGATGGCGATGATCCCGACGGTAGAGGCAAAGTTCAGCCAGCTCGCCGTTCCCAGCGCACTGAGGAAATTGCGGTCCCAGCCGAAGTAGCCAAAGAACAGGAAGATAATCACAAGCCCGGCAAAGGCCCCGCCTTCGGGACGCCGGAACAGCGACAGAAGCATCTCGGTGCCTCCTTGGCTCCGGGCGGGTTGGGTCTGAGCAGCGTCGGTCATAGGGCGTCACCTTTGCGGTCAATCAAATGTCTGAAATCCAGCCTTTGGGGGCCGATCCAAGGCCCAAGGCAGAAATCCGAGTAAGGGGTGGTTCGGCGGAGGGAGCCGCCGAACCGGGGAGGCAGACCTCAGCGCGCGCCGAGGGCTGCACCAGCCTTGACCGCGCCCACATTGGCCGCGTCGATGATTGCCGGACCGGTCAGAACCGGATCGGTGGAGATTTCGGTGCCATATTTCAGGTTGGCAAACAGCATGGAGGTCGCAAGGAAGCCCTGCAGATAGGGCTGCTGGTCAATCGCCATGGTCTGAGTGCCCGCCTCGATGCGGTCCAGTGCCGCCGGATCAAAGTCAAAGGCAGAGATCATCTGGCTGCCACCGATCTGCGCCACCGCATTGGCCCCGGCTGCGGCCCCAAAGTTTGCACAAGACACCATGGCGTCGATGCTCTCGTCGCCAATGAATTCCGCCTTCAGCGCCTCTGCCGTACCGGTGATGTCACCGTCGAGGTTTGCAGGTGTGCGCAGGACCGTCACCTTGGCCCCGGCCTCTGCCGCGCCTTCGGTCACGCCTTTGCAACGGGTTTCAAGGTTGATCGCGCCCGGCACCTGAATGTGACAGAGGATATGCTTGGCGCCCTTTTCGGCCAGATATTTGCCACCACCAAAGCCGGCCTCGTATTCGTCAGAGCCGAAGTAGTTCAGCGCGTTGATGTCGGATTTCACCTGCAGACCAGAGTTATACTGCATGATGGTGATGCCTTGCTCGGCTGCGGCTTGCAGGGCCGGAACCTGAGCGTCCGGCACCCAAACCGGGATCGCAATACCGTCGACACCCTGCGCGACCGCTTGGTTGATCAGGGTGACCAGATCCGGGCCAAAGTTCTCGTAGTTCTGGGTGCGCAGATAGTTGACGGAGCCCCCATTGGCCTCAACAACCAGCGCCGCATCGTCCACGCCCTTCTTGATCTTGTTCATGAAGGCATCCTCGATGGAGCCTGCAATCACCGCAATGTTCTGCGCCTGCGCGCCAGTAGTCAACAAAGCCGTTGCTGCGGCCAGAGCTGCGATGGTGGTCTTGAGTTTCATATGGTTCGTCCTCCCAAAAGTCCCGCCTCCTCCAGCGGGGATGATCATTACTCTGGTGCCTCAGTTGGCACCGGTTTCCTTTGGCACAGCGCCCAGCGTGGGTGACTGCACCGCAGAGGGTGTCGGCTTCCGGCGCACGGCGCCTAGCGCCAGTTTGCGGAAGCTTTCGTTCAACGCGACCGCCACAAGGAGCATCACGCCGATAATCAGGCTCGACCAATTGCGGTCGATCTGGGTGAAATAAATGCCCTGATTGACCACCGCGAAGGTGAGCGTGCCAAAGAAGATCCCCAGCACCGAGCCAAAGCCACCGGTCAGAAGTGTGCCTCCGACCACCACGCTGACGATGACGTTAAAGATGATGTTCATACCGCCGGACACTTGGGCAGAGTTGAACAGGATCGCCTGGCACATGCCGGTAAAGCTCGCGGCAGTGGCCGACAGGATAAACAGCGCGATGGTCATACGATCGACCGGAATTCCAAGGTTACGAGCACTCACCCGGTCGCCTCCGGTGGCAAAGATCCAGTTGCCATAGCGGGTCTGATGCACCACGAACCAAAACACGGCGGTGAAAAGCACCCACCACAGGATGATGATCTGATGGCTGCCGCCGATCAGCTGACCAAAGACCGATTTGGCCCAGTCAGGCGCGCTCAGCGCCACGCTGGCTTGGCCGGTCAAAAGCTTGGAGGCGCTCAGCACCACACCCTGCATGGCAACCAATGTGCCGAGGGTGATGATCAGCGACGGAACGGTGGTGCGGATCGCAAGGATCCCGTTGACCGTGCCGACCACCACGCCCAGTGCCAGCGCTGCCAGCATGCCGTAAACAATCGGCAACTCGTAATACCCAGACACAATCGCCGTGGTCATCGACCCCGCCGGGATCATCGCCCCGATAGAGATGTCGAGCTCCCCTGCGATCATCAGCAACCCGACCGGGATGGCGACGATCCCGAGGTTCGCGGCAAAATTCACCCAGCTCGCGGCTCCTGCCAGCGTGCCGACATTGACGCCGCCAAAGACCACGTAGAAGGCCAGCACCCCAAAAAGGCTCAGAACAGAGGCGGCTGCGGGGCTGCGTAGGAAAGCAGAGAGCATAGGCATCTTGGGGTCTCCTCCTCAGGACTTCTTGGCCGAGTAGCGCAGAGCCAGCGCGCGGAAACTGTCGTTCGACAAGACCGCAGCAAGCAAAAGCGCACCGATGATGATGGAGCCCATGTTGGGATCGAGGCCGGAGAAAAAGATCCCCTGATTGACGATGGCAAAGGTCAGCGTGCCAACCACGATGCCGATCACAGATCCGGCGCCGCCGGTTAGCAGCACGCCGCCGATCACCACACACATGATGGAGTTGAAGATAAACGCCTGCCCCGCCGCGACCTGCGCGCTCTGGAAGGTCAGCACCTGCCCGACGCCGACAAAGGCAGCTGCAAAGGCGCTGAACACATAGAGAGAGATCGTCACGCCACGGATGGGAATACCCGCATTGCGCGCGCTTTCCCGATCCCCGCCCAGGGCAAAGATCCAATTGCCCACTGGCGAGACATGCAGCGCGTAGCCCGCAAGCAGGATGAACGCGCCCCACCACAGGATTGTCACCTGAAACATGCCACCAAGGTACTGCCCAAACAGCGCCTTGCTCATCGGATCCGGCGTCATAAAGACCCCGGTGCTGCCCGCGATCATCACGGTAAAGCCCAGCGTCAGACCCATCGTGGCAAACATCGTGCCAATGGTGATAATCAGCGAGGGGATCGTGGTGCGCGTGACCAACAGCCCGTTGACCAACCCGACCAGCACGCCGACCGACAGGCCGCCACAGATGCCGATCCAAGTGGGCAAGTCATAATGCCCCGACAGGATCGCCACCGTCAAAGAGGAGGCCGGCAGAACCGCGCCGACCGAGATGTCCAATTCTCCCGCGATCATCAACAGGCCAACCGGCAGAGCAATAATGCCCACTTCCGCCGCCATATTAAGGAAACTCGACCAGCCGGGCGCACCGATGAACACAGGGCCACCGAGGCTGGCAAAGAAGGCATAGACCACGACGAGGCCCAGAACCGTCCCCGCTTCGGGGCGTCGTGCCAACCGCCCTAACGCGCGCAGTCTCTGTGTGTCAGCCGTCGACATGGAGCCTCCTCACTGTCGGAAAATCGTTACGGGAAGGATCCAACCGCTACGAAAGAGCGGATGGAAGCGACACAAAAGCGGGGCCAAACCAGGGAGAAGGCAGCCCGGCCCCGCCGGGAGCAAGGGTCAGCGAGTGCCCTTGTTCGCGCCAACCAGCGTGGCTTCGATGTTGCTCGCATCGACGACACCGGGTCCGGTCAGGATCTCGCGTGTCGGGATCGACAGGCCATAGTTGATGTGGCCGTTCAGGATCGACACCGCGTAGAAGCCCTGCTGATACCCCTGCTGGTCAATCGCGCAGGCCTGAGAGCCGTTGGAGATATTGCTCAGGATCGCCTCATCGAAGTTGATCCCGCAAACCTGCACCTGACCTGCCTTCCCGGCTTGCTGGATGCCCTGCACGATACCAACGGCGTCGAGGTTGGCGGTAGCAAAAACCGCATCAATATCAGGGTTTTGCAACAAATGAGCGCGAACGGCCTGCGCCACGGCGGTCACGTTGCCCTGTGCCGTGGCCGGCAGCGGCAGGGTCGCAGCAGTGCTGCCCGCCTTGGTCATGCCCTCGTTAAAGCCGTTGCAATAATCCTCGATATTGGCCGCACCGGGCAGCGAGTTCACGCATAGACCGGACTTCGCGCCATGGCTGCCGAGCCAATCGCCACCGGCAACGCCCGCCAGATAATCCACCGCGCCCACATAGTTCAGCGCGCCCAGACGATCCGCTGCGGCAATGCCACCTGCATTGTAGATCACCAGCGGAATGCCCGCATCGACCACCGCCTTAAAAGCAGGATCCATCGCCTCGGGCACCCAGTCGGGACCGACCACGCCATCTGCGCCCTGGTCAATCGCCTGACGGATCAGCTCTGCGGCATCGACGCCGAGGTTGTCGTAGTTCTGCGGGCCAAGCCAGGTGACAGAGCCGCCCTGCGCTTCGACTACCTTACCGGCATCTTCCGCCCCGCGCTTCACGATGGACCAAAACGGATCGTCCGGCTTGCCACCGATGACAAAGATGTTGGCGCCTTCCGCGTAGGCCATCGACGCGCCAAAGGCGATCAGGGCCGTGGATGCAAGGATCTGCTTCAGTTTCATATGGGTGTCCTCCCTAATGTGCCGACAGGCGGCGCTTCAGTAAGTCGACAGGGACCGGGCTCTGGACCTGCCTCCTCCGCAGGTCCGGGCCGTTCATTCTGCCGGGGTCGTCTTCGCTTGCTTTGCTTTCAGGCGGTCCTTTTTGCGACGGAACCGCTCTTTCATCTGCTCGTCAGCTTCTTTGCTGCCGTCGTGCCAGGTCCCGAACCATTTATCGAGCGGGACCAGCCCCTCACCGCCATAGTTTACCTCGAAATACTTGTGGTGCAGGTAATGGGCATAGGCATGAGAGTTCAGCGCTTTTGAACCTTCTTCCCCATCGAATTCGAGCTTCTCAAACCCGATGTGTCCATTGATCGCGCCATAGGCTGTCGAGTTCAGCTGGAACAGCGCAACAAAGGGGTTCGAGGGGATCACGAGGTGCCACAGCATCTCGGAAAAGAAGAAGGCGCTTTCCACAGGGTGCATCGACATGGACGACCAGGGGCTCGGGTTGATCGAGTTGTGGTGCACCGAATGGATGTATTTGTAGAGCACCCCTTGGTGGATCAGCCAGTGACCGCAGAAGAAGTGGATCTCATGGATCGCCGGTACCAGAAGGGTCAGGACCACCAGCCACAGCCAATGCTGTTCAAACCCCAGCCAGGCAAAAGCGTGATAGCCGTTGGCGTAGCACCACAGGAACCCAACTTGTACGATCGTCCAGATCGGGATCGACACGAAGAAGCTCCGCAGGAAATTGTCGAGGTTCTGGCTCTTGAACCAAAACACATCGCTGGGGTTCTCGGAGGGGAATTTGGCGTTGTACTTAAACCGCGTCCCCTGCAGCCGCTTGGCATAGTAAAACAGCTCAACAGAGCCATACATTACAAAGATGCCCGCCGCGTTGATGGCATAGAAGGTCAGCAGCCACGTGAGAGAGAAACTCTCAAATTCTGCCATATTCGGCTCAATCAGCAGGAACCAATAGGCCAGCGTGACCGCCATATGAAAGGCGTTCCAAGGCCACAGGTATTCGACAACAAAATGCCCCAGCTGCCCCCATTTGCCTTCCCAGAAAGGCGCAATGTTCAATGGGTTCTTCGGGCTCCAGTTGCCTCGCTTGTCGCGCGTTCCGTACTGCAGATCGTCCATCGAAAATCCTCCAACCGCCGGTGACTGGCCCTCCTCTGGCGTCATCGGCATGTGGAAATTCTTGACAGTTTGGAGTATATCAAATCAAGTCACCTCAAATGTGAACGCATCTTTCGTATCATTTCACGTCATTTGCGGTCATTTTTGAAGGTTTTTGACACGGAGGCACGCAATGAAACGCCCGACGATCCCAGATTTGGCCGAAGCTTCGGGTGTTTCGGTCTCCACGGTGAACCGCGTCTTGAACCAGCCGGAATCAGTGCGCCAACCCACCAGAGAGCGGGTCTTGGCGGCCGCGCAGGAGATCGGGTTTTACGGGCTCGGCACCATCGAACATTCCGTCCGCGCAGGGCGCGACACCCATAAGCTTGGGATTTTGCTGCAACAACATGGGCGTACCTTCTATTCCATCCTCGGCGATGCCCTGCGTCGCGAGGCGGCTGCATTGGGCGACGCCCGGGTGGAACTGACCCTGACCTATATGGATGACCTCTCTCCCGAGAAGGTGGCGGAACAATTGGAAAAGATGGGGGAGACCTGCGAGTCGGTGGCTCTCGTGGCAGCGCAACACCCGCTGCTGGCCGATGCGATAGATCGTGTCACCGCGCGCGGCGTGCCCGTCACGGCGATGATCGCCCCGCTTGCCGCCAGCTACAACGTCAGCTTTGTCGGCCTCGACAATTGGAAAGTGGGTCGCACCGCCGCCTGGGCCTTTGATAACATTGTGAAACAGCCCGGCAAGATCGGCATCCTGCTCGGCAACCACCGCTATCGCAATCAGGAACTGAACGAGAGCGGCTTTCGCTCGTATTTTCGCGAACACAACAGCGGCTTTCACCTGCTCGAACCCATGGCGACCTACGAATCTGCCGCCGTCGGGCGTGAAATGGTCGAAGCGCTGTTGACGGATCACCCCGATCTCTGCGGGCTCTATATCTCTGGCGGCGGCGTCACCGGCGCCATTGCCGCGCTGCGCGACACGCCCAAACGCGCGGATTTTGTCGCCGTTGGCTATGAGCTGTTTGATGTCACGCGCTCGGCATTGATCGATGGAACCCTCAATTTGGTCATCTCCCACCCGATGCAGGCCTTGGCGCGTGAAACCATCGCCACGATGATCAAGGTGAAGCAAAGCGGGCCGGACGGCGGGGCACAACGGGTCGCCCTCAGCTTTGATCTCTACACCCCGGAAAACGTCTGACACCATCACGGGAAAAGCTCTGACACCGTCGCGGGCAAAGCCCCTATCGCCTATCACATCTCGGATAGCAGCCGTTGCCGTGCGCGCGCGAGGATGCAACTATGTGCCTGACACAACAGGACATATGGGCAGTGAACACCGTGACACGACTGAGCTTTCTTCTCCTCGCAGCCGCCTTGGGCCTGAGCGCCTGCGCCGCACCAACCCCGGGCACTGGCCCCCTCCCCGAGGAAGTCGCCGCGATGGCAGGCCCCAATCAGGACCTCGCCTCCGCGCGCCTTCTGCCAGAGGACAACTGCTATTGGTATGCCCACAAGGGTCAGGTTGAAACCACGCTACTGCCCCTGCGCACTCCGGCAGGCAACCCAATCTGCATGGCGCGCAGCGAGTAAACCTGCGCGCCGCAAGGGCACCGGGGCGATGCGATCAGCCCTGTGCGGTGACATATTGTTCTGCCGCGTAGAGATACGCGGTCGAGCCGACCTTTACGTTGGGATAGAGGTCGATGATATGCGCCATCACCATCCGCACGCAGCCAGAGCTCGCCCGCCCGCCGATTGATTTCGGGTGCGGCGTGCCATGGATGCGCAGATAGGTGTCGCGATTCCCCTCGTAGAGATAGAGCGCCCGCGCGCCCAACGGGTTGCGCGGCCCCGGATCCATACCATCGGCAAATTGCGCATATTCCGCGGGATCACGCTTGATCATCGCGGGAGTCGGCGTCCAGCCCGGCCACTCCGCCTTGCGTCGGATTGTGTAGGTGCCGGGTTCGTAGAGATTACCCCGCGCAATCGCCACGCCGTAGCGCATCGCGGTGCCGCCTTCCTCAATATGGTAGAGATAACGCGCAACGGCATCGACATGGATGTCACCGGGCACCAGACCCGCGTTGGCCTCAACCCGCTGCGGCAGGAACCGAGGGTGGAACCCCCATGGGTTTGACGTCGCAGGATCATAATTGGCCGGTGTCACCTGCGCATCCCACGCCCGCTTGCGGGACGCAGAGGCAGCCGCTCCAGCGGGCGTCGCAAGAGAGCCCACAAGCGGAGCCGAGAACAGCGCCGCTGTCGTTGAAATAAAATGACGTCGTGTCAGCATGTGGTCTTACTCCGGTTGCGACTGTGCCTAGGCTCGTGCTTCACGGGGCGATGTGAGGCCCGGCGTCCGGACCCGCATTTGCGCCCCTTGAGATGAGGCAAACAAGGCCGATGGCAAGTCTTTGCCCATAGGGCTAGACAGAACCCGCAGTCAGAGCAACGCCCTGCCTGAGCTTCTGACGGGATTGTGTAAATCGCTGATCCGGCTTGCTCAATCTTGACGCGCCTGCCTTGCGCCCCACAGTAGCCCCTTTGAGAGACCCATCTGAAAGGACGCGCGCCGATGACCACAACCTTGATCGTGTTGGCCCATCCCGACCAGCGCTCCTTCAATGGGGCTTGGGCGGAGGCAAGCCGCGCGGCCTGTCTTGCGGCCGGGGATCAGGTGCTGACCTCAAACCTCGTGCAGATGGGGTTTGACCCCGTTGAAGCTGCGCATCATCACGCCGATTGGCCACAAGACCGCGCCTTTGATCCCCTCAAAGCGCAGGGCCACGCAAGCGCAACCGGAGCGCTGCCTGCGGATGTCACCGAGGAGATCGCCAAACTTCGGGCTGCGGATCGGGTGATTTTTCACTTTCCGATCTGGTGGTTCGCGCCCCCTGCGGTGCTGAAAGGCTGGCTCGACCGCGTCTTAGCGCATGAGGAGACGCACAGCGTCGATCGCCGTTTCGACAAGGGCCAATTCCGCGGTCGACAAGCGCTCTTTTGTGTGACCACCGGCTCCCGCGCGACGGAGAGTGCGCATAACGGCAAGGAAGGCGACATTCGGATGCTGCTGTGGCCCTTGGCCTATACGCTGCGCTACCTCGGCTATGATGTTTACGTGCCGGAGATTTTGCACGGCATCCATGGCTATCACGAGGGCGAAAACCGCGCAGCCCTAGAGGACCGCCTCGCAACCGCCCTAGCAGAGCAGGCAGAGCTGATTTCTGGCCTTCCGACCCGCCCGCTCCTGCCGTTCAACGCTGACAGCGATTTCGACGCCTCCGGCCGTCTGCACCCTGACCGGCCCAGCGTCACGCCGTTCATCCGGCACAAGGCGTAACAGATCAGGTCACGCGGCAGCGCAGCAGCGACCGCGCCCCTGATCCGGCCTGCCCCCCCTAAACGAAGGTGATTTCCGTGAGATCAAACACGCCCTGCACAAATATCGCATCGGCCTCCCCGTTGAGGATGACCGTAAGCCCCGTGTCA
This sequence comes from Epibacterium sp., assembly GCA_048263945.1. Taxonomy (GTDB): domain Bacteria; phylum Pseudomonadota; class Alphaproteobacteria; order Rhodobacterales; family Rhodobacteraceae; genus Epibacterium. The sequence goes on along the minus strand of JBLXDQ010000001.1, from coordinate 307,297 downwards.
TCGACAGAATACTCAGCGACCTGACGTCCGACCAAGTCGATCACATCGACACCAACCTCGTAGTCCACGATGACATCATGATCGACCTGCGCGTCATGCGCGCCGCGTTTGAAGACGAACCGATCTTCCCCCGCGCCCCCTGCAAGCCGGTCATCGCCTCGCCCGCCAATAAGTCGGTCGCGCCCCGCACCACCATAAAGCAGGTCCTGACCTGCGCCGCCAACGACCCGGTCTCGCCCCTGTTGCCCTTTAAGGAGGTCTGCGCCCGCGCCGCCAAACAGCTGATCTGCCCCTTTCTGGCCAAAGAGGCTGTCCTCTCCTCGCCCCCCAATCAGGCGATCAGCGCCTGCAGCCCCACTCAGATGGTCGTCCCCCGCAAAACCAAGGATTTGATCGCGCCCTGACGTTGCGATCTGGGCCGAAAACACGTCATCTTGCCGGGTACCGAGAAAGAGGCCCGACCCGTCTTCGAACACAAAATCATCGCTCTCGAAGGCCCTGATATGCTGGGGAAGGAGGAACCGTGCACCGCCCCATTCCAGCGAGGACAGACCGTCCTGCGTCTCAATCTCCACATCCGCAGCGCTGACGCCTTCAACCAACAAGGGCGCGCCTTGGGGATCCTGTTGCCACGCCTCATCCTCAGCCAGCGTTATCTCCGTGCTGATGATGACACCGGTGCCGGAGGCCTCCCCATTCCCGAGGTTCACCATGGTCGAGAAGATCCGACCGCTCTCCAAATTGAGGTAGGTTGCGCTATCGGTCCCGAAAATACCTCCGGCAAAGCCGACAAAGGTGCCGAACTCTCCGTAGTCAAACGAACTCAGACCATAGTTAAAACTGAAACCGCGCGGGTCCTGATCTCCAGTCTCAAAGCTGGTCATCGTGCTGAGCACGGCCTCGCTGGTCAGCGTTTGATCCACCAACAAAGCCGTCAAAAACCTGGTCATGTCCTCGACCGTTGACACGACGCCGCCCTCGCCCTGCGCGTCCACCCGCAGATCAGTCGTATCCACCATCGCGCCGTCAATAAGGAGATAGTTGGACACCAGGTCCGGATTGTCGCGAAAATCGTTGAGGTATGTATCCGTCATGCCAAGCGGCGCGAATATCCGGTCCTGAAAAACCTGTCCCAGATCCTGGCCCGTGACCGCCTCAATCACTTTGCTCAGATAAAAGTAATTCGTGTTCGAATACTCATAGGCCTGCCCGACCTCGGCTGTGGCGGGCAAGCCCTGCAACAGTTCCAAAATCTGATCCGCGCCAAAAACCTCATCTGGATTTTGCGCAATCATATCGAATTGCGAGGTCCCATCCGGCCGTTCCGCAGAGGTGTAGTTTTGAATGCCTGTTCGCATCTGAAGCGCCTGCCGGACCGTGGCACTCTCGGCATTTGCGATCCCGTTGATGAGGTCCGGCGACACATAAGCGGCGAAGGGGGTATCGAGATCGATGAGCCCCTCCTCCGCCAATTCAAGGACCACCATCGCAGTCATCATTTTGGTCTGAGAGCCGATCTTGAAGCTTTGCGTGGGATCCAAGGCTACGTCATCGGCTCGATCACTGACACCGCTTGCGACAGAAGCCGTGCGGGTCCCGTCAGAGACCGAGACGATAGCGCCCGGCGCGCCTGCGGAGGTTGCGAAGTAATCCGCTACAGCTTGAGGGTTGGACAGAAGGGAGGAGGGAGAAAATGCGGGCATTTGCGTGGCCTTGGATCGGAAGTCTGAAGAGCGAAGACAGTGAGGTGTCACTGACGGTCTGCCGCGCCAAATGACCCAATGGCGCCGCAGACTTCGACCGAACAAGCTGGATGCTACATTCGCACAAGTAGATCTGGACCGATTGGCGACGTAATTGAGCATGCAGGCCGCCCGGAGAGGCGCATCCGCAAAGGGGGGTCAAATGCGATTAAGCACGCAGACGTCAGCCATGTGCCGTTTCACGAGCTGCGCCTGACCGCCGCCGGTCACCTGACGGGCGCGAGCATTTCGATCGGGAAGGTTTCGCGAGACCTAGGGCACAGCACCGTGCAGATCACGTTCATGACCAACGCGCGTATTTTGCCGAACCAGATGTAAGATGTAGCCGACGCTCTAGACGTCATGAACTTCCGCATCGCGTACGAGGTTCACGGAACCACTAGCCGCTTCGGAGCTCCCCCAAAGGCAAGGGCAAAGTCACAACACTAAGGGGGGAATGGTGGGTGATGAGAGACTCGAACTCCCGACATCTTCGGTGTAAACGAAGCGCTCTACCAACTGAGCTAATCACCCGATGAGCGGGGATTTAGAGAAAGCCGCAGGTAAGTGCAAGAGGCCTTTTGCAGGTTTCTTGCAGAAAATGTGACAGGCTCCGAATTCCGCCCGAACGCCCCGCCTAACCCGCGACGCGCAAAACGGTTTCTTCGCCTTGGTAGAGCTCGTAAACACAGCCCTGTTCATTGGGCAGATCCGCCATCTCCGCATAGTCCAAACCGCAGATGATCCCGCGCAGAACCTGCCCCCATAGCCCATGTGCAACCAACACGGTCGGCGCTTCCAGCGCGGTCAGAACCGACAGCACACGACCATGCAGCGCGGCATAGCCCTCGCCCTCGGGGGCGGAGCAAAACAGATCAAGATTGGTCATCGCAAGGGCCGGCACATCGGGAAAGCGCTGCACGATCTCCGCCCGGGTCAGGCCTTGAAACTGACCGGCCTGGACTTCAGCCAACCGCAGGTCAGTGACAAAGGTCTGATCTTTCAGCGCAATCGTCGCGGTATCCTGCGCCCGTCGCAAAGGCGAAACGAAGCAAGGCGGGCGATGCGCGGCGAGGATCGGCGCCATCACCTGCGCCTGTTCCTGCGCTTGCGCACGTCCCCGCTCTGTCAGATCCGATTCCAATTGCCCCTGCACACGCCCAGCCGCATTCCATTCTGTTTCGCCATGACGCAGGAACCAGATCTTGGGAAAATCTCTCATCAAATCACCTTCTCAAACGTGCGGAGCACAAAACCTTGTGCTCCAGCTACCACGTGACAAAGGAGAAGGCCCAGACAAGATGATCTCATCCGGCGAAATTGACAGGTCTTGCGCGCACTATTGCGCCATGGTTTCGACCCGCTGCAGCTCCGCCGGTGGGCACAGATCGGCTAGCAACAGCCGCCAGCCCTGTACGCAACGCTCGCCCACGGCCGCCACTGTGGGGCGGGTCAGCAGGGCGCCACTGGTGCTGACAGGGGGCAGTGTCATCAACCCCTCCAACGCGCCAGCCCAGGCATCCACAGTGTAATCCTTCACTTCGATCACCCCGGGGCCAACCTGATCGCGCAAGCCATCGCGCCCACTGCTCAGCACCATACGCCCCGCCATGCGCGCTTCTTGTGCGACCAGCCCATAGGGCTCCCAGCGCGAGGGCATCGCAATGGCGTCACAAGATTGCAGCGCCACAGTCTTGGAGACATGGCCGCAAAAGCGGATGCGCCGATCCCCGGTCGCGGCAGCACGCAAGGCCGCCGCCTCTGAGCCATCGCCAAAGATCATCAACTCAGCCCCTTCGACCTCGACCTCGCGAAAGGCTTGGATCAACAGGTCAAACCCCTTTTGCGGATGGAGCCGCCCCAGGGCGCCGATGCGGCGGATCGGCTCTTGTGGGGCGGCCAGATCCTCCAGCCCACTGAGCATGACACTTGGCGAGATGACCGTCAGCAAATCGGCCCGCACCATCCGTTTGCGCCGCAACCAAGCGGCCTGCGCCGCACTTACCGCGACTACCCGGTCAAACATCGCATAGGCGCAGCGCAAAAGCGTGGTGAACCGGCGCTGGTGCGGCACATTGAGGGCCGCGAAGCCCTCGCAATAGCTATGCTCGACGTGGACAAGCGGCGTTTTGGGATGCTGCGCGCGCAGGGCGACCAATCCCGGCATCCCACGCCAGCAAATCCCCAGATGGGAGATGATCACATCGCCCTCGATTTCGGCGCGCGCCGGGTGATAGCGCGACACAGGCACCACCTTGTGATGGGCCAACTCTGCCATGCCCGGATGTTTTTGCAGGAATTGCAGATACTCCGTGACCCCTCCCGGCGATAGATCGTCGATCAAATGGCACACTGTAATCATCTTGGGTCCTCCCTCCCAAATTACCTTCCCCGTGGCGCGCGCCTTTCCTCCCAAAGGCGCGCGCCCCTCTTCCCCCGCCCTTAGGCTGGGTCTCTGCGTCCTTTGGTCTGCGCCCCACCCCGCGCCCGCGTCAGGCGCAGGGCTAGGGCTGCGCCCCATGTGACGGCACTCTTCAGGGGTTCCTCCCAAAGCGGGCGACGCGATGCGGCAAAGCTTTGCCCGAGCAGCGACAGCGCCAAGGCGCCATCACGGGCCGAAATCGCCCGGCGCGCCAGATAGCGCAGTTGATAGGCGCGGGCGGCAGGCGTGTGGCGGGCGAAAAACTCTGGCGACAGCGGTGTCAGCTTTTCCACCAACCGGTCCCAGGCCACATATTGCTTGCCCGTCGCGGCAGACAGTCCACCAGAGGCCACGCGATAGAGCGTCAACGCCCCCGGCACCCCTTCCACCATCCAGTTGGTGGTCAGCATGAACCGCATCCAGCATTCGATATCCTCGGATTGGCGATAGCTCTCATCGAACCAGACCATGCGCCCCAACCCATCGTTGTAGCTGGCGATCTCATCCAGAGCCGCGCGCCGGAACACCGGGGTGGAACCATTGCCAAAGGGATTGCGCCGAAACACATGCGCGGCCGAGATGTCGCGCAGGCGCGGCCGTTGATAGAGCCGCAGGCTCTTGCCCGTCTCATCAATCAGCTCAGAGCCGGAAAAGCTGGCCCCAACCAGCTTGTTGCTGCGCAGATGCGCGATATGCGCCGCCAGCTTGCCAGGTCGCCACAGATCATCTGAGTCGCAAAAGCCGATATAGCGCCCGATCGCCTCGGCAATGCCACGGTTGCGCGCCCCGGCAAGGCCTCTGTTCTTTTGTCGGATCACGCGGATGCGCGGGTCGCCATAGCTTTGGGCCAGCGCAGCCGTTCCGTCAGTGGATCCGTCGTCGATGACGAGGATCTCAAACTCCGGAAAGGTCTGGCTCAACAGGCTGTCGAGCGTTTCCGCAAGAGTGGCTTCGGCATTATAGGCGGGTACCACGATGGTCACGAGGGTCATGGGCGCTCTCCTTTTTGGCTCGATCAACGGGAAAACAACGTGTGGCGTAGGGCGCGGGGCATCAGCGGCGCGATCAGCGTCGCCCCCAGCACAAGGCAGCCGCGCCGGGGGGCGGAAAACCATCCCGCCGGACTGGTGACGACCCCTTTGAGACCCAGGCCCAGCGCCTGCAGCGGGGGTGAGTCCACCCGCAGCGCGCGCCGCGCGAGATAGCGCAAATGCACCGCCTCGCAGAACGGGCCGCTGCGATGGCCAAACCGCGCCGCAGTGGCCAAGACCTGCCGACGGCTCTGCGCCATCGCTTTGACATTCGAAGACAGGCCTGTGGGATTGGTGCGATATTTCACCAAAACCTCGCGCAGCCCCGTGATGCGGAACCCCTGCCCCACAAGACGCACGAGAAATTCCAAATCCTCGTTGTGGACCATGCGGTTATCCATACCGCCACTGGCCTCGACCACGCTGCGACGCAGGGCCAGATTGGACATGGTGCAGACCGGGTTCTCGCCGAGCAGGGTCGGAATATCGAGCTGGTCGCGCAGGATATTGGACACCGTCCCATCGCGTTGCCCGTCGAAAAAGACCACTTTGCTGAAACACCCAGCCATCTCAGGCGTGGCGTCAAAGGCTGCAATCAAGCGCGCCACCTTCTGCGGCATCCACAGATCATCGGCGTCGCAATAGGCGATGATGTCGCCCCGGGCGCAGGCGGCGCCAAAGTTGCGCGCATCCGACGGCCCATTGCCCTGATTGGCCATGACCCGAATGCGCGGATCATCATGCGCAAAGCCCACCGCCACCATGCGGGTGCAATCGGTCGACCCGTCATCGACGACAATCGCCTCCCACTCCGCCACGCTTTGATCCTGCAGGCTCGACAGGGTCTGCGCCAATGTCTTGCCCGCATTGAAACAGGGAATAATCACAGAAACGCGCGCCATATCAGCTGGCCTTTCGCAAAAGCGGCGCAAAGGCCGGAGTGAGAATGGGAAGGGCCGCGCCAATCTGGATCACGCTGGCCACCACGAGGTAGCCCAGCGCCACCGCGCCAAGGCCGTAGGGGGCAAAAAGAATGGCATTGCCGATCAGCGCCATCGTCAGGGCTGCGGTCACGATCAACTCGCGCTCTGCCGCATCATGGGCCCGCAGCCATTGCGCCGCTGCCGACCAGATCACCCCGGGCACAGCTGCCAGACACAGTGTCGCGACGATATCCGACAGGTCCGCCCAATCCGCGCCAAACAGGATCGGCACATAGTAAGGCGCGGCCAAGGATTGCAGAACCACCAGCGGCGCAATCACCCCGAGGCTGAGCCCAACCGCCTTGCGCATGGCGCCGCTGCGGTCTTCGGCATTGCACAGATGCGGAAAGAACGCGGTCGCAAAAGCCTGAGAGAGCGAGGTCGCAAGGCCAAGACCCGCGTTGAAGGCGAGGAAGTAGTAGCCCAGCACCTCAACCCCCATGAGCCCGCCGATCACCAGCTTGTCGGCTTGTGGCCCCATGGCCTTGACCAGTTCAACGCCCAGAACGGTGCCACCATAGCGAATGAACGGACGCAGAGGCGCCGGGCTCACTCCGGCCTTGCGGGTCCAGGGGTGCAGGCGGCGCATCGCCAAAAGCCAGACCGGAGCCGACATCAAGCGCGGCAAGACCAGCGCCAAGGGGCCAGGCATCACCAGGACCAAAAGCGCAGTCATGAAATTGGCAAAGACCACCTGGCCGCCCGCAATCGCGGCGGTCTGCTTCAGCTTGCCCGCCCGCATGGCCAAAGCGGCCTGCACAAGTCCGGCAGGCATAAAGAGGTATTCCGCCGCCAGCACCGCAATCAAGGTAAACATCAAAGCGTTTCCGCTCAGCATCCAGACGACCACGCCGCCGAGGATCTGCAAACCAAACAGCCCCAGACACCAGACCCAAAAGATACGATGTGCGGTCACGCAGGTGGCTGCCAGATCGGCCTCCTTGGCGCGAATGATCCGCTGGCCGACGCCATTCTCTGTCAGTGATTTCAGAATGTCTGCCGCCGCAAATGCTGCTGCAGCAATACCAATCGCCTCTGCCTCCAGACAGCGTGCGACCACGATCACCACCAGCAAACGACTGGCTTTCCCCGCTGCCTCCGACAGGCAATATGCGAGGAGATGCCCCGCAAAGGGCATGTCCCGGATATACCGTTTCATAGAGGTCCCCCGACCAAATGTACGTCCCTATTTGAAGGTTAACGTGCCGCAGGGAGAGGTGTCGCCTGCCCAGGGGGCCAGTGCAGCCAAGCAACAGAGTGCGCCGACTATACGTCCGAAGAGGGTCCTACGCCCTTCTCTCCATGGACAGGCAAATCGCCGCCCGGCTAGGGTCACTGAAAAGCAGTTGTCAAAGAACATTGAGGGTATCGCGTGAGTTTTTTCGCAGCAGCAGGACGGCTCTTGCCCCTTACGGCCCTGGCCGTCGCAAGCTGTGGAGCCCCCCGGCAGGCAGATAATATCGAACCGATTTCGCGCGGCGATGGCTATCAGGCACAGTATCGATCCTTTGCCGCGATCAGCGCCAATCCGGTCTTGATCTCCGCCCGCCTCAACGCCGAAAAATGCCGCCCCGAAGCAGGCGGCGCCAATGGCGACAGCGCGGGCAAATTGGGCCAGCCGATCCCCCGCGCGCTTTTGTCAGAAACTCTCACCCGGGGGGACCTGCTCGAGCTGCGCCTGCCCGCTGATGAAGAGTTTTCCGCCGATTATGTGGTCTCGCGCGATGGCACGTTAAAGCTGCCCTACCTCGCGCCGATCCCCGCGCAGGGGCGCACGCCGGAGACAGTGCTCAAAGACGTGCTCAAGGCGCTGGTCGCGGGCGGCTATTACGCGGAGGCCCCGCAAGGCTCGCTCCTGCTCAAAGATTTCGCTCAGATCCGGGTCGCTGTTTCGGGCGCGGTGTTTGAACCGCAAGCGATGAACATCGGTGGCGTACCCGGTGATCAGGTGGACAGCCTGCGCCAACAGGCCCTTGGCGCTTATACCGAATCTCGCAATCTCTCTGTCGCCTTGCGCGCGGCCGGTGGCATCCGCCCCGATGCGGATCTCTCCGCCGTGCGGCTGACGCGGGCCGGAACCAACTACACGCTCGATCTGCGCGGGATGGTCACCGGGCACTCTGCCCCGGATGTGATCCTTGTCACCGGCGACGAGATTTTTGTGCCGACCCGGCTGTGTTTTCAGGATGACCTGATGACTCCCAGCCCCGTCAGCCCGCCGGGCATCTCGCTCTATCTGTCGAACCTGACCCAGCCTGCCACGGGCAATGCGCCCTCGGCCGTTGGGCAAACCGTGCGCGAAGTGCCCTATGGTACGCGGTTCATGCAGGCGGTGGTCGATACCAACTGCGTCGGCGGCGCCCGCGCCACCAGCGCCCATCGCTCGGCGGCCCTGTTTTCGCGCAACCCGATGACGGATGTGTCGGTGGTGATCGAACGCCCGATCGAGGAGATGCGCGCTCGCGCTGACCGGGATGACTATGATCCCTATCTGCTGCCGGGGGATGCGATTGCCTGCTACGACAGCTCGGTCACCAATATTGCCGAAGTGGGCAAGGTTCTGGGCATTTTTGGCCTGCTGACCATTCTCGACTGACCTCGGCGCGTTCCGCCTAGTTCCATATCAAAAAGGGCCGACCCACCTCAGGTCGACCCTCTCCACTGACTGGTCGGTGGGCCATTCTGGCCCTGCGGTCTCGAGGGCTTAATACGCCCCACGTCCCCCCAAAACGGCGCGCGCCGTCAGTGCGACCAAAAGCAGATCCAACATTGGCGAGCGCGAGCGCACATAGGCCACATCCAGATCCACCATCTTGTCAAAGCCGATGTCCGCCCGGCCCGCCACTTGCCACATGCCCGTCAGACCCGGCTTCACCGCAAGCCGCTCAAGGGCGCGTTCGGGATAGGCCTCCACCTCTTGCGGAAGCGCCGGACGCGGACCGACCAAGGCCATCTCGCCCTTCATGACATTCAGCAGCTGCGGCAGCTCATCCAGCGAGAAGCGACGCAACAGCCGCCCCACCCGCGTGACACGCGGATCGGTCGCGGATTTGAAACAGATCCCCTCGCGATCCGACGTGGCCAATAGGGCGGCTCGGCGCGCTTCGGCATCGCGGTACATCGAGCGAAACTTATAGAGGGTGAATGGCGTGCCATCCTTGCCAACACGGGTCTGTTTGAACAGCACCGGTCCGGGGCTTTCCAGCCGGATCGCTAGGGCCACCAGCGCCAGCAGCGGCCAGATCGCCAAGAGCCCCATGCCCGTCAGCGCCAGATCAAGGCTGCGATGGGCCATCTCGCGGCGGCAGGTCTTGGACAGGCGATGCGCGACGGCGCGCGCCAGAAAACTCGCATTGCCCAAGAGGTAGCGGCCCGCCATCCGACGCGGCTCCATCGCCAGCCGCCAGATCCATTCGCACCGCGCCCGCCGCACCACGGGTGGCGCCCGCCGCACGCGCCCTGCGGCAAAATCAAGGAATGCGCCAACCCCCAGCGTGATACGCGGGCTCAAACGATCCGCATTGCGCGCCAGCCACAGATCCTGCTTTGGCACGCCCAGCGCGACAATCAGGATCTCCGCACCGCTTTGATTGATCGCCTCAATCGCCGCCTCCTCGTTCGCGAGGCCAGTGTAGCCGTCCCGGCACCCCGCGATATGAAGCCCCGGAATATCACGGCACAGGTTCTGCGCCGCCTCCTCCGCTACACCGGGCTTAGCTCCAAGCAAAAACACGCTCTTCCCCATGAGCGCGGCCCGCGCCAGCAGGCGGGGCGTAAAGTCGGTTCCGTTGAGGTTTTCACTCAACCGCGCGCCACACAGGCGCGCCGCCACATCGACCCCGATCCCATCGGGCAGCAGCAGATCCGCCGTGACCAATGCGTCATAATAGGCCCGGTTGCGTGCCGCGATATTGGCGCAATGGGCGTTCAAGAACGAAATCCGCGCCGGGGATGGATTGGACAAGATCCGATCAATCACCCGCTCCGTGGTCGCATCAACAACATCCAGCCCGAACAGGTTGACCGCGCGCACCCCCTTCGTGCGCGCCGCTCCCCTGACAAAGCGATGTAGATTGATGCGACCTTCCCCAAGGCGCGCCCCCACTGCATTTGCGACATGTAACCCCACGTCATTCCTCCGATTTCCCTAAAACTTTAATTAACCGTGCCGAACAATTGGCGAGGGCACAATTCTGCCGTGGCATAGGTAAGAAAAGCGATTGCACTTGGTTAACGCGCCGATGCGCCCTTGCAGTAGCCTGACGCGCAAACGGCCTCGCCTTTGGGTTAGGCGCAAACGGCGCACGGCGCCCCCAATCGGTTAGGAATGCTCTTCTTTCGCGCGGGCTCTGCTCCTTTGGTCGGGCAAGTGCCACAGAATCCCTAGCGCGCGCCTAGCCCTTTGACCGCCTGCCCTATCAGGGTGACAGGGTCGTTCCTCGCCCTCTTGTCGGTATGCTGACCAACGGGGACTAGACATCCGAAAGGATGGACGCAACGGGGGGAGAATCTCATGAAAGCTCTGGAAGACCTGCGCAAGATCGCGACGAAATTCCCGCGCGTGGTGCGGACACCGGTGCGCGAGATCAGCCCCGTGCGCACCCTGCGCGGTGGGCGTATCGCCGATGCGGGCCGCCTGCCCCGCTATGCCGGGCTTTTTGCCATTGCCGTGTTTCTGATCTGGTCGCCGATCCTCAGCTATCTCAAGACCGCGACGCCGCAGTTTCGCTCCACCATGTCGCTGATCCTGCCCGGCTCGGGCGCCTCTGCCTCGGTCAATCTGGAGCGGATCGGTCAGGCGTCGTCCTTTGCCAACTCCGCCTTTTCCAGCAATTCGATCAGCCCGACGGAGACTTATAAGCGCCTCTTGGCCGCCGAACGCATTTTGAACGCGGCCGCCTATACCGAAGGGGTCAGCCTCAAGGACTTTGGCAAGCCCCGGGTGCAATTGGTCGATCAGACCAGCCTCATTCACGTATCGCTGGACGCCTCCACGCCCGAGGCCGCCAAGGCACGTCTGAATGCACTGCTGATGGCCTTTCAACGCGAGATCGAGGCGCTGCGCTCGGATGAAATCGCGGTGCGCGAGGATGGCGCGGCCAGCGCGATCGAGGAATATCACGCCTCGGTCGTGCGCACCCGCATGGAGATCACCATGCTGCAGCAAAAGACCGGCCTTTTGTCCGTGGACCAATATGATGCGCTGATCGCCGAAACAGACGCCCTCGCCGCCACAGAACGCGATCTTGCAGTGCAACTGGAAGAGGCCGCCGGGCGCGTGCGCGCGATGGAGGCCTCGCTGGGCGTGGATCACGCCCGCGCGGCGGCCACATTGCGACTGCATGCCGATAGCGCCTTTGCGGCCCTGTCGGACGAGATGTCGACCCGTGCGACCGAACTCTCTGAGGCGCGCGGCCAATATGGCGAACAGCATCCGAACATGCGGGTCGCGCAGGCCGCCTTTGACAGCGCACGCGCCGCCGCCCGTGATCGCGCACGGCGCCTTACCGGCCTCACCCATAGCGACCTGGATACGATGGAAATGTCGCTCACCGGCAACCGGGCCGATCTCTTGGGACAATTGGTCAGCGAGGCCGCCCTGCGCGATGGGCTGGCCGCCGAACATGCCGCCCTGCGCGCGCAGCTCACCACCGCCCAGACCCATCGCTCTGACCTCCTGCGCCCCGCCGCCCGGCTCGAAGACCTCCAGCGCGATTTCTCGGTCGCCGAGGCCGTCTTTGCCTCGGCCATGGCCCGGGTGCAAAGCTCCAAAGCTGATCTCTTTGCCTCCTACCCGCTCATTCAGGTGCTGGAGGACCCGTCGCTGCCCTTTGATCCTGTCTCCCCGCGCAAGAAATTGGCGCTGGCGGCAGGCGGGGCCGCGACCATCTTCTGCATGATCGGCCTGTTCCTCGGCTGGATGCGCCGCCCGCTCATCGACCGGATCTTGAACAAAGACCAGAGCGAGGACACCTCTGACGCCCGTACCGTGGCCGCGGAATGAGCCGCGCCTCAATCGCCGAGGGTCTGCCGGAGCGGATCGTCTATCGCACCCTCGTGCTCACCTGGCCGTTCTACTTTGTCGGCGCGCTCTATGTGGTCGGACCGGTGCTGGGCTGGATCATCGGCGGGCTTGCGGCCCTGTCGCTCTACCTTGGTCCCGCCCTGCGCCGCGACTTGCAGCCCCAAGGCCCAATCCCCCCGGTGATATACGGCTGGATCCTCGGCATGTGCGTCATGCTGGTGGTGCTTTGGGCGGGTCATCTGGATTGGAGCCTCGGCACCGGCAAGACGATCAAATCCACCGTCGGCTGGGCCAAGGGCTGGGCGCTCCTCGCGCTGTTCCCCCTTGCGGGCGCCGTGTTGAAAATCCGGCGCGAGGTTTTGGTGCGGGGCCAATGCGTGATCGGCCTGTGGACGCTGGCCCTGCTGCCGATCATGGTCGCCGCCCCCTATGCGGGCCTGCCAGAGCGGATATTCACCTCGCCGCTCAAGGCCGTGGGCGGTCCGGGGCCGGAGTATTTCTCGGTCTATTTCTTCACTTGGGACCCCGCCAGCTGGACGCCGCGCTGGCAGTTCTTTGCGCCTTGGTCACCCTTTGCCGCCCTTCTTGGGGTGCTGCAGGTCTGCTTCGCGCTGGAAGAGCGCAACATCCGCTGGCGCAGCATCGGCATCGCGGCGGGCAGTGCGATGATCCTGCTGTCGAAATCCCGCATGGGGCTGGTGGGGCTGGTCGCCTGCACCATGGGGCCGCGTCTGCTTGGCCTGATCCTGCGCAGTTGGGCTTGGCAAGTAGGGGCGGCCGCCGCCACCGCCTTTGCGATGACAGGCCCTGCTGTTCTTGGCGGCATCAATGACGCGGTTGCCGGTTTCAAAGGCGCGCGCGCCGACAGCACCCGCGTGCGCGAGACCCTGCAACGGATCGCCGGTGAGCGCTGGCAAAACGAGGCCTTCTGGACCGGTCATGGCATCGTTCACCCCGGCGCACATGTGGTAGAATATATGCCGATCGGCAGCCATCACACCTGGTGGGGGCTGTTGTTCGTCAAAGGGCTGATCGGCATGCTCGCCCTCGCCGTGCCCTTGGTGTGGCATGTGGTGTTGGTGCTCGCCGATGCGGCACGCAATCCCCGCGCCCGCCTGCCGCTGGCGGTTCTGATGACCTTTGTGCTTTTATCCTTTGGCGAGAACATCGAAATCGAGGCCTATATGCTCTGGCCCGGCCTGATGATCCTCGGCAGCCACGCCGCCGAAATGCACCGCGCCGCCCGCGCCTGAGTTATCCCCAAAGATCTGCGCGCCGCTTCGCCGATGCCGCAACGCCCCCTTGCGCAGCGGCACGCTTTGAACATAGTGCGCGCCATGCCTGCACAGATGTTTTCCATCGTGGCGCAGCCCGAGGGCGGCGCCCGGTTTTCGCTTCAATACAAACACGCCGAGCGCGGCGGTATCCAGCGCCTCTCCTGCGACCTGACGCGGGCCGATCTGGTGCAGCTTGTGCTTTTTTCCGAGGCGCTGAGCCTCAACCAAAGCCTGGACCATGCGCAGGACAGCGAAGTCGAGATCAGTGGCCTGACCCTGACCTATGTCGCCGGGGCCGACACGCTGAGCGTCTCGCGACAGGCAGGCTATTCGCGACAGGACACGCGGCTGTCGATGCGCGCCTTTTTGGCCGAGATGCCGCAGATGACCGACCTCTGCATTGCAGAGGCCGAGGCGACAAAGCACGGCCCGCTCCTTTTGTCGCTGCTGGCAGACTGTCATTTGCCGGACACTGTTGCAGACCATCTGACGCAGGATAAGGCCGACCAAATTCTGCACCAGCTGCGCGAAATCGCTCTGTTGGTTTTGGCGCAGGAAGCGGCACAAAAAGGCGCGACTTTGACCCGAAAACTACGAGCCAAGAAATCGCACCCAGAGGCGCAGGTGCTTGTGCAACAGGTGATTTTCGCGCTGGCCGAGGGCGTCGCCCCGGCCTTACCGCGCGATACGGAAAACGCCTGACCGATCGGTAAGCCCGCCCTTCATCGCCGCGACGCGTGCGACAAGGTTGGCGCTCTAAAACGGGCCTTTTTGCGCCCGAAGAACAGGCGCAATGCCTGCCGGACGTGAGGGAAAATCAACCATAAAGTTGACGCAAGCCCTCTGCTGCGGTAGCCCAAACCCTTGGACAGGCCGACTTAAATTGTCGAAGTCCGCCCCCACAGTCCATCAACGGAGTGCTGCCCCGTGACCACGCAAAGCCATATTGCAAAGCTGGCGAAGACGTCGCTCAAGACCGTGTCGCGGGTCATCAACAAGGACCCGCTGGTCAATGCCGAGACCCGCGCGCGGGTGGAAAAGATCATCGCCGAGGTGGGCTATCAACCCAGTCAAGCGGCGCGGATGATGCGCTCGCAGACCTCCAACATCATCGGCTTTATGGCCGATCAGGTGGCAACCACCTCCTCCTCCATCGACCTGATCCGGGGCGCGCAGGATGTGGCCTGGGAGAGCGGCAAGCATATGATGCTGTTCAACATCGAACAGGGCAAAGAGAGCGAACAGCTCGCCGCCTCGCAGCTCTCGGGCTTTCGCGCCGAGGCGGTGATCCATGCCACCGTCTACCACCAAGAGGTGCGGGTGCTGACCGACGACATGCCGGGCGTATTGCTCAACTGTTTTGAGGCAGAGACCCGCTTCCCCACCGTGCTGCCCGATGACCGGCAGCTGGCCTTTGATCTGATGAACTGCATCCTCGACAAGGGTTATCGCAACCCGCTGTTCCTGAACCTGTCGGACCAGATCATCGCCTCGCGCCTGCGGGCCGAGGGCGCCATGGCCGCCGCTGCCGCGCGCGGCATCGACCTTCGCGGCCGCATCCTTGAGGCCGCCCATGCGCCAAATGGCGAGCCCGCCTCCTATCGCACCGAAGAGATCCTGCCACAGGCGATGCAAAGCACAACGCCGCCCGATGTGATCATCTGCGGTCAGGACCTCATGGCAATCAGCGTCTATTCGATCCTTGCCGATCTCGGGCTCAAGGTCGGCAATGACGTGGCCGTTGCCAGTTTCGACAACCTGATGCCGCTTGCCGGTCTTTTGTTGCCCGGCCTCACCACGGTGGAGCTGCCCTATTACGAGATGGGCCGCGCCGCGATGAAGCTGGCGATCGAGGGGGCCTCTGCCCCCGAAACCACCCGCCTGCCCGGACGAATCGTCAAACGCCACTCGCTGTGATTTTGCGCTAAGATGCGGAAATTCCTCAATTTGGCGCGAATTGACAACGTGAGACAATTCGCCTAGCATTGTCTCACGTTGTCAGTCGCAGAAATTTGACGGAACTGACAGATCAAGGGAGGACCAGATCATGACTAAAGCCCTCTATGCAGGGGTCGCCTTTTGCGCGATTGCCGCTGTTCAGGCACAGGCCGGAGAGCTGACCGCATGGGTGATGGACGCGGCCGCAGAGAAGCCGTATTTCGCCCAGCTTGAAGAGGCGTTCAACGCCGCCCACGCCGCCGAGGGCATCACCCTCGATGTGGTGCCGCTGCCCAGCTACAACGACGCGCTGCAGGGCGCGACCGTCGATGGCAGCCTGCCCGATATCATCCTCGTCGATGGCCCGAACATGGCCTCCATGGCCTGGGCCGGTACGCTGCAGCCGATCGACAATCTGGTCGATCCCGCCCTGCTCGAAGACATGATGCCCGCCGTGAAGGCGCAAGGCGTCTATGGCCCGACCGGCGAGCTTTACTTCCTCAGCCAGTATGACTCCTCCGTCATCCTCTGGGGCAACAAATCCATGCTAGAAGCCGCTGGCGTGCGCATCCCGACCTCGGTTGACGATGCCTGGACCGCTGAAGAGCTGCGCGCCGCGCTTGAAGCCCTGTCCAAGGTCGACGGTGTGAAATGG
This sequence comes from Epibacterium sp., assembly GCA_048263945.1. GTDB lineage: Bacteria > Pseudomonadota > Alphaproteobacteria > Rhodobacterales > Rhodobacteraceae > Epibacterium. The sequence goes on along the minus strand of JBLXDQ010000001.1, from coordinate 291,224 downwards.
CCGCTCGACATGAAGCTGAATTACGGCGCGGGCGAGTGGATGACCTATGGCTTTGCCCCCTTCATCCAGTCCAATGGCGGTGATCTGATCAACCGCACCACCTGGACCGCCGAAGGCACCATCAACGGCCCAGAAAGCGTCGCCGCCATCACCGAGCTGCAAGACTGGTACAAGAACGGCTGGATCGTGCCCGCAAGCGCTGGCGACAACCAGTTCTACGGCGAAAAGACCGCGGCCCTGTCCTGGGTTGGCAACTGGATGTGGCCTCCGCATTCCGAAGGTCTTGGCGAAGATCTCGTATTTATCCCGGCGCCGAAATTCGGCCCCGAGGGTGTGAAATCCCCCAACGGCGGTTGGGGCTGGTCGGTCCCCGCAACCACGACCAATACTGCTGACGTCAAAGTCTTCCTCGACTTCGTCATGTCCGCCGAACAGGTTGCGCAATATGCGGATATCACCGGCTTTGCTCCCTCCCGTGCAGCCGCTGTCCCCCTCTCCGAGAAATACGGTGCCGAGGGTCCGCAGTCTCTGTTCATCGATCAGGGCAATTGTTGCGCAACCGTGCGCCCGGTGCATCCGGCTTACCCCGTGATCACCCTCTCCTGGAGCCAGGCCATGCAGAACATCCTCTCCGATGGTCTGGCCGATGTGCAATCGGAACTGGATGCAGCGGCGCGCAAGATCGACCTCGATATCGAGGACAGCGCAGGCTACCCGCCCTTCGGGCCGGTGACCGGGCAGTAAGACCCAACGCAAAACGCGCTACACTGCCTCGGGGACGCGCTAGCCGCGTCCCCTCTTCATCCAGTGTCGTGGGACGCGCCTGCCGCGTCCGCTCTTTGTCCAGACCTTTGGGAGGAGGCCTTCGATGTCGATCCATACCCGTGCCCGTCGCCAACAATGGCTGATGTTGGCCCCTGCGCTGTTCTTTCTTGCCTTGCTGATCGTGACGCCGTTTTTCATGTCGATCGGCCTCTCCTTTACCGACCAACGGCTGGTGCCGCGCCCGATCCCGACGCGCTTTATCGGCTTCACCAACTATGAACGCCTGTTCACCGATCCGCTGTTCTGGAAAGCGGTCGGCAATACCGCGCTCTTTGCCGCCCTTGTGGTGCCGTTTCAGCTGGCGATCTCGCTCTCGGTGGCGATGGTGCTGAATACCGCGATCCAGCTGCGCGGCTTGATCCGCACCATCTCCGTCTTCCCGCTTCTGCTGCCGATGTCGGTGGTGGTGGCGATCTGGGCGGTGATGTACCGCATCCCGAGCGGGCCTTTGAATGCAGTCTACCAGCTCTTTGCCGGGCCGGACGCCTATATCGACTTTATCGGCTCGTCCTCGACCGCGATGGTGGCGCTGGTGGTTCTCTCGGCCTGGGCGACCTTCCCCTATCAGATGCTGATCTACCTCGCCGGTCTGCAAGACATCCCCGGCGACCAATATGAGGCGGCGCAGCTTGATGGCGCCACCGCCTGGCAGCGGTTTGTCTACGTCACCTGGCCGGGGCTTCGGAACGTCAATATCTTCTTGCTGATCATCACCACGATCCAGGCGCTGAAGCTCTTTACCCAAGTGTCGATCATGACCAAAGGCGGCCCGAACGGCGCCACCACCACGGTGATCTACTACCTCTTCCAGCAGGGCTATACGACGCAGAAGGTCGGCTATGCCTCCGCCGTCGCCGTGGTCTTCTTCCTCGCCGTGACCTCGATTGCGCTGTTGCAGCGTGTCTTCCTCAAGAACGAAGGAGAAGCGTAATGGTCAACTCTCGCTCCCGCCTGCCTGTGATCTTTGCCACCATTACCGCGCTTGGGGTGCTATTGCCCCTGATGATGATGGTGACCATCAGCCTCAACCCGGACGAGCAGGACATCCTGATCTCCATGGGCTCGATCCGCTCCTTCATCCCGCAAACGCTCAGCCTGCAGAACTACGCCGATATCTGGCTCGACCCGCAACAGCCCTTTGCGCGCACCATGCTCAACACGCTGATCATCACCCTGTCGACGCTGGGCCTGTCGGTGCTTTTCAACTCCATGGCGGCCTTTGTGCTGGCGCAGGGCACGCTCTCGGTGCGAAAGCCCGTGCTGTTGTTGATCGTCGCCACCCTCGCGGTCCCGGCCGAGAGCCTCGTTCTGCCGCAGCTGATGATGGCCGCCTGGGCCGGGATCATCGACACCTATACGGTGCAGATCCTGCCCGGCATCGCCAATGCCATGTCGATCTTCCTGTTTTACCAGTTCTTTTCCCGCATCCCCAAGGACCTGATCGAGGCCGCGCGTCTCGATGGTTTCAGCTTCTTCCAGGTCTGGCGCTTCATCGCCATGCCGCTGTCCAAGCCGGTGATCTCCGCCGTGGCGATCCTGCAATTCCTTGAGGTCTGGAACGCGTACCTCTGGCCTGTGATGGTCACCCGCGGCCCCGAAGTGCGCCCGCTGACCGTCGCCATGGCCTCCTACTTTGGCACCAACCAGCGCATTCCCTGGGGCGACGTGATGGCCTTTGCGGTCTCGATGGCGGTGCCTGTCATCCTCTTCTTCATCATCATGCAACGCCAGTTCATCGCCTCGGTCATGAGCGCCGGCGTCAAGGGATAACACGATGTCCGAACCCTACCGTCCCACGATCCACTTCAGCCCGGCACAAGGATGGATGAACGATCCAAACGGCCTGATCCGGTTGGATGGCCTGTGGCACATGTTCTTCCAGCACCACCCGGACGGCATCGACCACGATGACATGCACTGGGGCCACGCGGTCAGCGAGGATCTGGTGAGCTGGACCGAACGTCCGGTGGCGCTGGCCCCCGACGCGCTTGGCACCTGCTTTTCCGGCAGCGCGGTCGAGACGCCGGAGGGCGAGGTGAAGATGTTCTACACCGCCCATTCCCTCACGGCGGATGGACGCGATCATCAGGTGCAGTGTCTGGTCCATGCGGACCGGGCGCTGACCCACCCCGCGCGCGAGCCGCGCAACCCGGTGCTGCCCAACCCCGGCGTCGAGGCCTTTCGCGACCCCAAGGTGATCTGGCACGCCGAGACAGCGCGCTGGATCATGCTGGTGACCCTCGGGCAAGAGATCGGGTTTTATTCCTCCAGCGACCTCCTTCAGTGGCAGTTCGAGAGCCGCTTTGGCGAGGCCGATGTCTCCTATCGCGGCGGCGTCTGGGAATGCCCGGACCTGTTGCAGTTCGAGACCGATGAAGGCACCACCGCTTGGGTGCTGATCGTCGGCATGCAGGCCGGTGCGCTCCATGGCGGCTCTGGCACCTTCTACTTTGTCGGCGACTTTGACGGTCACAGCTTCACCAACCACGGCGACCCGGACGAGATGCTGTGGATGGACTATGGCCGCGATTACTACGCGGCGCAGACCTTCTTTGACCCAAGCGACAATCCCCCCGTCGCCATGGCTTGGGTCAGCAATTGGGACTATGCCCGCACCACCCCGACCGAGGCCTTTCGTGGCGTGATGTCCCTGCCCCGCAAGCTCTCGCTGATCGAGACTCCCAAGGGCCTGCGCCTGCGTCAACGCCTGCCGGCCGAGGTCGCGTGGCGCCTGCAGGATCGGGCCGTCGAGACCGGCACCTTCAGCCTGCTCCATGCCTTCGCGCTAGAGGTGGGCGCGAGTGAGGCCATCACCTTCTTTGGCGAAGACGTGCCGCAGTTCATCCTCACCCGCCTCAGCGACACCGAGGCCGAGCTGCGCTGCCTGCGCCCCGAACATCCGGCGATGGAGAAGTTTGCGCATGACTTCACCGTGGCCCTGGATTGGCCCGAGGACGGCCCTTTGATGATGGAATTCAACGTCGATCGCGGCATCGTCGAATGCGCCAATCGCGATGGCACCGTTTGGATCACCTCGGTGTTTTACCCTGCCGATCCCGCAGCGCCGCTGCGGATCGCCCCCTTTGCCCCTGTTGAACATAAGGAACTCGCCCATGGCTGACGTACGCTTCACCCGGTTTCGCAAATCCTACGGCGCGGCAGAGGTGATCCCCGAGCTGGACTTGCATATCCCGGATGGCTCTTTCACCGTGCTGGTCGGCCCCTCGGGCTGTGGCAAATCCACCCTGCTGCGCTCCATCGCGGGTCTGGAGGAAGCCTCCTCCGGCAAGATCGAGATCGGTGGCGAGGATGTGACCCATAGCGATCCCTCTGATCGTGGTGTCGCCATGGTGTTCCAGTCCTATGCGCTTTATCCCCACATGACGGTGCGCGACAACATTGGCTTTGGTCTGAAACTTGCCGGCATCGACAAGGCCGAAGTCGCCAAACGCGTGGAAGAGGCCGCCAGTGTCCTGCAGCTAACGCACCTTCTGGAGCGCAAGCCCAAGGCCCTGTCTGGTGGCCAACGCCAGCGGGTCGCCATTGGCCGCGCCATCGTGCGCCAGCCGCGCGTCTTCCTGTTTGACGAACCTCTTTCCAACCTCGACGCCTCCTTGCGTGGACAGATGCGGGTGGAACTCGCAGACCTGCACGCCCGCATCGGCGCCACCATGGTTTATGTGACCCACGATCAGGTCGAGGCGATGACCCTCGCCGACCAGATCGTGGTGCTGAACGGTGGCCGTATCGAGCAGGTCGGCGCGCCGATGGACCTCTATCGAAATCCGCAAACGCCCTTTGTGGCAGGCTTTATCGGCTCGCCCACGATGAACTTCCTTGATGGCGATGCGGCCAAGGCGCTCGGGGCTGACAAGATCGGCATCCGACCCGAACATTTCGACCTCTCCCCCGACCATGGGCAATGGACTGGTGAGCTGCGCCATATCGAGCATTTGGGCTCGGAATCGCTCTGCTACGTGGACGTTCCCCTGATCGGGCAACTGGTGGTGAAGACCGAAGGCGAGACAACCCTGCACCGTGGCTCCGTGGTGCATCTGTCGCCAAAGCCTGATCAGATCCACCGTTTTTCTCTCAGCTGAGCGCGTCCCCGAAAGACCCCCAGCCTCGTGAAAGCCCCCGGCCTGTTTGATCAGGTCGGGGGTTTTTCTTTTGCTTCCCCCTGCCCCAAAGGCGCGCGCCGCCCCTCTTCTTCACTCTGTGAAATTCGCAAAACTATCGAGCCCCCTTCCCGCCCGGCCTGCCTAGGGTCAAAGCCAAGCCAGTTTCCCTTCTGTGCGCCGCACAGTCAGACACGCGCCCGCCCCTTGATCCCGCTTTAGCCAGCGTCACCGACACGACGGGCACAGGGCCGCCAGATAGACGAAGAAGACATCATGAAATTCGCCACCGTTTTGATCGCCGCCCAGCCTCGCCTCATTGCGCAAAAGGACGACTGCGCCCCCCGGCAGGTGCAGGATCTCTGCGCCGCTGTCGGGGCTCAGGCCCCTGCGGATATACTCGCCATGGTGCAGACCATCGACACCGATCCCACGCTCGCCCAGCGCCTCGCCGAAGGGTGGGAGGCCACCGCCCCGGTGGATCTGGACAGCATCGAATGGCTGCCGCCGATCAAGAACCCCTCCAAGATCCTCGGGGTCGCCTTCAACAACAAAGAGTTGATGAAAAAGGCCCATCGCGATCCCGGGGTGCCGAACTTTTTTCTAAAGCCGCCCTCGGCGCTTCAGGCCCATGGCAAGCCGATTGTGGTGGACCCGGAATGGGGCGCCGTCATCCCCGAGCCGGAGGTCTGCGCGGTGATCGGCAAACGCGCCAAACATATTTCGGCGGCACAGGCGCTCGACCATGTGTTCGGCTTTATGATCCACAACGACGTGACCAGTCATGGGCTGAAGTTCCAAAAGGACTCCGTCGCTGTCACCTATGATCCCGACATGGCGCGACCCGAGTTTTACACGTGGCGCCACCTCCATGGCGAAGACGACCGCGATGCCTATTACGTCTATCACACCCGCTCCAAGGGCACCGATACCTTTGGCCCGATGGGGCCGTGGATCACCACCCGAGACGAGGTCGCGGACCCCAATAACCTGACCGTGCGGGGCTGGCTTGATGAGGAGCTTTTCACCGAAGACCATACCGGCAACTACCGCTTCCGGATCGAGGAGTGCATCGCAGAGGCCAGCCGATATTTCACGCTGGAGCCGGGCGATCTGATCTCCTTTGGCACCACAGGCAAAGGCGCTGGCCGCTTTCCGCGCGGCCACAAGAGCCTGCTGATCGGCGAGGAACAAGGCACCATCGCCATCGAAATCGCCCCCTTGGGCCGCTTGGAAAACCCGATCAAGCACCAAAAGGGCGGCGCAGAGTAACGCACCCGCGCGCGCCCTTACTGCCGCCCTTCAACCTAGCAGATGAAAGCTGCAAATCGCCATGAACTTTCACATCTCAGATCCGATGCCCGCCTCTAGCCAGTCATTGCGTGTGGCGGTGGTGCTCTTTGAAGGGTTCTCACTGATGGAGCTCGCCTGCCTGCAGGAACCCTTGGTGAAGTTTCGCGAGGCCAGCCCCGAAACCTCGGTCTCCTTTGGCATCTACACACCGCGTGGTGCGGATGTGCGCGCGGCCAGTGGCGCGGTGATGCCGGCCGATGGCGATCTGGCGGGGCTCGAGCGGCATTGTCGCCGTCTCAACGGGCCAGAGCATGTCTTCGTGCTGGTGCCGCGCGCCCCCAGTGCGCCGCAAACCGCGACGCTTTTGTCAATTGCACGCATGGTGCGCACCACCTCCAGCCGCTTGATCCTCTTGGGCAGTGCGGCGGCGCAATTGGTGGTCGAGAGCGCCTGTCTGGCCGGCACCCCGGTGGTGCATTGGCGCGATATCAACCGCGTGCAGGAGTTGCACCCGATCCAATCGCCCAAGGCGGTCCTGTTCAACAGATCGGTGCAGATCGGCACCTGCGCCGGCGAAATGGCCGCGCTGGATTGCGTGTTTGAAATCTTGAACGACCTCGACCCGTCTGCCGCGCGGCGGGTGTGTAACGACATGCTCCTGCCGCCGCCCCGCACCGGCCAATCCAGCCAGCCCGGCGCGATGGAGCAGCGCTTTCGCTACTTGCCCTCGGGCGTGCGACGCGTAGCGGATGTGATGACCCGAAATTTGGAAACGCCGCAGACCATGCTGCAAATCTCTGACGAAGTGGGCCTGTCCCAGCGCCAGATCGAGCGGCTGTTCCAGCGGCACTTGGATACCACGCCGGGCAAGTTCTACGTGTCCTTGCGGCTAGAGCGCGCCTTTGACCTGTTGCAGGCACAAGACCTTTCCTTGAGCGAAGTGGCCCTGGCCTGCGGCTTTGGCTCGGTCAGCGCACTCAGCCGTCAGTTGCGCAAAGCCTACGGCAAAACCGCCCGCGAGCTGCGCCCGTCCCTGCGGCGCCGGGCGCGTCCTTCGCATATGGAGCAGCGGCTCAGCTAGGCGCCCGCCGCCACCGTTTGCGCCAAGGCCGCGCGCAAGGCGGCAACACGCTCGGCATTGCTTGCCGCACGTCGCCCATCCGCGTGCAATTCGTTGTTCTCAAACCCGATGCGCATTTCCCCGCCCCGCGCCTGGGCCGCCAAAAGACAGGCCGTCTCGGGCTGACCAAAGGCGCAGACCATCCAGCACAACGGACGATCCACCCGGTCGAGAAACGGCGTCAAACTTTCGGGTGAACTCGGCAGGCTGTCCGCGTAACGGCCCAGCACAAACAGCACCCGCATCTCGCCCTTGGGCAGCACGCCTTGATCTTGCAGGTGGAGCAATTGGCTCAGATCCTCTGGCGCATAAAGGATGTGCTGAACTTCCACCTCTGCCTCTGCCGCCCAGTGATAGAAGGCACGCGCAGCAGCGACATCGGCGGTCGGGTCCTGCTCGCGCAAGGCCATCGACACCGCCGCAGGCGCAACCGCCCGCACCAAGCTACGCTGATCCTCAGCCCTGTAGAGCCCCAAAGCCTCCGTGGTGATCTGCACCTGCATCTGCGGCACCTTCACCGTCATCTCGCCCAAAAGCTCGCGATAGAGCCCCGCATCCAGCACATGGCGCGCCGCCTCATCGCGCACATGCGCATGCAGCGCTTGCGCCCCGGCCTCGTAACAGGCGCGCGCACAGTCGACGGTCTCCTCCACGGTGATCGGCACCCCGAGGTGATCGTCTTTGGTTTTCCGCCCCCCGTTTGGGGCCACCATGATGAAACCGGACGGGGCGTGGAGGTCTGACATAGGCACGATCTTTCTGCGTTACGGGGTGGCCACAGGGGCACATGAAAATGGCCCGGCATAACCTGCCGGGCCAGTCTAAAGATGCAGTCGATAGGGGGAAGACCCAACCGCACCTTGGGAGTGAACTTACACCGCGTCGTTCGAGCGGTAGGTGGTCCGCGCCTTGCTGACCAAGGGGGCCGGCTGCACCACGGCGCGGATTTTCACCTGCACGTGGTCCTCGACCTGCACCTTGGACGAAGGCGTGTTTTCGCCCCAGACCACGGTCACCTCGGTGCCCGGCTCGGCGAAGGCCGCGTCGAGATAGCACAGCGACAGCATCGCCCGCTCGTTCGAGGAATAGCCGGTCCAGTTGGAGATCCCGACCACCTTGCCGTCCACTTCGATCCGGTCGCAGTGGAAGGTGTCATAAAGCGCCACCGGCAGGTTCATGAACTTGGCACCCGGCCCCTCGCCAAACATCGACGAGCCGATGGCGGCGGTGACATCCTCGGCGTTCCAGACCAGCGTGCGCTTGTAACGCGCTTTGTCGCGGCCTTCGGCGACCATTTTCTCCAGCGCCTCACGGCCGATGAAGTCGTGGTCAAAGGCGATCAGGCGGCCATAGTCGAGATCGAAGGGCGTGCAGTAATAGTCTTCGATATTCTCGGAATAGAAGCTGCCGCCCAGCGGTGCGACCGCCTCATAGCAATTGGCGCCGAGCCAATCACGATAGTCCTTCAGGCGCGGATCGCTGTAGATCGCGGGGATCGGACGCGGCCACCAACCGGATTCCAGCACGTTGGTGTGATAGGCGCGGCCACCCACTTGGGTGAGGTTAAAGGCCTTGCCGACCTCAAGGATCGCCGCGTGAACCTTCTCGCGCTCTTCCCAGGGGCCCCAAATCTCCAGACCCGGCTCGCCCGCCATACCGTGACGCAGCGCGCGCACTTCGCAGCCGCCAATGGTAAAGCGGGTCATGTAGAAGAACTTCATCCCCGTCAGATGAGACAGCGCCATCCGCCGCGCATCCACCGCCGGATAGGAGGCATTCATCGGCAGGCTCAGCCCCATGACCTCGGTCAGCGAGGCAATGGTCGAGGCAGTGCCCATCGTGTTGCAGACGCCGACCGAGCGGCTCATCGCGGATTCCGCAGCGATGAAGTCTTCGACCTTCATGGTGCCCGCGCGCACCTCTTCCGAGAACTTCCAAACGTCAGTGCCCGACCCGATGGTCTTGCCGCGGAAATTGCCGCTGAGCGCCGACCCGGCAGAGACCACAATGGTCGGCAGATCGACCGAAGCCGCCCCAAGGAGCTGCCCCGGCGTGGTCTTGTCACAGCCCCCGAGCAGCACCACACCGTCCATCCCATGCGAACGGATCGCCTCTTCGACGTCCATCGCCAGAAGGTTGCGGAACAGCATCGCGGTCGGGCGCATCTGGTCTTCGCCCAGCGAGGACACCGGGAACTCCAGCGGCAGGCCACCAGCCTCCCAGACACCGCGTTTCACCCCTTCGGCCAGCGCCTTCAGTCCCGCATTGCAGGGGTTGAACTCCGACCAGGTGTTGCAGATGCCAATGACCGGGCGCCCGTCAAAGACGTGATCGGGATAGCCCTGCATCTTGATCGAAGAGCGGTGGATGAACCCGTCTTTATCGAGCCCCCCCAAACCACGCCTTGCTGCGCAGGTCTGTCTTGTCCTTGGTCATATCGCCTCGCCTAGATTCGCCGGCGATTTGCTGATTTATAGCTACTTTATCGTTAAGCTAAAGCGACAAGTCAACAGAAACGACAGCGAGGCATCAAAAATCTTTTACGCAGCTCAGCGAGACAGCGGCGCCAGCGTCTCGCCCGGCAGATAGGCCACGTCAAGCACCGGAATGGGGGTAAAGACCTTATCCTGCAGGCGTTTCAACATACCCTCTGCGGCGGCCTCTCCCAGCTCATAGGCGGGCGAGGCAACCGAGGTCAGCAAGGGCATGGAATATTCGCGAAAGCTGAACCCGTTGAAGCCCGACACCAAGAGATCGCCGGGCACAGAGAGCCCTGCCCGACTGGCCGCATGAAGCGCCGCGATACCGAATTGATCATTGCCGCCCATGATGGCGTCCACCTTCGGACCGGTTCGCAGCCGCGCCTCAAAGCTGGTCGCCATATCGGCGAAACTGGTTTCGGCAAAGCTCATCACTTCCAGCTCCGCCACCCCGTCGAGGGCCGCCCGCACGCCGCGCTCGCGCTCCTCGATGGCGGGCCAGACGTGATCGGGGCGCACAAAGATGATCTTGCGCGCGCCGCTGTTGACCATCTCCTGCGCCAACATCTGCGCGCCGCCAAAATTGTCAAAGGTGATGGAGGCGGTATCCGCCAGCCCCTCAAACTGGGCATCATTGACGATCATCATCGGCTTCCCCAGATCGGCCATCTTGCGATAGACCTCTTGCCGGGTTTCCAGCGCACCAGAGGCAAAGACCACAAAGCCGTCGAGCCCGTTGAGCCGTGACATCATCGCCTCCAGCTCGTCGACGTTCTGCGCGCCGAGGGTCACGAGTACGTATCCCTGCCCTGCCAGATAGTTGCACATGCCGGCCGCCACTTCGGTGTTCATCGGGTCGTTGAGGAACCGACGATCCGGGTGCAACATAATAAGACCAATAGAGAAATCTCGCGACAACCGCAGGCTGCGACCGCTGGTTTGCGGGCGATAATTCAGCTCTTTGACCGCCTCCTGCACGCGCTTGGCCACATCCGCGCTGACCCGATCCTTATGACCGTTGATCACATTGGACACGGTCATCACAGAGACCTCCGCCAGCCGGGCCACATCGCGCAAGGTTGTTCGTGATTTCTGCGTCATCAATCGCCCTTTGTAAAAACTGGTCCAAACATCCCAACACGCGGGAGACCCGCCTTGCCACCTATGTTTATCGATAAATAATTTATCTTAGCAAGAGAGGAGGCCACAATAGCGCAAAACCTCACGTCATGCAGAGGCAGATCCGACGGCCTGCACGCCAATTGCGCACAGCATAACCCTCACAGGCGGTGGCCTGCGGTGTCGTACTCAAAGAGAGGGGAATGGTGGGTGATAAGAGATTTGAACTCCTGACATCTTCGATGTGAACGAAGCGCTCTACCACTGAGCTAATCACCCGTGAGGCCGGTGTTTAACCGCAGCCCTCCCCCTCTGCAAGAGGGATATGTGCGTTTTTTCCCGCCACGGCGCATTTTCTGCCCCGCCCCTTTCAGCCCCGATCCGGCAGGGCGCTGCGCTGCACCATGGTCCGCAGGGTAAAGCTCGACCGGGTGTTGCGAATGCCCGGCACACACATCAAGCGGTTCTCCAGAAAGTCGTCAAAATCCGACAGGCTGGCCGCGACGACCCGCAGGAGGATATCGCGCGTCCCCGTCATCAGATAGCATTCCATCACCTGATCGAACTTGCGCACCGCCGCCTCGAACCGTTGCAGGGCATCGCGCGATTGATGCTCCAACTCCACCGCGACAAAGATGGTCACCGGCAGCCCCATCTTTGACTGATCCACCCGGGCGCCATAGCCGGTGATCACGCCAGCCTTCTCCAAATTGGCCACCCGCCGCGCGCAGGGCGTGGCCGACAGCCCCACTGCCTCTGACAGCTCCGCCATGGTCATCCGACCATCACGCTGCAATGCAGAAATGATCTTTCGATCCAGAGCATCCATGATTTTCACTCCCAAAGGCGACTCTGTTAGAGGATTCCTCTAAATACTACCCGTGCGCGGCCCGCAATTGGAGATTTTCTATCGTGCCTCCGCGCTAGGCTAGAGGGAAATCCAGCAGGAGCCTTCCCCATGTCCATGACCCTGATTCCGAGCCAAACCCACGAAGCCATCTATCGGGTGGAGGATGCCGAAACTGGCCTCCTCGGGATCATCGCCATCCACTCGACCCAGCTTGGCCCGGCGGCCGGCGGTTTGCGGATGCGCCCCTATGCCAGCTTTGACGAGGCGCTAGAGGATGTCTCCCGCCTCTCCGCCGGCATGACCTATAAGAACGCGGCGGCCGGCCTGCCTTTGGGCGGCGGCAAGGCAGTCATCCTCGGGGATGCGACCACCCAAAAGACGCCCGAACTGTTGCGCGCCTTCGGTCGCGCCATCGAAAGCCTCAAAGGGCGCTATGTTACTGCCGAGGACATGGGGATGAGCCCCGCCGATATGGCCACTCTGGGCGAGGTCACCACCTCGGTCGCAGGCCTGCCCGAGGGCGCATTCGCCAGCGGCGACCCCTCGCCGATCACCGCGCGCGGCATCTTCAACGCAATCCGCACCGCCCATGCGGCGCAACACGGCAGCCGCGATATCTCCGGCCGCACCGTCAGCCTGCAGGGCCTCGGCCATGTCGGTTGGTATATGGCGAAATTCCTGCATGAGGCCGGCGCCAAGCTGATCGTCACCGACGTCGACACCGCCCGCGTTGCGGCGGCCGTGGCCGAATTCGGCGCCACCGCGGTGGCCCTGGACGAGATCTATGCGGTCGAGGCCGACATCTTCGCCCCCTGTGCGATCGGCGCGATCCTCAACCACACCACCATCCCGCAGCTCAAAACCTCCATCGTGGCAGGCGGCGCCAACAACCAGCTCGCCACTCCGGCAGATGCGGTGGCCCTGCACGAACGCGGCATCCTCTACGCGCCGGACTTCGTGGCCAATGGCGGCGGCATCATCAATGTGGCGACCGAAATCCTGAAGATCGCCGACCGCGAGGGATTTGTTGCGGAAAAACTGACCGCCCTGGATGACACGATGGCCCGCATCCTGACCGAGGCAAAGTCTCAGAACGTCAGCCCGGACACGGTGGCCATCGCCACGGTGGATCAGATGATGGCCGCCCCGCACGCCGCGGAATAACGCGCCCCCTTCATCTTTCCGAAAATACTCCGGAGCGCGAGGCAGCGCCTCGCTCCCCCGTTGCCAACACAGCGCGCGCCCTGATCGGCGCGCGTTTAGTCTTTTCGGCTAAGATGAGCCCGTCGCGACATGGCATCCGGGCCTGACACCCCGGAACAGGGTTTGCCCCCAAAGACCACCTTTTAGCCAAAGGTGCAGGGGGACTGACTGATCATATTCCAGATCCGCCGCAGGAAAAGGCCTGCGTGGGATCCAACCCGCCTGCCCCACCGGCGGCGCCGCCATTTGGGACAAAACACTGTCCCGCAATGACTTGGACGACCCAAAACAGCAGCCTTCCCAAAAGGCCTCGCCCAAAGGAAAAAGGGCGCCCCGGATGGGACGCCCCTCACTCTCAAACCGTGTAACGCGGCGGCTTAATGGGCTGTGGCGCCACTGGCGTCGTCGCCCTTCAGCGCGGCCGCTGCGGCGGCGGCCTCTTCGGCTTCCTCGTCCCATTCGATGGGATCCGGCTGACGCACCAGCGCGATTTTCAGCACCTCAGAGACGTGATCGACTGGGATGATCTGCAGCCCTTCCTTCACGTTGTCCGGGATATCCGGCAGGTCTTTTTCGTTCTCTTTCGGGATGAGAACGGTCTTGATCCCACCGCGCAGCGCCGCGAGCAGTTTTTCCTTCAGACCGCCAATCGCCAGCGCATTGCCGCGCAGGGTCACCTCACCGGTCATCGCGATGTCTTTGCGCACCGGAATCTGGGTCAGCACCGACACGATAGACGTCACCATGGCCAGACCCGCCGAAGGTCCGTCCTTGGGCGTCGCACCTTCGGGCACGTGAACGTGGATATCCCATTTGTCGAAGCGCGGCGGCTTGATGCCCAGCTTCGGCGAGACGGAGCGCACATAAGAGCTCGCCGCCTCAATGGATTCCTTCATCACATCGCCCAGCTTACCAGTCGTTTTCATCCGACCTTTACCCGGCAGACGCAGCGCCTCGATGGAGAGCAGTTCGCCCCCGACAGAGGTATAAGCCAGCCCGGTCACAACACCGATCTGATCCTCTTTCTCCGCCAGACCAAAGCGATACTTCGGCACGCCGAGGAAATCGTCGAGGTTCTCCGGCGTGACAGACACGCTTTCGGTCTCTCTCTTGACGATCGAGGTCAGCGCCTTGCGGGCCACTTTGGCGATCTCGCGCTCGAGGTTCCGCACGCCCGCCTCGCGGGTGTAGGTGCGGATGATCTCGGTCAGCGCCTCGTCCGTCAGCTCGAATTCCTTCTGCTTCAGACCGTGGTTCTTGACCTGCTTGCTCACCAGATGCTGGCGGGCAATCTCGCGCTTTTCGTCCTCGGTGTAGCCCGAGAGCGGGATGATCTCCATCCGGTCCAGAAGCGGGCCCGGCATGTTGTAGCTGTTCGAGGTGGTCAGGAACATCACGTTCGAGAGGTCATATTCGACCTCCAGATAGTGGTCGACAAAGGTGCCGTTCTGTTCCGGATCAAGCACCTCAAGCATCGCCGAGGCCGGATCACCACGGAAATCCTGACCCATCTTGTCGATCTCATCGAGCAGGATCAGCGGGTTGGTGGTCTTGGCCTTTTTCAGCGCCTGGATGATCTTGCCCGGCATGGAGCCGATATAGGTCCGGCGGTGGCCGCGAATTTCAGACTCGTCGCGCACGCCCCCGAGAGAGATGCGGATGAACTCACGCCCCGTCGCCTTGGCCACGGATTTGCCCAGAGAGGTTTTACCCACGCCCGGAGGACCAACGAGGCAGAGGATCGGCCCCTTCAGCTTGGCCGAGCGCTGCTGCACGGCGAGATATTCGACGATGCGTTCTTTGACCTTTTCCAGCCCGTAGTGATCCTTGTCGAGGATCTCCTGCGCGCGGTTCAGGTCTTTTTTCACGCGGGATTTGGTGCCCCACGGGATCGACAGCATCCAGTCGAGATAGTTGCGCACCACGGTGGCCTCGGCCGACATGGGCGACATGTTCTTCAGCTTTTTGAGCTCGGCATCCGCCTTCTCGCGAGCCTCTTTCGAGAGCTTCGTCGCCTCGATTTTCTCTTCCAGCTCAGCAACTTCGCCAGCGCCATCCTCGCCGTCGCCCAGCTCCTTCTGAATGGCTTTCATTTGCTCATTCAGATAGTACTCGCGCTGGGTCTTCTCCATCTGGGATTTGACGCGGGTTTTGATCTTTTTCTCAACCTGCAGCACCGACAGTTCGGACTGCATCAGGCCATAGACCTTCTCTAGCCGCTCGCTGATCGACAGCGTTTCCAGCAGCTCTTGCTTGCGGTCCACTTCGATGCCGAGGTGACCGGCCACAAGGTCCGCCAGTTTCGCAGGTTCAGTGGTCTCACCCACAGCGGTCAGCGCTTCTTCGGGGATATTCTTGCGCACTTTTGCATAGCGCTCGAACTCATCGCCGACGGTGCGCAACAGCGCCTCGGTGGTGGTGACATCGCCCGGGATTTCGGTCAGCGCTTCGGCGCGGGCCTCAAAGAAATGGTCGTTGTCGAGGAATTCGGTGATCTTCACCCGGCGGTGGCCTTCAACCAGCACCTTCACGGTGCCATCGGGCAGCTTCAACAGCTGCAGAACATTGGCCAGAACACCGGTACGATAGATGCCATCCTGATCCGGGTCGTCCTCAGAGGGGTCAACCTGGCTCGACAGCAGGATCTGCTTGTCGTCGGACATCACCTCTTCAAGGGCATGTACCGACTTCTCCCGGCCCACGAACAGCGGCACGATCATGTGGGGGAAGACCACGATGTCGCGCAACGGCAGAACGGGGTAGGAGGAATTGAGAGGCTCTTGCATACTCGATCCTTTATCTTGGCAAGACGGCCAGGCCCCGATCATTCGGCAACCGCGGTCGTCTCCGCATTCGTTGTCTTTATCTGGTCAGGCGACAGGTAAACTTCAACCTCAGCCTCACGCTTTGCTGATCAGCATGCGCCAAGCATCGCCCGACCACAAGGGCGCTTTTAGCTGCTAGGTTTCCATATGGTTCACAACAGGTAACCACAGTCCTAACGATAGGTGTGGCGCCTATTTTTCGCGCCACAGCGGGGCGCGAATGCGGCCCGTAACAGGGCCGCAAAACCTCAGAGCGGTTCGATGTCGCCTTGGGCACGGTTCGCGTGGAAATCCGCCTGCCAGGCCGCAAATGTACCCGCGGCAATTGACTCACGCATTCCCGCCATGATGTCCTGAAAATAATGCAGGTTGTGCCATGTCAGAAGCATACCGGAGATCATCTCGTTCGACCGGAACACGTGGTGCAGATAGGCGCGCGAATAATTGCTGCAGGCCGGGCATGTGCAGGCCTCATCCAAGGGGCGCGGGTCGTCCTGGTGGCGGGCGTTCTTGATATTGACCACGCCGTGACGGGTAAAGGCCTGCCCGGTGCGCCCCGAGCGCGAGGGCAGCACGCAGTCCATCATGTCGATACCCCGGGCCACCGCACCGACGATATCGTCGGGTTTGCCCACCCCCATCAGGTAGCGCGGCTTGTCCACCGGCAGCATATCGGGCGCGTAATCAAGGCAATCAAACATCGCCTCCTGCCCCTCGCCCACCGCAAGGCCGCCCACCGCATAGCCGTCAAAGCCGATGTTTTTCAGCGCTTCAGCGCTTTCTTCGCGGAAGTCTTTTTCCAGCCCGCCTTGCTGGATGCCAAACAGCGCATGACCCGGACGATCGCCAAAGGCCTCTTTGGAGCGGTCCGCCCAGCGCATCGACAGGCGCATCGACTCCGCGATCCGGTCGCGGTCGGCGGGCAGCGCCGGGCATTCGTCAAAACACATCACGATGTCAGAGCCGAGCAGCCGCTGAATTTCCATCGAGCGTTCCGGCGTCAGCTCGTGGCGCGAGCCATCGATGTGGGATTTGAACGTCACGCCCTTTTCGGTGAGCTTGCGCAAGCCCGCCAGCGACATCACTTGAAAGCCGCCACTGTCGGTCAGGATCGGGCGATCCCAGTTCATGAACTTGTGCAACCCGCCCAAGCGATCAATCCGCTCAGCGGTCGGGCGCAACATCAGATGGTAAGTATTCCCGAGCAGAATGTCCGCGCCGGTGGCCCGCACGCTTTCAGGCATCATCGCCTTAACCGTGGCTGCGGTGCCAACAGGCATGAAGGCAGGCGTGCGAATGTCACCGCGCGGCGTATGAATCACGCCTGTTCGCGCTTTGCCGTCCGTTGCTGTCATTTCAAAGTTGAAAAGCTCTGCCATCTCATGTTCCTGCGTCAGTCTGCGCTTCACCCCCGTGGTGATTCACCCCTAATGCCAAGGAGGCACCCTTATGTCCACAGATGACCCGAACCAGAACCTGCGTCTCGGTTGGGAGGAATGGGTCAAGCTGCCGGATCTGGGGCTGCCCGCCCTGCGTGCCAAGGTCGACACCGGCGCGCGCACCTCTGCGCTGCATGCCACCGATATCGAGACCTTCGGCTCCTCCAAGGCGCCCAAAGTCCGCTTTACCGTGCATCCCATTCCGGGCCGCGATGACCTCTTGATCCCCTGCTCCGCGCTGATCAAGGATCGCCGCGAGGTGATCTCGTCCAATGGCGACCGTGAGCTGCGCTATGTGATTGAGACCAATCTGGAAATCGGCGGCCAGACATGGCCCGTCGAGGTCACGCTGACCGACCGGCGCGGCATGGCGCTGCATATGCTTCTGGGGCGTCAGGCCCTGACGGAGAATGTCGCCGTGGTCCCGGCAGAACGCTACTGCCAGCCAGAACTCGACTATTCCGTCTATGCCACGCCCGCGATCCGAAAGACCGCGCCGAACCGGGCGCTGCGCATCGCCATCCTCAGCCGGGAGGACAATTACTCCACCCGTCGTTTGGTGGAAGAAGGCGAAAAGCGCGGCCATACGGTGGAGGTCATCGACACCACCCGCTGCTATATGTCGATCAACGCGCTGGCGCCCGAGATCCACTATGACGGCAAACGCCTGCCCCGCTATGACGCGGTGATTCCGCGCATTGGTGCCTCTGTCACCCAATATGGCACCGCCCTGCTGCGCCAGTTCGAGACCTTGGGCACCTATTGCGTCAATGGCAGCGATGGCATCACCGCCAGCCGCGACAAGCTGCACGCGCATCAGATGCTGGCCCGCCACAAGATCGGCATGCCCGCCACCGCCTTTGCCGCCTCGCCCAAGGACACCAATGCGCTGATCGACATCGTCGGCGGCGCACCCTTGATCGTGAAGCTCTTGGAAAGCACCCAAGGCAAAGGCGTGGTTCTGGCCGAGACCAAAAAGGCCGCCGAGTCGGTGATTACCGCCTTCCGCGGCCTGCGCGCGAACTTCCTCGTGCAGCAATTCGTCAAAGAGGCCGCAGGCGTTGATATCCGCTGCTTTGTGGTGGGCTCCAAGGTGGTGGCCGCGATGAAACGCTCCGGTGCCGAAGGTGATTTCCGCTCCAACCTGCATCTGGGCGGCAGCGCCGTCACCGTGCGCATCACCAAGGAAGAACGCGCCACCGCGATCCGCGCCGCGCGCTGCTTTGGCCTTGGCGTTGCGGGCGTCGATCTGTTGCGCTCTGAAACCGGACCCAAAGTGTTGGAAGTCAACTCCTCGCCGGGACTTGAGGGGATCGAGAAGACCTCCAAGAAGAACATCGCCGAGCTGATCCACGACGAGATCGAGGCCAATGTTCGCCCCACCCCGCTGCGCACCCGCAAGGCACTGGGAGACGCAGCGGAATAACCCGCCCGTCCCCATGGGCATAGCCCGCCCCAAAGTCCCCAATCGACCACCGCAGGGTCAATGGTGGGGTAAGAGCCGGATCAAGGCGCGGCCCACATGGGTCAACTCCCTGTCAGCTTTCCCCCCTAACCCCTCTGGGTTGGGGGGATTTTTGTGCTTATATATTGACCATATGAATTCAGTCTCCGAGGGCTTCAGCCATGAGCGAACAAGACATTATCGACGCCCTGTCGGGCGGTATCATCTATATCCTCGCCGCGATCTTCCTGATCATCGTCGTGATGAAAGGCGTGCGGATCGTGCCCCAATCGCAGAAATATGTGGTTGAACGCTTTGGCCGCCTCAAGTCGGTTCTGGGGCCGGGCATCAACTTTATCGTGCCATTTCTGGATGTTGTGCGCCACAAGGTCTCTATCCTTGAACGCCAGCTCCCCAACGCGAGCCAAGATGCGATCACCCGCGACAACGTGCTGGTAGAGATCGACACCTCGGTGTTTTACCGCATTCTGGAGCCGGAAAAGACCGTCTACCGCATCCGCGATGTGGATGGCGCGATTTCCACCACCGTCGCAGGCATCGTGCGCGCCGAGATCGGCAAGATGGATCTGGACGAGGTGCAATCGAACCGCTCGCAGCTGATCGGCGAGATCAAGAAGAGCGTTGAAAGCGCTGTTGATGACTGGGGGATCGAAGTAACCCGCGCTGAAATCCTCGACGTGAACCTCGACCAAGCGACCCGCGACGCCATGCTGCAGCAGCTCAACGCGGAACGGGCCCGCCGCGCGCAGGTGACCGAGGCAGAGGGCAAGAAACGCGCCGTCGAACTCGCCGCCGACGCAGAGCTTTACGCCGCCGAGCAGACCGCCAAGGCCCGCCGCATTCAGGCCGAGGCCGAAGCCTTTGCCACCGAAGTCGTGGCCAAAGCCATCGCTGAAAACGGTCTGGCCGCGGCGCAATATCAGGTCGCGCTCAAGCAGGTGGAGGCCCTGAACACCCTCGGCAAGGGCGAAGGCAAACAGACCATCCTTGTGCCCGCCAACGCGCTGGAGGCCTTTGGCGATGCGTTTAAGATGCTGAAAGGAAAGCCGTAATGCTGTTCTGGACCCTCTGGTGGGCCTGGGCCGCACTGGCTCTGGTCCTTGCCATTGTCGAGGTTCTGATTCCCGGCTTCATCTTCCTCGGCTTTGCCATCGGGGCCGCTGGGGTGGCGCTGTTGATGCTCTTGTCGCTCAGCGTCAGCCTGCCGCTGCTGCTGCTGATCTTTGCCGCGCTCTCTTTGGTGGCCTGGTTGGTTCTGCGGCGTGTCTTTGCCTTACCGCACGGTCAGGTGAAGACCTTCGACCACGATATCAACGAAGGCTAGGACGGGCTCAGAGGCCCGCCACGCAATCAACGCCCGCCCCATTTAGGGAGCGGGCGTTTTGCGTTGTGATCACCACGCCAGCTCTTCGACATAGGCTTTGGTCGCAATATGCTTGGCCTGCTGTTCCACGAACTTCAGCTCCTTGGAGGCCTCGACCGCCAGGGCCTGCAGCTTCTTGTCGAGCTTTTTGATACCGCTCAAACAGCCATTGGCCGCAACCGTCGCCTCGCGGCATTGCAGCATGTAGATCGCGCATTCATTGGTGTAGATATACGCCACCCCCGAGGCGACGATCGCCTTGAAATCCCCCTGCAGTGCCGCAAACACATCGCGGGCAAGGGTCATGTCTTTCTCCCGCTGCGCCAGATCTTTGCGCACAGCTGCAATGCGTTTGAGAAAGGCCGACAGGTTCACAATGTAAATCCCGATATGCAGCCGCAAATCCTCGGCCGCTCGATCCACCTGTTTTTGTGCGGCAGGCGACTTGGCCGCTTTTTTCTTGGCGGCGATGATCTTCTTCTCCAGCCCCGCGATATCCTCGAGCGGCAATTCCGCCTTGGCCGCGTTGGAGGCCTCCAGTTGCTTTTTGTAGAGCTTCAAGCTCTTGGTATAGGCCTCGAACCAGGGCTTATTATGCACGGAAAGCTGCTGTTCCAGTTTTTGGCTGAGTTTCTTTTTCTTGGTCTCGGCGGCCGCTTTGCCAATCGCTTCCAGCGTTTTGACATCCTTGATCCATTGCGGGGTCGCCACATCCACAACAATCCATCGCAAGGTCTGGGCACTACTGTCCTTGGTCATAAAAACAATCCTCGTAAACAAACATGCGACCAGCAGAGCAGCAGCAAGCCCGTTCCGTCACGGGGAAAATCCCGCACTCTCTGGACGCTGCCGGGGACATTCCCTATATAAACAGTCGAAAACCTGACCGAGAGCCTACATGACCAACGCATCCGAACCGCTTGAAGGCGCCCCGCTGATCGCGCCCTCCTCCGTGTCGCACCCGCTTTTTGATCCGGTGGTCGAAGCCTGCCGGACCGTTTATGACCCGGAAATTCCGGTGAACATCTACGAATTGGGTCTCATCTACACGATTGATATCTCAGAAGAAAACGACGTCAAAGTCATCATGACCCTGACCGCGCCGGGCTGCCCCGTTGCAGGCGACATGCCGGGCTGGATCGTCGATGCGGTCTCGCCCGTGGCCGGCGTCAAAAGCGTCGACGTCGAACTCACCTGGGAGCCGCCCTGGGGCATGGACATGATGTCGGACGAGGCCCGCCTCGAGCTCGGCTTCATGTGATGATCCGGTCGCTTGCGCCCCTTGAATGGGGGCGTCTGCGGCCATAGGTTTATCCTCAAGATCCCCAACGGAGCCTCACCATGTTCGGTATTCCCGGCAAACAAGCGGTCACCATGACCCCGCGCGCAGCCAGCCAGATCTCCAAACTGATGGAGAAAGCGGGCCATGCAGGCCTGCGCATCGGCGTCAAAAAGGGCGGCTGTGCGGGCATGGAATACACCATGGAATACGTCGATGTGGCCGATCCCAACGACGAAGTGGTGGAACAGGATGGCGCACGGGTGCTGATCGCCCCGATGGCGCAGATGTTCCTCTTTGGCACCGAGATCGACTACGAAACCACGCTGCTCGACTCGAGTTTCAAGTTCAACAACCCCAACGTGGCCGAGGCCTGCGGCTGCGGCGAGTCGATCTCCTTTAAGGTCGGCGAATAACCCAATCGCCTGAGCACCTGTGTCAGGGCGGCCCACGGGTCGTCCTTTTGCGTGGTGCGCCCCTTTCGCGCAATTGCCCGGCCCTCCCTGCGATGCTATCCCCACAGCAACAGGGTTCTACCGGAAAGGGAGCGACATGGCGCGCAAACTCGCAGCAGGCAATTGGAAGATGAACGGCACAGGCGCAAGCCTCAGCGAGCTGCAGGCCTTGGCCGCAGCCCCGCTGCCCGCAGGTGTAGACGTGTTGATCTGCCCCCCCGCCCCGCTGATCTCTCGCGCGGCGGCCGTTGCAGGTGCCATCGCGGTTGGCGGTCAGGATTGCCATGCGCAGACCTCGGGCGCCCATACCGGTGACACCAGTGCAGAGATGCTGCGGGACGCAGGCGCGTCCTATGTGATCCTCGGCCATTCCGAACGCCGCGCCGACCACGGCGAAAGCGACGACATGGTGCGCGCGAAATCTGCGGCCGCCCATGCGGCGGGTCTGACCGCAGTGGTCTGCATCGGCGAAACGCTGGAAGAGCGCGAAGCAGGCTCCACTCTGCAAGTCGTCGGCATGCAGCTCGCAGGCTCTCTGCCGGATGGCGCGACGGGGGCTAACACCGTGGTGGCCTATGAACCCGTCTGGGCCATCGGCACCGGCAAAGTTCCCACCCTGGAGCAAATTGCCGAAGTCCACGATTCCCTGCGAGACGCCCTCACCCAGCGCTTTGGCGACGAGGGCAATGCCATCCCGCTCCTTTATGGTGGCTCCGTCAAACCGGGCAATGCGGCAGAAATCTTTGCGGTCTCCAACGTCGATGGCGCGCTTGTCGGCGGCGCCAGCCTGAAGGCGGCAGATTTCTCGCCCATCATCGCAGCCCTCGCCGCAAGCTAAGAACGGCGCCTGAAGGCGCTGCCTCCGGCGGGAGTACTTTTAGAAAGATGAAAGTCGCCGCTTATTTCATCTTTCCCCTCAATACTCTGGGGTGAATGCGCGCAGCGCAGAGGGGCAACGCCCCTAACATCAAACCCAAAAGCAAAGCACCCGGGGAGGTCACTCCCCGGGCGCTTTTCCGTTTAATCCAAGGCAACAGCGCTACTTGGTGATGATCTCTGGCCCCATGATGGAATTCGGCAGATAGGTCGAAATCCACGGGATATAGGTCACCATGATCAGGAACACGAAGAGCACCGCGAGGAAGGGCAGTGCTGCGCGCACCACCGCCATCATCGGCATGCCCGCAACGCCGGAGGTCACGAAGAGGTTCAGGCCCACCGGCGGCGTGATCATCCCGATTTCCATGTTCACCACCATGATGATACCGAGGTGGATCGGGTCGATGCCGAGCTCGATTGCGATCGGGAAGACCAGTGGCGCGACGATGACCAACAGGCCCGAGGGCTCCATGAACTGACCGCCGATCAGCAGGATCACGTTCACCATCACAAGGAACATCACCGGACCAAAGCCCGCGGACAGCATGGCGCTGGCGATATGTTGCGGGATCTGCTCGTCGGTCAACACATGCTTCAGGATCAGCGCGTTGGCGATGATGAACATCAGCGTCACCGTCAGCTTGCCGGCCTCAAACAGCGTATCGCGCGTGTCCTTGTGGAAGAAGGCGGTGATCAGTGCCTGCGGCTTTTGCAGCAGCGACGCGTTGCGCCCGCCGTCCTGCGCCTTCAGCGGGCCCATGTCGCGATAGACAAAGACCGCGACAATGAACGCATAGACCGAGGCCACCGCAGCCGCTTCTGTCGGGGTAAAGATCGCGCCGGTGATGCCGGGGATACCGTAGATGCCGACCATGATGATCACGATGAGCATCAGGCCCCAGAAGGCTTCGCCAAAGCTGCGACCGATTTCGCCCCAGCCCTGCCATTCGCCCTTGGGCATGCCGCGGATGCCAGCCATCACGTAGATGGTCACCATCAGCATAAAGCCTGCCATCAGGCCCGGAATAACCCCGGCAAGGAACATCCGCCCCACCGAGACATCGGTGGCGGAGGCATAGACCACCATCACGATGGAGGGCGGGATCAGGATGCCAAGGGTGCCTGCGTTGGCGATGACGCCGGCCGCAAACTCCTTGGTGTAGCCCGCCTGACGCATCGCCGCGATCACGATGGAGCCGATGGCCACCACGGTTGCGGGCGACGAGC
Source organism: Epibacterium sp. (assembly GCA_048263945.1). Lineage (GTDB taxonomy): Bacteria > Pseudomonadota > Alphaproteobacteria > Rhodobacterales > Rhodobacteraceae > Epibacterium. Next base: position 267,284 of record JBLXDQ010000001.1, on the reverse strand, counting down.
CGGACAGGGCTGCAAAGAGCATACAGGCAAAGACGCCGGAGATCGCCAGACCACCGCGCAGGTGTCCCACGCAGGCAATCGAGAAGCGGATGATCCGTTTCGCCACCCCGCCTGTCGACATGAACGACGAGGCCAGGATGAAGAAGGGGATTGCCAGCAGGGTGTAATGCCCCGCCATCGCCTGAAACAGGGTCTGGGCAATCGAGGCGAGCGAGGTATCGCTCAGCACCAGAAGGAAGACGATCGACGAAAACCCGAGCGAGACCGCGATCGGCACACCGATCAGCATCAGGCCGACGACCATGATAAACAGAAGCAAGACGTCCATGATATTAGTCCTCGGCGTTCATGTGGCGCACGTCTTCGACGGCGTCTTCGGCTTCATGGCTGACAATCAGGCTGTCGCTCTCGCCGCGCAGGATGGCCGCAAAGGCCTGCGCGAAGCGGAACAGCAACAGCGCCATGCCGAAGGGCAGGATGAAATAGGGAATGAAGCGGGGCAGCTTTTCGTAGTGTTCGCCGTCATTCATGATCGGCTCGATGAAGCGCAGCCAGTTGGGGAAGTGGATGTCCACCACCTCGTACCAGCCGCGATAGGAGGTGCGTTTCATCTCCTCAAGACCGGTGGGGAACCAGCGGCCCGTGGTCTGCGGCAGGTTGGCGAAGTTGGCCCAATAGTCCCAGGCCCCTTTCAGCAACAGCCCCGCATAGGCCACGCAGATCACACCAGCGAGGATCGCAACGATCCGACGGGTCTGCAGCGACAACAGGTTTGTGACCGCATCCACCCCCAGATGGGCCGTAACCTTGACCGCGTAGCTCACGCCGAACAGCACCAGCCAAGCAAAGAGGAAGGTCACCGCCTCCAGACCCCAGATCAGGCCGGTGGAGAAGACATAGCGCAACACGACGTTGGCGAAGGTGATGAGGGTCATCAGGCCGAGGATCACCGCGATCGCGGTCTCCTCGAATTCGTGAATAAATCGGCCCAGGCCAGAGGCGGGCACGTATCTTGAAGACATGGCAATATCCTCCTGCCCCGGCCCCTATTGTCCTCGGTGATCGAGTGACCTGCGCCGGGTTTCAAAAAGGCCCGGCTCCACAAGGTGGGAACCGGGCCGGTTCTTTAGACTTCAGATGAAAGGGGATGGGGCTTAGAGGCCCGCGTTGATCGCCTGTGCGGCGTCAATGTTTTCCTGACCCACGTCTTCGCGGAACTGGTCCCAAACCGGTTTCATCGCATCGACCCATGCCTGACGCTGTTCAGCGGTCAGTTCGCGGATAACGCCACCGGCGTCCAGAACGGACTGGCGGGCTTGTTTGTCGACTTCACCCACTGCGGCATTGCGCTCGGCAGAGACTTCCTGAACGATGGTCAGAAGCTGCTCGCGCACATCTTCCGGCAGGCTGTCGAGCCAGTCGGTGGAGGTCACAACCAGATAGTCCAGCGCGCCGTGGTTGGTTTCGGTGGTGCCGTCCTGAACTTCAAAGAACTTCTGGCCGTAGACGTTGGACCAGGTGTTTTCCTGACCGTCCACAACGCCGGTTTGCAGCGCGCCATAAACTTCGGAGAAGGCCATCGGCTGCGGGCTTGCCCCCAGCGCTTCGAACTGTGCTTTCAGCACTTCGGAGGGCTGCACGCGGAACTTCAAGCCTTTTGCGTCTTCGGGGGACAGCAGCGGCTTGTTGGCAGACATCTGCTTCATGCCGTTGTGCCAGAAGTCGAGACCGAGGATACCGCGGCGCTCCATCGAGGTTTTCAGCGCCTGGCCTGCTTCAGAGGCTTGGAACGCGTCAACCGCTTCGATGTTTTTGAACATGAAGGGCAGATCGAAGAGGCGGAATTTCTTGGTGAACTGCTCGAATTTGGACAGGGACGGTGCAGCCATCTGCACGTCGCCCTGCAGCATCGCTTCGAGAACCTTGTCATCGTTATAGAGCGTGGAGTTCGGGTAGACTTCCATGCAGGCTTTGCCGTTCATCTCGTCATTGACGCGCTGTTGCAGCAGCGAGGCGGCGATGCCTTTGGGGTGCTTGTCAGTGTTGGTGACGTGGCTGAACTTGATGACGATTTCGCCGTCGTCGCAGCCTTCGGCGGATGCGACACCTGCGGTCACGCTCAGGGCCAGCGCAGTGGCGGCAGCAGTCAGGAACTTCATGGTGATCCTCCCAGATCCTTTTTGTTTCCTCCAACCCGAAGCGCGTGGCGACGGGCTTGGGCCATAGGATTGGTCAGGTCGCAGAATCGCTCAAGGGGCGATTCGGAAATTCCGGATAAATTCACTTTTACGGTTGTATTTCAGAGGGCTAGGGCGTCGCCTTGCCGCATCCCCTGCCCCGGCATTTTGGCGATGTGCGAAATCCCGCACACCGGCTGGGCGGCTTGTGCGGAAAACCGCACAACTGTTAGCGCCTATAGTCGTCGGGGCGAATCCCGTAGCGGGCAAGCTTGTCGTAGAAGGTTTTGCGCGGTAGTTTCAGCGCCTCGGCCGCGGCGGCCGCCTTGCCGTTTTGCCGCCCCAAGGCCGCGATCAGCAAGGAGCGCTCCACTTGCGCCATCTGCTCGGCCAGCCCCAGATCAGCGGCTTCGGTGACATCTTCGGGCATCCCCAGCACAAAGCGCATCGCCGCCGACATCAGGGAGCGCGCATTGCCCGGCCAATCCTGCGCCATCAGGGCCGCGAGGGTCTCGGGGCTGACTTCCGGCGCCTCGATCCCGGCCTGTTCCGCCGCCTGACTGACGTAATGTCGAAACAGCACCGGAATATCCTCGCGCCGTTCCGCGAGCGAAGGAATGCGCACCCGCATCACATCCAGCCGGTAGAACAGATCCGCGTTGAATTTTCCCGCCGCAACAAGCGCGGCCAGATCTGCCGCAGAGCCCCCAATGAGCCGCGCAGTAGTGCCCTGCTCCAGCCGTTCCAACACCGCGTATTGCGTGTCCTCGGGCATGGCAGAGAGCTCGTCCAGAAACAGCGATCCGCCCTCGGCGCTTTCGCAGAGCTCGTCAAACACCTGCGGCGTGAGGCCCGCGCAGGGGCGTTTGACAAAGGGGCCCTGCCCGCGCCGCGACATCAGATGCACCACCTCGGCCACTTTGGAAATGCCGCTGCCCGGCGGACCGGAGACCAGCACCTCGGCATTGGTTGCCGCAACCGAGCGCACGCGGGCGCGCAGCTCGTTGGATTGCGGCGAGGTGCCAAAGAGCATCCGCGCCGCCGGGTCGCCACGCTCCAGCTGGGTCTTCAGGCGGCGGTTTTCCAAGACCAGCGCGCGGGTCTTGAGCGCCCGTTCCAGCACCGCCAAAAGCGTCGCCGCCTCGCAGGGTTTTTCAAGGAAATCAAAGGCGCCCTGGCTCATCGCCTTCACCGCCATCGGAATGTCGCCCTCGCCCGTCAGGAGGATCACCGGCAGTTCGGCATCGACCTTTTGCGCATAGTCCAACAGGTGAAACCCATCGCGCCCCGGCATCCGCATGTCCGACAGGATGACGCCTTTGAACCCGGCAACGATATGATCCTTGGCCGCCACAAAGGAGCCAGCGGTGACCGCATCAAGGTCCGCAAGCTCCAGCGTCTGCCCCAAGGCCTCGCGCACGGCGGCATCGTCATCAACCAAGAGCACCTTGCGCACAGGCGGAATGGCGGGGGTCATGCGGCGTCTTCCTCTTTCCAGTCATCCAGTTCGACAGTGAACAGGGCCCCGCGGTCGGTATTGGTGCCACGGATATTGCCGCCAAAGCTTTGCACCAGACCGTAGGAAATGGACAGCCCCAGCCCCATGCCTTCGGAACTGCCTACGGCCTTGGTGGAATAAAACGGCTCGAAGACTTTTTCGGGCTGTTTCAGGCCGGGACCAATATCCTGAACGGTGGCTGTCAGGCGGGGGCCGGGAGTGATCGCGATGCGGATTTCGCGCGCCTCCTGCCCCATCATCGCATCCACTGCATTGTTGATCAGGTTCACAAAAACCTGCGTCAACCGCACCTCGCCGCCGCGCGCCCAGACAGGGCCGGTGGCGGGCGGCTGCCAATCGAGGCTGACGTTATGCTCGCGCAGGCGCGTCTCGGTCAGTTCCACCGCCGTGGTGATGACGCTGACCAGATCGACGCGACCCACAGGCTCGCTCTCGTTGCGGGCAAAGGCGCGCAGGTTCTTGATGATCCGCGCCATGCGGGCGGCCATCTGGGCGATGCGGGTCAGGTTCTCGCCCGCGCGCTCCGCCTTGCCCCGGTCGAGGAAAGCCTGACCGTTTTCGGCAAATTGCTGGATCGCCATCAGCGGCTGGTTCAGCTCGTGGCTGATCCCGGCGGACATCTGCCCTAGGGCGGAGAGTTTGTCGGCCTGCACCAATTCGGCTTGCGCCTGTTTCAGGGCGGCTTCGGCCTCTTCGCGTTCGCGGACCTCGCGGCGCAATTGCTGGTTGGCCTCTGACAGGGCGCGGGTCCGGGTCTCCACCCGCACCTCCAGCGCCGCATTGGCCTGCGCCAGCGTGCGCCGCCGTTCCGAGGCGAGAAAGAGGATCATGCCAAAGGCCAGACAGACCGCCGCCATCGCCATCGCCTGAAGCGAGGCCAGCCTGCGGGCCGAGGCGACATCCACCAGGATCTCCCCCTGCATCCCAATCGTCGGCAAGTCGATGCCCAGATGCAGCGCGTCCTTGGGCAGATAGGGGCTCCAGCCCAATTGCCACAGCTCATGCCCGCCCACATGGCTGACCGAGAGGGGCAAAGGCTCGGCCTCGGGCGGGCGCAGCCCCGCGCGGCCCGGATCGCGATGCCAGAACAACAGCTCCGACCGGTTCGACATAAAGACGCTGCCATCCTCGATGGTGAAATAGACCGCCGGGAGCGAGCCGCGCCAGGTTTGCTCCACCTCTTCGATGTCGACCACCACCACAAGCGCGCCCCTTACCTTTCGGTCAGGGCCGAAATCCGGCGCGGCGAAGAAATAGACCCGCTGGCCTGTGCCCGGCAGCACCATCGGCTGCGCCCCAAGCGCGCCCTGCATGGCGCGCCGGAAATAGGCGCTTTGGGCAATGCCCTCGCCCGCGATCCCCTCCGCCGCCGCGAGCACATGGCCAAGGGTGTCCACATAAAACAGATCCGCCGCGCCGGTCTTATCCGCCACCTCGCGCAAAAGCGCCGTGGCCAACCTGCGCCCCGCCGCATTGTCGAGGGTCTGCAGAACCGGATGTTCCACCATCAAGACTGCTTGCTCGCGGTAGTTCTGCAACTGGGTGCTGACCCGGTCCGAGGCGAGTTCGAGATCAGAGGCGCTGCGCTCGGACAAGGCGGTCAGCGCCTGACGATAGCCCGAGGACCAGACCGCCGCCGACAGCACCACGATGGCCGTCACCACGCCAAAGACTAGGGCGAGACGAGGGTGGCGGCTTTCGATCATGTCAGGGGGCTCTGGCTTCGTGACGTCGGGAACATTGCGGCACCCTAGCAAAGCCCCCCTTGCCAAGACCAGTGCGCTCGGCAAAAACCTCTGTCATGAAGACAGTGATCCAATCCCCGACCGAGCCGGAGTTCGTGCAGAACCCCTATCCGTTTTACGACGCCACCCGCGCGGAGGCGAAGCTGGCCTATTGGCAAGACTACGGGATGGTCGCGGGCTTTGGTCATGACGTGGTGCATCTGTTGCTGCGCGACCGCCGCTTTGGCCGCGAGATCCCGGCGGAGATGGCCACCGAGGGCCCGGCGCATCTGGCACCCTTCCTGCAGGTCGAGGCGCATTCGCTGCTGGATGCGGAGCCGCCGCGCCACACCCGCCTGCGCAAACTGGTGCTGCGCGCCTTTACCAGCCGCGAGATCAAAGCGCTGGCACCGGGACTGGAAACCCTGTGCCACGACCTGATCGACGCCTTCCCGAAAGACGCGCCCTTTGACCTTTTGACCACCTATTGCACCCAAGTGCCGGTGATCGCGATCTGCCGTCTGTTGGGCGTGCCAGAGGCGATGGCGCCGCAGCTGCTGGACTGGTCGCACAAGATGGTGGCGATGTATCAGGCGTCTAAGACGATCGAGACCGAACATGCCGCCGCCAAGGCCAGCGCGGAGTTCATCGCCTTCCTCACCGATTATGTGGAGGAACGCCGCAAGAGCCCGGGCGAGGATCTGATCACCCGGTTGATCCAGGCCGAAGAAGATGGCGAGAGCCTCTCCACCGACGAGCTGATCGGCACCTGTATCCTGCTGCTGAACGCCGGCCATGAGGCGACAGTTCATTCGCTCGGCAATGGGGTAAAGACCATGCTGGAACAGGGCTGGAACCCTGCGTGGCTGGCCCCCGAGGGGATCACCGGGCTGGTGGAGGAAATCCTGCGCTATGACCCGCCGCTGCATATGTTCACCCGCTACGCCTATGAGGAAGTTGAGGTCCTCGGCCATAGCTTCCAGCGCGGCGATCAGGTGGCTTTGATGCTGGCAGCCGCCAACCGCGACCCCGAAGCACTGGAGCGCGCTGATCACTTCGACCCGACCCGCCCGCCAAAAGTGAACAAGAGCTTTGGCGGCGGCCTGCATTTCTGCGTTGGCGCGCCCTTGGCTAGACTGGAAATGGAAATCGCCCTGCCGATCCTGTTTGACCGCTGCCCGGACCTGAAACTGGCCGAGGCACCGGTCTATTCCAACACCTACCACTTCCACGGGCTGACCCGCCTCATGGTGACGCAGTCCTAAGCGCCCCCTATAAAGGGAGCCCCCAGCAAAGGCGGGGGGCTCCCGCCCGGGCTGCGTGGATCAAAGATCCCCTTGCCCCGTTGGGCCCAGCGCCGCTGGCGCGGCGCGCCACCGCCCCTTCTTCATCTTTCTAGAAATACTCCGGGGGTGAGGGCCGCAGGCCCGAGGGGCAGCGCCCCCTTTTCCCTTCCTCAAAGGATCAATCGACCCGGATTTGATCCAGCGGCAGATGGGTGGTCGACTTGATCTCCTCCATCGACAAAAGCGCGGTGACATTATGCACCCGCACTTCAGAGATCAGCGCCTGATAGAATTTGTCGTAGGCCCGCGCGTTCTTCACCCGCACCTTCAGGATATAGTCGATATCGCCAGCCAAGCGATGCGCCTCCTGCACTTCGGGGCGTTCCTGCAGGGCCTTGAGGAACTTTGCCTGCCAGCTCGCCTCATGCTCTGAGGTGCGGATCAGCACAAAGAAACAGGCCTCGAACCCCAGCGCCTCCGCATCGAGGATCATGGTCTGGTTTCCGACCACGCCGGCCTCGCGCAATTTGCGGATGCGATTCCAGACTGGCGTCTTGGAACTGCCCACCTGCTTGGCGATTTCGTCCAAGGATTGCCCTGCATCTCGTTGCAGTTCCGCCAGAATTTTCCGGTCCGTGGCGTCGATCCGCACTGTCATTCCAAAATTCTCCAATCGCTGGGACATCCGGACCTCTGCCGAAACCTCGGCGGCACATGTGTCCTTATTTCCCCGCCCATATAGCGCTGAGACAGGAATATTTCCTATATCTACCCTCAAGTCAAACGCCACAGCCATCGCCAGCCAAGGACAGATCAAATGCCCCGCGATACGCTCGATCTTCAGACCTCCCTGCCGCCCCTGCCCGGAGCGACGGGTGTCATGTGTCCGGGTGTTGTGGCCTTTGCAGGCTCCGGTCCCGGCGATGTGGATCTGTTGACCGTCAAGGTGCTGAAGGCGCTCAACGAGGCGGATGTGATCCTCTTCGACCGGCTGGTCAGTGACGAGATCATGGCACTGACCCATGCGGATGCAATTCTTGAAGACGTCGGCAAGGAAGGCTTTGGCCCCTCCATGGCCCAGGACGAGATCTGCGCTCGGCTGGTCCATCACGCCAAACGCGGCCTCAAGGTGCTGCGGCTCAAGTCCGGCGATCCGACCCTCTTTGGCCGTCTGGACGAGGAGCTCTCCGCCTGCGAAGCCGCCGATGTGGGCACCCAGATTCTGCCAGGCATCACCGCCGCCTCTGCCGCGGTGGCCGCCATTGGTCAGAGCCTGACCCAGCGGGGGCGCAATTCCTCGGTGCGGTTTCTGACCGGCCACGACATGAAAGGCTTTGCCGATCACGACTGGGCGCAGCTGGCCCGTCCCGGTGAAGTCGCCGCCGTCTATATGGGCAAGAAATCTGCCCGTTTTGTGCAGGGGCGCCTGTTGATGCATGGCGCAGACCGGATGACCCCTGTGACCGTGGTGGAAAACGCCTCGCGCGCCGATCAGCGTGTGTTGGCCACCACCCTTGACCAATTGCCCGCCGATCTGGCCGCTGCTGACTTCAGCGGCCCGGCGCTCACCTTCCTTGGGCTTGCACCGCGCAAAGCTGCTGCGGTCGCCGCCCCTACCGATATTCAAGTGGAGCTTGCCTGATGGCCCGTGCCTTTACCCCCAAAGTGGTCACCGCCAACGACCTTCTCGAAGGCGACGTGATCTATCTCACCGCTGCCAATGACTGGACCCGCGACCTCAAAGCCGCCGAGCTGATCGTGGACGAGGCCGAAGCGCAGCTGCGCCTGCTCGAAGCCCAAAGCCAGCCGCAGATCGCCGTGGGTGCCTATCTCGCCGACGCAAAGGCAGGCGACAACGGCCCCGAGCCGACACACTTCCGCGAAGAGTTCCGCCGCACCGGTCCCTCGAACTACAACCACGGCAAACAGGAGGCCGTCGCAAATGTATAAGTACAACGATTTCGACACCGCCTTTCTCGAAGAGCGCAACCGCCAGTTCCGCGCCCAAGTCGAGCGCCGCATCGAAGGCGCGCTGACCGAGGATGAGTTCAAGCCGCTGCGGCTGATGAACGGTCTCTATCTGCAGCTGCACGCCTATATGCTGCGGGTTGCGATCCCCTATGGCACGCTGAACCCGAACCAGATGCGCGCGCTCGCTCTGCTCGCGCAGAAGTGGGACAAGGGCTATGGCCATTTCACCACCCGTCAGAACATCCAGTACAACTGGCCGAAGCTGCGCGACGTGCCGGATATGCTCGATGCGCTGGCCGAGGTGAACCTGCATGCGATCCAGACCTCGGGCAACACCATCCGCAACGTGACCGCCGACCATTTCGCCGGTGCTGCGGCGGATGAGATCGAAGATCCGCGCCCCATCGCCGAGCTGATCCGCCAGTGGTCCACCGACCATCCGGAATTCCAGTTCATGGGCCGCAAGTTCAAGATCGCCGTCTCCGGCGCCGCCAATGACCGTGCGGTTCTCAAAGCCCATGACCTCGCCGTGAAGATCGTCAAGAACGACGCGGGCGAGATCGGCTATCAGATCCTTGTGGGCGGTGGCCTTGGCCGCACCCCGATGATCGGCAAGGTGCTGAATGAGTTCGTCGCCGCCGATGACCTGCTGCCCTATATCGAGAGCGTGATCTCGGTCTGGAACCAGCTGGGCCGTCGCGACAACAAATATAAGGCCCGCATCAAGATCACCGTGCATGAGCTCGGCCTTGAGAAAATCCGCGAGCTGACCGAAGAGCGGTTTGCCCAAGTGCGCCCGACCTTTGGCGGTGCCGACCAAGCGCTGTTTGAGGATATCAAACGCCACTTTGCCGCGCCCGAATTCCGCGATGTGGACACCGCTGTCTTTGACGCCGCTTACGAGAACGATCCGGTGTTCCGCGCCTGGGCCGATACCAACCTCGCCGCCCATAAGGCACCGGGCCATGCGATTGCGACCATCTCGATCAAGAAACACGGCGCAACCCCGGGTGATGCGACGGCGGAACAGATGCGGGTGATGGCGGATATCGCCGAGACCTTTGCCTATGGCGAGCTGCGCATCAGCCACGAGCAGAACGTGATCCTGCCGCATGTCGCCAAGAACGATCTGCCCGCGATCCACGCGCAGCTGAAGGCCGCCGATCTGGCAACCGCGAATATCGGTCTGATCTCCGATATCATCGCCTGCCCCGGCATGGATTACTGCGCGTTGGCCACGGCTCGCTCGATCCCGGTCGCACAGGAAATCGCCACCCGCTTTGAAGATCTGAAACTGGAGCATGACATCGGTCATCTGCAGATCAAGATCTCGGGCTGCATCAACGCCTGTGGTCACCACCATGTGGGCCACATCGGCATCCTCGGCCTCGACCGGGCGGGTGTTGAAAACTACCAGATCACCCTCGGCGGCGACGCCACCGAGACCGCAGAGATCGGCACCCGCACCGGCCCCGGCTTTGCCTATGACGAGATCGTCCCGGCGGTGGAGCGCATTGTGGGGACCTATCTGGAGCAGCGCGAGAGTGCGGAGGAAGAGTTCCTCCAAACCTATCGCCGCGTCGGCATGGAGCCCTTTAAGGCAGCGCTCTATCCGGCGGCAGACAAAAAGGTGGCCTAAGCCATGAGTCTCGACCAGGAACTTCAGGGTCTGCCTGTCGCCAATGGCGGCAGTGCGGATCTGGCAGAGAAGGTGGCTGCGCTCAATGCGCGGTTCAAACACCACTCCGCCACCTCCGTGATGGAGGGGGCCCTTCGCGATGCAGGAAACATCGCCCTGGTCTCTTCCTTTGGGGCGGAATCGGTGGTGCTGTTGCATATGGCGGCGGTGATCGACCCGATGGTGCCGGTGCTGTTTGTGGACACTGAACTGCTGTTCACCGAAACGCTGGTCTACCAGCAAGAGGTGAGCGAGCGTCTGGGGCTGCGCAATGTGCAGGTCATCAAGGCCGACGACATCGCGGACAAAGACCCCTATGGCGCACTGCGGTTCTCGGACACCGATGCCTGCTGTGCCCTGCGTAAAACCGTGCCACTGCAAAAGGCGCTCAAAGGGTTTGACGGCTGGATCACCGGACGCAAGCGGTTCCAGTCCGGCACCCGCGCCGCACTCGACTTTTTCGAGGTCGAGGAGGGCACAGGCCGCATCAAGATCAATCCGCTGGCCCATTGGGCGCCGGAAGATGTGCGCGCCTATATGGATGAAAACCGCCTGCCCCGTCACCCCTTGGTGGCCAAAGGCTATCCGTCGATCGGCTGTGCCCCTTGCACCAGCCCGGTCGCCGAAGGTGAAGACCCCCGCGCCGGCCGCTGGCGCAACCAGAACAAGGAAGAATGCGGCATCCACGTGGTGGATGGCAAATTCGTCCGTACAGGAGCTTGAACAAGATGAGCGTTATCGTAACCGACACGGGCTTTGCCCATGACGACTGGACCGGCGGCTTTGAGGGCGCGAATGTGCTGGATCTGGCCTCTGACACCGATCCGGCCACGCTGGCTGACCAGCTGGCGGGCGTGGAGCTGATCCGCGTCGATTTCCCCTCCTTTGCCGATGGGCGCGGGTTCACCATTGCGCGGATGCTGCGCCTTATGGGATATGACGGGCGTCTGCGCGCCAAGGGCCATGTGATCTCGGATCAATATGCCATGGCGCGTCGCGTTGGTTTTGACGAGGTGGAGATTTCCGACGATCTCGCCACCCGCCAGCCCGAGGACCAGTGGCTGTTCCGTGCCAATTGGCAGAGCCACAACTATCAGGCCCGCCTGCGCGCGCATTCAAACGCCGCGCGCTAAGCCAGCCCTCCCCCGACGTCAGGTGCCCCTGTCCGACCTGTCCGACCCCGCGCGTTTCGCGGGGTTGGGTAAGAGAGGGGTTTTCCTGACATGGATCAAAGATTAATCAGAGGTGCCGGTTTAACCCTGCCGGCAGAGACATGATGAACGAGACCCTGACCGTGACCGATGCTGCCGCGCCCGCCAAGGCGACCCCGACCCTGCCCGATTCCCAGACCGTCACCGAGGTGAAACACTGGACCGACCGGCTGTTCTCCTTCCGCTGCACCCGTCCCGCCTCGCTGCGGTTCCGCTCGGGCGAGTTTGTGATGATCGGTCTGATGAATGATCCGGACCCCAAGACCGGCAAGCAAAAGCCCCTGCTGCGCGCCTATTCCATCGCCTCCCCCTCCTGGGACGAGGAAATGGAGTTCTATTCGATCAAGGTGCAGGACGGCCCGCTGACCTCTAAACTGCAGCACATTAAGGTGGGCGACGAGATCATCCTGCGCCCCAAACCCGTCGGCACGCTGGTGCATGACGCGCTTCTGCCCGGCAAGCGGATCTGGTTCTTTGCCACCGGCACCGGCTTTGCCCCCTTTGCGAGCCTGCTGCGCGAGCCGCAGACCTATGAGGATTATGACGAGGTCATCATCACCCATACCTGCCGCGAAGCAAACGAGCTGACCTATGGTCGGGAGCTGATCGAGAGCCTGAAGACCGACGAACTCCTGAATGAGCTGATCGGCGAGGGCTTCTGGAAAAAAATCAAATACTACCCGACCACCACCCGCGAAGAGAGCGCCAAGATGGGCCGCATCACCGACCTGATGCGCTCCGGCGAGGCTTTTGCCGATCTCGGCGTGCCGCCCCTGAACCCGGAAAGCGACCGTGCGATGATCTGCGGCAACCTCGCGTTCAACCTCGAACTCAAGGACCTGTTTGAAAACACCTATGGTCTGGAAGAGGGCGCGAACTCCAAACCGGCGCATTTCGTGGTCGAAAAAGCCTTCCTCGACTAAGGCCGACGGGCTCCCCTTTGCCCAGCCCCCTTGGCAGGGGGCACGCGGAGACCTATCTACTGGATACGACAACGGGCGCCCGCTTTTGACGGGGCGCCCGTTGTCACGTTAGCGACACCACTGCCCACGGGACTTCGCATCACGCGGGATATGCCTCGCCTTGGGCGATAAATCTGTGGGAAACGCCCCTATTTCCGCAGCTTTCCCGCTTGCAAGACCGACCATGAGCCTTTAAATTCCCGGCTCAAAATTCTGCAATTATCAAAGGATAGAACCCATAGCCCGCAGACCTCATAATGCGCCGCCGACCCGTGAAACTGGCCCGCGCATCAACGACAAAATCCGCGCTCCCGAAATCCGCCTGATCGGTGCCGAAGGCGAAAACGTCGGCGTTGTGCATCCCGCGAAAGCCATGCAAATGGCCGAAGAAGCCGGGCTCGACCTTGTCGAGATCTCGCCCAATGCGACGCCGCCGGTCTGCAAGATCATGGACTTTGGTAAGTTCAAGTATGAACAGCAGAAACGCGAAAGCGAAGCGCGCAAGAAGCAGAAGATCATCGAGGTCAAAGAGGTCAAGTTCCGTCCCAACACGGATACCCACGACTATGACGTGAAGATGCGCAGCGTCTTCAAGTTCCTGGAAAACGGCGACAAGGTGAAGGTCACCCTGCGTTTCCGCGGTCGTGAGATGGCGCACCAGAACCTCGGCCGTGAGCTGTTGGAGCGCGTGGCTGCAGACGTGAAAGAGATCGGCAAGATCGAAAACATGCCAAAGATGGAAGGCCGTCAGATGATCATGATGATCGGCCCGCTTCCGCAGAAATAAGCCCCCTGTCCTACGACAGAGTGCCGAAACCCCGCAGCCCCGCGCTGCGGGGTTTTGTTTTTTCCGCCCCGCCCCTTCCTCCCCCTCGGCCTAGATTTCGCTTTTCGCAATTTGTCCGTAAAATCTGCCTCCACTCTTAGAGGAGCCTTAACCAAGGCCCGCGTAGGGTCCGAGACAGGTTAACCAGGGATTCCACGTCATGAGCCTCACAGACATCCGCAGCAAAGCTGTTATGGCCATAGGCCCATGCCGCATCGCCTCGCTCTCGCTGGTCGCGCTCCAGCACCAATCCAGCACCGAGGGGGCGGAGGTGAACGAACGCGCTCTCAAACTCTCCGCCACCCGGATCGAGACCGCTTGGACCATGCTGACCGACGAGCTGGGTCAAAGCCTCAAGGCAAACGACTACCGCCTGCCGATCGAACTGGAAGAGCAGCGTCTGAACTGTGTGCAGATCCTCGAGGCGCTCCATGCCAAGATCGTCGGCCGCGAGGGCAGTGTTCTGTCGCGCATCGCGAGCCTGCCCGATCTGGCCGACCTCTGCCTCAACCGTCTGGAGCCTGCGGTCTCGCGGTTTCTGGATGAATTGGTCGAGGATCTCTCCAACGCGCAACAGCAGCGCGAGGCGAAACGCTCTGGCGAGATGCTGGAAGCGGTGAAAAACGCCGAGGCCGTGGGCCGCAACATTCGCCTCATTGCCTTTAACGCCTCGATCGAGGCGGCGCGGATCGGGGATCAGGGCAAGGGCTTTGCGGTGATCGCCACCGAAATTCGCGGACTTGCGGATCACACCCAAAGCCTGCTGACCGATATTGCGGGCTTCCTGCGCGCCTGATTTGGTCGCCCCATCCGAGGTTTCACAGAAAAAGGCGCCCTGTCCCAGACAGAGCGCCTTCTTTTGATCTGCGCGTTTTCTCTTGCGAGGACGCGGACCCCTTGGTCAGTTGGCCGAAGCCACCGCCCGTTTGGTCATCACCCCCACCAGATGCGCGCGATAGGCTTTGGTGCCATGAATATCGCCAATCATGGTGTCCTCTGCCACGGTGAGGCCCGCAATCGCATCAGCGCTGAAATTGGCCGAGAGCGCCGCCTCAGCCTCGCTCCAGCGGAACACGCCCTCCTCAGATGCGCCGGTCACGGCGACCCGCACCCCATCGGCGAATTTGGCGACAAAGACCCCCACCATGGCAAAGCGCGAGGCCGGCTGCAGGAACTTTTGATAGTTCGCCGCCTCAGGCACCGCAAAGCGCACCTCGGTGATGATCTCGCCTTCCTCAAGCGCGGTGGTGAACAGGCCTTGGAAATAGTCATCCGCTGCAATCTCGCGCGTGTTGGTCACGATTGTCGCGCCAGAGGCCAGCGCCGCTGCCGGATAGCAGGCGGCCGGGTCGTTATTGGCCAAGGAGCCACCAATGGTGCCACGATTGCGCACCGCCGGATCGCCGATCTGACCGGCCAGAGCCGACAGAGCCGGATAGGCACCAGCCCCCTCCGCCACATCCGCATGGGTGGTACCACCGCCAATCGCCAAGGCGCCGTCATCGCGCTGACAGATCCCCTTGATCTCGGCAATGCCGCCAAGGCTCACCAGGGTCGTGGGCATCGCCAAACGCTGCTTCAGCGTCGGGATCAGCGTCTGCCCACCGCCCAGCGCTTGGGCGTCTTCTTCGCTCAGGGCCTGTACCGCATCCGCCACCGTTGCGGGGCGTGCGAATTCAAACTCATACATCGCTCTTCCTTTCCGAAGGATCGCCCGCAGGCTCCTTCATCTTCTCATAAATATCCCGGGGAGCGCGAGGGGCAGCGCCCCTCGCCTCCGCCCTCTCAGCCCTGCATCGCCGCCCAGACCCGCGCCGGGGTCAGCGGCATATCGATATGGGTCACATCTTTACCGGCCGAGCGCAGCGCGTCCACCACCGCGTTGACCACGGCCGGGGGCGAGCCGATGGCGCCAGCCTCGCCACAGCCCTTCACGCCAAGCGGGTTGTGGGTGCAAGGCGTCTGGCAGGAATGATCCACCTGATAAAACGGCAGATCATCGGCGCGCGGCATGGCGTAGTCCATAAAGCTTGCGGACAACAACTGACCGTTCTCATCATAGACGCAGCCTTCGAGCAGCGCCTGACCGATGCCCTGCCCAATGCCGCCATGCACCTGACCGTCGACGATCATCGGGTTGACGATATTGCCAAAATCATCCGCGGCGGCAAAGCGTTCAATACTCACCTTGCCGGTCTCGGGGTCCACCTCCACCTCGCAGGCATAGGCGCCGGCCGGATAGGTGAAGTTGGCAGGGTCGTAAAACGCCGTCTCCTCCAGCCCCGGCTCGATCTCCTCCAGCGGGTAGTTATGCGGCACATAGGCGGCGAGGGTCACATCGCCCCAGGCCACGGATTTATCGGTGCCCGCAACCGAGAATTTGCCGTCCTTCAATTCGATATCGGCATCCGAGGCCTCCATCAGATGGGCGGCGATCTTCTTCGCTTTGGCGATGATCTTCTCGGTCGCCCGCACCATGGCGGAGCCCCCAACGGCCAGCGAGCGCGAGCCATAGGTCCCCATGCCCATCGGCGCATTATTGGTGTCGCCGTGTTCGATCTCCACCATATCCTCGGGGATACCGATCATCTCAGAAATCACCTGCGGAAAGGACGTCTCATGCCCCTGCCCGTGGCTGTGGCTGCCGGTCATCACCACGATGCCGCCGGTGGCATTGACCCGCACCGTGGCGCTCTCATAGAGGCCCGCGCGGGCACCAAGTTGCCCGACAAGGTTCGAGGGCGCGATGCCGCAGGCCTCGATATAGCAATTGACCCCCAGCCCGCGCAGCTTGCCGGCCTTCTCGCTCTCCGCCCGGCGGGCGGCAAAGCCTTTGATATCGGCAATCTCTTCGAGCTTATCCATCGTCGCCATGTAATCGCCGGTGTCATATTCCACCGCCACAGGCGTGGCATAGGGAAACTCGGTGATGAAATTCTGCCGCCGCAGCGCGATGGGATCGACCCCCAGCTCCCGCGCCGCCTTGTCGATCACCCGTTCGAGCTGAAAGGTCGCCTCCGGCCGGCCCGCGCCGCGATAGGCATCGACCGGCACCGTATTGGTGAAGACCGCCTTGACGTTCACATAGATGAGCGGTGTGCGGTAATTGCCCGCCATCAGCGTACCATGCAGCCAGGTCGGCACCGAGGGGGCAAAGGTCGACAGATAAGCGCCCATATTGGCGTAGGTCTCGGTCCTGAGCGCGGTAAAATTGTTGTCCGCATCCAGCGCCAATTCGATCCTGGTCACATGGTCGCGGCCATGGGCATCCGACATAAAGGCCTCGGAGCGCGAGGAGGTCCATTTCACCGCGCGATTGAGCGCCTTGGCGGCGAAGGTGCAAAAGGCCTCTTCTGCGTAGTGGAAGATTTTGGAGCCAAAGCCGCCGCCCACATCCGGGGCCACCACGCGCAGCTTATGCTCGGGAATGCCGAGCACGAAGGCCCCCATCAGAAGCCGGATCACATGCGGGTTCTGGCTGGTGGTATAGAGCGTGCTCTCGCCGGTGGCGCGGTTGAAATCGCCCACCGCCACGCGCGGCTCCATCGGGTTTGCGACCAGACGGTTGTTGACCAGTTCCAGCGTGGTCACATGGGCCGCCTCGTCAAAGGCCTTGGCGACCGCGTCCTTGTTTTCCTCCACAAAGCCCCAGTCGTAGCAGAGGTTGGAGGTCAGATCGTCATGCACCTTGGGCGCGCCTTCGGTCAAGGCGGCCTTCATGTCGATCACCGCGGGCAGCTCTTCGATCTCGAGATCAATCGCCTCTGCCGCGTCGCGCGCCTGATCGGCGGTTTCGGCCACTACGGCGGCGATGGGATCGCCCACATGGCGCACCTTGCCTTGGGCGAGCACCGGATGGCCCGGCTCTTGCATAACCTCGCCGTGGCGGTCGGTCACCTGCCAGCCGCAGGGCAGTCCGCCGACGCCTTCAAAATCCGCGCCGGTAAAGACGCGCAGCACGCCGGGCATCGCCGCAGCCGCAGAAGTGTCGATCGAAGTGATCCGGCCATGCGCCACATCCGAGCGCAGGAAGGCCACATAGGCCTGACCGTTCACATTGATATCATCGGTGTAATTGCCGGTTCCCGTCAGAAACCTGATGTCTTCGCGCCGTTTGGTGGCGGCGCCGATGCCGCTCTCTTTGGCGTCAATATCCTTGGGCATAATCCAAACTCCTCCCAGAAAGCGGGCCGGGCCTTGGGGTCTTTGCGCGTTGGGCTCCTCTTCCCGCCGCGCCGCCTGACCGATCGGTCCGCTGGATTGATACGGGTTACGTCATCAGCCCGACGACTTTCGGGCTGGCACAGGTCACTTGAGGGTGGGCGTTATTCCGCCGCGATGGAGGTCACGTCCTGACCGGAGGCCGCCATGATCGCCTTGACGATGTTGTGGTAGCCGGTGCAGCGGCAGAGGTTGCCTTCGAGATAGTGGCGGATTTCCGTCTCAGTGGGCTTGGGGTTTTCCTTCAGCAGGGCAGCGGCAGACATCACCATGCCCGGCGTGCAAAAACCGCACTGAAGCCCGTGATGTTCCTGAAAGGCCGCCTGAATCGCGTTGAGCGTGCCATCGGCTGCGGCCTGACCCTCGATGGTGGCGACCTCGGCCCCTTCGGCCTCGAGCGCGAGCATGGTGCAGGATTTCACCGCCTTGCCGTCCACATGGACCACGCAAGCGCCGCATTGGCTGGTGTCACAGCCCACATGGGTACCGGTGAGCCCAAGTTTGTCGCGCAAGAACGACACCAAAAGGGTGCGACCTTCGACCTCCCCGGACATGGGGCGACCGTTCACGGTCATAGAGACCTTCGTCATTCATTCCTCCCTAGCTTGAATTCTTTTGTCTGGCTGCGGTCAGTTAACCACGGGTCAGCAGATGGCGCGAGGATTTTGTGCGGCAAGTGACGGTGCGTGAGATAGGAGAGATTTCGTCCGGCCGATAGGCCGGACAGCGCCTGACCTTCCCCCGGGAAGGCGCTTCACGCCTCCCCAAGGTCAGGCGCTGTCCTCAGTTTCTACTCCCCGTCCCGCCGTGGCCTTGGTCGGGTCGGGATTTCCTTCAGCAGTCCGCCCATCCCCATGGCCGCAATATCGCCCGAGGCAACTTCGATCCCGCAGACCACCCGCTCCAGCACCCAATCCGCGCCATTGAGGGCCGGCGAGCGGGCGCAGCCCGGCAGGCCGATCACCGGCTTGGCCCCAAGCCGCCCGAGGAACAAGAGATTGCCCGGATCAACCGGCATGCCGAACCGCGTGACCTCGCCGCCCGCCAGCCGCAGCGCCTCAGGCGCCACATCGGCAGGGTCAGAGGTGGCGGAGCCGGTGAGGATAAACAAAACCTCGCCCGGCGCGGCGCGCAAAGCCTCGGCAATCTCAGCTGCACGATGCGGCACCACCACCCGCGGGCTGAGGGTCATGGCCATCCGATCGAGCCGCCCCGCCATCGCAGCGCGCCCCTTGTCGGAGGGGGGCTCCTCGGTAATGCGCGTTTCAATCAGCGTGGTTGTCCCATAGGCGGGTGGAATGACGCGCATCGCCTCTCGTGCCGCCTTGGCCGCCTGTGCCAGATGCGCCTCCGGCACCGCATAGGCGATGATCTTGATGGTGGCGACCATGCCCTCAGCATCGACGCGGTGATAGTCCGGCACGGTGGCGACCGAGATCATCGGATCGACACTGTTCATCGCCATGACCTGCGCCGCCTCAACCCGCGTCACCCCCGGCGTCGTAGCATAGAGGTTCACCCGCCCGGCCCCGGCGCCCGAAATCCGCAGGCCCAGCGCGCTGGCCTCTGGCACCATCGCCTGCGCCAAACGCAGAGCGGCGTCATCTTCGTGCAGATCGCCGGGTTCCATCCGGGCGGCGATGACCTCGCTGCGGCCCGTGGCGCGCAGGTCCGCGATATCCTCCGCCGAGAGCCTTGTGCCCTTGGCGATCTTGCCTCGGGCGCCTTGCAAGGAATGCGCCAACAGCGCGCCCTCGGCCTCAGCCAAGGGGGTCGGGCCGAACTTCATACGACTTTGCCCCGCAGCACGCCGGTCATCTCGGCAAGGATTGAGACCGCGATCTCTGCCGGGCCCGCCGCGCCAATGTCGAGCCCGATGGGGCCGTGAATGCGCGCCAGATCGTCTTGGTTGAAGCCCGCCGCAATCATCCGCTGCTGGCGCTGGCCATGGGTGCGTTTGGAGCCCAGCGCACCAATGTAGAAACAGTTGGAGCGCAACGCCGCCATCAGCGCGGGATCGTCGAGTTTGGGATCATGGGTCAGGAGGACCAGCGCGGTGCGAGTATCCAGCCCGAGGTTCTCCACCGCCTCATCCGGCCAGTCATCCAAGATGCGCTCCCCCGGAAACCGCGCGGCAGAGCCAAAAGCGGCGCGCGGCTCGATCAGCACCGGATCATAGCCCGCGATCCGCGCCATCGGCACCAGCGCCTTGGCGATATGCACCGCGCCGACCACCACAAGGCGCAGGGGCGGGTTATGCACCGCCACAAAGGTCTCGCCATCCTCCTCCACGCCGGAGCGATCCATTCGCATCCGATCAGGGTAGGAGGCGGTGTTGACCAGATGGCCCTGACCGCTCGTCAAGCTGACCTCATAGGCCACGGCGCGCCGCTCGGCGCGGGCCAGCACCAGCGCCTCCAGCGTCTCTTCGTCCAGCGTTTTACCGACAGGTTCCAACAGCACCCGGATGGTGCCCCCACAGGCCAGGCCAACCGCAAAGGCATCTTCATCGCTGACGCCGAAATCCAACACGGTGTGATTGCCCGAGAGCAATGCCTCCTGGGCTTCCAGGATCACCGCGCCCTCGACACAGCCGCCGGAGACAGAGCCTTCGATGCGGCCATCGCCGCCCACCACCAGTTGCGAGCCGGTACGGCGCGGGGCAGAGCCCCAAGTTTCGATCACGGTACAGAGCACGGCCCCAAGACCGGCGCGATGCCATTCCAGCGCCAATTCCGGCGCGTTTTCAAACCGTAGGGTATCCGTCTCAGCTGTCATCTCGCCCCTCCCGGACGCCAAAAGGATATGCCGCGCCCACCTGCCTCAAGCTTGGGTCTACGGGCCGGAAATTCAAGCACAATTCGTGCCAAACTGGCAGGAGTGCGGTCACAGCAAGGCCATCAGCCGGTCTTTCTCGCCCGCATCTTCGGGGCGCGAGATCGCGGCGGCAAGGTCGATCAGGCTGGCGATGTTGTGGCCCGCGCGAAAGCTGTCCACATGGGGCAGCATGGCGCGGATGCCTTGGGCGCGCGGCGCAAAGCCCTCCCAGCGCATCAGGGGGTTGAGCCAGATCAGGCGGCGGGACGACAGGTGCAGGCGCTGCATTTCGCGGGCCAGATCTTCCGGCGCTTCGCGGTCGAGCCCGTCGGTGACCAAGAGCACCACCGCCCCCTGCCCCATCACACGGCGCGACCAATCGCGGTTGAAGGCGTGCAGACAAGCGCCAATCCGAGTGCCCCCTTGCCAGTCCTGCGCCTCCGCCCCCGCGGCGGCCAAGGCGCTGTCCACGTCGCGCGCGCCCAAGTGGCGGGTGATATTGGTGAGACGCGTGCCAAAGGTGAAGCCATGTACCCGCGCCCAGCCCTGCCCCTTGGCATTGGCAACCGCATGCAGGAAATGCAGCACCATGCGGCTGTATTGGCTCATCGATCCAGAGATATCGCAGAGCACCACGAGGTTTGGATAGCGCTCGGCCCTTGCGGTCTTGGCGATCTGGTGGATTTCGCCGCCGGTGCGGCCCGCAAGACGCATCGTGCGCCGCCAATCCGGCCTTGATCCCCGTGGGTCGGGCAGGTGGCGGCGCGTGGGGATCGGTTTCACGGGCAGGGTCAGGCGGGCGAGCATGCGTTTTGCCTCGGCGACCTCCGCCGTGCTCATCTGTTCGAAGTCCAGGGTTTTGAGCCGCTCTTCTGCCGAGAGGGTCATGGTGGCGTCGATCTCGATCTCCGTCCCGTCGGGCGCGCCTTCGGGAATATCGTCGGGCAATTGCCCATCGAGCAGCGCCTCGGCGGCGCGCTTCTCTGCGGGTTTGGCAGCGCGCTCTTCCTGCACGCCGCGAATGGCGGGCAGCATTGCCGCCATCATATGTTCCAGATAGCGCGGATCGCGCCAGTAGAGCCGGAACACCTGCGCAAAGATCACGCGATCCTCGGGCCGCGAGACAAAACAGGCGTGCAGACACCAGTAGAAATCCCGCCGCGAGGTGAAGCCCGCCGTCGCCACCGCCTCAACCGCGTCCATCACCCGACCGGTGCCGACCTTGAGCCCGGCCTTGCGCAGGGCGCGGGCGAAATGAGTGAGGTTGGCGACCAGCCTCGGGTTTTCTGGCAGGATGAGGGGGGCGTATTCTGGCATTAGCCTGCGTGGGGGCTTTGCCCCCACACCCCCAGAGTATTTTGGGAAAGATGAAGGCCCATGTCAGCGCGCCGCGAGGTCTGCTTTGGCTTGATCGAGCAGACGTTTCGCCTCGGAGCCGTGTAGTTTGGCGATGTCATCCTGGTATTTCAGGATGGCGCCCAGAGTGTCGGCGATCACCTCAGGGCTGAGAGTGACCACGTCGAGCGCGAGGAGGCAATTGGCCCAGTCGATCGTCTCTGCCACGCCGGGCTTCTTGAACAGGTCTTCGGTGCGCAGGGTCTGCACAAAGGCGACCACCTCGCGGCTGAGGGTCTCGGCGGCTTCAGGCACGCGGGCCTGCAAAATCTCCAGCTCGCGGTCGAAGTCTGGATAGTCGACCCAGTGATAGAGGCAGCGGCGTTTCAGCGCGTCATGCACCTCGCGGGTACGGTTGGAAGTGAGGATCACCATCGGCGGCTCAGGTGCTTTGATGGTGCCGAGTTCCGGGATGGTCACCTGGAAATCGGAGAGGGCTTCCAAAAGGAAAGCCTCAAACGGCTCATCGGTGCGGTCCAACTCGTCAATAAGCAGGATCGGCGCGCCTGCCTCGTCCGGCATCATGGCCTGCAGCAGGGGGCGCGCGATCAGGTAGTCATTGGAGAACAGCTCTTCTTGCAGAGTCTTGCGATCTGTCGCGCCCGAAGCCTCTGCCGTGCGAATCGCGATCATCTGCGCGGCGAAGTTCCATTCATAGACTGCGCTGGCCGCATCTAGCCCCTCGTAGCATTGCAGGCGGATCAGGCGGCGGCCGGTCACGGCGCTCAGCGCCTTGGCGATCTCGGTCTTGCCGACCCCAGCCTCTCCTTCGAGAAACAGCGGGCGGCCAAGGCGGGCGGCAAGAAACACCACCGTGGCCAGCGCGCGACCACAGACATAGCCTGCGCGCCCAAGCTCCGTCTGCACCGCGTCGATCGAGGAAAACCCCTGCGCCTTACTCATAAACTTTGCCTCCCCACTCCTGCCGCCCAAGAGGCCATGCGCGACCGCCTGCGTCAACCATGCGTTGCGGGCCGTGGGCAACAGGTGGCCGGGCACTGGCGCGCAAACCGCGCGGACAATTGACCTGCGTAGGCGGAGAATGGCACAACGTCAGACAAGCCAAATCCGGGCGCAGCACAACAAGACCCGGACAGCGCCGAGCGAGGCAAAAGGGACATGAGCGATATGCGCATCACCGCGGTGACCTGCGTCAAAAACGAAGGCCCGTTCCTGTTGGAATGGATCGCCTATAACCGCCTGATCGGCGTCAGCGATTTCCTGTTTTACACCAATGACTGCACCGACGGGACCGATGCGCTGCTCGATGCCATGGCCGCGCGCGGCGGTGTCACCCGGCTGGACAATCCGGCAGAGGGGCGCGCCTATCAGATGGAGGCGTTGAAGGCCTGTGCCCATCGCCCGGAGGTGCGCGAGGCGGATTGGATCTGGATTGCCGATGTGGATGAGTTTCTGAACATCCATGTGGGCGATCACACCATCCCCGCGCTGGTCGCGGCCTGTGGCAATCCGCAGGCCATCTCGCCCACGTTTCAGTTTTTTGCCAGCAGCCCGGTCGAGACCTATGAAGACCGGCCGGTGATTGCCCAATTCCGCCGCACCCACAACCCAGACATCTGGTGTGGGGAGACCGCGATCGAGGTGAAATCCTTGATGCGGGCGGATTTCCCCTTGGGGTATTTCGGCGCCCATCGTCCCTTTCTGCGCAAAGGCGGCAAGACCGCCACCGGCCCCCTTTGGACCGACGGCAGCGGGCGCGCTGTGCCGCATAAGTTTCTGGTCGCCGCCAACCCGCGGCGCATCCGCAAGTTCCCCGCCAAGGGCGCACGCGACTATGCAACGCTGAACCACTACGCGCTGCGCTCGCTCGACAGCTATCTGGTGAAAAACGACCGGGGCGATGTGAACCGCGAGAACCGCGCTTTTGACGACAGCTATTGGCGGGAGCGCAATGATGGCGGCTGGGAGGACACCTCGATCCAGCGGATGCTGCCGGCCTTGGAGGCCGCCTTGGCGGAGCTCAAGTCGGACCCCGAGATCGCCGCATTGCACGCCGCCTGTGTCGCGGCCCATCAGGCGCGGCGCGATGCGCTGATGGCGCAGCCCGACTACCAAGCGATGCGCGCGCAGCTCTTGGCCGCCTCGCCCCTGCCCCCGCAGGAGGAGGCGCTGCTTGCGCGACTGGGGCTCTTGCCCGCATGAGTTTGGATGTCATCAACCTCGGCCTGCCGAAATCGGGCACCACCACGCTGAAACACGCGCTGATGGCGGCTGGATATTCGGTGGCGGATCACCGGCTGAAAGACCGCGAGATGCCGCATGATCCGACCGATCGCGCCTTTGTCGGGGCGATGCTCTATGAGGGGCTCTACAAGTTCGGCGATCCTGCCGCCTTGCTGCGCGACTATGACGCGCTGTCCGAGGTCAGCTTTATCTACGGTGGCAATTCGGTCTGGCCGCAGTGCGATCACGCGCTGCTTCTGGCGCTGCGCAAGGTGCACCCGAAGCTGCGGTTCGTCGCCACCCGGCGCGACACCGAGGCGATGGCGCGCTCGATCATGCGATGGAACAACCTCGGCAAGCTGCGCCTGCCGCTGTCGAACGTGCCTGGCTTGCCGGTGGGGTATGGCCATGAGTTGGACGAGCAGATGATCTGGATTGATGGTCACTACGAGGCGCTGGCGCATTGGTTCCGCAATGACCCGTTTTACATGGAGGTCGATGTGGCCGACCCGAAGGTGGTGCCGCGACTGGAGCGGTTCTTGGGGCGCAAGCTGCCCTGGTGGGGTCAGGCGAATGCGAACCCGGATGCTCCGGCCGAGGCGTTGAGCCCAGAGAACAGGGGTGCCGCCCCAGAAGAAAGCGAGCAAGGCTGATGCAGATCTGGCTTCATATCGGTCTTGGCCGCACAGGCAGCGAACGGCTGCAACAGGTGCTGCACGAACGCCGCGACGTCCTGTTGCGCCAAGGCGTGCTGGTGCCGCGCGCCGGAGGCGGCAAGAACCACAGCCGCCTGTTCATGGCGATCACCGAGCCGGATCACATCGATCCGCTGCGGTACAATCGCGGCTACATCACACCAGAGGCCCAGGCGCAGTTGCGCGCCAGTTTGAGCGCGGAGCTGACGCAGGAAATCGCCCTCACCGCGCCACGCGTCCTGATCCTGAGCTGTCATCAACTGGGCACGCAGGTCTGGCGGCGCTCGGAATTGGAGCGGCTGCGGGCGCTTTTTGCTCCGCTCTCTGAGGACATTCGCATTGTGGCCCATATCGAGGCCCCGGCGCGGGCCTTGGTGGCGCAGTATGCTGACCAAATCCTTGAGGGGCGCGGCGCGGGCCTTGACCGCGAGGTCACGCTTACCGATCGGGAAGACTGGTGGCAGGCGGCCCTCGAAACTCTGCCCAAACTGGACGCGCAGGCGGGTCTGTTTGAAGAGACCCAAGGCGCACCGCACTGGTTGGACTACAGGGCCCTGCAGGCCACTTGGGAAGAGGTGTTCGGCGCAGGATGCCTGCGGTTTCGCCCCTATGAGGCCGCGCTGTTTCACAGCACGGACCTGAGCCGCGAGGTCAGCGAGACCTTTGAACTGACGGAGCCTTTGGCCCCTATTGCGGCGGTGCCCCCGCCTGCCCTGCCCTCCGCCGCATCGCTGAGCCGGGGGCGGCTGTTCAATGCCTTACTGCTGAAGCTGCTGGCGCGCGGCGACCATGTGGTGCCACGCAAACTGTGGCGGCAGATGGTGCAGGAGCTGTTTGTTGACGGCCCGCCTCTGGAGCCCGCGCAGATTTCGGCGGTCACAGCGCGGTTTGTGCACGATATGGCCGAGTTGTGTGACACTCATCCGGCGCTGCGACCGGAGATGTTTGACCTCCCGACAGATCCGCAGCCCTACACAGAGGCCGCGCCGGAGCGTGGCTTTCGTGCCTCGCAATATCTGACAGCCTTTATGTTCCGGATCGAGAAAGCCACGCGGGAAGAACGCGCCGCGCGCGAGGGCGCTCTGCAACAGCTCTCGCAGCAAAGCGCGGCGCAGTCGGAGGGCGCGCCTGCCGCACCCTCGGCCCGGGCGCAACGCTTGATGCCGGAGCGCGCCCTTGAGAATTTCGAGATGTTGCAGAGCTCCTCTTTCAAGCCGCATGACCGCATTGGGCTGGTGGATGAGCAGGCCGAGCAACCGCCCTATAGCGAGATCGCCCCGCGCCGCTTACCGAAAGGTCAGAGCGGCACGGTCATCGTCGGCTGCATGAAGAATGAGGCGCCCTATATCCTGGAATGGATTGCCTATCACCGGATGATCGGCGTCGATAACTTTCTGATCTACACCAATGATTGCAGCGACGGCACGGCGGAATTGCTGGATCGCCTGCAAGCCTTGGGCATTGTCGAACACCGCAACAATGACGCTTGGAAAGGCAAATCCCCGCAGCAACATGCGCTCAATCAGGCGCAGAAGGAAAAGCTGCTGAAACAGGCGGATTGGATCATTCATATCGACGTGGATGAGTTCATCAACGTGCGCTGCGGCAATGGGCGGCTGGAGGATTTCTTTGACCGCGCGCCTGACGCCACCAATGTGGCGATGACCTGGCGGCTGTTCGGCCACAATGGCGTCACCCGATTGCAGGACAAACCGGTCATCGCGCAATTCGACCGCGCCGCACCGAAATTCTGCCCCAAGCCCCATACCGTCTGGGGCTTCAAGACCATGTTCCGCAACATGGGGGCCTATCAGAAAATCTCCTGTCATCGGCCCAACAAGCTCGTCGAAGCGAAACGAGATGCGGTGAAATGGGTCAATGGCTCCGGTCAGGATATGACGGCCGAGGCGCTGGACAATGGCTGGCGCAACTCCAAAAAGACCATCGGCTATGATCTCTTGCAGCTCAATCACTATGCGCTGCGCTCTGCCGAGAGCTATCTGGTCAAACGCCAGAGGGGCCGCGCCCTGCATGTGGATCGCTCCATCGGGCTCAACTACTGGATCCGGATGGATTGGAACGACCACCGCGACATCACAATTCAGCGCAATCTGCCGCGAATGAACGCTGAATTGACGCGCCTGTTGCAGGACAAGCAAATCAAGGACTTGCACGAGGCTGGCTTGCGCTGGCATCTTGAAAAGGCCGCGGAATTGCACCAGATGCCAGAATTCGAGGATCTGTATGTGCGCGCGCTAGAGATCGACCTGACTGCAACCGAGCGTGTCGCCTGGGCGCTCGCGCTGGACCTGGAGAGCTGAGACATGCGCACGCTCGCTGTGATGACTGTCCGCAATGAGGCGGCCTTCCTTCTGGAGTGGCTGGCGCACCACAAGGCCGTGGGGATCACCGATTTTCTGGTGCTGTCGAATGACTGCGAAGATGGTACGGCAGAAATGCTCGACCGACTGGACGAGCTGGGGCATCTCGCGCATGTGGAAAACGATGGCCCTTACGACAAGGGCGGCATCCAG
Source organism: Epibacterium sp. (assembly GCA_048263945.1). GTDB lineage: Bacteria > Pseudomonadota > Alphaproteobacteria > Rhodobacterales > Rhodobacteraceae > Epibacterium. The sequence continues at coordinate 240,084 of JBLXDQ010000001.1, read as the reverse complement.
TTCACGGCGCTGAAAAAGGCCGACAAGCACCGCTTGGCCAAACGCGCCGATTGGATCATGGCGCTGGATATCGACGAGTTCATCAACATCCATACAGGCAAGGGGCAGATCGCTGATTTGATCGCAGCCCTGCCGGATGCCGATGCCATCACGCTGACCTGGCGGCTGTTCGGCAATGCCGATCAGGTACGCTATCAGGGCGAGCTGGTCACCGACCGCTTTAACCGTGCGGCGCCCAATGTGATGCATTGGCCCTGGCGCGCCTCGATGTTCAAAACGCTCTATCGCAATGACGGCACCTATCGAAAGATTGGCGTGCACCGCCCGCGCAGCCCCAAAGAAGATGCCGATCTCGAAGAATACCGCTGGTTCGATTGCGTGGGCCGCGAGCTGGATGGCGATTTCAAAACCAAGCGGATCTTTTCCAACTACGGGCAGGACAATTATCACCTCGCGCAGCTGAACCACTATCCCCTTGGCGCGATGGAGAGCTTCATCCTGAAGACCGACCGCGGACGGGCGGTGCATTCGGATCATATGCTCGACGTGGACTATTGGGTGGAGCGGAATTTCAACACCGATGAGGACACCTCTATCGCGCGTTACAAAGGCGCGCGCGATGCCATCATGGAGATTTTCCTGGGCGATGCGCGGCTCAAACGCCTGCATGAACGCGCGGTGCAATGGCGCAAGGATCGCTTTATGACCTTGATGCACGAGGAACCCTATCGCGCTCTTTTTGCCCGCCTGATGATGACCCCGCCCTCGCGCCCGATCAGCGAGGTCACCGGGCGGACCTTGGCCGGCTTTGCCACCCTTGGGCGGCGCAAATCGCAGGTGCTGCCGGTCAACAAAGCCAGCGAAGACGAGATCTAAGGCCCCCGCAACAAAACGCCATCACAGGACCTGTTTTCCCGGTCCCCGCGACAATGGCCGATAATTGGGCATAGGTTTTTCTAAATTTGGCCTCATTCTGCGCCTAGCTCTGGGCTCTGAGCAACGCCGGACAACGGGTGGCAGGGAACAGGCATGCAGCAGGACGATACAGATAGTCTCGAACAGGACCTTTCCGGGCTGAAGCCTGCCGAATGGCAGGCCGCGCTGGCGGAAATGGCCGAAGAGAACGGCATGTATCAGCCTTTGGGCGAGCGTCACTTTGCGACGTTTATCGACCAGGGCAATACGCTTCTTGTGACCTTTGAAAGCCGTCAGGGCATCCAGAGCCTGTCTGAGACGGCGCAGCCCCTGGGCTTTGATCTGGTGAAGAACCTCGGCTGGTCGCATCTCTGCCTGATCTCCGACGGTGACACCTGGTTCCGCGAGCAACGTCTCTATGGCTTCTTCGATCAGCTGATCGACGATGGGTTCTTTGAGGAATTCGACAATGTCGTCTTCTACGGCGCAGGCCCCTGTGGCTATGCGGCGGCGGCCTTTTCCGTTGCGGCCCCCGGCGCCACCGTGGTGGCGATCCAGCCGCAGGCGACCCTTGATCCGCGCATGACAGAGTGGGACGACCGGTTCATCGAGATGCGCCGCACCTCCTTTACCGATCGGTATGGCTTTGCCCCGGATATGGTGGATGCGGCAGAGCGGGCCTTTGTGCTTTATGACCCCTATCAATCGCTCGACGCGATGCATGCGGCGCTTTATGCACGGCCCAATGTGACCCGTCTGCGGCTGCCCAATATGGGCGAGGCGATCCAGACTCGTATGATCGAGATGGAGATCCTTTATCGCGTGATGTCCCTTGCGGGCAGCGGTCGTTTGACCGAACAGGCCTTTCACAAGATGATGCGCGCGCGCCGCGACAATGGGGTTTACCTCAAGAACCTGTTGCAGCGTCTGGATCGTTTGGATCGGCCCTATCTGACCATGCTCCTGTGCCGCAATGTGGCGGATCGCTGCCGCCTGCCCCGCTTCCGCCGCCGCCTGCGTGGCTTGGAGGAGATGGCGGAAAGCGGCGCCTTTCGCGCACCGCCCCCGCCCGAGGTCTAAACGCGAGACATAACCGCGCCTTCCCAAGATCACAGGCCTGTGCTAACGGCTTCGCCATGACCCAGAGCCTCACCATCACCCGCCCCGACGACTGGCACCTCCACTTGCGCGATGGCGATATGCTGCGCGCCGTGCTGCCGGAAACCGCGCGCCATTTTGGCCGCGCCATCATCATGCCGAACCTCGTGCCGCCCGTTGTGACTGGCGCGCAGGCCAGTGCCTATCGCGACCGTATCCTCGCCGCGCTGCCCGAGGGGATGGCGTTTGAGCCCTTGATGACGCTCTATCTGACCGAGGACACCGATCCGGATGATGTGGCTGCGGCCCATGCCTCCGGTCTGGTCAAGGCAGTGAAGCTCTATCCCGCCGGCGCCACCACCAACTCGCACTCTGGCGTGCGGGATTTCGACAAGGTGCGCCCGGTGCTGGAGAAGATGGCTGAGATTGGCCTGACGCTCTGCACCCATGGTGAAGTCACTGACCACGACATCGACATTTTCGACCGCGAGGCGGTGTTTATCGACCGCGTGCTCGATCCGATCCGCAAAGCAACGCCGGGCCTGCGCGTGGTGATGGAGCATATCACCACCGAAAACGCCGCCGATTACGTCCGCTCGCAGGACAAGGATCTGGGCGCGACGATCACCACCCACCACCTGATCATCAACCGCAACCACATCCTGGTGGGCGGGATCAAGCCGCATTACTATTGCCTGCCGGTGGCCAAGCGCGAAGAGCATCGGATCGCCCTGCGCGCCGCCGCCACCTCCGGCGATGCGCGCTTCTTCCTTGGCACCGATTCCGCGCCCCATACCGATGCCAACAAACTGCAGCCCTGCGGCTGTGCCGGCTGTTTCACCGCCACCAATACGATGGCGCTCTTGGCCCATGTGTTTGAAGAAGACGGCGCGCTCGACAAGCTCGAAGGTTTTGCGTCCAAGAACGGCCCCGCCTTCTACCGCCTGCCGGAGAACGACGGTCAGATCACGCTGGTCAAACAGGACGCGCCCGTCACCTTCCCCGCACAGATCGACACGGCGGACGGCCCTGTGACCGTGTTTGATCCGGGTTTCCCGGTTCGTTGGACGGTCGCCTGACTTCATCTTCTCGACAAATATCCCCGCCGGAGGCTCTCGCCCTTGCCTCCGGCACCCTGCTCACGAAGGATATGCCATGATCCCCTCTTCCTACCCCACCAAAGAAGAAATCGCCCGCCTGTCGGCCCGGATGCTCTTGGAAATCGGCGCGGTGAATTTCAACACCGACGAGCCCTATACGCTGGCCTCCGGCCTGCCCTCGCCGAGCTATATCGACTGCCGCAAGCTGATCTCCTTCCCGCGCATCCGCTCTACCCTGATGGATTTCATGTCCGTCACCGTGATGCGCAATGCCGGCTTTGAGGCCTTTGACAACATCGCTGGTGGCGAAACCGCGGGCATCCCCTTTGCCGCGCTGGTGGCCGAGCGTCTCGCCCTGCCGATGACCTATGTGCGCAAAAAGCCCAAAGGCTACGGCCGCAATGCCCGCATCGAAGGTGCCATGTCCGAGGGCGAGCGCGTGCTGCTGGTTGAGGATCTGACCACCGATGGCGGCTCGAAACTCTCCTTTGTGGATGCGATCCGCGAGACCGGGGCCACCTGTGGCCATACGGCGGTGATTTTCTACTACGACATCTTCCCCGAAACCACCAAGACGCTGGGCGACCACGGGGTCGAGTTGCACTATCTGTGCACCTGGTGGGACGTGCTGGCCGAGGCGCGCGCGCAGAGCGCCTTTAGCACCGAAACCCTTGACGAGGTGGAGAAATTCCTGCGCGATCCGCGGGCCTGGCAAGAGGCCAACAAGAAGGCCTGAGGGTAATTCTCTCCCCAGCCTCTTCAAACCCTGTGGACAAGGCCGCCCCGAATCGAGGCGGCCTTTTCTATATGCAGGGTGTGACGCTGGTTAGATCCACAATATAAGCACCCTGCACTTCAAATCATCCTCTTTGCAATAAATTGCCCACACCTTGATCGGCGGTTATCCCAAAATAATCCACAGGGATTTCCAGATAGAAATTCAGCGCGCGGTGCCGTATGTAACGGGCTCAACGAAAGAGAGCATCAATGAACGAGATCACCCCCTTCAACGGCGATCCGAACCCACCCGCAGGTCAAGGCCCGGGCGGACAGGCAGGCGAACCACAGGCATCTGAATTGCCCCATTCCGTCGAGGCGGAACAGCAACTGCTGGGGGCAATTCTCACCAACAACGATGTCTACGACAAAGTCGCCTCCATCATCGAAGCGAACCATTTTTACGACCCCGTGCACCAGCGTATTTACGAAGTCGCCAAGGCGCGGATCTCGAAAAACGCGCTGGCCTCTCCGGTGACGCTCAAGGCGTTTATGGAGGACGATCAGGGGCTGAAAGAACTCGGCGGCCCGGCCTATCTGGCGAAACTCGCCTCGGCCTCGATCTCCGCCTTTGCGGTGCGCGACTATGCGCAGATGATCTATGACCTCGCGATCCGCCGCGAGCTGATTGCCCTTGGCAAGTCCATCGCAGATGAGGCGCGCCGGGTCGATGTCGCCTCCGAGCCGAAGGAACAGATCGTCAAAGCAGAACAGGCGCTCTATCAGTTGGCCGAACAGGGGCAGACCGAACAGGGCTTCAAATCCTTCCTGCGCGCGGTGACCGAGGCGGTCAATGTCACCAACGAGGCCTACCAGCGCGGTGGCGGCATGGCGGGGATTTCCACCGGGCTTGATGATCTCGACAAACAGCTCGGCGGCCTGCACCCTTCGGACCTTTTGATCCTCGCGGGACGCCCCTCGATGGGGAAAACCTCGCTGGCGACCAACATCGCCTTTAACGTGGCGAAGGCCTATAAACGCGGTCTGAAACAGGACGGCAGCGAAGGGGCCATTGACGGCGGCGTTGTGGGCTTCTTCAGCCTCGAGATGTCGGCCGAACAGCTTGCCGGTCGTATCCTCGCCGAAGCCTCCGAGATTTCCTCGCATAAAATCCGTCAGGGTGACATGACCGAGGAAGAATTCCGCCGCTTTGTGCAGGCGGCCAAGGATCTGGAGAGCTGCCCGCTCTTTATCGACGACACTCCGGCGATCCCGATCTCGCAGCTTGCCGCCCGTGCCCGCCGTCTGAAGCGGACCCATGGGCTGGATCTTCTGGTGATCGACTACCTGCAGCTCTGCCGCGGCATGTCCGACAACCGCGTCAACGAGATCGCCGAGATCTCGATGGGCATGAAGGCCATCGCCAAGGAGCTCAACATCCCGGTGATCGCCCTCTCCCAGCTCTCTCGTCAGGTGGAAAGCCGCGAGGACAAACGACCGCAGCTCTCGGACCTGCGGGAATCGGGTTCGATCGAACAGGACGCCGACGTGGTGATGTTCGTGTTCCGCGAGGAATACTACAAGGAACGGGAAAAGCCCGGCGATCACGAGCTCGACAAGATGGAAGAGTGGAAACAGGCGATGGAGCGCCTGCACGCCAAGGCCGAGGTCATCGTCGGCAAACAGCGTCACGGCCCCATCGGCACGGTGGAGCTGTCCTTTGAGGCGCAGTTCACCCGCTTTGGCAACCTCGCCAAATCCTGGCAGCAACAGCCCGAGCAATACTAACAAGAAAAGGGGCCGCCTCCGCCGCCCCTTCATCTTTCTCAAAATACTCCGGGGGAGGCCCTGTTGGGCCGGGGGCAGCGCCCCCTCCCCGCCCTCATCCCGTGCGGCGGCCTGTCAAAAGCGACAACCCCAGCGAGGCCAGGATGCAGCCGGTAAAGAGATAAAGCCCCCAAGCGACCTCAATCGTGCCATAGCCAATCCCCTTGGCCAGCGTGATATAAAGCGCGATGAGGAAGACATCCGCCATCGCCAGCTTGCCCAGGACATTCAACACCGGCAGCGCCCGCGCATCCAACAGATGAAACTGCACCAAAGCCAGCCCGATGGTTTTGAGATAGGGCGCAAAAAGCGCAAAGACGGTCACGACCAAGGCCAAAATCACATCGCTGCCCCAAAGGCTCTGCAGGCCGGTGATCACCGAGATATCTGACAGGCCAAAGAGGGGCAAAACCCCCGCCCGCACCAATGGTGCAAACCAGGCAATCGGGTAGAGTATCAGCAGGGCGAGATTGGCGAGGCGCAGCACGGTCAAACCGATCGAGCCTCCCAAGTCGGTCTTCACCGCACTGCCTCAATCGGCCCTTCGGCGCTTCCGGAGATGAACTGGGTCACGTAAGGATCGCCGGAGTGATCCATCTCGGCCACCGGGCCGGTCCAGCGGATTTTGCCGCCGTGCAGCATCGCCACGTTGTCGGCAATCGCCCGCACCGAGGTCATGTCGTGGGTGATGGTCATCGCGGTTGCGCCCATCTCCACCACGATCTCGCGGATCAGGTCGTTGATGACGCCGGACATGATCGGGTCAAGCCCGGTGGTCGGCTCGTCAAAAAAGATGATCTCGGGGTCCGCCGCAATGGCACGGGCCAGACCGACGCGTTTTTGCATCCCGCCAGAGAGCTCGGCCGGCAGGCGGTCGGCTACATCCGGCGTTAGCCCCACACGGCGCAGTTTCTCGATGGCGATCTCGCGGGCCTCGTCGCGCGGGCGGGCAAGGCTGCCACGCAGCAGGCGGAAGGCGACGTTTTGCCAGACGGGCAGCGAGTCAAACAGGGCCGCGCCCTGAAACAACATGCCAAAGCGCGCCAGAAAGGCGTCGCGGTCGCCATGGCCGATGGGCTTGCCATCGACACGGATCTCGCCGCTGTCAGCCTCGATCAGGCCAAGGATACATTTCAGCGCCACCGATTTGCCGGTGCCAGAGCCGCCGATGATCACCAGCGAGGAGCCCTTGGCGACCGAAAGATCGACGCCCCGCAGTACCGCATTGCTGCCAAAGGCCTTGGAGACCTGGCTCATTTCGATCATCGGTTGGGTCATAGCGAGAAGAATATCCCTGTCAGCACAAAGTTCGCGGCGAGGATCAGGATGGCGGCGGCTTCGACCGAGCCTTTGGTCGCCCGGCCCACGCCCTGCGCGCCGCGCCCCGATTGCATACCGTAATAGCAGCCCATAATGGCCGCGATGGTGCCAAAGGCCGCGCCTTTGACGAGGCTGGAGATGATATCGCGCAGCTCAAGGAAATTGACGGTGTTCTTCAGATAGGCCGCTGCGTTGAAGTCCAGCGTCTTCACCGCAACCGTATAACCGCCAAGGATACCGATGATGTCACCGACCCCGACCAGCACGGGCACGGTCAGCAGCGCCGCCAGCACGCGGGGCGCGACGAGGTATTTCATCGGGTTAGTCGACAGGGTCACCAGCGCATCGATCTGCTCGGTCACCTTCATGGTGGCGATCTCGGCCGCAATGGAGGAGGTCACACGGGCGGCGATCATCAGGCCGACCAGAACGGGGCCCAGTTCGCGCACCATACCGATGGCGACGATCTGCGGCACCACCGCCTCGGCATTGAAACGCGCGCCGCCGGCGTAGATTTGCAAGGCCAATGCGCCGCCGGTGAAGATCGCGGTCAGCGCCACAACCGGCAGCGACAGCCAGCCCACGTTCAGCAGCGCGACAGCGAACTCGCGCGGGTAGAACGGCGGGCGCGCCATATGGCTAAAGGTCGAGGCGGCAAACCGCGAAATGCGCCCAAGGGCGGCAAGGCGGCCAAGTACGGTGCGGCCAAGGGCTCCGAGCGCGGCGGTTGGGGTCATGCGGAATAGGTCCGGGCGTAGCGGGCGCCGAGGCTGGTCAGAACCTCATAGCCGATGGTGCCTGCGGCAGTGGCAAGGTCATCCACCGTCTGGCGCTCGTTGATCAAGGTCAGATGGGTGGGCACTTCGGGCAGGTCGGTCACATCGACGGTGATCAGATCCATCGAGATCCGCCCCACCACCGGGCAGGGTTCGCCCTCGGCATAGGCCATGATGCCCTGACGCTGGAAGGCGCGCTGCAAGCCGTCGGCATAGCCTGCCGCGATGGTCGCGATGCGGGTATCGCGCTGCGCAATCCACGTATTGCCGTAGCCCACGCTCTCGCCCGGAGCGAGGTCACGGGTCTGGATCACTGGCACCTCAAGTTCGATCACCGGCAGGGCCGCATCATAAGGAGAGCCGCCATAAAGACCGATGCCCGGGCGGCAGAGATCAAAGTGATAATCACGGCCCAACAAAAGACCACCGGTGGCCGAGAGCGAGCGCGGGATGTTAAAGCCCTCGGTCATCTCGATAAAGTTCTGCAGCTGATAGGCGTTCATCCCATGGCCCGGCTCGTCCGCGCAGGCCAGGTGGCTCATCAACAGGACCGGGTTCTGGTCGAGGGCAATTTCGCAGACCGCGGCCCATTCGGCGGCCTCCATCCCGAGACGGTTCATGCCGCTGTCGAGCTGCACGCCAAAGGGATGGCCCGGCAGCGCCTCGAAATGGCGCAGCATCTGGTCGAGCGAGTTGAGCATCGGCGTCAGCTGGAAATCGCGCAACAGCTTGGCGTCGCCTTCCATATGGCCGGAAAACACCGAGATGCCGGGACCGGGGCCAATCGCCCGACGCAGCGCAATGCCTTCTTCCGCCACGGCGACAAAGAAGTTGCGCGCGCCTGCCTGTGCCAGCGCCTTGCCCACACGGCCTGCATCCAGACCATAGCCATTGGCCTTGACCACGGCTGCGGTCTCGCAGCCAGTCTTGGCATCCAGATTGCGCCAGTTGATCGCAAGCGCATCCAGGTTGATTTTCAAACGTGCCGTACTCATGCGTTGTTCATGACACGGGGGACAGGAGGGTCAAGGGGGAAACCGCTGCGCCGCGTGCTTTGGGCGGGCTGTTGCGCCTTGTTGGGTCGGTGTCTGGCCCGCTTTGCGCCCTGTCGGCGCGAATTGCGGGGAATTGCGGCACTGCCGACTTGAACAAACCGGAAACATCTGGCAGGGATCACACATGGCAAAGACGTCTTATTCCTGCTCCGCCTGCGGAGCCTCCTTCACCAAATGGTCCGGTCGCTGCGAAGGCTGCGGCGAATGGAACACGATTGTCGAAGACAAGGGCCTGACCTCGGCGGGCCCGGCCAAGAAGTCGCTCGGTGCGATGCGGGGCAAACGCCTGCCTCTGACGGACCTGTCGACGCAAGAAACCCCACCGCCCCGCACCCTAAGCGGCGTGGGCGAGTTGGACCGGGTTCTGGGCGGCGGTCTGGTGGAGGCCTCAGCCATTCTGGTCGGCGGCGATCCGGGTATCGGGAAATCAACCCTGCTGTTGCAGGCGGCGGCGCGCTTTGCCCATGCGGGGTTGAAGACAATATATGTGTCGGGCGAGGAAGCCTCAGCCCAGGTGCGGATGCGCGCCCAACGGTTAGGGCTGGCAGAGGCGCCGGTGAAGCTCGCGGCGGAAACCAACCTGCGCGATATCCTAACGACGCTGGAGGCGGAAAAGCCGCAGCTGGCCATTATCGATTCCATTCAGACCATGTGGGCCGACAATGTAGACTCCGCTCCCGGCTCGGTTAGCCAAGTGCGGGCGGCGGCGCATGAGCTGACCACCTTTGCCAAGACCAATGGCGTGTCGATTGTCATGGTCGGCCATGTCACCAAAGAGGGGCAGATCGCTGGCCCCCGCGTGGTCGAGCATATGGTCGATACCGTCCTTTATTTCGAAGGCGAGCGTGGCCATCAGTTCCGCATCCTGCGCGCGGTGAAGAACCGCTTTGGTCCCGCTGATGAGATCGGCGTCTTTGAAATGACCGGCGGCGGGCTGGCCGAGGTGGTGAACCCCTCGGCCCTGTTCCTGTCCGAACGCGGCGGGCCGACGCCCGGATCGGTGGTCTTTGCCGGCATTGAAGGCACCCGCCCTGTGCTGGTCGAGATGCAGGCGCTGGTCGCCCCCTCCCCCCATTCGCAGCCGCGCCGGGCGGTGGTGGGCTGGGACTCCTCGCGCCTTGCGATGATTTTGGCGGTTCTGGAGGCGCGCTGTGGCATCCCCTTTGCTGGATTGGACGTCTATCTGAACGTGGCGGGGGGCATGAAAATCACCGAACCGGCCGCCGACCTCGCGGTGGCTGCTGCGCTGTTGAGTGCGCGTGAGGACACTGCTCTTCCGGCGGATACGGCGATTTTTGGCGAAATTTCCCTGTCTGGTGCGCTCAGACCCGCCCCGCAGACGGAAAACCGGTTGAAAGAAGCGCAAAAACTTGGTTTCACGGCAGCGATCGCTCCGAGTGGCGGCAAATCCGTTTCCGTCCCCGGCCTGACCCTGCGCTCGGCCACTGACCTCACAGGATTTGTTGGCGAATATTTCGGAGCAGGCTAAAAGGCCATCTTAGAGATATTTCGCGGGCAGACAGGCGAGGGACATGGAAGGTTTCACCATTATCGACGGCGCGGTAGCGCTGGTCATCGTAGTTTCGGCGCTTCTTGCCTATGCGCGCGGCTTTGTGCGCGAGATCATGGCCATCATCGGTTGGGTCGCGGCTGGCGTGCTGGCCTTTATGTTCGCCGGACAGGTCGAGCCCCTGATGGCAGAGATCCCGGTGGTGGGCGCATTCCTCGCCGACAGCTGCGAACTCTCCATGATTGCCGCCTTCTTTGCAGTCTTTGCTGTGGCGCTGATTGTCGTCTCCTTCTTCACCCCGCTGCTGGCCGGTCTGGTGCAACGCTCGGCGATTGGCGGATTGGATCAGGGCGCGGGCTTCTTCTTTGGGGTGCTGCGCGGCATCCTCCTCGTGGTGATCGGCTTCTTTGTCTATAATGTCGTGATGACCGGCCAGAGCTTCACCATGGTGGACCAGAGCCGCTCGGCGGCCGTGTTCAACCAGGTGATCGGCAAGGTTGAGGAACAAAACCCCGAACAGGCGCTCGGCTGGGTCACTCAGAAATACGAAGACCTGATTTCGTCCTGCGAAGGCTAAGGTCGCGCCCCACGCAGCGCGCGTGGTTTGGCGAAAGGTTCAAGGGCATCCCGCTGGGGTGCCCTTCTTTATTATACGCGCCACTCTGAGCGGGCTTGGACCGCTTGCGTGAGAGGCTCGCAAAACTCTTATGAAACATTCACAGAGTTATCCCCAGAGCCCGGCAATTTACTAACAACTCCGTGATCGCGTTAACCTTCTGTTAACAAATAAGAATCGATTCTTAACTGCGCAAAAATACCGTGAGCGGCTGTGGATTTTTCTTAACAAAACCTTAATTACCCACAATCCGCCCGTTAACCTTTGGAAAATACTGTTGTTTTCGGCCCCAAAAGCGGGTGGTGCGCGGAAACCGTCCCAAGCCTGCCCCATTCTTGTCCCAATTCGGGGGCCAATTGAGATCAACGAAGGCAAAAAGCCTCGCGCTCTCAGAAGGGACCAACGACATGCTGCTGGATCACACCACCGCGTTCATGGATTATCAGCCGGTAGACCTGCTTCTGGACCTGCGTCCGGACAGCGAAGGCACCGCCTCCCGCCTGCGCCCGCTCAACGGCGGCGTGCTGCCGGGCACCCTTCTTGAAACTGCAAACGGCTTTGTTCAGGCTCGCTCCATCCGCCCCGGCGACATGGTGCAGACCTTTGACGGCGGCCTGCGCGAAGTGACCACCGTGCGCCAGTCGGTGCCGCGCCTCACCGCGATGGTGCATGTGCCGGCCGGTGTTCTGGGCAATGACGCCGACCTCGACATGCCCTCTGATGCGGTGATCGGCCTTGAAGGCGATCTGGCGCTGGATCTGTTTGATCTGCCCGTCGTCACCGTAAAGCTGGTCGCACTGATCGGCTACAAAGGCATCACCTCTGCCCTGCCCCAGCGTCTGGCCCGCGTGCATATCGATTGCGCCGAAGAAGAGCTGCTGTGGGCCGAAGGCGGTCTGGTCATCAACGCAGGTGACGCACAGGAAGACGCCTTTTACGCGCCGCTCTCTTTTGCCGAAGCCCGTCTGGTTGTTGAAGCTGGCCGCGAAGAAGAGCTGGAGCACCGCGTCTCCGAGATCGAAGTGAGCGAAGAGGAAGAGGACAAAGGTTTCTTTGGCCTCTCCGCCCTGCCCGCGCCGCGCTTTGACCCGATTGATCTGCTGTTTGGCCGCTACGCCGCCTGATCTGAAACGACCCGCCTGTCGCCATCTGGCGACAGCCCTCGAGACAGCGCCCCAAAGGGGCCACACCACGGCCACGCCAGACGGTCTTCGCTGCCCTGCCAGGACCCAGTCCTCGGCCCAGTCTTGTCGCCCAGTCTTGTCCCAGTCTCGACCCCACGCGCGCAACCCTCGCGCGTATCGGCAGAAATTCCTGCCATTATCCGATCCCGAATTGTGATCCTTTGATGACATTGTCGTCCAGAGCGCCTATGTGAGGGCCGACAATGTTCGACCGGATTCGGAGCCGACGCCCAGTGCTGAGCCACACCCACGCCGACCTGCGCAGCCCTCAGCGCGCTGCAGGAAGTGCCGCAACGGCAGCCGTGGGCCTCACTGCATCTTCTCGCGCCGCCCGCCCCCTCGCACAGTTTCCCAAACATTCTGACCCGATCCTCCCCATCGGGTCTGCGGCACCGCGCCATCTGGCCGGGCCGGTTCACGACGCAGGCCGCGCGCCGAGCGTCCCCACGACTTAACGTATTGGAGCCACGCCATGTGCGGTATCTTGGGCATCGCCAGCAGAACGGACCCGGTCTTTGCGGAACTCTATGACGGGCTGCTGATGTTGCAGCACCGCGGTCAGGACGCCTCTGGCATCGTGACCTTTGGCGATGGGTTCTTTCATGAACGCAAGGCCAACGGTCTGGTGAAAGACGTCTTTGGCGCCAAAGATGCCGAGACGCTGACCGGCAACATCGGCATGGGCCATGTGCGCTACCCCACCGCGGGCTCGCTGGCCGCCTCCGAGGCGCAGCCCTTCTTTGTGAACGCGCCCTATGGCATCTATCTGGTGCACAACGGCAATATCACCAATACCGAAGAGCAGCGCGCCAAGGTGACCGGCAAATACAGCCGCCATCTGCGCACCACCTCGGATTCCGAAATCCTGCTCAATGTGCTGGCCGACAAAGTGGCCGATGCGATCAAGGTCAACGGCAATGCCGATCCGATCCGCAACATCTTTGCTGGGGTGAAGATGACGATGGAGCGAGTGCAGGGCGCCTATTCGGTGATCTGTCTGGTGGCAGGCGTTGGCATGCTGGCCTTCCGCGACCCCCATGGCATCCGCCCGCTGTCGGTTGCCAAACGCGATGCCGAGGGCGCAGGCGACGACTATGCCTTTGCGTCCGAGGATGTGGCCTTTGGCATCAACGGCTTTGACAAGCTGCGCGATCTGAAGCCCGGCGAGGCGATCCTGATCGACCTTGACGGCAAGATGCACACCTTCCAAGCGGTCGAAGGCAAGCTGACGCCCTGTATCTTTGAATATGTCTATCTGGCGCGCCCCGATTCCATGCTCGACGGCATCTCGGTCTATAAGACCCAGATCCGCATGGGCGAAGCACTGGCGAAACAAGTGGCCGAGTCGGGTCTGGAGATCGACGCGATCATCCCGGTGCCGGACAGCGCCCGCCCTGTGGCGCTGGAGGTTTCTAACGCCACCGGCATCCGCTACCGCGAAGCGCTGGTGAAAAACCGCTATGTGGGTCGGACCTTCATCATGCCCGGCCAGCAGGAGCGCCAGAAATCGGTGCGCCGCAAGCTGAACGCCATCCCGCTCGAGATGAAGGACAAGAACATCCTGCTGATCGACGATTCCATCGTGCGCGGCAACACCATCAAAAAGATCGTGCAGATGTGCCGCGAAGCTGGCGCGAAGAAGGTCTATATCGCCTCCGCCTCGCCGCCGGTGATCTATCCCAACGTCTATGGCATCGACATGCCGACCAAACACGAGCTGGTCGCCAATGGCCGCAGCATGGAAGAGATTCGCGAAGAGCTGGGCGCCGATGCGCTGTTCTATCAGCGGCTTGAGGATCTGGTCTGGGCCGCCCAAGAAGGCAACCCGGACATCGACCAGTTCGACTGCTCCTGCTTTGACGGTAAATATGTCACCGGCTCGGTCAGCGCGGAATACCTCGACAGCCTCGAGACCAGCAGCCGCGTCAGCAAGAAAATCAAGGACATGCCCGCCGCGGGCGGCTCTTGGAACGGCGCCACTCTGGCGACTTAAGTCCCGGCTGGGGGCTGCGCGCCCCCTCCCTACCGCCGACAGGAGGTTGGCGCAGCGATTGCACTCTCGCGTCAATGGGCGTAAGGGGGCGCTTCCGCCACGTGAGGGCGCTGTACCAAACCGGTCAGCGCCTTTCTCTATGATCCGACAAAAAAGGCCCGCCTCTTGGACGTCCATCTTGCCCGTATGCTGAATTCTGCGCGTCAGTGCCGCTGCTGCGGTGCCACCTTCGCGCAACTGCTCAGCCTGTCTTGCGATCGGCCCGATATCGTGCCCGCAGACCTGCCGGTGCAGGACAATACGGCCATTTTCGTCACCGAAGGCGATGTGCTGACCGAGGATTTCTGCCGCTTTGGCACCCTGCGGTTTCTGCGCGCGGTGCTGGCAGTGCCGATTGCCGATACGGCGGGCGAGGAGTTCATCCTCGGCACCTGGGCGGGGGTCAGCGAGGATGTGTTCGACGAGTACCTCGACCTCTTTGAGCTGCGCGAGACCGAGGCCATGGGCAGCGTGCCCGCGTGGCTGTCGAACCAGATCCCACCGGAAAGCGGCGGCCCCTTGGCCTGCATGCTGCATATGCGTCCCGAGGGTCAGTATCCGGAGCTGCAAGTCTCCGAGGTGAACCATGACCTCGCGCGGATGCAGGAGCTGGGCATCGGTCTGGAGGAGCTGTTGGGCTTTCTTCATGCCTATGGCCACGACCTCGCCTCGCTGGTCTACGACGCCTGACCGCAGCCCCCATCGGCAATCCGGCGCTGAGGATCGCGCCCAGATGGCAGGGCTCCGCCTGAGGCATGCTGCCGCGCTGGCGGACCTGCAAGAGCCCTGATAGCCCGCCTCCACCACTCACCCCCAAAAACATCGCACGGCCCGGATCAGGGGCCATCGAACAGGAGTTCGTCCCTTGGCAAACCCGTCGCACTCGGTGCAAAGCCTCGCCACCCATGAAGGCGTGCTGGAGCCGCGCCGCCTAACTCTCATCGGGCTCTTTGGACCGCAAGATGCGCTGCAAGGTCTGCTGCGCCTGCCCTCGGGCAAGATCGTCACGGTCCAAACCGGCACCCGGATCTCTGCGCTGGGGCGGGTCGTCGGGATTGATACTGAGGGTCTGTTGATCGACCAGAATGGCACCCTCGGGCGCCTGCCGATCCTAAACTGACGCCGCATTCGGTCGCAGCCCCCCTGCCCGCAAGCAGTGGGGCTTGACCAGATCGTTCGCGCACCGCATGTAGACGCCCATGACAGACAGACTCGCCCTAATCACCGGGGCCTCGCGGGGCCTTGGCGCCGCACTGGCCGAGGCGCTTGCGCCCACCCACCACATCGTTGCCGTTGCCCGCACCACGGGCGCGCTGGAGGAGCTTGATGACCGCATCAAGGCCAAAGGCGGCTCTGCGACGCTGGCTCCGATGGACATCACCGTGCCCGAGGCCATGGCCACCCTGTGCCGCGGCATCTTCGACCGCTGGGGCAAGCTGGACCTCTGGCTGCATTCTGCCATCCACGCCGCCCCGCTGAGCCCCGCGCATCACGTGGCACCGAAGGATTGGAAGAAATCGGTCGATATCAACGCCTCCGCGACCTCGGTGCTGATCCCCTATGTGGCGCCGCTCTTAGGCCAGACCGGCAAGGCGGTGTTCTTTGACGATCCCCGCGCGGGCGAGAAATTCTTTGGTGCCTATGGCGCGACCAAGGCCGCCCAGATGGCGCTCGTCAACAGCTGGTACGAGGAAACCCAGCGCACTGGCCCACGGGTTCAGATCCTGACCCCGCCGCCGATGCCCACCGCCCTGCGCGCCCGCTTCTTCCCCGGCGAAGACCGCGACGTGCTGACCTCCCCGAGCGAGGCTGCCGCCGCGATGCTGCCGCAAATCCTCGCCGACTAAAAAGGCGAACAGGCGAGCCCCTCTCAGCTCGCCCGCCCTTCATCTTTCCCCAAATACTCCGGGGCCCGGGGCAGAGCCCCGGAATCTCCAAACTGCGGCAGAGCCCCGGGCATTCCAATCTCGGCCTGTGCCCCCCGGATCTGCCCTATGCTTGCGCGTTTCGGGCGATTTGGTCACACCTTCCCCGAACCATTCCGGCACAAAAGGGCAAACTCCTTGCCCTGCGCCCCGCTTGCCGCCTATTCAGAAAGCCAGACAGCCAGAGGGGCACCCCCCTCTGCCAGTGGCTCAAATCAGAGCCCGGACCGACCAAGACAAAGAGGGTTTCATGCGCATTCTGGTCACCAATGACGATGGCATCAGCGCGCCGGGCCTCAAGGTTCTGGAACAGATCGCAGCAGAGGTTGCAGGCCCCACGGGCGAGGTTTGGACCGTCGCCCCCGCTTTTGAGCAATCGGGCGTTGGCCATTGCATCAGTTACACCCATCCTTCGATGATCTCCGAACTGGGGCCGCGCCGCTTTGCCACCGAAGGCTCCCCTGCGGATTGCGTTCTGGCGGCCCTGCATGTGGTGATGAAGGATCACGCCCCCGATCTGATCCTCTCCGGGGTCAATCGCGGCAACAACTCGGCTGAGAATGCGCTTTATTCCGGCACCCTGGGCGGAGCCATGGAAGGCGCGCTGCAGGGCCTGCCCGCCATGGCGCTCTCGCAATATTACGGGGCGGCCAACCGCGATCTGGACAACCCGTTTGAGGCGGCGCTGACCCATGGCGCGGACGTGGTGCGCAAACTCTTGCAGGCCTCGCCCGCGCAAAGCGGCGACTACCGCCTGTTCTACAACATCAACTTCCCCCCTGTGGCGGCAGCGGATGTGAAGGGCATCAAGGTCACCCGCCAAGGCTATCGCCATGGCACCCGCTTTTCCGCGCAGGAGCAGAGCTCTCCCAATGGCCGTCGCTACATGTGGATCATGGGCGGCGACCAGCAGATCAGCACCGCGCCCGGCACCGATGCCGAGGCCAATCTGGCGGGCTTTATCTCTGTGACCCCGATGCGCGCGGATCTCACGGCGCATGACGCGCTGGAGGCTTTGAAGGCAGTCGAATGACGGGACCGGACGCGGAAACCAAGATGCAGTTCCTCTTTGCCCTGCGCTCGCGCGGGGTGACGGAACAGCCCGTGCTCGAAGCGATGGAAGCGGTGGACCGCGGGTTGTTTTTGCGCGGTATTTTTGCCGCCCGCGCCTATGAGGATGTGCCGCTGCCGATTTCCTGCGGTCAGACCATCTCGCAGCCCTCTGTCGTGGGGCTGATGACACAGGCCCTGCAGATCAGCCCGCGTGACACGGTTCTGGAGGTGGGCACCGGCTCTGGCTATCAAGCCGCGATCCTCGCCAAGCTTGCGCGGCGGGTCTATACCATCGATCGCCACGCCCGGCTGGTGCAAGAGGCGCGTCAGGTGTTCAACCAATTGCACCTCGCCAATATCACTTCGCTGGTGGGCGATGGCAGTTTCGGGATGCCGGAACAGGCGCCCTTTGATCGAATCATCGTGACCGCCGCCGCCGAAGACCCCCCCGGCCCGCTACTGGCGCAACTCAAAACCGGTGGTATCATGGTGGTGCCCGTCGGCCAGTCCGACGCGGTGCAAACGCTGATCCGGGTCCGAAAGACCGAAACCGGTCTGGAATACGACGAATTGCGCCCTGTGCGCTTTGTTCCTTTGCTGGAAGGGCTTGGAAAAGACACCTGAGCTGTCCTATTTCGGGGACAGCCCCGTCGCGCTGCAGCGATATGACCGGCCCGGATGAAGGCCAGCGCGGTGCAGCCGTCCAGATCCCCGCTTGATCCGCGGGGATGATATTTGAGGAGAGCCTGTGAGATGACCCGCCCGACCAAGCTTTTGCGTCCTTCGGCTGTGTTGCCGCTGTTGTTTCTGGCAGCCGCCTGTAGCGAGCCGCTCGATTACGATCTGCGCGGCCAGCTTGGTGCTTTCAACACCACCAAAGCCGCTCAATCCGCCACGGAAAACCGCCCCAGCCCCGACAGCCGCGGCCTGATCACCTACCCGTCCTATCAGGTGGCCGTGGCCCGCAATGGCGATACGGTGGCTGATCTGGCCACCCGCATCGGCCTGCCCGCAACGGAAGTGGCCCGGTTCAACGGTGTGGAGACCGGCGACCAGCTGCGGCAGGGCGAGGTTCTGGTGCTGCCGCGTCGCGCGCCCGAGGCCTCGGTGCGCGGTGGCTTGGCCAGCCCCGGTGGTGTCGACATTGCTTCCCTCGCAGGCAGCGCGATTGACAGCGCGCCGCAAAGCTCGCCGAACCCGGGCTCGGTGACCACCACGACGCTGCAGAACACGCCCACAAAGCCCGCACCGACCCGCGTGCAGGAAGGGCCGGAGCCGGTCCGTCACAAGGTCACCCGGGGCGAGACGGCCTATACCATCGCACGTCTCTACCAGATCCCGGTCAAATCGCTGGCCGAGTGGAATGGGCTCGGTGGTGATTTTGCCGTGCGCGAAGGGCAGTATCTGATTATCCCGCTCAAGGATCAGACCGCCCCGCCCTTCGCCCCGGCAGAAGAGAGCACCACCGCCCCCGGCGCCGGAAGCGCGACCCCCACCCCGCCCAGTGCCAGTGCGCCGCTGCCCGCAGAGGATGTGACACCGATCTCAGAGGCCCGCAACGAGCCGGCCCCGACGGTGAAAGTGCAAGAGCCCACCCGCAGCGCCCAAAGCGCCATGGGTTATCCGGTGACCGGCAAGATCATCCGCGCCTACTCCAAGGGTAAGAATGACGGCATCGACATCTCCGCCGCCCCCGGCAGCGCCGTGAAGGCGGCTGAGGCCGGCACGATTGCGGCGATCACAGCGGATTCGAACAAGATCCCGATCATCGTGGTTCGCCACGACAAGAACCTCTTGTCGGTCTATGCCAATGTGGACGGCATCAAGGTGAAAAAGGGCGACCGGGTCAATCGCGGACAAACCATCGCGCAACTGCGCAGCACTGCAGAAGAGGCCTATGTCCACTTTGAGGTGCGCGACGGTTTCGACAGCGTGAACCCGCTGCCCTATCTGCAATAAGCCTGACCTTTCAGGGGGCACAGCCGCGCCGGACCGCCAGGCCCGGCGCCGGCCCAACGGGAGGCCTTGCATGTCTCATGCAGGGCCGACGGGCGGGAGCCCCCCGCCCTTTGGGAAACGCAGCGCCCGCGACAGAGGCGGACGGCTGCGGACAAAACTCAAAGATTTTCAGACGCAAGGGATGCGCTCCCGCCCGTTTCCGGCGCCGCTTAGCAGCGCCCAAAACCGTTGGGCCGGGCGCGCCGCGCGCCAAATAGGCGCACGGCGCGCTCCCACTGCCGCCTTTAGCGCAGGGATACCCCGTGACGCCCCGCAAGGTCGGTGAAGAACTGCCAGGCCACCCGACCAGACCGCGCGCCGCGTGTCGCTTGCCATTCGATCGCCTCTGCCCGCAGCACCTCGGCCTCTACAGACACGCCATAGGCGGTGCAATAGCCCTCGATCATCGCAAGGAAGGCATCCTGATTGCAGGGGTGGAAGCCCAGCCACAGACCAAAGCGGTCCGACAGCGAGACTTTCTCTTCCACCGCCTCCGAGGGGTTGATCGCCGAAGAGCGCTCATTCTCGATCATATCACGCGGCATCAGGTGGCGGCGGTTGGAGGTGGCGTAAAAGACCACATTCTCCGGCCGCCCCTCAATGCCACCATCCAGCACCGCCTTCAGGCTCTTGTAGTGCTGGTCGTCATGGCTAAACGACAGGTCATCACAGAACAGGATGAACCGGTAAGGCGCATCCCGCAGGTGGCTGAGGAGCCGCGCAACCGAGGGCAGGTCTTCGCGTTGCAGCTCCACCAGTTTGAGGTCGGCATGATCCGCCAAGAGCGCCCCGTGGATCGCCTTGACCAGCGAGGATTTCCCCATCCCGCGCGCGCCCCAGAGGAGCGCGTTATTGGCCGCGTGCCCCGCGGCAAAGCGGCGGGTGTTCTCCAAAAGCGTATCACGCGAGCGGTCGATGCCGACCAGAAGATCCAGTTCCACCCGGTTGATCTGCGGTACCGGCTCCAGCCGATCCGGAGCCACATGCCAAACAAACCCGCTGGCCGCGTCAAAGGCCGGGGTCGCCAGAGGCGCAGGTGCCATCCGCTCCAGCGCTTCGGCGATGCGGGTCAGCGTGGCGGGATCAAGCTGCGGGGTCTGTTGCGCATCCATCGGGGTCGTCCTTCGTGTCCTCAAGTCCTGCGCCAAGACAAACCACGTTGCGCCCTGAGCGGCAAGAGCCCCCACCCCGACCTCAGACACGCAAAAGCGCGCCCCGAGAGGCGCGCCTTATTGGTGCGGTCACGAGAGGGGCGGCTTATTCGCCGTCGACCTCATCGTCATAGTAGCCTTCCGCCCGCAGCTGCGCTTCGCGCTTCTTCTCGACGCGTCCCACAAGGAAGATCGAGATTTCGTAAAGCCCGTAGACCACGGAGAACAGGATGATCTGCGTCACCACATCCGGCGGGGTCACCAATGCGGCCAGCACGAGGATCGCCACAACCGCATATTTGCGCATACCGCCCAGACCTGCGGCGCTGACCAGACCGGCCTTGCCCATCAGGGTCAAGAGCACTGGCAGCTGGAAACACAGACCAAAGGCCATGATGAATTTGAGCGTGATATCAAGGCTCTCATTCACCTTGCCAAAGAAGGTGATTTTCACCCCCTCAGCGGTTTCCGGCACAGTGGCCACATCCACATTCGCCACCCCGTCCGGCACCTCTGCCGCGCGCGACAAGAGGTTGGCAAAGATCGAACTGACATCCGCAAAGCCCAAGAAGAACTGCATCGCCAAGGGGGTCACCACGAACTGCGCGAAAGACGCGCCGAGGATGAACATGAAGGGCGAGGCAATCATAAAGGGCAGAAAGGCGCCCTTTTCGCTCTTGTAGAGGCCCGGCGCCACAAAGCGCCACAGCTGATAGCCGATCACCGGGAAGGACAGCGCAAAGCCGAACACCATGGAGATGCGAAACAGCGTGAACAGATATTCCTGCGGCGAGGTATATTGCAGCGTTGGCGAAGGGTCGCCCAGATCGCGCAGCGTTTGCTCGATCGGATGCACCAGAAACTGCAGGATCGGTTCCGCCACCATAAAGGCGAGGATGATCCCCACAGCAAAAGCCGCAACCGAGCGGATAAGACGGGTGCGCAGCTCCGCCAGATGCTCGATCAGCGGGGCTGTGGAATCGTCGATGTCGTCGGTGTGGCTCATGCCTTGGTCTCACTGTCGGAAGCAGGCGGCTGGGGCGCGTTCAACGCAGCTTCGGCTTCATCCGCCTTGGCCAGCGCCTCTGCCGCCTCTTTCGCCTTACGCTCTGCCGCAGCCCGCGCAGTGGCGGCCTGGATCTTTTTCGCGCTCTCGGCCCGTTCCGCAGCCAGCTTGCCAGTCGCGCTGTCGGGGTCGAATTTCGTCGGGTCCAGCCCTTTGGTCAGGTCGCGGGTGGCGTCTTTGAGACCGTCCATCGCAGAGCCCATCGGGTTGGTTGCCGTTTTCAAGGTCTTCTTGATGTCACTGACGCCGCTTTCCTGCGCCGCGTCTTCCATGGCGCGGCTGAACTCGCGCGCCATGCCGCGGGCCTTGCCCACGAACCGGCCCACGTTGCGGAACAACACGGGCAGGTCCTTGGGGCCGACCACGATCAGGGCAACAACGCCAATGACCAGAAGCTCGGTCCAGCCAAGATCGAACATCTAAGCCTTACGCCTTGTCTTTTTCAGCGGCGGGCGTGATGTCCTTGGCGTCGGCTGCCGCCTCATCTTCCAGCTCTTGCGTGCCTTCGTTGATGCCTTTTTTGAAGGAGGTGATGCCCTTGCCCACTTCGCCCATCAGCGAGGAGATCTTGCCGCGGCCAAAGAGAACCAGAACCACGATGGCGATGAGCAGAATGCCGGGAAGGCCGATATTGTTGAGCATGTGACTGTGCCTTTCAGTTGGGGCGGCCCGGTGCGGCAGGAGGTGCCGGGGGCCGATATTCGTTGTCCTGCCCCGTTGATACGATCTTGGCCGCGAGTGGCAAAGCATCAGCCGACGCAGCGCAGGGCCTCAGAGAGCGAAAATCGCAAAATTCCAGGTGGTGCAACTCTCAACTGACAGGTTTATGTCAGTTGTCCTGCGTTAGAAAGGGCTCATTCAGGGTCTTATGACAGAAGGAAGAGACAAATGGTGAACAAAATCGTGGAAGTGGTGACCTTCAAGCTGATGCCGGGCGTGAGTGATGCGGATTATGTGGCGGCGACCCGCAAGACGGATGCCTTTGTGTCCAAGATGCGCGGCTTTATCGACCGGCGGCTGTCCAAAGGGGCCGATGGGGTCTGGATGGACTATGTGATCTGGTCCGACATGGCAGCGGCCCAAGAAGCAGGAGCAAAGTTCCCGCAGATGGAGTGCACGGCGGATGTGATCCGTATGATCGATCCCGCGACATTGGTGATGCGCCATGAAACCCAGATGTGGGTGGCAGAGCCGGACTTTGCCATGGGCTAAGCCGGGGGCTAAGCGATCCGCTTGACCCAAAGGGGCCCCTCGGGCGAAAGATCACCCTATGCGCCGCACTGACCGCCTCTTTGAAATCATCCAGATCCTGCGCGACGGGCGGTTGCACCGCGCGCAGGACATCGCCGCGCGGCTGGAGGTCTCTACCCGTACCATCTACCGCGATATGGACACGCTGGTGGCCTCTGGCGTGCCGGTCGAAGGCGAGCGTGGCGTCGGCTATATGGTGCGCGAGGCGATCACCCTGCCGCCGCTGACGCTGACCCCGGCGGAGCTTGAAGCGCTGAACCTCGGTATGGCCATCGTGGCCGAGGCTGCGGATGCCGAGTTGAAAGCCGCCGCAGAATCGCTGGCGGCCAAGGTGGATGCGGTCCTGCCCGTTGAAACCGTGGCCGAGGCGGATGCGTGGAAATTCGCCGTCTACCCCTTTGCCGATGCGGCGCGGGGCTTCACCCATATGCCGACCCTGCGGGCGGCGATCAAAGCGCGGCAGAAACTGCGGCTCGACTATCGCCGGATTGATGGCGAGAGGACCGAGCGGGTGATCCGTCCGCTGCATATGGAATATTGGGGCCGCGTCTGGACGCTGACGGCTTGGTGCGAAACGCGCGGCGATTTCCGGGTGTTTCGCGTCGACCTGATCGAGGCCGCCGAGGCCCTGCCCGAGCTGTTCGTCGATGAGCCGGGTAAGCGGTTGCAGGACTATCAGGCCTGCGAAGAGGCGCGCCATCGCAGGGAGGACGCGCCGGGGGCTTAAAAGCGCGCCCTTAGCCCAGCTCGAAAGTGGTCACGCCAAAGATCAGATCGCGCGCCACCTCGGGCTTGCGGCCGCGATACATGCGCGCGGTCTCAAACACCGGCGACAGGCCAAGGTCGCGTGCCAGCTCCACCGCCGCGCTATTGGGCTCCGGCACGTCGAGGAAAACCTCCTCGCCCGCAGGCCAATCCCGCAACAGCCCGCCCAGCACCGCCACCGCCGCGGCGCGGCTGGTCGCCACCAAGGGGCCGATCTTGCCGCCGCTCTCGCAGCGCCGCAGGGTGCCGAAGGCGCAGATCTGCCCTTCGTCATAGGCGGCGATGCTGACATGGCCCGGCGCGCTCAACCACTCCTGCCAGAAGGTCGGGCGCGCGGCAGGGAACACCCGCGAGTCGAGCCAAGCCACGTCAGACGTCAGCCCATCGAGCCAAGTCAGGGTGAAATCATCCGAGGCCTTCATCCCCGTCACCGGCACCCCGCCAAAGCGGATATTGCGCCACGCGAGATCAAAACCGGAGCGGCGATAGTTCTCCTGCTGGTCCACCACGCCATCAAGGCCCACGGTGCGATGGCCCGCATGCTCCAGCGCGAATTGCCAAAGGGCAAAGCCAATCCCCTGCCCGCGATGCTCGGGCGCGACGATATAAAAGCCAAGAAACGCGAAGGCCTCGCCATAGGTCACAACCGAGATACAGGCGACCATCTGCCCGTCCAGAAAAGCACCAAAGAAGCCTTGGGGGTCTTGCGCGGCGAAGCATTGCGCATCCGATTGACCGGGGTTCCACCCCTCGCGCCCGGCCCAAGCCACGGCGGCCTCGATCTCTGCCCGTGTTAGAACGCGCAGCTCTGGCGTCTCGGTCATGGCTCTCTCCCTTTGAACAGTCCGCCCCGTATGGCAGGCCTATATGTCAGGTCTTTGTCAGTCCAACCCCTGAAGGCAAGAATGACGTCAGGACCTTAGCGAGGAAAGACAAAACAGCGATCGCGCGGCACGGTCAGCCACATCACCCGGCCCTCGGCGGGAAGAAACACATTGGGCACCGTCGCCTTGAGGATCGAACCGTCGTAGTCCATGCGGAATTCCACCAAGCTTTCGTTGCCCAGAAACCGCGCCCGTTTCACCGTCGCGCGCGCCGGTCTGCCGTCCTTGGCGGTGGCCTCCGGGCCGCGTCCGTTACGGTCAAAGTCGATGCGAATGTGTTGCGGGCGAAAGACGATTTCGACTTCGGTGCCATCCGGCTGGCCGGGCGCAAAGAAACGGCCAAAGGGGGTTTCCGCCAGCGCGCCATTGACGGTGGCGTTGAGCGTGTTCACATCCGAGAAAAACGCCACCGCCGCCTTGTCCGCCGGGCGGGTATAGACGTTATAGGGCGCGCCTTGTTGCACGATCTTGCCGTCGCGCATCAGGGCGATTTCATCCGCCATCCGCATCGCTTCTTCGGGCTCGTGGGTGACCAAGAGGACGGCGGTGTCTTCTTCTTTCAAGAGGCTCAGCGTCTCGTCCCGAATTCCGTCGCGCAGGCGATTATCGAGGCCGGAGAAAGGTTCGTCCATCAGCATGATCTTGGGACGCGGCGCCAGCGCGCGGGCCAAGGCGACCCGTTGCTGTTCCCCGCCCGAGAGCTGATGCGGATAGTCGTCGATGTATTTCCCCAGCGACACCCGGTCCAAGAGTTCCTTGGCGCGGGCGCGTTTTTGGTCCTTCGGCCCTTTCAGGCCAAAGGCAACGTTATCGCCGACCGAGAGATGCGGAAACAGGGCAAAGTCCTGAAACATCAGGCCAATCTCGCGCCGCTCTGGGGGGACGCGAAACACGGTGTCGCAGATCAGCTTGCCATCGACAAAAATCTGCCCCTCGTCCTGCATCTCCACCCCGGCGATCATCCGCAGGGTGGTGGACTTGCCGCAGCCCGAGGGCCCAAGGAGGCAGGTCACCTGCCCCGGTTGCACCCGCAGGGACACATCATCGACCACCGCGCGCCCCTCAAAGAACCGGCGCAGGTTGCGGATTTCCAGACGCGGCGTGCCCTCGTATTCCTCCGCCTGAGCCGAGGTCAGCGGGGCTTGCATCTTGGTATGGGGCATTGCGGCGGCCTTGTCCTGTGTCTGATGAAAACCATCGGATTTTAGGGCTGATAGCAAGGGGGGCAGGTCCACGCAAGCGCGGGCCTGTCCCGAGAGGGTCAGCGGGTGAACTCCACCTCACCCTCGGCGCACGGCTGGCCGTTGACCAGCAGCGTGACGCGATGCGCCCCCGGCAATAGGGTAAAGGTCGAGGCTTGTGCTTTCAGCGGGTGCGCTTTGGCGAGGGCGAGACCCTCGGCGCCAAGTTTGGCTTGCTTCCACTTGAAGACCTTGGTGGAAGTCTTGCCGCCTGCGCGCTGGAAGGTCAGCGCATAGTCGACCAACACCCTTGCGCCCTTGGGGCCGGTGAGGGCGC
Source organism: Epibacterium sp. (assembly GCA_048263945.1). Lineage (GTDB taxonomy): Bacteria > Pseudomonadota > Alphaproteobacteria > Rhodobacterales > Rhodobacteraceae > Epibacterium. Next base: position 214,323 of record JBLXDQ010000001.1, on the reverse strand, counting down.
AGGAGAGGTTCAGCTTGTCGCCGATCTGCACCCGCGCTGGCAAGGTCAGTGTGGCGGCTAGCGAAAGGTCGGGATCATAGCCCAAGAGCCGCAGCGCCCGCGGATCGCCCACCTTGACCAACCCGCGCAGCGCGTGGGAGGTGATCCAGTCCAGCTCTTTCTGCGCCTGCACCCCCTGGCCTTGCCAATCGGTAAGGCGGTCGACCACCAGCTGCGGGTCTTTCTTGGCGATATCGTTGAGGTGGTTGGCCACCGACCGCGTGACAAAGCGGGCCCGGTCGGCGTGGAGGGCATCTAGCAGCGGCAAAGCAGCCTCCATCGGCAGCCCCACCGCCAGCCCCCAGGGCAGCCGTGGCCGCGTCCCTTCCGAGGCGAAGCGGCGCACATGATAGCTGTCGTGCCGGGTCCAGTCGTGGGCGCGCGCCAGCACCGCATCGGGCCAGCGTTTCAGCAGCGGGCGGATGGCGTATTCCATCGAAAACCGCTGGGTGATCTCTTCCAACAGGTCGAGCGCCAGCGGCAGATCGGCCTCCGATTGGGTCAGAGAGGTGACCCATTCCCCCAAGGGAGCAAAGATGAAATCGCCAAAGTCATCGTCCGTCAGACGCGGGTCCAAGGGCGGCGGCAAGGCGCGCAGGATTACCGGCGCGACCGTGGCGAGCGCCCCCGGCACATGGGTAGCAAGGCAATCGGCGATCCAATGGATGCGCTCTTTCAGCTCCAGCTCCGGCAGGCGTGCCATCACGGCGGCCTCAAATGCCTCAGCGTCAAACGCGGCGTGAGCCGGGGCAAAAAGACCCGCCAAATAGCGGGTCTTGTCGCGGTTAAACAGCTGATCTTTCAGTGAAAACCCTTCGGCCATAGATCAGATCGTCATATTGGTGGCACCACCATCGAGCAGGATGTTCTGCCCGACGATAAAGCCCGCGTGCTGCGAGCAGAGGAAGGCACAAGCCGCGCCGAATTCCTCGCGTGTGCCATAACGACCCGCCGGAATGGTGGCGGCGCGCTGCGCCTTGGCCTCGTCCATGCTGATCCCCTTGGCGGAGGCCACCCCGGTATCGAGCGACACCGCCCGGTCGGTCGCATGGATGCCCGGCAACAGGTTGTTGATCGTGACCCCCTTGCCCGCCACTTGCCGCGAGGTGCCCGCGACATAGCCGGTGAGGCCGGCACGCGCCGAATTCGACAGGCCCAGCACGCCGATGGGCGCCTTTACCGATTGGGAAGTGATGTTGACGACACGGCCCCAACCCTTGTCCATCATGCCCGGCAACAGCGCCTTCATCAGCGCGATGGGGGTCAGCATATTGGCGTCAATCGCCTTGATGAAATCCTCACGCTCCCAATCGCTCCACAGGCCCGGGGGCGGGCCGCCCGCATTGGTCACAAGGATATCGACACCCTTGGCACGTTCGATCAGATCATGGCGCGCGCCCTCGTCCGTGACGTCGCAGGCCAGGGTTTCAACGGTTACGCCAAAGCGGCTGCGGAGGTCGGCGGCCGCCGCCTCAAGCACCTCAGAGCCGCGTGCGTTCATGATCAGATCAACGCCTGCTTCGGCCAATGCCTCCGCGCAGCCCAGACCCAGCCCCTTGCTCGAGGCGCAAACCAGCGCGCGTTTACCGCGAATACCCAGATCCATGGTGATCCTCCCTTTATGTGTGGTTGAGAGGAAACTGGCAGCGCAGGGGCGAGATTTCCAGATGCGACGGGCAGAGAGACCACGATTTTTTCCCCTCGCCGCCGCGATCTCGCCCCAGAGGCAACCTAATCTTTACCACACCGCGCGAGGATTTCCGATGCGCGGCCCCTGCCATGACGCGTGCCGAAGCCCATCCAAAGGTCATCAACCCTGTGAACCGCGACGCTTTTTCTGTGCAATCCTTGCTCGCCTACCCGGCGGAGGCATTTTGCGTCGATTTCGGCGTCAATATGGATGAGCCCATCGGCGCGTTTGAGGATCTGGTGCTGGACGATGTTTACACGCTGGCCCGCGGAACAGCGCCGCAGCGGCTGAGCCTTGTGGCCGAGGCGGGCGGTGGTTTTCGCGTGCATCGCAACACCGAAATCGGCACCCCCGGCGCACGTCTGTTTCTGGATTGCGCCCTCACACTGATGCCCGAGGTGGGCGACAGCTGCGAGGCGATTGTCATCGTCGAGGTCGATGCCGATGGCATGATGGCGCAGGCCTATGTGCTGCCCACCTCCCCCTTGCAGGCGCAAACCGGCTATCGTCTGCTCCACGCTTGCCGGGATGAGGCGCGACAGGTTTTGGCGCGGATGACTTGCGTCTCCTTCACACGTGGCACCCGCATTACCATGGCGACCGGCGCACAGGTCGCGATTGAGGATCTGCGCCCCGGCGACCGCATCCTGACACGAGACAGCGGCGCGCAGCCGATCACTTGGATCGGTCAGTCCACCGCGCGGGCGGTTGGGGCCATGGCACCGATTCTGATCCGCGAGGGCGCGCTGAACAATGCACGCGACCTGTTGGTCAGCCCGGATCATCGGCTGATGGTTTATCAGCGCAGTGACCCTTTGGGCCTCGGCAGCCCAGAGCTGTTGGTGCGCGCGCGGGATTTGGTGAACGGCGAGTCGGTGGTGGTGCAGAACGGCGGCTTCGTGGATTATTTCCAACTGCTGTTTGAACAGCACCACATCATCTATGCCGAGGGGATTGCGGCGGAATCTCTGCTAATTGACCCGGTGACGCGCCCGGTGCTGCCCTCGGACCTGCTGCGCAAGCTGCGGTCGGATCGTCCACATGGACGGCGCGAGGATCACGGTGTCGAGGTCAAGGGTCGCCTGTTGGACCGGCCGGATGCGGTCCAGATGCTGAAGCGGGCCTCTTTACGGTAAACCCGCGCCCCATGCCATTGCAAACAGACGAGAAAACGCCGGGCGTTATCCCGCCCGACGTTGCGCGCGTGCAAAGCCTGCGCCTTCGTTCATACCAGCCACAAAGGCATCCGCCACGCTGGGAGCGGTTGCGGCATGGCCATTGGGGTGCGCCACATGCGGCGTCGACAGCTCTGGCGCGGCGGTGCTGTGCCCCGTCGTGGCGCCCACGGCAGATTTCAGCAGCAGAAACAGGCCCGACAGACCAAACCAGAGGCACGATAGGATCAACCCGGCCATCGCATGGGTCTGTCCTGCCTCGAGCAGTGCCGCATAAAGCGACGCAGAGCCAAAGCCCGCGCCAATGGCCGCACTGATGCCGCAGAGGGCGGCAAAGAGAGCCCGGCGCGCGCTGCGCCGAGCCTTGTTTTCAAGATGCTTCAACATCGGATCAGCGACGGTTGCTCAGATAGCCCAGAGCAAAGCCGAGGCCGGCAGCGACGGCGGTTGCGGCAAGCGGTTGCGCGCGCACGGCGTCTTCGGCCTGGCGGGTCATCTGTGCTGCGCCATCGGCAATCGCTTGGCCTTGAGCCTTCGCGGTTTGCGCGGCTGCATCGCGAGCCTTACCCGCGCGATCCTTGGCGAGCTCCGACACGGAATGGGTCAGGGTCGCCATATCGGCGCGCAGCACTTCCATCTGGGTGGCGATATCTTCGGCGGTCGGTGCGGTGGTGTCCTTCGGCATGAGAAGTCCTCCTGTGATGTGCAGTACACGTTGCATTTGGTGTTCGGGGAGAGAACGCCGCACTGCGGCCAATGTTCCAAACTCTGCACAAAAATCCTGACGTGAGGGGGAAAACCTGCAGCAAAGCGCGCCCCACCGTCCTGCTGCTTTTCCTTGCCTGCGCGCCCTTTTCTGGCTAAGGCCAGCCCCATGTTGGACACCGCTCAAAACCGCCCTCAATTGCCGCCCGAGATCGCGCGGCGCCGCACCTTTGCGATCATCTCGCACCCGGATGCGGGCAAGACCACCTTGACCGAGAAATTCCTTCTCTATGGTGGCGCCATTCAGATGGCGGGTCAGGTGCGCGCCAAGGGGGAGGCACGCCGCACGCGGTCGGACTTCATGCAGATGGAAAAGGATCGGGGCATCTCTGTCTCGGCCTCCGCCATGTCGTTTGACTATGGCAAGTTCCGCTACAACCTCGTCGATACGCCCGGTCACTCGGACTTTTCCGAAGACACCTACCGCACCCTGACGGCGGTGGATGCGGCGATCATGGTGATCGACGGTGCGAAGGGTGTGGAAAGCCAGACCCAGAAGCTGTTCGAGGTCTGCCGCCTGCGCGACCTGCCGATCCTGACCTTCTGTAACAAGATGGACCGGGAAAGCCGCGATACCTTTGAGATCATCGACGAGATCCAAGAAAACCTCGCCATCGACGTGACCCCCGCCAGCTGGCCCATCGGGGTCGGTCGAGATTTCATCGGCTGTTACGATCTGCTGCGCGACCGGCTGGAGCTGATGGACCGCGCCGACCGCAACAAAGTGGCCGAGAGCATTTCCATCGAAGGGTTGGATGACCCGAAACTGGCAGAGCATGTGCCCGCGCATCTGCTTGAAAAGCTGCTCGAAGAAGTCGAGATGGCGCGCGAGCTGCTGCCCGCGCTGGATCCGCAATCAGTGCTCGAAGGGCATATGACCCCCATCTGGTTCGGCTCCGCCATCAACTCCTTTGGTGTCAAGGAACTGATGGACGGGATTGGCGCCTATGGTCCCGAGCCGCAGGTGCAATCGGCCGAACCGCGCCAGATTGCGCCCGAGGAAAACAAGGTCGCAGGCTTTGTCTTCAAGGTGCAGGCCAATATGGACCCCAAGCACCGCGACCGTGTGGCCTTTGTCCGGCTCGCCTCCGGCCATTTCAAACGTGGCATGAAACTGACCCATGTGCGTACGAAAAAGCCGATGGCGATTTCGAACCCGGTGCTGTTCCTCGCCTCCGACCGCGAATTGGCGGAAGAGGCTTGGGGCGGTGACATCATCGGTATTCCGAACCACGGCCAGCTGCGCATTGGCGACACGCTGACCGAGGGCGAGAACATCCGCGTCACCGGCATTCCCTCCTTTGCGCCGGAACTGTTGCAAGGCGTGCGCGCGGGCGATCCGATGAAGGCCAAGCACCTTGAAAAGGCGCTGATGCAATTCGCCGAGGAAGGTGCTGCCAAGGTCTTCAAACCCTCCATCGGCTCCGGCTTTATCGTCGGCGTTGTGGGGCAATTGCAGTTCGAAGTGCTCGCCAGCCGGATCGAAATGGAATACGGCCTACCCGTCCGGTTTGAGGCCAGCCAGTTCACCTCGGCCCGTTGGGTGCATGGCGACAAGGCGGCAATCGACAAATTCGCCAATGCCAACAAACAGCACATCGCGCATGATAACGACGGCGACGTGGTCTATCTGACGCGCCTGCAATGGGACATCGACCGAGTGGAGCGGGATTATCCCGACTTGAAACTCTCGGCGACCAAGGAAATGATGGTGTCCTGAACCGGGACACCTTCGCAGCCCGGACCTGAGACGGGCACCTAGCACATGGATCTGGCATCCGAGATCTACCCGGGCGGCTTTTACGAGCTGATGCGGCGATTGGAACGGCGCGAGGCGCCGTTCCGCGATCTTGCGGGCATTTTGCCGCCCGAGGATGTCGACCTCCTCCCCCTGTTTGAAGCCTCCAGCACCTGTACCGCCCCCGCGCCGGAGGGCGACCGGCAGGATGCGCGCGTCAAAGAACACGCGCTGCAGCAAGAGTTCGACGGCCAGCCCGCGGTTTTGGCCCTTCATGCGATGCTCATCGTGATCCTGCGGCGGCGCGAGTCGCCTGAGGAGGCTCGCCGCCTGTTCTTGCGCCTGTGGCGAGAGCATGGGGCCGCCCTGACAGACCTGCTGACCACCCGCTGGCGCATTGCTGCGGCCACGACATTTGCCGATCACGGCGACAGCGTGGAGCAGCGTCTCTGTGGTCAGGGGCTGGCGATGCTCTTTGACCTCATCAAACTGCATGAGAGCGAAAGACGCCTGTCCGGACGGCCGGGCTCTCGTCTGTTTCGCCGTCAGACCCCCAAGGAGGCCGACAGCGAAATGCCCCTCGGGCTGGTGGCCTATGCGTTTCGTGGCGGCGATCTGGACAAGAATTTGCTCGCCCGACTGTGGCGGCTTGGCGAGGCGGATCCGGTGATCCAGCCGCTGGCGCTGGCCATGCTGCGCGAGGTGATGAGCGATCCACGCACCATCTTTGCCCGCGTGCAAAAATTCAAACGCAAAGATCGGTGGTTCGTCGAATGACCGAAGGTACCCTACCCCGCTGGGGGATCGTCACCACCGTTAAGGCCGAGGCGGATGCGATTCTCGACTTTGCCGCCTGGCATTTGGAGCAGGGCGCGCATCGGATTTTCCTCTACCTCGACGCTCCCTGCCCCACGGTCATGCCATACCTCGACGCGCATCCCAAAATCCGAGCCCAGCTCACGGATGAGGCGCATTGGATGAAACGGCGCGGGCGGGTGCCGCAGAAACATCAGGTGCGCCAAAGCCTCAACGCGACGCGTTGTTATCGCAGGCAGGCCGGGGATTTAGACTGGCTCATCCATATGGATGTGGACGAGTTCCTCTGGTCCGAAGCCCCAATTGGCGCGCAGCTGGCACGCCTGTCGACGGACGCAACTTGTGCCCGCGTCCGACCGTTGGAGCGGCTGTCCGGCCAGAGTGCCTATTACAAGGCCCGCGTGTTGCCAGATGCCGATCAAGACGCGCGCCTCGCCCGGCTCTATCCGCAGTTTGGCAGCTACCTGCGTGGCGGTTTCATCAGCCATGTGCAGGGCAAACTGTTTGTGCGCACCGGCCAGGATGAGGTCGAGCTACGCATCCACAACGCCTATGTGCAGGCCGAGGAAAACCCCGGGCAGGTCGAGCTGGATCACATGGATCTGCTGCATCACCACACCGGCGACTGGGCGCATTGGTTGCACCATTATCGCTACCGGTTGCAAAAAGGCTCCTACCGGGCCGAGTTGCGCCCTGCCCGCAGCCGCGACAAAGGCGGCGTGAGCCTGCATGAGCTGCTGTCGCTTCTGGAGGCGGAACAGGGCGAATCTGGTTTGCGGAGCTTTTTCGACGAGGTCTGTGCCGACACGCCCCCCTTGCGAGACAGGCTTGCCGCAGAGGGGCTGCTTTGCCAACGTCCGCAGTCTTTTCACGATCTAAGGCAGAAACATTTCCCCAAAGCCTCGTGAACTGTTCCCCAAAAACGCCAAAGGGGCCTGACATGCAGGGAAATTTCGCGATTGTTTGACCCAATCTCGCATTTTTGCTATGTGGCGCGGCATCCGGGGACGCTCTGCAGGTGCAGGGGTCTAACTGATACCGGGTTACATCCACACGCGCGGGCCAGGTCAGTGTCCGCAAAAACGGACGCATATGACAAAATTCACCGATCTGAACCTCAATCCCAAGGTCCTCAAAGCGATTGAGGAAGCCGGTTACGAAAACCCCACACCGATTCAGGCCGGGGCGATTCCCGCCGCATTGGAAGGGCGCGACGTGCTCGGGATTGCGCAGACCGGCACCGGGAAGACCGCTTCCTTTACCCTGCCGATGATCACCCGCCTTGCCCGGGGCCGCGCCCGCGCCCGGATGCCGCGGTCGCTGGTCCTTTGCCCCACCCGCGAATTGGCGGCTCAGGTGGCGGAGAACTTCGACACCTATGCCAAACACGTCAAACTGACGAAGGCGCTGCTGATTGGTGGCGTCTCGTTCAAGGAACAAGATGCCGCCATCGACCGCGGCGTTGATGTTCTGATCGCCACCCCGGGCCGCCTCCTTGACCATTTCGAGCGCGGCAAGCTCCTGCTGACCGGGATTGAGATCATGGTGGTGGACGAGGCCGACCGGATGCTCGACATGGGCTTTATCCCCGATATCGAACGCATCTTCTCGCTGACGCCTTTCACCCGCCAGACCCTGTTCTTCTCCGCCACCATGGCGCCGGAGATCGAGCGGATCACCAATACGTTCCTCTCTGGCCCCGAGCGAGTCGAGATTGCGCGTCAGGCGACCACCTCTGAGAACATCGAACAGGCTGTTGTGATGTTCAAAGCCTCTCGCAAGGATCGCGAAGGCAGCGAAAAGCGCCGTGTTCTGCGCGAGCTGATCGACCAAGAGGGCGAGAAGGTCAAAAACGCGGTGATCTTCTGCAACCGCAAGACCGACGTGGATATCGTTGCGAAATCGCTGAAGAAATACGGCTATGACGCGGCTCCGATCCATGGCGATCTGGACCAAAGCCAGCGCACCAAGACCCTTGACGGGTTCCGTGAAGGCTCGCTCAAGATCCTCGTGGCTTCTGATGTGGCCGCCCGTGGTCTCGATGTGCCCTCCGTCAGCCATGTGTTCAACTACGATGTGCCGGGCCACGCCGAAGACTATGTGCACCGTATCGGTCGTACCGGTCGCGCCGGACGCGAAGGTATGGCGATCACCATCTGCTCTCCGCGGGATGAGAAGGCGATGGATGCGGTCGAGAACCTCGTGCAAAAGCAGATCACCCGGATGGAAAACCCGGTGAAACCTGCCCCCTCTCGGTCGCGCACAAGCGAAGCCTCTGACGAGGATGGCGCCATCACCGCGCCGAAGCCGAAACGCACGCGTTCCTCGCGGTCGAGCAAACAGGCGGACAAGCCGGTCGACGCGCCCAAGGCAGAGGCCGCACCAGAGCAACAGCAGGCCGCGCCCGAGCGTCAGGAGCGTCAGGAGCGTCAGGACAATGACCGCCATGACAGCGGCAACAAGTCCTCCAACAAATCCTCCCGCTCGCGGGGCCGTCGTGATGACCGTCGCGACGACAAGGTTGTGGGCATGGGCGACCATATGCCGAGCTTCATCGCGCTGAGCTTTGCAGAGCGTCGCGCGGGCTAAGCCGATCACCGGATCCAAATTGAAAACCGCCCTGCCCTCCGGCACGGGCGGTTTTTTCTTGTTCGGGCTCCAGCTCCAGCCGAGGCGCACATGTTTTCGAACTGCCTAGATTTGCAGCAAAGGCATAGCGGGATTGCCAAGCTATGCGATGTGCTCCCCCGTCAAATCGCCTACATCAGCGGCAACACATGATCCGATAGACGATAGGTAGATAGATATGGACCTCTCCAACGTGACCCCGCTGCACAGCGACGAAATGAAAGCCATCGAAGCCCGCGCCCGCCAACTGCGCGCCGAGGCCTTCTCTGCCATGCTGTCCAGCATCGGCGCCGGTCTCGCCCGTTTGGTCAAAGCGCCTGCGCATCTCTTCGTGCGGCCGCGCGCTGCCTGATAGAGACAGAGCTGTCATCAAAAACGCCCGGGCCATCACAGCCCGGGCGTTTTCTTTTGTGTCTAAGGACTTGAGGTCGTGTCTCAGGGATGGAGGCCAAAGGCCCCCGTCCCTGCCCTAGCCTCAGCGCATCCGGCTGATGACGACGGTCACTTCGGGCTTTTTGCCGATCTCTGCATTCGCTGTCTGACGCGCCACGCGCTTCAGCTCTTGCTCCAGCTTATCATCATCCTTCAGGGTCTTTTTGCCCGCGCGCATCATGAACTGGTTGAGGTCTTCTTCCATCACCTCAAGAAGCGGCGCGTTGGAGGTGCCCAGTTCCGGCAGACCTTTGAGGTCGACCCAAGGTTCCCCCAGCGGCTCATCCTCTTCGTCGAGGATCGCGGTGACAATGACATGGCCGTTCAAGGCCATGCGGATACGGTCACGTACGATCCCATCCAGCGCGCCGATCTTGACGGAGCCGTCCAGATAGGTCCGACCTGTCTCCACATAGCCCGCATTGACCGGCGCATCGCCCGAGATATCCAGCATACAGCCGTTGACCGCCACGGTGGAGGCCATGCCCTTTGCCTCTCCCAGACGGGCGTGACGGCGCAGGTGGCGGTGTTCGCCGTGCATGGGGATCAGGATCTTCGGCTTCACGATCTCATGCATCCGCTCAAGATCCGGACCATTGGCGTGGCCGGACACGTGGTAAAGACCGGAGGAGTCATCCACCACATCGACGCCCCGCTCAGAGAACTGGTTGATGATCCAGATCACGCCCTTTTCGTTGCCGGGGATGGTCTTGGAGGAGAAGAGGAACAGATCGCCCTCTTTCAGCTCCATACCGCGATATTTCCCGCGCGCCAGTTGCGCGGTGGCTGCGCGGCGTTCGCCCTGCGACCCGGTGGTGATCAGCATCAGGTTCTCGCGCGGGATTTCGGCCGCGTCTTCCGGCTGGATCACCTTGGGGAAATCGGTCAGCACGCCGGTTTCCAGCGCCGCTTCGATCATCCGGCGCATCGCACGGCCCAAGAGCACGATCGAGCGCCCTGCCCGGTCCGCCGCCTCAGCCAGGGTCTTCACCCGCGCCACGTTCGAGGCAAAGGTGGTGGCTGCGACCATGCCAGAGGCCTCGGAGATCAGCTTGGTGATATTGTCGCCAAGCTCACTTTCGGACCGGCCCGCGTGCTGCGAGAACACATTGGTGGAGTCACAGACCAGCGCCTGCACGCCATCCTTGGAAATCTCCGCCCACAGTTCAGGGTCAAAGGGTTCGCCCACGATGGGGTTTTCATCCAGTTTGAAGTCGCCCGTGTGGATCACTCGCCCCGCCGGCGTGTCGATCACCAGACCACCGGATTCCGGGATCGAGTGAGAGATCGGCACCGCGCCCACGGTGAAGGGGCCAAGCTTGGTCACTTCCGGCCAGGGCGAAATGGTCACCACCGCCTCGGGGTCATGGCCCTGCTCTTCCATCTTGCGACGGGCGATATTGGCGGTGAAGGCCCGGGCATAGACCGGCACGTTCAGACGGTTGTAGAGATGCGCCACGGCACCGATGTGGTCTTCGTGGGCATGGGTGATGAAGATCCCCTCCAGCTGGTCGGCGCGTTCCGCCAGCCAGCTGATGTCGGGCATGATCAGGTCCACGCCCGGCGTAGTATCCATATCCGGGAAGGCGACACCGAGGTCGACGAGGATCAGCCGCTCCTTGCCCGGCTCACCATAGCCGTAGACATAGGCGTTCATGCCGATTTCGCCTGCCCCACCGAGGGGAAGGTAGATCAGTCGTTCACTGCTCATATATTATTACCGATATCCTTGTTGTGTTCGTGGATGAGCCGCAGACCCTGCATGGTCAGGTCATCCTCATATGCGTCAAAAAGCTCTGCTGTTTGCTGGAAGAGCGGCGCCAGCCCGCCGGTAGAGATAACCTTCATCGGCACGTCGGCCTCCGCCTTGATGCGGTCGCAGATCTCGCGCACGAGGCCGACATAGCCCCAGAACACGCCAGACTGCATACAGGCCACCGTATTAGTGCCAATGACGTTTTGTGGTTTCGTGATGTCGACATGGGGCAGCGCAGCGGCGGCTTGGTGCAGCGCCTCAAGGCTGAGGTTCACCCCCGGTGCGATAACGCCGCCCACATAGGCGCCGTCCTCTGCCACCACGTCGAATGTGGTTGCGGTTCCGAAGTCGACGACAATCAGATTGCCGCCGTATTTGTTAAAACCCGCTACGGTATTGACCAGACGGTCCGGCCCCACCTGGGTGCCCGCATCCACGCGCACCGCCACCGGCAGCACACATTCGGGTTTACCCACCACATAGGGGCGCGTGTTGAAATAGCGATCCGACAGGACGCGCAGGTTGAACACCACACGCGGCACGGTCGAGGAGATGATCACATCGGTGATCTCGGCCTTGATGCCCTTGAGGCTCATCAGGGTCGACAGCCAGACGTAATATTGATCCGCCGTGCGCTGCCACTCGGTCGAGGTGCGCCAATGGCCGATGATCTGATCACCGTCCCACAGAGCAAACACCGTATTCGTATTGCCGCAGTCTACCGCAAGGAGCATATCCGCCCGCCTTCCGTCAGAAGAAGATATCAGCCGCGGGGATCGTAACGGCCCCTTTGGCGGTGGAGAGGACGAGGTTGCCCGCGCCATCAACGGTTTCAAAGGTGCCCGAGATCTCCTCCCGCGTGGTGCGGGCGGTGATCACCTCGCCCAGACGCGCGGCGCGCGACAGCCAGAGCGTGCGAATAGGCTCAAACCCGTAGGTGGTGAATTGGTCCTCCAGCCGGGCAAAGGCAAGGGCCAGCGCGTTGAGAAAGCTCTCCGGGTCGACTTTGACGCCGGTTTCCGATTGCAAGGAGACGGGCCAGACAGCCCCCGGCTCCAGCCATTCCTTCATCGGCGCCTCAACGAGGTTCACGCCAATCCCGATCGACAGATAGGAAACACCGCCCTTGGTGCCGGCACTCTCCAGCAGGATGCCCGCGAGCTTGCCGCCGTTTAGCAGAACATCGTTCGGCCATTTGAGCGCAAGACCAGCGGTGCGGCCCGTGACCGCCTCCACCGCCTCATAAAGCGCCAGCGCGGCGACAAAGCTGCGCAGGGCGATCTGATCTGGTGTGCCTTCGGGGCGAAACACCAAAGTGCCGGCAAAGTTGCCCGTGGGATCGTTCCACGCGCGTCCCCGCCGCCCGCGCCCTTTGGTCTGGCGCAGGGCAAGGATCCACTCCGGCCCGGTGAGGTCCGGCGCAAGGCGGGCGGCCTCATCAAGAGTGCTATCGACTTCCGCCAGCACCCGGCGCCCGTATCCAATTGGCCAATCTGTCATGCGCGCCCCTTTAGCACCCAGCCAAACAAAAGGCAAAAGGCCCGATCACATCTGACCGGGCCTTTTGACGATTTATTGCACCGAAGGTCAGTGGACCAGCATCGCCGCCGCCGAGGCCGCTGCCCCTTCGACACCAAAGGTGGTCACCACGCCGATCAGCATGACCGCAGCACCGGCGGTGAAGAAGGCGAGCAGAACCGGCGAGCGGTTGGTCTCGACCTCTTCGGTCTCAGCGCCGAAGTACATGTAGAACACGATGCGCAAGTAGTAGAAGGCCCCGATCACCGAGGCGATCACGCCCGCGACCGCCAGCCAGCTCATGCCCGCCTCAACCGCGGCACGCAGCACGAAGAACTTGCCGAAGAAGCCCAGCATCGGCGGCACGCCGGAGAGGGAGAACAGCAGCACCAGCATGCCCAGGGCGCGGCCCGGCTCACGCTTGGCGTATTGGTTCAGCGCGCGGATATCGGTGACCGGTTTGCCATCGCGATGCAGCATCATGATGAAGGCAAAGGTGCCGATGTTCATCGCCACATAGATCGCCATATAGATCAGCAGCGCCTGCACACCGAGTTCGGTGCCGGCCGCAAGGCCGATCAGCGCATAACCCATATGGGCAATCGAGGAATAGGCCATCAGGCGTTTGATATCGGTCTGGCCAATGGCGGCAATCGCGCCAAGGAACATCGACAGCACCGACAGAAGCGCGACAACCTGGCTCCAATCCGCAACCGCATGGCCGAAGGCGTCATGCATCACGCGGGCAAAGAGGCCCATGGCGGCAACCTTCGGCGCGGAGGCGAAGAAGGCCGTGACCGGGGTCGGCGCGCCCTCGTAAACGTCCGGGGTCCACATGTGGAACGGCACGGCAGAGACTTTGAACCCGAGACCGGAGATCAGGAAGACGATCCCGAACAACAGGCCGATGGAAACCTCACCGTGCTGCGCAACCTCGATGATGCCCGCGAATTTGGTGGTGCCGGCAAAGCCGTAGACCAGCGAGGCGCCATAGAGCAGAAGACCGGAGGACAGCGCGCCAAGCACGAAGTACTTGAGGCCCGCTTCGGTCGACTTCACGCTGTCACGGCGCAGCGAGGCCACGACATAAAGCGCCAGCGATTGCAGCTCGAGACCCATATAGAGGCTCATCAGGTCGCCTGCGGAGACCATGACCATCATGCCGATGGCGGAGAGCGCCACCAAGAGCGGGTATTCAAAGCGCAGCATGCCGCGCTTGGACATATAGTCCTGCCCCATCACCATCACGGCGGAGGCGGACAAAAGGATCGCCACTTTGGCAAAGCGCGAGAAGGCATCGTCGACGATCATGCCGCCAAAGGCCACGGTCGAACCCTCGCCAGAGGTTCCGATCCAGACCCCGAGCACCACCATCAGCGCGGCGGTGACCCACACGAGCATCGGCGCCAGCTTGTCCTTGGCGGTGTAAACGGCCCCGATCAACGCCGCCATCACGTAGATGGCGAGGATGATCTCGGGCAGGATCACGGAGAGATCAGCTTGCATCTCTAAGGCTCCTTAGTGGGAGTTGGTGGCGGCGACGTCGACGTCGGCTGCCTCGGTGAGGAAGCCCGCGTCAGCGACGGCGGTGTTGACAGAAGTGACCAGCGCCTCGGTCGACGGCCCGATCACATCGGTGACAACCACAGGGTAGACACCGAGGAGAATGGTCATGACCACGAGCGGCACAAAGATCCAGCGTTCACGGGCGGTCATGTCTTGAATGGTCTTGAGGCTTTCCTTGATCAGGTCGCCAAAGACCACCCGACGGTAGAGCCACAGCGCATAGCCCGCCGAGAAGATCACGCCGGATGTCGCCACAAAGGCCACCCAGGTGTTTTCCTGGAAGGTGCCCATCAGGGTCAGGAATTCCCCGATAAAGCCCGAGGTGCCCGGCAGGCCGACGTTGCCCATGGTGAAGAACATAAACACAAGCGCATAGGCCGGCATGCGGATCACGAGGCCGCCATAGGCGTCGATATCGCGCGTGTGCATGCGGTCATAGATCACGCCGACGCAGAGGAAGAGCGCGGCAGAGATGAAGCCGTGGCTCAGCATCTGGAAGATCGCGCCGTCGACACCCTGCTGGTTTGCAGCAAAGATCCCCATGGTCACAAAGCCCATGTGTGCAACCGAGGAGTAAGCGATCAGTTTCTTCATGTCTTCCTGCACCATCGCGACGAGCGAGGTGTAGACGATGGCAATCGCCGACATCCACAGGATCAGGTCAGACATCACCTCAGAGCCCACCGGGAACATCGGCAAGCTGAAGCGCAGGAAGCCGTAGCCGCCCATCTTCAACAGGATCGCCGCCAGAACAACCGAGCCTGCGGTCGGCGCCTGAACGTGCGCGTCCGGCAACCAGGTGTGCACCGGCCACATCGGCATCTTCACCGCGAAGGAGGCGAAGAAAGCGAGGAACAGCAGCGTCTGCATGCCGCCCAGCACGTGAATGCCGAGGAGGTCAAAGCTCGCGTAGGAGAACTCATGGCTCAGAAGCTTCACAATATCGGTGGTGCCCGCATCAAAGTACATGGTCACCATCGCCACCAGCATCAGCACGGAGCCGAAGAAGGTGTAGAGGAAGAATTTGAACGAAGCGTAGATGCGGTCCTTACCGCCCCAGATGCCGATGATCAGGAACATCGGGATCAGGCCGGCTTCAAAGAACATATAGAAGAGCACCAGATCCAGCGCCATGAACACGCCGAGCATCAGCGTCTCCAGCACCAGGAAGGCGATCATATATTCCTTGACGCGGGTGGAGACACCCCAGCTGGCCAGAATGGTCAGCGGCATCACGAAGGTGGTCAGCATCACAAACAGCACGGAGATGCCGTCGACGCCCATTTTATACTTCAGCCCAAAGATCCACTCCTGCTCTTCCACAAACTGGAAGTCGGTATTGGCGGGATCAAAGCCGAAGTAGATGAACAGGCTAACAAAGAAGGTAACGGTGGTGGCGATCAACGCCACATATTTGGCGTTGCGTTGCGCCGCCTCATCGTTGCCGCGCATCAACAGGGCCATGACGGCCGCCGCGAGCGCGGGGATGAAGGTTACGATGGAGAGAATATTATCCATCAGTGCGATCCTCCGCCGATCGACATCCAGGTGATCAGCACAGCAATGCCGAGCACCATATAGAAGGCGTAAGTAAAGATGTAACCGGACTGGGCCCGGCCAGCGAGACGGGTGAAGAAGGGCACGATCCCCATCGCGACACCGTTCAGGAAGCCGTCGATGGTCTTGCCATCGCCCTTCTTCCAGAAGAACTTGCCGATCGCGAGTGCGGGTTTGACAAAGACCACATTGTAGAGCTCGTCAAAGTACCACTTGTTCTTGAGGAACAGGTAGAGCGGACGCTGCTGCGCCGCGAGACGCTTCGGCAGCTCCGGGTTCACGATGTAGAACAGGATCGCCAGCAGCAAACCACCGAGCATTGCGATGAAGGGGGAGACCTTCACCCAAGCCGGAGTCGCATGGGCGTCCTCAAGCACCGTGTTGCCCGGCGCAATGTAAAGCGCGCCCTGCCCCGGATGACCTGCAAAGGCCACGTGATGTTCCCCTTCGGCTGCGGCACCGTGATCGGCAGCCTCACCATGGGTGGCTTCCGCTGCATGACCGGTGTCGGCCGCATGGGCTTCGGTGGCTTCACCGTGACCTGCGGCCTCGCCATGTGCGGCCTCTTCGCCATGCATGCCTGCTTCGGCAACCGGGATCCCGTAGAAGGCGCCCACTTTATCGGCATGACCGAAGAAGCTGTTGTACCAGAGCATTCCGGAGAACACGGCGCCAAGCGCCAGTACGCCGAGCGGGATCAACATGACCATCGGGCTTTCATGCGCGTGATCATGCGTATGCTTGTCGCCGCGCGGCTTGCCGTAGAAGGTCAGGAAAATCAGACGCCAAGAGTAGAAGGAGGTCATCGCCGCTGCGATCACCAGCATCCAGAAGCCATACATGGACCCGCCCGCATAGGCGCTCTCGATGATGGCGTCTTTCGACAGGAAGCCGGCAAAACCGATATGGGTCAGCGGGATCCCAACGCCGGTGATGGCCAGAGTGCCGATCATCATCGCCGCAAATGTATAGGGGATCTTTTTGCGCAGACCACCGTAGTTCATCATGTCCTGCTCGTGGTGCATCGCGTGGATCACGGAGCCCGCGCCAAGGAACAGCATCGCCTTAAAGAAAGCGTGCGTGAACAGGTGGAACATCGCCGCCGAATACATGCCCACGCCGGCAGCCACAAACATGTAGCCAAGCTGCGAACAGGTCGAATAGGCGATGACACGCTTGATGTCGGTCTGCACCAGACCCACGGTGGCGGCAAAGAACGCAGTCGTCGCACCGAGCACGGTGATAAAGGCGGTCGCTTGCGGGGCCACTTCCATCAAGGGCGACATGCGGCAGACGAGGAAGACGCCCGCGGTCACCATGGTTGCCGCGTGGATCAGCGCCGACACCGGGGTCGGGCCTTCCATCGCGTCCGGCAGCCAGGTGTGCAGGATCAGCTGCGCCGATTTACCCATCGCGCCGACAAACAAGAGGAAGGCCAGAAGGTTCGCCGCATTCCACTCGGTCCACAGGAAATGAACAGAGGTTTCCGCCAGCATCGGGGTCGCCGCAAAGATATCGGCAAAGTTGATGCTGTCAGTGAGCTGGAACAGGCCGAAGATCCCCAGCGCAAAGCCAAAGTCACCCACACGGTTGACGATAAAGGCTTTCATCGCCGCTGCACCGGCAGAGGGCTTGCGGTAGTAGAAACCGATCAGCAGATAGGAGGCCACACCCACGCCTTCCCAGCCGAAGAACATCTGAACCAAGTTGTCAGAGGTCACCAGCATCAGCATCGCAAAGGTGAAGAAGGACAGATAGGCAAAGAAGCGCGGCTTATAGCTCTCGCCATCCTTCCACTGCGGATCGTGATCCATGTAGCCGAAGGAATAAAGGTGCACGAGGCTCGAGACCGAGGTGATCACGATCAGCATGATCGTGGTCAGGCGGTCAACCCGGAACTGCCAGGAGGTATCCAGCGACCCGGATTGGATCCAGGTGAAGATTTCCTTGGTATAGGTGCCGTTTTCATACGCCGAAGGATCGAAGGACAGGAAGGTGATCCAAGACAGGATCGCTGCAAAGAACAGCAGACCCGTCGCGGTCACAGTGGCCGCCTTCTCGCCGATGATCTTGTGGCCAAAGCCACAGATCAGCGATCCGACGAGCGGGGCAAAGAGGAGGGTGGTTTCCATCAGAGTTAGCCCTTCATCACGTTGATGTCTTCGACAGCGATGGTGCCGCGGTTCCGGAAGAAGCAGACGAGGATCGCAAGGCCAATCGCGGCCTCAGCGGCAGCAACGGTCAGCACGAACAGCGTGAACACCTGCCCCACCAGATCGCCGAGGAACGACGAAAAGGCGACGAGGTTGATGTTCACCGCGAGGAGCATCAATTCGATGCTCATCAAGAGAATGATCACGTTCTTGCGGTTCAGGAAGAGCCCGAAGATGCCGATGACGAACAGCGTCGCCGCGACGGTCAGGTAATGTTCAAGTCCGATCATGTTCCTATCAAAGCCCCTGCCCCGGTTTCACATCCTTGAGCTCCATCGCGGTGGCCGGGTCGCGGTACATCTGGGCGAGAACGTCCTGACGCTTCACATCCTGGCGGTGGCGCAGGGTCAAAACGATGGCACCGATCATGGCCACCAGAAGGATCAGACCCGCTAGCTGGAACAGAAGGAAATATTGGTCGTAGATGATGAGGCCAAGTGCCTCGGTGTTATGGCGGTCAGCCGGGATCGGCTGGCTCAGGTTCGCCGCCACGTCATGGGCGCTTTCCCAAGACCCGTAGGCGATCACGAACTGCATCAGGATCACCAGCGCGATCAGCAGTGCCAGCGGCATGTAGCGGGCCATCTCGGCCTTGAGTTCGGCAAAGTCCACGTCGAGCATCATCACGACGAAGAGGAACAGAACCGCCACCGCGCCCACATAGACGATCACCAGCAGCATGGCGACGAATTCGGCGCCCAGCAAAACAAACAGCCCGGCCGAGGAAATGAAGGCCAGGATCAGCCACAGCACCGAGTGCACCGGCTGGCGGCTGATCACAGTGAACAGCCCGCCGGTGATGGCGCTGATGGCGAAGAGGTAAAAGGCAAAAACGCTCATGTCTCATCGTCCCCTTTGGCGTCCATGACATCCTGGGCCAAATCCATGGCGCGGGTCATGGCCGGGATGCCGGCGAACACCGACATTTGTCCGATCGTTTCAACGATCTCTTGTTTCTTCGCGCCCGCCTCAAGAGCGTGGCGCACGGTCTGACGCACGGCGGTATCCGCCTGTGCGCCCTGCATGGTCAACCCGGCCAATGTGAGCAAAAGCCGGGTCTTGGCATCAAGGCCATCTTTGTTGACGGCATTGCCAAACATCATTTCCATGACCTCTTTGGGCATGGTGGGCCAGAGCGCCTCGAACCCCTTGGGCGAGAAACTCTCCAGCGCAGGGTTCAGGGCCTTTGCCATCTCCTGCGCCTGAAGCATCATGGCTTCGAAGGGGTTTTTCGGCGTGTCGCTCATCGGTATGGCGCGTCCAGCTCAAGGTTGCGGGCGATCTCTGCTTCCCAGCGCTCGCCATTCGCCAAAAGCTTGTCCTTGTCGTAGAACAGCTCCTCGCGGGTCTCGGTCGCGAACTCAAAATTCGGGCCCTCGACGATGGCGTCCACCGGGCAGGCTTCCTGGCAGAAACCGCAGTAGATGCATTTGGTCATATCGATGTCGTAGCGCGTGGTGCGGCGGCTGCCGTCTTCACGCGGTTCGGCGTCGATGGTGATGGCCTGCGCCGGGCAGATCGCCTCGCAGAGTTTGCAAGCGATGCAGCGTTCCTCGCCATTGGGGTAGCGACGCAGCGCGTGCTCACCCCGGAAGCGCGGAGACAGCGGGCCCTTCTCGTGCGGGTAGTTCAGGGTCGCCTTGGGCGCGAAGAAATACTTCAGGCCCAGTTTGAAGCCGACCCAGAAATCCTGCAGCAGGAAGTATTTGGCGGCGCGGGTATAATCGATCTGCGTCATATCAGCCTCCGGTCGTCCAGCGGGCAAATGCCCCCCAGAACCAATCGAAACGTGCGGCAAAGGCAACAAACACCACCCAGACCAGCGAGAACGGCAGGAAGACTTTCCAGCCTAGACGCATCAGTTGGTCGTAGCGGTAACGCGGGGTGATGGCTTTGACCATTGCGAAGAGGAAGAAGAAGAAGGCCATCTTGGCGACCATCCACAGCGGGCTGTCCGGCAGGAAGGGCACCGGCGAGAGCCAGCCGCCGAAGAACAACAGCGAGGTGAGCGCGCACATCAGGAAGATGGCGATATATTCACCGGCCATGAACAAGAGGAACGGCGTGGAGGAGTATTCCACCTGATAGCCAGCCACCAGTTCGGATTCCGCTTCCGGAAGGTCGAACGGCGGGCGGTTGGTTTCCGCAAGCGCGGAGATGAAGAACAGGAAGACCATCGGGAAGTGCGGCAGCCAGTACCAGTTGAACAGGCCCGCGTTGCCGTCCTGCGCGCGCACGATATCGCCAAAGTTCATCGAGCCGGTGGAGAGGATCACACCGATGATGATGAGGCCTATGGAGACCTCGTAGGAGATCATCTGTGCCGCAGAGCGCAAGCTCCCGAGGAAGGGATATTTAGAGTTCGACGCCCAGCCGCCCATGATCACGCCGTAAACCTCAAGCGAGGAGACCGCGAAGACATAGAGGATGGCGACGTTGATGTCCGAGAGCACCCATGTGTCGTTGAACGGGATCACCGCCCAGGCGATCATCGCCAACACAAAGGAGGTCAGCGGCGCGAGGATGAACACGGCCCGGTCGGAACCGGCGGGGATCACCACCTCTTTCACCACATATTTCAAGGCGTCCGCCACGGTCTGCAACAGACCGAAGATGCCCACGACGTTGGGACCGCGACGCATCTGAACCGCAGCCCAGATCTTGCGGTCCCCGTAGACCAGGAACAGCAGCGAGATCATCACAAAGGCAACAACCGCAAGGGTTTGCGCCAGGATCATGATGGCGATGCCGCCGGGGGTGTTAAAGAAATCAGCCATAGGTCCTCACACCGTAGGTATTCCGTTAGCCTCGCAATTCGCGACCACGACTTCGGCGTCGATAGTGCGCAAACCGCGCGGGAGAGCTGGCGAGATGGTGTAGACAGCATCTGCCTCCCAAATGCCACCCTCTTGTTTCATTTTTGTGCGCACGTGACGCGCAAAGCCGTATCCGCGGATCAACGCATATTGCGCGGCCGCACATTCGGCATAGTCGTTCAGGTCCTCTTCGCCCGAAACCCGGTCCATCGTCAGGTGAAATTGCACCAAATCCCCCTCAAGGAGGCTGGTGCCAACGCCTAGATATTCCGGCGCAGCCCGGCTTACGGCGCTGCCCGGTTCACAGGCAGCGAGCGCAAGCACGAGGGCTAGGGGCGATATGAGGACCCGGCGGATCACTCGGCCGCGATCTTGGTCTCGCGACGCGCTTTGGCGCCGGCAGAGAGCTCTGCCATCAGTTGCGAGGCGCGGGCGATCGGGTTGGTCAGGTAGAAGTCCTTGACCGCGGGCAGGAAGTCGGCCTTGCCGAGTTTCTCCACCGCGAGGGCCTCGCCTTCGTTCTCGATCACTTGGTCGATCTTTGCCAGATGCGGCACTTCTGCGATCAGCGCGGAGCGCAGTTGCGCCAGGCTGTCGTAGGGCAGTTTTGCATCCAGTTCTGCGGACAGAGCCCGCAGGATCGCCCAGTTTTCTTTCGCCTCACCAGGAGCGAAGCCAGCGCGCATGGCGAGCTGCGGACGACCCTCGGTGTTGACGAAGAGACCGTTCTCTTCGGTATAGGCAGCGCCCGGCAGGATCACGTCGGCGCGGTGTGCGCCACGGTCGCCGTGCGAGCCTTGGTAGATCACAAAAGCACCTGCGTCGATTTCGACCTCATCGGCGCCGAGGTTGTAGATCACCTCTGCCCCGTCGATGGCCGCTGCCATGCCGCCTTCGGTCACCGCACCAATGTCCATTGCCCCAACGCGCGAGGCGGCGGTGTGCAGGATCATCAGTTTGGAACCGGTGTCTGTCGCCAGTTTCTGAGCCGCAGCCAGAACCGCCAGACCGTCAGCCTCACGCAGAGCGCCCTGCCCCACGATCACCACGGACGGCGCGTCTTTGACAGCGCCATATTCCTTGCCAAGCAGGCCTTCCAGCGCCGCGCGGTCGGTGCCGACATGGGCGTAGTCATAGGTGAGATCCGCAGCCGGGCCAACGAGGCCAACTTGTGCGCCCTTCAACCAAGCTTTGCGAATGCGGGCGTTCAGCACCGGCGCTTCTTCGCGCGGGTTGGTGCCAATCAGCTGGATGAACTTCGCGCTGTCGATATCTTCGATAGTCGCGGTACCCGCATAACCGGCGCGGTTGCCAATCGGCAGGCGCGCATTGTCAGTACGGGCTTCGACCTTGCCGCCGAGACCTTCGATCAGCTGTTTCAGCGCAAAAGCCGCCTCAACCGGGACCAGATCACCGATCAGACCGGCAACCTTCTTGCCCTTCATCGCGGAGGCCACAACCCCCAGCGCCTCGGGCCAAGTGGCGGGCTTCAGCTTGCCATCCACGCGCACATAGGGGCGGTCCAGACGCTGGCGACGCAGACCGTCCCAGACAAAGCGGGTCTTGTCGGAGATCCACTCTTCGTTCACGCCATCATGGTTGCGCGGCAGAATGCGCATCACTTCGCGGCCCTTGGTGTCCACGCGGATGTTTGAGCCAAGCGCGTCCATCACGTCGATGGTTTCGGTCTTGGTCAGCTCCCACGGGCGGGCGGTAAAGGCATAGGGCTTCGAGGTCAGCGCACCAACCGGGCAGAGGTCAATGATATTGCCCTGCAGGTTCGAATCCAGCGTCTCGTTCAGATAGGAGGTGATCTCCGCATCCTCGCCGCGGCCGGTCTGGCCCATCTGGGAGATGCCCGCGACCTCGGTCGTGAAGCGCACGCAGCGGGTGCAGGAGATGCAGCGGGTCATCGCAGTGCCGACGAGCGGGCCGAGGTTCAGATCGTCCACTGCGCGCTTCGGCTCGCGGAAGCGAGAGAAGTCAACGCCATAGGCCATCGCCTGATCCTGCAGGTCGCATTCGCCGCCCTGGTCACAGATCGGGCAATCGAGCGGGTGGTTGATCAGGAGGAACTCCATCACGCCCTCACGCGCCTTTTTCACCATCGGCGAATTGGTCTTCACCTGAGGCGCCTGACCTTCCGGCCCGGGGCGCAGGTCGCGCACCTGCATGGCGCAGGAGGCAGCCGGTTTCGGCGGGCCGCCCACAACCTCCACGAGGCACATGCGGCAGTTGCCGGCAATCGACAGGCGCTCGTGATAGCAGAAGCGCGGGATTTCAATCCCGGCGACCTCACAGGCCTGGATCAGGGTCATCGCCCCGTCGACTTCGATCTCGTTTCCGTCAATGTTGATCTTGCGGAGGTCAGACATGGTCTATTTCGCCCTCAGTAACACGCCGATCGCGCTGTTTTTCTTGATCTCTGCCAGCCCGTAGCTGCAGAAGGTTTCCGGTTGGTCCAGCTTGACCCCTTCCTGCGTCAGCAGGCGCTCGCCCTTGGCGCGCATACGGGATTTCTCCTGGTCCGATTTAATGTAGGCCCGGATCTCCTGATCGGAGTAGCCAAGAGCGTTGGCACGGCCCTTGATCCGGTAAAGCTCACTCAACCCCTTGAGCGTGCGCGGCGCGAGACGATCGCATTGATCGGCGACTTCGCTTGCGACCGCGACGGCAAACAGCGGGTTTTCGATCTCCGGCACATCCCGCAGCGAGGGCTTTGCCTCCCCTGCAGAGGCGCTCGCTGCCAAAGCAACAGAGGCAACAGCCGCCAGCGCGGCCAGACGGGGTTTGGGTGCAGATGTCATCACAGTCTCCTTGGTGAGTTCTGTGAAACCACCTGTGGAGTCCGTGCTGTTATGCAATAGCACCGCGCCCGACCGGCCATGATATGCCGACGCGCAGATCACGGTTTGCAGGTTCCCGTGAAGATGCCGTCGCCCTTGTCCAGTTGCAGCGCGTAAGAGCCCTCTTCACCGACCGTGATATTGGTCCAGTCGAATTTCGAGGTGCCGTAGTTTTCGATGCAGTAGCGGGTCGCCTCGTGATGGGCCGCCTCCAGCGCGCCGCGCTGGGATTTGGTGGCATCCACCACTTTGACCACGAAGTTCGCCAGCGTCTCTTTCTTGTTGATCGCCTTGGCGCTCACACGAAAGGGCACGCCGTCGAAACGTTCGCGCTTGCTTTCGTTGATTTTGCCGCAGGCCGTCAGGGCAAGCCCTGCGACCACGATCATGGAAAGAGTGAAGCCAGTCCGCATCGCCATACCCCGGATTACTCCGCCGCCATCGCGCCGGTACGGCCCGACTTTTGTGCTTTGATGCGGTCTTCGATTTCCTCGCGGAAGTTGCGGATCAGACCCTGGATCGGCCAAGCCGCCGCGTCGCCAAGCGCGCAGATGGTGTGGCCTTCGACCTGCTTGGTCACGTCCCACAGCATGTCGATCTCTTCCAGCTCCGCCTCGCCTTTGACCAGACGGTCCATGACGCGCATCATCCAGCCGGTACCTTCGCGGCACGGCGTACACTGGCCGCAGCTTTCGTGCTTGTAGAACTTGGACAGACGCCAGATCGCTTTCACGATGTCGGTCTGCTTGTCCATCACGATGACCGCCGCGGTGCCGAGGCCAGAGCCCAGCTCGCCACGCAGGTAGTCAAAGTCCATGATGGCGTCTTTCATCTTCTCGCCGCGCACACAGGGCACGGAAGAGCCGCCGGGGATCACCGCCAGAAGGTTGTCCCAGCCGCCACGGATGCCGCCGCAATGCTTCTCGATCAGCTCCTCAAAGGAGATCGACATCGCCTCTTCAACCACACAGGGGTTGTTGACGTGGCCGGAGATCGCAAAGAGCTTGGTGCCCGCGTTGTTCGGACGGCCAAATCCCGCAAACCACTCAGCGCCGCGGCGCAGGATGGTCGGCACAACGGCGATGGATTCCACGTTGTTCACCGTGGTCGGGCAGCCATAAAGACCCGCACCCGCCGGGAACGGCGGCTTCATGCGGGGCATGCCCTTTTTGCCCTCAAGGCTTTCGATCAGCGCGGTTTCTTCACCGCAGATATAGGCGCCCGCGCCGTGGTGCAGGAAGCAGTCGAAATCCCAGCCGGAGCCCGCCGCGTTCTTGCCCAGAAGACCTTTGTCGTAGCACTCGTCGATGGCCGCCTGCAGCGCCTCACGCTCGCGAATATATTCGCCGCGCAGGTAGATGTAGCAGGTGTGGGCGTTCATCGCGAAAGAGGCAATCAGCGCACCTTCGATCAGCGTGTGCGGATCGTGGCGCATGATTTCGCGGTCTTTACAGGTGCCCGGCTCGGATTCATCGGCGTTGATGACCAGATAGGACGGACGACCGTCGCTTTCCTTCGGCATGAAGGACCACTTGAGGCCGGTGGGGAAGCCCGCACCGCCGCGGCCACGCAGACCGGAGTCCTTCATGGTCTGGATGATCCAGTCCCGACCCTTTTCGATGATCCCAGCGGTGCCATCCCAATGGCCACGCTTCTTTGCGCCCGCCAGCGTGCGCTCATGCATCCCGTAAAGGTTGGTAAAGATCCGGTCCTGGTCTTTCAGCATGTCTGCCTACCTTTAGTTGTCCTGACGCATGCGCCAGAGTTGATAGATGTTCACCATGGCCCAGACGAAGGCCGCAAGAGAGCCGAAATAGATCAGCATCTCGTAACGGCGTTCGAGGCCGAGGACCGTGACAATCCAAGGTGCCAGCATCGCGGCGATCCCGCCCCCTGCAATGACCAATCCGGTCACGCGGCCCTTGCGGGCAAATGCTTGTTCCTTATCCGTCGTCATCGGGTCCTATTGGTGGTTGCCCCCTGCCCGCTTTGACACGCGCAGAGAGGTGGGTCAGTCTTCGTAGCGGCCGTCTTTTTTGGCGGCTTTTGCGAAATCGGTTTCTTCGCCCGCGGCCAGTTGCTTGGCCTGTTCGATCCAGCCGTCCCGCTCGATGCGGCCTTTGAACTTCAGGCGCGCATCAACCCAAGCGACCTGCGCTTCGGTCCAAGCGGCGATCTGGTCGTAGTGGTAGAACCCGAGGCTATTCAGGGTCTCTTCCAGCTTCGGGCCAACACCTTTCAAGAGCTTGAGGTTGTCCGCCTTGCCATCACGGGCGGCGGTCAGAACCTCGGGCGCTTCTTCTTCAGTCACGGCGGCAGCCGCGGCTTCGGGTTGCGCAGGCTCCGCAGCGGCGGATTTCTTCGCAGGCGCCTTTTTGGCTTCCTCAGCCTGCTTCGCCGCAGGTTTCGGACGCTCCGGTGCCGCCGGAGTGGGCTCTGCGGCCGCACGGCCAGCAACCACGCCGTCCTTGCCAACCCAAGGGGTCAGCAGCGGAACTTCGTCACCCTGAATACGCTTCACGCTGTCACCGATGGTGGTCGCGAGCTCTGCAGAGGCGTTGTACTGCGGCTTACCAGCTTCGTATTCGGTCAGCGAGGTCAGCCCACCCTTCGGCTCTGCCGCATAGCGACCGTTCATCGGGCCGGGAACCACGGGTTTGCCCGCTGCGAGATCGTCGAGCAGCTGGGTGAAACTCGCGGTGGTCAGATCCTCAAAGTAGTCTTTGCCGATCTGCGCCATCGGCGCGTTGGTGCAAGAGCCCAGGCACTCCACCTCTTCCCAGGTGAACTTGCCGTCCGCCGAGAGGGTAAAGGGCTTCGGCGCGATCTTGTCCTTGCAGACCGCGATCAGGTCTTCAGCGCCGCAGATCATGCAGGAGGTGGTGCCGCAGATCTGAACATGCGCGACCGAGCCGGTCGGCTGCAGTTGGAACATGAAGTAGAAGGAGGCCACCTCGAGCACGCGGATATAGGCCATTCCGAGCATATCGGCGACATATTCCAGCGCGGGCTTGGAGATCCAGCCTTCCTGTTCCTGGGCACGCCACAGGATCGGAATCACCGCCGAGGCCTGACGGCCTTCGGGGTATTTGGTCATCTGAGCCTCCGCCCAAGCCTGGTTGGCGGGCGTGAAGGCAAAGCTTTCGGGTTGTTCGGAATGCAGACGACGGAGCATTAGCGGTCAATCTCTCCAAAAACGATGTCCATGGTGCCGATGATGGCGGCGACATCCGCGAGCTGGTGACCCTTGGCGACGTGATCCATCGCCTGCAGGTGCGGGAAGCCCGGGGCGCGCAGCTTGGCGCGATAGGGTTTGTTGGTGCCATCGGCGACCAGATAGACGCCAAACTCACCCTTCGGCGCCTCAACGGCGGCGTAAACCTCACCGGCGGGCACGTGGAAGCCTTCGGTGTAGAGTTTGAAGTGGTGGATCAGGCTCTCCATCGAGCGCTTCATGTCACCGCGTTTCGGCGGGGTCAGCTTGCCACGGGCCAGCACGTCGCCAGTGGCTTCGCGCAGCTTGTGGATGGCTTGACGAATGATCGACAGCGACTGGCGCATCTCTTCCATGCGGACGAGGTAGCGGTCGTAGCAGTCACCGTTCTTGCCGACGGGGATCTGGAAGTCGAACTCGTCATAGCACTCGTAGGGCTGCGCACGACGCAGGTCCCATGCGAGGCCCGAGCCACGCACCATCACGCCGGAGAAGCCGTATTTCTGAATGTCATCTTCGGTCACGATGCCGATGTCGGCGTTACGCTGTTTGAAGATGCGGTTTTCCGTGAGCAGCCCGTCGATATCCGCGAGGACATTGGGGAATTCGATCGCCCATTCCTCGATATCGTCCAGAAGCTCGTCCGGCAGATCCTGATGCACACCACCCGGGCGGAAATAAGCCGCGTGCAGACGCGCACCACAGGCCCGCTCGTAGAAAATCATCAGCTTTTCGCGCTCTTCAAAGCCCCAGAGCGGCGGCGTCAGCGCGCCCACGTCCATGGCCTGAGTGGTCACGTTTAGAAGGTGGTTCAGAATGCGGCCAATCTCGGAATAAAGCACCCGAATCAGCGAGGCACGACGGGGCACTTCCACGCCGGTCAGCTTTTCAATCGCCAGACACCATGCATGTTCCTGGTTCATCGGCGCCACATAGTCGAGGCGGTCGAAATACGGCAGGTTCTGCAGGTAGGTGCGGCTTTCCATCAGCTTTTCGGTGCCGCGATGCAGCAGGCCGATATGCGGGTCGCAGCGTTCCACGATCTCGCCATCGAGCTCGAGGACAAGACGCAACACGCCGTGCGCCGCAGGGTGCTGCGGGCCGAAGTTGATGTTGAAGTTACGGATCTTCTGCTCGCCCGTCTGGGCGTCGTCGAAACCTTTGGAGCCGTCCATCATCACTTCGCCCCTTCTTTTTTCTCGTCACCCGGAAGGATGTAATCAGCACCTTCCCACGGGGACATAAAGTCAAACTGGCGGTATTCCTGCACCAAGCTAACGGGTTCGTAGACCACGCGCTTTTGCGCCTCGTCGTAACGGACCTCGGTATAGCCAGTGGTCGGGAAATCCTTGCGCAGCGGGTGACCGCGGAAACCGTAGTCCGTCAAGAGACGACGCAGGTCCGGGTGGCCGGTGAACAGGATGCCGAACATGTCAAAGACTTCGCGCTCGAACCAGTTGGCCGAGGGATGCACGTCAACGATGGAGGGCACCATATCCTCTTCGCGGATCGAGGCCCGCAGGCGGATGCGCTGGTTCTGGTACATGGACAGCAGGTGGTAGACCACGTCGAAACGCTTGGCGCGCTCGGGGTAGTCGACGGCGGTGATGTCCACGAGAGTCGAGAATTTGCAGGCACTGTCGGCGCGCAGGAACTCGATAAAGCCTTCGAGGTTCGAAGGCTTCACGTCGATGTTCAGCTCACCATGGGCGATCTCCCAAGAGATCACACATTCGGGGCGCTTGGCTTCGATCTGGTGGCCAAGATCTTGCAGGGCTTGGGTCATCTGTCTCTCCTGCCTTAGCGAACCAGCGTGCCGGTGCGGCGGATTTTGCGCTGCAGCTGCATGAGGCCGTAAAGCAGCGCCTCAGCGGTCGGGGGGCAGCCGGGAACGTAGATGTCGACCGGAACGATCCGGTCACAGCCGCGCACCACGGAATAGCTGTAGTGATAGTAGCCACCGCCATTGGCGCAGGAGCCCATCGAGATCACGTAACGCGGCTCGGGCATCTGGTCATAGACCTTGCGCAGCGCGGGCGCCATTTTGTTGGTCAGCGTGCCTGCGACGATCATCACGTCGGACTGACGCGGGGAGGCGCGCGGCGCGATGCCGAAGCGCTCAGCGTCGTAGCGCGGCATGGAGGTGTGCATCATCTCAACCGCGCAGCACGCCAGACCAAAGGTCATCCAGTGCAGGGAGCCAGTCCGGGCCCAGTTGATGATGTCCTCAGCAGAGGTCAGCAGAAAACCCTTGTCCTGAAGCTCGGCGTTCAGGGCCTGGGTGACCATTTCCTTGTCGACACCAGCGGTGTTCGCTCCGGTCATCACTCCCATTCCAGTGCCCCTTTCTTCCACTCATAGGCAAAGCCGATGGTCAGCACGCCCAAGAACACCATCATCGACCAGAAGCCGATGTCGCTGATATCCCGGAAGCCCACGGCCCAGGGGAACAGGAAGGCGATCTCGAGGTCGAAGATGATGAAAAGAATCGACACCAGATAGAAGCGCACGTCGAATTTCATCCGCGCATCGTCAAATGCGTTGAAGCCGCATTCATAGGCGCTGACTTTTTCGGGATCAGGATTGCGCACCGCGACGATCACGGCAGCAAGAATAAGAACGAGACCGAGACCAATGGCGACGGCCAAAAACACCAGGATGGGGAGGTACTCCCGCAACATCTCTTCCACGAGTGGCTCCTTTCCGCGCACGCGGCAGAATGTGCACGCGCGCCGTCAATTGGCGTGTTGACTTGGGCCGTTACTACTCCCGTCCCCTACCACCGTCAACCAAGGGGAAGTTAATGAAAGACGCTTTATGGGTGTGTTTCGCATAGAGGCCACAACACCTTAGTTTCCTAGGGTTTTTGTCGGATTATGGCGCATAAAAAACGGGCGCAAATCGCTTGCGCCCGTTTCCTGAAATCCGCGTGAAAAGCCCTTATTTCCCTTGCCAGCTTGGGCGCCGTTTTTCAAAGAAGGCACCGATGCCCTCCTCGGCTTCGGCACTTTCCCAACGGGTGACCAGCGCGGAAATTGTGGCATCGATGACGGAATCGTCGATCCGAGGGCCCAATGCGCGGGCCAAGGCCTTGGCTTCGGCCACCGCACCGGGCGCACATTCGAGGTATGGCGCAACTTCTGCTTCGATTGCCGCATCAAGTGAGTCGGCGGGCACCGCCTTGGCCAGAAGCCCCAATTCGACCGCCTCCGCTGCACCAAAAAGACGCGCCGACATGAACACCCGCCGCGCCCGTGCCTCGCCCATACGGGCGATCACATAGGGGCCGATGGTGGCGGGGATCAGACCCAGTCGCGTCTCGGTCAGACCCATCTTGAGAGTATCGACCCCGATCGCCACATCACAGACCGAAGCCATCCCCACCCCGCCGCCAAAGGCATTGCCCTGAAGCCGCCCGATGAGCGGTTGCGGCAGCGTGTTCAACAGGTTGAGCATCTCAGCCAGGACCCGCGCCTCGCGGCCCCGCGTCTCGGCATCGGCCGCCATCTGGGCCTGCATCCAACTGAGGTCGCCCCCGGCGCAGAAGCTCTTTCCTGCGCCGGTCAGAACCACCACACGCACCGATTTATCCGCCGCCAGCGCGCGGGCTGCGGCCTGCAGCTCCTGCAGCATCTGCCCCGACATCGCATTGTGCTTTTCAGGGCGATTGAGGGTGAGGGTCGCCACACCGCGGTCATCGCGGCTGAGGTCGAGCGTGTCATACATGGCTCTTAGGGTCCTTGTTTTCCTAGGTTCTTTGAGGCCCGTCAGGCCTCTGCCGGGATGCTGCGCATGGCGCGCGCCATCCGGGCCGCCTCTTGCAGAACGTCTCCGTCAAGTCCGGTGTCATAGCCGAGCCGGGTGAGGTGCTCATGCACCGCCTCGGTGGCCACATTGCCAGCCGCGCCGGGCGCGTAGGGACAACCGCCAAGCCCACCAACCGCCGCATCAAACACCCGCACCCCCATGGAGAGCGACGCATCGATATTGGCCATCGCCCGACCACCGGTGTCGTGGTAGTGCCCGGCAAGGCGTGTCACCGGCACCACGTCTTTTACCGCGATCAGCATCTTGGCGATCTTGTCCGGCGTGGCCTGCCCGAGCGTATCGCCCAAGGAAACCTCGTAGCAGCCCATCGAGAACAGCTTATCAGCCACCTCAGCCACTTTGTCCGGAGAGACCGCGCCATCGTAGGGACAATCGGTCACGCAAGAGACATAGCCCCGCACCGGCAGGTCGATATGGCGCGCCGCTTCCAAAATCGGCGCGAAGCGTTCGATGCTTTCGGCGATGGAGGCGTTGATATTGGCCTGTGAAAACCCTTCGGAAGCCGAGGCAAAGATCGCGATCTCATCCGCCCGCGCCGCCAAAGCATCCTCATAGCCGCGCATATTCGGGGTCAGCGCCGCATAGCGCACGCCCTTGGCCTTGGTGATCCCAGCCAGAACCTCCGCGCTGCCCGCCATCTGCGGCACCCATTTGGGGGAGACGAAGCTCGCCACTTCGATCCGGCTAAACCCCGCCCGGCTCAACGTGTCCACAAGGGCCACTTTTTCCGCAACGGGGATGTCGCGTTTTTCGTTCTGCAGCCCGTCGCGCGGGCCCACTTCGAAGATTTCGACGCGGTCTTTCATGGGTGTTCCGTCCTCCCTTGGGGTTCCGAGGCGTGGGGTTGTTTGGATCAGGCCTCCTCTGCCGCCTCCAAACGCACCAACGCCGCTCCAGCCTCCACCTGATCGTCGGCTTTCGCAAGCACTTCTGCAACCACCCCATCGCGGGCGGCAAGAAGGGAATGCTCCATCTTCATCGCCTCAAGGATCGCCAGACGGTCACCTTCTTTGACCTCTTGGCCCGCTTCGGCGAAGACGGCTTTGACCAGACCGGGCATCGGCGCCTCGATGAGGTTGCCATCGCCAGAGGCGCCCGCATCACGGTCCAAAGGATCGATCACCTCGAAACTGAGGCCATAGGCGTCAAACAGCGTGACCGTCCCATTCGCCACAGCCAAGGGGGGCAGCGGCTTGCCGTTGATCACCCAGCCCGCCGCAGTGCGATTGGCGACGATGCTCTCCTCACCGATGGTCCAGTCCTGCCGATCCGGGCCGCTGACCTCAACCATGGCGTCAAACCGCTCCCCCTGCACTTCCAAGGTCACGGAGCGGTGCAACTCCGCCCAGAGGGTGAAGCCCATTTCGGGTTTCGCCGCGATCAGGTCCAGCGCGGCCATTGCGGCCACGGCCTTATGCGCCGCCGTCACCGTCGGCGCGGCAGCAAGGCTGTCGAGGTCGCGGGCGATCAGGCCCGTGTCCACATCCCCGGCGGCAAATCCCGCATGACGCGCAAGGGCCCCGAGGAAGGCAAGGTTGGTCACGGTGCCCGCGACTTCGGTCCGTGCCAAAGCATCGTCCAGCTGCCGCAGCGCCGCCGCGCGCGAGGGGCCATGCACTATGACCTTGGCAATCATCGGATCATACCAGGGGCTGATCGTATCCCCTGCCCGCACACCGCTGTCGGCGCGCACGCCCGCCGGGAAGGTCAGATGCGACAGGGTGCCAGTGGCGGGCAAAAAGCCCTTTGGCACATCCTCGGCATAAAGCCGCGCCTCAAAGGCGTGGCCGGTGATGGTAAGCTCGTCCTGCTGTGCAGGCAGCGCCTCGCCCGAGGCGACGCGCAGCTGCCATTCCACCAGATCGACGCCGGTAATCAGCTCGGTGACCGGATGCTCCACCTGCAGGCGGGTGTTCATCTCCATGAACCAAAAGCCATCGGCGCGCAGACCGTTTGAGCCATCGACGATGAACTCCACCGTCCCAGCGCCCGCGTAGCCAATGGCCTCGGCGGCGCGCACAGCGGCCTGACCCATGGCGGCGCGCATCTCTGCGGTCATGCCGGGTGCCGGCGCTTCCTCGATCACCTTTTGATGGCGGCGCTGCAAGGAACAATCGCGCTCAAACAGATGCACCGCGCGGGTGCCATCGCCAAAGACCTGCACCTCGATATGGCGCGGTTTCTGGATGTATTTCTCGATCAGAACCGCCGGATTGCCAAAGGCGGTGGTCGCCTCTCCTCGCGCCGAGGCCAGTGCGTCGGCAAAGTCTTTTGGCTGCTCAACCAGCCGCATGCCCTTGCCGCCGCCACCGGCCACCGCCTTGATCAGCACCGGATAGCCGATCTGAGCCGCCTGTTCGGCGAGGAAGCCCGCGTCCTGGTTCTCGCCGTGATAGCCCGGCACCACCGGCACGCCGGCCTGTTCCATCAAGGCCTTGGCGGCGTCCTTCAGACCCATCGCCCGAATGGCAGAGGCCGAGGGGCCGATAAAAGCGAGGCCAGCCGCCTCGACCTTTTCCACAAAGTCGGGGTTTTCAGACAGGAAGCCATAGCCGGGGTGAATACCCTGCGCCCCCGTCGCCTTGGCCGCGGCGAGGATTTCGTCCTGCAGCAGGTAACTGTCCTTGGGCGCCGGGCCATGGCCGATGTGAAGCGCCTCATCCGCCATGGCCACATGTTTGGCGTTGCGGTCGGCGTCGGAATAGACCGCGACAGTGCGCACGCCCAGGCGGCGGGCGGTTTCCATCACGCGGCAGGCGATTTCGCCACGGTTGGCAATCAGGATCTTGTTGAACATCGGGCAGGTCCTTTGTTGGGAACGTCGGACCGGGGGCGCTGACCCGCCGCCCATTGGGCTTGAACCAATGGCGCACTATGGGCGGCCCCCCGGGATATTTAGGAGAAGATGAAGATCACATCCGGAAGACGCCGAAGCGCGTCTCCTCGATGGGCGCGTTCAGAGCGGCACTGAGCGAGAGGGCCAGCACATCGCGGCTTTTGCGCGGGTCGATGATGCCATCATCCCAAAGCCGCGCCGACGCGTAGAGCGGATGGCTTTGTTCCGCGAACATGTCGATCGTCGGCTGCTTGAACTTGGCCTCTTCCTCGGCGCTCCACGCGCCGCCTTGCCGTTCGATGGCGTCTCGTTTCACTGTGGCGAGCACGCCCGCCGCCTGCTCGCCGCCCATCACCGAGATGCGCGAGTTGGGCCAGGTCCACAGGAACCGAGGGCTATAGGCGCGCCCCGCCATGCCGTAGTTGCCCGCCCCAAAGGAGCCGCCAACCAGCATGGTGATCTTCGGCACATTGGTCGAAGCCACCGCCGTCACCATCTTAGCCCCATGGCGCGCGATGCCTTCGTTCTCGTATTTGCGGCCCACCATAAAGCCGGTGATGTTCTGCAGGAACAGGAGCGGGATCTTGCGCTGGCTGCAAAGCTCGACAAAATGCGCGCCCTTTTGTGCGGCCTCGGAGAACAGCACGCCGTTGTTGGCGATGATCCCCACCGGGCAGCCTTTGACATGGGCAAAGCCGGTGACCAGCGTCTCGCCAAAACGCGGCTTGAACTCGTCAAAGCGCGAGCCATCGACCAGACGCGCGATCACCTCGCGGATGTCATAGGGCGTGCGCAGATCGCCCGGCACCACGCCGAGGATTTCCTCGGGGTCATAGGCGGGCTCTTCCGGGCTTTGCCAATTCACCGTCTGCGGCTTCTGGCGGTTGAGGTGGCTCACCGCACGGCGGGCCAGCGCCAGCGCATGGGCGTCATCCTCGGCGAGGTAATCGGCCACGCCCGAAAGCCTTGTGTGCACATCGCCGCCACCGAGATCCTCGGCCGAGACCACCTCGCCCGTGGCGGCCTTCACCAGAGGCGGGCCGGCGAGGAAGATGGTGCCCTGTTCCTTGACGATGATGGTGACGTCCGACATCGCAGGCACATAGGCGCCGCCTGCGGTGCAGGAGCCCATGACAACCGCGATCTGCGGAATACCCTTCGCGCTCATCCGAGCTTGGTTGTAGAAAATCCGGCCAAAGTGGTCGCGATCGGGGAAGACCTCGTCCTGATTGGGCAGGTTTGCGCCGCCCGAGTCCACGAGGTAGACGCAAGGCAGGTTGTTCTCCTCGGCGATCTCCTGCGCGCGCAGGTGTTTTTTGACCGTCATCGGATAATAGGTACCGCCCTTCACGGTGGCATCATTGCAGACCACCATGACCTCTTGCCCCTCGACCCGGCCAATGCCCGCGATCACACCGGCCGATGGGGCTGCGCCCTCATACATGCCATGGGCCGCCGTCGCACCGATCTCAAGGAAGGGCGAGCCGGGGTCCAAGAGGTTCGCCACCCGGCGGCGCGGCAGCATCTTGCCGCGCGCCTCGTGCCGAGCGCGCGAGGCTTCACCGCCGCCCATCCGCGCGGCCTCGGCAGCGGCACTGATCTCGCCCAGCGCGGCCAGATGGGCCTCGACGTTTTGCTTAAACCCTTCCGAAGAGGGCATTGCCTTGGATTGGAGTTTCATTGGATCTGGTCCTCCACTTCCGCCGCCGCGCGGCGTTTCAACTCTTTGCGGATCACCTTGCCCGTCACCGTCATCGGCAGGGCCTCAAGAAAGGCGATCTCGCGGGGATAGGAATAGCTGGCGAGGCGCTGCTTGACGTAGGCCTGCAGCTCCTCCGCCGTGGTGGTCTGGCCGGGGGTGAGCACCACATAGGCCTTGACGATCTCGGTCCTGAGCGCATCGGGTTTGCCCACCACGCCGACGGTCGCAACGGCGGGATGGGTCATCAGGCAATCCTCGATCTCCGAGGGGCCAATGCGATAGCCGGCAGAGGTGATCACATCATCCTCGCGGCCAACAAAGCGCAGGTAGCCCTCTTCCCAGATGCCCCGATCACCCGTGACCAGCCAGTCGCCGCGGAATTTCTCTGCCGTCGCATCGGGCCGGTTCCAATAGGCCAGCATCATCGAAGCCGAGCCGCGCCGCACCGCCACATCGCCTTCGCCTTGGGTCGGCTGGCCGTTGTCGTCGATCACCTCAACCTCATGCCCCGGCACCGGCTTGCCAATGCAGCCGGGGCGCACCGGGAACTCCACCGCACAGGAGGAGACCGTCATATTGCACTCGGTCTGGCCATAAAATTCGTTGATGGTCACGCCCATGGACCGCTGGCCCCAGGCGAGCATCTCCGCGCCCAGGGGCTCTCCACCCGAGGCAACGGAGCGCAGACCGTCGAGCCCCTGGCCACCGGCCTTTAGCATCCGAAGCGCAGTCGGCGGGAAGAACACATTGCGCACAGCCCCGGTGCGGATCACTTCGGCGCAGGTTTCCGGGCTGAACTTATCAAGCCGCGCCGCCACGACCGGCACGCCCAGCGCAAGGCCCGGCATAGCGACGTCAAACAGCCCGCCGATCCAGGCCCAATCGGCAGGGGTCCAGAGGCAATCACCCGGCTGTCCCAGATGATCGTGGCTGACCGAGACACCCGGCAAATGCCCCGTCAACACCCGATGGCCATGCAGCGCGCCCTTGGGTTTGCCGGTGGTGCCGGAGGTATAGATGATGATCGCCGGGTCCTCAGCGCCAGTATCGGCAAAGGGCACCGGCGCGCCCTCCACTCCGATGTCCGCCGCCAGCAAAGGCTCCGCCAGATCGCCAAGCTGGCCTGCTCCTTCCCGATCGGTCAGCACATATTTCGCCCCGGCGTCCTCCACCCGATTGGCCAGCGCCTCGTATTGGAACAGCTTGAACAGCGGCACCGAGATCGCGCCGATCTTCCAGATCGCCAGATGCGCCGCCGCACACCAGGGCGACTGTGACAACAAAACGCCCACCCGGTCCCCCGGCTGCACCCGATGCAAAAGCGCCCGCGCCAGACCGTCGACCATTTGGGCCAAATCCCCATGGCTCACGTCCCGGCGCGCCCCTTGGGTGAGGTCGATGATCGCCAGCCGTTCGCTTGGATGATCCATCACCTGCGCCGCCATATTGATCCGCGCGGGCACCGCCCAGGCACCCGTCGCGTCCAAGCCCGGAATGATGGGTTTTTCAGTCATGTTTCATGCCCCCTTTGGCATGCAGTCCGCGCATAGCGGACATGCGGTTTTTCCCATTGTTTCCAAAGGGAAAGCCCGCAGGAATTTGATCTGGATCAGAGTGACCTACCTCTGCCTGTGCGACCACAGCGCAGCAACGAAGAAAGAAGGGATACCCCTCATGAAAACTCTGGTTTCCGCCCTTGCACTGGGCGTCTCTGTCGCCGCTCTGGCGGCGCCCGCGATGGCGCAGAGCCAAGGCGATTGGACCTTCGGCGTCGGGATCATCAACGTGAACCCGAAATCCGACAACGGCACCCTTGCGGGCTCGGCCGCGACCATCGGCGACAACACGCAGCTCTCGCTGACCGGTGAGTATTTCATCCGCGACAACCTCGGCATCGAAGTCCTCGCCGCCACCCCGTTTGAGCATGACATTGCCCTTGGGGGTGCCAATATCGGCTCCGCCAAACAGCTGCCGCCGACCGTCTCGCTGGTCTACCACGTGCCGACTGCGGGCAAGGTGAAGCCCTTCTTTGGTCTCGGCCTCAACTACACCACCTTCTTTGAAGAGCAGAGTTCGCTGGGTACCCTGAAACTGGACGACAGCTTTGGTCTGGCGGCCACGGTGGGTGCGGATTGGCAGATTTCCGAGCGCGGCGCGCTGCGGGTGAATGTCCGCTACATGAACATCGAGACCGACGCGCGACTGAACGGCGCCGCCATTGGCACCGCCGAGATTGATCCGATCACTGTTGGCGTCTCTTACGTGCACCGTTTCTGATCTCTCTGGTCGCATCTGTTGATCCAAGGCAAAGGCGTCGCATCCCCGCGGCGCCTTAGTCTGTTCTGCCCCCTAGGCCTCTGGCTGTGCGGGGCGCTGAGGCTGCGGTCCGGAATGACGATGGAGCCCGCCAAGCCAGTTCACCTGATAGAGGAACTCAACCTCCGCCTCCGATGCCGTGCAACGCACGACCATCCAGATCCAAAGGGTGTTTCCCGGACGGGCGGCGCAGTCGCTGGCCCTTGCGGTCCCCGAAAGGCCGGCACCGGCATGATCCGCAAGGTAGCGCTCTGCATATGCGGCGATCACCGCCCCCTCGCTCATGCCCTGCCGGAGCACCCCGTAGCGAAACCCGATCCCTGCCAGCACAAAGGCCAGCACCGAGATCGGGAGCCACCACAGGAGGCGCATCAGCTCATATGCGCCATCAGCTCGCGGCCAATCAGCATCCGGCGAATTTCCGAGGTGCCCGCACCGATCTCCATCAGCTTGGCATCGCGGAAGATCCGCCCCACCGGATTGTCGCTGAGATAGCCCGCGCCGCCAAAGGCCTGCACCGCCTGATGCGCCTGGGTCATTGCCACTTCGGAGGCATAAAGACAGCAGGCCGCCGCATCCTGACGGGTCACCGTGCCCTTGTCGCAGGCCTTGGCGACCTCATAGACATAGGCGCGCGCGGTGTTCATCGCGGTATACATATCGGCGATCTTGCCCTGCATCAGCTGGAAGGAGCCGATGGGCTGACCGAACTGTTTGCGCTCCGCCATATAGGGCATCATCTCATCCATGCAGGAGGCCATGATCCCGGTGCCGATGCCCGCGAGCACCACGCGCTCATAGTCGAGACCGGACATCAGAACGCGCACGCCCTTGCCCTCCTCGCCGAGCACGTTTTCAAACGGCACTTCCACATCCTCAAACACCAGCTCCGCGGTGTTGGAGCCGCGCATACCGAGCTTGTCGAAATGTTTGGAGGTGGAGAAGCCTTTGAACTCTTTCTCGATCAGAAAGGCGGTGATGCCCTTGGAGCCTGCCTCAGGATCGGTCTTGGCATAGACCACCAGCGTGTCGGCGTCCGGGCCATTGGTGATCCAGTATTTGTTGCCATTGAGCACATAGCGGTCGTTGCGCTTTTCCGCACGCAGGGACATCGACACCACGTCGGACCCCGCCCCCGCCTCAGACATCGCCAACGCGCCCACATGCTCGCCAGAGATCAGCCGCGGCAGGTATTTCGCCTTTTGCTCGGCATTGCCGTTGAGCTTGATCTGGTTGACGCAGAGGTTGGAATGCGCGCCGTAGGACAACGACACCGAGGCGGACGCCCGTGCAATCTCCTCCACCGCGACCGTATGGGCGAGGTAGGACATTCCCGCGCCGCCGTATTCCTCGTCGACCGTGATGCCGAGCAGGCCGAGGTCACCCATCTCTTTCCACAGCTCCGCGGGGAATTCGTTCTTCTGGTCGATCTCCTGCGCCATCGGCTTGACGCGCTCTTGCGCCCAGCGGTGCACCATATCGCGCAGCGCATTTACGTCTTCGCCCAGATCAAAGGTCATGCTTGCGTTGAACATCCGCGCGTCTCCTCCCGAGTCACCCTGTTCGAAATCATCATAGGCTCAAAATCCGCGCCCGAGTCACGGAATTATTGAACACTTGTTCATTTATTGTCGAAACACGCTTTCCCCGTCAAGCCCCCGCTCTGTGACGTCGCGGCGCAGGCGCTGAAATCACTCGCAAGAAAGGGGGGGGTCCCGCCCGTATCGGGTGCATAAAAATGCCCCCCGCTCCCGTTGGGCCCGGCATGGCCGCGCCGAAGGCGCGGCCATGCCCCCCCGCGATTTGCGGAGCAAAGCGCAACACGAAAGCGTCGCAGTCCCAAAGGGGCTGCGACACCGCTGGATCAGAGAAACAAATGAGAGGAAGCGCTTAGGCCCGCGTCGCGGATTAGCGCGCGCTTTGCCAGACTGCGCTCACCTCAGCGCGGATGATCCGCGCAATCAGGGCGCAATCCTCAAGGCTAAAGGTCAGAGGCACCCGCATATCGACAATCCCGGCCAAGATCCGGTCGCTCTCCGGCAGGCTCTGCGCCGGGGCATAACGCCAGCTGTCATAGCGCGAGGTAAAGGCAACCGGCTCCGGCACCCCGAACCATTTGAGCTCGACCCCGCGCGCCAAACAGCGCGCCAGCACCTCCTGCACCGCCTCAGCCGACCAATCCAAGAGCAGAAACTGGATCGAGGAGCCAACATAGACCTCCGCCTCCGGTCGCTCCACCACGGTCAGGCCGGGGGTGCCGCGCAGGCCCTCTTCCAGCACCTGATAGCGCTCATTCCAGCGGGCCACCTGTGTCGACAAATCCCGCAGCTGCGGCCGCAGGATCGAGGCGCGCAGATTGTCCATCCGGCCGGAGATATTGGGGGTCTCAAATTTCACCCGCTCAAATACCTCTGGCGCAGGGGCCGCCTTGTGGCGGGTGAACAGCATATAGGACCCCGAGAGCATGATCGCCCGCGCGGCAACCTCTGCGTCATCGGTAATCAGCAGACCGCCTTCGCCCGCGTTCACATGCTTGTAGGTCTGACAGGAATAGCAGCCAATCGTCCCATGCCGACCGGAGAGAGTCCCGTTCCATGAGGCCCCCATCGTATGGGCGCAATCCTCGATCACCGTGACGCCCGCCGCGTCACAGATCTCCATCAGCCGGTCCATATCGCAAAGATGGCCGCGCATATGGCTCAGCATCAGGACCTTAGCCTGCCCCACCTTCGCCGCCAGATCGTCCAAATCGATGGTTAGCTGCTCGGTCACACCAACGTATAAAGGCTCCGCTCCGACCGCCGCAATCGACCCCGGCACCGGCGCCAACGTAAAGGCATTGGTCAAGACTTTGTCACCATGCCCCACCCCAACCGCGCGCAGGGCAGTCGCCAAGGCATAGCCGCCAGAGGCCACCGCGAGGCAGTATTTCGCCCCCATCAGGGCCGCGAACTCTTCTTCGAGCAGCGCCACCTCGCCCGCCTCGTCACCGGCGAGGTTGTAGCGATGCAACCGCCCATGGCGCATCACGGCCACGGCGGCCTCGATCGCCTCTTCAGAGATGGGTTCTTGCTGGGTAAAATTGCCGGTAAACTGTTCTGTCATGGCCGAAGTCATGATCGCCCCCTTTGCGCGCGTCAAGAGGCAGCTGCCCCGCAGACGCGCGGCATCTTCACCTTTCGCGTGACAGCCCGTCCCGTGCTATGCTTCGGCCAGTGCCGCACAAGTGCCGTAACGAGGACCCGCCATGTTGAAACTCATATTTTCTGCCGCCCCCGCTGCGGCCTTCGCCGCAACGCTCCTTTTGCCCAACGCCCTGCCCGCGCAGGATCTGAGCGGGTTCACGGCCGAACCGCAAACGCCATCGGGGCGGTTCATGACTGCGGCCGAGGTCAAGCCGATCCTGACCGCGACGCAATCCTCTTGGGTGGCGGTGCGCGAATTCAACGGGCAGGATTTGGTTTATGTGACCCAGATCTGGTCTTGGCGCTGCGGGCTTTTGCAGATGGAGCTGTCGCTGAACGGCGCCCCGTTTGAGGTCTGGCCGCTGCCCGCCTGTCATGAGGACACCGCCATGCCTGCCGCAATCACCGAAGGCGACGGCGACCCCTACCGTGGCTTCCCGCTTGGCTCTGTCCAATCGGTTGCGGTGCGGCTGGTCTATGACGATCTCACCGTGACAAGTGCAGAATTCGCACGCGCCTCCGTTCTGATGCCCTAGGCGTTAGGCCGGATTGCGCCCGATCAGCTCTTCCACGATGCGCGGCAGGTCGGCGTAGTCATGCAGCAGCGCTTCGGGGGTCAAGGCCGCCATATCCGGCCCCGCCGGCCCAAAGGTCACCAGAACCGAGGGCACGCCCGCATTGGCCGAGGTATTGCGATCCGTATCGCTGTCGCCGATCAGCACGCACATCTCGGGCGTCCCACCGGCGCGACGTGCCGCCTCAAACAGCGGTGCAGGGTCGGGCTTGCGCACCGGCAGCGTGTCCGCCCCGACGAGCGAGGCAAAGGCATCCCGTACGCCCAAACGCTGCATCAGCAGCTCCGCCAAGGCTTCGGGTTTATTGGTGCAGATGCCGACGCCATAGCCCGCCACCTTCAGGGCCTCCACCGCCTCCATCGCGCCGGGATACATCACCGTATGCGTGTCGATCCCCTCGCGATAAGCTGCCAGCAGCACGGGATAGTATTCCTCCACCACCGCCTCGCTGAATTGGCCTGCCCGGGTCAGCCCCTCGGTCAGCATCCGCTTTCCACCACGCAGCGCAATCTTGGCGTCCGCCGGGTGGGTCAACATATCGCCAAGCCCCATGGCTCGAAAACAATGGTTCGCCGCAGCCAGCAGATCCACAGAGGTATCCGCCAGTGTTCCATCGAGATCAAATATCACTGTGCGCATAAAAAATCCTCTTTCGGCACCAATCCGCCGTTACCTTTCGGGACTATTGCAAGACGAAACCGAACGTTATGCCTGCCCACCTTGCGCCCCTCGTGTTAGCGGATAAAACGGGGGCTGAAAAAACACAAAGGAAAACGGCCCATGAGCACCTCCCTCGTCATTCTGGCGGCTGGCAAAGGCACGCGGATGAACTCCGACTTGCCGAAGGTTCTGCACCCGATTGCGCAGGCCTCGATGCTGGAGCACGCGATGGCGGCCGGGCGCGCCTTGGCGCCGGAGCGCACCGTTGTGGTCGCCGGCCACGAGGCGGATTTGGTCCGCGCCGCAGTGGTCGAAATTGACGAGGACGCCATCGTCGTCCTGCAAGAAGAGCAACTCGGCACCGGCCACGCGGTCCAACAGGCCCGCAGCGCGCTCGAGGGGTTTGAGGGCGATGTGGTGGTGCTTTATGGCGATACACCTTTCGTGTCGCCGGAGACGCTGGAGCGGATGGTCGCGGCCCGTACCCGCGCCGATCTGGTGATCCTCGGGTTTGAAGCCGCCGACCCCGCCCGTTATGGCCGTCTGGTCATGCAAGGCGACAGTCTGGAAAAGATCGTCGAATTCAAGGATGCAACCGAGGAAGAGCGCGCCATCACCTTCTGCAATTCCGGTCTGATGGCCGGGGATGCGGCGATGATGTTCCGCCTGCTCGACAAGGTCAGCAATGACAATGCCTCCGGCGAATACTACCTGACCGATCTGGCCGAATTGGCCCGTACAGAGGGCCTCGCAGTGACCGCCGTGGCCTGCCCCGAGGAAGAGACCCTTGGCATCAACTCCCGCGCCGATCTCGCCGCCGCAGATGCGGTGTTTCAGGCCCGCGCCCGCGCCGATCTCTTGGAGCTGGGCGTCACCCTGATGGCACCGGAGACCGTCTATTTGTCCTTTGACACTTTCATCGGACGCGACACGGTGATCGAACCCAACGTGGTCTTTGGCCCCGGCGTGACGGTGGAAAGCGGCGCGCTGATCCGGGCGTTCTCGCATCTGGAAGGCTGCCATGTGTCGCGAGGCGCCAAGGTCGGTCCCTACGCCCGTCTGCGCCCCGGCGCCGAATTGGCGGAAGACACCCATATCGGCAACTTTGTCGAGATCAAGAATGCCGAAATCGGAGCCGGAGCCAAGGTGAACCACCTGAGCTACATCGGCGATGCCTCTGTTGGTGAAGCCACCAACATCGGAGCAGGCACGATCACCTGCAACTATGACGGCGTGTTCAAACATCGCACCGAAATCGGTGCCCATGCCTTTATCGGGTCCAACAGCGTGCTGGTGGCGCCTGTCTCCATTGGCAACCACGCGCTGACCGCCGCGGGTTCGGTGATCACCAAATCCATCGCGGACGAAGACCTCGCAATTTCCCGCGCAGAGCAGATCAGCAAAAAAGGCCGCGGCCGCAAGCTGATGGACATGCTCCGCGCGAAGAAGAAATCCTGATTTTATAAGGGCATATTTTCATGTGTGGCATCATTGGCGTTCTTGGGAACCACGAGGTCTCTCCCATTTTGGTCGAGTCGCTCAAGCGGCTTGAATATCGTGGCTATGACAGCGCGGGCATCGCGACAGTCAACGGTGGCGCGCTGGACCGGAGACGGGCGGTTGGCAAGCTGATCAACCTCTCCGATGCCTTGGTACATAATCCGCTGCCCGGAAAATCCGGTATTGGACACACCCGCTGGGCCACCCATGGCGCCCCGACCGTGGCCAATGCCCACCCCCATCAGGCGGGCCGTGTCGCCGTGGTCCACAATGGGATCATCGAGAACTTCAAAGAGTTGCGCGCCGAACTCGCCTCGCATGGCATCAGCTTTGTGACGGAAACCGACACGGAAACCGTGGCGCTGCTCTGCGAATATTACATGCGCGATGGCACCTCCGCCGCGGAGGCCGCGCGCAAGACCGTTGCCCGTCTGGACGGCGCTTTTGCCTTGGCCTTCCTGTTTGAAGGCGAAGAAGACCTGATGGTGGCCGCCCGCAAAGGCTCCCCGCTGGCCATCGGCCATGGCGAGGGTGAAATGTTCGTCGGCTCCGATGCGATTGCCCTCGCGCCGATGACCGATCAGATCACCTATCTGGAAGAGGGCGACTTTGCCGTCCTGACCCGCACAAGCCTTGAGATCTGGGATGCCAAGGGGAACCTCGCCAACCGCGAGATGCGCCAGATCAAGCTTGAGAACACCCGAGTCGACAAAGACGGCCACAAGCACTTTATGGCGAAGGAAATCGCCGAGCAGCCGGTCGCGGTGGATACCGCCCTCAAGGCCTATCTCGACGATCAAAACGCGATCACCCTGCCGGAGGGTCTCGACTTCACCCAGATCGAGCGCCTGTCTCTGGTGGCCTGCGGCACCGCCTTTTATGCCTGTATGGTGGCGAAATACTGGTTTGAGACCATCGCCCGTATCCCGGTCGAAGTGGATGTCGCCTCGGAATTCCGCTATCGCGAGCCGCCGGTTAGCCCCGGAACGCTGGCCCTGTTTGTGTCGCAGTCGGGCGAGACCGCCGACACATTGGCCGCGCTGCGCTACATGCAAGGCAAGGCCGCAGTGATCGCGGGGCTCGTCAACGTGCCCGAAAGCTCCATCGCCCGCGAAAGCGATGTGGTGCTGCCGATCCATGCAGGCCCGGAAATTTCGGTCGCCTCGACCAAGGCCTTCACCTGCCAGTTGACCGTGCTGCTGCTCTTGGCGCTCAAGGCAGCAGAGGCGAAGGGGCAACCGCTGCCCGCAGGTATGCCCGACGATCTGCGCGCGCTGCCCGGTTTGATCCACCAATCGCTCGCCTCCGAAGCGCAGATCGCCGCCGCCTCGCGCGATCTGGCCAGCGCCCGCGACATCATCTTCTTGGGCCGTGGGCAGCTCTACCCGCTGGCGCTGGAAGGCGCGCTGAAGCTGAAGGAATTGAGCTACATCCACGCCGAGGGCTATGCCTCTGGCGAGCTGAAACACGGCCCCATCGCGCTCATTGACGAGAGCGTGCCGGTGATCGTGATGGCGCCCAAGGA
Organism: Epibacterium sp.; assembly: GCA_048263945.1. Taxonomy (GTDB): domain Bacteria; phylum Pseudomonadota; class Alphaproteobacteria; order Rhodobacterales; family Rhodobacteraceae; genus Epibacterium. The sequence goes on along the minus strand of JBLXDQ010000001.1, from coordinate 169,427 downwards.
TGCGCTGTTTGAGAAAACCATCTCCAACATGCAAGAAGTCATGGCGCGCGGTGGCCGCGTGATCCTTGTGACCGATGCCGAAGGCGCGCGCGACGCATCCGATGGCACGGCCGAGGTGATCACCCTGCCCAATGTGCCAGACGCTTTGGCCCCGATCCTTTATGCGGTGCCCGCCCAGCAGATCGCCTATTTCACCGCGATTGCCAAAGGCACCGATGTGGACCAGCCGCGCAACCTCGCCAAATCGGTGACTGTAGAATGACATTAGACGACGCACTTGCCGCGCTCCGGTCGGAAATTGAACCGGGGCGCGCAGACCAGATGGCCGCCTATCACAAACAGAGCCGCGAGGTTCTGGGCGTGGGCAATGAGGTGCTGAACACCCTGTCCAAAGACTGGCGTCAAACGCTGGACCTTGAGGCCCGCGTCGCACTGGCCGCCGCCCTCTGGGACACGGATATCTTCGAGGCGCGCATTCTGGCGGCCAAACTGCTCACACAGGCCCGCATCAAAGACGACGCCGCCGTTTGGGAGCTACTGCAATCCTGGGTGCCTGCCTTTGACGGCTGGGCCATTGCCGACCATGCCTGCTCTGCCATCGCAAAACGGCTTCAGGCCGATCCTGCGCGGCTAGAGGTGGTCGAAAGCTGGACTGTTGCAGATGCCATGTGGACGCGCCGCGCGGCCCTTGTGGCCACCCTGCCCTGGGCCAAGATGGCCAATCCAAAGCCGCAGGATCTGGAGACGCGAGAGCGTGTCTTGGGCTGGGCCGAGGATTACGTTCCCGACCGGGATTGGTTCATCCAAAAGGCTATCGGCTGGTGGGTGCGGGATCTCTCCAAGCATGACGCGGAGCGCGCCCGTGCCTTTCTGGATGTGAACGGCGCCAAGCTCAAAGCCTTTGCCCGCAAAGAAGCCTCGAAATACCTGAAGGCCTGACCAAAGGGTCCGATTACCTGTCAGAACACCCCTGCAAAAAGGGCCGGATCAGACCGGCCCGACCCGCAGCTCGACCAATTCGGTCAGCGGCAGACCCAGCGCCCGCATCCCGTCAATCGACAGCCGGCTGCCCTGCCCCGCATCGCCCGAGATCGGCTCCAGCGTCACCACAACGGATTTACCATTGGGCGCAGTCAGCCGTGCATTGCGCCGCGAGGACACCAGGGGCGTTTCCATCCACAAGCCATCACGACCGGGATCACCCAAGCCCGCAACGGTGGTCTTTTGCCCGACAAAGGACTGCGCCGATGCCACCACCGGGGTCGGTGTCGCAGCGCGCGGCGCCGCTGTGACGGGTGCTGTCGTGACGGGTGCAGGGGTCGGCGTCGCGGCAACCGCGGCCGGCTCGGACACCACTGCCACAGGCGCTGGCGTATAGGTCGGCGTCGGTTGGGTCGCCTCGACCGTAGAACGGGGCGAGGACCAAGACTGCCCGCCACCGGAAGCCAGCTCTTCTGTCTCCACCGCAGGCGGCGCATCGGGCGAACGCGGCGTCAGCGGTTCCGGGGTCCATCCAGCCCCACTGCCCCCAAGGACCTGCGAATTGAGGTGAACACCCGTGATCGGGTTACAGGCGGAAATACCACCTGCCGTGAGGGCCGCCAGAGCGAGGTATTTGAGAACACGACGAGTCATGGCGCGACCCTAGCCGCCTCGTGTCAGTGTGACCAGTCAGAATGGCACCAATCGCGAGCCACATGCTATTGTCCTGCGCAAATATCCGCCTTACCTATGTTGGCATGACAGCACCCCTTATCGATCCTTTCGCCCGCGCGATCACCTACCTTCGGGTTTCGGTCACTGACCGCTGCGATTTTCGCTGCGTCTATTGCATGTCCGAGAACATGACCTTCCTGCCAAAGAAAGAGCTTCTGACGCTGGAAGAGCTCGATCGCATGTGCTCGACCTTTGTGCGCTTGGGCGTAGAAAAGCTGCGCATCACAGGGGGTGAGCCTCTGGTGCGCCGGGATATCATGACCTTCTTCCGGTCCATGACCCGCCATCTGGACAGCGGCGCGCTCAAAGAACTGACGCTGACCACCAATGGATCGCAGCTCGAAAAACACGCGCAGGCTCTGTTTGACGCCGGTGTGCGGCGGGTCAATGTCTCGCTTGATACGCTGGACGAGGCGAAATTCGCCGAGGTCACCCGCTGGGGGCGCCTGCCCCAGGTGCTGCGCGGCATTGATGCGGCACAGGCGGCGGGCCTCAAGGTCAAGATCAACGCCGTGGCGCTCAAAGGCTTTAACGAGGACGAGCTGTTCTCGATGACCGAATGGTGTGGCAAACGCGGCATCGACCTCACCTGGATCGAAGTCATGCCGATGGGCGATATCGGCAATGAAAACCGCCTCGGCCAATATTGGTCCCTGAAGGACGTGCGCAAAGCCTATGAGGATGGCTATCAGGTCACCGATCTGGCGGAGCGCACAGGCGGGCCGGCCCGCTATGTACGGCTGGAAGAAACCGGCCAGAAGATCGGCTTTATCACGCCGCTCAGCCATAATTTCTGCGAAAGCTGCAACCGGGTGCGGCTGACCTGCACGGGCGGGCTTTATATGTGTCTCGGCCAAGAGGACATGGCCGACTTGCGCGCGCCCCTGCGCGATCACCCCGGCACCGAAGCCCCGCTGGAAGAGGCGATCCGCGCCGCGATCAACCTCAAACCCAAGGGGCATGATTTCGACTATTCGCGCCAGACGGTGGATGGTCAGATGACCCGCCACATGAGCCATACCGGCGGGTAAGGCCTCTTTATGTCCCGGCAGTCGCAGGTCGCGCCGACCCTGCTTTTTCATCTCTATCGTGGCGTCAGCACCCTGCTGGCGCCTTTCGTCTGGAAAAAAGTCGCAGGCAAGCTGCGCGACTACGGCATTGCAGAAGACCGCGTGCGCGAACGGCTGGGCCACGCGACTCTGCCGCGCCCCTCCGGGCGTCTGGTTTGGCTGCATGCCGCCTCCGTCGGAGAGAGTATCCTTGTGATGACCCTCGTGCAGACCCTAAGTGCCGCAGATCCCGAGCTTGAGTTTCTGATCACCTCCGGCACGCCGACCTCGGCGGAATTGGTCGCCAAACGCCTGCCCCCACGCAGCCGCCACCAATATCCGCCCCTCGACAGTGGCGCGGCGGTCAAACGGTTCCTGTCTCATTGGCAGCCCGACCTTGGCATCTTTGTCGAAAGCGAGCTGTGGCCGCAGATGCTGGTCCGCGCCCGCCGTGCCGGGATCCCCTTGGCGCTCCTTAATGCGCGCCTGTCGCAGAAATCGGTCGAGGGCTGGAAGAAACGCCCCAAGACGGCGCGCTTCCTGCTTGATCAGTTTGCCCTGATGCTCACCCAGAATGCCCGCACGGCCGAGAACCTTCTGGCCATCGGCGGCGATCCCGCGCGGGTGGAGGAAGGCAGCAACCTCAAAGCGATCTCCGCGCCCCTACCGGTCGATCAGGCGGCGTTGAGTGAGGTGCAAAGCGCCCTCTCTGGCCGCCCGATCTGGGTCGCCTCCTCCACCCACGCAGGGGAGGAAGAGGTGGTTCTGGCCGCACATCAGGCTTTGCTCGCCACCCACCCCGACCTCTGCCTGCTCTTGGTGCCACGCCATCCGAACCGGGGCGACACGGTCGAGGAGATGACCCAAGCCGCAGGCCTCTCGGTTGCGCGACGCAGCGCAGGCACCCTGCCCGGCCCCGACACGCAGGTCTATCTGGCCGACACCTTGGGCGAAGTCGGCACCTGGTACGCGCTCTGCCCGCTGGTGTTCCTTGGCGGCTCGCTCAAGGAGATCGGCGGGCACAACCCGTTTGAGGTCATGCAGGCCGGTGGCGCGGTTCTCACCGGTCCCGGCGCCTTTAACTTTGCGGAATCCTTTGCCGAACTGATCCAGATTGGCGCCGCGCAAGAGATCACAAGCGCCGAAACGCTGGCGCGGGCCGTCGCCACTTGGCTCAACGATCCGCATGCCCTAGAGGTGGCCCGCGACGCTGGACGCGGTTTCTTGGACCGTCAATCCGACCAGTTGGACAGCACCGTGGCAACGCTGCTTGCGTTGATGGAACAAAGCGCAAAGGGCGAAGCATGAGCCAAGTGAACCTCAACCAGATCGACGTGATCGCCCCGAATTTCAAGAAACGCTATTCTGGCGTGACCTCCACCGTGATCCGGCTGGTGCCGTTGCAGGCGCGCGATATCGCCATCTGCTCTGCCACCCCCGATCTGCCGCCCGAGGTGCCGCAGGTCAAACCTGCCGCGCTTTGGTCGATGTCGCGGCGCGGCCCCTCCGGCCCCCGTGTCTGGCACGCGCGGCGCAACAACGAGATGGTGGCCGGGCTCGCCCTGAAATACCTCCTCGGCAAAAAGCTCAAGCTGCTGTTCACCTCCGCCGGCCAGCGCCGCCACACCGGGTTCACCCGCTGGATGATCCGGCAGATGGATGCGGTGATTGCCACTTCTGCCCGCTCCGCCAGCTATCTGGAGCGTGAGGCGACGGTGATCCGCCATGGCATCGACTGCGATCTGTTCAGCCCCGCTGCGGACAAGGCCGCCGTGCGCCGCCAGCTGGACCTGCCCGAGGATGGGCTGCTGGTCGGCTGCTTTGGACGCATCCGACATCAAAAGGGCAACGACCTCTATATCAAGGCGATGATCGAGGCCTGTCGCGCCAATCCAAAAGTGCGCGGGCTGATGATGGGGCGCGCCACCGCCGACAACGAAAGCTTCCTCGCCGCGCTCAAGGCCGAAGTGGCCGAGGCCGGTCTCTCCGACCGCATCCTCTTCCGCGATGAGGTCGCGGTCGAGCTTCTGCCCATGCATTTCCAAGCGCTGGACCTCTATATTGCGCCGCAACGCTGGGAAGGCTTTGGCCTGACCCCGCTCGAGGCGATGTCCTGCGGCGCCCCAGCGGTCGCCACCCGCGTCGGCGCCTTCGAGGAATTGGTCGTGCCGGGCGAGACAGGGACCCTCTGTGACATCGAGGATTTGCAGAAAATCACTGCCGATTTGATTAACCTTCTCTCCGACGAGGATCGACTGGCGGAGATGGCGGCAAAAGCCCGGTCTCATGTGGCGGAAAATTTCCGGATCGAAGGCGAAGCCCGCGCAATCATCGAAGTCTACCGCAGGCTTCTCGGCACATAATCGCCGCACCTAAGTCACTATAATATAATCATTTATCTCCGCGCCACGGTGGATGTGGAGACGCGACTTGTGAAAAAGTCGGAACCTTTTTGCCGCTCCTCACGTTCTTTGGTCAGACGCCTGCTGAGGCAGACGAGTTCAATCTGATCAGTCGCGGATGGCCGCGACGAGGAGGTACAAATGTTTAACAAAGTGACTCTCACCGCCCTGACTCTTGGTTCCGCTGTTGCGCTGTCTGCGCCCGCATTTGCCGAAACCCCCGTGCCGCTGGTGGACAAAGACATTCGCGTTCTGCGCGTTGATGCCGGCCTCTGCGACAGCGCCAAACAGGAAATGGCGTCCTGGGCTGCCGGCATCGAAGGCCATGGCTCCTACGCCGTTCCGGTCTACCCGGCCAGCGTGACCATCGACTGTGCGGAACCTGCCGCGGTTCTGCCCGTGGGTCAGTCCTGGGGCTTTGACGACCAGAAAGCCGCCGACATCGCTGCGATGAACCAGTGTGAGGCGAACCTTCCGGACGGCTTCGACCGCTGTGCTTTAGTTGGTCAGAGCTTTGACAAATAACACCATTATCCGTGCATTTCGGTAACAAGTAAAACGAAGGGGGCCTCAGTGGCCCCCTTCTTTCTGTCTGATGCGATGCAGGATCTTATGCGGCCGGCATGCGCTGTTCGACGATCTCCGCCCACCAGCTGCACCCAGCCGGGATCGCATCATCGGTGAAATTGTACTTCGGATGGTGCACCGCGGCCGTGTCGCCATTGCCGACGAGGATATAGGCGCCGGGGCGCTCTTCGAGCATGAAGGCAAAGTCTTCGCCGCCCATCACGAGCGGTGCTTCATCACAACCGCCAGACACATCGCGCGCCACTTTGGCCGCAAATTCCGTCTGCTCGTCGTGGTTCACCATCACCGGATAGCCGCGATGATAGGTGACATCCGCATCCCCGCCAAAGGTGGTGGCGATACCAGCGCAGATCTCATTGATCCGCTTTTCCGCCAGATCGCGCATCTCGGGCGCCATGGTGCGCACGGTGCCTTTGATATGGACCCGCTCGGGGATCACGTTGAACGCCTTCGACGAGGTCTCAAACGAGGTCACGGAGACCACGATCTGATGCACCGGATCAGCATTGCGCGCCGCGATGGTTTGCAGTGCCAGCACGGCTTGCGCTGCCATCACGGTCGAGTCGATGGTCTCATGCGGTTTCGCCGCATGGCCGCCCTTGCCGGTGAAGGTGATGTCGAACTGATCGGTGGCCGCAAAGAACGCGCCCGAACGGATGGCAAAGCTGCCCACCGGACGGCCCGGCCAATTGTGCATGCCGTAGACCTCTTGGATGTTCCAACGGTCCATCATGCCGTCTTCGCACATCTCACGACCGCCGCCGCCGCCCTCTTCGGCGGGTTGGAAGATCACCACCACGGTTCCGTCGAAATTGCGGGTCTCCGAGAGGTATTTCGCCGCGCCGAGCAGCATCGCGGTATGGCCGTCATGGCCGCAGGCATGCATCGCATTGGCGGTCTTGGAGGCATAGTCCAGCCCGGTTTCCTCGTGGATCGGCAGCGCGTCCATATCGGCGCGCAGACCGATGACCTTGCCTGCGGTGTCGGACTTGCCCTTGATCACGCCCACAACGCCGGTGCGACCAATGCCGGTGACAACCTCGTCGCAGCCGAACTCCTTCAGTTTTTCCGCCACCAGCGCCGAGGTGCGGTGGGTTTCAAACAGGATCTCGGGGTTCTCATGAATGTCACGACGCCATGCAGTGATCTCGGCCTGCAATTCGGCGAAACGGTTCTTGACGGGCATTGGTCTTACTCCTTGTCGGTCAGGTCTGCCCCGGCCCATGCCCCGCGCGAAACGCGAGGGGCGCGGCGCGGGGATGGTCGGGTCAGGCAGGCATACGTCGTTCGCAGAGCTCTACGAACCAGCTGCAGCCATAGGGGATCGCGCTATCGTCAAAGCGATAGGCCGGGTGGTGACACATCGCGGTGTCGCCATTGCCAAGGAACATATAGGCGCCAGGGCGCGCTTCAAGCATGTAGGAGAAATCCTCGGACGGCATGATCGGATGGGCGTCGCCGTTGACGTTCTCGCTGACCGCACGCGCCGCAGCGACCGCATGGGCCACCTCGTCCGCGGTGTTGACGGTAGCGGGATAGCCCGGATGCCAAATCACCTCAGCTGTCGCACCAAAGGCAGAGGCGGTGTCTTCCGCCACCCGGCGAATACGCTCTTCGGCCAGGGTGCGGTTCACCGGATCAAGGGTGCGCACGGTGCCCTGTAGCTTGGCGCGGTGGGCGATCACGTTCGACGCGGTGCTGTCGGTCGAAAACGTGCCGACGGTCAGCACCACCCGGTGAATCGGGTCCACATTGCGCGACACGATGGAATGCAGCGAGACCACGATTTGCGAGGCAACAAGCGTGGTGTCGATCGCCTCATGCGGGGCCGCCGCGTGGCCGCCCTTGCCGGTGACGATGATGTCAAACTCATCCGAAGAAGCCATCAGCCCGCCCACGCGGGTCTCGAAATGGCCGACCGGCAGGCCGGGGGTGTTGTGAAGCCCGTAAACCTCCTGAACGCCGTAGCGATCCATCACGCCATCGTCGACCATCGCCTTGCCGCCAGCACCGCCCTCTTCGGCGGGCTGGAACAACAGCACCACGGTGCCGTCAAAGTTGCGCGTCTCGGAGAGGTATTTGGCGACCCCCAGCAGGATCGCTGTATGGCCGTCGTGGCCGCAAGCATGCATCTTGCCGGGCGTTTTGGAGGCATAGTCCACGCCGCTTTCCTCGTGGATCGGCAGCGCATCCATATCGGCGCGCAGGGCGATCACCTTGCCGGAAGCGGTGCTCTTGCCCTTGATCACCCCAACAACGCCGGTGCGACCGACCCCGGGCACCACCTCGTCGCAGCCAAAAGCGGTGAGCCGCTCTGCCACCAGCCCGGCGGTGCGATGCACATCATACATCAGCTCGGGATGTTCGTGGAAATCATGCCGCCATGCGGTGATTTCGGGCAAAAGGTCTGCGAAGCGATTCCTGACGGGCATGGGACACCTTCCTTAACGTGTTAGCGAAAGGAGTGACGGATGCCCGGTGGCTTGGCAAGGGTAACTGCACAGTTGGACCACAGAGCGACACTTCTGCCTGCGCTTTCATCGCTGACGTTGCGTCACTTGGACAGCTTGTCCCGGGCGACCTTTCGCACGGGACAAGTCTAGCTTCAGGCCGCGAGACGCGCCAGCAGGTCGCGCATAAACTGGTGGCCTGCCTCGAATTGCGCGACGGTGATGAACTCATCCGCCTGATGCGCCTGCGCGATATCGCCGGGGCCGCAGACCACGGCGGAATAGCCCGCCTCTTGGTACTGTCCGGCCTCGGTGCCGTAGCTGACCACATGGCTTCCATTGTCACCGGTGAGGCTGCGGACAAGGGTTTCCGCCGCGCCGTCCTCTTCGGGCACCAGACCGGGCACGTGGAAAACCTTCTCGACCTCGATCTTCGCCTCGGGGCGCACGGCTTGCATCTCGGCCTCGATACGCGCGACCTCGGCGCGATAGGCGGCTTCCCAATCGGGCAAGGATTCCCCCGGCACCACGCGGAAATCCATCCAGAACCGGCATTCCCCGGCGGTGATGTTATGCGCAGTGCCGCCGGAGACCATGCCGACGTGGCAGGTGGTCCAAGGCGGGGTGAACATCGCCGCCAGATCGGTCTGCGGCTTTTCCCGGTTCTCGGCGTTGCGATGGTTGGCCCAGTCGATCAGCTTGGCCCCTTCCATAATCGCGCTGACCCCGGTGTGCATCAGCGAGGAATGCACCTCGTAGCCCGTCACCGTGGTGGCAAAGCCCGTGCCGCCCTTATGGCCAGTCACCGCTTTTAGCATCGAAGGTTCGCCCACGATCACCGCTTCGGCCTTGGGCAGATGTTTCTGCATCTCCACGATCAGAGGCGGCGCGCCGGTGCAGCCGATTTCCTCGTCAAAGGTATAAGCCAGCTGCAAGGGCCGCTTCAGATCGCTGTAATGCCCCTCGACCAAGGCCCAAAGCGCCAGCGCGTCAAAGCCCTTCATATCGGCGCAACCGCGCCCGTAGTATTTTCCGTCCCGCTCCTCAACCACATAGGGGTCGGAGGTCCAATCCTGCCCATCGACGGGCACCACATCGGTGTGACCGGACAGCACCAAGCCGCCCTCCACCCGGGGGCCGACATGGGCGTAAAGCCCGGCTTTATGCGGCTGATCAGGGTCGATCCAAATGTGATGCTCGATCCCGTGGGAGGTCAGGTACTCGGCGACCCACTCGACCAAAGGCAGGTTGGTGTCCCGGCTCACGGTTGGGAAGGAGACCAGACGAGTCATGATCTCCAGCGGCGACAGGCGTTCAGTCATTTTTATCAGTACCCAGAATCGGTGGTCAGCACGAAATGCCCCGGCTCCACCTCAATGTATTGCGAGGGCTCAGGCTTGTAGCTGAGGTCATGGATTGGCGAGGGGATCGGTTTGAAGTTCAGATCCTTCTCGCTCTTGCGCTGGTTCGGGTCGGCAATCGGCACCGCCTTCATCAGGGCCTGCGTATAGGGATGCGCCGGGTTCTCAAACACGCGGGCGCGCGGGCCGATCTCCACGAGACGGCCTAGATACATCACGCCGACCTGATGGCTGACGCGCTCCACCACCGCCATATCGTGGCTGATGAACAGGAAGGAGAGACCCAGATCCGCTTGCAGCTCCATCATCAGGTTCAAGACCTGCGCCTGCACCGACACATCCAGCGCCGAGACCGCCTCATCCGCGACGATCAGCTTGGGGTTCAGGGCGAGCGCGCGGGCAATTGCGATCCGCTGACGCTGACCACCGGACATCTCATGCGGGAAGCGGCGCATAAAGCTGCGCGGCAAATGCACACGGTCAAACAGCGACGCCACCCGGTCCTGCAGCTCCGAGCCGGAGGCGATATTGTAGTTGCGCATCGGCTCCGCCACCTGATCCATCAGCTGCATCTGCGGATTGAGCGAGGCAAAGGGGTCCTGAAAGATCATCTGCATATCAAGGCGCGCCTTGTGCAGATCGTGTTGGTTGAGGCCGAGAACATCGCGGCCCTCAAATTCCACCTTGCCCGACTGCGGTTCGACCAAGCGCAGAATGGAGCGGCCACAAGTGGATTTGCCACAACCGGATTCGCCCACAAGGCTGAGGGTCTGACCCTTGAAGACCTTGAAGGACACATCCTCGACCGCATGGACCTGCGCCACCGTGCGGCGCAGCAGCCCACCCTTGACCGGGAAGCGCGTCACAAGGTTCTCGACGTTCAACAGCACCTCTTCCGTGCCTTTGATCGGTTTGATTTCGCCCTGTTCAACACCCATCAGCTTCATCGGCTCGGGATAGTCCTTGCCGCTCATCTCGCCGAGCTTGGGCACCGCCGCCAACAGCGCCTTGGTGTAGTCGTGCTGCGGGTTCTCGAAAATCTCGTGAACCGTGCCCTCTTCCACTTTATTGCCGCGGTACATCACCACAACGCGGTCGGCCATCTGCGCCACCACCGCCATATCGTGGGTGATGAACATTACCGCCGTGCCGGTTTCGCGCTTCAGACGGTCCATCAGCGCGAGGATCTCAGCCTGAATGGTCACGTCGAGCGCAGTGGTCGGCTCGTCCGCGATCAGCAGGCGCGGCTCGCAGGCCATCGCCATCGCAATCACGACTCGTTGGCGCATCCCGCCAGACAATTCGTGGGGATATTGCGTCATGCGACGTTCCGCCTCAGGGATGCGAACCTGTTTCAGGATTTCGATTGCCCGGGCCTCTGCCTGTTTTTTAGTCATTCCCTTGTGGATTCGCAGACCTTCGGTCAGCTGACGGCCCACAGTGAACACCGGATTGAGCGCCGTCATCGGCTCTTGGAAGATCATCCCGATCTGATTTCCGCGAATCTGCTTCATCATTTCGGTCTCGGCTTTCGCCAAATCCGTGGTCTTTCCATCGTCTTGGCTGAACAGCAATTCGCCGCCCGCAATGGTGCCGCCGCCATATTCCACAAGGCGCATCAGCGACAGCGAGGAGACAGATTTACCCGATCCGGACTCGCCCACGATGCACAAAGTTTCACCGGACCTTACGTCAAACGACACATTCTCAACCCCGACGACCGGACCGTCCTTGGTTTGAAACTCCACCCGAAGGCCTTTGATCTGTGCAATAGGCTGGTCCAGCATCGCGTATCCTGTCTGTAAATCCCCTGGCGCCTTTTCGACGCCTCTTGCCCGCGATCTAAGCCGATGGAGAGGAATCCGTCAAACCCCCGACAAGTTTCCCGTTACGCAACCCTTGCATTTTCTGAAAACTCTGTTTCGATATCGTCAGTGAGCGCCAAAGGCGTCAGGGGATTAAGGACAGAGAGGCGGCACAACCGACTCGCACACCGGTGCAACAGCTCCGGTTTCTTCAATCATCTGAACGTTTTAGCTGCACGCAAATCAGGTCGCTTCCGCGACCTTGAGGTGTGCCCGCATTGGGCGCGCTCTCGCACAACAAAAACACGATGTCGGTTCCGACAAGGAGAGTGCAATGAAATTGAAAACCCTTTTGATGGGTGCTGTGGCTGCGACGGCTTTCGCGCCGGCGGCCTTCGCTGAGCGTGGCTCGGACGGCCAAGTCAACATCATCTATTGGCAAGCCCCGTCCATTATGAACCCGTTCCTGTCGGGCGGTACCAAGGACGTGGAAGCCTCGTCCCTCGTGATTGAACCACTCGCGCGCTACAACTCCTCCGGTGAGATGGTGCCGTGGTTGGTTGACGAAATCCCCACCGTTGAAAACGGCGGCGTGAGCGAAGACCTGACCTCCATCACCTGGAAACTGAAGTCCGGCATCAAATGGTCCGATGGCTCTGACCTGACCTCCGCCGACGTCAAATTCACCTATGAATACTGCACCCACCCCGAGGGCGGCTGCGCGCAGGTGACCAAGTTTGAAGGCGTAACGTCCGTCGAGACCCCCGATGACAGCACTGTCGTCGTGACCTTCGACAAAGCGACCCCCTTCCCCTACGGCCCCTTCGTGGGTGGTGAGAGCCCGATCATTCAGGCCGCTCAGTTCGCCGAATGTCTGGGTGCCAAGGCGCCGGAGTGCACCGAGGCCAACTTCAACCCGATCGGCACCGGCCCCTTCGTGGTGGACGAGTTCAAACCGAACGACGTGATCACCCTCTCGGCAAACCCGAACTACCGTGACCCGGCGAAACCCGCCTTCGGTAAGGTTCTGTTCAAAGGTGGCGGCGACGCAACCGCAGCAGGTCGCGCCGTGATGGAAACTGGGGAGTTTGACTACGCTTGGAACCTGCAGCTGGCGCCCGACGTGATCGCGCAGATGGAAGCTGGCGGCAAAGGTAAGGCTGTTGCAGGCTTTGGTCCGCTCCTCGAGCGTATCATGCTGAACAACACCAACCCCTCTGCAGACCTCAGCCCGGAAGAGCGTTCGGTGATCCGTCCGCACCCGTTCCTGTCTGACCCGGCGGTTTACAAAGCCATGTCCATGGCCATCGACCGTCCGCTGCTGGTGGAAATCGGCTACGGCAAAGCGGGCCGCGTGTCCTGCTCCTGGGTTCCGGCTCCGGAAGCTTTCGCGATCAACCCCGAAGGCTGTGACGTGCAAGACATCGCTGGTGCAAACGCCCTGCTCGACCAAGCAGGCATCGTTGACACCGACGGCGACGGCATCCGTGAAAAAGACGGCGCTCCGCTGAAGATCCTCTACCAGACCTCGACCAACGCCGTCCGTCAGGACTTCCAGGCGCTGATCAAACAGTGGTGGAGCGAGATCGGTATCGAAACCGAACTGCGTAACGTCAACTCCTCCGTGTTCTTCGGCGGCGACCCGGGCTCCCCGGACACCTTCCAGAAGTTCTACGCAGACGTTGAAATGTATGCGAACACCTTCAACGGCACCGACCCGCAGTCCTACTTCGGCAACGGCCTGTGCGACAAAGCTCCGACCCCGGCGTCCCAGTGGCAGGGTGAGAACATCTCCCGCTTCTGTGACGAAGAATTCGACGCGCTGCATGCTGAACTGTCCGCAACCGCAGACATGGCAAAGCGTATCGAGATCGGTCAGAAGCTGAACACCATCGTGTTCGAAAAAGGCGGCATGATCCCGCTGGTGCACCGTGGCCGTCTGTCCGCACACGCCAACACCCTCGGCGGTGTTGACCTGAACGTGTGGGACAGCGAGCTGTGGAATGCAGCCGACTGGTACCGCGCTGAATAAGGCGACCGCAAAGACAGGGGCCCCGGACATGCGCCGGGGCCCACTGGTTTTAGCGTTACCAAAAAACAGAGCCTGTGACCGTTGTTGTTACAAGCCATGTGTTCTAAGACCCCCGGATGACGCGGGCCGCCCCTCTCGGGCCAGCCACAAGCGGACCCCACGACAACCCTTTGCAAAGGCGCCCGGCTGATGCTGACATTTACTGTCCGACGGCTGATCCTCGCAGTCCCAACACTGCTATTCATCAGTCTCGTGATCTTCCTGCTGCTTGAGCTCGCCCCCGGCGATCCCATGGCGCAGGTCCCCCTGACCGTTCCCCCCGAAGTGAAAGAGAAGATGCGTCTGGCCCTTGGCCTGGGCGAGCCTGTCCATATCCGGTTCTGGAAATGGCTGGTGCAATTCTTCTGGATCGAACCGCAAGTGCTGATCGACCATATCTTCGGCACCTCCTTTTCCGCAGGCGACCTGCGCGTGATCTCCTGGCAGACCCGTTCTCCGGTGATGGACATCGTGGTGCAGCGTATGCCGCAGACCCTCTGGGTTGTGGGCACCGCCTATGTGGTCGCCATCCTGATCGCCCTGCCGATCGGCATCTACTCCGCCTACCGCCAGTACAGCTGGTTCGACCAAATGGGGACCTTCGTGTCCATGGTGGGCTTCTCGGTGCCGCCGTTCTTCTCTGGCGTCTTGGTCATCGTGATCTTCTCGGTGCAGCTCGGCTGGTTCCCGTCGATCTATGACACCACGCTGGTCGTCGACAGCTGGGACAGCTTTGTCAAACAGCTGCAACAGATGGTCATGCCGGTGATGGTGCTAGCGCTGCAGATCACTGCGCAGCTCTCGCGCTTTATGCGCGCCTCTATGCTGGACAACCTCAACCAAGACTACGTGCGCACCGCGCGCGCCAAGGGCTTGGGCGAATATGTCGTCGTCATGGTGCACGTCCTGCGCAACTCGATGATCCCGGTGGTCACCGTGATCGCGCTTGGCATCCCGTCGATCTTTGGCGGCGCCATCATCACCGAACAGGTGTTCAAGGTGAACGGCATCGGCCAGCTTCTGATCGGCGCCATTCAGGCCAATGACCTGCCGATGGTGCAGACGCTGACCTTTATCTTTGCCGTGCTCATCGTTCTCTTCAACCTGATCGCCGATGTGCTTTACGGCGTGCTCGACCCGAGGATCCGCTATGACTGAGGCTGCGAAAGACAAGCCCATGCAGCATTCCAGTGCGCAAACCGAGCTCGACACCGCACCGCGCAGCCAGCTGAGCGAAGTGTGGAACCAGTTCAAATCTCACCGCGGCGCGCTGTTTGGCGGCTGCCTGTTCCTGATCATCGTGCTTGGCGTTGTCGTCGGCCCCTATGTCTATTGGAACGACGCAAAGTTCCTGCCGACGGGCCGTGACTTTATCAAGCTGCGGGATATGCGCCCAGTCTACCATGCGCTCTGGGATTCCGGGGCCAAGATGGACTGGGCCTATCCGCTGGGCACAGACAACCTCGGCCGGGACACGCTGGCGCGCCTGATGTTTGGCGGTCGCGTGTCGCTGGCCGTGGGCATGGCGGCCATGATCCTCGCGCTGATCCTTGGCAGCCTGATTGGCGTGCTGGCAGGCTACTTCAAGAAACTCGACGGTCTCCTGATGCGGATGACCGACCTGTTCCTCGCCCTGCCCCTTCTGCCAATGATCCTTGTCGCGGCGGTTCTGTTCCGCGAGGCGCTGTCCAAGACCATCGGCCCCGAAGGCGGTGTCTTCGTGCTGATCGTCTGTCTGATCGGGATCACCTCTTGGATGCCCACCGCGCGGATCGTGCGGGGCGATGTGCTGGCGATCAAGGAACGCGAATTTGTTCTGGCCGCCCGCTCCATCGGCACCAAACCCGGCAATATCATCACCCGGCATATCCTGCCGAACGTGCTGTCGCCGATCATGGTCTCTGCCACGCTGGGGATCGCAACCGCGATCATCACCGAGTCCGCGCTCTCCTTCCTCGGCTTCGGCTTTCCGCCGGACTTCCCGACTTGGGGGCGCTTGCTCAATGACGCGGTGGACCGGATGACCCTCTTCCCCGAGCGCGTTCTGTGGCCCGGCATCCTGATCTCGCTGACCGTTCTGTCGGTGAACTATCTCGGCGACGGTCTGCGCGATGCGCTCGATCCGCGCATCCGGGGCCGGTAAGGCGCCAGGCTGGGGCAAACACCCGCAAATATTCAAATAAGAACATGGAAACCGGCCGCCTCCCCACAGGCGGCCGGTTTGTTTTTGCCCACCACCCTGCCCCCTGAACAGCGGTTCTGCGCCGCTCCCGTCGACCGGAACACCCGTTCGCCCCTTGGGAGCAGCGCCGCGGTCCCTGCCCCTTGTCCTGCGCCCCAATCCGCGTCACATCGGGACAAACACCCGTGAGAGGGAAGAAAGACGATGTTCGAAACCTTTGGATTTGAAGAGACCACCGCAAAGGAAGTCTCAGTCCTGTTTGGCCTGGGCCTTGGCCTCGCCTTTGGCATTCTGGCGCAGCTGACCGCCTTCTGTTTCCGCCGCGCGCTGGTGGGCGAGGATCGCCGTCAGGCGGCTGGCCTCTGGGGCATGGCGCTGGCTGTGGCACTGCTCGGCACCCAAGCGGTGATCGCGCAGGGCTGGATCAACTTTGAGGACCACCGCCTGCTGGCCTCTGATCTGCCAGTGCTGGCGATCTCGCTTGGTGGGCTGATGTTCGGCGTCGGCATGGTGCTGACCCGTGGCTGTGCCTCGCGCCTTCTGGTGCTCAGCGGCACCGGCAACCTGCGCGCCCTGATGGTGTTGGTGGTCTTTGCCCTCGTGGCCCATGCCGCGCTCAAGGGCGTTCTGGCACCGCTGCGCGTCGCACTCGGCTCTGTCACCCTGCCCCTGGGCGAAGCAGCCTCTCTCGCGGCGCTACCGGGTGGCCCGCTGGTCTGGGGCGGTCTGATCGCCGTTGCCGCTCTGGCCGTGGCTCTGCGCTCTGGCAATCGCGTTCTGCCTTTGGTGGGCGCGGCCCTCATCGGCGCGCTTGTACCGCTGGCCTGGGCGGGCACCGGCTTTGTACTCTATGACGAGTTTGACCCCATAGCGATGGAAAGCCTGTCGCTGACCTCCCCCGCCGCTGAGACGTTGTTTTACACCGTCGCCTCCTCCGCCGTGAGCGCAGGGTTTGGCCCCGGCCTGCTGGGCGGCATCCTGCTCGGCGCACTCGCCGCCGCACTGGCCACCGGCCGCTTTGCTTGGCAGAGCTTTGAAGGCCCGGCCCAGACCGGTCGCTACCTTGCGGGCGGCGCACTGATGGGCTTGGGCGGTGTACTGGCGGGCGGCTGCACCTTGGGCGCTGGCCTCTCCGGCATCCCGACCTTGAGCGTCGCGGCCATTCTGGCGCTGGCGACCATCGCAATCGGGGCGCTGATCGCCAATGCGCTCCTTAATGCAGGGACTTCCGGATCCGGCGCACGCCGAGCCACACGAGCCCCACAACCGGCAGAGTAACGGCCGCTGTCAATGTCCCCTTGCTGATCCCGAAAAGATCGGTGAGGGGATACAAAAGATAAGAAGCCAGCGAAACGGCGTAGTAGCTGATCGCCACCACCGAGAGCCCCTCGACCGTGTGTTGCAGCCTCAGTTGCAGATCCGCGCGACGGTCCATGCTCTCCAACAGCGCCTGGTTCTGCGCGCTGCGTTCCACATCCACCCGGGTTCGCAACAACTCGCCCGCGCGTCTGGCCCGGTCGGCCAGCACATCGAGGCGCTTTTCGGTGGATTGCACCGTGCGCATCGCAGGCTCAAACCGGCGCAGCATGAATTCCGCCATGGTCTGATAGCCCTCAAACCGCACCTCGCGCAAAAGACCGATCCGCTGGTTGACCAGCGCGCTATAGGCCCCGGTCGCGCCAAAGCGGAAGGCAGATTGCCCCGCCATCGCCTCCAACTCTGCCGAGACGGTGAGAAGCTGTTTCAGCGTCTGTTCCGCAGGTACCCGCCCCCGGGTCATCTCACCCATCATTTCGGAAAGCGAGGCATCCATCGCACCGATGGTGGGGCTGAGCCCCCGTGCGCGGGAGAAGCCCAGCATCGACATGGCACGATAGGTCTCGATCTCGCACAGACGCTGCACCACGCGCCCCACGCGCTGCGGCCCGGTCTTGTCATTGGCAAAAAGGGCAAAGCGGATGTGGCCCGCGGGATCAATGCGAAAGTCCCCGGCCACCACGGCGTTATCATCCAGCACCGAGGCCATGGCGAGGCTTTCCGGCACGAACCATTCGTGGACGCGGCGCTTCACCTCGTCGAACTCCGGCCGCGGCAGAATGCGGATCAAAACCGAGGTGATCCGCTGCCCCGGCGCGCGCTCCAGCCAATCGGCGGGGAAGACGTCAAAATCCGTGGGATCAAAGGCGCGATCGCTGATGCCCTCGCAATGGATCGTATAGGCGACGAACTCGGTATGCTGCTCCCATTTGAGCGTATAGCGCCCAAGCTGTGCTGTGTGATGGGTCGCCCCCGGCTGCGGATGCGGCGCGCCGTGGCGGTCGAGGAGATCCTTCAGGTGCTGCAGATCCTCCATCCGATCGCGATGCACCGCTTCCTTGGGCTGTTTGACCGCAAGGTAAGCCACGGTGGAGGGCACGGGGATGGTGGGAAAGGGACGCGCGTGCAGCTCGTTGGCAAGCTGATAGCGCAGCGGGTGATCTTCGATGGCAACCATAGGTCTCTTCCGGCGTCGTGACGCGCCCACCTTAGCCAACCGGATCGCGACATGTAAAGTTTTTCTTTCACTATCAATAAGTTAGCTGAATGCAACGGTATACCGGGCGCTGTTTGCGCTGTCATGCCCGGTTTCCGGCAGTCCCCTTGTGAAATGCGGCGCACCGCGAGTACTGGGGCGATGTACCGGGGCAAGCTTGCGTCACCCTTGCGGTGGGCGAGCAACGATTGGGCGCTTTGCCCCCGGCCCTATCGGGCCTCCCCCAGGATATTTGGAAGAAGATGAAAGACAAAGGGCGCCCCCTTAGGAAGCGCCCTTTGCGAGACTTAAAGGATCAGACCCGTCAGTTGATCAGGTTCAGAAGCGTGCCCAGAGATTGCTTGGCGTCGCCGTAGAACATGCGGGTGTTGTCCTTGTAGAACAGCGGGTTCTCGATACCCGAGTAGCCGGTGCCTTGGCCGCGTTTGGAGACGAAGACCTGCTTGGCTTTCCAGCATTCCAGAACCGGCATCCCCGCGATGGGAGAGTTCGGATCCTCTTGCGCCGCCGGGTTCACGATGTCGTTCGAGCCGATCACGATGGCCACATCGGTCTCCGGGAAGTCCTCGTTGATCTCGTCCATTTCCAGAACGATGTCATAGGGGACCTTTGCCTCGGCCAGGAGCACGTTCATATGGCCCGGCAAACGACCTGCGACGGGATGGATGGCGAAGCGCACATCCTTGCCCTTGGCGCGCAGACGACGGGTCAGCTCGGCCACGTTGGCCTGTGCCTGTGCCACCGCCATGCCGTAGCCCGGGATGATGATGACGCTGTCGGCTTCGTCCAATGCGGCGGCCACGCCCTCGGCGTCGATGGCGATCTGCTCGCCTTCGACTTCCATCGCGGGACCCGCGGTGCCGCCAAATCCGCCCAGGATCACCGAAACGAAGGAGCGGTTCATCGCCTTACACATGATGTAAGACAGGATCGCCCCCGAAGAGCCCACCAGCGCGCCGACCACGATCAAGAGGTCGTTGCCCAAGGAGAAGCCGATCGCCGCTGCCGCCCAGCCGGAATAGCTGTTCAGCATGGAGACCACCACGGGCATATCGGCGCCGCCGATGCCCATGATCAGGTGATAGCCGATGAACAGCGCCGCAAGGGTCATCAGCGCCAGCGGCAGCATGCCACCGCTGGAGGCATACCAGAACAGGCAGAGCACCGAGAGACCGGCCGCGCCTGCGTTCAGCATATGACCGCCCGGCAGTTTCTCCGCTTTCGAGGTCACCTTGCCCGCAAGTTTGCCATAGGCAATCACCGAGCCAGTGAAGGTCACCGCACCGATAAAGACGCCGAGGAACAGTTCGACCGAGAGGATATTGAGCTCAACCGGCGACTTATGCGCCACCAATTGGGCAAACTCGCCGGTGATCTCGGTGCCAGCCGCATGGGCCTTTTCCACCAGCTTCATGGTGAAATGCGCGTTGAAGCCGACAAAGACCGCCGCCAGGCCGACAAGGCTGTGCATTGCCGCGACCAGCTGCGGCATCTCGGTCATCTCGACCTTCTTCGCCACATACCAGCCGATGATCCCGCCTGCTGCGATCAGCACGAAAGACAGGAACCAAAGGCCAGAGCCCGGCCCGATCAGAGTGGCGAAGACCGCCAGCCCCATGCCGGCAATGCCGTACCAGACCGCCCGTTTGGCGCTTTCCTGCCCGGAAAGCCCGCCAAGCGACAGGATGAAGAGAACAGCCGCGACCACATAGGCCGCCGTGGTAAATCCGTAATCCATGACTGCCGCCTCCTTAGGACTTCTGGAACATGGCGAGCATGCGCCGGGTGACGAGGAAGCCCCCGAAGATGTTGATGCCTGCCATAAAGACAGAGATCGCCGACAGGAGCATCACCAGGAACCCGCCCGAGCCGATCTGCATCAGCGCGCCGAGGATCACGATCGAGGAGATCGCATTGGTGACCGCCATCAGCGGCGTGTGCAGCGAATGCGACACGTTCCAGATCACCTGGAAGCCGATGAAGACCGACAGAACAAACACGATGAAGTGCTGCATAAAGCTCGCCGGGGCCACCAGACCCACGCCAAGCAAGAGCAAGCCCCCCACCGTCAGCAGGGTCACCTGCTGTTTGGTCTGTGCTTTGAACGCAGCCACCTCGGCGGCGCGTTTTTCTTCCGGGGTCAGTTCCTTGACCTCGGGTTTCTTTTGCGCGGCAATCGCCTGCACCTTCGGCGGTGGCGGCGGGAAAGTGATCTCGCCCGCATGGGTCACCGTGGCGCCGCGGATCACATCGTCTTCCATGTTGTGATTGACCTGACCGTCCTTCTCAGGCGTGAGGTCGGTCATCATGTGACGGATGTTGGTCGCATAGAGGCTGGAGGACTGGGTCGCCATCCGGCTGGGGAAGTCGGTATAGCCGATGATGGTCACGCCATTCTCGGTCACGACTTTCTCGTCTTTGACAGTGCCTTCGACGTTGCCGCCACGCTCTGCCGCGAGGTCCACGATGACAGAGCCGCGCTTCATCGAGGCAACCATATCCTCAAGCCACAGCTTCGGCGCTTCGCGGTTCGGGATCAGCGCGGTGGTGATCACGATATCGACCTCAGGGGCCAATTCGCGGAACTTGGCCAACTGCGCTTCGCGGAACTCCGGGCTGGACACGGCCGCATAGCCACCGGTCGCAGCACCATCCTGCTGCTCTTCCTCAAAATCGAGGTAGACGAACTCAGC
Organism: Epibacterium sp.; assembly: GCA_048263945.1. Lineage (GTDB taxonomy): Bacteria > Pseudomonadota > Alphaproteobacteria > Rhodobacterales > Rhodobacteraceae > Epibacterium. The sequence continues at coordinate 148,577 of JBLXDQ010000001.1, read as the reverse complement.
GCCCATCGATTCGACCTGCTCCGCCACTTCGGGACGCACGTCGAACGCGTAAGTTACAGCACCCAGCGAGGTCGAGGTGCCGATCGCGGCTAGACCCGCCACGCCGGCGCCCACCACCAGAACCTTGGCCGGGGGCACCTTGCCCGCAGCGGTGATCTGACCAGTGAAGAAACGGCCAAAGTTGTTGCCCGCCTCGATGACCGCACGGTAGCCCGCGATATTGGCCATGGAGGACAGCGCATCCATCTTCTGAGCACGGGAAATACGCGGCACCATCTCCATGGCGACCACGGTGGCGCCTTTGGATTTCGCCAGCTCCAGACCCTCTTCATTGCCGCCCGGATTGAAGAAGGAGATGAGTGTCTTCTCCTTGTTCAGCCGTTTCAACTCTGTTTCAGAGGGCTGACGCACCTTGGCGATGATGTCAGCTTCTTTCCACAAGGCAGCGGCCGTCTTGATGATCTCGACGCCTGCCTCTTCATAGGCGGCATCGGAAAACCCGGCAGCCTCGCCCGCACCAGTTTCGATGCAGCACGTATACCCAAGTTTCTGAAGATCGCGCGCCGAAGCCGGCGTCATTGCAACGCGGGCTTCCCCTTGGGCGATCTCTTTCGGTGTCCCTATCTTCACCAGTCTTCCCCCTGTCTGCGCCAACCACCATGGTCATGCGCGTACATTTCGCAAATACCTTGCATAACTCGCGCAACAATATTGCGCAAGCATTTCGCTGCGTCGCGGCAAGCCCATGGGTTTTCTTGCACCCCGGCGGAGCACCGGGCTCATGGAACAGGCACGCCACAACCGAGGGGCAAAGCATCAGAAGTTACGGGGAATGAAAAGCGCGCATCGTCACATTTTTTGCTCAATGCGACAAATCAACCGCTGAATCCGGCACTTTTTGCAACATCAGTGCCAAAATGTCCCGCCAAACGTTACGAAATGACGGCACGGCGCGCTTGCCAGAAACAACGCTACCGCTAACGTCTTTTGCAAAGGGAGGACGGACCAAATGAGCATTTCAGGAAAACACGCAATCGTCACCGGAGGTGGAACCGGGATCGGCCTCGCCATTGCCCGCGCTTTGGCCGCCGAGGGGGCTCAGGTCACCATCACCGGCCGTCGGCTGGAGGTTTTGCAGGAGGTCGCAACCGAAGGTCTATATCCGCTCGCGATGGACGTGCGCGACGAGGAGGATGTGCGCAGCAAAGTCGCAACCGCCGTCGCCGCCCGTGGCCCGGTACAGATCTGCGTCGCTAATGCCGGCATTGCTGAGGGCAAGGCGCTACACAAGATGAGCCTCGAGTTCTGGCGCAACATGATGGCCACCAACCTCGATGGTGCTTTCCTGACCATTCGCGAATGCCTGCAGTCCATGCGAGAAACCGATTGGGGGCGGGTGATCACCATATCCTCTATCGCAGGCGTCCGGGGCCTCAAAGGCGCGCCCTGTTATACAGCCACGAAACATGGGCTGATCGGCCTCACCCGCGCCCTGAGCGAAGACTACATGGGCAGCAATTTCACCTTCAACGCGATTTGCCCCGGCTATGTGGATACCCCGATTGTGGAGCGCAACATGGTCTCGATCTCGGAACGCGCGGGCGTTGATGCCGAAGCGGCGCGGCAGATCATGGTAGAGGCGAACCGCCACAAGCGCCTGATCGCGCCTGAAGAAATTGCCGCTGCCGCTCTCTGGCTCTGTCGCCCGGGCTCGGAATCGGTGAACGGTCAAGCCATCGAGATCTCCGGCGGCCAGACCTGACCCAACCAACAAAAGGGGCACGCCGCCCCTTCATCTTTCCCAAAATACTCCGGAGCGCGAGGCAGAGCCTCGCATCCCTGCCCGTGCCCTTAGGCTGACAGTTGCAACGAGGCAGGCCGCTGCCCCGTCGCCCAAGCGCGGGCCGCATCCCCAAAGGCCTCGAACAGAGGGCGCGACACCGGGTCTTCGCCTGCGCGATATTCCGGATGCCATTGCACCGACAGCGTAAAGCCCGGCGCGTCTTTGACATAAATCGCCTCAGGCGTGCCATCCGGCGCATGGCCTTCGACCACAATGCGTGCACCCGGGGTCTTGATGCCCTGCCCGTGCAGCGTATTGGTCATCACCTCCGGCGCGCCGAGCAGGCGGTGAAAGATCCCGCCTTCGGTCAGGGTGACCGGGTGGCGCAGGGCGAATTTCTCTTCGATAGAGCCATCCGGTGGCATCCGGTGGTTCATCCGCCCCGGCAGATCGCGGATCTCGGGGTAGAGCGTGCCGCCCATCGCCACGTTGACCTCTTGAAAGCCACGGCAAATCCCGAGGAAGGGCTGGCCACGCTCCACACAGGCGCGCACCAGCGGCAGGGTGATCGCATCGCGGGCCCGGTCGAAATCGCCATGCGCCGCCGTGGCGTCCTCGCCATATTCCGACGGGTGCACATTGGGCCGCCCACCGGTCAGCAGGAACCCATCAAAGCCTTCAAGCAGTTCCTCAACGCTGACAAACCGCGGGTCTGTGGGGATCAGCAAGGGCAGACAGCCCGCCACATTGGCCACCGCGTCAGAGTTCATCGTCCCGCCCGCATGGGTCGGGTATTGGTCATTCATCAGGTAGGAATTGCCGATGATACCGATCTTGGGGCGCACGTGTCTGATCTCCGTTCCTTGCGAACTCAATGGTAACGGTAGCGTGACCTCGGCTCAGCGCGCAATTCATTCATGAGGCGCAGGCACATGTTTACTGACGCACAGAAGCCATTTTGCGTCGCCTGCTGGATTGCTGTGCAGATCCCGCCACGCGAAAGGGCCGCGCGAGGCAGCGCGGCCCTTTGACGTCCTGTTCAACAGGATCAGATCTCAGCAGCCAGACCTGCAGCCTCGACCCCGGCCTTGGCCGCGATTGCGTCATTGTCGGAGGTATCCCCGGTCACGCCGACCGCGCCAATCACCTGACCTGCGTCATTGCGGATCAGCACGCCACCGGGCACGGGCACCACTTGGCCGCCGTAGACGCCGTTCACCGCCGCCATGAAATAGGCCTGCTGCTCGGCCCGTGCCATCTGCGCCGTGCCCGCCATGCCGAGCATCACCGCGCCATAGGCCTTGCCCTGCGCAATGCCGAACCGCCCCGGCGCCGCGCCGTCTTCGCGTTCAAAGGCCAGCACATGGCCGCCCGCGTCCAGCACCACCACCGAGAGCGGCTTCAGGTTCAGCTCCCGGCCCTTGGCGCGGGCGGTCTCGATAATGGTGCGGGCGTGGTCGAGGGTCAGTGTCATCGCAAATATATCCCTGTTGCGGATAGAAATCGGGCCGGAGCATCCGCCCCGGCCCGAGAAGTCATGTCAGCCTAGCGCCTTCAGTTCAAGACGACGGGCATGCAGCACCGGCTCGGTATAGCCTGAGGGCTGCACCCGGCCTTTGAAGACCAGATCGCAGGCGGCTTGAAACGCCACCCCGTCAAAGCCCGGCGCCATTGCGCGATAGCTCGGGTCAGAGGCGTTTTGACCATCCACCACGGCAGCCATCTTTTGCATCGCCGCCATCACCTGCTGCTCGGACACCACGCCGTGATGCAGCCAGTTCGCCAACGCTTGCGAAGAGATCCGGCAGGTCGCGCGGTCTTCCATCAGGCCCACATCGTTGATATCCGGCACTTTGGAGCAGCCAACACCCTGATCGACCCAGCGCACCACATAGCCGAGGATACCTTGCGCGTTGTTCTCGATCTCGCGGGCGATGTCCTGATCCGACAGGTTCTGCCCGTCCATCACCGGGATGGTCAGCAGATCATCCAGCGTGCCGCGTGCGCCGCCCGCTTTCAGCGCGTCCTGACGGGCGAGAACATCAATTTTGTGATAATGCGTCGCGTGCAGCGTCGCCGCCGTCGGGGACGGCACCCAAGCGCAGGTGGCGCCGGATTTCGGGTGGCCGATCTTTGCCTCCAGCATCTCGCCCATGCGGTCGGGCATCGCCCACATGCCTTTGCCGATCTGCGCGCGCCCCTTCAGGCCACAGGCCAGACCGATATCGACGTTGCGATCCTCGTAAGAGGCGATCCAGGCGGTGCCCTTCATCTCGCCCTTCCGCAGCATCGGACCCGCCTCCATCGAGGTGTGGATCTCGTCGCCGGTGCGATCAAGGAAGCCGGTGTTGATAAAGGCAACGCGGGATTTTGCGGCGCGGATACATTCCTTGAGGTTCACCGAAGTCCGGCGTTCCTCATCCATGATGCCCAGCTTCACCGTGTTGCGCGGCAGGCCCAGCGCGTCTTCGACATGGTCGAAAATCCGCACGGCAAAACCGACCTCTTCCGGCCCGTGCATTTTGGGCTTCACCACATAGACGGAGCCATGCAGCGAGTTGCCGCCGTCCGACTTCAGGTCGTGCATGGCGATGAGCGCGGTAATCATCGCATCCATCAGACCCTCGCCCGCCTCGCGCCCAGCGCTGTCGAGGATCGCGGGGTTGGTCATCAGATGGCCAACGTTGCGCACCAGCAATAGCGAACGCCCTTTGAGCGAAGCCGCCTCGCCCGAGGCTGCGGTATAGGCGACATCCTCGTTCAGCACCCGGGTGAAGGTCTTGCCGCCCTTGGTGACCTCTTCCGCCAGATCGCGCTTCATCAGGCCCAGCCAGTTGGAATAGGCGGTCACCTTATCCTCGGCATCGACACAGGCGACGGAGTCTTCGCAGTCCATGATCGTGGAGAGCGCGGATTCCAGCGTGATGTCGTTGATGCCGGCCTTATCGGCGCTGCCGATGTTGCCAGAGCGGTCGATTTCGAGGATCGCATGCAGCCCGTTGTTCTTCAGCAGGACACGGGTCGGAGCAGCGGCTTCCCCCACAAAGCCCGCGAATTTCGCGTTGTCTTTCAGCGCCGGGTTCAGTGCGCCCTCGGCAACAGACACGCCTTCGATCTCGTCCCAAGAGCCATCCGCCAGCGGAAAGACCTCATCAAGGAACGAACGCCCCCAAGCGATTACCCGGTCGCCGCGCGCCTCGTCATAGCTTTTGCCGGTGGGCAGGTCGCCCATTGCATCGGTGCCATAGAGCGCATCATAAAGGCTGCCCCAGCGCGCATTCGCCGCGTTCAGCGCAAAGCGGGCATTGGTGATCGGCACCACCAGCTGCGGGCCGGGAATATGAGCGATCTCAGGGTCCACATTGCCGGTCTCGATTTCGAAATCCGCGCCCTCAGGCACCAGATAGCCGATCTCTTGCAAAAAGCTTTTGTAGGCCGCCGCATCATGTGCCTGACCACGGCGCGCCAGATGCCAGGCATCAATCTTGCCTTGGATCTCTTCTCGTTTCGCCAAAAGCGCGCGGTTCTCGTCGCCGAGACCGTCGACAAGGCCAGCCAGCCCCGCCCAGAACGCCTCAGCGCTGACACCGGTGCCCGGCAGGGCCTTCTCTTCGATAAAGGCGACCAGCTCGGAGGCCACCTGAAGTCCATTCCGTTCGATCCGGCTCATGCGAGTCTCCTCTTGGCGGTACACAATTGTATTCTGTCATCCGGGTGATAGGGCAAAAGTTTCCGATCGGCAACAAAACCGGCAATCAGGAAATGCAAAACCATCTTCTTGGTTTTCAAGAAAGTGTTCCAGATTTTACGGCCCATCCTTGGCCGCGCGGCTGCGCCTGCATCGTTCCGAACAATAGCGCACCTCCTCCCAAATCCGCGCCCATTTCTTGCGCCAGCGAAACGGGCGGTGGCACGTCGGGCAGATCTTTTCCGGTAGATCGCGCGGCTTGGTCATCCGGGGCATGGCAGGCTCATAGATCAAAGGAGAGTTGCGGGCTCGGCGTCGTGGCCCGCCGGGGGCTGCGTTTGCGACTGGCCTTACGACTGGCATGGCGCGCAATCACGGCCTGTTTCTCGGCTCGAAACCCATCGCCCTTGCGCACCGCCCAGACCGCCTCGCGAGCGTGGCGGGCGGCCTGTTGCGGGTCCACAATCGGCGCGGGATAGCCGTGATCCAACAGGTCGCTCGCCCGCTCCCAGCGCCATGGCTCTTGCAGGAGATGATCCGGCACCTCGGCCAATTCCGGCAGCCATCGCCGGGTAAAGACACCACTCGGGTCTTGGTCGTGGCCCTGTTTCACCGGGTTATAGATGCGCAGGGTGTTCATCCCCGTGGTTCCTGATTGCATCTGCACCTGCGGCCAGTGGATGCCCGGCTCGTAATCGGTGAACATCCGCGCCAGCTCTGCTCCGGTGGCACGCCAATCCAGCCAGAGGTGATAGGAGGCCACCGCCATCACCATCGACCGCATCCGAAAATTAAGCCACCCGGTGGCCTGCAGCGACCGCATACAGGCATCGACAAAGGGCAAGCCCGTCTCCCCAGACGCCCACGCAGCGAGCCGCGTGGCATCGGGCACCCTCGGGCGCAGACCTTCATATGCGGAGTGCATGCACTGGGTCTCGATCTCCGGCGTGTCCTCCAGTTTCTGCATGAAGTGATCCCGCCATGCGAGCCGCGCCTGAAAGCTCTTTAGGCTCTGCGCCCAAGCTTTGCTTGGCGCTCTGGCCTGCACTGCGGCCGTCTCGGCCACCGCATGGCGGATCGACACGGTGCCCAGCGCGAAATGCGGCGACAGGCGCGAACAGGCTTTCGCCCCTTCCAACGGCGTGGACATCGCCCAACGATAGCTCTCTGCACGCGAGGTGAGGAAACTGTCCAGCAAGCGCGCCGCCGCCGCGCTGCCCCCCGGCTGCGGGCGGGTCACGGGATCAGGCGCGAGCCCAAGGTCGCCCGCCTCGGGGATCGCTCGGCACTCTGCAGTCACGGCCACGATATGGTCCGGTGCGGGCAACTCCCCCGCAGCCATGAAGCGGTCTCGCAGACTCTGCCAACTGTCGCGATTGCTCAGACGGCGCACCACGCCCGATTGTGGCACTTCGCACCACGCCACGCCCTGCCCCCGCGCCCAAGCCGCCACCCGGCGATCCCGGGCAAAGGTCCAGAGGTTGCCGGTCTCCTCATGGCTGATCAGTTGGGTGATCCCATGTTGCAGCCGCAGATCCTCAAGAACCTCCACCGCGTCGCCCAGACGCACCACCAGCGCCGCCCCACGCCGCGCCAGATCCTCGCCCAAAGCCACAAGGCTCTCGCGCAGGAAAGCAAACTGCCGTCCCGACGCATCGCTTTGCCGCCACAGATCAGGCTCTACAACGTAGAGACATAAAACAGGATCACCCAGCGCCGCCGCATGGGTGAGCGCCGGGTGATCCGCGACCCTCAGGTCACGTTTGAACCAAAGGCAGGTCGTCACGTGGGTCGGTGCCTTTCTCGCGTCAGTTACTCATGCTTGCCACAACCGCCTGCACTTCTTCTGCAGTCGGCGGCAGCTTCACCTCTTCGGTGCCCGTGCCCGCCAGCGCCACAATCGCCACCAGCAAAACAACGCCCAGCGCAACAAGCCCTGCGATCAGCGGCGCACGCCCTTTTAGGTGGCGCTTCAGCAGGTTGGGCTCTTTCAGCGAGGGGTCATCATAGCTCGGCAGGTCGGGTGCGGTGAAATCAGGGGCGGACATGGGTCATCTCCAGTGCGAAAACATCAGGGCAAGCGCGGGTGGGCGGCGTCAGTTGCCGCCCACATTGGTGCCCTCAACAACGGTCGTCTCGGCATCGCTGCCAAAGATCGAACCGCGGTCCTCAAAGGCGTCATCGGTCAGGCCAAACGCGGCCATTGCCAACACAACCAGCGCAAACAAGGCCACAAGCCAGTAAAGGCCGCGACGACGCTGGCGCACTTCCCGTTGGGTGAACATCGGAGTTTCAGAGTCAGCCATTGTTCGTCTCCTTTCAGTTTGCAGGTTTTAGGTTTGTAAACGTTACGCAGATGGGCGCTTGCCCGTCCCGCTCCTGTTCACTACCTCTTGGGGGATATACGCACGGACCCCCGTGCTGGTTCCAAAAAACCCGAAGGATGTCCCGATGAAAGATGCAGCGCCCGCCACCCAGCCTGAGACCTTTTACCTCAAGGACTACACGCCCTTCGGGTTTGAGGTGGAGGCGGTAGAGCTGGTTTTTCGCCTCGCGCCAGAGGCGACGCGGGTGCTTTCAAAGATCCGTTTCACCCCGAAACCGGACGCGGCGGACAAGCGGTTCTTTCTGCACGGTGAAAAGCTGACCCTGATCAGCGCGGCAATTGATGGCGTGGCCGTGACACCCGAGGTCTCCGAGACTGGCCTAACCTGCCCGGTGCCCGATGCGCCCTTTACCTTCGAGGCCGAGGTAGAAATCAACCCCAAGGCCAATACCGCGCTGGAGGGGCTTTATATGTCGAATGGCATGTATTGCACGCAGTGCGAGGCCGAGGGCTTTCGCAAGATCACCTATTACCCCGACCGCCCCGATGTGATGAGCACCTTCAAGGTCCGCATCGAAGGGTCTGAGCCCATCCTTCTGTCAAACGGCAACCCCACTGCCCAGGGCGAGGGCTTTGCCGAATGGCACGATCCCTGGCCGAAACCGGCCTATCTCTTTGCCTTGGTGGCGGGCGATCTGGTGAACCACCCCGACCGCTTTACCACGCGGTCAGGCCGCGATGTGGAGCTCAACATCTGGGTGCGTCCGGGCGACGAGGGCAAATGCGCCTTTGGCATGGAAGCCTTGAAAAAGTCGATGACCTGGGACGAGGAAGTCTATGGTCGCGAATATGACCTCGATATCTTCAACATCGTGGCGGTTGATGACTTCAACATGGGCGCGATGGAGAATAAGGGGCTGAATATCTTCAACTCCTCCTGCGTGCTGGCCTCGCCCGAAACCTCCACCGACGCCAATTTCGAACGCATCGAGGCGATCATCGCCCATGAGTATTTCCACAATTGGACCGGCAACCGGATCACCTGCCGCGACTGGTTCCAGCTCTGCCTTAAGGAAGGTCTGACCGTTTATCGTGACGCGCAATTCACCGCCGATATGCGCTCCGCCCCGGTCAAGCGCATCGAGGACGCGATCGAGCTGCGCGCCCGCCAGTTCCCCGAGGACAACGGCCCCCTTGCCCATCCGGTGCGCCCGGAAGAGTTCCAGGAAATCAACAACTTCTACACCGCGACCGTCTATGAAAAAGGCGCCGAGGTGATTGGCATGTTGAAGCGTCTGGTCGGGGACGAGGCCTATTACAAGGCGCTCGACCTCTATTTTGACCGCCACGACGGACAGGCCTGCACCATCGAGGATTGGATCACGGTCTTTCAGGACTCCACCGGCCGCGATCTGGGGCAGTTCAAAAACTGGTACAGTCAGGCCGGTACCCCGCGTCTGTCGGTCGAGGAGACCTATGAGAACGGCACCTACACACTGACCTTCCGCCAGTCGACGCCGCCGACCCCGGGTCAGGCGCACAAAGACCCCAAGGTGATCCCGATTGCCGTGGGCTTACTGAACCCCAATGGCGACGAGGTGGTGCCGACCACCGTGCTGGAGATGACCGAGGCCGAGCAAAGCTTCACCTTCGAGGGGCTCAGCGCTCAGCCGATCCCCTCCATCCTGCGCGACTTCTCCGCCCCGGTGATCCTGACCCGCGACAGCAGCGCAGCCGAGCGCGCCTTCCTGCTCGCCCATGACACCGACCCTTTCAACCGCTGGGAAGCGGGCCGCGAGCTGGCCAAAGCCTCGCGCATCGCCATGGTGACTGATGGGGCAAGCCCGGATGCCGCCTATCTTGATGCGCTGCAAAGCTTGGTTCGCGATGACAGCCTTGATCCGGCCTTCCGCGCCCTCTGCCTCGCCCCCCCGAGCGAGAGCGAGATTGCCCAAGCCCTGGCAGATCGGGGCGTGACGCCGGACCCGGATGCGATCCACGACGCGGCAGAGACTTTTGCCCAGACCCTCGCGCAGAGCCTCGCCGACAGCCTCCCGCGCCTCTTTGCGGCGACGTTGGTGGACGGCCCCTATCAGCCGGATGCCACAGGCGCGGGTCTGCGCGCCCTCAATGGACGTCTGCTCAGCCTGCTGACTCGTATTGACGGGGGCGAGGCCGCAGCCAAGCAATATGCCGCAGCGGACAATATGACAGTGCAGAACACCGCACTTGCCTGCCTGCTCAAGGCAGAAAAGGGCGAGGAGCAAAGCCAAGCGTTCTTCCAACAGTGGCAATCTGACCGTTTGGTGATGGACAAATGGTTCGCCCTGCAAGTGGCCACCGCCCGCCCCGAGCGCGCAGCTGAGGTGGCTGAGGGACTGACCAAACACCCGCTCTTCACCATCAAGAACCCCAACCGCTTCCGCGCGGTGATGGGCGCCTTGTCGATGAACCATGCGGGCTTCCATCAGGCCTCCGGCGCGGGCTATCGCCTGCTGGCGGATCAGCTCATCGCGCTGGACCCCTTGAACCCGCAGACCACCGCGCGCATGTGCACCGCCTTCCAGACATGGAAGCGCTACGACGCCGCCCGTCAGGATCTGATCCTTGCCGAGCTGCGTCGCATCAAGGCGGCTGAAGGCTTAAGCCGCGACACCAACGAAATGGTCAGCCGGATCCTCGATGCCTGAGGTCCTGACCTCCGAGACAGACCAAGAGGCGTTCCGGTTTCACCGGGACGCCCGCTCCGGCGCGACAATGATTGTGGTCGCGCTTTGGCTCGCGGCTCTTGTGGCGCTTTGGGCACTGGTGGAGGCGCGAGTGTGGATCGTCGCCCTTCTCGCGTTGCCTGTGCTGCCCGCCCTATGGGAAGTCTGCACCAACCCGGTCTCGACCCTCGAGTTTGACGCCCAATCGCTGCGCTGGACCACCCCGCGCAGCACAGCAGAGATCGCCACGGCCGAGATCGCCCATGTAGAGCTGCTGACGCGCTGGGATTTCTCCATCCGCGCCACCGTCCACACCCGTCCCGGCACCCACCACCGTATCCCGGCCGCCGTCACGCCCAAGGGCGACAAGTTCGAGGCGGCGCTGATCGCAGGCGGTATCCCCGTGAAAAGACAGCATTTTACTGTTCTCTGAGCGGCATCAATCCGCGGCAATCCCAGCAAACCATTCAGCGAGGGCGGAAAATGCCCCGCTCTCGCCCCCTTTCACCGGCTGCGAGCCGTAATTGTTCTGCCAAACACCTCCGCCCTGCCATGTTTGCGCCCCAAACCTTGACGACAGTCGATCCTCACAAAGACTGCTGCACAAGACCTGGGAACCTCTCGATGCCAATATCTGTTCGTCCGGCAAAAGACGGTTTGAAACTCGCATTGCGCCGCGTGGCCGCGCATATGCCGACGCTCGCGGGACAGGGGGCCACCGCCCTTGATGCCCTGCGCCGCCTTGGCCCGCGCGCCGCTGCACAGGGCGACCTCCCGCAAGGCGACAGCCTCGAGACTAACCTGCGGCTTGAGGATGTGCTGTCGATCCCCGTGCCGGACACCAACGCAGAAGAAGCCGCCTCGGATGCCGCCATCGAACAAGGGCAGCATCTGGCCCGCCAAGAACAATGGGATCTGGTCGAAACCCGCATCCGCGCCGCCGATCACGCCCGCACCGCCACCCCCGGCGGCACGCCAATCGCCGATCTGATCGCCTATGGCGCCCGGGCCGATGTGGTGAACGCCGTCGAACACGCCCTCAGCGAGGGGCTGCCGCTCACCGACCGCGTTTTGCTGGACGGGATCATGTCGCTCGAACGGGTGCGGCTTGAATTGAACCGGGGCGCGGAGATTTCGACCCTCGTCGCCCTCGCCCATCTCGATATCGCTTGGGCCTGTCGCCGCACCGCAGACCGCCGCCCCTCGCGCAACACTGCCGTTTTGACCGCCCGTGCGGAGGCCCATCTGGCCCGCGCGTCCAAGATCCTGTCGCAACTCGATCACTCCGCCTCCGCCAGCCCCTTTGTGACTGCAGCGCGCTGCGCTCTCTATTGCGGCGCGACCGAGGTCGAGGACCTGCGCAGCATTGCAGACGACTATATCGCGCTGATCAAGCTTGATCCGCAAAACCCGCGCCACATGCGCGCGCTTGGCGCCCATCTCGGCGAACAAGGCGCATCCGGGGTCAACGCCCTCGAACTAGAGGCCCGCCGGGTGGCCGCCGCCCAGCACGCCCATTGGGGCGCCGCAGGCTATGCTTGGGTCTATTTCGATGTGCTGGCACGCAATGACATGGCCTGTGTTGCGGTGGATGTGGAATTCTTCCTCGAGGGCATCGCCGACATCGTGGCCCGCAGCTCCTGTCAGGACCGGATCAATCTCTTGTCCGCCTATTGCAGCGTCTCATTGAAGCCGCGCGGCAAAGCCCTGCCCGAAGCCGCCCGCGTCCGCGCGGAAATCTCCGAGGCCGCAGGCTGGCTGATCCGCGACCACCTGCGCGAAGTGCATCCGATGATCTGGGCCCATGCGGGCGCGGGGTTCGACAATGACGCTCAGGTTCGCTCGGTCCGCCAATTCGCTGAAACCGGGCGCAAGGCAGCCCTGCGGGCGATTGCCGATCTGTTCCGGGACGAAATCGAGGCGGGCAAGCGCGTGGTCTTCACCCCCGAGGGGCCGCAACTGCAGACAGGCTGAGGCACGCGCTCTTCTGTCGGTGCATCTTTACGCAAAACACCTGCGCAAGAAAAAGGGGGCCCGTGGCCCCCTGCTCCCGATCGCTTATTTCTTCTTGAACGCATCCATCAAGGCCGCGCCCAGCGCCCCGGTGTCCGCTTGCTTGCCCTGCGGCGAGGCAGACATCTTGCCACGATGACCGCCCTGCGGGCCCTTGCCCCGCGGAGCTCCCCGCTCATTGCCACGGTCACTCCCGCGCCCATTGCCCGGACCGCGCGCATTCCGCTCATCTCGGGCGGAGGCCCCGCCGTCCTTTTTCATCGTCAAACCGATGCGCTTGCGCGGCACATCCACCTCCACCACGGTAACCTTGACCACCTGGCCGGTCTTCACCACCTCATGCGGGTCTTTGACGAATTTATCGGCCAGCTGGCTCACATGCACCAGACCGTCCTGATGCACGCCAATATCGACAAAGGCGCCAAAGGCGGCGACGTTGGTCACGGTCCCTTCCAGCACCATGCCGGGTTTGAGGTCAGTGATCTCCTCCACCCCATCGGTGAAGCTCGCCGTCACAAACGACGGGCGCGGGTCGCGGCCCGGTTTCTCCAGCTCGGCAAAGATATCGCGCACCGTCGGCAGGCCGACCTCGCCCGAGACGAATTGCTCTGCCCGCAGCGATTTCAGCGCCGCCCCGTCGCCCATGATCTGGCGAATATCCCGCCCACAGGCGGCGACGATCTTGCGTGCCACATCATAGCTTTCCGGGTGCACGGCGGAGGCATCGAGCGGCTCCTTGCCGCCCTGGATGCGCAAGAAGCCAGCACATTGCTCAAAGGCTTTGGGTCCGAGACGCGCGACTTTCAACAGCTCCTTGCGGGTGGCGAAGGCGCCGTTCAGGTCACGATGCGCCACGATGGCTTCGGCGAGACCGATCCCAAGACCGGAGACATGCGCCAGCAAGGGCGCCGAGGCCATATTGAGATCGACGCCCACCGCGTTCACCACATCCTCGATCACCGCCTCCAGAGACTTCGAAAGTTTGTGCTGATCGACGTCATGCTGATATTGGCCGACGCCGATGCTCTTGGGTTCGATCTTCACCAGTTCCGCCAGCGGGTCCTGTAGGCGACGGGCGATGGATACCGCACCGCGCAAGCTCACGTCGAGACCGGGGAATTCCCGCGCTGCCAGCTCCGACGCCGAATAGACCGAGGCCCCAGCTTCGGAGACCACCACCTTGGTCGGGGCTTTGATCTTGGCGGGCAGGTTCTTTAGGACCTCGGCCACCATCCGCTCCGTCTCGCGGCTCGCGGTGCCATTGCCAATAGCAATCAGCTCCACGCCGTGCTCCGCGATCAGCTTCAGGATCGACACCTGAGCGCCCCGCAAATCATTCTTCGGCTGAAAGGGATACAACGTCTCGGTGGCCACCAATTTCCCGGTGGCGTCAACCACTGCCGCCTTGACGCCGGTGCGAATGCCCGGGTCCAGCCCGAGCGTCGGCCGCGCACCGGCTGGCGCGGCAAAAAGCAGGTCCTTGAGGTTACGCGCAAAGACCCCGATTGCCTCATCCTGCGCCCGGGCCCGCAGATCGCCCATCAGCTCCAGCATCATCGACAGTGAGAGTTTCACCCGCCAAGTCCAGCCCGCCACCTTGCGCAGCCATTTGTCACCGGGGTTGCTGCCGCGCACGTCAAGCACGGCAGCCACCATCTCTTCGGCACGGGTCACGCCCTCTTCGCCCGCAGGCCCCACATCCAGCGTCAACACGCCTTCGTTCGAGCCGCGCAACATCGCCAGCGCCCGGTGCGACGGCGTGGATTTCCAAGGCTCCGAATGCTCGAAATAATCCGAGAATTTCGCACCCGCCTGCTCCATGCCCTCGACCACCTTGGCCGTCAGTACCGCCTCGGCCTGCATAAACTCGCGCAGGCGGCCCAGCAGGACTGCGTTCTCCGTCAAACGCTCGGTCAGGATATCGCGTGCACCATTCAGCGCCTCTTTGGTATCTACCACAGCCTCCGACAGATAGCCCGCCGCCAGCGCCTCGGGCTCGGCTGACCGATCGGTCAGGATCGCGTCCAGCAAAGGCTCCAGCCCGTTTTCCCGCGCGATCATCGCTTTGGTGCGGCGCTTGGGCTTATAGGGTAGGTAGATATCTTCAAGCTGCGCCTTGGTCTCTGCCTTCAGGATCGAGGCGGCCAGCGCATCGGTCAACTTGTCCTGCGATTTGATCGAGTCAAAAATCGACGCCCGGCGTTTTTCCAGCTCGCGCAGATATTCCAACCGCTCCGCCAGCGTGCGCAGCTGGGTATCATCCAGCCCCCCGGTGACCTCTTTGCGGTAGCGCGCGATAAAGGGCACGGTCGCGCCTTCGTCGAGCAAAGCCACCGCCGAGCTGACCTGTTTGGCGCTGGCGCTGATCTCCCCCGCGATGGTCAGGGCGATGCGCGCCTGCGTCTGATCCGGTGTCTGATCCAACTTTAGGGGCGTGGTATCCGCGGTGGTCAACGGGGCGTCTCCTCTGGCAACCTCAACCGGCACAAATCGCGCGCCGGGAGGACCGTCTTAGCCGGGGTCAGCCTGCCCGCCAAGAGGGCAAAGCGCGCGCCAGCAACCGCCCGCCGCAGCGCCAAAGCGCCAAAGCCCCTTGCTCCTCCCCTCTCTCCCGCCTAGAACGCGAAGGAACACATGGATCAATCGCAAGAAGGGCCGCTCGATGCTCGACCTGACATATGAACTCCCAAAGCCCAAGGTGATCGCGGGCGCCAAGCATGACTGGGAACTGGTCATCGGCATGGAGGTACATGCCCAGGTCAGCTCCAATGCGAAACTCTTCTCCGGGGCCTCGACCAAATTCGGCGCCGAGCCGAACTCCAACGTGGCCTTTGTGGATGCGGCGATGCCCGGCATGTTGCCGGTAGTCAACGAATACTGCGTCGAACAGGCGGTGCGTACCGGGCTTGGCCTCAAGGCCGATATCAACCTCTGGTCCGCCTTTGACCGCAAGAACTACTTCTATCCTGACCTGCCGCAGGGCTATCAGATCTCCCAGCTTTATCACCCCATCGTGGGCGAAGGCGAAGTGCTGGTGGAGCTGGGGGACGGCACCGCCCGTATGGTGCGCATCGAGCGTATCCATATGGAGCAGGATGCGGGCAAGTCGATCCACGACATGGACCCCGCCATGTCCTTTGTCGACTTGAACCGCACCGGCGTCTGCCTGATGGAGATCGTCTCGCGCCCCGATATCCGTGGCCCGGAAGAGGCCGCCGCCTATATCGCCAAGCTGCGCCAGATCATGCGCTACCTTGGGACTTGCGACGGCAATATGCAGAACGGCAACCTGCGCGCGGACGTGAACGTCTCGATCTGTCTGCCCGGCGCCTATGAGAAGTATCAGGAAACCCAGGATTTCTCCCACCTCGGCACCCGCTGCGAGATCAAGAACATGAACTCCATGCGCTTTATCCAGCAGGCCATCGAGGTGGAAGCCCGTCGCCAGATCGCCATTGTTGAGGCCGGCGGCAAGGTCGAGCAGGAGACCCGTCTTTACGATCCGGACAAGGGCGAAACCCGCTCCATGCGCTCCAAGGAAGAGGCGCATGACTACCGCTATTTCCCCGACCCGGACCTGCTTCCGCTTGAGATCGAACAGGCTTGGGTTGATGACATCAAGGCCAACCTGCCCGAGCTGCCGGACGAGAAGAAAGCGCGCTTTGTCAAAGACTTCGGCCTGACCGATTACGACGCCTCGGTGCTGACGGCGGATGTGGAAAGCGCCAATTACTTTGACGAGGTGGCCAAGGGTCGCAACGGCAAACTGGCTGCCAACTGGGTCATCAACGAGCTCTTCGGTCGCCTAAAAAAGGACGACAAGGACATCACCGACAGCCCGGTTTCTCCGGCGCAGCTCGGCGGCGTCATCGACCTCATCGCCTCGGATGCCATCTCCGGTAAGATCGCCAAGGATCTGTTCGAGATCGTCTATACCGAAGGCGGCGACCCGGCCGAGATCGTCGAGGACCGCGGCATGAAGCAGGTGACCGACACCGGCGCCATCGAGGCCGCACTGGACGAAATCATCGCCGCCAACCCCGCGCAGGTGGAAAAAGCGAAACAGAACCCGAAGCTCGCTGGCTGGTTCGTCGGTCAGGTGATGAAGGCCACCGGCGGCAAGGCCAACCCCAAGGCGGTCAACGATCTGGTCGCCGCGAAGCTGGGCTGAGGTTCAGACGCGACAGGTTATACGAGGGCGGCCCAAGGGTCGCCCTTTTGCATTCCAGAGCTTAGGGCAGTCGCCGACCTCGGGTGGGGGTGAAGCCCCCTCCCGGGGGGAGGTCGGGGGCAGCCCGGCCTATCGTCCGGGCACAATTCACTTGCGAATGACTTCACACCCAATCGTGCATTTCTTCCTCGACACCCCACCTTGACCTCGCCCTCCCCCTCGGCAATCTTGCCGCCACCCAGCAGGAGCAGAACCGATGTCCAGTGATTTCCACGCCGCCCTCGCGGATCGCCTCACCCGCTATGCCGCCATCGACAGCCAAAGCGATGAAAGCTCCGCCTCGACCCCCAGCACCGCAATCCAATTCGACATGCTGCACCTGTTGCGCGACGAGCTGACCGCCTTGGGCGCCGAGAACGTAGAGCTCACCGACTATGGCGTCGTGCTGGCGACCATCCCGGGCACCACCGAGGCGCCAACCGTGGGCTTCCTTGCCCATGTGGACACCGCACCGCAGTTCAACGCCACCGGCGTCAAACCCCGCGTGATCAAGGGCTACAACGGCGGCGATATCACCTTCCCGGACGACCCCAATCTGGTGCTCTCCCCCGCCGACCACCCCTATCTGGCGACCAAACTCGGCCATGACCTGATCACCGCCTCCGGCACCACGCTCCTTGGTGCCGATGACAAGGCCGGCATTGCGATCATCATGACCATGGCCGAACACCTCCTGCAAAACCCCGAGGCGCCGCGCCCGCCGATCCGCATCGCCTTCACCCCGGACGAGGAAATCGGCCACGGCGTGCAGCCCCAGCTCCACACCGACCTAAAGGCCGATTTCGCCTATACGCTCGATGGTGGCGAAGTGGGCGAGATCGAGTATGAGAGCTTCTCCGCCGACCGCGCCATCGTGCGCGTCAAGGGCGTGTCGATCCACCCCGGCCTCGCCAAGGAGAAGATGGTCAACGCCATTCACCTCGCGTCCAAGATCATCCAGACCCTGCCGCAGGCCACGATGACGCCGGAAACCACAGATGACCGCGAAGGCTTCATCCATGCCACCGACATGGAGGGCGGCTCCTCGGAGATGGAAATCCGCTTCATCCTGCGCGACTTCGAGATGGAGGGGCTGGAGGCCAAAGGCGCACTCCTGCGCAGCGTCTGCGCCGCGGTTGCCGCCACCGAGCCGCGCGCGGAAATCACCTGCGAGATCACCAAGCAATACCGCAACATGCGCTACTGGCTGGAAAGCGATATGACCCCGGTGGATCTGGCGCGCGACGCCTGCCGCGACCTCGGGATCGAGCCGATCTCGGTGCCGATCCGCGGCGGCACCGACGGCTCGCGCCTCACCGAATTTGGCACGCCAACGCCGAATATCTTCACCGGCATGCAGTGTATTCACGGCCCGCTGGAATGGATTTCGGTGCAGGACATGGCGCTGGCCACCCAGATGTGCCTGAACCTCGCCACCCGCGCCGCGCAGAAGTAAACGCCCCCCGCGATCCGCTCTTTCTCCGGCCCGCAAACATGCTACATTATGCGCGCGATCCGCACAGGAACACCTCATGCAGAACTACGAGTACAAAGTCGTCCCCGCCCCCAACAAGGGCAAAAAGGCCCGTGGCGTCAAATCCCCCGAGGCCCGCTTTGCCCATGGGATCGAGGGCGTGTTGAACGAAATGGCCGCCGAAGGCTGGGAGTTCCAGCGCGCTGAAATGCTCCCCTCGGAAGAGCGCGCAGGCCTCACGGGCACCAAGACCACTTGGCGCAACCTTCTGGTCTTTCGCCGCGCTCTCTCCTCCGACACCCGCGCCCCGGCGCAGGCGCCCGTCGCCGCGGCAGAGGCTGGCGTGACCACAGGCGCAACCGTCGCAGCCGCGGCCACCCAAGCCCCGCAACAAGACCCGGAAGCCGAACTGGTGGCGGATGTGCCCCCCGTTACAGCGCCCGCCGCGCGCCACGCGCCGGAACCCGCGCCGCTCACGGCCATCGCAGGCGACCCGGAAGCCCCGCCAGAGGCCGTGGCCGTTCCCGGCCCCGGTGCGCGCCGGATGATCTCTGACGATGGGGTCGAGGAGTTGAGCCCGGTCTCCGGCCTCACCGCCGCCCTCAAGGCGCGCGCCAGCCGGGGCAAGCCGCAGGACTGATCTACCTGCCCTCGCAGAGTTCAAACAAAAAGGCTCCGCTCAAATCCTGAGCGGAGCCTTTTCTTTAGACTGGGATGAGCGGCGCACCGCGCTTTCTGGGTTTCACCAAAGAGGGACCCGCGCGCAGAGCGCCACCAAGCCCTTGAGCCTCAGACGCCGATATCCAGCGCCAGCGCATGGATTCGCGGCACGATATCGCCCAGCGCCTTGTGAACCGCCCGGTGTTGCGCCACCCGGTTCATGCCCCCAAAGGCCTCCGCGCGGATTTTCACGTTGAAATGACTCTCGCCTTTGCCGTCATGTCCGGCATGGCCACGATGGCTGTCACTGTCGTCGTGAACCTCCAAAACACCGGGTTGAAAGGCCTCTCTGAGGGCCGTTTCGATTTCCGCTTTCACGTTCATTCCAGCATCGCTCCGCTTGTTGGTCATAAAACTGTTCCCGCCCCCCTTTTATCTCTCGACCGTTAGACTAAACTGCTGCCTCCGAGTCGAACAGATGCGTCTAGAAGGTGCTCCCGCATGACAAAATCCGATCCCTTTGGTTTCGATATGTCCATCCGCTCCGCGAAGAAGAAAAATCCGCGCGGGCGGCGCAGCATGTCGGGGGCCTCTGACACCTCCGTGCGCACCTGCGATCATGAGGGCTGTGAAGAGGCCGGCAAATTCCGCGCCCCCAAAGCGCCCGATGTGCTGGATGATTTCTTCTGGTTCTGCCAGCAGCACGTGCGCGAGTACAATCAGAAATGGAACTTCTTTGAAGGCACCACAGAGGCCGAGATGAATGCTCAGGCCTCTAAGGACAAGGTCTGGGAACGCACCACCAAACCGATGGGCGACCCCGAGGCCCGCGCTTGGGCCCGTCTCGGCATCGAGGACCCGCATCAAGTGCTGGGCAACAACGCCACCCGCAACCCGGGCAAAAACGGCCAGCAAACCGGCCGCCGCCTGCCCCCGACCGAACGCCGCGCCATCGAGATTCTCGAGGCTAAGGACGATTGGACCAAGGCAGAGATCCGCAAGGCCTACAAAAAGCTCATCAAAGTGCTGCACCCCGATATGAACGGCGGCGACCGCAGCCAGGAGGAGCAGCTGCAAGAGGTCATGTGGGCCTGGGATCAGGTCAAAGACAGCCGCAGCTTCAAATAAGCCGCTTCGCGCATCAACGCGCGTCAAAGCCCCGAGAGAC
The DNA here is from genome assembly GCA_048263945.1 of Epibacterium sp. Lineage (GTDB taxonomy): Bacteria > Pseudomonadota > Alphaproteobacteria > Rhodobacterales > Rhodobacteraceae > Epibacterium. The sequence continues at coordinate 128,547 of JBLXDQ010000001.1, read as the reverse complement.
CCTCGGGGCTTTTTCTATGGTCGACACGCGGCAGGCACCCTCACCGAATCAACCCAGAGTTGACAGCCCCGGCCACCGTGATAGGCCTTGCAGGGATCATAGGGCGGAGAAGTCAGCATGCGGTGTCTTGTTGTCGGCGGAACGGGGTTTCTGGGCGGTGCAATTGTCGATGCCTTGCGCAGCGATGGGCATGACGTCGCGATCCTGACCCGCGGCCAGACCCAGCCCGTCCGCGCGCCAGACCGCAACGACCGGCCTCAACCCGAATATATCATCGCCGACCGCTACGAGGACCTCTCTGCGCTCAAGCACCACCCGTTTGACTGGGTGTTTGACACCTGCGCCTACGCGCCCGCGGCGGTTGAAACCCTGCTGACGACCCTGTCCGGCAAGCCGCACTACGTGCTGATCTCGTCGATCTCGGCCTACGGCAGCTTTGCGGATGCGCAGATCAGCGAGACCCCCCTGCCCCCGGAGGCCACAGCCGAGGATCTAGACAAAGCAGCCAGCCTACCACCCGCAGACCGCGCCTCTGCGGCAGCTTATGGCGCCTCTTATGGCCCGCTGAAATATGCCTGCGAACAACAGGCCACCGCCCTCTGGGGCGATCGGGTGACCGCCCTGCGGCTAGGGTTATTGGTGGGGGCGGGAGATTACTCCGACCGGCTGACCTGGTGGGTCAGACGCCTCGACCTGGCCCGAGGCGAAGAGCAGAACGTCCCAATCCCCGGCCCTGCGGATCGAAAGGTACAGATGATCGACGTGCGTGATGTCGCCCGTTTTGCGCTGCTCTGCGCCGACCAGTCTCTGCCGGGCGCTTGGAACGTGACCGGACGCCCCATCGTACTCCGCGACCTACTCGCAGAAATGGCAGATCTCAGCGGCACCACGCCGACCTTCGTCCCCCTCGACCCAGTCGCGATCACTCAGGCAGGAATTGCGCCATGGTCAGACCTGCCGCTGATGGTTCCGCCCGGACCGGCGTTTCGCCATTTCCTCAATGTCAGCACCGCCAAGGCTGAGGCCGCGGGCCTGTCCTGCCGCCCTCTTCGCGACACCCTCGCCCCTCTGCTCGAATGGGACAGAGCCCGCCGGGACACGCCCTTGAAGTGCGGGCTCAGCCCGGAGCAAGAGGCCCGACTGCTGGCCACAACACAATAGGGCGCCTGCACGTGGTCCATCGGGTTCCGGCCCGCCAAGACCATGCCAATTTGTTACAATGGCTTGCTAGTCGAAGCATCACACCTGACCTGACTGCCGCGCGCAGCTCATTGCAAAAGGATCTGATGCCGCCATGTACGACCTCATCCTGACCTTTCACGATCTCGCCCTTCTCGTCGCCGTGCTTGCCGCCCTCGCGCTGGCTGGTCATCTGGGCCTCAGCCTCAAGCGCCCCGACCTCGGCCTTTGGCCCGCAGCGGAGGGCTGGCGGCATCATCTGGCCTTTGGCCTCTTTCGGCTGTACTGCGGCGCGACGGTGGTCTTTGCGCTGGCAGAGATCGGAGTGAACGGCTGGGGCCACCCGCTGCGCTACGTCGTGGGCGTGCCGGTGATGGTCATGGCCTTTGGCATCACGCTCTGGGGCTATCGGTTTCTGGGGATCGAGAATACCTATTGCGACACCGGCGGGTTGGTGACGGGCGGCATGTATGAATACTCTCGCAACCCGCAATATGTGACCTCGGTACTGGCCACCGTCGGCCTTGGCATCACGACGGGGTCTTGGATCACCGTCGCCCTCGCCGGGGTGCTCTTTGCGCTCTATTTCCTCTTTGTCCTGAATGAAGAGCGCTGGCTCCTGAAAGGCTACGGTCAGGCCTTTGCCGACTACATGCGCTCCACCCCGCGCTTCGTCGACGAACGCAGCCTAGAGCGCCTGCGCGCCGCCCTTTGATCGCCAGCCTCTACAGCACATTGCCCCAGCTTTCGAAAGGGGCACAAAGCGCCTGCCCGGGCGGGGGCAACACGCCCGCCATGGGGCGGGCGGGCGCGGCCTGCCGCTTGCGCGACAGGCATTGACCACTGCAATCGCCACAGAAGGTCAGATGCGGCGTATCAACACAACACTTTCCCTTGCCCTCCCCGGCTTCTTCAGGCACCAATCCTGCGATTACGCGCAAGACGCTTCCCGAGATTGACCGACCGGACGCCCCTTGGACCGCCGAAGACAGGCCGAGCCATCCGCGCCCGACAAGAGACAGACAAGGACTGACCCAATGACCCACGGCCATCTGGACATGAACGCAAAGCCGACCGAAACCATCTCGGTTCGCGAGGTCTTTGGCATCGACACCGACATGACCGTCAAGGGCTTTGCCGAAAGCTCCGACCGGGTGCCGGCCACGGATTCCACCTATAAATTCGACCCTGACACCACGATGGCCATCCTTGCGGGTTTTAGCCACAACCGACGCGTGATGATCCAAGGCTACCACGGCACGGGGAAATCGACCCACATCGAACAGGTTGCCGCGCGTCTGAACTGGCCCTCTGTGCGTGTGAACCTCGACAGCCACATCTCCCGGATCGACCTGATCGGTAAGGACGCGATCAAGCTGCGCGATGGCAAGCAGGTGACCGAGTTCCACGAAGGCATCCTGCCCTGGGCGCTGCGCAACCCGGTTGCGATCGTGTTCGACGAATATGACGCAGGCCGCGCCGACGTGATGTTCGTGATCCAGCGGGTGCTGGAGCATGACGGCAAGCTGACCCTGCTCGACCAGAACGAGATCATCACCCCGAACCCTTTCTTCCGCCTGTTTGCCACTGCAAACACCGTGGGTCTGGGGGATACCACCGGGCTTTATCACGGCACACAGCAGATCAACCAAGCCCAGATGGACCGCTGGTCCTTGGTGGCGACGCTGAACTACCTCAGCCACGATGCCGAAACCGCCATCGTCCTGTCCAAGGCGCCGCATTACAACACCGAGAAAGGCCGCAAGCAGATCGCCCAGATGGTGACCGTTGCGGACCTGACCCGCACCGCGTTTATGAACGGCGATCTGTCGACCGTGATGTCGCCCCGGACCGTGATCAACTGGGCGCAAAACGCCGAGATCTTCCGCGACATCGGCTATGCCTTCCGCCTGTCGTTCCTCAACAAATGTGACGAACTGGAGCGCCAGACCGTAGCGGAATTCTACCAGCGCTGCTTTGACGAAGAACTGCCCGAAAGCGCGGCAAACGTGAGCCTCGGCTAAGAGCGGGGTTCGGACGGCTTTCGCCGTCCGACCGGTGCCGGAGCCCCCTCGATGGGGGCTCCGGCACCCCCGCCCCTCGCGGGACGTTTGCCGCCCTTTCCACAAGGGCTGGACAGCGCCCCGCAAAGGTTCAATGCTGGTGCAACAGGAGCCCGCGCTCATGAGCAAACCAAACGACAACCCGGCAGATCCGTTTAAAAAAGCCTTGGCCGAGGCGACCAAGGTCATGGCCAACGACACGGAACTGACGGTCAGCTATTCCGTCGACCCCTCCGGCATGACCGGCGATACCATGCGCCTGCCGCAGGTGTCTCGACGCATGACCCGCGAAGAAGTTTTGCTGGCCCGCGGCACCGCCGACGCCCTCGCGCTGCGCCGCAAATTCCACGACGAAGGTGTCGCCAGCCGCTACGCCCCCTCGGGCGAGATGGCGCGCGAACTTTACGACGCGATGGAAAGCGCCCGCTGCGAAGCCATGGGCGCCCGCGAGATGCCCGGCACCGCCTCCAACATCGACGTAAAGATCCAGCACGAGGCCCTGCGCCGCGGCTATGATCAGGTCACTTCCGCCTCTGAAGCACCGCTTGCGGTCTCGGCCGGCTATCTGATCCGTCATCTGGCCACGGGCCGCCCGATGCCCTCGGCGGCGGCCAATGTGATGGAACTCTGGCGCGGCTTTATCGAGGCGCAGGCAGGCGAGACCCTCGGCGACATCAACGAGTTCCTCTCCGATCAGGCCGCCTTTGCCAAACTGGCGCGCCGAGTGATCTCAGACCTTGGCTACGGCGACCAGCTGGGCGACGACCCGGATGATCTCGACGACGAGATGAACGACGAGTCCGAGGAAACCGCCGAGCAGGAAGAACAGCCTGACAGCACCGGTCAGGACGACAGCGACGAGGAAGAGGCTGATGCCTCGCCCGAGCAGGCGCAGGAACAGCAGCAGGACGAAAGTCAGGCGCAGGTCTCCTCGGACGATATGGCCGAAGACGAGATCACGGATGAGACCGAGATGCCCGATGGCGAGGCCCCGCAAGAGCCGCCCGCGCCGCCGCCCGCCTCGGATGCTGATCCCGACTATCGCATCTTCCTTGACGCCCATGACGAGGAAATCGCTGCCGAAGACCTCGCCGAACCGGCCGAACTGGAACGGCTGCGCGCCTATCTCGACCAGCAGCTTGAACCCTTGAAGGGCGCCGTATCGCGGCTCGCCAACAAGCTGCAGCGCCGCTTGCAGGCGCAGCAGAACCGCTCTTGGGAGTTCGACAAGGAAGAGGGCGTGCTCGACGCGGGCCGTCTGGCGCGTGTGGTGGCAAACCCCACCACCCCCCTATCGTTCAAGGTGGAAAAGGACATGGAGTTCCGCGACACAGTGGTGACGCTGCTTCTGGACAACTCGGGCTCCATGCGCGGACGGCCCATTTCCATCGCCGCCATCTGCGCCGATGTTCTGGCCCGCACGCTGGAGCGCTGCAACGTGAAGGTCGAAATCCTCGGCTTCACCACCCGCGCTTGGAAGGGCGGCCTCTCGCGCGAGGCTTGGCTCAACGACGGGCGTCCGCAGCTGCCGGGGCGCCTGAACGATCTGCGCCACATCATCTACAAGGGGGCCGATGCGCCCTGGCGCCGGGTGCGCCCCAACCTTGGCCTGATGATGAAAGAGGGCCTGTTGAAAGAGAACATCGACGGCGAGGCGCTCGAATGGGCCCACCGCCGCATGATCGCGCGGCCCGAAGCGCGCAAGATCCTCATGGTGATCTCCGACGGCGCGCCGGTGGATGATTCCACCCTCTCGGTGAACCCGGCGAACTATCTGGAGAAACACCTGCGTGACGTGATCGCCATGGTCGAGAAACGCAAACAGGTGGAACTCTTGGCGATCGGCATCGGCCATGACGTGACCCGCTACTACGACCGTGCGGTGACGATTACCGATGTGGAGCAGCTGGCGGGCGCGATGACCGAACAGCTCGCTGCCCTGTTTGACAGCGATCCGCGCGCCCGTGCGCGGGTGATGGGCATGCGCCGCGTCGGCTGACCGATCGGTAAAACGGACGACACCAAAGCCCGCCGCGTACCCCGTGGCGGGCTTTTCCCTTCTCCCCCCTAAGGCACCTGCGCCTGCGGTGGGCGGGGGCTCCCGCCCCTTTCGGCCGCATCACAGATGCCACCAAAAGCCTTGGGCATGGCCGCGCGCCCTTACGGGCGCGCGGCACAGCGCCTGCCGCCAACCACACCGCTCCTCCGCCACGGAGGCCACAACCGCGCCGCGGGCCCGCAAGGGCGCGCGGCGCCGGGCCCAACGGGATCAGCGCATGTCCCATGCGTGCCCGACGGGCGGGAGCCCCCTGGCCAACCTCTCGGCAGGACGTCCCGGCACAGGCTTGCCTGCCGCCCGCCGATCTGGGACAACCAGCGCAAGCCCGAGCGCTCAAAGACCCTGCAGGAGAGACCGATGTACCAGACCTTCGACGTGACCGCCCGCCCGGAGCAAGGCCCGGACCGCCTGCGCGCCCTGCGCGCCGAGCTCACCAAGGAGGGCTACGACGGCTTTCTGGTGCCACGCGCCGATGCGCACCAGGGCGAATATGTCGCCGCCCATGACGAGCGTCTCTCCTGGCTCACAGGTTTTACCGGCTCGGCGGGCTTTTGCGCCGCTCTGACCCATGTGGCCGGCGTCTTCATCGACGGGCGCTACCGCACGCAGGTGAAACGCCAGGTCGCCGATGTCTACACGCCCGTGCCCTGGCCCGACATCACCCTCGGCGACTGGCTGCCCGAACAGCTGCCCGAGGGCGGCACTATTGCCTATGACCCATGGCTGCACGCCGCGCAGGAGATCCGCGACCTCACCGAGCGGCTCAAGGGCACCGGCATTGCGCTGGTGGAAACCGACAACCTCGTCGACCGCATCTGGGCGGACCAGCCCGCCCCGCCGATGAACCCGGTGACCATCCACCCCGAGGGCTATGCCGGTGAAAGTGCCGCCGCCAAGGCCGAGCGCCTCGCCAAGGGCCTGCGCGAGGCCGGCCATGCCGCCGCCGTGCTCACTCTGCCCGACAGCCTCATGTGGCTGTTGAACATTCGCGGCAGCGATATCCCCCGCAACCCGGTCGCCCATGGCTTTGCCATCCTGCGGGACGACGCGCGGGTGGAGCTGTTTATGGCCGCCGAAAAACTCGCAGGCCTCAATCTGGGCGAGACCGTCACCCGCCACGACCCCGAAACCTTTCTCGATGCGGTGGCGGGCCTCAACGGTCAGATCGCGGTGGACGAGCGCAGCCTGCCGCAGGCCGTCGCCAAGGTCCTTGGTGCCCGTCTCGTGGCCGCGGGCGATCCCTGCGCCCTGCCCAAGGCGCGCAAGAACGCGGCCGAGATCGCTGGCAGCGCCGCCGCGCATGAGCGTGACGGGGCGGCAGTGGTGGAAACCCTCGCCTGGCTCGACGCCCAAGCCCCCGGCACGATCACCGAGATCGACGTGGTGAAACAGCTCGAAGCCTTCCGCGCCGCCGATCCTTCCTTGCGCGATATCAGCTTTGAGACCATCTCCGGCACCGGCCCCAATGGCGCCATCATGCACTATCGGGTGACCGAGGAGACCAATGCCACGCTGGAAGAGGGCCACCTTCTGGTGCTCGACAGCGGCGGGCAGTACCTCGACGGCACCACCGACATCACCCGCACCATCGCCATCGGCACCCCGGGCACCGAGGAGGCCGAGGCCTTCACCCGCGTTCTGCAAGGTATGATCGCCATCTCCCGCCTGCGCTGGCCGCAGGGTCTTGCCGGGCGCGATATCGAGGCCATCGGCCGTGCCCCCCTCTGGATGGCTGGTCAAGACTTCAACCACGGGCTCGGCCACGGCGTCGGCGCCTACCTCAGCGTCCATGAAGGCCCGCAGCGCCTGTCGCGCGTCAGCCACGTGCCGCTTGAGGTCGGCATGATCCTGTCAAACGAGCCCGGCTACTACCGCGAGGGCGCTTTTGGCATAAGGATCGAAAATCTCCTCGTGGTTGAGGATGCGCCAGCCCTTGACACCAGCGATCCGGAACGCAAGATGCTCTCGTGGCGCACGCTCACATTCGCGCCTATCGACCGCCGTCTGGTGGTGCCCGGGATGTTGTCCACGGGCGAGCGGGACTGGCTCAACAGCTATCACGCAGAGGTACACCGCATCATCGCACCGCGCCTGAGCGCGTCTGCGGCGAAGTGGCTCGGAGCGGCCTGTGCGCCGATCTGATACCTCACTGTTACAATGACCGGGCAGAAGCCTTACTACAGCGAGAAGGAGGGGGAACCCGATGACCAACATCACGATCCGTAAAGCCGAGGGCCGCTGGGTTGTACGTTCGGGCGGAGCCGTTCTGGGCGAGACTGCCGATGCACTGGAACTGATCGAAGGCGACCGCGCTCCGGTGATCTATTTCCCGCGCGGCGACATCGCGACGGCCTTTCTGGACAAATCGACCAAGACCACCGACTGCCCCCACAAGGGCACCGCGACCTACTACTCTATCGTGAACCTCTCCTCCGTCACCGAAGACGCGGTCTGGAGCTATGAGGACCCCAAAGAGGCCGTGGCCGAGATCAAAGACTATCTGGCCTTCGTGCCCCAAGCCTCGATCAAGGTGGAGCAGGTTTAACCCCTGCCCCGCCAATTTTCGCGAGTTTACAAAGCCGGGCCCCTGCGTCCGGCTTTTTTGCAACAGGTTGTGGAAAACTTTTCACGCCCCGCCGCTGAATTCCAAAAACTGGAAAAAGGGCACAAAAAAGCCGCTCGATTGAGCGGCTTTTTGCACACGGATCAGCGCAAGGCTTGCACTGCCGAAGAGGCCGCATTAGGCCTTTGTTAGCACTTGAACATCACCCTCTCAGGACGGTGTCACTCAGGCTACGACGCAGATCATCCGCCCCGTCTCGCCCTAGTATGGACTGAGATTTGCATGTTGTTTCAACAACATAGTCGATGAGAGCGTTCAGCGCTGCTCGTTCATTTTCCTGTTTGGCGGTCGCCCTTACGGACACGACCTCTGCCAGATCGCCTGCCCACGCACGCATTATTATCTTCCACCCGATGCCTGCTATTGTTAATCTTTTGTTAGTAGAAGTGCATCGATTAACCCTTGTTATCAAGTGAAAAATGTTGGTGGTGAAATGCAGAGAATCGATATCTCCCAAATTAGTGGGAGGGTCCTGCGGGTTTTCCTAACGGTCTACGACGAAAAATCAGTCAGCCGCGCGGCTGAAATCCTGAACAGCAGCCAATCCACAGTCAGCCACAATCTCGAAAAACTACGCGGGCTTTTAGGCGATGCGCTCTTTGTGCAGGCTGGGCGGGGCATCGTGCCCAGTGCCCGCGCCGATGCGATCGCGCCCAAAGTGCGCCGCATCCTGATCGAAATGGAAGGCCTGACCGATCAGGGGGTCTATGACCCGGTGACAGATCCAGATGCCTTTGTGATCGCTCTCAGCTCCAGCGTGCTGGACGGCGAATTGGAGGCGATCTCGCAGGCCTTGCGCGCCTCCCTGCCCGGCAAACATGTGGTGTTCCGGGATCTGGCGAACCTCAGCAGCATCGAGCCGCTCTTGGACCGCGGCGAGGTGGATGTGGTTTTGAACCTGCGCCCCCGCTCCTATCCCAATACGCTGAACAGCCGAACCCTGTTTCAGGACGAAATGCGCGTGTTCTACGATCCGGAGTCCCGCGGGCCGGTGCGCAGCGTCGCGGATTTCTGCGCCGCGCCCCATGCCACCGTCGCCTTTGGCCAAGGGCGTCGCAGCCTGCTTCAAAGCGAGCTTGAGGCCCTGTCGATCCACCGCCGGATTGTTCTAGGCGCACCCAACCTATGGATGTTGATCCGGCTGATGCGCGGCACCGATCTGCTGGCCTGCCTGCCCGCCCGCGCCGAACATAACACTCAAGGGCAACTGGCCTCCTGCGCCTTCCCCGTCGACCTGCCGCCGCTGCATTTCGACATCGTCTGGCACCGGCGCTACGCCAGTTCCGCGCGACTGCAGTGGTTGTTGATGCTGATCGAAAACGCCTTGGCCCCGCGCGAGGCCGAGCGGCACCTGATGGATGCCGAGGATTTCTGGGCCCTCTCAGAGTAGCCCGCAGGCGCCGCGCCCCTAGCGATGTTCTTCGGCCGAGATCGCCACCAGCGCCCGGTTATAGGCCTTCAGCGCGTCGATATGGTAGATCACCCCCACGAGGATCAGCGCAGGCTCGCCCGTTTCGGCGTTTTCCTCTTCCTCGTGCACCACGGGAATAAAATCGAGATCCGCCCGGTCAAAGATCGGCAAGGCCGCCTCCAGCGTCGCCTCGGGGCTGATCGCCACGCCCTCTGCCATCAACAGCTCCGCCGCTTCCGGGTCTTCACCTTGGATCGGGCGCATCACCTTGCCGACCTGCAGCGTGCCAAGGAGATAGGCCTGCGGCCCTGCCGCACAGCGCAGATTGCGCTTTTCCAACTGGGTGAGGAAGAAGGACCGATCGACCAGTCGCGAGGCCAGCGCGGTCGACATCGACACCGACACCATCACCGCCAGACCGATCTGCCAGTCTCCGGTCAGCTCAAACACGATCAGCGTGGTCGAAATCGGCGCGCCAAGCACCGCCGCCGCCACTGCCCCCATGCCGGCAAAGGCATAAAGCGTATGGGTGCCGGAAACATCCGGCAGCAGCGCCGTGGCAATCAGGCCAAAGGCCAGCCCGGTCAAGGCCCCGACCATCAGCGCAGGCGAGAAGACCCCGCCCCCCATGCGCCCGCCCATGGTAACGGACACAGCGGCGGTCTTCACCATGGCAAAGACAATCGCTTGCCACAGCAAGAGCTGCCCAGACAGCGCCAGCACCGTCGTCTCATAGCCAACGCCGATGATATGGGGGAACCAGATCGCGATACCGCCGAGCAGAAACCCCGCCCCAGCCGGGCGCAGCCAGCGTGGCACCCGCAGAGTGGTCTGGATCGTGGTGCCCAGCTTGTCGGCGACAAAGATCGACTGCATCAGCAGCACTGCCACCACGCCGCAGATCACCCCCAGCATCAGGAAGGCCGGCAGTTCGACATAGAATTTCAGCGCGCCCGGCGTGGTGAGCACAAACTCGGTCACATCGCCATACTCCAGCCGGTTGATCACCGTCCCCGCGACCGAGGCCACCACGATGGGGGCAAAGGCATTGACCGAGAAATGCCGCAGCACCACTTCCATCGCGAACAGTGCACCCGCGATCGGCGCGTTGAAACTTGCCGAGACCGCCGCCGCCACCGCGCAGCCCAAGAGGTCGCGCCCGGTGACCCCATCCGCCTTGATCCGATTGCTGACCCAGGTGGAGATCATCCCCGCCATATGCACCACCGGCCCCTCGCGCCCGGAGGAGCCGCCGGTGGAGAGCGTAACAAAGGAGGCAAAGGCCGAAGCCAGCCCCTCACGCACTTCGACCCGGCCATCGCGCAGCGCCGCGCCCTCGATCACATCCGCGACAGAGCGCACCCGCCCGTCCGGCGTGTAACGATGCAGCACAATGCCCACCACCAACCCGCCAAGGGTCGGAATGGCCAAGAGCATGTACCAGGGCAAGGTCGCGGCAAAGGAATGAAGAAAGTCCAGATCCTCCGCGCCGTAAACCGTGCCCTGCAGCCAGGTGATGCCTTCGCGAAAGAACAGCGCGGCAAAGCCCGCCGCAACGCCGATCACCAAAGCGATCAGCCAGAATTGGAATTGGCTTGGCCCCCGATGGATCAGCACCCGACGCGCATCCCGCAGCTTGCCCCGTGTTTGGGTCAAATAGGCTGCCAGAGCCGTAGGCGATTGCTGCGTCATCAAGGGACCTCCGTTGCCGGGCCTTGATAAGGCCGTCAATTCTTCAGGCCAATAGACTAAACGGTCAGGTCTTTCCTACCGGTAAACCGTCAATCTATCGAAAGCAGTGCCCGCGCGGCGGCACGGGCCTCGGGGGTGATACGATCACCGCTGACCATGCGGGCGATCTCATCCACCCGTTCGTCCGCGTCCAAAGGCACCACTTCAGAGAGGGTCACCCCCTCCTGCACCGATTTTTGCACCCGCCAATGATGCGCGCCCTGTGCCGCCACTTGCGGCGAATGGGTCACCACCAGAACTTGGCCGCCATCGGCCAGCGCCTTTAGACGGCGCCCCACCGCATCGGCAGTCGCACCGCCCACACCGCGGTCGATCTCGTCGAAAATCAGTGTCTTGTCATTTTCTTCGCCGCGCAAGCAGACCTTGAGCGCCAACAAGAAACGCGACAGCTCCCCGCCCGAGGCGATCTTGTTCAAGGGGCCTGCCGGCGCGCCGGGGTTGGTCGCGACGGTAAAGGCCACCGCATCCACGCCCTCGGGACCCGCATCGCCTGCGGTGATCTCGGTGTGAAACACCGCCCGCTCCATCTTGAGCGGCGCCAGTTCCGCCATCACAGCGGCATCCAGCGTCGCAGCACTGTCGCGCCGCTTGACCGACAGACGCTCGGCCGCCGCAGCATAAGCCGCCTCGGCCGCCTTGAGCGCCTTTTCCTGATCCGCAAGGTTCTGATCGCCCGCATCCAAAGCCTGCAGCTTTTGACGCAGTACATCCGCGTGATCCGCCAGATCGTCAGGCTGCACATTGTGTTTGCGCGCAAGGCCGCGAATGGCGAACAGACGCTCTTCGCAATCCTCCAGATCGCCGGGGTTGAAATCCAACCCGTCAAGGAACCGTTCGACGCCGCTTTGGGCATCGCCCAACTCAATCATCGCGCGACTCAGGGCCGCAAGCGGCTCTTCCAGCGCTTCGCCCGCATCTCCCGCAACGGCCTCAAGCCACCGCTGCGCCTCGCCCATGGTGCTCTCCGCCCCTTCGGTCAACAGGCTGTGGGCGCGGGCAATATCGCCGCGAATACGTTCGGCAGATTGCATCTGACGACGCCGCGCGTCCAAGCTCTCATCCTCGCCCGGCTCAGGGTCCAGCTTGTCGAGTTCGGCCACCGCATGGCGCAGGAATTCCTCCTCGGCGCGCACCGCGTCCAAGGCGGCGCGGGTCTCGGCCACCTGTTTGCGCGCCTTGGCCGTCGCAGCCCAAGCCGCACGCACCTCTGCCAGCAGCGCCTCGGCGCCAGCGAATTCGTCCAGCATCGCCCGGTGGCCTCGCGGGTTCAGCAAGCCCCGGTCATCATGCTGACCGTGTAGCTCCAGCAGCGTTTCAGACAGCGCCCGCAGCACTTCGCCGGAGCAACGCCGATCATTGACCCAAGCCGTCTTGCGCCCATCCGCCGTGTTGACCCGTCGCAGGATCAAACTGTCGGTCACAGGCAGCCCGGCCTCTTCCAAGACTGCACGTGCAGCATGACCGATCGGTAAGTCGAACTCGGCCACCACCTCGCCCTGCGCTGCCCCCTGCCGCACCAGCTCGGCACGGCCGCGCCACCCGAGAACAAAGCCAAGGGAATCCAACAAGATAGACTTGCCCGCCCCGGTCTCGCCGGTCAGCACATTAAGACCCGGCTGGAACGACAGCTCCAGATGGTCGATGATCAATAAGTCGCGAATATCAAGCGCGCGCAGCATCAAGATGCTCCGTTAAAGCCGTCAGAGCCATTCGCCCTTTAGCGATTGACGATAGATCTGGGCCAGCCAGTTGTTGCCCTTGTCCTTCAGCTTCAGCCCCTGCGAGGTCAGCAATTTGTAGCTGTCCTCATACCATTCGGTAGACTGGAAGTTGTGGCCAAGAATTGCCCCCGCCGATTGGGCCTCATCCGTGAGACCCAGCGACAGATAGGCTTCGACCAGACGATGCAGAGCCTCGGCGGTATGCGAGGTGGTCTGGAAATCCTCCACCACAACGCGGAAGCGGTTGATGGCGGCGGTGAAATGCTTGTGCTTCAGATAGTAGCGCCCGATCTCCATTTCCTTGCCTGCCAGATGGTCATAGGCAAGGTCGAATTTCAGGATCGCCGAGGTGGCATATTCGCTGTCAGGATAGACCTCGATCACCGTGCGCAGCGCCTGCAGCGCTTGGAAGGTCAGCCCCTGGTCGCGGCCCACTTCATCGATCTGGTCGTAATAGCTCAGCGCCAACAGATACTGGGCGTAGGCCGCATCCTCATCCGTCGGATAAAAGTCGATATAGCGCTGCGCGGCCGACCGGCTGTCTTCATATTCCTTGGCCTGATGATAGGCAAAGGCCTGCATGATCAGCGATTGTTTGGCCCATTCGGAATAGGGGTAAAGCCGCTCCACCTCAGAGAAGAAATAGGCCGCATCGCCCTTCCGGTCGCGGGCCAGTTCAAACTCGCCCCGCTCGTAAATCTGCGCCGGGGTAAAGCCTTCAAGATCGACAGAAGCCCGCTTTGCGTCGCCATCGGCGCCACCACATGCGGTGAGGGTCGCCAACACGATGGCCGCTGCGATCCCTTTGGCTGCTGTCCCGATGCCGCTCATTCTTGCCTCACTTCACCGTCTGTCCGGTCCCACCACATGGGCCCATATTCGTCTGTACCCGAAGGCCTTTTGCACGGAGGATGGCTGCCATCACACCCGGCGTCGCCACGGTCTAGCACATTCATATGATGTGCAAAACGCCTTTCGCGCCGCACCTGTTCAATTGGCAGAGAAAGCGCGCGAGGGTCAAGGCTTCGCAGGGCGCTCCCTATGCGACCAAGGGGGAATTCCAACGCGCGCGCGTCTTTCCCATGCGCCGAACCTCATCCTGCCAAGATTCATCCTGCGACGCCTGAAACGAAAATCGGCTGCCCCAACGGACAGCCGACCTGAAAATATACTGTCCGCAGAAGCGATCACGCGACGCGACGCACCTGCGCGGGAATTTCCGACCACACCAGACCTTGGCCCGGCAGACGCGCGGTCATGATCGGATCGCAGGTCACCTGACGCACCGCACCCGGCTCGGCAAAGAGCGCACGCAGCAGCGTGTTGGTCAGCGAGTGGCCCGCTTTTTCGCCCACGTAGTGGCCAAAGATCGGCAGACCCGCCAGCGCCAGATCCCCCAGCGCGTCCAGCATCTTGTGGCGCACCGGCTCATCCGCGTGACGCAGACCCGCCCCGGCTTGGATCACCTCGCCGTCAAAGACCACGGCATTCTCGCCCGGCACACCCCCAAGCGCCAGACCATTGGCCTGCATGTTCTCCACATCTGCCCGGCGGCAGAAGGTGCGGCTGTCACACAGCTCGCGTGCAAAGGCGCCATTGCGCAGATCCATCTCGCGGCTCTGACGGCCAATGCCCTCTTCCGCGAAATCAATCTCAAAGCTGATTTTCAGACGGTCACAAGGCAGCAGCGTGGCGCGCGCTTCGCGGGTTTCCACCATCACCGGCTTCACCACTTCCCAGGCGCGCACCGGCGCGCTCAGGCGCTGAATGCCGGTCGCCATCATCTTGCGCACGAATTCTGCCGAAGAGCCGTCCATGATCGGCACTTCCGGCCCGTCAATCTCGACCCGCGCATTGTGGACACCACAGCCGGACAGGGCCGCCATGATGTGCTCGACGGTCGAAACCGAAACGCCAGCCTTGTTGATCAGTTTGGTACACAGGGCGGTCCGCTCCACCATGTCCCAGCGCGCCGGGATCACCGTGTCGCCCAGGGCAATGTCGGACCGACGGAAGGAGATACCATGGTCGGCAGGCGCCGGGAACACGATCATCTTTGCCGGTTTGCCAGTGTGCAGACCGATCCCTTCGAAGGTGACAGGAGCTTTGAGCGTATTTTGCACGAAGTGCCTCATGAGTTGTTTGCGATCACGGGGATCGCCTTGCCGGTACACCTAAGCGCTTCATGGAATAGTCACAATTCAATCTTTGTAACCGAATGAAACATCCGAAATACAGAAGGGCGAAACCCCGCTCATATGGGTCTAACCTCTTGTCTTAAATAGAAAAAGGGCCGCCTCTCAGCGACCCTTTTTGCGTGTATTGTGAGGCCTTAGTTGGCTTGACGACGCAGGAATGCGGGAATTTCGATGCGTTCCTGATCTTCGTCATAGGGCTGCTCCACCGGTTTCGCCTGCGCGGTCTGCACGCTCGGCTGGACCCGCTGCGCGCCCTGCGGACGGTTCTGCGTGGTCTCATGCGGGTGGCCGGTCATCCGGTTGATCAGCGAGTTCAGACCAAAGCGGCGCTGCTCTTGTGCCTCGGCGCTACGGCGCTGTTGCGGCGCTTGCTGAGCGGCAGGCTGCTGGGTCGGCTGCGCAGGTTTCTGCGCCTGACCCGCTTGGCTGGCCTGATGACGCTGCGCGGCTTCGCGCAGACGCACGATGGCGTCCTGTGACGGCGTGCCCGGTGCGGGCGCGCGCGGCGCAACAAAGGCCTCGGCCTGCGATGCAACGGGTTGTGCCTGCGGCTGCGCGGCAGCCGGTTGATACGCCGGGGGCGGCAGACCGTCGTCGGAGGCGGTCTCGGTCACCTCTTCAAACAGTTCGTCTTCCTGCTCTGCGCCACGCTGGCCATCAAATTCGGAGAACAGCGAGGGCTCCTGTGCGGCAGGCGCGGCCGGAGCAGGCGCTGCGGCCTGTGCGGCAACCGGTTGCTGTACCGGAGCGGCGGCTTCGATCGGCTGCTTCAGCTCGAGCGGTGCGCGGCGGTTGTCTTCTGCGCTGACGGTTTTGGTCAGCGGCGCGGACATCGGGCGACGCGGAACCGGAACGTCCTGCACCATGTCGGAGGCATCGATGCCGGTGGCCACAACGGACACGCGGATCTTGCCTTCCATCTCGGTGTCGAGGGTGGAGCCGACGATGATATTCGCATCCGGATCCACTTCTTCGCGGATACGGTTGGCGGCTTCGTCCAGTTCGAACAGGGTCAGGTCATGCGCACCGGTGATGTTGATCAGAACACCTTTGGCGCCGCGCAGGCTGATCTCGTCCAGCAGCGGGTTGGCAATCGCCTTTTCCGCCGCCTGGATCGCGCGATCTTCGCCCTCGGCCTCGCCGGTGCCCATCATCGCTTTGCCCATCTCGTCCATCACGGCACGCACGTCCGCAAAGTCGAGGTTGATCAGGCCCGGACGCACCATCAGGTCGGTCACGCCTTTCACGCCCTGATACAGAACGTCATCCGCCATCGAGAAGGCCTCGGTAAAGGTGGTCTTCTCATTGGCCAGACGGAACAGGTTCTGGTTCGGGATGATGATCAGCGTGTCGACAACCTTCTGCAGGCTCTCAACGCCCTCTTCCGCCTGACGCATCCGTTTTGCGCCTTCGAACTGGAAGGGTTTGGTCACAACGCCAACGGTCAGCACGCCCAATTCACGCGCGGCCTGCGCGATGATCGGGGCTGCACCCGTGCCGGTGCCACCGCCCATACCAGCGGTGATAAAGCACATATGCGCGCCCGCCAGATGGTCAACGATTTGCTCGATGCTCTCTTCCGCTGCGGCAGAGCCGACGGAGGGACGCGCACCGGCGCCAAGGCCTTCGGTCACTTTCACGCCGAGCTGGACGCGGTTCTTTGCCGCGTTCTGCTGCAGGGCCTGTGCATCGGTATTGGCCACGACGAAGTCGACGCCCTCGAGTTCCTTGGCGATCATGTTGTTGACGGCATTACCGCCAGCACCACCGACGCCAAAGACGGTGATCTTGGGCTTCAGTTCTTCTTGTCCGGGCATCGAAAGGTTCAGGGTCATGCTCTTTCCGCCTGTGTTATTAGCCCTCCCGCAAGGGCGTCGATTGTCACTATTCCGCCTTAATCCTATCGCGACGCGCGAGTCTCGTCATCCCCAAAAGCGCATGAGCCCACAAAATATGGGCCAAATCATTGGGATTTTATGCCGGATATCGCCATTCGGGCGAAATATAGCGGTCAGCAGGAGAACAACACACAAACGAAACCTTAACGCGCTTGAGGCTCCTCAAGGACGTCGGTTTCTTTTCATGTTTGTGGCGAACCCTGCCCGGCCTCGCGCATCGCTGATTTCAGCGAGTATTAATGACTTTCTAACGCAGCCCTCCGGGGCTGTCACGGCTAATGTGGAGAACCTGTGGGAAATCTGTGGATAACCCTGCCCGTCCCCGCAGCCATGAGCGAAAATTTGCGCAGCGCCGCGCGCGTCACCAGTTGTCTTTGAACCAACGGACGACGCGGCGCATCGAGCCACCGGCCATCCGATCCACCGGCGCTTCAAAGTCCCACCACTCATCCTGCGGATGGGCGGCAAAGAGACAGAGCCCCACAGCCGAGGCAAAGCCCGGCCCGGTCACCGCCTGCGGCAGACCATGGACGCGCATCGGGCGCCCCAGACGCACCTGTTGCCCCAGAATGCGGCTCGCAAGACCATCAAGGCCAAGGATCTGGCTCGACCCGCCCGTCAGCACGATCTGCTGGCTCGGCAAGTGGTCAAACCCGGCTGCATCCAGCCGCACCCGTACCTCTTCGAGGATCTCTTCCACGCGGGGGCGCATGATCCCGATCAACTCGGCCCGGCTCACCGTGCGGCGATCGCGCTCCCAATCGCCGGAATCCCCACCGATATCGATCATATCGCGGTCATCCGCGCCGGTTGCATGGACGCCGCCGGACATGGTCTTGATCCGCTCCGCCGTGGCGGTCGGTACGCCGAGCCCCATCGAAATATCACTGGTGATGTGATCGCCGCCCATCCGCACCGCGTCGGCATAGATCATGTGTTTCTTCATGAAGATCGACACCGAGGTGGTGCCGCCGCCCATGTCGATACAGGCCGCGCCCAGCTCTTGTTCGTCCTCAACCAGCGCCGAGATGCCCGACACATAGGCCGAAGAGGCAATCCCGGCGAGCTCCAGATCGCAGCGCTGCACGCAGCGCACCAGGTTCTGGATCGCCATCGCCTCGACGGTGAGCATATGCATATCCACCGACAGCTCCTGCCCCATCTGACCGCGCGGGTCTTCCAGACCCGAGCGGTTATCGAGGGCAAAGTTCACCGGCTGCGCATGGAGCACCTCACGCCCCGCGCCATATTCCGGCACCTCACAAGCGGCAAGCACCCGGGCGATCTCGTTTTCCGTGACCTCTTGGCCCTGCAATTCGACCGTTGCATCCAACCCGTAAGAGCGCGGCAGAGCGCCTGCAAAACAGGCGATCACATGGTCGACCCGCACTTCGGCCATCTTCTGCGCCGCCTGAACCGCGGTGCGAATGGCGCGCTCGGTCTCTTGCATGGCGGAAATCTCGCCAAAGCTCACACCACGCGACCGTGTCGTCGCCGCGCCGATCACCCGGAACCCGGACTGCCCCGCCAAGGATCCAATGGAATTGTCCTCGCTCAGCCGCGTCGCGCCATCAAAGCGCAGCACAAGGCAGGAAATCTTAGAGCTGCCCACATCCAGAATGGCCACCACGCCACGCTGCATCGCCTGGCGGCGCATTTGCCGCATCGCTCGTTGGGATTGATAGAGATCAGTCATGGTCAAAAAGAGCTCTCGTTCAATTGGCGGATGCGCCACCAGTCTTCGACGGCGGCAGAATTCATACGGACGGTCAGGCGTGTCGGCAGTCGCAGGTCCACCACGGCCACGTCACGCTCCAGAAGGTCCTTCACTTCGCTGACAGCGATCACCCGCTCCAGCGCCGCAACCGGGCGCTCGACGGGAAGTTGGATGCGCTGGCCTCGGTCCAAAACCACATCCCAGCGGCGCTCGCCGATCCGCACGATGCCCCGCAGGCGATCCCCCAAGGGGCGCGCCGCCGCAAACAAGCGCATCGCTTCGGCCGCGTGGCGATCAGCGCCCCGTCCGGCGATCAGCGGCAAGTCCGGGTGCAGGCTGCGCTGGCCCAGTTCGGCGACAAAGGCACCGGTCTCATCCAACAGCGCCAGCCCATCGCGGCTGCGCCAAACCAGAGCAGGCTCGCGCTCCACCACATCCACCTGCAAAATGCCGCCGGGACGGATGCGCACCGCAGCCGCCTTTACCGGGTCCAATTGCAGGATCTGTTCCCGGATCGCCGCCAGATCGAGATCAAAGGAGCTTTTGGGCAAGTCAATCGAGGTGACTTCGCGAATATCGGCCGCAACCGTCTCATCCGCGCCATCAATGGCCATCACATTGACCATGAACTCCGGCCGCGTCTCAAAGGCCGCGCGGGCATCATTATAAAGGCCAACCAGATGGTCACGCCGCGCCTCGCTGGCGAGATAGCCACCCGCAGCGGCCAGCACGAAACACATCGGCAGGCCCACGCGCAGGCCCATACGGATACCCGGTGTCAGCATCCAACGCTGGATGCGATATTTCAGCCGCGAAGGCGCCGGATCGGACTTAGTTTCCTGCGCACGGTTGCGCGGCAGCCGCCCCTTCAGCGTTCGCATGAG
Source organism: Epibacterium sp. (assembly GCA_048263945.1). Taxonomy (GTDB): domain Bacteria; phylum Pseudomonadota; class Alphaproteobacteria; order Rhodobacterales; family Rhodobacteraceae; genus Epibacterium. The sequence continues at coordinate 109,042 of JBLXDQ010000001.1, read as the reverse complement.
GCATCCTCCACCAACCAAGCACAGAATTGACCAAAGGTCAGACCCACATGCTGCGCCTGCTCCGGCGTCAGTGAGGTGGGGGTCATGCCGGGCTGCGTATTGGTCTCAAGCAGCACGAGGCCCTCCGCCCCGCGCGCCGCATCCCAGCGGAAATCGGTCCGCGACAGGCCACGACATCCCAACGCATCATGGGCCTTCAGGGCATAGTCGAGGCACAGCGCGGTGATCTCTTCCGGCAGGTCCGCAGGCAGTTCGTGCCGCGAGCCACCGGGGGCATATTTCGCGTGATAGTCGTACCAGCCCTCGGTGATGATATCCGTCACGCAGAGCGCGCGGTCGCCCATCACGGTCACCGTCAGCTCACGCCCCGGCGCATAGGTCTCAACCATCACCTCGTCCGGCATCTCTTCCGAGAGCTGCGGCGGCGTATTGGCCGCCTCCATCACCAGATAGATGCCGACGCTGGAGCCTTCGTTGTTCGGCTTCACCACATAGGGCGGCGGCAGCACATGAGCTGCCATCACCTCAGCCTTCGTGGCAATCACGCTTTCGACGACCGGCAGCCCGGCAGCACGATAGGCCGCTTTGGACCGGGTCTTGTCCATCGCCAGCGCCGAGGCCAGCACGCCCGAATGGGTATAGGGGATGCGCAGCCATTCCAGCAGGCCTTGCACACAGCCGTCTTCGCCCCAACGGCCATGCAGCGCGTTGAAGACGACATCCGGTTTGATCTCTTGGAGTTGCGTCACGAGGTCCAGGCCTGCATCGACCTCAACCACCTCGTAGCCTTCTCCCCTCAGTGCGTTGGCGCATTCACGCCCTGTCGACAAGGACACCTCGCGCTCTGCCGAGGGGCCACCCATCACCATCGCAACCTTCGGGAGGGATCCGCTCGTTCCACCCACGATCACTGCCTCAATTTTACCCGGGCGTTGTCGCCCTTTTATCATTGTCACAAGGCCGGTTTTCCGGTCCTCGCGTCTTCGCCGTTTTCAGCGAGTGCCTGCCCGCCGAGGTTTCATGCTGTCCGGTTTGCCCAAGTTATGCCTAAAACCTTACGCATTTATTAACCAAGGTAACCATTGGGTTTCGGGCGCAAGCTGAGAGTCTTCGATCACGCCCCATTGACGACTTATGTCAACGACGGGACATCACATTGAAATTTCAGTATTTTCGAAGATCACGAGGCTTTCGGTTCGCCCACCCGCATGATTTCCCACTCTAGCCAGATGCCGGAGTCCTCGTAAACCTTTTTTCGCACATTTTCGCCAAGGTTTTCCAGATCTGCCGCAGTTGCGCCGCCCGCATTGATCATAAAGTTGGAGTGTTTCTCGCTCATCTGCGCACCGCCCAGCCGCGCGCCACGCAGGCCTGCGTCGTCGATGACCTTCCAAGCCTTCAGATCCATCACGTCATCCGCGCGCCCGGTGGAGGAAAATCCCGCCGGATTGCGAAAGGTCGACCCCGCCGAACGCTCCTTGGTGGGCTGGCTCTCATCACGCTTGCGCAGTTGCTCTTCCATACGAGAGAGGAGCGCGTCAGGCTCCCCCAAAGGCGCGCGAAAGGTAGCGGAGATCAGCACCGCACCTGCCGGGAACTGAGTCTGGCGGTATTGGAAATCGAGGTCTTCTGCCGAGAGCGTGACCAGCGTGCCATCGCGCAGCACCACCTCGGCGGAGACAAAGACATCCGCGACATAAGAGCCATAACAGCCCGCGTTCATCCGCACCGCGCCGCCGATGCTGCCGGGAATGGTGCGCAAAAACGTGAGGTCGACGCCCGCCTCCGCCGCGCGCTTGGCCACATGGGCATCAAGCGCCGCCGCCCCGGCGGTGACGGTATCACCTGCGACGTCGATGGTGTTGAAACCGCGCCCAAGCCGGATCACCACCGCGCGCAAGCCCCCGTCGCGCACGATCAGGTTGGAGCCGACGCCCATGGGAAAGACCTCGACGTCATTCGGCAAGGCGCTGAGGAAGTCTTGCAAGTCCAGCAGATCGGCCGGCTGGAACAGATAATCCGCAGGCCCGCCAACTCGCAGCCAGGTGAGGTCTGAAAGGTCCCGGTTCGGCGTCAGCCGCCCGCGCACTGAAGGAAGATCGGTCATGGTGGCTCGTCGTTCGCTGTCGTTGCGGCTGTTTACCCCATGGGGCGGTTGGGGAAAAGCGGCAAGGGCGGGTGCGAGGGGCCAGCCCCTCGCGCTCCCCGGAGTATTTAGGGAAAGATGAAGGAGGAGGAACCTAGCCGCGCGTCAGGGTTTTCAGCCAGCGGAAGAGGTAGATCACCGGCCAGCGCAGGATCGACATGCCTGCAGCGAGGAGCGCAAGCCCCCACCACGGGCCGTTTTCATAGGTGACATAGCCCAAAAGCGGGATGCCGAGCGCGATCAGACCATAGGCGCGCGCCCAGTGATTGTCCCGGGAGGGGATCAGGGCCAAAAGATTGGCCAGCACCACCCAGAGGCAGGCCAGTGTCAGCGAGAGCGTCACGCTTGCCCGACCCGGGCGCGGCGCGTCACCCCTTCAGCCTTTCGGGCAGGTTGTTCGCCCATGCGGAGATGGTGCCGGCCCCAAGGCAGACCACCATATCGCCGGGGCGGGCCTGTTCGCGCACCAGACGTTCCAGATCTTCTTCAGAGAGGATCGCGCGGGCGTGGCGGTGGCCGTGACGGATGAGGCCTGCAACCAGATCGTCGCGGCTAGCGCCTTCGATCGGGGCTTCACCGGCGGCATAGACCTCGGCGATGGCGACCACATCCGCCTCGTTGAAACAGGCGCAGAAGTCATCAAACAGGTTCGACAGGCGCGAATAGCGGTGCGGCTGGTGCACGGCGATCACCCGGCCCTCGCTCGCCTGTCGCGCGGCTTTCAGCACGGCGGCGATTTCCACCGGGTGGTGGCCGTAGTCGTCAATGATGGTGACGCCGTTGATCTCGCCCACTTTGGTGAAGCGGCGGTTGACCCCGCCAAAGGCCGCAAGGGCGGCGCGGATCTCGTCGAGCTTCATGCCGAGGTGACGACAGACCGCCACCGCCGAAAGCGCGTTGGAGACGTTGTGATCGCCGGGCATTGGAAGGGTGCAGCCCTCGATCTTTTGCCCTTCGGCCTGCAGGAGGATGTCGAAATGGGCGATCCCCGCCTTATAGGTCAGGTTGACCGCGCGCACATCGGCCTGCGCGTTGAACCCATAGGTCACGACGCGGCGGTCGGTGATGCGACCCACCAGAGCCTGAACCTCGGCATGGTCGGTGCAGCAGACCGCGAGGCCATAGAAGGGAATGTTGGACACAAAGTCATAAAACCCGTCGCGCAGCCGGTCAAAATCGCCCCAATGCTCCATATGCTCCGGGTCGATATTGGTCACGATGGCAATGGTCGCGGGCAAACGGTTGAAGGTGCCGTCGCTTTCGTCCGCTTCGACCACCATCCACTCGCCCTGCCCCATGCGCGCGTTGGAGCCATAGGCGTGGATGATGCCGCCGTTGACCACGGTGGGATCAAAGCCGCCCGCAACCATCAGTTCGGCCATCATCGTGGTGGTGGTGGTTTTGCCATGGGTGCCGGCGATGGCGATATTGGACTTAAGCCGCATCAGCTCGGCCAGCATCTCGGCCCGGCGCACCACGGGCAGGCCACGGCGGCGCGCCTCGTCCAGTTCCGCATTGCCCGGCTTGATCGCAGAGGAAATCACCACGACCTGCGCATCTTCGAGGTTTTCTGCGCGCTGGCCTTCAAAGACCTCGGCGCCCAACTTGACCAGACGGTCGGTGATCTTGCTCGCCTTGAGGTCAGAGCCCTGCACCACATAGCCAAGGTTCAACAGAACCTCGGCGATACCGGACATGCCGATGCCGCCGATGCCGACGAAATGGATCGGGCCGACGTCGCCGGGCAGTTTGGTGGCTGGGGTCATTGGGCGCTCTCCTCGGCCAAATCTTCAACTAGCGCCACCAAACGGTCGGTGGCATCGGGCATCCCTGCGGCCAGCGCAGCATGGGCCATTTGGGTGGCGCCTTGCGGATGGCTCAGGACCGCTGCGATCTGCTCTGCGAGGCTCTTGCTGTCAAGGGCGCTCTCGGGAATGCGGATGGCGGCTCCGGCGTCAACCAACCCGCGCGCATTGGCGGTCTGGTGATCGCCAGCGGCGGCGGCAAAGGGGATCAGGATCGACGGGCGCCCAATCACCGAGATATCGGCAACAGAGGAGGCGCCCGAGCGCGAGATCACCAGCTGCGCTTCGGAAATCCGCGACGGCACATCGGAAAAGAACGGCTGCACGTCCGCCATGATACCCCGATCGGCGTAGAATTGCGCGACCCGGGCTTCGTCCTCGCCGCGCGCCTGATGGCTGATGCGCAGATGCTGACGCATCGCTTCGGGCAGGCTGGCGATAGCCTCGGGCACCACATCGGACAGGATGCGCGCGCCTTGGCTGCCGCCGATCACCAGGATCGACATCGGGTAATCACCGGGCGGGATATAAGGCGCGCCTTCGCGCTCTAGGACCGCGCCGCGCACCGGGTTGCCCACATGGACGCCCCGCGCCCCCTGCGGCAGATCGGTCGGCCAGACACCGCAGGCCACCTGCGCCACACGGGTGGCAAACAGTTGGTTCACCCGGCCCAGCACACCGTTTTGTTCGTGGATCATCCGCGGCAGCCCCAAAAGCCACGCCGCCCCCAGCGCCGGGATCGACGGGTAGCCGCCAAAGCCAACGACCACATCCGGCCGGTCGCGGCGCATCTCTGCGGTCATCGCGGCCACACCGCTCAGGATCTTTGGCCCCACCAGCGCCTTGGCCAGCAGCCCACCACGCGCAAAGGTGGCGGAGGAGACTTCGGTGATCTCGGTCGTATGGGGAAACCCGCCCGTGTAGCGCGCTCCGCGCGCATCGGTGGACAGCTTCACCCGCCACCCCTTGCGCAGCATTGCCTCTGCCAAGGCCTGCGCGGGGAACATATGTCCCCCGGTGCCGCCCGCTGCCATCAGGAGCAGTTTCTGTTTCATATCGTGCCTGCCTTCGTGCCGTTATGCTTGGGCTCACCCTGCCCGATCAGCCGCGCCCGCGACCCCGTCCGCGCAGCGCATCCGCGATCTCGCCCTGCGGGCGCGAGCGGGTGAACGCGAGGAGCATACCCATCGCGATGCCGCCTGCAATCAGCGAGGATCCGCCGTAGCTGACGAACGGCAAAGTCATGCCTTTCGCGGGCAAAAGGCGCACGGCCACGCCCATGTTGATCATCGCCTGAACACCAAACGTGCAGGCCAGTCCGGCCCCGGCCAGACGGATGAACGTATCGCGCTCGCGCATCAGCCGGAACAGCGACCGCACCACGATCAGCCCGTAGAGGCCGATGATGATGCAGACGAGGATCAACCCGTATTCCTCTGCCGCAACCGCGATGATGAAGTCGGTATGAGCATCCGGCAGCGACCATTTCACTTGGCCCTCGCCGACGCCAACGCCGAACAGACCGCCTTCGCGGATCGCATTGGTGGCATAACCAAGCTGGGTGGTCGGGTCGAGGTCAGGGTTCAAGAACCCGTCGATCCGGCGGGCAAAGTGCTCAGAGTTCGAATAGGCAATGGTGCCGCCAAAAACCACGGCCCCCGCCATACAGACCAAGAGCAGCATCGGCGCACCGGCCACGAAATACATCACGCCCCAGCCAAACAGGATCAAGCAGGCCTGACCAAAGTCCGGCTGCATCACCAGCAAGAGCACCACCGACACACAAAGACCAAAGGACAACAGCGTGCCCGGCGGGCCGTAAATCTGCTGACTGGCTGCAATCATCCAGGCGGCCAGCACAATAAAGCCGGGCTTCAGAAACTCGGACGGCTGGAAAGAGGCAAAGCCAAGGCTGTACCAGCGCACCGCGCCTTTGCCAAAGTCGGTGCCAAAGATCGGCAGCATCGCCAGCGCGATAAATCCGAGCGCAAAGCCCAGAACCGCCAAGCGCCGCACCAGTTGCGGCGACATCATCGAGGTCAGCACCATGGCAATCATCGCACAGGAGCCAAAAAAGGCCTGCCGCTGCACATAGTGGAAATTATCAAGCCCGTTGCGCGACGCCAGCGGCACCGAAGCCGCAAGACCCAAGAGCAGCCCCACGATGAACAGCGTGATGATGAAGGTCATCGTCCACTTGTCCAGTGTCCGCCACCATTTCGGGAGGATCGGCTCCCCCTCTTGCGCGGGAAGCGCGCCATAGACCATCTCAGTCATGGGTTCACTGCCTTGATCTGACGCCGCGTTGGACGTCTGTTTCGCCTCAAAAATATCCCGTTTTCAGGATTTATTGAGGAAACTGTAACCCGGATGTGCCGCGCAGGCCAGCCAATTCCCGCTTGGTCTGTGCGGAAATTCGCGCGTTACTGGGCGCAGTCGGCCCGCGCCGCCTCCGCCTTGGGCAATGGGCGCAAGACTTGCGTGAAAGGAGCATTCGTGGTCGATGCGCCTCATGCGGATAAAAACCTTGATTCTCGGCGCCGGCGCGGCTGGCATGATGTGCGCAGCCCATGCAGGCGGCGATTGTCTGGTGGTAGACCATGCCAAGGCCCCGGGCGAGAAGATCCGCATCTCGGGCGGCGGGCGCTGCAACTTCACCAATATGTACGCCAGCCCGGAAAACTACCTGTCGCGGAACCCGCATTTCTGCAAATCGGCGCTGGCGCGCTATACCCAATGGGACTTTATCGAACTGGTGCGCCGCCATGGCATCGCCTGGCATGAAAAGACCCTTGGACAGCTTTTCTGCGACGACAGTGCCAAGCAGATCGTCGCCATGCTGGTCAAGGAATTGCGCGCCGCCGGGGCGGACCTATGGCTGGAAACCTCTGTTACCTCGGTCGCAAAAGGTCCGGAGGGCTTTACCGTCCGGCTCGAACGCGAGGGCAAGCCCGTCACCGTCACCGCCCAAAACCTCGTGCTGGCGACCGGGGGCAAATCCATCCCCAAGATGGGCGCGACGGGCCTGGCCTATGAGATTGCCCAACAGTTCGGGCTGCCCGTGCTCGACACCCGCGCGGGCCTCGTGCCCTTCACCTTTGGCGAGGAGCGCTTCAAGCCGCTCGCGGGCGTCGCCCTGCCCGCCCGCCTCTCCAACGACCGCGCCAGCTTTGACGAGGCGTTGCTGTTCACCCATCGCGGCCTCTCCGGCCCTGCGGTGCTCCAACTCTCCAGCTATTGGCAGGAGGGCGAGGAGATCCGGGTGCATCTCATGCCCGAGCTCGACCTCTTTACCGCGCTGCGCGACCAGCGCCAGCAAAGCGGGCGCAAGGATCTAACCACCGAACTCGCCCGCCACCTGCCCGCCCGGCTGGTGGAGGAGCTCGCCAAGGACGGCAGCCTCAAGGGGCGTCTGGCGGATCAAAGCGACGCGGCTCTGCAGGCCCTCTGCGTCCGGCTGCACGACTGGCGGCTGAAGCCCTCGGGCACCGAAGGCTACCGCACCGCCGAGGTCACCCTGGGCGGCATCGACACCGACGCGCTCTCGTCGCGCACGATGGAGGCCAAGGCCTGCCCCGGCCTTTACGCGATTGGTGAGGCGGTGGATGTCACCGGCTGGCTCGGCGGTTTCAACTTCCAATGGGCCTGGGCCTCCGGCTTCGCCGCTGGCACCGCCATCCGGGGCTGATTTCCGCTTCGGAGCCGCCTTCGCTGCCCTCCAAAGGCCGGAGGCACAGGCGCCGTGCAAGCCAAATCGCCGAGGGCCCCACGCAAGTGGGATACGGCTATTTTGCTTGTCGCGGTGCAGGGGCCTCTGGCACGCAGGAGGGATGTGAAGGTGGACCTGAAGCGGATTTCCGCTTTGGTGAGCCCTGAAGTGCCTCTCCTGTTATCCCTGCAACCGCCCCGTGACTTCCGCGATAAAATCCTCACCGCGTTTTTCAAAGCTGTCGTATTGGTCAAAACTCGCCGCCGCAGGGGCCAAGAGGACCGTCTCGCCCTCGCCCGCCTCTGCCATGGCGCGGGCGACTGCCTCAGCCATGGTAGTGCAGACCTCAGCCTCAACATTGAGCTGCATGGCGAAATGCGCCGCCTCGCGGCCGATCACATAGGCCTTCAGCACTTCGGCCGTGGAGCTTTTCAGCCCTTCAAGCCCGCCTTCCTTCTCCAGACCACCACAGATCCAGCGGATCTTTTTAAACGCCTCCAGCGCCTTTTTCGCGCTGTCCACATTGGTGGCCTTGCTGTCGTTGACATAGACCACGCCGCCGGCTTCGGCGATGCGCTGACTGCGGTGAGGCAGACCGGGGTAGCTGTGCAAAGCTGCCTCGATCACGCGCGGCGCCAGTCCGAGCGACCGCGCGGCGGCATAGGCGGCGCAGGCGTTCTGGTGGTTATGCGCGCCGGGCAGCCCCTTGACGCCGCGCAGTTCGATGGAGGCCGCCTGCCGCCCCTTGCGATATTCGCTGAGGAAGCCTTTGCGCGCAAAAACCGTCCAGCCCGCCCCCTCGGTCAGCTTCTGGCCTGAGGAGATGCGGATCACCCGATCATCGCTCATGCCTTCGCTCAGCTGGCCCGCCAAAAACAGGCCTTCATCCTCATCGACGCCGATGATGGCGCGGTCCGGCCCGCCCTCGGCAAAGAGCCGCCGCTTGGCCGCGAAATAGCCGCCCATGCCCGCGTGACGGTCAAGGTGATCCGGCGAGAGATTGGTGAAGACCGCCACATCCGGCGTCAGCGCCCGCGCCAGATCGGTTTGGTAAGACGACAGCTCCAAGACCACCACGCCGCCGTCGCGCGGCGGGTCGATGTCGAGGACGCCGCGGCCGATATTGCCCGCCATCTGGCTGTCACGCCCCACGTGGTCGAGGATATGGTGGATCAGCGCCACCGTGGTGGATTTGCCGTTGGACCCCGTCACCGCGATCACCTTTGGCGTGGTGTCGAACTCGTCCCATTCCGAGGTCGCCACCGAGCGGAAGAACAGCCCGATGTCATTGTCCACCGGCACGCCCGCGACCAGCGCGGCGCGCACCACCGGGTTGGGGCGCGGATAGAGATGCGGAATACCGGGAGAGACGATCAGCGCGGCAATATCCTCAAAGGCCCCGGCGCGGGTCAGCTCGCGGCAGGTAAAGCCCTCGGCCTCGGCCTTTTCGCGCGCGGTGGGGTTGTCGTCCCAGCAGATCGCCTCTGCCTCGCCCGCGCGCAGCGCCCGCGCGGTGGCCAGCCCTGAGCGGCCCAGCCCCAGAACAGCAACCTTTTGCCCTTGCACGCCTTGAACCGGGATCATGCCGCACCTCGCCTTATGTTGACCGCAGTAAATCGCCGCGACACTGCACCGGAGCGGTGCGGGAATGCAAGATGTCAACGGCAAGGACAGCCCCCGAGCCTGGGTGGGGGCGAAAGCCCCCTCCCGGGGGGAGGGTCGGGGGCTGTCCGACCTCTCGGTCGGACGGGGCGGTGCGAACAATGCGTACGCCCTGCTCACGCCGCCTTCACCTCGGCCCGCTACACTTCTCCCGTCGCGACACCAAAAGACCCATAGGAGTTCGGCCCGCCCCAAGACCACCCCCTAATTGGGTGCAGGGCGGATCCGACCGAGGCCTCCCCGGATTGGCCCTTAAAACAGGCCAGCCCCGCTCCGCCCCTTTGGCGGCGCCGCCGATCTTTTGACGACAAAGCCGCGCAAGGTCTCCCCCACGCGGCTCATATCTCTCAACAGTGATCTAGCGCCCGGCCCCAAACGGCCCGTGGCGCCAAAGCTGCTGGCCTTAGCGGACCTTCAGCGTCGCCAGACCAATCATCGCGAGGATCAGCGAGATGATCCAGAAACGGATCACGATGGTCGGCTCGGCCCAGCCCTTTTTCTCGTAGTGGTGATGGATCGGCGCCATCAGGAAGACCCGCTTGCCAGTACGCTTGAAGTAGAGCACTTGAATGATCACCGACAGCGCCTCAACCACAAAGAGGCCGCCGACAATGGCCAGAACCAGCTCGTGTTTCGTGGCGACCGCAATCGCCCCCAAGGCCCCGCCAAGCGCCAAGGACCCGGTGTCTCCCATGAACACAGCCGCAGGCGGTGCGTTGTACCAAAGGAACCCCAAGCCGCCGCCAAAGAGTGCCGCGGTAAAGATCAAGATCTCGCCTGTGCCCGGCACGTAATGCACGTCCAGATATTCAGTGAAGTCGACCCGACCCACCGCATAGGCGATGATGCCCAAAGCCCCCGCCGCAATCATCACCGGCATGATCGCCAGCCCGTCCAGACCATCCGTCAGGTTCACCGCATTGGCCGCGCCCACGATCACACAGATGCAGAAGGGCACATAGAGATAGCCAAGGTTGATCAGCGTATCCTTGAACACCGGCAATGCCAGCTGGTTCTGCAGCTCGCTCGGGTGGTTCCAGCTGGCCCAGAGCGCGGCAAGGATCGCAATCGCAAACCCCAGCGCCAGACGAACCTTGCCCGGCACGCCTTTGGTGTTCTGCTTGGACACTTTGGCGTAATCGTCGGCAAACCCGATGAGGCCAAACGCCATGGTCACAAAGAGCACCATCCAGACAAAGGGATTGTCCCAACGCGCCCACATCAGGGTAGAAAACAGCAACGCCCCCACGATCAAGAGGCCACCCATGGTCGGAGTGCCCGCCTTGGCAAGATGGGTCTGCGGGCCGTCATCCCGGATCGGCTGACCTTTGCCCTGTTTCCTGCGCAGCACGTTGATCAGGGGTTTGCCGAACACAAAGCCAAAGATCAAAGCCGTCAGAAAGGCTCCGCCCGCGCGGAAAGTGATATAGCGGAAGAGGTTGAAGAAATCCCCCCCATCCGACAATGCGGTCAACCAGTAGAGCATTCCGAAACGGTCCCTGTTCTGAATGGTAAAGTGTCACAAGTGATCAAGGTGCGCTGCCTTGACCCATTTCCCGGATCGCGTCAACCACGCGCGCCATTTGCATGTAAAGAGACCCTTTGGCGAGCCACACATCGCCCGCCTGCACCAGCCCTGCGATCTGCGCCGCCGCCTCGGCGGAGGTGTCCACACAAAGGCCACGCTTGCCCTCGGGCAAGGCGGAGTGAAGGCTCTGCATCAGTGGGCCGACGCAATGGATCGTGTCGATTGCCTCTAGCGCGGGCAAATCGGCCAATCCGGCATGAAGGGCTGCGGCCTGCGGACCAAGCTCGCCCATATCGCCAAGCACCGCGATGCGGCGGCCCTCGGATCCCGTTGCCGCCAGAACGGCGAGCGCAGCAGCCACAGAGGTTGGGTTGGCGTTATAGGCGTCATCCAGCACGGTCACAGGGCCGGTGGGCAAGGCAACGGAGAAGCGCGCGCCGCGCCCCTTGACCGGAGACCACAGCGCCAGTCCCTGCAAAGCCAGCACCAGATCGCCGCCCAATGCTGTCACCGCGGCCAAGGCGCCAATCGCGTTCATCGCAAAATGCTGCCCCAGCGATTGAATGTCGGCGGTGATCTCTTGGCCCTCGAACCGGAAGATCGCACGGGTCACATCGCCTGCCACATCCGCATCGCTCAAGGTATAGCCCTCGGCCTTGCGGCCAAACCAGCGCACCTCGCAGGCTTCCAGCGCTGCGATATCCCCCAGAATCTCGCTTTCGGGCAGATCGGCGTTCAGCACCGCAATGCCGCCGGGTTCCAGCCCGGACAGGATGGAGGCTTTCTCGCGGGCGATGCCAGCCACATCCTCAAAGGCCTCAAGGTGCACGGCGGCAACCGTGGTGATCATCGCCACATGGGGCCGTGCCTGACGGGCAAGCGGGGCGATTTCGCCGGGGTGGTTCATGCCGATCTCGATCACCGCGAACTCGGTGTCGGCCGGCATCCGCGCCAGAGTGAGCGGCACGCCCCAATGGTTGTTGTAGCTTGCCACCGCCGCATGGGTGCGCCCCTGGGTGCTGAGCATGGCGGCGAGCATTTCCTTGGTCGAGGTCTTACCGACCGAGCCGGTCACCGCGACGACCTTGGCCTTGGTGCGGGCGCGCCCGGCGCGGCCCAGAGCCTCCAGCCCTTTTTGCACGTCCTCAACGATCAGCAAGGGCGCATCCGGCGACACGCCTTCGGGGATCCGCGAGACCAAAGCGGCACCTGCGCCTTTTTCCAAGGCCTGCGCGACGAAATCATGCCCATCGCGGGCGGCAGTCAGAGCGACGAATAGATCGCCCGGCTGCAACGTGCGGGTGTCGATCGAGATCCCATCAACCGTCCAGTCACAGGGGGTGTGCCCGCCCGTGGCGGCAACAGCATCAGAAGAGGTCCAAAGTGTCATACCATTTTTCCATCAAGAACCGCGACGGCCATGCTGGCCTGCTCCACATCATCAAAGGGCAAGACATCGGTGCCGATAATCTGCCCGCTCTCATGGCCCTTGCCACAGATCAACAGCGCATCGCCGGGGGCGAGCATATCCACGCCGCGCAGGATCGCTTCGGCTCGGTCGCCGATGTTATGCGCCTCCGGCGCGCCGCCCATCACAGCCGCACGAATGGCCGCCGGGTCCTCAGAGCGGGGGTTGTCGTCGGTGACGATGACCACATCTGCATTCTCTTGCGCCGCCTGCCCCATCAGCGGGCGTTTGGTGGCGTCGCGATCACCGCCTGCGCCAACGATAGCCACAAGTCGGCCCAGCACATGCGGGCGCAGAGCCTTGATCGCGGTGGCGACCGCATCCGGCGTATGGGCGTAATCGACAAAGACGGTCGCGCCATTCTCGCGCGTGGCGGCGTGCTGCATCCGACCGCGCACGGTCGTGAGATGCGGCAGGGTTTCGAACACGCGTTCCGGCTCCTCGCCGCTGGCGATGGCAAGACCTGCGGCGACCAGCACGTTTTCCGCCTGAAAGCCGCCAATGAGGTTCAGACGCATCGCAAAGGGGCGGTCATGCCAGCTGAACCGGATATCCTGCCCGGTGGCATCGACCCGCATCCCCTGCAGTGCGATGTCGCCAAGGCCCCGACCAACGGTGATGATCTCCTGCCCTCGCGCTGCCGCGATGGCGCGCATTTCGGTGCCTTTGGGGTCGGACATATTGATGACGGCGACACCATCCTCGGAGAGCACCCGGCGAAAGAGCCCCGCCTTGGCAGCGAAATAGGCCTCGAAGGTCTCGTGATAATCCAGATGGTCTTGGGTGAAATTGGTGAAGCCCGCAGCACAGAGCTGTACTCCATCCAGACGCCGCTGGTCGAGCCCATGGCTGGAGGCCTCCATCGCCGCATGGGTCACCCCCGCCTCGGCGGCGGCTGCAAGGGCGCGGTGCAGGGTGATCGGCTCTGGCGTGGTATGGTGCAGCGGATGGGTCCAGGCGCCTTCGATGCCGGTGGTGCCGAGGTTCACCGCGCTATGGCCAAGCTCGGCCCAGATCATCCGCAGGAAGGTCGCCACCGAGGTCTTGCCATTGGTGCCGGTCACAGCGGCCATCACCGGCGGTTGTCCGCCGAACCACAGCGCCGCCGCGCCCGAAAGCGCCTCGCGCGGGTCTTCGGCCACCACCAAAGCCGCCCCTGCAGCGGCAATCGCCTCGCCTGCCAGCTCGGCCCCTTTGGCATCGGTCAAAACCGCCACAGCGCCCTTGTCCAGCACCTGCGGCACAAAGGTGGCGCCATGCACCTTGCTGCCCGGTAAGGCGGCGAAAACAAAGCCGGATTTCACCTCACGACTGTCCACGGCAAGGCCGGTGACTTCGGGGTCTACCCCTCCACGGGCTGTCAGGCCCAATTGGCTGAGCTTGAGCGCGGCTTGTGTCGTCATGGCGTCCCCATCTCTTTAGTTTGAGGTGAGGGTTACACCATCAAAGCGTACGGGTTCAATCTGCGGTCTGAGACCCAGAAGCGGCGCAAGGCGTGCGATCATCTCGGCCGCCACCGGCGCGGCGGTCCAGCCTGCGGTGCGACGCTCTTCGCCATAGGCGATGATCTCGGGTTCATCGAGGGTCACCACCAGCACATATTTCGGATCGCTGATCGGGAAGACAGAGGCAAAGGTGGCGATGACCTTATCCTCGTAATAGCCACCACGCGGCTTGGGCTTGTCGGCGGTGCCGGTCTTGCCGCCCACCTCATAGCCCTTGACCTCGGCAAAGGAGGCGGTGCCTTCGCTGACCACGCGGCGCAGCATCGCAAGGGAATCCTGCGCCACTTCGGGTCGCATCACCTGCGGGCCGAGCACCGGCGCGTTCTGTTTCAGGATCGTCGGCCTAACCAAATGGCCGCCATTGGCAATCGTCGCATAGCCCGCCGCAAGGTGCATCGGGGTGGTGGAAATCCCGTGACCATAAGAGATGGTCATCGCGGAGAGTTCCGACCAGTTCTTGGGCAACAAGGGCTGGCCGCCCGAAGCCTCGACGATCTCAAACGGGGTCGGCTCCAGCATCCCCAGCGCCTCAAGGAAGCTGCGCTGACGTTCTGCGCCGATCTGCTGCGCCAGACGCGCGGTGCCGATGTTGGAGGATTTCTCGATGATCTTATTGACCGTCAACTCGTTGCCGTAGTTGTGGAAATCCCGAATGGTGAATTTCCCCCAACGCAGCGGACCGCGGGTGTCGATCACCGTCTCCGGTGTCACCAAACCCAGCTCCATCGCCTGCGCGGCGGCAAAAATCTTGAAGGTCGAGCCCAGCTCGTAAACGCCCTGCACCGACCGGTTGAACAGCGGGCTTTGCGACGGGTCAAACCCGGAGGTCGGCGGGCGCGGACGGTCGTTGGGGTCGAAATCGGGCAGAGAGGCGACCGAAATTACCTCGCCCGTGTGGACGTCCATCAGGATCGAGGTGGCCCCCTTGGCGTTCATCAGCTTCATGCCGCCATAGAGGATTTCCTCGGTCGCATCCTGCACCGACAGATCAAGGCTCAGCTCCAGCGGCTTGCCTGCATTGGCCGGATTGCGCAGATACTCATCGAACTGTTTTTCAACGCCCGCAACGCCGATCACCTCGGCGGCATTCACGCCCTCTTTGCCAAAGGAAGCACCGCCCAGAACATGCGCGGCCAGCTTGCCATTCGGATAGAGCCGCATTTCACGCGGGCCGAACAACAGGCCGGGATCACCGATGTCAAACACCGCCTGCATCTGCTCCGGGCTGATTTTCTTTTTGATCCACAGGAACTTGCGCTTGCCGCCGGTGAAGTCCTGCAACATGCGCTCGTGATCGAGGTCAGGGAAGATTTCAGCCAGACGATCCGCTGCGGCGACCGGGTCCACCATCTGCGGCGGCTGGGCATAAAGCGAATGCGTCTCGAAGTTGGTCGCCAGAATGCGGCCCGTGCGGTCGACGATATCGGCGCGCTGATTGGCAATCGCGCTGCCCCCAATCGCGGCGACCGGCTCGGAGGCTTCGGTTGTGCCCATATAGGCCATCCGACCGCCAATGGCCGCATAGGCGCAGACAAAAAAGGCCGCCAGAACCAGCAGACGCCCCTCGGCCCGATTGCGGGCGCGCGCTTCCATGTCGCGGTGACGCTGCGCGAGGTTTTCGCGTTCGATCAGGTCAAGGTTCTCGCCGCGGGCGCGGGCGGGAAGGATGCGGGCAAGGGGGCGCAGCGGCGTGCGGATCATTGGTCGTCCTCCTGTCCATAGGCGGAGACTTCGACACCCTCTTCGATCACCAGACCGGAGGGCGGGTAAGAGACTTCGTCGACGCGGCCAAACTGGTCGGGACGCAGCGGCAGCAGGCCGAGACGTTCATAGTTCAACGCGGCCAGTTCGCGCAGACGGTCGGGACGGTTGAGATAGGCCCATTCGGCGCGCAACACGCTGAGACGCACCTGCGAGGAAGCGATCTCATTGCGCAGGGCCCGGGTTTCCTTCAGCACTTGCTGGGTCGCGTAGTTTTCCTGATAGGCCCAGAAGGCCAGGCCAAAGACTGCGAGAACCGTCATCAGATAGGCAAGCGTCCGCATCAGCGCTTCTCCTTCAACTGAGGCATGCTGAGTTCTTTGGCCGAAATCTCGACCGGGGCCGCATCGGTGCGGCGCCCCACCCGCAGGCGCGCCGAGCGCGAACGCGGGTTCATTGCCAATTCCTCGTCATCCGGGCCAACGGCCTTGCGGGTGACCAGCTCGAACTGGTTCGGGGTCTCCTCCAGCGCGGGGGCATAGCGGTTGGCATTGCCGGTCTTATTAGCGCGATGCTGGAAGAAGCGCTTGACCATACGGTCCTCGACCGAGTGGAAGGTCACCACGGCCAAAAGACCACCGGGCTTAAGCGCGCGTTCTGCCGCCAAAAGACCACCCATCAGCTCTTCGTATTCGCCATTCACCGCGATGCGCAGCGCCTGAAAGCTGCGGGTGGCGGGATGCGATTGGTTCGGTTTCGGACGCGGCAAGCAGCCTTCAATGATCGAGGCCAGACGCAGGGTCGTGGTGATCGGCTCGATGCTGCGCTCTTTGACGATCGCCTTGGCAATACGGCGCGAGGCGCGCTCTTCGCCAAAGTTGAACAGGATATCCGCCAGCTGCACTTCGGTCAGCTCGGCCACCAGATCCGCCGCGGAGGGGCCGTCCTGGGACATGCGCATGTCCAAAGGACCCTCTTTCATAAAGGAAAAGCCGCGCTCTGCCAGATCGAGCTGCATGGAAGAGACGCCAAGGTCCAGCACCACGCCATCAAGGTCTTGCGCATATTCGTCCATGCGCGAGAAGACACCCGGCTGCAGCACCAGACGGTCGCCGAATTCTGCCGCCCAGGGCTGTGCCAATTCAAACGCCAGCGGGTCGCGGTCGACACCGATCACCTGATCGGCCCCGGCGGCCAAAAGGCCCTTGGTATAGCCCCCTGCCCCGAAGGTGCCATCCAGCCAACGGCCAGAGACCGGAGCCACGGCCTCAAGCAGCGGCTTCAGCAGAACTGGGATATGGGGACCGGAAGGGGCAGCGGTGCGGTCCGTCATGGGTTATGCGCCTCCGGCGCCGTCTAGGAATTCAAGGGGATCGAAGTCTTCCGGCAGCTCTTCCAGCATTTTCTCTGCTTCCGCCATCTCGACCTCTTCATAGGTCTCGGGCTTCCAGATCTGAAAGGTGTCACCGGAGGCGATGAAGAAGGCCTCACCGTCCAGTCCGATCTTCTGACGCAGTTTCGCAGGCAGCACAAGGCGGCCCGTTTCATCCACGTTGGTGGGCAGCGACTGACCGTTGAACATACGCTCAAGGATCTTGCGGCCTTTGGAGCCACGCGGCAGGGCGGCGATCTTCGCGTCCACTTCCTCGATGGCTTCCATGGTGTAGCACTCAAGGTATTGGCGGCGCTGGTCGCCATAGACGATCACCAGCTCGGGATTGTCACCGGTTTTCCAGTTCGGATCAGAGGCTTCCAGCACACGACGAAAAGAGGCCGGGATAGACACCCGCCCCTTACTGTCGACTTTGTGCTGGCTTTCGCCTCTAAACCTGCGGCCCAATCTGCCGTCCCTTTCCGCGTCCCTCGCGTTGCCTTGTTTGGCCTTATGCCCCAATTCAGGGGCCTGAAACTAAAAGGGGCGAGTTGATCCGCTGCCACTGATCAACCCGCCGCCTTGACCCGCTTTGCGGGGTGTCCGACTGCGCGCGCCACCTGGGGGGATGTCTGCTCGCCCGCGCGCCGGATCTCTTTGTTGATGAAATCGAAGGCCTGTATGAAACCTGCCGTTTTTTACTGTGGGGTCGTTTGGTGCCCCGTGCTCTTCGTCCTCATCGGATGAATTAGGGATACTATGGGAAAGTATGGCCCCGCAACTGATTTTTACCGCCCGTTCATACAGATTCGCCCCACCGAGTCCGATTGCACGGGTGCTTTCAAGAGCGATTTCGCATATTTTCGCCGCATGTGGGGCAAGAAAGACGGGTAGACACCATATCTATGGGCGGGAGGGGTGGCAAAAAACTTCCCTCGATTTCCCGGTTATTTTTGCAGCCCGCTCCGGGGTTAAGACTTTGTTCCCCCTAAGTTCACCAAAAACAGCGAGGAAGGCGCGAAATTTCCATCTTTTTCCATGGTGGAGTGATTCGTTCACAGGGGCCATCCCAGCTCGGACCATGCTTTCCCATCCCGCCCATGAATTCCCAGATCTAGGGCCATGCCCTCCCATTTTGGGCGCGGCGCAGGTGTAGCGTGACGGACTTTCTTACAGTGATTTAGGGACTTTTTTACAGCAACGTGGTTTTGGCCGCCGAAGGTTGAAGGGGCATTTACGCCCCTTAGCCTCCCGTTAAATGCCCGGTTCAGCCCCCTTTAGGCGAAGGCTGAGCGCGGGCAGTAGCGTTTGCGGCGAAGTTTTCACCACGGCGAGGATCGTGGTCGGTGTTGGGAGAGTCGCCGGAAGTCAGCTCCGTCCAAGTCTGCGAATTGAGAGTGACGATTTCTAGTGTGCGGGGCATGTGCCTCTCCGTTTTAAGTAGGGTTTAAACCTTCGTTGGCCGCGCGTTCATCGCACTAGCCATTCTTCCACCTCCGCGCTCACGTCGCGCATCTTGATCCAGCGAGAACCAACCGGCTGCCCCTTTAGGACGCGCAGCTTGCCCATCAGGCCCACGGTGTCCCACTCCGCGCGATCCGCACGCGGAATGTACTCGCGCGACGGATCGTACTCGGGGTTCAGCTTGCGCCGCTGCTGAGTGACACGCTCAGCGTCATCAGGAACGATCAGGCCCTCGGGGATTGCGTCATGGGCGTAGTCATGCTGAATGACTTCTTCCACTTGGAGTTCGACTTCGACCATGCGCGGCGCGCGGTGGATGCCGATCTCGGCCCCACCCCCATCGAACAGCGGATATTCATCGAACAGTGGAACCTCGATGGCCTCGGTCACGACACGCTGAACAGCGCGACCATCCTCAACCTCGATCACGGTTTTGGATCGCTCAACCGTCTCCGTCGCCTGCACAGTTTCGACCTCGATGCGTGTTACAGTCTCGGACCACTGGATGACCTCGTAGTCCTCTTCGATGTACGCGCCGAAATCATCGCGAAGGAACTTCTCCTTCCAGCGGTCAATGTCACCGTCACCGACCACAGACGGATTGGCCGAAATCACGCCGAACGGGACTTCTGGTGCCAACGCAGGACGGATTTTATTGCCGACCAAAACGACAGAAACGCCGCGTCGGTCCTCGTTTTCCGGATTTCCGTCCAACCACTCGAAAAACTCGGCATAGTCGGCGCCTCCTCCCGTGAACGAGCCGGTGGCTGTTACCTCACCATCTCCTCGGAAACGGACCTCTATGTCAGATACCCCGTCCTCGTCGCTGCGCATCTCCATGAAGTCGAAGGCCGAAGACGCTGTGCGATCTGACGCAATTACTACGGCGTTGCCGGTGAAAGACCCAGATTCAACGATGAATTTACCGGCAGGGATTGAGGTACTGTTTTTGCGGACGTCCAGACGCGCTCCGGGAGTTGTGTGCCCAACGGACAAATCGCCCTGAAAATTGCAAAGAAAGCTATGGCCGTTCCCGCAGAAACGGTGGTTAACACCCGTGGTGTCGTTGCCTTGGAGTATGTCAAACGAGACAACGCCTGTTGTGTTGACGCCACGGAACCAGCGGACGCTTGATTTATTCGACCCGTCCTCAGAATACGGATTGAAATCGAATAGTCCGCTCCCGTTCGCGTTTAGCTTAAAGTAGCTATCGTTACTTGAACTGTAGAGGTAAAAATCGGACGATGCAGTCAGCTCACCAAAAGTCGCGTCATCGCCTGCACCGTACATTTCTTTCCAAGAGGAATAGTCCCCCCCGTACGCCTTGACGCGGGAGAATAGCTTTTCTGCATTACCCTCTCCGACGATCTGTAGTGAGGTATTACTCCCCCCTTCCACGTGTATGCCGGACCAGCGGGCATCCAAATATGGGGAATTGGCAGGAACCGATACAATGCTCCCGTTTCGAAAGAACATGCTCGCTGAAAGGTCGTCTAGGTCATCCGCATCCGTCAGGTTAATTGCATCCCCGCCAAGGCCATGGCCTCCATTGATCAACAGGCGATCCGCCTCTCCGTCGGTCAAGCTTTGCATGACTGCCGCGCCTCGCGCTTTGCCGCCCTTGAGCGCCAGTTGCAGATCGCCGCCCGCCTTTAGGCCAACCTCATTGCTGGCCGGGTTGTTCAGGCCGGTGTCGCGGTCCTCGTCAAACACAACGTCACCGGGGAAACGACCCTGCCCGACTGTGTTATAAACACCTGAATAGTTGGCAATCAGCGCCTGCACGCTTGCCGCCAGATCGCTTTCGAGCGAGGACGTTGGAAACACGCTATATGTTTGCGCCGAAGCCGTAGACCCCTGATAGTTGCTGCGCAAGGTGAGGGACGTGGCGCTGTTGACGGTCAACACCTCATAGGCGCGACCGTCAGGGCCGACAAACCCCCACCCGTTTTGCAGAGCGCCAAACCAATTGGTCCCGGCCCCCACCACTTCGGCACTGCCATTTGTTACGCTGACCGTGCCTTGAGATACCCAAGCCATTCATTAGCCTCCTTTATGTGACCTCGAAAACGGACCACTCAATTGTGGGGGTTGTGAACTCGACGCCGATTGCGTCGAGCCTGATTTTGAGGAACAGGCGCTGATCGCCGCCTGACGCCCACCACGGTTTGAACGTGGTCGCGGGATCACGCGCCCATTGAATATCTGGCTCCGCCCGGCTCCCGCCGTAGCCAAACCAGCGAGCGCCGGGCTGGATCGCGGTATCCAGCGCCCAAAATCGGTTGTCCCCGTCCAGCCCCCCAACGGCGGTGGCCGTACTGGTGATTGCGGCGGAGGCCACCAAAGCGACTTTAGATGCAGACCAAACGTCCTCTTTGCCAACCCTTATCCCAGTGTTGATGAACGAGAACTGTGACCCGTGGGAAAACGTGCCCGGCACTGTAAAACTGCCAGAGGCAATTTTCAGGGGGCGAGAAATCACGACATTTGCCGCCTTGATCCGCCCGGTATCAAATTCGATTTTGATACCGTTTGTCGGTCGCCCGTCGCTGTCTTGCGCGTAGTCATCGCTCTGCAAGGTATCGGTGATTTGCCCCCGGCCAATTGCGGCCCGGCCGATGTAGGCGCTCTCCAGATAGACCCCCGGCGGATAGTAAATCCCGCCGAGCGTGCGGCCCGAGGTATAGACCGCGAAGGGCGTGGCCGCGCCATTGCCGTTAGGGGCAGAGATTGTGAAGGCGTCGGCGGCAAACGCAATGCTGGACTGCACCGCCCCGCCGTCGCCCGCCTCGGCCGCGATCACCATGCCGGTCGCCACGCCGTTCACGTTCACGCGCAGCATGTGGCGGCCCAGCATCCCGTCCACACTCTCCGAGATTGTCTCGACCGTGCTGACGTTGTTGCCCAGAGCGGTGGACAGCGAGGCGATGGATTGCGCCTGTGCGGAAACATCACCATCAATTTCGCTAACCGTCGCGGATAGCGAATTGAGCGCGCTTGCCTGATCGGACGCATCGTCCTCGGCCGCGCCAATGCGAGACGTGAGCGAAGTCAGGCTTTGTGCTTGCGAGGTGTTCACGCCTTCGGCCGAGGTCACACGGGTGGTGAGCGATCCCAGCGCCGAGGCCTGCCCCGCCAGATCGTCCTCCGCATCGCCAATGCGCGACGTGAGCGAGGTCAGACTTTGTGCTTGCGACGTGTTCACGCCCTCGGCCGAGGTCACACGGGCGGTGAGCGATCCCAGCGCCGAGGCCTGCCCTGCCAGATCGTCCTCCGCATCGCCAATGCGCGACGTGAGCGAAATCAGACTTTGTGCTTGCGACGTGTTCACACCTTCGGCCGAGGTCATCCGGGCGGTTAGAGAACTCACCGCCGTGGCCTGATCTGCCAGATCGTCCTCCGCGTCACCGATGCGCGCTGTCAGGGAAACCAGACTTTGAGATTGCGAGGTGATTGCCCCCTCGGCAGAGGTGACACGCGCGGTCAATTCGCTTTGCGCAAAGGACTGCGCGGCCAAATCGTCCTCTGCCCCGTCCAGCCGGGCATCCAGCGCCGTCATATCAGAGGCCAACGCCTGATCGGTGGACGCACGCACAAGGCTCTCTTGCTCCAGCAGCGCCGTGGCGTTGTCGATAGAAACGCCAAGCGCGACGGAACGGGACGCCTCCGCCTCGCGGTCCTCGTCGATCCGAGCGCGCAAATCTTGCGTCGCATAGGCAATGTCCTGGCGCACCCGCTCACCGTCTTGGTGCGCCTGCAGCAGACTGGCGAGCGTTTGATCAGCGGCACCATCAGCAGCACTCAGAAGATGCCGCGTATCTGCGACCGTTTGCGTGATCGCGGGCCCGTCCAATGCCTGAATTTGGATTTCAGCAGTTTGCACACGACCATTGAGAGCATCGAATTGGGATTGCTCGGCCTTCAACTCAATCGCCGCATTCACGGCATCAAGATCAGCCTCGGCCGTGGACAGGCGCACGCCCAACCCGTCAACCTCGGTTTGCGAGGCCGCCAGCGCCAGCGCCGCCTCGGCCGCGTTCAAATCAACGCGCACGTCATTGACCCGCAATTGAAGGTCAGCCAGCAACGGGATTTGCGACGGATCCAGTACCGCTTGGGAAATCTGTTCGTTGACCCAAGCCTGTGTTGCGCTGAGGCTTAACAACCCCTCGGCCGCATTCAGCCGAATTTCCGCCTCGCTGATCCGCTCGGCCTCTTGCTCTACCGCGTAAATTCGGACGGTGCCGGTCTCGGGATCGGTCACAATCCCAGCATCCGCAAGGCGGCCGTCCACATCCGCCAGCTGCGTGACAGCCCACAGCACCCGATCGCCAATCATAGCAACCGCCTCGGCCACGGTGCGCTGTTCCACCGCGCGCAATTCCAGATCGCGCTGGATCGGCTCAATGCTGCCCGCAATAGGCGCGATCACGTTGACCGTGTAGTCGTCCAGAAGGCCACTCGCGACGGCCGCCGCGTCGTCGCTGATCGCGTCCCACGTCGCGTCGTCCAGGAGGTCCGGTGTCACGCGGACGTCCGGTGTCGTCACCGGCAGCCATGCGCTCCAGGAGGTGCGCCGACGCCGGGCAATCGCCTTTGCCCGCACCTCATAGTTCGCATTTGGCAGAACGGGTTGGTGACGATAGGTGCCGGCGCTGACCTCGCTGGTGCTGAAGGTGTCGGCGTCAGTGCGGCCCGCGATCCGTGTCTCAAAGGCCAGCGCCTCGCAGGTATCGGCAAGGCCCGCGTTCCAGACGATGCGGATGGCCGGGGCGCGCGGCGCGCCTGTCCCGTTGGAGACCTCTTCCCCCACAACGGCAAAGCCCACTACGCCCGCGTCTGTCGGGATGACCGGCCCCGTGACGTTGGGCACGTCTGGCAGCTCGAGCGTCGGGTCGACGTCGAAGTCGGCCGGATCGGTTTCGCGCAGGGAAAGGGAGACGTTCAGCGTCAAGAGGTCATAGGCCACCTCGGTGATGCGAAAGGTCTTGGAGGTATAGCCGAAGTCGGGCAGCGTCAGGGTCATATTCTGCAAGGGGCGCAGGTGGGCATATTCGCCGGGCAGCGGCAGGCGATGACTGCGGAAGCGGCGGTTTTCCTGCAGGAGCGCGCGGGCGAGCTGGCGCGCCTGGGCCGCCCGAAACACCATGGGCAAGCGCAGCTCAAACAGCTTTTGCCGCCCGTCCTCGGTCACCCAATCGTCCATGACGATGGTTTCCAGCGTCGAAGCCTCCCAGAGAGACGCCGGGTTGGTGTAGGTGATCGTGACCGCGTTAAAGGTGTTTTCAAGGCCGGGAAAAGGATCATGCGTCCAGGCTTCAGACACCAAGAGGTCGTCGCCAGTCACCTCGGCCGAGCTGCCCATGGCGCTGCCCACCAGAGGGAACCAATAGCCGCCCAGCTCCACAATCTGCGCATTGGCTGCGGAGAACAGCTCCTCAAGGAAGTCTGCGGGTTCGTCTTCGAACTGCACCTCAAACCCGCCCTGGAATTGCGCGCGATTGTTCGGCCCGACCGCGAGGTCGCAAGCCTCCATTGCCGCCGCCCATTCTGCGTAAGGAAGATCCTCGGCGCTCTCCGCCGCGCCGCCCCAGACCCGCCCATCCGGCAGGCGCAGGCCGCGCATCACGTTATAGGCAATCACCATGAGGTTGGTGGTCTGCGCCCAGGTCGAGGGGGCATTAAAGCGCTGCGCGCCCACGCCGCCTGCGGTGCTGTCTTGGCGCGGGTCATAGAGCGGTGGCCCGTCCATCTCGAAAGCATAGGAGGGAACGCCGCCGGGGTAGACGTCATCCTTGCGGTGGAACTGCAGCAGCGCGTAGCAGGTGCCGGTCAGGATATGGTCCACCGTCCAGGGGCGTTCCTCGTCGCCGCTGTAGTTCTCCACCAACGTGGGATCTGCGGCAGTCTGCGTACCGTCATAATAGCGCAGGTAGCCGTAAACGTTCCCGTCTCGCGCCTTGGTTTCAATCGGGCAATTGCCATTCGCGTCTGGCGCGCCGATCTCAGAGTATTCCCCGTCAATGATCAAACGCCGCAGGGTCGCGCCGGGTAAATCGCCCAACTCGATCACATGCACCAGCCACTTGTTGTTGTCGCCGTGGCTGTTCTGATAGATGACATGGCCCCGCGTGGCGAAGCGGCCGAGGATCGTCGCCTGCGGCTCGGTGCCGCCGCTGGTGGTATGCGTCGATTGAATGCCCGGCTGCTTCTGCTTGCGTTGCCGAAGCTTAGCCACCAATAGAGATATCCCGGCCTTAACCAGCCCGCGCAGGAGTGCCGAGGCCAGTGCAGCAAAGGTCGCGCCGCCACCGACAAAGGCGGTGACCACAGACACAAGGGCAGTGATCGGGTCCGCCGCAGCCGGACCGGCCAGCAAGGCAAAGAAGAGGAACAGCCAAAGGCGCATCATGGGCGGAACACTCGTTCTGCCTTGCAGGCGCTCAAGGCCCCCAGACCGCTCAAGGTCAGGACATGGACCTGCGGCCCGCCGAGGATGCCAAGCGCCAGCTCTTCGCCTTCTCGCACCGCCGCGATATCACCCAAGGCCGCGTCCTGAACGGCCAACTCGGGCATGGCAGAGGCCGCAAGGTCGCCGAGGTCTGCAAAGCCGCGCACGGCCAGCAGGCGCTTGCCCTCGTCAAGACTGCTGTAATCGATGCCGAGGCGCGCGCGGATATCGTCGCCGGTCACCAGATTATACCAGCCATGTGCGAAATTGGCGCAATCCACCCGGCCGGGGCGAAAGCCACCCCAGCGCAGGCGCACCCCGCGCAGGTAATGCAGAAGGGTCTCGGCTCGGTCCATTGTCGTCATCCCGTTCAACCCCATGGCACGGTCCATTGCCCGGTGGTGTCGATGTATTCGCGGCCCCGGTCGTTGGGATTGCGGCGCTGCAATTCGGCGTTGGAGCGTTTGAGCGGCAGGCCAAAGGTCAGGAGCCGGGCGTTGGAGACCATGACCAATTCGGTGTAGCTCGCCCCGCCCTGCTTGCGCTCTTCGGGGGCCTGATTGAGGAAGCCTTTAAAGCGCCGTTTAGGGGCACCGAGCGGTGCGCCCGTGTCGACGTCGAGCGGACAGGAATGGATTTCCACTTTCGCCAGGCGCGGCTCATAGGTCTGCAGAAGCGTCTTCACCTCATCGGTGAAAGGCGGCAGCTTCACCCGGTAGCTGCGCACCTGAAACCCCGGCTCGGCGATGATCGGCGGGACGTCGATCACATTGCCCGCGCCAAAGTAGGTGCGCAGCTCCCCGTCGATCAGGAACTCCTGGTGATCGTCGCCCGACCAAAAGCCAATGACCTCCGGCAGGCCAGTGGTCCGGTTCTTGGCCTTGATCCACAAAAGGACCCGCGCGTCGGTGCCGCGCCGTTCCTCCAGTTGGGCCTGTGCGATTGCGTCATACTGCATGGTCACCTCAGCGTCTGGACCCATTGAAACGACCCGCCCTCGCTCAAGGTCGCGCGGCTCTCGCCATATTCCGCCGAGGGAATAATCGCCTTCAGCACCGGGGTGCCGAGGGTCACGGCCGCGCCGATCTGCGCGCCGGGGCGGATGTAAGGAATGACCTCGATGTTGCGCGCCACGCCCGCGAGGTTGGCGCGGTCGCCGGTCACCACCCGGTGATAAGCGTAGCGCGTCGGGTTCGCGCCATAGGTGAAGCCCAGAAGGTCGCCCCGAGAAATCTCGTAGTTCGATGGCAAGCCGGAGATATCCAGCTCGCGGTTATTGGAGGCCAGCGCGTCGATTACCGGGGTTGCCGTGCCGAGGATCGTCAAGCCGGGGTCCAGCAGCGTGCCGGTCATGCGGGTGTCCCACAGCAGCAGGCTTGCGCCCGGCTGCTCGAGCAGCGCCAGGCGCGCTTCGACCGCCGCCCAATAGGCGTGGGTCTCTTTGTCCAGGACAACGGAGCCGCGCCACAGGCGGGTGCCCATGCCGTGCTGGATCAGCTCGCCACCGCCCGTCTCAGACTGCGTCTGCGCCCGCCCCAGCCGGAAGCTGATCTTCTGGATCGGCAAGCCTGCGAAAAATTCGTCAACAGCGAGGGGCCATGCCAAAGCCATCAGCCTACACTCCTTGGGTCGTTCAGATTGCGCTCGAAGGTCGCGCCGGATTGTTCGCGGTCGTAGCCCTGCACCACCTCAACCGCGACGTCGCGGGCCTGCTCTTTCACCACCACGCGGAACATGGCGCTTGGCTCGATCAGAAGGCGGGTTGCCCCTTGCTGGCCGCCCGCGTTGGCGGTGGGCAAGATCGGGCCAGAGAGGGGCGGCGCGGCAAAGGCCCCGCCATTGGCAAAGGCCGGAACACCGGCAGGGAGTGCGCCCGCGTTGATCGCCTCCAAGAGGTGGCGGTGCTTGCGGGTGGCCTTGGCGTTGACAAAGAACTCGCCGGGGCTGGCAAGCACCAGCTCCTGATCGCTGCGGTCGCCGCCGCGCCCGGTGATGATCCCCCCGTCCGCGCGTTTAAAGATGCCCCCGAGCAAGCCCCCGGTGACGTCCGTCCCAAAGGCCCCGGCTAAAGACCCCTCGCCCAAAAGCGCCGCTTCCAGGATCGCCGAGGCGATGGAGGCTTTGACCCGGTCCCAAGCCTCCGCCGCCGCATCCCCCCCGGCGGTCAGGGCGGTGAAGATATCGCCCGACACGTCGCCCAGAAGCTGCGCCGCCTCTTGCGTGGCCTTGATCGCGTGTTCCTCTGCCACCCGCTCGCGGATGATCTTTTCCAGCGCCTCGCGTTCCTTATCCGTGGCCGAGGCCATGGTTTCGCGGTGGCGGATCAGCTCCTGTTGAACCGGGTCTGTTTCGCGCAGGATTTCCAGCCGCTCGCGCTCGCGGCGAACTAGCTCCTCAATCGCTTTGCGCTCGCGCTCGACGGCGGAGGCGCCCGACTTTGTGCGTCCCTTGGTCGGGTTCCGCGGCAGGGTGACCGAAGGTACCCCGTCCTCGTGATAGACGTAGTCAGAATTACCCGCACCCGGGCTTTCGCCGCGTGGGTCGTGGAAATCCGGGTTATCTTTGATGCGCCCCATGATCTCCGCGCCACGGGCCTTATGGAGCTGCTCGGCAAGGCGTTTCGCCTGGTCTGCGGCCAAGCCGATGTTGCCAGCCATATCGACGTTGGCGACGCCATTTGCGGCGTCCCAGGCCTCCATCATTTCGGCCTTGAGCGCGTCGGTGATTTCCAGTTCTTCGACGCGCTGCTTGAAGGTTGCGCGCTCGGCCTCGAGGCGCAGTTCGGCCACCTCGACGCTGCCCTCGCCGCTGGAGCGGATCGCCTCGTTGATCTCCGCTTCAAGGCGGAGCTGGTCAGCTGTGGCGCGGGCCGAGCGCTCTATGTCTATGCGCTTCTCGAAATACTCCTGTGCGCCCTCGACAAGAGATTTCCAAAGGGTGCCGCCGGTCTCCTTCAGATCTTCCCAAGGCTGGCGAACACGGGCGCCGAAGACCTCAAGCTGCTGAATGAGCTTGGACAGGCCTTTGTAAAACTCTGTCTGTTGGGTGTTCAGATTTTTGACGCCGCCGTTGGCTTCAAGCAGCATCTCGCGGACGTCGAGCGCGGCGCGCAGCTTCTTTGCCGGGTCCTCGGACTGCGCCAAAAGATTGAGGTTTGCCGCAAAAACCGCGCCCAGCTCCCGCCCTTCGCGGCTGATCGAACTCAGCCCCAAGAAATCCTGCGACGCGGATTGGGCGGTGCGGTCATCCCACATGGACAGATCGAGGACAAGGTCACGGACGCTTTCCGAGATTTCGTCCAGGTTCTTTTGCGCATCGAGCTTGGCAAGCAATGCGAGGTCACCAATGACCGCGCGCAATTCCGGCGAGGCGCTGCCGAATTGCTTGATCATATCCTCGGTGCTTTGAAAGGCGTCTTTCTGTGCTTTGCCGAAGCGATCCACCGCGTCAGTCATCGCGTCCAGGCGGTCTTCAAAGCTTTCGCTCTCTTCGCTGGCGCTGGTCAGCCATTGCACCAGCGCCGCGCCCGCAGCGATGGAGCCAATCGTGACGAGGTTCAGCGGCGAAATCATATTGACCAGGGCCGCCCGTGACGCCGCGATTGCCGAGGCCGCGCCTTGGTTGCCGAATACTTGGGTGATCTGGGTGCCCTGCTGGATGGCGAGTTGCAGCGGGTTTTGCCCCGCCGCCATCATGACGCCAATGTCGTTGAACTGAGCGGTGAGGTTCGCCGCGCTGCCCGCCGCCAGCTCCTGCCCCTTGTCGACTTGACGCAGGCTTGCCAGCCAGCCGGAAGCGGTCGAGCGGGCCGAAGACAGCCGGGTGCGTAGCCCGCCCACCGTGCGGCTCCAACGGGTTGTGGCTTGGTTGACCTGCTCTGCAGAGCCTTTCAGCTTGTCCTGTTCGGCGCGCAGATTCTTGACTTCCGACTGCGCGCCGGAGCCATCAACCAGGATCTCGCCTTGCACGACAAAGGTCATCGTTACCTCTCATTCAACGCGCAGCGCGCCGCGTCCTCGATGATGCGAAGGCCCAGCCAATCGGCGGGCGTCAGGTCTAGGCGGGAAAGCCTTAGAGCGGGTTCGGCAGCGGCGTAGTCGAGACCGACCCAGAAGCGCGACCCGTCCGCCTGCGCCAAGACCCGCCATTGGGTCTGCATCGCGAGGAAGCCAAAGACCGCCTGCAGGTTGGCGCGCCAAACGCCCTTGGGCCTTTGCGCCTCGCCGGTCTCTTCCAGGATCGTCAGCCCGAAGAAGGCCGCGTCCTCGCTCGCCTCGCTGGGGCCTGGAGCGTCAAAAAGGGTTCCGGTCGCCCAGGCGCGACCGGCCCATTTTAGTTTCCCGTGCGGCCCTCATCGGCCCCAGAGTAATAGGCCTTGATCAGCGCGAGGCGGACGTAGGACTTTTTCAGCACCAGCTCCAAAACCTGATCGCTGAACGGGACCGCGTTCTCGGCCGCGTCGACCAGCTCGTCGAGGCCGATCACCATTTTGCGCAGCAGCTCTTTCACCTTCTCGACGTCGCCGAGCGGGACACCGTCGATGTCCTCGTCATCGAGGACGTTAAACGTGGCTTTAAAGGACTGCGGATCGACGCCCTCGCCCCGAGGTACAAGAGCGGTCACGGTGCGGGTAAAGGTGGGTTTTGCGTCAATGTTGAACATGGTCTGCCCTTTGGTCGATCAGGTGAGAGAGAGGGTGAACTGGTCGTTGCCCGACTGCGGCAACGGCACGAGGCGCAGCGGCCATTCCTTGACGTTCTGCGCCTGAGACAGGCCCTGCGGCCGCTGCATCTGCGCCGCTGGAATGTCGAGCGTGGCGATGCGGCCCGCGCCGGTCCCGTGGACGAGCTGCAGCGCGGTAGCGCTCTGATCCAGCGCGCGCTGGAACGGGTCGAAGGTGGTCAGCGGCAGCGCCTCGACCGTGGTCTCCACGCTCTCTTGCCGGTCGCCGATCTTGACCTCTTCCTTGCCGACCAGGAACCGCCCCTCAATCTGGTTGTTGAGGTTCAGCATGAAAGACCGCATCACCAGCGCGACGCCGCCGATCTCGAAAGTCGGCGTGTTGCCCATGGTCACGACCTGCGGCTTTTTCCAGGCGGTCAGGGTGGCGGCGGGATAGGCGGCCTCGTCGGGCTTCACGTAAAGCCCCTTGAAGGTGAACCGCATTTTCGGCACCGCTTGCGCCTGCAGGTCAAAGCGCACGGTCCCGCGCGCCCCAAGCATCACATAGCGTGTCCCGGAAATATGCAGGTGGATGGTGGCGCTTTCCGGGTTCTGGGTGATCGGGTTGTAGATCACCGAAACGCCCGCGCTGACGGTTTCCGCCAGGCCGCAGGCACGCAGGAGCGGCCCCCATGCAGGTGCGGTCCCTACCGTGCCCGAGGGAGCCAATTCCACGTCAAAGGAAATCTCGCTCATCAACTCGGTTGCAATAGTCGCGTCCGCGCCGAAGTAGGGCAGCTCAAGGTCGCGCGAAACGTCCGTCCCCTCCATCGGCTTCACTTGGATGTCCTGGGCTAGGACAGCATTGTTTGCGCCGGTCGGGGCCGCATCGGTGCCATAAGTGGCCTCGACCTTGACCAAGAGGACCTTTTCTTTCCAGTTTCCGTACATTTAAGCCTCCTTCTTGTCCGCCTTCAGGGCCGCTTGGCTCGGCTTCGGCTGGGTCGCCTCCACCTTGGTCAAAGCGCCATCGCTGGCGGCGGTGTAGCTGCCCCCGGAGGCGGGCAGTTGCGGCTTTTGGGCTTTGGGCTTGGTCATTGCACCGTAATCCTCAGTTGGTCGTTGATCGAAAATTCCAGCATGTAGAGCAGCGCCCCGTTGCTGATCCCGGCGAGGTCGCCCCGGCGCAGCTCAAAGACGCCGAAGTCAGATCCCGGCGACCATCCGGCCAGTGCTTCCATCACCGCTTGAATGGTCGGGCGCAGCTCCTTCAGAGCGCGCCCGCCGGTTTGGTCATGGACCCGCGCCACCAGAAGGACGCCGACCGTCTCGGCGTATTCCTGAGAAAAGATGCCGGTTGCGTCATTGGCGAGGCGGCCCTGAAGACCGAGCGGCACCACATAGGCGGTGGAATTGCTGGGCAGGCCGCGCTCCTTCAGGAGCTGGGTCAGGTCGGCTGCGGTCTCGATCCGTCCGGCAAAGGCCGAGACGCGGGCGAGCAGCCGGGCTTTCACCTCGTCCAGCATCAAATCCAGCCCTTCAGGCTGTCTTCGGTCATCGGGCGTTCGCGGTCGGTCACCATGACCCCCTGCCCGCCGCTGGTCTGCGGCTCGACCCCGGCGACGTCGAGGGTGATAAGCCCTTTGGAGATATCGCGGAGCTGAGCCAAGGCGTCCTTATACCCGGCCTCGATCTGCTTAGGCGCGTCATAGACGTGCAGGTTCCAAATCGAGATGGCGCGGCTCAGGGCTTCGACCTGCGGCGGCACCTCGGCCAGCGGCAGCTTGTAGCGGCCTTTCAGATAGCCGTCGATCATGGCGTCAGCGTCGGCAATGGCCTGATCGACCGTGTCCTGGACAACCGTGCCGGTCGCCACCTCGCCCCGATCGGTCAAGGAAATCAGCAGACCCGCGCCGTAGCGATCGCTGAGCTGGTCAAGGGTGGTATAAGGCATCGGCCCGCGCTCCGGAGGGGAAAGAAGAAGCCCGGCGACGCGAGGGTCGCCGCCGGGCCGAGGCTCCGTTTACCGGAGCAAAAGCGGCTCTTGGGGCAGAGCTGGCCGCTTATTCGGGGGCCACCATGACGCGGCTGGCCATCAGGCGGGGTTCATTCTCCAGCGCCGCCAGCTCGGCTTCGCTGAGGTCGGCAAGCTGGATAAACACCGGCGTCGGCCCAAAGTCGCGACCGGCGCGGCGGAAGCCCTTGGTCGGACCTTGGACGCGCAGCGCCTCGATCTGATCGGGCTGGTCGGTGTCCTCTTCGGGCTGGGCCACCACGGTTGCGGGGTCGCCGGTTGCGGCCGCTGCACGGTCCTCCAGCGCGGCTTCAAAGGCTTTGCTGCCCTGATCGCCCTGGGGCGCAGGCTGGCCTGCGTCGCCCTGATTTTGCTGGGCCGCCTTCACCTCTTCGCCCGCCTCCACCAGCTCTTGCAACTTCTCAGTGGGGATGTTCGCCGCGTGCTCCAGCTCCAAAGCCTTTGCCCGCGCCTTCAGGTCATCACGATCACTCATCGGTCAGACCTCACGCCAGCCAGGGAGTGACGAGCAGCTTGGCGGTGCCCTTCCACTCGTTGGTTTCGCCACCGGCGCCGAACTCGTTGTTGAGGATCTTCAGCGCGGCGCTTTCATTGCTGCTGTCAACCACCAGCAAAGTGGGACGGATGCCCAGGGGGCGGCCGTGGTCGCCCTTCATGCCGCCCAACGCGGCCCGCGCCTTGGCATAGTTCGCAGCGGTCAGCGGCTGCTTAGAGCCCCACGCCATCTGCCAGAAACCAAAGCCGGTGTTGAACCGGGCGTCCGCGCCGTAGATGAACTCTTTGTTCATGAAGACGTTCTGATCCGTCAGATTGTCCATGTTCACGAACTCGAAGTCCTTGCGGCTCTGCAGGATGATCGGTTTGAGGGCGCGGGTGTCGTCGATCAGGAACCATGGTGCACCGGCCCCGCCATCGGTATTGGCGACCGAGACGGTGTTTTCGTTCTCGTCCAAGACCGGGTGATCTGTGTCAAAGAAGGGCTGACCGTCATAGCACAGCTCGGTGAAGCCCTTTTTAAGGGTCTCAAAGACGAGCAGGTCTTTCTTGGCACCGGTGGAAGCCCCCAGTTCTTGGAACATCGGTGCATAGATGCCGAGGTTATCGGTCTCGATGTCGTCACGGTCCACGCCGATGGTCAGTTCCCAGGCTTTTTCGGCGA
The DNA here is from genome assembly GCA_048263945.1 of Epibacterium sp. GTDB lineage: Bacteria > Pseudomonadota > Alphaproteobacteria > Rhodobacterales > Rhodobacteraceae > Epibacterium. Next base: position 76,375 of record JBLXDQ010000001.1, on the reverse strand, counting down.
TGGAATAATCGTGCTGGCTTAGGTTCTGGATCGCGCGACCACCGATCCATTCGCGCACGTTCGGCATTCGACCGAGCCAGCCGTACTTCTGTTCCTTGGTCATCGACGGGACCAAAGTTGCGACGCTGTTCCAGTGGGAAGCCGCCATTCCCAGACCGTTCTGGAAGTGCTTCTTGAACCCGACCCGGAGGGCGGTAAGGTTTGCTGCGTTTACGAGCATGTGTCAGTCCTTTCAGGAGGCTTTGGTCAGGGCTTCGTCGAAGCGGACCCAGACACCGTCCGCGTCCACGCTGTCGATGATCCCGGCGGGCGAGCGGGTGCCGCCCCCGTCGGTCTTGGCGACGGTTTGATCATCCACGACGAAAGCCACGTCGCCGATCTCCGCCAAGGTGATCGCGTCAGCGGCGGCGGAATTGGCGAACTTGTAGATGCCTGGGCGATAGGTCAGGTCCTCGTCGCCATCCACCCCGAGGCGGTTATCGACTCGTGCTTCGGCCCGGCCGACGCCGACCATGCCGGTCGCCGTATGGCCTTCGTGCAGGTAGCCATCGGCTGCGCGCATCACGATTGCCCCGGCGTAGATCAGCGAGGCGGCGGCGACCAGTCCGTGGCGCAGTTCCCCGTCCAGGCGTGGCGTGTTGCGGTCCATGGTCAGTGCAGGCATTTAGAAGCCCCCCTGTGCTTTGCGCTCTTCGTCGAGCACGGATTGATATTCTTCGGTGGACAGGCCCAGCAGCTTCGCCGCCTGAACCGCCTCCGCGTTCAGGGAGATTTGACCGCCGTCCTGCTGAACAAACGGGGCCACGCTCGGGCCGTTCAGCATCGGCAAAGCCGCGATCTCTTTTTCGACGCGCGCCGGGTCTTCCTGGTGCATCGAGACGTAGTGATCGCGCAGCGCCTTCGGGACGAGGCGGCCTTTGCTGATTTCCCCGTCGACAAATGCCTCGGCCTTATCCTTTGCCTGGCCGCCTTTCATGGTGGTCAGTTGCTCGCTCTGGGCGGCCACAGTTGCGGTCAGCTCAGAAATCGCGCTCTGCAATGCGACCACGTCCGGAGCAGTCGAGGAGGCTTTGGCCTTTACCGCCGCAACCACGTCGCCCCCGGCGGGCAGGCCCAAAAGGGTCGCGACCTCTGAGAGCTGGGATTGCGCCGCAGTTGCGCCTTCGCCCCCTGCCTTCAGCTTCTTGATCGAGGCTGTGACCTGGTCCTCCGACGCGCCCGCGTCGAGGCCCAGCAAAGCCGCGAGTTGTTCCAGAAACGACATGCGTTCTTCCTTCTCAAAGTTAAGCGCGGTCAACCCGCGCAGGTTTTGGCGGTTCACAAGGGAAGCATTGCGGATGGACGTCACCTGCTTGCTGCCCTCAAAGGGCAGGCCTAGCACCGGCGAAATCCGGCGATAGGCTTTCTCGGCAACCAGGCGTGCGCCTTCTTTTGTCCAGCGCACTTTCCCCCAGATGCCGTCCTGGCGCGCTTGCATCTCAGTGATCCAACCTCGCGCGGGGGCCTCGCCGCCTTTGCTGGCAGCCAGAAAAGTGGAGTGGTTGACGTCGATCTCGATCTCGCCGCGCGCGGCGAAACTCGCCTCGATCACGGCTTGCGGGTCAGACACTTCATAGGGGCCGCGCCCATCGAAGGTTTCGATGCGCCCGGCCGGGACGAGATGGATCCACTCAGGGACTTGGCCTTCTTCTTCGAGGACCGGCAGTTCCCGAGCGGCCATCATGACGATATGCGATGCTCTGCTCATGCAGCCATCATCGCCAATGCCCCGAACGAAAAACGCCCCCGACAGTGCGGGGGGCGTTCTATTTTCCTTGGGATTTATTTATGCTTGGGACTGTGGCGAGAAATCCCGCTTCGGTCAATCCGCGTCTCCGAGCCACTCTTCCAATTCTTCGACAATGGCGCTGCGGTCCGCATCTGATAGCCCCAAGAACGGACGCGCCGGGATATCGCCCCAGGGCAGAGAGATTGTCGGGGTTGAACCGCCAAAGCCCTTGCCCTCGTAGCTTCCAAACGCGCCTTTCTCCGCGCCAAACTGCATGACCGCCGCCTGGATGGCATTGCTGCCCCAGGTGAGGCCGGCGGCGCTGGCTTGATAGTGGAGCTGCTGGCGCATTTCGCCGCTCTTGTTCAAAGGCTGCGGGCCGATCTTGAAACCCCGAGCCGCGTAGACCGCGAGGGTGGTCTTTGAGCGCGGGGCAAAAGGTTTGCCATCCGGCTGCAGGCCTTTCAGCATCCGGTCCTGCGTCGATTGCACCAGGTATTCGCCCAAGACCTGCAGGACAGGCGTCAGATCGCCCAAGCGTTCCTCGAGCTGGCGCAGGCGCGGGGTCAGCCCGTCTTCATTGAAAGTCAGGGTGTACATGCCTATAATCTCCCTTGCAGGCGTGACACGGTGATATACTCCCGGCCGTAGCACGATCTTCGGATCGGAGCGCCATGTGGGGTTGCCGGTTCGCCGGAGGGAGGCCCCACCGCCTGCGCCCTTCCCCCAATCGCTTGGCCTAGACCTCGTCGCCCTTGCCCATCAGCCGGATGATTTCCATGTCGCGCTTGACCTGATTGGAGGAGAGGCGGCGGAAGCTGGTCACAAATAGCCCCTGCCCCGTCTTTGTAGCCTTCACCACCAGAACATAGCCTGCGTCGGCCGGATCTTCGCGCACGAAAATCAGACTATTGCCGCCGTCGAGAACCCTGCGCGTTGCCAGATCAATCGTCGCTTGTGCCTGGGCATAGTCCTCAAGCGTCAGCTCCCCGTGGTGCAGCTTCTGCTTTTTAACTGTCAGCTCGGACAATTCGGCCACCCGGCGTTGCGAACCGATCAGCTTTGCGTCCTCGTCGGATAGCCGCGCCAAGGGCCAAGCCCCGCGTGGGTGTTCAAACCACTCTTTAAAGGGACCGCCCAACCAGCTTGCGATTAGGTCTTGGGCCGGTGCAGCCGACAAGGCTTCCAGCTTGTCGCGAAAGGCGAGGATGGTATCCGCCGCGCTCGCACCCGGCGCGTAGTCCCAGCCCTTGTCGATCCCTTCAGGCGTGCCCGTCTTCGGCGAGCGCTGGTTCCAGTTCGCCGGCAGCGTCACGTTTGGCTTTCCGCCTAGCCGGATCGCGCCCGCCCTGGAGCGCGCGCCGAAGACGCGGCAAGAGCAGCCCCAGCCATTCGGCGGAAACCACACGGCCCAAAACGGGTGGTCCGCCTCAAGGATCAACCCGTCCAGCGCCAAATGCTCGGGGCGCGGATCATGCGAGCCGCCGTGGCGGTAGACCCAATATTTGAAACCGCCCTCGCGGAGCTGGGCAAAGCGCCCCGCCTGATAGGAGACGCGCATATTGGTGCGGTATATGACCCGCATCCGCCATTCCTCGCCGCCGGGCGTGCCTTCCCCCGTCCAGCCGTGCCATCCGTGGCGCTCCACAATCTCGCGAAAGTCTCGTTTGAAGGCCTCAAAGCCCGTGCCCGCCGTTATAGCCTGATCGACCGCCCGGCCGAGGTCCGACAAGAGGTCAGCCTTGACCGCGCCCGCGACCATAAAGGCCCGGTCATGCGCGCTCCGCTGAATATCGTCCCAGCGGGCGGTCGGCACCAAGTCGCCGAGGCGCAGGCGGAACGCGGCCACCTGCTCGGCAAATGGCCGACGAAAGGTAGCGGCAAGCTCAGTCACCGGCTTCCTCCTCGATCAACGCGCGCCCGCCTGCATTGCCCGCCAACATGGCGCTGGCGATCACCGCTTGAAGCTCGGCAGCGTCCAATCCGGCGAAGCCCGCCGACAGCATTTCGCGGAACTCCTCCAAGCTGGACGCGGCCTGCATCATCGCCTCGATCCGCCCCACGAGCGCCGCCATTCCGGCGCGCCCCTCCTCTTCCAGTCGAGACGCCAAAGCCGCCTCCGGCGAAACAGGCGCAGAGAGGCTCTGTGAGGCCTCTTCTGCCTGCGCAGCCACAACCACGCCCGAAGGGGCGAGATACTGCTTTAACCACCATTTAAATTCGCTCTGTGGGGCTACTGTGTCCGTTTCCTCGGGTGCAGATGCGCCCTGCGGCGAGATTTTGGCCGGATCGGGGTTTTTTCCGCCCACAACCACGTCTCCCGTGCCCGGTTCGGAGAGGCCAAACTTCGACCGCAGCTCGGAGGCCTTCACCGTCAGCCCCTGCGCCATCAGCGGCGCGAGCGCCTGGGAGAACGCAGCGAGGTTGTCCTCTTCCGGGCGGCCGATTTTCAGCCGCGGGGCCGGAGCAGCGGGGCCGTACTCGAGCTGGACCCAAGGCTGGATCAAATCCCGGTTGATGATCGCCGCAAGCTGTTTGGCGTCCGCGCGCTCGATGTCTTCCTGAACCTGGCGGTGCTCCTTGCCCGACCCAAGCCCGCCGGTTTCCGCGTCAGTGGTCGCGGTCTGGCCCAGCACCAGCTTGGAGGTCTGCTTGTCCAACCAATCGCTGCGGCGTTCATAGTGATCGGTAGAGGCCCCAAGGCTTTTTGCTTCGACAAAGTCGATGACCATGCTTTCCGGGATGATGGCTGCGCAGTCACCCGCGATGTTCGCCACGGCCCGAAACAAGGTTTTGCGGTCTTCCTCGGAGGTGCCGGGGCCATATTTGCCGATCCGCAGCGGCTGGCCGTAGGTTTGGGTGAAGATTGCCCAATCGCGTTGGGTAAAGGCCTTGAACATCCAAGACCACAGCGCGACCCGCGCGAGTCCGGACCGCAGCGGCAGACCCGATTTCGCTTTCATGGGCGCATAAATGTACCGGAACGGTGGCAGGATCTCCTCCTGACCGGTTTCCGGGTGCAGCATACGGGGGGTCTTCAGGTCCTTGCGATCAAAGCGGAACCAGCGCGGGTCGCAATATTCGAGCGTCTTCGGCTCGTACTGCCCCGAGGACGTGTCCCAAATGATCTGGGTGAAGGAATAGCCCTTGCCCAAAGCGTCGAGGATATCGAACAGCTCTTCGGTGAGCTCGTCCCGAAGGAGCCACTTGCGCACCCGTTCGGCAATCTCTTCGCCCAGCGGGGTATCGTCGCCCGGTGCAACCGAAATGTCGAGCTGGGCCACTGACCGGCGGCGGGTGCCGAGAACGCCAAGGTAGTGAGCATCGCGCTCTTCAATGGTCTCCGCCAGCTCCAAATAGCGGACGGGGTCCCCGGCGTCGGCTTCTTTGAGGATCGCAGCCAGGCGGCCGGGGTTTAGCCCGTCGCCGGGATAGCCGGTCAACGGGCTGCGCACCCCGCCGATCGCGGCGGGTTCGTCCTGACGTTTCAACTCTGCCCGGTTGACCGTGTTCCCCCACCGGTCAGTGAGAACGAAGCGCTCCGCCATGGGTCAGGCTCCCACGCGGATATTGTTGCGGATCACAAAAAGATAGCAAGCGCAGACCAGCCACAGGATGAAAACCGCGCCGGTCCCCATCAGAATTACGCCGGCAATCAAACCGCCCCCGCATTTAATGACAACCCAGCGCCCGCCAAAGCGGCGCATCAGGTAGGCTACAATCGGGTTGGCCTCCCGGCCGCTCCGCGCCAGGGCTTTGCGAGTGGTAATCACGTCAGCGACCTGAAGGATCAGGAAGACAACGAAGGCGAAAGCGGGGTCTTGGATCAGATCAAGCATGTTGGTCTCCATAATTTCAGGACTTGTCAGCGGCGGGGCGGCAGTCTGCCACCTCGTCAACACTCAGATTGAGAAAGCGGCCATCTTCAAACTCGGCGGTGGGACGTACCCATACCGCGCCGTCCCAAAGGCTGCGGTAGATGGTGGCCGGGGTTAGGTCCGCCTCGATCAGCCCGTGCCCGATCACCGTGTAAAGCCCGCCGCTTTTTACGTGCTGCCAAATTTCGCTTTGCTTGCTTGCGCACATAGCCGCCTCCGTCTTGTTTTGAGGTTCATTTTGACTCCGGTCGGGTTACCCCATTAGGGGTTTGCCTTCGCCGATCTTAAGAGGAACGGGCCGCGCCCATTCAGGCAGCTTCAAATGAACGGTTTGAGGCGCCTTGCCGCCGATAATCGGAAGTTCCTTTGCAGGGCGCTTGCCTGGCGCCAGGACGCCCCAGGGCGTCAGGCGAACGCTGACGCTGCCCTTGATACCGGAAGCCAGATCAAACGCTCCGGCGTCGCCGATTTCGGCCAATTCCAGGACCAATAGGTGGTTGGCTCCCCGGTCGTTGCTCAGCACCAGCTTTAGAGCGTCCTTTGCCGGGTCCAATTGACCGCCGAAATGCTTTTCCTGGGCGGTGGTGGAAACACCAATCCGGACGAACTGCCCGCTTTTCACTTCGGCCACCGCAATGGTGAACCCTGTCTTTGCCGGGCTGATGTCTTCAAAAGGCTTCGGGATTATGTTGGGCATGTTCGTCTCCTCTTACAGGCCTCCTTGGATCGTCGCCCCGAGCGGTTGCTTCCACCACGGGCGGTCCATTGCGTCTTGGTCTTCTGCGGTCATCCCCATGCTTCCGTCCTGCGGCTCGCTCTGGCGATTGTTGGGAACCGGGGTGTAGGCGATCTCGACCCAGCGCATCCGCGACGCAAAATGTGCAAGTGCGAGCGCGATGGCGTAGTCGCCGTGGCGCTTCTTGCCCTTGGCGTCAGCCTCGCGGATCTCCGGGACGCGCGGGATGCCGCGCACCTTCTTCACGGCCCGCAGGTCGCCCAGATGCGCGTCCCACCGGCCAATGGAGAGGGTCGCCTCTTCAAAGGCGGTTTTCAGGGGCGGCATGTTCACCCGATACCAGTCCTGGCTAAACTTGATCGCCCAGACCATGCCGGGGCTGTCGTCGCCTTCCCTCAGGCCGAACTTGCGTCCCATATCCTCGGCCACTGTCCAGCCCATGCCGGTCGCGTCAAACGCCGCGCCGACGCAACGGGTGCGCACGCGCTCCATAACCATTCCGACGATCAGCTTCTGTTCGTTGCCGGGCACGTTGCGCATCTCAATCGTCAGCGCCTCGCGGCGGTGCATGTTCTTCTCGATGGCGAGCAAGCTTAGGACCGATAGGTCAGCCACGCGGGCAAAGTCGAAGCCGAGTGCATAAAGGACGTCGAGGGGCAGCGTGCCCAAGACGTCTTCAAGGCGTTCCAGAAACGCGCGCATCAGCTCGAGCTGCTCGGCTGTGGTGCGCTGCAGGTAGTCGCCGGGCAGTTCCAGCTCGAGGCAAGGCGCCTCTGCGGTCATCCGTGCCTCGATCAGCGGCGCGGTCAGCCACGCGCCTGTCCCAGCTTTCGGGATGCAGTGCAGCTCCTCGTCCGCGTCATCGCCATAAACCGCGTGGGTGCTATCGATCCATTTCTGTTTCGGCATCGGTTCGCGGCCCTGGGCGCGCTGGATCAGCGCGATCCGTTCATATAGCCCGGCCTCGACCGCGTCGTTGAAGGTGACGCGCACCACTTTGGCGGTGTCGCCCTTCTCCCCCTCGTTGACCTGGCGCACCAGGACGTTGAAGGCATTGGCGTCCCCGTCATGGGTGGAAATCACCAACACCTTGCCGCCCCACATCAAAAGGGCGTTGGCGGCCTTCAGCATCTCTTCCAGCTCGTCGTGGAAGGCGGCCTCGTCAAAAATCACATAGCCCTGGCGGCCGCGCAGCGAGCGCGGTTTCGACGACAGCGCCACAATCTCGAAACCAGAGGCGAACCGCACCCGAAAGGCCTGAATGTCGCGGTCTTCCTTGCCTTCTTCCTGATCCTTGAAGAGGAACTCCTGCACCGCGCTGGCAGCGGGCATCAGCGCCTTTGCCCACATGGCGCAGGTGTCAATAAACTCCCGCGCCATATCGAGGTTAAAGCCGATGTAAAGCGTGTCCATGCCGCCTTCGGCGCGGGCGAGGCCAGAGGTCAGGACCGCGTCCGCACCCACCGCCCAGGTCATGCCGATCCGGCGGGACTTCTCGCAAACCACAAACTGATAAGTGGCGGTCGTCTGCAAGAGCTGCTGCTGATAGCTCAGCAGCACATGAGGCAGGTTGACCCCTTCGGTCAGCACATCGGGCAGCATCTGACGGTCGGCCGCGCGCTGCGCTTCCCATTCCGCGTCAGAAATGGCCACGGCGGCGGTCACGGCTCAATCGCCCGCAAATTGGTCAGGAAGATTTTTCCGCGCCACATCTTCAAGTAGATGCTCTTGCCCATATGTTCGAACTCAAGCCGCGTTCCGAAGAGCCTCGCCAGCCATCGTGTCGAAAGGGTCGCCTCTTTCCAATTCCGGGCGCCCATGAGGACAGCCGCGCCAACCTGGCGCTGCTCCTGGAGTGGCAGATCGTCAATGTTCACGCGCCCACCCCCAGAATGTCCGCCTTGATCGCCTGGACGGTGCCCCGTGTCATGCCGAGCTGAGCGGCTTTTTGTTCGATCTCACCAGCGAGGCGCTCTCGCTCTTTTCGGGCGACGCGGCGTTCCTCGTCCTCGCGCAGGCGCTCGCGCAGGCCCGCCGATTGCATCAGGTCCTTCAGCATCCGCGACAGATGCGCCAAGCTCTTCGCGTCCCACTCGGCGTTGTCGCTCTCGGCCACCGCGTTCATCATCTGGAAAGCGGCGGTCGCGATCATCTGCATCAGCACCTTGTGCATGGTGCTTTCCTGCTCGATGTCGAGGTCGCCGAGCAGGGTTTCAGCCATGGCAAAGGCGTCGCGCTGGTCTTTCAGCAGCTTCGAATACTCGCCCACCGCCGACTTGCCGATGCGGATCTCCTGCCCGGCTTCCTGCAGCCAGAAGTTCAGGTCCTCGGTCACTGCGACGATGTCGCTGAAACCGCGATCCTGGAGAACCATCGCGAGCCGCGTGCGTAGCTCTGTCGGGATGAGGTCAAGCTTCTTGGGCGGCGGCATAGCTCAAGCCCCTGGGCGGCGGCGCTGGATGTCCGGATGCCGGGCGATGCCTTGCGCCACCTCCATCCCGCGTGTGGTGCCGACAGCCACGACAAAGCCCGCGTGGTCCTCGACCTCAACCATGCCCTGCTCTTCAAGCCAGTGCAGTTCGGTTTTCACCTGGTCGCGGGTGTAGGCGATGCCCACGCGCGGCAGCTGCTCCGACAGCATCGAAACATTGGACGTGTAGCGGGGCGCATCCTCCAAGAAGCGGAGGATGGCAAGCCGGGCGTGTTTGCGCAGATCGTCTGAATAACTCATGGCGGTCCTACTGTCTCAAAAGGTGGTCTTCGTGGCGGGTCACCACGGTTTCGAGGCGGGTCATGATCTTCTGGCTGCCCTCCATCACCGCCTCCATGCGCTGCATGGTTCCGGCCATCTGCGCGAGCGACAGCTCGATTTGATGGAGGTCATCCTTGCTGGGTAGCGATTGGACGGATTGTTCCAGCCGAGCGATGCGAACCTCTTGCCTGTCCATGCGATCGGAGCCTTCCTTGAACCGTTCGTCCACGCGCTGGAACCGCGCCTCGACGTTGGAGCGGCGGGTAGCGATCCAAGCAAAAATGGTGGTGCCGAGCGAGACCACGAGCGCAAGCGCTGCAAGGACATTCCCCATCGTGATGGTCGGATCGAAGTTCATTAAGCGCGCCCCGTGGACGCGGCCTTCAGCCGCTCGATGAGCTGGTCTTTGTTCTTCGACCCGGCCGAGCTGCCGAAATAGAAGTTGAGGACCTGCGTCAGCCCAGCGGTCAACGCGCCGATCAGCAAGGCGAGGATTTCCTCACTGGCGGTCGGCAGGCCATACTTGATGAGATAGGCAAGCACCGCAAAGTAGCCCACCAGGATCACGCCTGCGAGGATGCCGGGCACCCGATCCTTGGTCGCAATCTGGCGATTGCGGGCGCTGTCGCGATCATCGGCCGCGATCTGCTCCAGCTCGATCCCGGCGTCGGCAAGGTGCTTTTGCAGCGCGGCGTCGGCCTCCTTCAGCTTCAGGAGGTCTTGAGGGGCCGCGTTGAGGATTGCCGCCTCCACCTCCTCCGGCGTTGCCTCAGGGCGGCCAAGCAGCTTGTCGGCCAAGGCCTTGGTGGCAACACCGGCCAGAGGCCCGCCAAGGGCGGTCGCAATGGTCGGCGCGATGCCGCCGAGGATCTGGAAGATCTTATCTTTCTGTTTCACGAGGGGCGCTCCTTTAGCGAGGGGTGGCGTAGGCGACGGGGTCGGCGTAGCTCGCCACAATCCAGCCCTCCTGTCCGGCGTAGACCACCCGCAGCCAAGTGCGGCCGCCGAAGGAGCCACGCCGCAAGACCGGCACCGTGGTGCCATCCGGGATTTTGGCGATGATGTTGGGGTTAAAGCTCGGCCAGTTCCGAAGGTTCAGGCTGTCGCCATTGGCGGCGATCACTGCCAGCTCGTCTCTGGGCGCTCCCTCGCTGGCGGCCTCGGCCTCTGCCTCCGCAGGATCGTCGCGGCCCATGACATAGGCACGGACATACTCCATCGGGAAAAGCGGGTTGGTGTCCACCTTGCGCCCCGGCGAGACATACCAATGCGGGCGAATATCTTTTAGGGTAGATACGGTGGCAAAAAGCTCGAGCAGGAGAAAAAGCAAAGTGTCGAGCTGCTCTTCGGGGTAGTGCATCCACATGCCCCGACCGTGTTCCGGCGTCTCGGCGATCTCGACCGAATAGGGCTGGCCGTTCTTCACCGCCGCCCCGAACCAGGTAACGCCATCCGCCCCGGCCGCGCGCATCTTGCCGGGGTTGACCAATTCAATGCCTATGCTGAAGGCGTTGCAGCCATGGCGGCCGTGGTAGCTGGAAGCGCCCGCATGATTTGCCCGGCGGTTGATCGGCACGAGCTGGCGAAGATTGCCATTCAGCTCGATCACAAAATGAACCGAAACCTTGGCGTCGTTGTCCTCAAGGTAGTCAGCGGCGCTGCCTTCCTGCAGGCTGCTTGCGGTATCGTGAAGGATCACCAGATCGGGGGTGATCTCGCCCCCCATATGGACCGCCGGGGTGTATTTCACGCCGGAAAGAATACCGTTTTCAAAAGCCATTTAAGCCGCCCCTAAACCTGCTGTGCAGGTTTCAGAATGGCGGAGGCCCTAAACGAAAAACGCCCCCGACATTGCGGGGGCTTCTCGTCAGAAGAGGTCCAATTGGTCGGGATCATGCGGTCGAGAACCCGAAGTGGTCAAGTATCTTCGAACCGTATCCTCGTGGACGGATAGCTTCCTGGCCACCTCTGCCTTGCTATGACCCATAGCATGGTAGACTTTTGCTCGCCATTTCTTTGCGAGGGGCACACGCCGGGGCAGACGTTCGATAATGCTAGCAAGCATGCGCGCTTTGGCATAGCCGACCACCTCGACAACTCGTGACCGGGACTTGGGGTCGGTCGCAATATATATCTCGGTTCCGCCAAAGGCGGCGATGAACTTGAGCGTGTCTTCCAAACCCAATGCCTCCACATAAGGTTCGACCTGCGCTGTCGGCTTTGGGTAAGCCATCGGCAGCTTGCCTTCCTGTTTGGGAGCCGGGCGTTTCATTTCCGATGTACACTCCAGTCAAAGTCGATCTCGGCCCGCTTGCCCCAGGATTTCAGGGACTGGATAACCGCGTCGATCTGCGCCCAATCTGTCAGCATATCCACGTCCGCCGGGACCATCGACCAATGGTCGCCAAAGCGCGCGCGGATAAAGCGGTTCAGCCCTGCGCGGCTGGCGTCGCGCAACTGGCCTGCCTTGCCGAGTTCTGACCAAAGCTTGTGGACGAGGCGCAGGTCCTTGCGCGGGGCTGGTTTGTGGCGATTCTTGCCCCCGGCCGAGGGTTTGAACCCGTCCGCCTCCAAACGCTTCACCATAGCCTGCAGCTCACCCTCAGTCATGTTCGACATCGAGGCCTTGCCGGTCACCACCAGCTGCAGCTCGCGCCGGGCCTCATTGTCCAGGCCCAGCTCCCTACAACCGACGTGGATTTTTCGGATCAGGGCGGCGTTCACTTCGCGCCTCCTGAGAACTGTTGGCCCCTCACCGTAGCGGCAGCCGCCAATTCGGCTCGGGGAGCCTTTACCCAGTTCCCACTCGTCCTATCCACAACCGAACAAGTGTTTTCAGCGAGAGGCGTTTCCCACTTTCTCCAATCAAGGCCGCTCGCAACCGCAGCCTGCAGCAATTTCTCCAAACCTTCCGACCAGCAGACCTCTTGGAAGCTCATTTCAGCGATTTCGGCTTCCATGGAACGGTCGAATTCGCCCTGTGTGATCTGAGGTTCAAACGGCATCATTTTCCTCACCAAGGGGCCGGCCCTTCTGCTTAGTTGCGATGATTGTCAAAGCCTCGTGCCCACTAGATGACCGCTTTAGAACCTCCTGCACCTTCGGTTCGTTTAGGAGGAACTTTGCCGCCTGCGCGGGCAATTGGTCGAGAGGCACCAAAAGGATATTGGCGTCCACGCCGAAGTGCTGACAAATCCGCGCGAGGACGTCCGGGTTAGGAAATCTCTCACCTGTGCGGTAGCGGTTAAGCTGGGTGCGGTTAATACCCATAGCAACTGCCGCTTTCGACACAGAACGGTAGGCTTTGCAAAGCTCAACCAAATTGCGGGCAAAGACCTGACGGATTTCAGGGTTTGTCATTTCAAGAAGCCTCCTTTTGCGCCACGGTCGCCGGGTGAAGCCTTGCGGCATCCTTGCGCATCCGCGCGTCTGCCGTTTCCATCTGCGCGCGCGCCATTCGGTCAAAGTCGGCCGACAACATGCGCGCAAGTTTCGCCTCGCCGCGTAGAACCGCGAGACGGTTGCCGAGAACCAACCACGCGCGGCCTGTGGCCGTTGCGTAAGCGCTAAAAGCGCGGGCGAGGTCCTCGTTGATCTGCTCTGGGGTCATCGCCACGTTCAAGACCCCTTCTTCTGGGCCGCGATCTGGCGGGCTGCGTGGCCCGCCAAGACACGGCTGCGGCGTTCGACAATGGAATGAGGAATGCCCCATTCCGCCGCCATCCGCTGCAACTCTTCCGCGCCGGCGCCGAGGATCATGTGATCCACGCCAAGCTGCGCGAGCTGGGCGGGGTATCCCCGAGCCATGACACTGGCAACGCCGCCGGAAATCGGCTGGTCGTCGTGGTCAAGGAGTGCCGGCACTTTGGCCGCGTCCATAAACTTCGCAATCTGCATCGGTCGGCCTCCCTTCAAGCCTTCGCCAAGTCGATCTGGATAGGCTCCCACCCAGCGTCGATGGCCGGACGCTGATAGCAGCGCACATAGGTTTTGGAGCCGATCACCCGGATCGCGTCCTTGATGGCCTGCATGGCGCGCTGCCAGCGCGCGTCCTCGATCTCCAGCCGCAGGAGCATGAAGATTTCCGCGCGGTTGATCTTGCCCGCCTTGTCGGTATTGAACGCGCGGGTGACGATGTCGCGGATCTCCGGGCGCGCGTCAGCGGCCCATTCGATCAGGCATTCGTCGACCAGAGATTTGGCGATCTGCAGCTCTGGGCCAAAGTCGATCAGGTCGGCGACCTGGACCTGCACTTTGAACAGCCCGTCATAGCTCATCAGGGTTTTGTTGCCCTTCTGCCCGCCGACGGTGGCCCCGTACTGCTCTGCGAGGATTGCCTCAAAGGCCCCGATGTCCTCAAAGGTGTGTTCCTTGAACCGGCTCACCTCGGCGCTCAGGGCAAGCGCATAGCCGACGATTTCGCGCACAGTCTGGTCCTGTAGCCTGTCCTGAGGCTTCACCAGTTCCTTGGGGCGCAGATCGCCCTGCGCGTTGCGCATGTAGGCCGCGCCGTTGATGATCTCTTCGCCGCTCGGGACGGGCACGGGCTGGCGCGACGATGTGGTCTGTTGCTCGGTCATTCGCCTGTTCTCCTGTCAGGTATTATTTGTTGCTCGGGTGGTTTGGGCAGGTCGGGCAGGTCTTGAAGAGCCGGACATGCTGGCTGTTGGCAGCGGAAAAGGTCTTGGCGACCTCCACGCCTTGGCGGCAGCGGTCTTTGCCGATCTTGCCCATCACCGGGCAAAGCACGGTTTCCGACATCAGCGCGCCCCGCACGGTCTGCTCGACCGTGTCGATGCTGGCCCCGTAGCGGTTACTCAGGACCAGATTGACGGTTGCGGCCGAATAGCCCAGGCGCGCCGCAATTTTTGCTTGGCTGGCTTGGTCGCAAGCCTTGGCAAGCGCCATGACCCATTTTGGGACGTCTTCGCCCCAGGCCTTGCGGGCCTTGTCTTGTGCAAAAGTGGTCTGGCTCACAGCAGCACCTCCTTGTCGAGAGAAACGAAATCAGCGGTGTTCGCATCGAACACGCCTTTGACGGTGCGGGGCTTGGGCGCGATGCGGCCGGTGTAGTTGACCAGCTTGAAGCGGGCTTCGCGCTTGCCCCGGATTGCGGTCTGCCGAACTGTCAGGTGCTGGGACTGCACCAGGAGGCGGCAATAGGCCCGCGCCTGTGCAACAGAGACCGAGACGCCGCCTGCGTTGGCATGGGCGGCGATATCGGTCGGTGTGAACTCCCGCAGGCCGCGCATACTGCGCCACATGTTGCCTTCGGCGCTGCTGTCATACTCAGGCTCGGCGGGTGCCGGCAGGGTTTCAGCGGCTTCGGCGTGAACGTAGACCTTGCGGTGATCGTCGGTTTCAATGCGAACCAGCAGCCCCGCCTCGGCCCAGCGGTTGACGAAGGTCTTGGCCGAAGAGCGTACGACGCCAAAGGCCAAGAGGTCAGACCAATGCACCCGCGCCAGCGCTTTGGACGCGCGATAGGCGGAGGCCTCCATATCAGAACGGAACAGGGTCACTTCTTGCCCCCCGCCACTTTAAGGGCCGCTTTAGCGAGCTGAGGCGCAGAAGGCGCGGCGGCCAAGCGGCGCGCCACAGGCGGCTGGCCGGTCGCAAAGGCTCGGTCGCCCCAAAGCGCCAGATCGGCGCGGCTGGTGCCCCGTGAACGGGCCAGTTCCTTGGCTTGGTCGATATTGGTCACCACGCGACGGATCGAGCCGCCGGAGGCCTCAACAATCTCGGTCAGAAGATCCTGCTCGATGGCGACGTCCGGGCTATAAATCTGCACCAGCTTTTCCGCGTCCGAGAGGTTGCAAGCCAAGGCCGGTTCCCATGCCAGCTGGCGGTTGTGGATGTTTTCCCACTTGGTCAGGTGCTGCGGCAGCTCTTCCTCGCCCACAAGGATCACCGTCGATTGGCTGGCCTCGTAAAGGTCGCGGGCCAGTTCGATCAGCTTCTTGTTCTTGGTCAGATACTGCGCGTCGTCGATGATCAGAGGCCGGTCGGCGCGGGCCAAATGCGCGGCGATGGCCTCGACCATTGCCGGCACGCCGCGCACCTGTTTGATGCCGATTTCGCGCATGATCGACTGCAGGAAGTAGCTCGGCGTCCAGCAGCTCAGGACCTGCACGTTATAGGCCTGATATTCGTTGGTGGCGAAGGTGGTGGCGGTGGTCTTCCCCCAGCCCGAAGGCCCGTAAAAAACCGCCATCCCTGGCAGGCCAAACGAACGGTCCTGCACCCGCTCGACCAGTGAAATCAGTGCTGCGACATTGCGCAGAGGGGCGATGTTTGGTGTCATGCTCTGCTCTCCTTATTCCTCGCTGCCCAGAGATTTGCGCATCCGCGAAAATCCCCGGTATTGGGCGGACCTTTGATAGTCCTGCATGAAGTGGCGCTGCTCTTCGGTCAGCGGTTGGCCTTCGGCGTCGAGCCGTTCCAGCTCGAGGCACCGGTTGAAGAGGGCTTCGGGGTCGTCCTCGACCGGCGCAGGCTTGCGGCGGTCTTCCAGGCGGGCGATCTGGGCTTCCAGAAGCTCTTCCTGGGCGTGGTCCTGCGCGACCGTGCCAAGGCGCGGCGATTTTGGGGCCTTGCGGTGCGGGGTGACCAGTTGCACCACCTCCGCTTGCGGCAAGGTCTCCGGGGTGACGTCCTCGCCTGCAGCCCGGAGGCGCGCGGCGATCTCTGCGGCGGAGTAGTCGCGGGCGGCGCGGGCTTCTTCCTTGGCCGCGCGTAGGAACTGGCCGCGTTTGCGGGCCATCTCGCGGGCGTCCTCAACCCCAAGGAAGTCGCCGCGCTCCACACAAGCCGCGTGGCCTATGTACTGCCCGTCGAGGTCGTAGACATGCAGGCCCGCATGAATGTTATCGGGGTCAAACCGCCCAACGACCTTCTGACCCGCAATCCGGTACATCCACTCGGCCCAATAGCGTGAACCCAAGAGCTTCAGCTCGCCGTTCTTGGGGCTGGCGTTCAGGCCCTTTGCCCCCATCAGCCAGAGGCGGCGCTGTTCCTCGGTCGCCTTGCGGATTGGGTGGCTCTTGTAAGAGGCTTCAAAGACCTGATTAAACGACCGGCCAAAGGCGATTTCGCTGCGGCGACCTTCGCGGGCGTTGTGGTCTTCGATTTCCTCGGTCAAGACCGCGATAAACTCGTCCAGCGGCACCGCGCTGTTGCCGTAGTTCTCCGGCTTCGCGTCCGGGCGGTTGCCAGTATAGGCCCCCTCAAAAGCCGGGTGCTTTGCAACCCGGTCGCACAGATCGCGGAAGGCTCGTTCAATCGGTTTCGATTGCCCCGAATAGGGCGTTGCCCAATGGACCTTAACGCCCAGCATCGGCAGCAGGCCCGGAATATCGTCGTCTAGCACCTTAAACCGGAACCGGGTCTCGGCCCCGCCCGTGATCACCTTGGCGGCAAATTCGCGGCCGTTATCAAGGAGCGCCGCTTTGGGGATGCCATAGCGCTCGATCAGGTCGCCCAGAGCGAGCTGCACAGTGTGGCTGTTTGCGGTCAGGGACAGACGCCAAGAGAGGATTTTGCCCGAGTAGATATCGGCAAAGAACACGCCCTGGACACGCACCGGCAGCTCTTCGCCCGGCCAGCGGACAAAGACGTCGAACTTGTGATAGTCGCCACAGACGCATTCCAGCGCATGAAGGGCGCTCTTGTCGCGGTCTTGGTGCGGGTAATACCGGCGCAAGGCTTCGGCTCCCTTTCGCATGAAAATTTCGGTTGGCTTGGAGACCGCCAGTTTCATCAGGCTCCGCACCTGGTGGATCGGCGCGACGGTCAGCCCCTCTTTCTTCGCGATGCGCTTGGCGCGGTCATAGCAGGAGGTCAGCGAAGGCCCCTCAAGGCGCAGCCAATCCGAGCGCACCAAGGCAAAGAACTCCGGGTCGACGGGCGCAGATTTGCCGCTCCCGCCCGTGGGTTTCGGGGCGAGGAAAGCCAGCCAATCCGCCTCGGCTGTGCCCCCGATCAGGGCCAGCCAGTTCCAGACCGTTTTTTCCGACACCTCACCCCGCATAGCGGCGGTGGTGACTGCCATCGAGCGCGGCATCCCTGCCCCCTCGCATTCCGCCACCAAGCGCGCGACGGTCAGACGGGCTTCTGCCTTGGCCTTGGCTTTGCTGTTCAGCCGGTCAAAATCTGCCCAGGCCTGATCGCGGCTGCGCTTCGGCTCCGGTTCCGCCGGCTGTTCAACCAACGCGAGGCGCGCGCGGATCGGGAAGAGCGAGAAATGATATTCCAGCCCGCCGCCCCTGCCCTTGCGCCGCCGAATTTTGCCCGGCTGGCGGTCCCAGCCTTCGCGGGCGGCGCGGTCGTTGACTTTGCGTTTTGTGGTCGGCAGATCTGGCAGGCATGCCTCGGCGATCTCCGCCGCGCTCCACCATTCTTGGCTCGGGTTGTCCATCAGACCTGGCCTCCCCGGAGTTCGTCCAGAAGCGCCTGAACCTCGTCGCCAAGCTCTTCAAGGAAGGTCACCCGCCCGGCCTTGGGCGCGCGCTTCCACGCATCCGCGAGGCGCAGCCAGGTCTTTTCGGTGTTGTTCATCGGCGGCGTGACACCGCGATTGTTTTCGCTCGCCCAGGTGCGGCGCGCGTCCTTGGCGCTCTTCACCTGCCCCTCGGCCAGAAGGTCGATCACGCGGTAACGCTCATCGACGTTGCCGATCTTGGCAATCTCGGTCAGGTCGTTGAGGGTAACAGGCCGTTCCGAGGATCGAAGCCGGTGGGCATCCCCGCCGATTAAAGCGCCCCCGGCGCGAACGATCCGTTCAATATGGCGGACGGAAATCCCAAATTTCTCTGCAGTTGCGGCAGCAAACGACATCGTGTCGTTTGCTGAACCCTGACGTGCCAAACCTCCTGCAACTCCGGCTCGTGTTTCGGGGTGCAACTTCTCATAGACCCGCTTACGCTCGGCCAGAAAGACCGCCGTATCGAGCGGGGTCAGCTCCGCCCCGGCGAGGTTATCGTCAATCTCCATGAGGCGCGCGAAATCGTCGTTACAATTCCAGCAGACCACCTTGATGGTCGGGTGCTCCAGCTCACGCGCAGCGGTCAGCCGGTGCCCGCCTGCGATCAGGACAATCTTATCGTTGCGCTTGATCTTGCGAACGTGGATCGCGTCCTTGATCACGCCGAGGACGCCGACCGAGGCCTTGATCGCCTCCACGCCCGCTTTCGACACAGGCCGCAGCCTGTCACCCATTTCGATCTGGTCGACCGGCAATTCGGTGATCGACTGAATGATCGTTGCCATGCCTTTAAACCCTCGTTCAATTCGTCCAAAGCAGCGGCGCGAAAAGCAAACCGCCGAAGATGATGGCGAGACAGACGCAACCAAGCGCGTCGCCCCAAATGCTGTCTGAAAACTGCTGCTCCGCCTTGCGGAAGGTTGCCCAGGCCGCGCGCATTGTGAGTGCGATACGCGCGCGGCCCGGAGCGGCCGGGACCTCAGCCCCGGCAGTCGCGAAAACCCCGGACTGCCCGTGAGTGGTTTCTTGGTGTGGGGTCTCGCGAAACTGGATCATTTGGAGGAAGCCTCAGCGTCGGCTTTGGCGTCCTTGAGGCGCGAGGCCTCGGCAATCATGCGCTTGGCATAACCTGCGCCGACGAGGTCTTCCCCTGCGGCGCCAATGATTTTCTTGAGGAGCGCCCTGCCCTGTGCTCCGCCCGATTGCCCGTAGGTTGCAGTTCGCGCGGTGCTCGGATGAACCCCGTTTTCCTTGCACCAAGCCTCGAAACTGGTGCCACCAGTCCGAAACGCCCCGACAATTACCTCGTGCAGGATCGCTCCGGGCTGGAACGGTTTCTTAAACTTTGGCATTGTTACCTCGCGATGCTGCCTTGCGTCGTGTCATTGCAACACCAATATCGTAAATATTACAGCTTTGAGCAAGTATTATTTACGATATTTTGGAGAGTCCGTATGCCAAGTTTAGATTTGTCTGGCAAAATCAAAGAGATAAGGTCACAACACGGGCTTTCCCAAGACGGTTTTGCGAGCAAAATGGGGGTCACGAAGGCCAAGGTTCAAAACATCGAAAGTGGAAAGCAACGCGTTGACCATGACTTCCTGCGGGGGTTGGCGGTACATTTTACCGTCAACTTGAACGCACTGCTTACTGATTCTCCGCAATCAACCACCTCAGGCAGCGTAAATAATACGTCAGGCCCTTTCGTCATGATCCCTCGGCTAGAGGTAGAAGCATCCGCTGGAAACGGGTCGGAGGTCGCGACAGAAGCGGGAACCAATGCCTATGCCTTCAACCAAAAGTGGCTCAACAAGCGCGGCCTGAAGCCGGACACTCTGTCCATCATCTCCGTCCGGGGTGACAGTATGGAACCAGACCTGAACGATGGCGACCTAGTTCTGATCGACCTGGCCAGCACGGACCTCGCCGATGGCAAGATTTACGCCGTCCAGTACTCCGGCAGCCTCTTTGTGAAACGCATCCAATACGTCCCAGGCGACCTCGTGCGCCTGGTCAGCCGCAACACGCAGTACGCCCCCATCGAAATCAAAAACCCGGAAGCCGATGGAGTCCGGGTCGTGGGGCGTGTGATCGCTTCGATGCACGAGTGGTAATCAGCGCTTCACCACCGTTGAATTCTCTATTTATTCAAAACCTTAACGAACACCAACTTGAGAATAGTACATCATGAGAGTCATTTCCGAAACCGCCGCAATAGATCTGTCTGGAACAACCCTCTTTCCTGGCAGCTCCGGCATCTCTGACATCTTGTCAGATCCCGATTATCTCGTCTCCGAACTACGCGCCGGGACGACAACTCAAGCCTACCTTCAGGCATCCAGCCACTTCAGCTTTGATTACGATACCTTCGTCGCAACACTGGACCCCGGAGACACCTATCAAATTCGGCTCACTGTCGACGACCCGAGCCACTTTATGAGTAATCGTGGGATCGCAAGATACGACGCCGACGGATCGTATGGGGGGTTGATCTTAAATGACTACGGGGATGCGTTCGACGCAAACAATTCCCTTCTGACGGATAGCTTCAGCTTGGCAGGCGGCGGTGAGGCTTTATTCATTACTAAAATCCGCGAGGCGAGCACTGTAGGTTCGCATGGTTACACCCTAGACTTGATCAAAACGATAGACGTCGAACCTTGGTCATTTGAATTGTCTCAATTCGGCAATGGCGGCCGCGCAACGCTTTCGGTCGGGGACATGGAGGTCACGGCGAACACGATGGTCACGATTTACGTGACCATTTCACATCCAAACATGACGGTTGGCCCAACTTCACTGCTCACAAATGGAAGCATCTCGACCTATAGCTCAACTGTCGGATCGACCACGACGCTGACCATTTATGCCACCCCCTCGAACACGGTGGAACTGGACGACTTGCTCGCAATTTCATTCGCTGGCGGCGAGGCTGCTGGCAGCGTTGAAATCACGAGCGTGTCTGTCCGTATAGGAACGAGCTACGCCCCAATCGAAACATCTGGAACGCTGGCCACACCCGGCGACATCACGCTGAACGGAAGCAACAATTCGGATCTCCTACAGGGCGACGTCGGCAATGACACTCTGCGCGGAAACGGTGGCGACGACACGCTTTCAGGTGCTTTGGGCAACGATGACCTGATTGGAGGACGCGGACGAGATACCATTCTGGGCGGTTCAGGAAACGATAGTCTTTTCGGGAATGGCGGTCACGATTTTCTGTTCGGTCAGGGGGGCGATGACGACCTATTTGGCGGAGGCGGGAGAGACACTCTGAAAGGGAACCAAGGCTCTGATAGGCTCACCGGCGGTCGCGCTGACGACTGGCTGTCGGGCGGAAGCGGTTCGGACAGGGTACTTGGTGGAGGCGGCTCAGACACAATACTTGGCGGAGCCGGTCGGGATGTTCTTTGGGGTCAGAATGGAAATGATACATTGCGCGGAAATGCTGGCGCCGATTTCCTGTCCGGCGGAAAAGGCAATGACCTCCTAGCAGGCGGGGCTGGGCGTGACCGCTTCGAGTTCACAGAGGGCTCTGGCGCCGACACGATCAAAGACTTTCAGAACGACCGAGACACACTCTTTCTCAGCTCTGAGTTTTGGGATGGGGGGGCAAGCAAGCGACGGGTCCTTGAGCAATATGGCTCCGTTCAAAACGATGCGTTCGTTTTGGACTTTGGACAGGACCAACTCGTAATCGCTGGGGTAACAGACCCATCGCTTCTTCTAAACGATTTGCAATTTCTATAAATGAAACTTCGGAAGCGGCGCGCTTTAAGTGCCCCCGCCCCATGAAACCTAGTATGTAACGAACAGAAGCCCAAGCGCTGCGCGCAGGAAGCGAAATTTGCAACGACGCGTGGACGCCCCGCATCCAACGAGGCACGTGGCATTCCAGTACATTGAAATGTTTTATAGCTTCAATTTAAAGAGGAGGCAATGATGACCGCATTAAACTGGGAGCTGAATGAAGACAGTGTCCTTATTCTGTCTGATACGTTGGCCCTGTCGGGGGAAACTCACAGACCAATGAACTTTACGTCCAAAGTATTCCCCTTGCCGCATCTAAGCCTTTGCATTGCTGGGACTGGGCTGCAGCAGATCGTGCAAAACTTCTGGTCATATACCAACAGTGAAATTGTCGTGAGGGATATCGATCACCTAGATGAACTTGCAAGTAAAGCTCTTCAAGGGCTCTGGGGAGACCTTGATGACGTAGCACTCGAAGGTGTTACGGCCACAATATACACTTTTGGTTGGAGCCGTGAGCGGGAGAGCTTTGTTGGCTTCGCGTATCGTTCCACCAATGGATTCACAACAGAAAATCTTGCACATGGTATGGCGCTGAAGCCCCCGCCAAGCTCGGGCGAGTTTCCGGATATTGTCAGCCTGCCTGACCTCGTCAAATACATGATCACCCAACAACAGGAGGACAGTCTGAAGCCACGAATGGAGAGGGTGGGTATCGGTGGTGAGGTCACGTTGACACAAATGTTCAGAGATCAAAGCGGCTTCGTAGCCTTCCATCAATGCCCAATCCTGCGGTTTGACAGCTTCCATGATGATTGGGAAGCGATGTTAGCCAACCTTCCAGAGAATGAAGGCCATCCCCTGACGAAAGAAAT
Source organism: Epibacterium sp. (assembly GCA_048263945.1). Classification (GTDB taxonomy): domain Bacteria; phylum Pseudomonadota; class Alphaproteobacteria; order Rhodobacterales; family Rhodobacteraceae; genus Epibacterium. The sequence continues at coordinate 54,131 of JBLXDQ010000001.1, read as the reverse complement.
ATTGGCAAAAGACCCCTAGTCCTTGAGGGTCCGCCATGGGCTCATTTCACACTTCAGGTTTGCGGCTACTTGGTGAGCTGGCCTCACCTTCGGGGCATAATAATTAGGGTCCCAGTTACGCATGGACCAGCAGACTATGTACATCCGACAAGATATTGAATTATATGTAATCTTTCCGTTCTGGGACCTTCCGAGCAAACTGGGCGGGTCAGGTCCCAGTTCCGAAGCCTATTTCTGGCTCAAAGCGAGGTCTCTTGCGGCGCTCAAACAGACCTTTGAAGCCTTATTTAAACGGGTTTTGGCGGACGCCTCGCCCCTCGGCCGCCCGCAGGCCTAGCCGAGGCCCAAAGGCCCAGTTTGGGCCGATTTCGTGGGTTACTGCAAAACTGATCATAATGGGCCTTATGCAGAGGCTCTGCACCTCAAGCCCTTATTTTATTGGCCTTCCGTGGTCTTCCGACTTCTTCGGCCCTCTTCCGGTATCACTGTAAATAAGTGTTTCTCCCCACAGCAGGGGCAACGGACCCCGGGCAGAGGCGCTCAAAGGCGCGCGCAAGGGCCACGCGTCCCATCCTTGCCCAGATCATCCGTCGGAATTTGGGTTTTGATGGGATGAGATGCCCGAGCCCCGACACACGCGCCTGTCTCCGCCAACAGACCTGCGGGATCCGCACGATCCGCAAGGGCATGCGCAAAGCTATAAATAATTTATAACTTTATGCCGCAGACGGTGACTTAATCACTGACCCACCCCAGAGCGGCCGCGTAGCAAAAAGGAGACCCGGCCCATGACGTCCCAACACCCCCACTGGGCCGCCCCTCTTTTGCTACCGACCTCAAAGGACCCTGCCCCATGACCCATCTGACCCGAACCGCCCTGACGACCGCCCTCCTCCTACCCCTGTCCGCTGCGACCGCCTTTGCAGAGGGCCAGCCCGGCGGTCACTTCCTCGAGAATTGGGATCAGAATGGCGATGGCACCGTGACCCTCGCCGAGCTGCAGGAAAAGCGCGGCGATGTGTTCTACACCTTTGATGCCGATGACAACGGCCTGCTGGACGCAGAAGAATATGCAATGTTCGACGCGGCCCGCGCCAATGACATGGAGGGGCAAGGCAGCCACGCCCGCGGCCAGATGAAACATGTGCAAGAGGGCATGACCCTCGCGTTCAACGACGCCGATGGCGACGGGATGGTGAGCCGCGACGAGTTCATCGCCAAGGCCGCCGACTGGCTGGCGCTGATCGACCGGGACGGCAGCGCGGACCTGAGCGCGGCGGATTTCGGCCCCAAGGGCTGAGCGCGGCGCGGCCTGAGCCCGCATTGGATCATAGGGCGACACACCAGTGGGGGCGGGTTAGACCGCCCCTTTCCTTTGGTGCGCGCGAACACAAAAGAGCCCGCCTCCTGACCCTTTCGGCAGGTGGCCAAATCCCTGCCATTCACGGAACGTAAACCGATCCGTCTTATTGATACGGGGTAACGTTCGATCCGTGCGGGTGAGTTGCGCCCTGCGGTGGTGTTTTGAGGGTGACTGTATGTTCCGATTTCGCAACCTGAAGCTGGCAGTAAAATTGCCTCTGATGATTGCCATTCCCGCTGTCGTCATTGTTGTCGCCCTTACGGCGGTCCAGCTGCGCCAAACCGCGCTCTCTATCAGCAAAGATCACGAGGCTGCTTATGGCAGCTTTGTGCATGACCATCGCAAGACGGTGGAAAACTGGCTGGATGGTATCCGTCGCGATGTGATCTCTTTGTCGCGCAGCTATGGGGTGCAAACCGCAGTCACCGAATTTGCCGAGGCCTGGGCGGCCGAACCCAACGGCTTTAACGAGGAGTTGCGCCGCCTTTACATCAGCGACAACCCCAATCCGCTGGGCAAAAAGGACGAGCTGATGGACGCTTCCGACGGCTCTATCTGGTCCGAGGTCCACGCACGTCACCATATGGGTCTGCGGGCCCATCAACGCGCCCAGCAATACTATGACCTGTTCCTTTTCGATATGAATGGCGACCTCGTCTATTCCGTCTTTAAGGAAGATGATTTCGCGCTGAACTTTGAATCCGGCAAATATGCCGACACAGGGCTTGGCAAAGCCTTTCGCGAGATGAAGGGCAAGCCCGAGGGACAATTCTATATGTCCCACATCGAGGCCTATGCCCCCAGTGCGGGCGCGCCTGCCACCTTTATGTCTGCACCGATCCACAAAGGCGCGGAACAGATCGGTGTGATCGTGGTGCAAATCCCGCTGGATGTGATGCAATCTTTGGTCACGGGCGCCGAAATTCTAGGCGAGACCGGCGAGATTTATTTTGTCGATCAGGATTTCCACGCCCTGACGCCCTCTCGGTTTGACGGTGGCTTTGCCCTGCTGGACCGGATGCCAGAGCTGCCGCAAATCCAAACCGCCCTGTCTGGCGAGAGCGTCTTTTTGCAAGATGAGACGGGCACCAACGGCAATCCGGTCGTGGCGATGACTGACACCATTACCATCCCCAATGGCGACCAATGGGGCATGGTGCTGGAGATCGACAAGTCCGAGGCCAATACGGTGCTCAACACCGCGATCCTTGTCAGCCTTGCCAGTCTGATCGGGGTAACGCTGCTTTTGGGCTTTACCTCTTGGTTGGCGGCGCGCGGGGTGATCCGTCGTGTCCTGTCCCTCTCGGGAGAGATTGAGGAAATGGCAAAGGAGAATTACGCGCGCCAGATCCCCGGCCAGGAGGATCAGGACGAGATTGGCGCCATCTCGCGCAATCTAGTGAACTTGCAGATCCAGCTGCACGAAGGGGCCGAGGCGCAGGTGCGCGAGGCCGCGGTGCAGGAAAGCAATGCCAAAGTGGTGAAAGTCCTCAGCGAGGCATTGATGAACCTCGCGGCGGGCGACTTCCGCAATCAGATCATGGAGTTCTTCCCGGAAGAGCACAAAAAACTGCGCTACAGCATCAATGACGCGATGGTCAGCCTGAATGGTGTGATCCTCGCAGTGCGCGAGACCGCCGACAGCATTGGGCGCGGTGCCAAAGAGGTCAGCGCCTCTGCCGACGACCTGTCGCACCGCACCGAAAGCCAGGCCGCGACGCTGGAGCAGACCGCCGCCGCACTGGAAGAGGTTACATCCAGCGTGCGCCAAGCCAACGAACACGTGCAAAGCGTCGAGGCCACCGTGCAAGTGGCCCGCACCAAGGCCGAAGACAGCAATGAGGTGGTCACGGAAACGATCAATGCGATGACCGAGATCGAGAAATCCTCGCAGCAGATCAAACAGATCATCACCGTGATCGACGACATCGCCTTTCAGACCAACCTCCTTGCGCTGAACGCCGGGGTGGAGGCCGCCCGCGCGGGTGAGGCCGGACGGGGCTTTGCGGTTGTCGCCTCCGAAGTGCGCGGCCTGGCGCAACGGTCTTCGGGTGCGGCGCTGGAGATCAAAACCCTGATCGAAAAGAGCGGCCAACACGTGGGCCGCGGGGTGGAGATGGTCGGCCGCACCGGCGAGGCCCTGACCGAGATTGCCGATCAGGTCAAACATATCTCCGAATTGGTGCGTGAAATCTCGCAATCCTCGCACGAGCAGGCGACCTCGCTGGGCGAGATCAACACCGGTATCGCGCAATTGGATCAGGTGACCCAAGGCAACGCCGCCATGGTCGAGGAAAACACAGCTGCCGCCCATATGCTGCGCTCGGACGCGGAAAAGCTGGCCTACTACGTGGGACGTTTCCAGACGCAGGCCGAAGTGCCGCCAACGGCTCTGCCCGCCGCAACCAGCGCCGACGCCGCCCCCCCGCAAGAGGCCGCGTGGATCGAGTTCGACATCCCAGAGGACGACGAACCCGAAGAGGTGGTTATGCCCGCAGCCATTCAGGGCAATCAGAAATGGACCGACTTCTAGGACCGACTGCTGACCTTTCCATAGGCGGGCGCCACGCGCGCTCGCAGGTCTGAGCGGTCGCCCTTAGGCCATGCCCCCGTCGATCAACCCCTGCGCCATACGCGCATAGGCCTCGGCCATGACGCCCTCGCCCAAGGCAATCGGCGTGCCGCGATCGCCCGCCAATCGGGTTTCCAGATCAATCGGCAAAGCCCCCAAGAGTGGCAGCCCCAGCGCCTTGGCTTCTTCCGCAACGCCACCATTGCCAAAGATATGATGAGAGCCGCCGCAATCCGGACAGGTGAAGAACGACATATTCTCGATCAACCCCAGCACCGGCGTCTTGAGGGTCGCGAACATATCCAGCGCCTTGCGCGCATCCAGCAGGGCCACATCCTGCGGGGTGGAGACGACAATCGCCCCGGTCAGCTCCGCCTTGGTGCAGAGGGTCAGCTGCACATCGCCAGTGCCCGGCGGCAAATCGACGATCAACACGTCCAGCTCGCCCCAATTCACCTGCCCCAACATCTGTTGCAACGCGCCCATCAGCATCGGCCCGCGCCAGACCACCGCCTTGCGCTCCTCAACCATCAAGCCGATCGACATCAGCGTGACCCCATGTGCGGTGAGCGGCTCGATCGTGGTGCCATCCGGGCTGGCCGGACGCCCGTTGGCCCCCATCATGCGCGGCTGTGACGGACCGTAGATGTCCGCATCAAGCAGCCCGACCTTGCGCCCCTGTTTGGCCAAGGCCACGGCAAGGTTTGCCGAGACCGTCGACTTGCCGACCCCGCCCTTGCCCGAGCCGATAGCCAGAATGCGCTTCACCCCGGCAGGTTTCATCGGGGCCGCCTGCGGTTTGGGGTGCCCGCCCAGCTTGAGCGAGGGGGCTTTTGCAGCCGGGCCATGCGCGGTCAGGATCACCGAGACTTCGGCAACGCCAGGCAGTTCCTTGACCACCGCCTCGGCCGCGCGGCGCAGCGGCTCCATTTGACCGGCAATCTCCGGCGAAGGGGCCTCGATGACAAATTTGACCACGCCGCCCTCCACCGACAGCGCCCGGATCATATCGCGCGACACCAATGTTCCGCCATCCGGCAGGGCCAGTCGTTCCAATGCAGAGCGAATCTCATTCGGGGTGGGGGCCATTGTCTGCAAGTCCTTCATTTCACGCGGCTGCGAGTCTTGATGCATATATGACCGGTGTCGCGCCGCCCCAAGTCCCAAATTGGCAGCGATAACACCGCGCGCGATCATTTATTGCCCACCAATGCAACAAATCGAAATTATCGCGCCATCATTTTGAGCAAATCGCGAAAATTATCCCATACACCCATGCACTTGCTGCATAGCAGAAATGACCAATCGCCGGATTGTGCAATTGCAGCATTAGCGTATCTTAAGGATCAACAGAGACACACAGACAGACGGGCACACGGCCCTGACGACGATAGACGAGCGAGACGATACGATGGCAATGCTGAACGCGATCAACACCGAGAAATCCTTTGCAGCCGGTTCTCTGGCGCAGATGAGCCAAGCGATCCGTGCAAAGTATGCTCAATACCGCGTGTACCGTGAGACCCTGAACGAGTTGAACGCTCTGAGCGGTCGCGAGTTGGCGGATTTGGGGCTGAACCGCTCCATGCTGAAGCGCATCGCCCTCGAGGCGGCCTACGGCGACATCTAAGAACACAGAGATCAGGTCCTTTCTCCTCCTCCCTTAAGGGCCTGTCCTAAGCGGTGACATCTTCCTCCTCCCTGATGTCACCGCACCCTATACCGGCCAACAGCCGGGACCAGACGCACCGGACCTCCTCCTCCCTTTAGTCCGGTGTTTGACAGAACGGCGGTGCCCCCTCCTCCTCCCTGGGCGCCGCCGTTTCCTGTTTTAAAGCCCCCTTTCACAAACCGCCGCGCATCCTAAGCCGATGTGCGGCGGTTTTGCTTTGCGCCCCCCTCTTCCCCCAGCGCGACGCCAAAACGCCAAAGGCCCGGATCATTGATCCGGGCCTTTGGTCAAACCTGTCGGATCCCGTCAGGGATCCGTCCGCTGGGTCACAGCTCTCAGAACGGCCCTCAGAACGGCACGTCGTCACTGGCAGAGACAAAGCGCGCGACCACTTTCTTGATCCCGGCCTTCTCGAAATCAACTTCCAACTTATCCCCTTCAATGCCGATCACCGCGCCATAGCCAAACTTCTGGTGAAACACCCGCTCCCCCAGCGTGAACGAAGAGGTCGCCTTGAGGTCAATCACCGTATTGCGGCTCTCGCGCGGCTGGCTGATCCCCCGCTCACTGGCGCGGGACTGCATCCGTTTCCACCCCGGCGAGTTGTAGCCATCCGCCTGCGCCATGCGATCCTCGATGGTCGAGCGCCCATAGGGGTTGGCCGCGGCTTCGGCAAAACCCTGCCGCCCACCGGGGGCTGCAGCCCCAAAACCGCCGCCATAGAGCCCCGGCGGCGTCAGCACCTCGACATGTTCCTCGGGCAGCTCATCGACAAAGCGCGAGGGCAGTTGCGATTGCCATTGCCCAAACACCCGCCGGTTGCCCGCAAAGGAGATCGTGCAGACTTCCTCGGCGCGGGTGATGCCCACATAGGCCAGCCGCCGCTCCTCCTCGAGACCCTTGAGGCCGCTTTCATCCATCGAGCGTTGCGAAGGAAACAGACCGTCTTCCCAACCGGGCAGAAACACCGCCGGGAACTCCAGACCCTTGGCCGCATGCAGGGTCATGATAGAAACTTTCTCTTCTGCGTCCTGCTTGTCGTTGTCCATCACCAGGCTGACATGTTCCAGAAACCCTTGCAGGTTCTCGAAATTCTCCAGCGCCTTCACCAGTTCCTTGAGGTTCTCCAGCCGGCCCGGCGCCTCTGGCGTTTTGTCGTTCTGCCACATGGTGGTGTAGCCGCTCTCATCAAGGATGATCTCGGCGAGCTCCACATGCGGCACCTCCGCCTCGCCCGCCATCATCGGGTCGGGCATGGGGCCTTCGATCACCTCATCCTCGGGACCTTCGGGCAGGATCACGCGAGTCATCCGACCCCAGCGGGCGATATCCTCGACCAAGCGGCGCAGGGCCGCGCCGCCTTTGCCCTTGATATGGCCCTCTTCCACCGCGATCCGGGCGCCCTCCAGCAGGGAGACACCGTTTTCCCGCGCAAGCCGCTGCATCGTCTGCTGCGCCTTGTCGCCGAGGCCACGTTTGGGCGTGTTTACAATCCGCTCAAAGGCCAGATCATCGTCGGGGCTGACCACGATGCGGAAATAGGCCATCGCGTCGCGGATCTCCAAACGCTCGTAAAAGCGCGGGCCGCCGATCACCCGGTAGGGCAATCCGATCGTCAGGAAGCGATCCTCAAAGGCGCGCATCTGATGCGAGGCCCGCACCAAAATGGCCATTTGGTTGAGGCCGATAGGCCGCACACCACGGGTGCCGCGCTGCATCGCCTCGATCTCCTCGCCGATCCAGCGCGCCTCTTCCTCGCCGTCCCAATGGCCGATCAGACGGACCTTTTCGCCGCCCGTAGCCTCGGTCCACAGCTCCTTGCCCAAGCGCCCTTCGTTGCCACGAATAACGCCGGAAGCGGCGGCGAGGATATGTTCGGTGGAGCGATAGTTCTGCTCCAGCCGGATCACCTTGGCGCCGGAAAAATCCTTTTCAAACCGCAGGATATTGCCCACCTCGGCGCCGCGCCAGCCGTAGATCGACTGGTCGTCGTCGCCCACACAGCAGATGTTCTTGTGCCCAGAGGCCAGCAGTCGCAGCCAGAGGTATTGGGCGACGTTGGTATCCTGATATTCGTCCACGAGGATGTAGCGGAACCAACGGTGGTATTGCGCCAAAAGGTCGGGATTGTTCTGGAAGATCTCGACCACATGCAGCAGGAGATCGCCAAAATCGACCGCGTTCAGCTCGCGCAGGCGGGTCTGATATTGGGCGTAAAACTCGGTGCCGCGATAATTATAGGCGCTGGCATCGGCGCTCGGCACCTTGCCTGGCGTCAGCGCGCGGTTTTTCCAATCGTCGATGATATTGGCCAGCATCCGCGCGGGCCAGCGTTTGTCGTCGATGCCCGCGGCGGAAATCAACTGTTTCAACAGCCGGATCTGGTCGTCAGTGTCCAGAATCGAGAAGTTGGATTTCAGCCCCACCAGTTCCGCATGGCGCCGCAAGAGTTTCACGCAGATTGAGTGGAAGGTGCCGAGCCATGGCATCCCCTCGGCCGGCTGGCCCAGCATCCGGCCCACCCGTTCCTTCATCTCGCGCGCGGCTTTATTGGTGAAGGTCACCGCGAGAATCTCGTTGGTGCGCGCCTTGTTGGTGGACAACAGATGCACGATCCGGGTGGTCAGCGCCTTTGTCTTGCCCGTGCCAGCTCCCGCCAGCATCAGGACAGGACCATCCAATGTCTCTACCGCCTCGCGTTGGGCGGGGTTGAGCCCGTCCATATAGGGCGTGGGCCGTGCCGCCATGGCGCGGGCGGACAGCGATGCGCCTTCAAAGGCGTCCATTTCGTCGAAACTGCTCATGGGCTGATCCTAGCGTGATTCAGGCGCGACGGGAAGGGCCGCGTTCATGCTCCGTTCTGCATGAGCGCCCCCTGCCCCAAGATCGGATCGTCATAGCAAGGACGGCGCAGCGGCGAAAGCCTTCGGAACAGGGCTTTGCGCCCAAGGGATAGGTTCCCTGCCGAGACGCGCCTGCGCGTCACCTCCTGCTCCGCTGAATTGAAGCTGAGTTTCTGTCACCATGAGAGGCGCCCTCCATCGAGGGCCGGAAAGGACCACCCCATGCGCCGTATCATCTACCTCAGCCACCCCAGCCCAGAGATGACCCTCGAGAAAGCCGAAGCGATCGTGGAAAAATCCCGACGCAAGAACTCAGCCTGCGGATTGACCGGCGCCTTGGTTCTGGAGAATGGCACGTTTTTGCAGATCCTCGAAGGGCCAGAATTGGCGCTCGAGGAACGTTGGAGCGCTATTCAACGGGACCGTCGGCATCACGGTCTGATGATGCTCTATGACGGGTCGGTCAACACGCGCAGCTATCCGGATCAGCCGATGGCCTTGCTGCACCTGTCCAGCTTGCCCCAGGACGCCCGTGTGGCATTGGAAGAGATGTTTGCGCTGGAGCCAAAGCCGCTTCCGCGCCGTCTGCGGGACATTCTGCCTCGCTTTACCGGGTCCATGGCCGCCTAAGGCGTTAAGGACCAAGGGCTCTCTGGACAGGTCGGAGGTTTTGCGCCCTAGTGCGGTCATGGATCTTGAACAACGTTTTCCGGGCCTGAGCGACCTGCGCGCCCGCGCCCGACACCGCCTGCCCCGGTTCGTCTGGGAATATCTCGACAGCGCCACCGGACAGGAGGCGACGCAGGCGCGCAATCGCCTGTGTTTGGATCGGATCGGGCTGATGCCGGCGATTCTGAATGGTCCGCAGGAGGTGGATTTGTCCACGCCACTGTTTGGCGATCTGCTGCCGCTGCCCTTTGGCATTGCCCCGGTGGGCATGTCGGGGCTGATCTGGCCCGATGCCGAAGGCCACTTGGCGCGCCATGCGCGGGCGGCGGGCCTGCCCTATTCCCTGTCGACGGTCGCCAGCCAAAGCCCCGAGGACCTTGCGCCGCACTTAGGCGATCAGGGCTGGTTTCAGATGTACCCGCCCAAGGATGAGGGCATCCGTAAGGATATGCTGCAACGCGCCCGCGATGCGGGGTTCAAGGTGCTGGTGCTGACGGTTGATGTGCCCGTCGCCTCGCGCCGGGAGCGGCAGGTGCGTTCGGGGCTGACGCAACCGCCGCGTCTGACGCCGCGTCTTCTGGCGCAGGTGGCGATGCGCCCGGCTTGGGCGTTAGGGATGGCGGCGCGGCACCGCCACGAGGGCGGGATGCCCCATATGCGGACGCTGGATAAATACACCGAAGGGGCGGCCTCGGCTTTGTCCTCCACCGCCCATATCGGCTATTTGCTGCGCACCGCGCCGGATTGGGAGTACCTCGCATGGCTGCGCGCCCATTGGGAGGGGCCTTTGGTGGTCAAAGGCGTGCTGGATGCGCAGGATGCGCCGCGACTGGCCGAGACGGGCGTGGATGCGATCTGGCTGTCCAATCATGCTGGGCGACAGTTTGATGCGGCCCCGGCCCCGATCGAAGTTCTGGAGGAGATGCGCGCGGCCACCGACCTGCCGCTGATTTTTGACAGTGGCATCGAAGGCGGTTTGGACATTCTGCGCGCTATGGCGCTGGGGGCGGATTTTGTCATGATGGGGCGGGCCTGGCACTATGCGCTTGCAGCATTGGGGCCAAGAGGTCTGACCCATTTGACCGATATCCTGACCAAGGACCTCAAGGCCAATATGGGCCAGTTGGGGATTTCGACCCTCGCGGAAACGCGCGGCCTGCGACGGTTGGCGCTGACCTAAGGCATCGCGAAAGGCGGATGTGAAAAGGCGCAGATCCCCCCCAGGATCCGCGCCTCCCCCGCCTGTCCCCCCCGGGTCAGACTGGTGTTGGGGCTGTTGCGCCCCGTTATCCTTGATCGCTTATGCCGCGAGCAGCTGTTTGAAGCTGGCGAGGAAGTCGCGCACCTTGTGGCGCACGGTGAGATCACGACCGCGCAGCGGGCTGTTGATCGGCATCAGGTCGCGCAGGGCTGCGGTTTTCTCGTTACCCAAGAGCGGCAGGCGCTGCGGCGCTTCATGCACGAAAGTCCAGTCATAGAAGGCGCGCATCTCGATTTCACGCGCTTCGAGCACTTCGAACTGACCATGGCGGCGGTCGTTCTGGATCTTCTCCGCCCGGCGACGGATCGCCTTCTCGTCGCCTTCCAGGATGTGCAGGAATTTGCCCTGATGCACCACCAAAAGCCCGGTGAGACCCGCGCGACGGTTGTTGCGGTGGCAGGCGCCAGCGATGTCCGCAATCTGTTGCGGGGTCAGGTCTTGGGCGGCAGTGCTGACGTAGATGAAGCGGTGCATGGTGCGTTACCTCGGATGGATCTCTAACTCTTGACCTTGTCTTCTGGGGTCTTCCGGGATCGTTTCGTGCGATCCGTCGCTGTTGATTAAAATTTACCTGAAATCCGTCCGAATAGAAGAACTACTCGAAAGAGTGGTTAACGGCCCTAGGTGTATCCGTATTAATGCTGCACTGCAAAAAAGTGCGTGCACCTATCCTATAGGCTATGTACAACATCGCCAGCCGACCTTCCCAATCGACGGAGAGGACGGAAAAACGCCCGTTTTGCGGGTTCGTATTTCGCATTTCGGCACCCCCAGCGCCGAAATTCTGAAACAGGGGGCGTAAGTGAGCGCAATCATGCCGCAGATACCCAGAAATTCGGATGGTCTGCGTGTCATACAGCCGTTACCACTTGCCCAAACCATTAAGACCTCGGGGGAGAGATGACAGAGTTCAATAAGATCCTGATTGCCAACCGTGGCGAGATCGCAATCCGTGTGATGCGTGCCGCCAACGAGATGGGCAAACGCACCGTGGCCGTCTACGCCGAAGAAGACAAACTGGGTTTGCACCGCTTCAAAGCGGATGAAGCCTATCGCATCGGCGAGGGCCTTGGCCCCGTGGCGGCCTATCTCTCCATCGATGAGATCATCCGCGTCGCCAAGGAATCGGGGGCGGATGCCATCCACCCCGGCTATGGCCTGCTGTCTGAGAACCCGGAGTTCGTGGACGCCTGCGCCCGCAACGGCATCACCTTTATCGGCCCCAAGGCGGAAACCATGCGCGCCCTCGGCGACAAGGCCTCGGCCCGTCGCGTGGCGGTTGAGGCCGGCGTGCCGGTCATTCCGGCGACCGAAGTGCTGGGCACCGATATGGCCGCCATCAAGAAAGAGGCGGCCGAGGTTGGCTATCCTTTGATGCTCAAAGCCTCTTGGGGCGGCGGCGGTCGCGGCATGCGTCCGATCTTCTCCGAGGATGAGTTGGAAGAAAAAGTGCTCGAAGGGCGCCGTGAGGCGGAAGCCGCCTTTGGCAATGGCGAGGGCTATCTGGAAAAGATGATCACCCGCGCCCGCCACGTCGAGGTGCAGATCCTCGGCGACAAGCATGGTGAGATCTACCACCTGTTCGAGCGTGATTGCTCGGTGCAGCGCCGCAACCAAAAGGTGGTGGAGCGAGCGCCCGCGCCTTATCTGACCGAAGACCAGCGCGCCGAAATCTGCGAGCTGGGCCGCAAGATCTGTGCCCATGTGAACTACGAATGCGCCGGCACTGTCGAATTCCTGATGGATATGGAGAGCGGCAACTTCTACTTCATCGAGGTGAACCCGCGCGTGCAGGTGGAACACACCGTCACCGAGGAAGTCACCGGCATCGACATCGTTCAGGCGCAAATCCTGATCGCCGAGGGCAAGACCCTGGCCGAGGCCACCGGCAAGGCGAGCCAGGACGAGATCCGTCTCAACGGCCACGCGCTGCAGACCCGGGTGACCACCGAGGATCCGCAGAACAACTTCATCCCCGACTATGGGCGCATCACCACCTATCGCTCGGCCACTGGCATGGGCATTCGTCTGGATGGCGGCACCGCCTATTCCGGCGCGGTGATCACCCGCTATTACGACAGCTTGCTGACCAAGGTGACCGCCAAGGCGCCCACCCCGGAGCAAGCCATCGCCCGCATGGACCGCGCCCTGCGCGAATTCCGGGTGCGCGGTGTCAGCACCAACATCGCCTTTGTCGAGAACCTGCTGAAGCATCCGACCTTCCTGTCGAATGAATATACCACCAAGTTCATCGACGAGACGCCGGAGCTGTTCCAATTCGCCAAGCGTCGCGACCGGGGCACCAAGGTCTTGACCTATATCGCGGATATCTCCGTGAACGGTCACCCGGAAACCGAAGGCCGCGCCGCCCCCGCTGCCGACCTCAAAGAGCCGCGCGCGCCAAAGGCGGACAAGGGCAACCTGCCCTATGGCACCCGTAACCTGCTGGAGCAAAAGGGCGCCAAGGCTGTCGCGGACTGGATGAAGGCGCAGCGTCAGCTGCTGCTCACGGACACCACCATGCGCGATGGCCACCAGTCCTTGCTGGCCACCCGGATGCGCAGCCATGACATGATCAAGGTTGCTCCGGCCTACGCCCAAAACCTCAGCCAGCTGTTCTCGGTCGAGTGCTGGGGCGGTGCGACATTTGACGTGGCCTATCGCTTCTTGCAGGAATGCCCCTGGCAGCGCCTGCGCGACCTGCGCGAGGCCATGCCGAACCTGATGACGCAGATGCTGCTGCGCGCCTCCAACGGGGTGGGTTACACCAACTATCCCGACAATGTGGTGCAGTTCTTTGTGAAAGAAGCCGCTAAGGGCATCGACGTCTTCCGCGTGTTTGACAGTTTGAACTGGGTCGAGAACATGCGCGTTGCGATGGACGCGGTGGTCGAGAGCGGCAAGATCTGCGAAGGCACCATCTGCTACACCGGCGATATCCTCGATGCGTCTCGTGCCAAATATGACGTGAAATATTACGTCGGCATGGCGAAGGAACTGGAAGCAGCCGGCGCCCATGTGCTGGGTCTGAAGGATATGGCGGGTCTGCTGAAACCGGCCTCTGCCAAGCTCCTGATCAAGGCGCTGAAAGAAGAGGTCGGCCTGCCGATTCACTTCCACACCCATGACACCTCCGGCATTGCCGGCGCGACCATTCTGGCCGCGGCAGATGCGGGCGTTGATGCAGTGGATGCGGCAATGGACGCATTCTCCGGCGGCACCTCGCAGCCCTGCCTGGGTTCAATCGTCGAGGCGCTGCGCAACACCGACCGCGACACCGGGCTCGACATCGGCAATATCCGCGAGATCTCGGAATATTGGGAGCAGGTCCGCGCGCAATATGCGGCCTTCGAGAGCGGCCTGATGGCCCCGGCCTCCGAGGTCTATCTGCACGAGATGCCCGGCGGTCAGTTCACCAACCTCAAGGCGCAGGCGCGCTCCTTGGGTCTGGAAGAGCGTTGGCACGAGGTCGCCCAGACCTATGCCGATGTGAACCAGATGTTTGGCGACATCGTAAAGGTCACCCCCTCCTCCAAAGTGGTGGGCGACATGGCGCTGATGATGGTCTCCCAAGGCCTGACCCGCACCCAGGTCGAGGACCCGAAGACCGAAGTGTCCTTCCCCGATTCCGTCGTCGACATGATGCGCGGCAACCTCGGCCAGCCTCCGGGCGGCTTCCCGGCGGGCATCGTCAACAAGGTGCTGAAGGGCGAGGCTCCCAACACAGAACGCCCCGGTGCCCATCTGGAGCCGGTCGATCTGGAGGCCACCCGCGCAGACCTCTCCAAAGAGCTTGAAGGCTTCAAGATCGATGACGAGGATCTCAACGGCTATCTGATGTATCCCAAGGTCTTCCTCGACTACATGGGCCGTCACCGCCAATACGGCCCCGTGCGCGCCCTGCCGACCCGGACCTTCTTCTACGGCTTGGAGCCGGGTGACGAGATCACCGCCGAGATCGACCCCGGCAAGACGCTGGAAATCCGCCTGCAAGCCATCGGCGAGACCGATGAAAAGGGTGAGGTGAAAGTGTTCTTTGAACTGAACGGCCAGCCGCGCGTGATCCGCGTGCCGAACCGTCTGGTCAAAGCCTCCACCGCAGCGCGTCCCAAGGCCGAGGCGGGCAACTCCAACCACATCGGCGCACCGATGCCGGGCGTTGTTGCCACCGTCGGGGTTCAGGTTGGCCAAAAGGTCTGCGAAGGCGACCTCTTGCTGACCATCGAGGCGATGAAGATGGAGACCGGCCTGCATGCCGAGCGCGACGCGGTGGTGAAGGCCGTCCACGTCCAACCGGGCGGCCAGATCGACGCCAAGGACCTGCTGGTCGAGCTGGAATAAGCGAGATCCTAAAAGACGACCCAAAGGCCCCGGTGCATATCACGCTGGGGCCTTTTGCTTAAGATCCGTGTCAAAACCACAACCGAAGTCAAAACCGCAGACGAAACTTCAAAAACCGCGCCCCGGCATAGTCCACCTCGCCCTCAGCCTGCGCCCCCATCCGGCGCAGCGCGCCGAGGTGGCGGCGGGACGGCGGCAGTAGGAAGGTCGCGCTCTTTATCCGCGCATCCGATCGCGCCCAGGCAAAGGCCTGTCGCGTGATCCGCAGCCCAAGACCAAAGGCCTCGGGGCGCAGCACCAGCGCATAGTCCCAGTCGGAGCCCTCCCGCTGGAACCCGCCCCAGCCAACATAAACCTCATTCGAGAACAGCGCCCAGACGCCAAGACCGTCCCGCGCCCAAGCGGCTTCCTTGCCCGCGACAAAGGCCTCACTAGTGGCCCTGTCCCAGCTGAGCCCCTGCAAGAGAGGCATATGCGCGACCAAACGCGAATCCGACATATGCGCGTCAATCTCTGCCAAGGGAACCTCGCTCAGACGTCCAAACCGCACCGTCGACTCTGTCATTTCAAACCCTTTACAAAACCCAATGCCGCCCCCTTTGCCGCAGCCCCGGGCGCGCGACAATCCATGGCCCTGTCACGCCCTCTCAAAACCGCGTGACGGGCGCATAACTTCACCTTTTCCAAAATATTCCGGGGGTGAGGGCCTTGGCCCGAGGGGGCAGCGCCCCCCCCCCTTTTGCGCGTGATGCATAGGTCAACAGATCTGACCCGACTCGCCCCTATTTGCGGGGAAAATCACGCCACATGGCCTCATTTCACAGCTGTCAATCTTGACCCACAGGGTCGGCCTTCCAAAATAGATGCCATTCATTTTTCTGTTACTGGTATTCGAGGTTCCCAATGTCTTCTGCAAAACTCACGGCCCCCGTGGGCCTGTCTCCCCGCACCAGCGAAGGCGACGACGTCAAAAACAAACCCGAGGATGTGCTCCTGGTCCGGCGGATGCTGGAGGCCAATAAGATCGGCCCCTTGGGCAGCTCAAAGAAAATGGACGCAGGCCTGCTCAAGGCGATTGGGGCCTTTCAAAAGAAAGCCGGGTTCAAGAACCCCGACAAGGTCGTCGATCCGGGAGGCCGGACCTTCACCGCCCTGCTGCCTGCCTACAAAAAGCAGCTGGCCGAAGAGGCAAAGGCCGCCAAACAGCCGATGATGGAGGTCAAATTCCGCGGCAAGCTGATCTATTGCACCCCCAAGGAATACGCCAAGGTCAAAACCGACGTCATCAAACGTCTCACCCCCTATATGAAAAGCCTGCTGCGCAACCACGAAAACGCGCTGGAGACCTACGAGCATTATCTTGATGTGGCGCAGATGAAGGATGGCGTTTTGAACGCTGTCGCACAGGTCATCATCATCAAGGCCGGGTCGGTCAAAATGCCGAACAACAAGCTCTGCCTGAAATCGATCTCTGCCAGTGGCAAACTGGAGCGGGCGATCATGACCGGGGATCTAAAGCTCATCAACGATGCGCTGCCGGAGGCGGAAAAGGCGATCAATGCCTTCTCCAACGATCTGCTGCGCTTCCTCAAGGAATTCACCGGCTCGGCGCAAACCACAGCCACGGTCCTGATGGTGTCTTCTGCGGCTTGTTTTGCCGTGGTCGGCGCCCTTGCCACGCCGGTTCTGGTCACGGCCGGGGGCATGACAGCGGGCGGGGCGGCCATCACGTCGGGCGCTGGGGTCGGCATCCTGCAGAGCGCCAGCCAAGAGCTTGGCAAACACGCCAGTGGTCAGAAGGTCACCGTCTGGGGTTCGATCCAAGCGATCGTGATCGACGGCACAGTTGGCGGCCTCACCGGCGGGATCGGCAGCAAGATCCCCTTGGGCTTTTGCGACGATGCCGCCAAATGGGTGGCGCCAAAGCTGGCCTCTCAGGTGACCTTCCTCAGCACCAAACAGATGCAGAAATACCTTGCCAATTATCTCGCCGGATCCGGGCAGGAGGTCATCAAGACCGTGCTGGGCGAGACGGTGAAGGAGCTTGGTCGGATCATGAAGACCGGCAAGCCGCCGACCGAAAAAGAGTTTCAGGCGATCCTGACCTCGATCCTCTATTCGGCCCTGCTCGGCGGCGTGGTCAAGAACCTCGGCGGGTTCCAAAAGAAATGGGCCTATAAGAACAAGGAAGTGTTGCAGGGGCAGATTTTCCCCGACCGGCTGGCAAAGCTGGCCAAAAACAACACCATTCCCAACACGCTGAAGGCCAAGCTCTGGGCGGAAGTCGCCAATAAGGTGAGCGACGAAGGGCTGAAGATCGGCTACGGCGTCATCCTCTCCCGCGCCACCGGCAAGGAGAGCGAAACGCAGATGGTCGATATGGCAGCCAAGGCGGCGGCCAAGGACAAGGCCCTGATTTCACTCATCGACAAGGAACTGGAAAAGGCGCTGAAAAAGCATAAGGTGCCGGTGAAATAGCCCTTCCCTCTCGGAGTTTTCCCGATGTTTGATGTCACTGCTCTTTATGCCGGCGCTCTTGGTGTGCTGCTGGTCTATCTCTCCATGCGTGTGGTGAACCTGCGCAAATCGCTGCAGGTCAGCACCGGCAACGGTGGCCATGCCGCGCTGGAACTGGCCGCGCGGGTGCAGGGCAACTGCGCGGAATATGCCCCCATTGGCCTGTTGCTTTTGGCGCTGACCGAAGCGCAGGGCGCGCCAAGCCTTGCCGTTCATGCGCTGGGGCTGATGTTGCTGGCAGGGCGCATCCTGCATTTCATCGGCTATGGCCGGACCCCCGACAACCTGTCGCTGCGGATCGCGGGCATGGTACTGACCTTTGCCATGCTGGCCTTTGCCAGCCTCGGCCTGATGGCCCATGCGCTGATCTGATCCGGTCGAGGCGCCCCACATCACGGGCGCCTCGCTCCGCCAAAACCGCCTCCGCCCGGTGGCGGTGCACCAAATCCCCCCGGACCACCCCGCGCCATATGCTTGGCAAAGCTTTGCCCCGCCTCGCCCTTGAGACAGCGCGGCACCACCGGAAAGCTGCGGGTCAGGAAATAAGCATAAGTGCCCTGCGGGTAATCTTTGGTCACTAGAAAGGCCCCATTGCATTCGTCCAATCGGCCTGACCCCGCCACATAGTGATAGTCCTGCACAAAAGCCCCGTCATAGCGCCCCGAGGGGGCCGAGCCGCCAGGGCGGGTGCCTGACTTCAGCCGCCATGAGGAGGTCATCTCGACCACCTTGCCCTTTCGCTCGGCGGTGAGCGCATAGATCGGAAACCCATCCGCCGCATAGCCAATCAGCGGCGATTCCGCCTGTGCCGACCAGCCGAGCTGTTTCATCAACCCGGTGGGCAGGCCGTGATAGTGGTAGGCGCCCGACGGCTGCACATGGGCGAAATTGGCATCCAGCCCCAACCGCACCGCGCCGCCCAGGGCCTCATATTGCCAGCCAAGATCGGGACGGCCCTGCCAGAATTCTGCCGTGCCGGGATCAAAAGGCACGCCGTTGACTGCGATCCCGAACAGCCCGCCCCGTCGCATGGCCTGAGCGGTGCGTTTGATCTCGGCTGGGCCGGTTTCGAACTGATAGCGTTGGGCCGCGATCCGATTGGGATTGTCCTTGTTGGGAAAGCGCCCGACCGCATGGCTGGGGATCCCATTGGAGCGGATGCGTACCGTGCTGCCGGTGGTGGCCAATCGCACCTCGGCGCCGCGGGCCTGTTTGCTGGCCGCAACAAGGCTAAGGGGCTGGGCCTTGGTCACTGTGTGCGCCCGCAGGCGCGGCATCCCTTGCGCCATGGTCTGCGCGGCGATCCCTGCCCCCAGCGCTGCAACCAAGACCGACAGTTTCAAAGCATCTGACCGTTTCATAGTACCGCCTCCCTCACCGCGCCCCTTGCGCGTCTGTCACAGGGTGAAACGCAGCGCGTGTCGGTTTCCGTCGGGGAATGGGATTTTTTTCTTCGGCGGCGCATTTTCCACTTGCAGCCTGCGCGCTGCGGCCTTAGACACCGCTCCACCGAATGGCAGCGCGGGCGTAGCTCAGGGGTAGAGCATAACCTTGCCAAGGTTAGGGTCGGGCGTTCGAATCGCCTCGCCCGCTCCATTCGAAATCGAAAAGGCCGCATCTTCGGATGCGGCCTTTCGTTTTTCCTGCCTCCTCTTCCGCAAAACACACCTCCGGCCGAGGCTTGCAGCCAATGCAGGGTCGCCTCGAAAGACCCGCGAAACAGAGGACGCCGACCTGAGAGAGAATTTTGCGCAAGGGGGCGATTTTTCCCTTGCAGCCCCCGGCGCGATTGCCTAAATCACGCCTCACCGAATGGCAGCGCGGGCGTAGCTCAGGGGTAGAGCATAACCTTGCCAAGGTTAGGGTCGGGCGTTCGAATCGCCTCGCCCGCTCCATTTGGAACCGAAAAGGCCGCATCTTCGGATGCGACCTTTCGCTTTTTCCCGATCCCCTGTCGCGCGCGGCGTCCTATTGGGCGCCCTTTCCCCCGTCGGAACGCCCCAAAGATTTTTTCGGGAACAGGGTCAGATTTCCTCTTGCAGCCCCCCGCGTGATTGCCTAAATCACCCCTCACCGAATGGCAGCGCGGGCGTAGCTCAGGGGTAGAGCATAACCTTGCCAAGGTTAGGGTCGGGCGTTCGAATCGCCTCGCCCGCTCCATTCGAAAGCTGAAAAAGCCGCCCGCTTGGGCGGCTTTTCGCGTTTCAGATCAATCGCTTCCAGTTTTTGATCAAAAGTCTTTGACTGCCCCTCAAATGCGCGCCAATCCTTGTCCAAACGCATGTCAGCAAAGGAATGGCCCGATGTCCTCCGTTATCTATCCGACGACGAATTTCACCGCGACGGAGCAGCTCTGCATCACTCATGGCGAGGGGATCTATGTCTATGATGACACCGGCAAAGAATATATCGAAGGCCTCGCGGGCCTTTGGTGCACCTCGCTGGGGTATTCCAATGCCGAGGTGGTGGATGCGATCACCGAGCAGCTGAAACGCCTGCCCTTCCAGCATACCTTTGGCGGCAAAACCCACGAGCCGGTGATGCAACTCGCCGACAAGCTCAAGGCGATGGTGCCGGTGGAGGATGCCTATTTCTTCTTCGGCAACTCCGGCTCGGATGCCAATGACAGCCACTACAAGATGCTGCGCTATTACTTCAACGCGATCGGCAAGCCGGAAAAGCGCAAGATCATCACTCGCGAGCGTGGCTATCACGGGGTGACGGTGGCGGCGGGCTCCTTGACCTCGCTGCCTGCAAACCTCGCGCATTTCGACGCGCCGCTGGAGGCGCTGTCGATCCTGCGCACCGATGCGCCGCATTACTACACCGGGCGCAAGGGCAACGAGACCGAGGCGCAATTTGTCGAGCGCATCCTGAAAAGCCTCGAAGAGCAGATCCTGGCCGAGGACCCCGACACCATCGCCGCGATGATCGTGGAGCCAATCACTGGCGCCTCAGGCGTCATCGTGCCGCCGGAGGGCTACTACGAGGGGCTGCAAGCGATCCTGCGCAAATACGACATCCTGGTCTGGGCCGACGAGGTGATCTGTGGATTTGGCCGCACCGGCGCGGATTTCGGCTGTACCACCATGGGGATCAAGCCGGACCTGATGACCTTCGCCAAACAGCTCTCCTCGGCGTACTTCCCGATCTCGGCGGCGGTGATTCCCGGCTGGATGTATGAGGCCATGGTGGACCAGACCAATCAGGTCGGCGTCTTTGGCCATGGCTACACCTATTCCGGCCACCCTGCCGCCTGTGCGGCCGCGTTGAAAACGCTGGAGATTTACGAGCGCGATGACACCTTCCGACATGCCGCCGAGGTGGGCGCCTATATGCAAGAGCAGTTGCGCGCGATCTTCACCGATCATCCGATGGTAGGCGAAGTGCGCGGCAAAGGCCTGATCGCGGCGCTGGAACTGGTCGCCAACAAGACCACCGGAGCGACGATCCCCGGCGGCAAGGGCGGCGCGGCTGCGGTGAAGGCCTGCCAGGACGAAGGTCTGATCCTGCGCGCGGTCGCCGGCAATGCGCTGGCCTTCTGCCCACCGCTGATCATCACCAAGGCTGAGGTCGACGAGATGCTGAAACGCACCAAAGCGGGCGTGGATGCGGCCTATGACGCGTTGAAGGAAGAAGGTCTGATCGCACAATAGGCCAAACAGTATGATTGAGCACCGCGGCGGCCCATGTGCTGACGCGGTGTTTTTTCCCCGTGATTGTCCCGCCGCAGACCTGACAGCATGAAGAGCACTTAGGTTTTTAACTCCAAAGGTGTTCTATGGTTATATTTCACGTCACTGGTCACGAAAAGACGGATCAAGCGGGCGGCGGGCTAGGCTGGCTTTCCTTTCAATTCCAGCTGAACGCAGAGGTCACCAATACTTCCTCGACCGGCTTCACTCTTGTCCGGGACCAAGTGCTGCCCATTCCCGGTGCACCGACCCTCCCCGACCCGGCCCCGGATGTCTACAGCGGCACCGACCTGCAATTCACAGACATCACCCTTTACGGAACCACCCTGGCCACGCCATCCAGTGGGGTGATCACATCGGTCACCGAAACCGGAGCGAATTTCACCTCAACCGCAAGTGGGCTGAACATCGACGCCGCAGATTTTTTCCGCGTCTCTGCCACCAAGAACAACCGCGACAATGTCGAACTTTTGAAACAGGTGTTCAGTGGCAATGATGAGTTTCGCGGCGGATCGCATCAGGACCGTTTCAACGGCTTCGCCGGACGCGACGACATGCGGGGTGGCGCTGGTAACGACCGGCTTTGGGGCGGCAGCGGCCTGGACCGGATCTACGGTGACGAAGGCAAGGACACGATCCGTGGCGACGGCGGCAACGACCGGATCAATGGCGGCGACGGCGCCGACGTTCTGATCGGCGGCAAGGGCAATGATCGGCTGATCGGCGGCAGCGGTGCGGATATCCTCGAGGGCGGCAAAGGCAATGACATGGTGCGCGGCCAAAGCGGCGCGGATGTTTTTGTCTTCAAAGGCAACGGGCTGGGCAATGATCGGATCGAGAATTGGAGCGGCCGAGAGGATCTCATCCAGATCAAGCACGGCGTGGTTTCCGACTATTCCGATCTTACCCTGACACAAACCACAGAGGGGTTGGAGATTACCTATGGAACCAACACCATTCTGATTTTCCATGCCGATCAGGGCGATCTCGACCACACGAATTTCATTTTTGTCTGATCGCTGAGCGGCTCAGCCCGCCTTGTTGTGTTGCGCATGCACCATCAGGGCGGGGCAATCCGCAGATAGGCCTGAGGTTGCAGGCGAAAATCAAACCGCGGAACTTTAGTCTGAAATCGAACGGAAAATCAGCCCGTCAGCGAGACTATGTTCAACGTCTTTCGGATCGAGGTTGTCATATAGCTGCGCGATGCCGACATTGTCCGCCGCTCAGCCCAGCACTCCACCCCGACGCTCCGTTTCTGGAATTCCTAAGCCTGATGCCCGCGCCCCTGTCGGCTTTCCCCCAAAGGGAAAGCTGAACCGGCGCGCCGCAAGGCGCACCTTTTGCGAACGGCTTAAAAGACCTTGAAGGTCATCGTGGTCAGGGACCGTTCGATATTCGGGATCTGCAGCAGGTGATCGTTGATGTATTTGCCCACATCCTCATCCGAGGGGATGTAGAGCTTCATCAAGAGGTCATATTCCCCACTGGTGGAGTAGAGCTCGGAATGGATTTCATGCAGCGCAATATCCTCGGCCACCTTATAGGTGGTGCCGGGTTTGCAGCGGATCTGGATAAAGACGCAGGTGGACATATCTCGCCTCAGCTTCTGTCAGGTCTGGTTGCCCGGCAACCTCGCATGGGGCGGCGCAAAGGGCAATCCCATCGGCGCCACGGCCACAGGCTGGCCCCACCTGATGCGACGGGACTTGAGCCCTGACCACCTCGCGCCCTATAAGCCCTACGACAGAGTGAGGATTTCGCCATGCGCACAGCCCAGGTTACCCGTTCCACCGCCGAAACCGAGATTTCGGTCGAGCTGAATCTCGACGGCACCGGCACCTATGACAACCAGACCGGTGTTGGGTTCTTTGACCATATGCTCGACCAGCTGTCGCGCCACTCGCTGATCGACATGACCATCCGCGCCAAGGGCGATTATCACATCGACGACCACCACACGGTCGAGGACACCGGCATCGCCATCGGTCAGGCGCTGGTTCAGGCGCTTGGCGACAAGAAGGGCATCAACCGGTATGGCGAATGCCACCTGCCAATGGATGACGCCCAGGTGCGCGCGGCGCTAGATCTTTCCGCGCGCCCCTTCCTGGTGTGGAATGTTGATCTGCCCTCGCCAAAGATCGGCACTTTTGATACCGAACTGGTGCGCGAATTCTTTCAGGCGCTGGCCACCCATGGCGGCATCACGCTCCATATCGATATGATCCATGGCTTCAACAGCCACCACATCACTGAGGCGGCGTTTAAGGCCGTGGCGCGGGCGCTGCGCACGGCGGTGGAGACGGATCCGCGCAAATCGGATGCGGTACCCTCGACCAAAGGCGCGCTCTGAGCACTGCGCCTCCCTGCTATCATGACAGGCCCGGGCATCGCGCTCGGGCCTTTTTCGTGCCATCCCGGCAGGACCGCTGCTGCCTAAATGCGCTCGCCTCTTGACCAATTCGGGGAATGCAGCCACTTCAGGGGCGCACGCCGACAAGAGAGGACCCCTGCCCCATGCTGACCGCCATCATCGATTATGAATCCGGCAACCTGCATTCCGCAGAAAAGGCCTTTCAGCGCATGGCGACCGAAACAGGCGCTGGCGAGGTTGTGGTGACCTCGGATGCGGATGTGGTGGCCAAAGCGGATCGCCTGGTGCTGCCCGGCGACGGTGCCTTTCCCGCCTGCGCGGCGGAGTTGCGCGGCCATAAGGGCATCTATGAGGCGATGGTTGAGGCTGTGGAGGTCGGCGGCCGTCCCTTCCTCGGGATCTGCGTTGGCATGCAGTTGATGGCCACGACGGGCCATGAATATGAAGAGACCGCCGGGCTCGGCTGGGTCGGCGGCGATGTGGTCAAGATCACGCCAGACGACCCCAGCCTGAAAGTGCCCCATATGGGGTGGAACGATCTGGTGATTGACCACCCCCACCCGATTTTTGACGGCATCAAGAACGGCGACCACTGCTATTTCGTGCACAGCTATCACTTCCGGGTCACCGATCCCAAAGAACGTCTGGCCCATGTGGATTACGCCGGCGACGTGACAGCGGTCATTGGCCGCGACACGATGTTGGGCATGCAATTCCACCCGGAAAAGAGCCAGCACATTGGCCTGCGGATGATCGCAAATTTCCTGACCTGGAAACCCTGACCCGTCCCTCTCAGACATGCGGTGGCCGCCCGACAGGGCGGCGCGCGCAAGGGGCCCTTGGCCCTTTGCGCGCCACCGGAAGGCACGCGCGCCCGCCCCGTCGAGGGGCGGGCGCGCGGCGTTTTGCCCTTCAGCGGGCAAAACGGAGCCGCTCCTTTCCAAACGGCGCGATCCTCTGCATGGGTTTTCACACCACAGGCCGGTGACAACAATGGACAGAGACGGTGCAAACAGGCATATGGGGCGGACCCCCTCAATGCTCAGGCCCAGTTCACGTTGTACTTGCGATTTGAGAAATTCAGCCACCGCGATGGACAGCACCGCTATTTGGTGCTGAGCCTGACGCAGACGTTGTTTGGGGATTGGTGCGTCTCGCAGGCCTCCGGCCCCATCGGCCATCCCGGTGGACAAGAGCGGCGCAACTATTGCACCTCTTTGAATGAGGCGCAGGACCTGTTCAACAGCACCCGAGCCAAACAAGTGAAACGCGGCTACGTGCCGATTCCGGTGCAAATGGGGCTGTTCTAGGCCAGCCCCACTGCGGTGCAAAACGCCGGAGCGACTACTTCACCCGGGTCCAGCTTTGCTTGGAGCAGATCAAGCCCCCCGCCACACAGCCGCGCAGTTTCAGCGCGTCGCCGTTCAGATCCATCTTGCCGATGTAGATCTTGTCGTTCGACGGCCGCCAGACCTGCCCCTCATAGGCGCCGCCGCCCTGTGGCACCATATCGATCACCAAGGTCTTGCCCAGGTTCGGCGACTGGTATTCCCCACTGTCGTTAAAGGTCCGGGCAATGGTGCCGCAAAAAGCGCCGCCGCAGGGTTTCATTTCGACATGGGCATAGGAGCCATCGTCGGGCTGCGTCTTCCAGATGCCCTCGACCGGGTCAGCGGCCCAGGCGGCTGTCGTCAGCGCAAGCGTCGTTAGCGCAGATGCAATCAAGTGTTTCATGGTCATATCCTCCCTATGACGCAAACTCTGACAGCGCCTGTGACGGTGAGGCAAGATTGACCTTGGGTCGCCCTGCCCCACCCGAGCGGGGCTCTCCCCGCCGCATGAGCACAAAGCCGCTCGCGCGTTGCAATTCGGCTGAAGCTTGGGCAAAAGGACGCCGGAGAGGGTGCGTTCCGCCCTTCTGCCGATCTGACCTGCCGATCCGATGTTGCGTGATCTGACCATGAAGGGCTTCGCCGATGATCCTCTACCCCGCCATTGACCTCAAAGACGGCCAGGCCGTGCGCCTCCTGCATGGGGACATGGACAAGACCACCGTGTTCAACGACAACCCCGCCGGACAAGCGCTGGAGTTTGTGGCTGCGGGCTGTGAATGGCTACACTTGGTCGATCTGAACGGTGCCTTTGCAGGTGAGCCGGTCAATGCCGCCCCGGTGGAAGAGATCCTGAAACAGTGCAAAGTGCCCGCGCAGCTCGGCGGCGGCATCCGCGACATGGCCACCATCGAGGCCTGGCTCGACAAAGGTCTGGCGCGCGTGATCCTTGGCACCGTGGCCGTTGAGAATCCCGATCTGGTGCGCGAGGCGGCCCGGGCCTTCCCCGGCAAAGTCGCTGTTGGCATTGATGCGCGCAACGGCAAAGTCGCGACCAAAGGCTGGGCCGAGGAAACCGATGTGGAGGTCACCGACCTCGCAAAATCCTTTGAGGATGCCGGTGTCGCGGCGATCATCTATACGGACATCCTGCGCGACGGGGCGATGAAGGGGCCGAATATCGACGCCACCGCAGCCCTCGCCAAGGCCGTGTCGATCCCTGTGATTGCCTCGGGCGGTGTCTCCTCGCTGGATGATCTGCGCGCGTTGAAATCCTGCGGCGCCGATCTGAATGGCGCGATCTCGGGCCGGGCGCTTTATGACGGCGCGATTGATCTGGCCGAAGCGCTGGCGGTGCTGAAAGCCTAACCTCGCTCTTTGCCGAGCCGCTTGCGCTGAGAGCGGTTTAGCGTCGGGCTGTGCCCGACACGACCGGCGCCGCGCCAGCCCTGACGGGCTGGCGCGGCGCTCTTCCGTTTCACCCTGTCGCTGCGACACCTCGCCTCCTGTCCCTTCCCGCATAGGATGTGTCACGCTCCGCCACAAAGGAGACGTTGCCATGACCCTGCATGACCTCAGCCCGCCAGTACATCCGCGTGTTGAAAAGCGCCCTTTGCCCGCCGCATCAAAGCTGTGGGAGATGGTCGCGCCGCAAGATTTCATAGATGGCTATTGCGTCGAAAGCCCCCTGCCTGCCCGCACAGCTGCCGACATCGGTCTGAGCCTGCCGCCTTGGGCAGGGCACCTGCTGGCGCTTCGCAACCATCTGGTGCGCCCGCTGGGGTTGAAGACAGAGGTGAGCGCCACGGGGGACGGAGCCATCTTTCCGGTAACCTACGAAGATAGCGAGGAGGTGATCCTCGGCACCGATGACCGGCACCTGAACTTCCGCATTTGCGTCCGACAAGAGGCGGGGCGCGTTTACCTGGCGACTTGGGTGCATCGCAACAATGCGCTGGGGCATGCCTATTTGGCCACCGTGATGCCGTTTCACATCCTGATCGTCCGCGACTCTATGCGCCGGATTGCCCGTGCCTCTACCCCGCCGACCTGAGGACACCTAGCGCGCGCAGACTGGTAATCTGACGCGCGCCATGGCAAGGGTAGCGACAAGTCGCAAGAGGACCGATCTGCCCATGCTGAAGACCCGCCTGATCCCCTGTCTTGATGTCGCCGATGGCCGTGTGGTCAAGGGCGTGAACTTCGTTGGCCTGCGCGATGCGGGCGATCCGGTCGAGGCGGCGCGGGCCTATGACGCGGCGGGCGCGGATGAGATCTGTTTCCTCGACATTCACGCAACCCATGAGAACCGGGGCACCATGTTCGACATGGTGCGCCGCACTGCCGAGCAGTGCTTTGTGCCGCTGACCGTGGGCGGCGGCGTACGCACCAAGGAGGACGTGCGGGCGCTTTTACTGGCGGGGGCCGATAAGGTCTCGTTCAACTCGGCCGCCGTGGCGCGGCCGGATGTGATCGCCGAGGCGGCAGACCAATTCGGCAGCCAATGCATCGTCTGCGCCATCGACGCCAAATCGGTGGCCCCCGGCAAATGGGAGATTTTCACCCATGGCGGCCGCAAGGAAACCGGCATCGACGCGGTGGAGTTCGCTCGTCTGGTCACCGCCAAAGGGGCGGGAGAGATCCTGCTCACCTCGATGGACCGCGATGGCACCAAATCCGGCTTCAACCTCGAGATGACCCGCGCGATCTCAGACGCGGTGGACGTGCCGGTGATCGCCTCGGGCGGCGTTGGCAATCTGGACCACCTTGTTGAGGGCGTCACCAAGGGCGGCGCCAGCGCGGTGCTGGCCGCGTCGATCTTCCACTTCGGCGAATACACGGTGCAAGAGGCCAAACAGCACATGATCGCCAACGGTATCCCGATGAGGCTCCAATGACCCTGCTGCACGATCTCGAAACCACCATCCGCGCTCGCAAAGGCGCCGATCCGGAAACCAGCTGGACCGCCAAGCTCCTCGCCAAAGGGCCGGAGAAATGCGCCGAGAAATTCGGGGAAGAGGCGATTGAGGCCATCATCGAGGCGGTGAAGGATGACAAGGTCAAACTCGCCTCCGAAGGGGCAGATGTGCTCTACCATTTCCTGGTGATGCTGGCGGCGCGCGATGTGGCGCTTGATGAGGTGCTCACGGTGCTAGCCGAGCGTCAGGGCCTAAGCGGCATCGCCGAAAAGGCCGCGCGCCCGCAAAGCTAACGACAAACACAGCCCTCTCGGCGGAGCGCATGGTGCGATTTGTCGGGTCAAGGGCCGCGCCAGCGGCCGCGCTTCGCGCGGTTTACCCTTGAGGCGGCAGATCGGGCCCTAAGACTGGTCAAGGCGCCTTTTGGGGCAGACCTGCCCCGAAAGCGCTTCCCAAGCCAGACCATCTGCGCCGCAGGCGCCAAGCCTTGGCCTGGGGCCAAGGCTTTTCCGCCGCGCGCCAGCGCGGCGCCCGGCCCAACGGGAGCAGCGCATTTTAATGCGCGCCCGACCGGCGGGAGCCCCCGCCCTGCCCTGACGCAACTTCAGAGTTTTGAGGAAATGATCCCGGTGGCAAACCCACCCTGCCGCAACTCGCCAAACAGCCGCTGGTATTCAATCTTGGGGCAGCGATTCTGGATCACCGTCACCCCACGCGCCTCGGCCACAGCCGCAGCCTCGGGATTCTCGACCCCAATCTGCATCCAGATCGTCTGCAGCGCGGGGAAGGTCGCCAGTGCCTCATCCACAATCGGCGGCACCGCTTCAGAGCGGCGGAAGATATCGACCATGTCCACAGGTTCGGAAATCTCAGAGAGAGAAGCGCGCACTTCGGCCCCGAACAGCTCCTTGCCCGCGTGGCCGGGGTTCACCGGGATCACCCGAAACCCTTTCAGAGACAGGTAGCGCGCCACATAGTAACTGGGCCGCACAGGGTTCGGCGAGACCCCGACCACCGCAATGGTCTTGGTTCGGGTCAAGATCTCTTTCAAAAGCGCATCTGTGTACATGCTCTCACCTTGTCGACGCGCGTGGGCGGACACAAGCCCCCACGCGCCTCTTGTCGCCATTGGCCGCAGCAAAAGAAAAAGACGCCCGAAACGGATCCGGGCGTCAGGTGTGGAACGAGGGACAGTGAAAAAGACCCGCGGCGGTTCCAAGGGCCGCGGTCTTGTTAAAGAAGTGGCGCGGTTTGCGGAGATTTAAAGGGCACATCGCAATTTCGTGATGAATCATGTCAGTTTAACGCTTGATCCAACGCACACGACAGGCCGCGTTCAGCGGTCCCGCATGATCTGGGGCCAGTGCTCTGCGGCCTCGTGGATCAAAGCGCCCCGCGCCTCGTCCCAACGCGACTCGGCCCGAGGGCTGTGAAACAGATAGAGCCGTCCGTCGACAATCTGCCACTGCAGCGGGTTGCCAGAGGCCACATGCCCCCGCGCAATTCCGTAAGCGCAATGCCCGCCAAACCGCGGCGCATAGGCCCGGGGGTTGGCTTCAAACCGCAACCGGTTTTCGGCTGACACAAACAGCCAAACCGCGCCTTTCCACATCAGCGCATGGTCGGCGTGACCTTCTTGCGGGGCGTTGGCGACAAAAAAGCTGACCGGATCATATCCGCCAATCGCGACGCCATCCTCGACAGAGATATAGAGCGTCCCCGCCTCGGCGGCGGTGCCAAGGGGCGCCCCGAGCCAAGTCGCAAGGGCCAGCGCAGAAAGGAGCGAGCGGAAGTAAACCACGCAGCAGATCCAGTTGTTCAAACTGACGACAGAATGCCCAAACTGCGGCCCTTGGAAAAGACAGGAGCCTGCCTATTCAACCAGATGTGAGCGGAGTTCATGGCAAGTGCAGCCGCAAGGCCACAAAATCAGCGCAAAACGCCCTGCAAAATCTGTGCAGACCAACCAGAGGACTTAGTCGAAGATATCCTCGATCACGTCAAACAGCTGCTTGAGACCGGATTTCTTCTTCTTTTTCTTCACGCCCTTCAGGGCAGAGGCCGCAAGCGACGCCCAATCCTTGCCCTTAGCTGGCTGCTTTTTCTTGGATTTGGGGAGCACCGTCTTTGCCGGTTTGGGCATCTTGGCGCCCTTATGTGCATCCAAAGGGCGCGCCTTTTGTGCGGCAAGCGGCGCGCCGCAGGTGGAGCAGACCAGCGCATGCAGCGCCTTATCCGCGACAAAGGCGCATTGGACGCCGCAATAGCAACAGGTGACGAGCTTACCGCCCGGTATGCTGTGATGTGCGATGGCGACGCCCCTTTCTGACTTAGCCTCTCAGAGAAGCATATAGGGAGATTGCAGCCGCATTGGAGACGTTGAGCGAGCCAAACCCCCGTGCTGCGTCGATTTTCACCAATTTATCGACCGTTTCCTTGGTCTTTTGACGCAAGCCCGGCCCTTCGGCGCCCAGAACCAGTGCGATCGGGTCTTTGGTGCGACCAGCCACGGCCTCCTCGATGGTTTCCTCCGCTTCACCGTCCAAGCCAAGTACGAGATAACCCATGCCCTGCAGCGCGACGATGGTGTCGGAGAGGTTGCGCATTCGCAAATAGGGCTGGCGTTCCAGCGCGCCCGAGGCGGTTTTGGCCAGCGCCCCGGTCTCCGGCGCCGCATGGTGGCGGGTGCCGATCACCGCAGAAGCGCCCAGAACCTCGGCGGAGCGCAGGATGGCGCCGACGTTATGCGGGTCAGTGACTCGGTCCAACAGCAGCACACGCGGCACCTCAGCCCCGATGCAGTTCTCTTCCAGCCCGCCCCAGTTCAAGGGCTTCACTTCCAAAGCCGCGCCCTGATGCACAGAGCCCGGATCAATCGGCGGATTGAATTTGCGCGGGTCGATCACCTCGGCCTCGATTCCAGAAGCGGTGATCGCCTCCTCCAGCTTGGCTTGCGCATTGAGGGTGACCATCAGGCGCAGTTTTTCCCGTTTCGGGTTCATCAGCGCATCGCGCACCGCATGGAGGCCAAACAGCCAGACCGTCTCTGCGGCGGCGGCTTTTTTGGCCTTTTCCTTGTCGACGACCCAGGCGGGTTTCTTGCCGGGTTTCTTGTTCATGCTACGCTCCGGAAAACAAAATTCGTGATGGGCGAAAAAAGTTGCGCTTTTGCGGTTGACGCCCGATTGGGGTGCTTGTAATCACGCCTCCACGTCAGGTGCAACACGCTTCTGACAGTGGGCGACAGGCCGCAAGGTGTGGCAGGGGACTGTAACTCCCTCGCGGAGACGCACGCCTGGTTCGATTCCAGGGTCGCCCACCACTCTTCCTCTTTCAGATGATAAATCAATGACTTGAGCAAGGGTGGTGGCAGCCGCCGAGGGGCGGATCTCTCTTCAGATTGCAATTTATCCGTAAGCACGCTGCAGGTTTTGACCTGCCAATGGGGCGAGTGTTTTTCTGGTGTCTTGACGAGTTGAGGCACCCTGGGGCTTTGCCCCAGACCCCAGAGTATTTTTTGAAAGATGAAGGCGGGCGACGGCGTCAGGCCGCCTCTGTGAGGGCTCTATCGACCCAAGCAAGCAGCGCCTCAAGATCGGGGGCAGCCTCCACCGCGAGACCTTCGGCAAAATTCTCAAAGGCCTCTACGTTCATCCGGTTGACGCCAGAGATCACGGGAACGCCCATGGCGAGGGCCTCCGCGATGACCGGGCGCATACCGCGTCCGTCGGCCTCGTGTTTGCCGAATTTATTGACCAAGAGAATCTGCGGCGCAGGCTCGACCGCAAGACCCGCCGTGACTAACCCCACCGCACGCTCCAGAGCGCCGGGGTTTAAGCGGCAACCGCGCGCCCCCTCGCCCAAGGATTGGGAGATGCGGATGGTTTCGCCCTCTGGCAGCACGCGCACATCCATGTCGCAGAGTTTGTTGTCGTAGCATTCCGTGTTGGTCTGCACGATGCCGGCAGTGCGGATGCCTTTTTCTGCCAAACGCTCCGCCAAGGCGGTGAGCAGCCGGTCGGTGGCGCCGCGTTCGGTGGTCATCACATAGGCAAGCTGCATGAGTTTCGCATCCTTTTGCATTCGTGTTTGCTGGGACTGTAGCGGCTTCTGGACAGGCTCGCCAGAGGGGGATCCAGCGGCGCAACCTTGTGCCGTATGAGGGGCGCCGCGAGGTCATATAGCCTGTATGAATCTGATTTTAAATGCAGATTTCCCCAATGCACGTTTTGAGAGAAATCCTCTTGACGC
Organism: Epibacterium sp.; assembly: GCA_048263945.1. Taxonomy (GTDB): domain Bacteria; phylum Pseudomonadota; class Alphaproteobacteria; order Rhodobacterales; family Rhodobacteraceae; genus Epibacterium. The sequence continues at coordinate 22,324 of JBLXDQ010000001.1, read as the reverse complement.
CCTCCCCCTCTCTCCACTACCCCTAAAGGCACGCAGGGGAGTCCCAACCTAAGGGGACTGAGAGGCAGACGGGGAGAGATCCCGGTGACGCGACCCTTTGAACCTGACCCAGTTGATACTGGCGTAGGAAGCTAGGACAGTCGCGCATCGCCCCGGTACAGGGCAGATCCGCCCCTGATCCGACACGGCGGAGCTGTACATTCCGCCTGTTTTCCTCCGGCCCGGCTCAATTGGTGTTTTTGAGAGTGGACTCGAGGAGCACCAAGATGAACGTCCCCAACCCGAAGATCACCACAGGCGCCCTGCCTGCGTCGAAGAAGATCTATGTGGCAGGCGAGATGCACGAGAGCATCCGCGTACCGATGCGCGAGATTTCCACCCACCCGACGGCGGGTGAGGCGCCGCTGCCGGTCTATGACAGCTCTGGCCCCTATACCGACCCCGATGTGCTGACCGATATCCGCGAGGGTCTGGCGCCGGTGCGGGCGGCGTGGATCCAGGCGCGCGGCGATGTGGAGGCCTATGAGGGGCGCGATGTGACCCCGGCGGACAATGGCTTTGTCGAAGGCGAGCGACTGGTGGCCGAATTCCCGGTACGCGCAGCTCCCCTGCGCGGGATTGGCGCCTCGGCCCCGACGCAGCTGGCCTATGCGCGGGCCGGGATCATCACCACTGAGATGGAATATGTCGCCATCCGCGAAAACCAGCTGCGCCAGCTGTCGCCCTGTCATGCCTCGCGCGATGGGGAGGATTTTGGCGCCAATATCCCCGACTATGTGACGCCAGAGTTTGTCCGGTCCGAGATCGCCGCCGGGCGCGCCATCATCCCCGCCAATATCAACCACCCGGAATTGGAGCCGATGATCATCGGGCGCAATTTCAAGGTGAAGATCAACGCCAATATGGGCACCTCTGCCGTGACCTCCTCGATGGAGGAAGAGGTGGACAAACTGGTCTGGGCGATCCGCTGGGGGGCCGATACGGTGATGGACCTGTCGACAGGGCGCAATATTCACAACACCCGCGAGTGGATCATCCGCAATTCGCCAGTGCCGATTGGCACGGTGCCGATCTATCAGGCCTTGGAGAAGGTCAACGGCATTGCCGAGGATCTGACCTGGGAGGTGTTCCGCGACACGCTGATCGAACAGGCGGAACAGGGCGTGGATTACTTTACCATCCATGCGGGCGTGCGGCTGCATATGGTGCCGATGACGGTGAACCGGGTGACCGGGATCGTGTCGCGCGGCGGCTCGATCATGGCGAAGTGGTGCCTGCATCATCACCGCGAGAGCTTCCTCTATGAGCATTTCGAGGAGATCTGCGACATCTGCCGCCGCTATGACGTGTCGTTTTCCTTGGGCGATGGCCTGCGGCCGGGCTCGATTGCCGATGCCAATGACGCGGCGCAATTTGCCGAGTTGGATACGCTGGGTGAGCTGACCAAGATCGCCTGGGCCAAGGACTGTCAGGTGATGATCGAGGGGCCGGGCCATGTGGCCATGCACAAGATCAAGGAGAATATGGACAAGCAGCTGGAGTGCTGCCACGAGGCGCCGTTTTACACGCTGGGGCCGCTCACCACCGATATCGCGCCGGGCTATGATCACATCACCTCTGGCATTGGCGCGGCGATGATCGGCTGGTTTGGCTGTGCGATGCTGTGCTATGTGACGCCGAAGGAGCATCTCGGCCTGCCCGACCGCAATGATGTGAAGACCGGGGTGATCACCTATAAGATCGCCGCCCATGCGGCCGATCTGGCGAAGGGGCTGCCGGGGGCACAGCGGCGCGACGATGCCCTGTCGCGCGCGCGGTTTGAATTCCGCTGGGAGGATCAGTTCAACCTCTCGCTCGACCCGGAGACCGCGCAGGCCTTCCACGACGAAACCCTGCCGAAACAGGCACATAAGGTGGCGCACTTCTGTTCGATGTGCGGGCCGAAGTTCTGCTCGATGCGGATCAGCCACGACATTCGGGCCGAGGCGCAGAAGGAAGGCATGGAGGCGATGGCGGCGAAGTTCCGCGAAGGCGGTGCGCTCTATCTGCCGGTGGAGGGCGTGGAGGAAGAGGCGTGATCACCATTGCAGGCGCAGGTCTGGCGGGCCTCGCCTGCGCCTATGCGCTGCTGCGGCGCGGGGCTGCGGTCACGGTGTTTGAACGGGCAGAGGTCTTGGGGGCGGAGAGCGTGGCGCGGTTCGCCGGTGGGATGCTGGCGCCCTGGTGCGAGCGGGAGAGCGCGGAGGAAGAGGTGGTGCGCCTCGGTGGCCGCGCCTTCGACTGGTGGGCCCAGATCACCCCGGTACATCGGCGCGGCACGCTGGTCTCAGCGCTGCGCCGCGACCAGTCCGAGATCGCACGCTTTGGCCGCCGCACCAGCGCTTACCGGACGGTCAGCGGGGCGGAGATTGCGACGTTGGAACCTGCCCTCGCGGGACGGTTCGATCACGGGCTGTTCTTTGAGCAGGAGGCGCATCTCGACCCGCGCCGGGCGCTACGTGATCTCGCAGCAGAGGTGCAACGTCTGGGCGGGGAGATCCGCCTTGGTAGCCCCGCGCCCGCGCGGGTGGACCTCGATTGTCGCGGCATCCACGCCGCCCTGCCCGACTTGCGCGCGGTGCGGGGGGAGATGGCGCTGCTCTACTGCCCAGAGGTGGAGGTCCGCCGCACCCTGCGCCTGCTGCATCCGCGCACGCCGATCTACCTCGTTCCGCGCGGCGACGGGCACTACATGCTTGGCGCCACCATGGTGGAGAGCGATCACGCCGGCCCGCCCACCCTGCGCGCGCTGATGGAGTTGATGGGCGCCGCCTATGCCCTCAGCCCCGCCTTTGCCGAGGCCGAAGTGGTGGAGACCGGCGCCGGTCAGCGCCCGGCCTATCCCGATAACCTGCCCCGGTTGGAGTGGCGCGACGGCACGCTCCACCTTAACGGGCTTTACCGACATGGGTTCCTGCTGGCCCCGGCCCTGGCCGAAGCGGCGGCGGAGCAATTGATGGAGCGACGTGATGAAAATCCTCGTGAATTCCGAACCGCATGATGTGACCGGACCGACCTTGGCGCTGGCCCTGGCGGAGCTGGGTTACACCAGCGCGGCACTGGCTACCGCCCTGAACGGCCAATTTGTGTCCCGAGACGCGCGGGCATCGCAACCCCTGGCAGCCGGGGACCGCATCGAGGTTCTCGCCCCAATGCAGGGAGGCTAAACACATGAAAGTTTACGGAGAAACCCTGCCCTCGCGGCTGTTTCTGGGCACCGCGCAATACCCCTCGCCCGCGATCCTGCAGGCGGCGATCAAGGCGAGCGGCGCCGGGCTCGTTACGGTGTCATTGCGCCGCGAGACCGCGCATGGCTCTGGCGCTGGGTTCTGGGACCTGTTGCGCGAGACCGGCGTGCGCATTCTGCCCAATACGGCCGGCTGCCATTCCGCGCGCGAGGCGGTGACCACGGCGCAGATGGCGCGCGAGGTCTTTGGCACGGATTGGATCAAGCTTGAGGTGATCGGCCATGCTGACACCCTGCAACCGGATGTCTTTGGGCTGGTCGAGGCGGCGCGCACCCTCAGCGCCGAGGGGTTCAAGGTCTTCCCCTATACCACCGAGGATCTGGTGGTGGGCGAGCGCCTGCTCGATGCAGGCTGCGAGGTGCTAATGCCTTGGGGCGCGCCGATTGGGTCGGGGCGCGGGCTGGTGAACCCGGCTGGGCTGCGCGCCATGCGGGCGCATTTCCCCGAGGTGCCCTTGGTGGTTGATGCCGGCATCGGACGTCCTTCGGATGCGGCGGCGGCGATGGAGTTGGGCATGGATGCGGTGCTGTTGAACACTGCAGTGGCCAAGGCCGGCGACCCCGTTCTGATGGCCCGCGCCATGGCCGAGGCCATCGCGGCTGGGCGCGCCGGGTATGCGGCCGACCCGATGGAGCGCCGCGACCTGGCGGTGCCCTCAACGCCTGTGCTCGGACTGGCGGAGTTTCTCTGATGGAGCGGTTCTATCTGATCACCGGCCATGTGGGCCGTCTGGAACTTCTGGTGCCGCAGGGCGCGCGTCTGGTGCAGCTTCGGATCAAGGACCAGCCTGACCGAGAGGTAAGGCGGCAGCTCGCCCGCGCGCGCGATTTCTGCGCCGTTTACGGCGCGCAGCTGGTGGTGAATGACTATTGGCAGGCGGCGCTCGACCTCAATTGCGACTTTGTCCACCTCGGGCAGGAAGATATGGAGACCGCGGATTTTGCCGCCCTGCGCCGCAAGGGCGTGCGCTTTGGTCTCTCCACCCATGACGAGGCGGAACTGGACCGCGCCCTTACCCAAGATCCCGCCTATGTGGCGCTGGGTCCGGTCTATCCGACACTCCTGAAAGAGATGAAATGGGCGCCGCAGGGATTAGAGCGGATCACCCGCTGGAAGTCCCTCGCCGGCAAGGTGCCGCTGGTGGCAATCGGCGGGTTGACCATCGACCGGCTGCCCGGGGTCTTTGCCGCCGGGGCCGACAGCGCGGCGGTGGTGACAGACATCCAAACCGCCCCCGACCCCGAGGCCCGCACGCGCGATTGGGTGGCTGCATGTCAGAGCTGAGCCCCTTTACGCGTCAAATCGCCCTGCCCGAAATCGGCCTCCGGGGACAACAGCGGCTGAGCCAAGCGCATGTCCTCGTGGTCGGCGCGGGAGGCCTAGGCTGCCCGGTGCTGATGTATCTCGCCTCTGCCGGGGTGGGTCAGATCACTCTTGTCGACCCCGACCACGTCGAGCGGACTAATCTGCACCGTCAGCCGCTTTACTCCATCGCCGACATCGGCCGTACAAAAGTCACGGCCGCGGCACGGCGCCTACACGAAATCACCCCCGACCTGCAGCTTAGCGTGCATTCACACGCCCTTGGGGCCAGCACTGCCAATGCTTTGATCAAAAAGGCAGATATCGTTGTGGATGCGGCCGACAGCTTTGCGGTCTCTTATATCCTATCGGATGCGTGCCGCGCCGCACGCAAACTTTTGATCACGGGCACGGCTCTCGGACTGTCCGGTTATGTGGCCGGTGTCTGCGGTGAAGGTCCCTCCCTGCGCGCGATCTTCCCGGACCTGCCCGAGCGCGCGGCCACCTGCGCAAGCGCGGGAGTCTTGGGCCCCATCGTTGGCATGGTTGGCGCGGCGCAGGCGCAACTGGTGCTGCACGCTCTTTTGGAGCTGGACCCCAAAGTGTCGGGGCAAATGCTGACCTTTTCGATGGACCAATTGCGGCCCTCCAGCTTTCGTTTTGACGGCGCAACAGAGCCTCAGGATATATTGCGTTTTACGCCATTGAGTACGGATGCGCTGATCGTGGATCTGCGCGGCGTGAAAGAAGCGCCCCTCCCCGTCCATCCCGATGCGTGCCGGATCTTGCCGGAGGCCATCGAGGCTGCTGACTTGCCGCGCGATCGCCCCATCCTCTTGGCCTGCGCAACAGGTCTGCGGGCATGGCGCGCCGGGCGTCAGTTGCAAGCACGCGGCTATCCCGACGTGACGCTGCATGCGGTAGCCGCCCCATGAGCGTCGTTCTCGCTATCGGAGGCATCGATACGAGTGGCGGTGCTGGCCTAACGCGGGACAGTGCGATGGCGGCGCGACTGAGGTGTGAATTGAAACCTGTCGTCTCTGCCCTGACAGTTCAGACGGACCGATCGGTCAGCATGGTACAAGAAACCGCTCCAGACTTGTTTGCGGCTCAGCTTGAAGCGGCTCTGGCGCCCCCTTTGCCGCAAGCGGTGAAGATCGGGATGCTGGCCTCGCCGGAACAGGTCCAATGCATCCTGCGCTTGGTCCCAAAGTCCTTGCCAGTGGTCTTTGATCCGGTCCTGAAAGCGAGTTCTGGCGGGACGCTGACGCCGACAGAGGCCCTAGAGGCGCTATTGAAACGCGTGACCTTGCTGACGCCAAACCTCCCAGAAGCCCGTATTCTGGCGGAACTCCCGGAGCAGACGGAGCCTGCATCGCTTGCTGCGGCGCTGTTGAGATTGGGTCCCAAGGCGGTCTTGATTAAAGGCGGCCACGGGGCCGGAAGTGATTGCATTGACGTGCTTTTTTCCGAACACGAGTGCCGAAGGTTCTCCACCCCGAGACTGCCGGGGACATGGCGCGGCACTGGGTGTCGTCTGTCCACAGCCATCGCCTGCGGCCTTGCAGAGGGCGCACCTATTGCAGAGGCCTGCGCACAGGCGAAGTCGGCTCTGACGGACTGGCTGGCCGGGGGGTAACCTTTATAGCGAAGCGCCTTCGAAGGTACGAAGCGAAATGCCTGCGCCCTCCAACCCTGCCCTTACCGCCCTTGCGATATCGAGAGCGGTCGGCGTGTCGCCATGCAAGCAGATGGTATCGATCCGTGTCGGGATCCGGGTGCCATCGCCCGCATGGATCGCACCGTCAGAGACCATCCTGACCACTCGGTCAGCCGCCACCGTCGGATCGTGGATTACAGCGCCTTCCAAAGCACGGTTCACGAGGGAGGCATCAGCGTTATAAGCGCGGTCGGCAAAGATCTCGCAAGCTGTCAGGCAGCCGAGTTCCTCGGCAGCGGCCTGCTGCCGGGTGCCTGCCATAACCATGATGATGATCTCTGGCGCAACGGTAAGGGCTGCCTCGTAGCAGGCCAAGGCCATGTCTTTGTTCGCTGCGGCCATATTCGCCATCGCGCCATGCAGCTTCAGATGGCGCACTGTTGCACCGGAAGCCCGCGCCATAGCCTGTGCCGCGCCCACCTGATATTGCACCAGATGCGCAAGGCTCTTGAGCGGTAAGTGCATGTTGCGACGACCAAATCCCTGCAAATCGGGAAAACCCGGATGCGCGCCGATGCCTACGTTGCGCGCCACGGCGGAGGCCATGGTCGACGCCATCACGTCCCAATCGCCAGCGTGCAGACCGCAGGCGACATTGGCAGAAGTCACCACCTCGAGGATCTCCGCATCGCGGCCCATGACCCAGGGACCAAAGCTCTCGCCCATATCGGCGTTGAGGTCGACGGTGCGTGTCATGGGAAAGGCTCCTGTGGGTTAGAGGTCCAGATCATCGCCAGCGGTCACGCCGCTGACCAATTGGTAAGACAGAAGATCCCGCATTGCAGCAGGATCGCGGGTCAAGGGGCGCAGGCGTTGGCTGAGGCGGGCGCGTTCAGACGCGGCGCGGCGCTCGATCTCCACCGCCTCTTCCAAAGTGACCAGTTGAAAGCGCAGCTCCGCCCCGGCCGGAGCCTGTGCGACACGCGGCATGTCGGAGGGCAGGACCGAGCCGATGCGGGGATAGCCGCCGGTGGTCTGGCATTCGCTGAGCAAAACATAGGGCGCGCCGTCGCCGGTGACTTGGATATCCCCGGGGGCGATCACCTCAGAGAGGACGCTGAGGCCGCCATCAAGCGCGAAGCCTGCGCCTTCTGGTTCCAGTCGCACGCCCATGCGGTTGGCGCGGCTGTCGCGGGCGAACTTGGTCTGTTGAAACCGCGCCAGAGCCTCTGCCCCAAAGAGGGAGGTTTGCAGGCTCGGCACCACCCGCAACAGCCCACCGGTAAAGCGCGGCTCTGGATCAAAGGTCAGGTTGACCTCGCGCCCCAAATCCTCGCCGATCGGTAAGGCATCCCCTGTTTGCAAGCGTCGACCAAGACCGGAGGTCAGATGCGCGCTGCGCGCCCCGAGGCGTTCTGGCGTCGCGACACCGCCACCGATATGCAGATAGCCATAAGAGCCGCCGCGCACCGCGCCCAAGTTCAGCTCCACCCCAGCAGGCAGCAGGTGCGAGGCATTCCAGCGTAAGGAGGTGCCGTCCGACAGGGTCGCCGCCATCGGCGCGCCGGTGAGGGCGATGCGCAGGTCTAGGGTGGCGACAAAACGCCCGCCCATGCCCGCCATTTCAATCGCCGCCGAGCCTGCGGGCTGCCCCAAAAGCGCTGCCCCCTCGGCCAAGGCCAGACGGTCGGCAGCGCCCCCGCGGGAGAGGCCAAAGGCAAGATAGCCCTCGCGCCCCAGGTCCTGCACCGTGACGCCCGGTCCGGCAGAGAGCACGGTCAAAACCCCGCTCATGTCAGAGCCTCCGCCACGGCGCCGCCATCGGGCCCGGTGCCCTCCAGCGCGGCGTAGCGTTCGGGCGAGATCGGGGTGAAGAGCACCTCATCCCCCGGGCGCAGCACAAAGGGCTGATCGCTATCCGGGCGAAACAGGCGAAAACGGGTCTGGCCGATGTGGCGCCAACCCGTTGGTGTTGTGACGGAAAACAGCACGATCTGGCGGATCGCCACCACCACCGCGCCCTCGGGCACCTGCGGGGTGAGCGCGGTCTGGCGCGGGATGTCAAAGACCGGGGGCAGCTCGCCCAGATAGGGCTGCCCGGGGGCAAAGCCGATGGTCTGCACGCGCAGCTGGGTCTCGGCGATCTGACGCACGGCCTCCTCCGGCGACAGCCCCGCGCGGGCGGCAACCTCTTCCAGTTGCGGGGCGAGGTCGGTGCCAAACACGGTCGGCACCCGCCACAGCTTGCGCCCCTCCGGCAAGGCGGCGGCGTACCAATCCTGCGTCGCCAAAAGCGCCTCGACCTCCGCCCGCATCGCGGCATGGGTGACCCCGAGGGGATCAAACCGCAGATAGGTCGAAACCAGCGAGGTTGAGGTCTCCTCCACCGCCGACCACCCCGCCCGCGCAATCGCGGCACGAAAGGCCAAGGCGGCGCGGTTGGCAGGCTCGCTCAGCCGGTCGGCGAATTGCACCACGAGGCCGTCAAAGCCCGTATTGGTGACGCGCGGCCAGCCCGCATCCGCAGGCGCAAGGGGAGAATGAGACGCGAGGTCAGTCATATCCTATCCCTGCCAGCCAAGACCGCGAAAGGCCAGTCCTTAAATGTCGGAGAACAGGGCATTTGTGTCGAAGAACCCTCTCGCCAGCGCGCAGGTCTCACCGCATACTCGCACGAGTTTCATTCACGCCAAGTCTCCCCAAGCGAAAGCTCTTCCGCGTATGTCCCGACGCCACTACGACCTGCCGCCCCTGACCACCCTCACCGCCTTTGAGGCGGCAGCGCGGCATTTGAGTTTCAAGAAGGCGGCGGAGGAGCTTTCGGTCACCCCCGGCGCGGTCAGCCATCAGGTGAAGGCCTTGGAGGGCGAATTGGGCGTCGCCCTGTTCAAGCGCAAGCACCGGGGCGTGGAGCTGACGCCGCCGGGTCAGACGCTGTATGACACGCTAGCAGGCTCCTTCACCCGCATCTCGCAGAGCCTGCAAGCGATCCGCGACCATGGCGCGGCGGGGGTGGTGACGGTGGGGTCGACCACCGCCATGGCCTCGCTCTGGCTGTCGCCTGCGGTGATCCGGTTCTGGCGCGACCATCCGGAGATCAACATCAACCAAGTGGTGCGCGACAAGGCCTTTACCACCTCGGCGGAGCTCGATCTCTATATCTGGTATGGCCGTGAAAAGGACCCGAGGCTGGAGCAATTCCCGCTCTATCGCGACCGGCTGCTGCCGGTGGCGAGCCCGGAGAAGGCCGAGGAATTGCGCGATGCCGACCTTGCCACGCTGGCGCGGCAAAGGCTGATCCATCTGGAGGGCGACGATATCAGTTGGACCAAATGGCACGATTGGTTTCGCCAGTTGGGCTATACCGGGCCGGTTGCCTCGGGCATTCGGGTCAACAATTACTCCATCGCGCTGCAGGCGGCGCAGGATGGCGCGGGGCTGACGCTGGGGTGGGAGCAGTTGATCAGCCCGCTTCTGCGGCGCGGCGACTTGCAGGTGATCACCCCGCATGTGCTGTTTGCGCCGCAAAAGTTCTATCTGATCTGCAAGCCCGAGGACGAGCTGACCCCCAGCGCGCGGATGCTGCGCGATTGGATCATCGAAGAGGCGCGGCAGATCTTGGATGAGCCCAGCTAACTTGTAAGTTACTTTTTCCAATATTGAGCGGTTGGCCCCGCTGACACATGCTCTCGCAACGTCTGGTCTCAGGAGAGTGTGATGAACAAACAAGCCTCGCTCGGCGCGGTGATGACCTCGGTCAACCATGCAAACGGTCTGCCCAATGCCCATTATATCGACCCGGTGGTCTTTGCCGAAGAGCGCCAGTCGGTGCTGTTTGCCAATTGGGCCGGCGTTGGCTTTGGCAAGGATATCCCGGCGGCGGGCGATGCCAAGCCGGTGGAGTTCCTCGGCGTGCCGCTCCTGCTGGTGCGGGACGAGGACGGGGCGATCCATGTCTATCAGAACACCTGCCGCCACCGAGGCATGATACTTGTGGAGGAGCCGAAGAACATTCGCGGCACCATCCGCTGCCCCTATCACAGCTGGTGCTATTCGCTGAAAGGCAAGCTGCGCGCCGCGCCCCATGTGGGCGGTGTTGGGCAGAACACCCATGAGGACGTGAAGATGGATCAGCTGGGTCTGGTCTCCTTCCGCTCGCATGTCTGGCAGGATGTGATCTTCGTCAATATCGACGGCAAGGCCGCCCCGTTTGAAGAGGTCCACGCCGATCTGTTGCAGCGCTGGCAGGAGTTTGAGCAGCCGACCCATCACGGCGGGCCGGAAAGCTCCTTCAAGCTGGAGGTCAAGACCAACTGGAAGCTGGCGGTCGAGAACTATTGCGAGAGCTATCACCTGCCTTGGGTGCATCCGGGCCTGAACAGCTATTCCCGGCTGGAGGATCACTATAACATTGAGGAACCCGGAAAATTCTCCGGCCAGGGCACGCTGGTCTATCGCCAACTGAAGGGTGCCGAGGGCGAGACCTTCCCGGATTTCGCCGCCCTTAGCGACAAATGGACCACCGGCGGCGAATATGTGGCGGTCTATCCCAACGTCCTGTTGGGGGTGCAGCGCGATCACACCTTTGCCATCGTGCTGGAACCCAAGAGCCTTGAGGAAACGGTCGAGCATATCGAGCTTTACTACGCCAAGCCCAGCGCCGAGACGCCGGAGCTGGACGCGCTGCGCCAGCAGAATGCGCAGCTGTGGAAGACCGTGTTTGAGGAAGACGTCTTTGTCGTTGAGGGCATGCAGAAGGGCCGCCATGGGCCGATGTTCGACGGTGGACGCTTTTCGCCCGCGATGGATGGGCCGACCCATATGTTCCACCATTGGGTCGCCACGCAGGTGGAAGCGGGCCGCGCGGAATGACGCCTCCGCCCGTCACGCTCACCCCAGAGGAGGCGGCCGCGCTGAATGCGGCCCTCCTTGCGGCCCATGCTCGACATGACCTGGAGACATTGGTCGACCTCTACGCGCTGGCGGCGGACAGTCAGGAAGGCGCGGGCGATATTGATGCCGCCTGTTTCTTTCTGACGCAGGCCTTTGTCTTTGCGCTCGAGGCCGGTGTGGCGCGGGCGGCAGAGCTGAACCGCCGATTGGTGGCCTATGGCCGTGCCTGGCCGATTGATCTCTAGGCGCCTTGGAGGGATCAGACGATGACTCTCACCTTTCTTTGCCTGCCCGGCTTTCCGATGGCCCCTTTGTCCATGGCCATCGACGCCTTGCGCGTGGCAGAGGCCGCAGCCCCAGATGCCTCTTACAGCTGGCACATCGTCAGCGAGGATGGCGGGCCTGTTGCCTCCAGCAGTGGGATCAGCGTCACGCCTACGGCGGCGCTGAGTTCCCTGCCCGCGACCGAGGTTTTATTGACCTTTGCGGCTGCCGATACCGCCCTTGCCCATCCCAACGCCAGCGGCGCCGTCTTGCGACGGCTGCTGAGACAGGGGCATCGCGTGGGGGCCGTCAATGGCGCGATCTTTGCGCTGGGGCAGATCGGGCTTTTTGACGACATCCGCGCCAGCGTCCACTACCGCTATGCCGATGCGGTGCGCGAACGCTTTGCCCGAATGGAGGTCTCCCCTGCCCTGTTCTGCGAGGATCGCGGTCGCATCAGCATCAGCGGCGCGGCGGCGGTGTTTGAATATATGCTGGCGCTGATCGCGAAACGGTCGGGTCAGGAGGTAGCCGTCGAGGTCGCCTGCCGCTTTCAACATGCCACCCAGCGCGGCGAAGGCACCGCGCAGCTGTTGCCCGCCCATTCCCGCGATCAGACCCGCGACATGCTGCCCCGCATCGTGCGCGAGGCGGTGCAGTTCTTTGCCGACCACCTCGAAGACCGCATCCTGATCCAGGATGCCGCCGATCAGGCTGGCCTGTCGCTGCGCCAGTTCGAGCGGATTTTCAAACAGGAAATGGGCACCACGCCCGGCACCTACTATCGCCAACTGCGCCTCGATGCGGCGCGCCAAAAGGTGCTGCATACCGAGGCGCCCTTGTCGGAGATCGCCTTTTCCGTCGGCTACGAGACGCCCAGCGCGTTCAATGCCGTCTACCGCCGCACTTATGGCCGCAGCCCGTCAATGGACCGCGCCGACCCGGCCCGCCGTCGCGCCAATGCAGCCCTGCGCGACCATGCTGTGCTGCCCCTTCCACTCGCCGCGGAATGATACGCGGCTTCGGTTTACTTCAGCTCATGCGGGCATGAGAATTTTCACCGTTGTCGCAACGGCGGCCAAGGTGGAACAGTGATCCGCAACCCTATCCACCCCAAGTTACACGAAAGCACCAACACCATGCGCACAGAAGCCAAGGCCGTCGTCATCGGCGGCGGGGTCATCGGATGCTCCATTCTTTACCACCTGACCAAGCTTGGCTGGTCCGATGTGGTTCTGTTGGAGCGCGACGAGCTGACCTCCGGCTCCACCTGGCACGCGGCGGCCAATATTCACGGCCTGCACGACAGCACCAACATCTCTCGCATCCAGCACTATACGATGACCCTTTATAAGGAGCTGGAGAAAGAAACCGGACAGGGCTGCGGCGTGTTCCAGCCGGGATCCCTGTATCTGGCGCAGACCGAAGAACGCGAGCATCAGCTGCGCCTGCAGGCGGCCAAGGCCAAGCTTTATGGGATGAATTTCTACGAAATCTCCATTGAGGAAGCGCAAGAGCTGAACCCGCTGGTGAACTTCGAGGGCATCCGCTGCGTGATGTATGAACCCGATGGCGGCAACGTCGACCCCTCGGGCGTGACGCAGGCCTATGCCACCGGCGCTCGTCAGCGCGGCGCGGAAATCCACCGCTTTACCCCGGTCACCGCGACCGAGCAGCAGGGAGACGGCACCTGGATCGTGAAGACGCCGAAGGGCGATATTCACACCGAGTGGGTGGTCAACGCGGCTGGTCTTTGGGGCCGTGAGGTGGCGAAGCTCGCTGGCCTCGAGCTGCCCTTACAGCCGACCGAGCACCAGTATTTCGTCACCGAAACCATCAAGGAAGTGGCCGATATGGGCCGCCGCCTGCCCTCCGTGTCGGACCGCGACGGCGAATATTACCTTCGCCAAGAGGGCAACGGCCTTCTGGTTGGCGCCTATGAGAAGGGCATGAAGTTCTGGGCCGAGGACGGCACGCCGCTTGATTTCGCGCATGATCTGTTTCCCGACGATCTGGAGCGGATCGAAGAGAACATGATGAACGCGATCGAGCGCGTCCCGGTTGTGGGCGAAGCAGGCATCAAGCGCGTCATCAACGGGCCGATGATCTGGTCGCCGGATTCGAACGTGTTGTTTGGCCCGGTGCCGGAGCTCAAGGGTTATTTCTGCTGTAACGGCATCATCCCCGGCTTCTCGCAATCGGGCGGCATGGGCCTGATGGCGGCGCAGTGGATGATCGAGGGCGAGACCCAATACGACATGTTCGGCTGGGACGTGGCGCGCTTTGGCGATTGGGCCACCAAGGAGTTCACCAAGGCGCGGGTGCAGGACCAATATGCGCACCGCTTCTCAATCCATTTCCCGAACGAGGAACGCAGCGCCGGTCGTCCGGCCCGCGTGCGCCCGATCTACGAGCTGCAAAAGGAAATGGGCGCGGTCTTTGGCCTCAATACCGGCTGGGAACATCCCCTGTGGTTCGCCGACACCCCCGGCGTGACCGACACCAACGGCTTTACCCGGCAGAATTGGTGGGGCCCGGTGGGCGAGGAATGCCGCATGCTGCGCGAGCGTGCGGGCATCATCGACATCTCAAACTTTGCCAAATACATCTGCAAAGGCGCAGGGGCCGAGGCCTGGCTGAACGCGGTCTTTGCCAACAATATGCCCAAGGCCGTGGGCCGCTCCTGCCTCACGCCACTGATCTCGGTCCGGGGCGGCATTGCGGGCGATTTCACCGTCACCCGCACCGCCGAGGACGAATTCTGGATCATCGGCTCCGGCATGGCGGAACGCTATCACAAGCGGTTCTTCGGCGCGGTTCCCCTGCCCGAGGGCACGTCCTTTGAGAGCGCGACCCAGGCCGTCTGCGGCTTTAATGTCGCCGGTCCCAAATCGCGGGAGATGCTCCAGCGCATGACCAACGAGCCGCTGGACACGGCGGAATTCCCCTTCATGCGCAGCAAGCGCCTGATGTTGGATGGGATCAACGTATTGGCATTGCGGGTGTCTTTCACAGGCGACCTCGGCTGGGAGTTGCACTGCGCCACAGAAGATCAGGAAAAGCTTTATTTGGCGTTGATCGAAGCGGGTCGCAGCGTCGGCGCAGGCCCGGTTGGCAGCCGCGCGCTGATGTCGCTTCGGGTGGAAAAAGGCTATGGCTCCTGGAGCCGCGAATATAGCCCGGAATACTACCCGCAAGAGGTTGGTCTCGACCGCCTGTGCAAGATGGACAAGGACTTCCTCAACAAAGAGGCCGCCTCTGCGGCACTCGCCAAGGAGGCCCGCGAACAGCTGGTGCTGTTGCATCTCGATGAGGCGGACGTGACCGCGTCGAACGCGGATGCCAGCGGCGGCGAGCCGATCTTCAAGGATGGCGTCGGCATTGGTCGCGTGACCTCTGGCACCTATGGCTACACCGTCGGCATGTCGCTAGCGCTGGGCTATGTGAAAAACGCCAAGGCGGGCGATGAGGTTGAGGTCATGGTGCTGGGGCGCCCGCATAAGGCGGTGATCCTCGCAGAGCCGCCGTTTGACCCCAAAGGCGAACGCCTGCGCGCCTAAGCGCCGCCCTTCTAAAAACGAGAAACGCCCTGCCAGATCGGCAGGGCGTTTATTGTTTCAGGTCCCAGGTCAGGCCGCGGCAGCCTGCCCCGGCATTTCCTTGGGTCGGGCCACCTCGTTGAAGGCCGCACTCACCCGCGCCACATCCTCCGCCGTCAGGTTGTGATGGTTCGGCAGGTAGATGCCAAACTCATGCACCACATCCGCATTCGGCAGGTCTTGCGGGCCGTATTTGCGCAGCCAGAAGGGATGGCGCGCGATGTTGCCGCAGATCAGCGGGCGGCATTCGATGTTCTGCGCCTTCAGATGCTCGAAGACCTCCATGCGGTTTTCCACCAAAGTGCCATAGGCAAAGGAGGACAGAAGCTCCGTCTCGCTGGCCTGACCATAGAACCCAACGAGCCCCTTGGCATAGGCGGCGAAGTTGTCTTCGCGGATCGCGCAGATCTGGTCGAGCTTCTTCACCTGCTGGCGGCCGATATAGGCCTGCAGGTCCGTCGAGCGCAGGTTAAAGCCCGCGTGGTAGAAGGTGTAGAGATTGCGGAAATCGTCAATGCTGTGTTGCTTTTGCAGGGAGTCCCGGCGCGCCGGATCCAGATCACGGCTCCAGCCATGCGAGCGCAGCGACATCATCACCTGATGCAGCTCGCTGTCATCGGTCACCACCATACCGCCCTCGATGGTCGAGATATGGTGGCCGTAGTAGAAAGAAAAACTGCCCGCCGCGCCATGCGAGCCGAGCTTGCACCCGCCCGCGACAGAGCCCAGCGCCTCGCAGCTGTCTTCCAGCAGAAGAACACCGTAGCGCGCGCAGATCTCCTTGACCTCCTTCATGTGGTTGGCGTGGCCCAGCACATGCACGAGGATCAGCATCGAGGGCGCTTCCTCGCGGCAGAGTTTCTCAAGATGGTTGAGATCAAGGCCGAGGTTCACCGGATCACAATCACACAGGCGCACGTCAAACCCGAACTGCATCAGCGGCGACACGGTTGTCACCCAGCTGACCGCAGGCGCGATCACCTTGTTGTTGCGCAGGCGGCCGGCCTCCTGTGCGGCATAGATCATCAACAGGTTCGCGGAAGAGCCTGAATTCACAAAGATCGAATGCTTGCACCCCTGCCATTCAGAGAATTCCGCCTCAAACCGGGTGGTCTCTTCCGCCTTGGTTAGACGGTTGCCGGCCAGCATCCAGTCGGCGGTCTTTTGCAACTCGTCTTGCGAGATCGTATCCTGAGCCAGAGTGATCGGCTTCAGCGCATCGGCAGTCGTCATTATTGTGCCCCCCGCACAGCTTGCATGGCTTTGAGCTCCACATAGAAATGGCGCACCTCATTATAGGCGGCCGCGATATTGGCCTTCTTCTGCTGGTCCTTGAACGCGTCGATGGTGATCGAGCCGTCATGGGCGCGGAAGCTTGCAAGGGGCTCTTTGACAAAACCCACCTTGGGGTAGCGCAGCATCGACAGAAGCGAGGCAAAGATGTCCGGCCCGACGCCGTGATACTCGCTCTGCTGCAGCGGCAGACGTCCCTGATAGAGCGCATCCACCAGAACCTGTTTGCGGAACAGCGCCGCGCCGGGAGAGATCAGCGAGCCAACGATCTTTTCCTCGGCCTTGCGGTTTTCAAAGACGCCGGTCGCAGGCAGCCATTCCAGGAACTGGGTCATCATCTGCTTGCCCGTCTTGTCGTCGATGACCTCTGCCCCGCTAAAGGCAAAGCCCACGTCATCCTTCAGAAGGCTGGCGCATTTGGCGATAAAGGTCGGATGGATCCAGTCGTCGTCATACTGCAGGTGGACAAAATCCCCGCTTGCATGCAGCACGCCCTCAAGCCAACAAAAATGCGGGCCGAAGTCCTTCTCGCGGCGGACATAAACGATCTTGTCGCCGTAACCTGCGGCCACCTCTGGCGTTGCGTCAGTCGAGCCGTGATCGATCACGATCACCTCGCAGGGATGGGTCTGCGCAAGGGAGCTGTCGATTGCCTTCGGCAACATATCGGCCCGGTTGTAGGTCGGGATGACAATCGAAATTTTCTCAGACATGGGTCTCTCCAAGGATCGCGTTGAGGCGCGATACGTCTGCTTCAAGGGTGTCATTTTGGCCCATGGGCCGGATGTTGAGCGGATGTGGCGCCAGCGCTTGAGCGAACTCCGCCACCGTCTGGGACTGACCGGAGGCCACGTTGACCGGCCCCTCTGCCGTCGACAGCGCAAGACGGACGATCAGCTCCGCCGCCTCCGACGCGGGCAGAAAGTCTCGCAGGCTCCCCGCCCCGAAGAGCTCAAAGGGCGCATTGGGAGGTGTTTCTGCAAAGCGACGCTCCAATGTGGGCCGCAGGTAGCTGCCGGTTTGCTCTGGGTCGTGGATCGAGAACAGCCGGGCGGTGCACAGGCTGCGCTCTGTCGCGGCGCAAATCTGCGTGGCGGCCTGTTCCGCCATCAATTTGGTGCGACCGTAAAGGGACACCGGCTCTGTCCTGTCATCCTCGCGCAAGGGATGCGGCTGGCTGGCATAGACATGGCTAGAGGAGCACAACGTAAACCGCGCCGGGTGGCCGCTGAGCGCGCTGAGGAGGTTTACCGTACCGCCCACATTGACCGAAAACGCCCGTGCCGGGTTTTCCTTGACCTCAGCAACAGGCACCAATGCGGCGAGGTGAATGACAAGATCAATCTCCCCCAGCCCGTCGATCAAGGTGGAGATCGCTGCAAGATCGGTCAGATCCGCACGGTTGCGCAGGATTTCAGCCTCGGGCGCATAACGGGCGAGAGCACGCAAAGCGTGCCGCCCGACGATGCCGCCGCTGCCCGTTATGAAGATGCGTTGGCTCATTACTGCCCTGCTTGGGTCGACGTGGCCGAAAGACCCAAAGAGCGGTAGCGCGCTGCCAGCTCTGCGCTCGCCTTTTCGATCTTGTTCATGTCCTCCGGCGCAGGCCCTCTGCCGGGCAGCTTGGAAAAGTCCCGGTTGGCGACGCATTGCGCAAAGGAGATCGGGCTGATGCCATAGTCGCGCAGGAACTCTTCGTCCTTGTGCGGGCGGAATTCAGCCTGATCGTTGGGGTTGGAGTAGTACCGCCCCACGATCATCGGAATGCGCGTCAGCTTTTGCTTGTTCTGCATGATGACCCGCCAGAACAACGTATCGCCAATCGATTTCACCGGCTCGCCATTGTTGAAATAGGTGGGATACCAATGGCCCAGCAAATCGAGGTTCCAAAGGGTTGCCGGGCCAAAGGTGCCGCGCTCGCCCGTGCCGCTGCCAAGTCGCAGATTGGGTTGCGGCATCAGCGGCCAATCCGAGGAACAGGTTGTGCCCCAAAGCGTCTTGATCTCGAACTGAGCTTCAAGGTGGCTGGTGTCAAAGCTGACGGCCCATTCACCGCCAACCAAAGCCGCGCTGGTGCCCTCTGCCGTGCCGACCATCGCCTCGATCGCGTTTGTTGCCAGACGATCGTCCATATTGAGGTTCATGATGTATTTGGTCTGCCCCAGACCAACACCCGCGCCCCAAGCCTCGTAGATCGTCAAAGGTTCGTCGAAACTGTGCCAAGGGGCCTCAAGCCACTCGGGCGCTTGATCGCCATTGTCGAAAATATAGCAAGGCTCCACCGGGATCGACTGGGCCTTGAGATTCTCCCAATGCGAACGCAGCAGCTCTTCTTTGTTTGGTTGCTTGTGCCAGACGGCGCAAAACACTGTAACAACAGGACGATTTCGATCTTTGCGATCCGGTTGATTGTGGGAGGTGAATTCCATCCACGGGTCTCCTAGCAACGAGCCGGCCTTTTGGCCTTTGCCTCACGCTAGGGTAGAAAGGTCTATTTTTAGTTAAATGAAATTCAGGCACCGAGATGTGGGGGGCCCGTGCAGGCGGAACGGCCGTGCATCGGACAGGCGCCCTGCCCCATCAGAAATCGCTGAATTGTGCCATCGCCAAGATCGGCCCCGTCGGCACCCCGTTGGGTGCGCCGCCCAAGGGTTCGAGCGACAATGCAATTGTGCCGCTGCGCACCCCTGGTGCGATCTCGTCCGGCACCCGAATACGGGTGCTGCCCCCCCGGTCGAGCAACCCGAGAGAGATCGGCGCATCGGCTCCTTCGGCAATCAGCCAAAGCTCGTGAACGCGCCCCTCGGGCATTGCCCCGACAAGGCGTTCAATCACCAACTCATGCGTGGCTGGGATCACCGCAACGGAGAGAACCAGATCCCCCTCGCCCGAGGCCAGTTCGGTGCCAAAGGCCGGTGTCAGATCAAGTTCAGGCCGCAGCCCCCCGCCAAAGACAAGCGCAACCACAACCATCGCAACCGCAAGCCCCCCCAAGAACCAAAGAAGCGGGTTGCGGCGCGGCGGTGTTTTGTCGGGCTCTAGGGCAGCCAGCAGCTGCCCCCGCAGCCTGTCGGGCGGTTGCACCTCTGGCAGGTCCGCCGCCAAGGGCACTAGACGTGCCTCCCACGCCTGCACCAGCCGGTGCAAAGCGGGCTCTGCATTGAGACGCGCCTCAAACGCAGCCCGATCTGCTGCGGTCAGCAGATGAAGCACATACTCCGCCGCAAGGGCGTCGTCGTCATATGTGTCCTCTGGCTGGCTCATCGGGTCAGGCATTCTTTCAGTTTGAGTAAGCTGCGGCGCAACCACGTCCGCATTGTATTCAGCGGTACCGCGTACCGGTCGGCGAGCTCTTGATAGGTTTCCCCCTCAAGATAGGCCGCGCGCACGGCGCCCGCTTTGTCCGCGTCCAGCTCATCCAGACAGGCATGGATCTGCGCCCGTTCTGAACGCGCAATGGCCGCGGCCTCCGGGCCCGGGCGGTCATCGGCAACCTGCGCCATCACTGTGGCATCCGAAACATGCGGGCGGCGGCGCCGCAGGTGATCAATCGACAGGTTGCGCGCCACAGTAATCAGCCATGTCATCGGGCTATGCCCCGTCACCGCATAGCTGTCCGCTTTGCGCCAAATCCGCAGGTAAACCTCATGCAGCACATCTTCGGCTTCGCTTTGGTTCTTTAAGACACGCAGGCAGACCCCAAAGAGTTTCGCACTTGTTGCATCATAAAGCGCAGCCAAAGCCGCTTTGTCGCGCAACTGAATGCGCGCCAACATATTCTCGATGTCTGCGGGTCCTGTCACTGTACGGTCTCATGCCTCATGATGACGACTGTCCGCGATAGACGCGCGCAAGTCAAACACGCGAAAACCGCGCCTCGGAGGTTTCCGAAGCGCGGAAGATGCTTGAACGATACGGCCCGGATTATTTCGCGGTGATGACGGCCATGACCAGTTTGTCCTCGACCTTGATCGGACCGTCTTCTTTGGCACCCAGCGTGTATTCAAAGACGCCGGTCTTCATGCCACCCGCCTCGCTGTGAACCATCAGCATCAACATGTCGCCCGGCGCCACTTCTTCAGTCAGGATCGCGGCCACATCCATATTCTCGCCTGCACGCAGCGGCGCGTAGCCGACAACCGGGCCGGGCTTCATATCCGCCTCGGTGCGATGTGATCCTCCCCCACTGAAGTGGTCCGCCCCTATAGTTAGGAAACGGAGGATCAGAAATGGGAATCAAGCGACACAAACCGGAAGAGATTGTCACGAAGCTGCGGCAGGTTGAGGTGCTTTGCGGCCAAGGAATGCCGCGCATTGATGCGATCAGACAGGTGCAGATAACCGAGCAGACATTCTATCGCTGGCGTAAGCAATATGGCGGCATGGGAGCCGACCAACTGAAAGAACTTAAGCGACTTCAGAAGGAGAATGAGCGTCTGAGGCGGGCCGTATCGGACCTGACGCTGGACAAATTGATCTTGTCCGAGGCCGCACGGGGAAACTACTGAGCCCTTCGCGTCGCCGTGCCTGCATCGACCATGTGCGGAGCCATTTCCACATCTCAGAGCGTCGTGCCTGCCGTGTCCTGGGGCAACATCGCTCCACCCAGAGGCGGCTGCCAGTTGGTCGTGCCGATGAAGACCGGCTGGTTGCCGACATGATCGAACTGGCTCGACAATATGGCCGCTACGGCTATCGCCGGATTGCGGCTTTGCTGAGAGATGCGGGCTGGCGGGTGAACGACAAGCGTGTTGAACGCCTATGGCAGCGTGAGGGGCTCAAAGTGCCAACGAAACAGCCAAAGAAAGGACGGCTCTGGCTGAACGATGGCTCTTGCGTTCGACTACGGCCAGAGTATCGCAACCATGTCTGGTCGTATGACTTCGTTCATCGGACAGATGACGGGAAAGCGTTCCGGACTTTGAACATCCTGGATGAACATAGCCGGGAATGCCTGGCGATCGGTGAAGAGGTGGCTGACCTGACCAGGTCATCGACGCCTTGACTGCCTGTTCATCCTGCGCGGTGTCCCTGCCTACATCGATCAGACAACGGCCCGGAGTTCATAGCTCGGGCCGTCGAGATTGATTGACCGTTATGTTAAAACCGCCTACATTGAACCGGGGTCGCCAGAACGGATACTGCGAAAGTCAATGCCGCTTCCGGATGAACTGCTCAATGGCGAAGTTTTTGCAGCCTTGGTGGCTCAAATCCTGATCGAACAATGGAAAACACACAACACTAAACGACCTCACAGTGCCCTGGGCTACCGCCCACCGGCCCCGAAACCTTCACCCCGATGGAACCTAGCCAATCATGCACTAACATTCGCTGACCGCCGGGGGTTGATCACACGTCAACGATACACCGTAGAAAAGCTGCAAAACTGTCCTTTTCTGGGACCACTTCCATTGGCGGTTCGAATAAACTGTGGAAGATTGGTTGCGGAGTAGGATCGAACCTACGACCTTCAGGTTATGAGCCTGACGAGCTACCTGGCTGCTCCATCCCGCGGTGCTTTGCTGGGGTTTGTTTAGAATGGATTGTTTGGGTCTTTACAGTTTGGCGGTGTTCTACTCTCCCACGTCTTAAGACGCAGTACCATCGGCGCGACGTTAACTCGGCCTGGGAAGGGACCGGGTGCTTCGCCCGTGCTGTGGCCCCAACCGAATGAAGACCAAGTTGAGCTTACTAGCTCAGAGGATCAACGTTGTCAAGTTTTTTGCTTTTTGGTGTGGCTGTCTATTACTGGATCAGATCAAGCCAATCGGGCGATTAGTACCGGTCAACTGAACGCATTGCTGCGCTTACATCTCCGGCCTATTGACGTGGTGGTCTTCCACGGCCCTCAGGGATACCTTGTTTTGAGGGGGGCTTCCCGCTTAGATGCCTTCAGCGGTTATCCTTTCCGAACATAGCTACCCAGCACTACCGTTGGCACGATAACTGGTCCACCAGTGGTTCGTTCACCCCGGTCCTCTCGTACTAGGGGCAACTCCTCTCAAGTATCCTACACCCACGGCAGA